>NZ_KB892450.1 GCF_000373805.1 Corynebacterium pilosum DSM 20521 = CIP 103422 | reverse complement strand
GAGTCGATGAACAACGAGCTGCGTAAAGCCACCCGGAATCGGGTGCAGTTCACCAACGATGAGTCTGCGATCAAAACCTTGTGGTTGATGATCTGCAACATTGAGGACAAACGGGCCGCCAAGCGCGCTAAGCAGGGCAAACGGGTCGCGGCGACCAGCGGCCGGCTGATCGAGGGCAGGCGGGNGACGAACTGGAAGCAGGCCATCAACCAGATGTCTGTGGCTTACCCTGACCGCTTCGAGCCCTACCTCTAATAATCACGCCCCACACACAAACAACTTGACACGCTCGGAAGATACGGATTCTGGGGACTGACTCCCACGCCATATCCAATTCCACACGACGGTCCAGTAGGTAAAATGTTGCAGGCTACAGGACGATCACCAGTACGTGCAGCACATTTGCACTTCATGGTCGTTGCCCCTAGACAACGAAAATTGGTCACCCATATTTTCGTCGAAGGAGACCCACAGCTCGAGATCGGTGATTCTGTTTTCGGCGTCAAAGACTCGTTGATTAAAAAGTTCGAAGAACACAGCCCTGCCACCCCTACTCCCGACGGCCGCGTTCTGGAACAGAGTTGGACCCGTGCCACGTTCGACATAGTGCTAGCACCCGAAAATTGTTAAACCAACTAACTAAAAGTGCAGCACAACACATTTAAATGGAGCAAACAGAAAATGGATTCTACGTCGAACCACCCATTCGAAGAGTCTCCGAAGTTTTTGAAATTCAGCACACATGGGATCGTGCCAAATGATCGAGTCCAGATGTGGGAAGGCCACAATGCGCGCGCCTTGTTACCCCTAGATATTCGCACTATCGATGGCAAACCTCTCCACGCTACAGAATCGAACCTTCATCTCCCCTCAGTTCGGATGGCCAGCGTATTTGGGACTTCCCAATTCGTCGAGCGTTCAGAGAAGTTTATCGCAGACAATCCGACGGGAGTCGTCGCTGTCTTTTTCGCCACTGAAGGCGACGCTGTTTTCTTTCATACCCGCGGACATGTCTCCCTGCGCCCAGGACAAGCTATTGTTTACGACGCAGACGTGCCATTTCTCCGAGGTTTCAACAACCGTTTTCAAGAATTGGTCCTCACAATTCCCAAACCTATTTATGAGGAGATTGTCGGCCCTAAGGGGCCTCAACTACCTGCAATTTTCGAGTTTGGGGCAAGAGGGACAGCAAATGAACAGGCCCTAGCTCGCTTAATTAATGAATCACTCAAACATATCGAGCACGGTTCATTACGTCATATAGACAACCAGGGCATTGGCGGAGACGCGCGCCTCCCTGGCACCGCACTTGAAGAACAAGCAGTCGCTCTTGTTCGCAATGTTTTGGGAGAGACAGCCAGTAGTGAAAAGGGCCTTCTTTCTGCTGCTAAAAGCTACATCGACTTGAATATCGCTAGTTCCAGTTTAAGTACTGGCAGAGTGGCGGCCGCCGTAAATATCAGTGAACGGCAGCTCAGTCGCTTGTTCGCTGAAGCTGGGACGACCGTTAGTCGTTACGTATTGCATACACGTTTGGACTTTGCCAAACAAGCACTATCTTCGCCCGAATACGGCGCTCATCAGGTGGGAGACATTGGAAAACGATTTGGGTTTTCCTCTCCCAGCCACTTCAGTCGAACATTTCGTGAGCGCTTCGACATGACTCCTCTTCAATGGCGAAAGGAATCGGAACGGCGACAGCTTTTCAACTGAAGCTCATCCGCACCATGAATTTTGACTAGATCGGACATGTTTTTTCCTCACTGAGCCAATAAACATCGGTCACTCTATCGCCATTTTGTGATCCACGTTATATTTTCTGTACTTCACGGGGTACTCCCCAGGACTCAGTTTCAGACTTGCAGAAAGGGCACATGATGCAGTTTCATTACGATGGCTACAGCACCGGCGATCCACTCGAGATGCGAGCGGAAGGCAGTGGTATCGACCGTCCCCAAGATCTTCCTGACCGTATGGATGTAATGATCGTCGGAGCCGGTCCGGCTGGGACTATCGCCGCGGCGCAACTTTCCCGGTTCCCCCAAATTTCTACCCGCCTCATCGAACGCAGCGACCGTCGCTTAGAGTTGGCAAACGCGGACGGAGTTCATTCTCGAACAATCGAGACTTTTCAGGCATTTGGCTTTGCTCACGAGATTCTTGCGGAAGCTCATGAGATCACTGATATGGCTTTCTGGAAACCAGATCCTAACGACAACACTAGGATCATTCGTGAAAGCAGCACTCGCGAATTGCCTACCCATATCAGTGAGTTTCCCATGGCGTTGCTAACGCAAACGCGCATTATCGACCACTTCAACCGATTCATGAAGAACGCGCCGACCCGCATGGAGCCGGACTACGGATACGAATTCATCGACTTCGAAGTAGATGAAAATGCGTACGATGCAGAATATCCCGTTCGCGTAACGCTGCGTCACTCCAGCGGACCACAAGAAGGTGAAGAGGTCACTGTCCGAACAAAATACCTCGTAGGAGCTGACGGAGCCCGCAGCCAAGTACGTAAATCATTGGGTTACCGCCTCGACGGAAAGCAGGCGAACCATGCTTGGGGCGTGATGGATATCCACGCCAACACCGACTTTCCCGATGTGCGTAAGAAGTGCACCATCAAATCCAGCTCTGGGCGCACCATCTTGCTAATCCCTCGCGAAGGCGGCTACCTGTTCCGCCTCTACGTTGACTTGGGTGAGGTGCCCGATGACGGCAGCAAAGCTGTTCGCGCAACTCCTTTACAAGAAGTAATCGACACCGCCAACCGCATCATGGCCCCATACACCGTTGATGTCAAAAACGTTGTGTGGCACTCAATTTATGAAGTCGGGCACAGAGTTGCTGACCATTTTGACGACCGCGTTTCTGATAAAACCTCGGGTGACCACCCCCGCATCTTCATTGCTGGCGATGCCTGCCATACACACAGCGCCAAAGCTGGCCAAGGAATGAACGTATCCATGCAAGATGGGTTCAACTTGGGATGGAAACTTGGCCATGTCGCAAGCGGAAACAGCCCACTCGAGCTACTCAATACCTACGCTGAAGAGCGCGAAGATATCGCTTACAAGCTCATCGAATACGACAAGAACTGGTCATCACTGATGGCAAAGCCCACCAGCGAGATGGGCAGTGCGCAGGACCTCGAGGATTTCTACCGAGCTAACTCCGAGTTCAACGCTGGGTATATGACACAGTACGAGCCTTCGTCAATCACTATGGATGATCGCTACCAAGATCTCGCTACCGGCTATCCGATTGGCCGCCGATTCAAGTCTGCGATTACGGGGCGAGTATGCGACCTTGTAGAACTGCACTTGGGTCACCAAGCTTCCGCTGACGGCCGAGTCCGATTTTACGTATTCGCTGATTCTCAAGCACTGCACAGCGAGGGCTCGAAGCTGACGGCATGGTCACAGTGGGCCCAACAGCGCATCGACCCGACGTTGGTCGATGCCAAGGTGATCTACCAGGACTCCTACACAGACTTTGATGTCAGCCAAGTACCGTCCGTATTCAAGCCTCCGGTGGGGATCTTCAAATTGACTAATCTCGAAAATTCCTTCGGCGTTACAAAGGATTCTGACATTTTTGATCTGCGCGGTATTTCTCGCGATGGTGCCGTAGTAGTAGTTCGCCCAGATCAGTACGTTTCAGCAATCTTCCCGCTCGATGACACCGCTGGCCTCGACGAGTTCATCACCGGTTACTTCCCACACATGTAGCTCCACACCTGAACGAAAACGCCACCTGATGTATATAGAGCCTCAGGTGGCTCCAGGCATGCGCATGGCTCCCGAGCTGTGTCCCCTGATAACCAATCATTTTTCAGGTGCAAGCTTGTCAGAGATACCGACGCCACCTGGTACAACTTCATATCAAACCTGTTAGAACAGGGGCTCAACTAAGGCCAGCCCCACCACTTTCCAATAACGGAAGGCGAGGCACATTCGGTATCGGCGGGACCGTACCTGCAAAATGTCGAAGCTGAACTGTTGGAACAGGGCCCTCAGCGCCCACTTTTCGCACAAATCGCCCCAGATCCAACAGTTTAGTTCCAGCAGTTTGCCACTAGGCGCGCCATCGCGCCCGCCGCACAAAGAAAAACGCCGCCTCGCTCCCCACAACGGGAACTAGGCGGCGTTCGTCGCAAAGCGCAGCACCGGCGAACCGGTACCAGCACGAAGCGTGTTTAACGCTTGGAGTACTGAGGTGCGCGACGGGCCTTGTGCAGACCAGCCTTCTTACGCTCAACAGCACGAGCGTCACGGGTGAGCAGACCAGCCTTCTTCAGGGTTGGGCGCTCAGCCGGGTTGTAGATGTTCAGCGCACGAGCAATCGCCAGGCGCAGCGCACCGGACTGGCCGGTTGGGCCGCCGCCCTGAACGGTTGCCTTGATGTCGAACTGCTTCTCGCGGTCCAGGGTGGTCAGTGGCAGCAGGATGTCCTGCTGGTGCAGCTTGTTCGGGAAGTAGTCCTCGAACTCGCGGCCGTTGACCACGATGTTGCCGGAGCCCTCGACCACGGTCACGCGAGCAATTGCGCGCTTACGGCGACCAACGGTCTGGATTGGGCCCTCGTGCAGCTGTGGAGCGGCAAACTCTTCAGCCTGCTCGTCGGAAGCCCCATCAGCGGCAGCAACTGCATCACCGATGGTGTAGTTGAACTCCTCGGTTGCAGCGGTAGCGGCTTCGATGTCGCCTGCCTCTGCAACATTCTCTTCGATGTTGTCTGGAGTGTTGTTTGCCTCGGTCATTACTGTGCCACCTGCTTGAACTCGTAGGTCTCTGGGTTCTGGCCGGCGTATGGGTGCTCAGAGCCGGTGAACACGTGGAGCTTCTTGATGGATTGGCGGGAAAGCTTGTTGTGCGGCATCATGCCCTTCACAGCTTCCTCGATGACGCGATCCGGACGCTCATCCAGTGCACGACCCAGGGTCATGGACGTCAGACCACCCGGGTAGCCGGAGTGGCGGTAACGCATTTCGCGGTCGCGCTTGTTGGAGGAAATGTGGATCTTGTCAGCGTTGATCACGATGACGTGATCGCCGGTGTCAGTGTTTGGTGCAAACATTGGCTTGTGCTTGCCGCGCAGCAGGTCTGCCACGGTGGATGCAAGCTTGCCCAGCACCACGTCGGTTGCGTCGACGACATACCACTTACGGGTAATGTCACCGCTCTTCGGGTGGTAAGTAGACATGCATGACTCCTTCGAAGTCTGTCTCGTTAGCTGCCGGCCAGGGCTTGTGCATCCTCACTCCTTGCGGCGGCCGGTGGAGACCCGTGGAGTGTGCCTGCGGCACCTCAAGCTTGTGCTTGTCGACGACCGCGTGCGTGGATACACACAGGTGTTAAAGGATACGGGAGGCTCATCTCAAATACCAAAACGCCGCCTGAGTATGGGGTGACCTCAGGCGGCGTTTGGTGCGGTGCGCGGTCCCCCAACCGCGTCTCCCCCGATTCTTCAGTAGTTGTGGGCCGCAGCCCTGCGTTCCTTAACTACTGAAGTTTGTTAGCGGTCCGGCGCTCTGGTGCGTCGTATCTGCCCTCACTCGTGTGATGGTCAAGGTCGAGAGCCGGCCGCAAGTCTGTGGTGTTTATCCCCCGGTCCAGCTGCGTGCGATGGCGGAGTTGATACCTTCCATGCGGCTGGAGCCCTGGCGGACGTTCTCGGCGATGGTGGCGAGGACTTCGTTGAGCTCTTTGGCCGCTGCATCCCACTTGCGCTGGTGGATCCAGTAGTTCTCTGCTGCTTCGCCGGTCCAGCTCTGTGCCATCGGGGTAAGCATGTTGTTCAGTTCCTCGAGCTCTGCGTTGACGCTGCGTGCGCTGGAGGAAATGTCATCAGAGGCGGCTGCCAGGCTGCCGAATCCGTACTTAATTGCTTCTGACATCGGATGTCCTTTCTTGATGTGGCTTTGTGTTGGTGTGGTGTTACAGGGCTAGGCCCTCGTCGGGCATGATCGCCGAGAAGACCTCGGCGTTGGCGGCTTCCACGTCTTCGTAGCTGCCGGCGTTGGATCGGATGTTCACGGCGATGTCGGTCAGTGCCTCGCTGAGGCGGCGCTCGGCATCGTCGTAACGCACCATCAGATCAGTGAATGTCTTCTGCGCTGCGCCGTTCCAGTACGCCCGGGTGCCTTCGACGACGTTCTGAACGCGCGCCAGTTCTGCCTGGACTGCGCCGTTGACATCGTCGGTGTGGTTTGCTGCGGTGCGCATGACGTCAGCTTCTGTTTGGAACTCCTGGCCTGCGCCACCTGTTGGCTCGCTCATTGTGTTCAAATCCCCCTCGTGAAGTGCCCGGATTCGGGCTGTGGTTGTGTGTGAAAGAACCAAGGCGGTCTTTCTACTTGTATTGGACTGTCAAAACCCTCAAACGGTTCCGTCGAAATCCAAAAAACTTTTCCATCTTTCATTTGTGCTGCTCACAGCTGCTGCGATGGGGCAGTATAGGTGGCAGATTCGTAGGCCATGTGGCACGTTGCCCGCTGCACGGTGGTCGGGGCGAAGCGGGTGTGGCACCCCACGGACAGCTGCATATCGCCCTCGACCCACGTCACCCAGGTCGCTTCTGATCCGTCCACCGCGTACTGGCGATATTCAATGTGGTGGTCGTCCACCGCCACCAGTTCCAGTTCTTCGTCCATGCTGATCTCCCGCTCTACTTGTTGAAGCAGCTGGTCACCCGGCAGCCCGTAGAGGTCATCTATGGCTAGCTGCAGACGAAAATCCGGGTCGTCCCCTTCCGCCTTCCACATGTCATCGTGCGCCTCTAGGTGGAAACCAGCGGGCAAGGTCACTTCGAGTCCGTCTTGGGCCAGCACCACTGTTTCCGGGGCTTTGTCTGTCTCCTCAGGCTCCGACGCGACGGGCTCAGCCGCTGGCTCCGAAACGCGCTCCGACGTCTCAGGGGCAGCCACTTCAGTCTCCGGCACGGGAACAGAACCTCCAGAACTCATGCCGACCGCCCACAATCCAGCCCCCAGCACCACGGCCACCGTGGCGCCAAGGACGATAACTGGCAGGCGTGAAACAGATGGCGCACCCTGTGCTTCCACCGGTCGGATCAACCCCGTGAGTTCCTCAGGCGTGGTGCTCTCGCTAGGTGGTGGTGGCGGTTCTTGATCTGGCGGGCCCGCCTCCTCGGTGAGGCGATCGTCGTCACGCGCAACAGCGTAGGCAGCAAAGCCGACCATCTCGCTGGCCGCAATCAGCTCTTCCGCAAAGTCCTCCTCGGCGCTGATCGCGATGGTGTGACCGGCAGGTTCGTCGCTCACCAGCGTGAGGCAATATTCCACCAACGCGCTAGGGCTGGGCTTGTCGTAGCGGAAGTAGGTGGTGTCAGCGTCGATGATGGTCACCGTCGGGGTCACGGTGATGGTCAATGTGCTCATTGTGGGTCCTCCCCTACGCTCTGATCAGTGCTGGCAACCTGCATCATTCCCACCACGGTGTTGTCGGACACCAAGGTTCCGCGGCCCGGTGGTTGCGTAGAGGCGCGCACGCCGAAGATGGCGCCTTCGTCACGGTTGCCGTCCAGGATCAACACGTTCGGGCGTTCGTCCTTCAGCGCCCCGAGGAAGCGGCCGTGGATCGCGCGCCCCACCCCGCCGAACTTGCGGGCGATGAAAATGTGCATGCCAATATCCGCTGAGTGTGGCAGCAGATCAAGCAGCGGACGCAGGTGCTCATCGGGGACAAGGTCGAGGTCGTCGATGACGATATAAATATCAGGGCCTTCCCACCATGAGCGCCCCGCCAGCTGCTCGGGCGTGACATCGGGGCCGGGCAAGCGCGTCCGCAGTGTTGTTGCCGCCTGCCCCACCGCCGTGGCCACCGCATCTGTGGTCGGGGCATAGACAGCCACCATGTTCTCGTCGATACGCCCGAGGTGTGCCCGGCGCGGGTCGACGATGACCAGGCGTGCGTCCTGCCGCGGCTGCTGTTCTACCCAGGCCATCAGCGTGGCAAGTGCTGTGGATTTGCCGGATTGGGCCTGGCCTGTGACGAAGAAGTGTTGACCATCCATCGGCAGTGGTGCCAAGTCCGGTCCTCCGACGCCCAGGATGGGTGTGCTGCCGGCGTCCTGAATCTCTTCCCACGCGATGTGGGCAGGCAGCATCCGCAGTTGCGGCACCCGTTGCAAACCGGCCCGGCGGGCCTCGTCGGCGATATGGGCGACATCCTCTTTCGAAGTTTGGGCGATCAGCATCATGCGCCCCTCCGCATCAAGTCCGCGGCCCGGGTCAGTCGGTAGTTTTTGTTGCTGCTTGCGCCCAATCTGTGAGTCCAGTGCCTCGCCGAGGCGCAGCTCTAACCGGTTGCCGATCAGGTCGCGTATCGACGAGCGCAGCGACGTCCACCGCTGCACCGAGAGCACGAGGTGGATCCCAGCCGCTGGCCCATCAGAGGCGAGGCGGCCGAGTGCCGTTCGCAGGTCATCAAATTCTTGGTCCGGGCCAATCAGGGCCTGCCAACCATCGATGACCAGCACCACGTCACGGCCGGCTGGGGTGTCTAAAAATCCGACTACTTCGTCGACAATGCGGCGCAGCTTCTCCGGCGTTGCTCGTGTGGCGATACCTGCCACGTGCGGCAGCCGGGACAAGTCATGAAACTCTCCGCTGCCTGCGTCGATGATGTAAAAGGCCACTTGCTCAGTGGTGCTTGTCAACGCCAGAGACGCCACGATGGTGCGTAGCGCTGTGGACTTGCCGGTCTGTGGTCCACCGGCAATCGCGAAGTGGCCGCCGGCGCGCGACAGGTCCACCCAGAGTGTGTCCTGGCGCTGGTGGTACGGCAGGTCCACAAGCCCTATCGGGGCGCGCAACAGCTGCTCCCCGTGCGCGGGGGTCTGCCCCGCCACCCTGGACAGTTCGATCGCGGCCGGCAGGGGTGGCAGCCACACCGGGTGGGCGCTCAGGCCTCGTTCAGCAGCAGCTGTACTGGACAGCTCCACCACCGCGTGCAGCAAGGTGGTGGACTCGTCGTAAATGACAGGCGCCTCGGGCGCCGCGGCATAGTCGTCCCACCCCGTGTATTCCTGCACGGTGATCGGCGTCGTCCCCTCCGCCGGTTCACCCCGGCGCGCCAACGGCCCGGACACGTAGGCCGCCTGGAAGCGGGTCAGCTCCGCGGAATCTTCCCGCAGGTAGCCCGCGCCGGGTGTGGAGGGAAGCTGGTAGGCATCGGTTACGCCGAGGACTTGGCGCGATTCCGCAGCTGAGAACGTCTTCAACCCAATACGGTAAGACAGGTGGGAATCAAGTCCGCGCAGCTTTCCTTCCTCCAACCTTTGGGAGGCAAGCAGGAGGTGCACTCCCAAAGAGCGCCCGAGGCGGCCCACCGCCACGAACAGGTCGGCGAAATCCGGGTGTTGCCCCAGCAGTTCAGAAAACTCATCCACCACGATCACCAGCGCGGGTAGTGCCTCAAGGTCTGGGCGCGTGCTCAGCCGGGCAGAGGTGTAGTCAGTGACGTTGGCGAAATTACCCGCCTGGCGCAGCAGTTCCTGCCTGCGGTTAAGTTCGCCAGAGATCGCGTCGTACATGCGCTCCACCAAGATGGCCTCGTTGTCCAAGTTGGTGATCACCGCTGAGGTATGCGGCAGGTCCTCACATCCCAGGAATGTTGCGCCGCCTTTGAAGTCAACCAGGACGAAGTTGAGTTCTTCGGGCGAATGCGTCGCCGCCAGCGCTACCACCAGGGTGCGCAGCAGTTCGGATTTACCGGAGCCCGTCGCCCCGATACACAGCCCGTGCGGACCCATGCCGCCGTGGGCCGATTCCTTCAGGTCAAGCTGCACGGGCAGTCCGTGTTCATCCACCCCGATGGGCACTTTCAGCCGGTTGGGTGTCAGCTCGCGCCCAGGCCACAGCGTGCGTGGGCTGAGCTGTTCAATGGCCGGCATCCGCAGCAAGGCCAGCACATCATTGTCGGCGGCGGTTCCATCGCCTGCTTCTGGGCGGCGCAACGGTGCCAGCCTGCGCGCGATCAGCTCGGCTTCGGCAGCGGTGAAGGCGTCGGGAGTGCCCAGTTGCTCCTGCCCCACCACGGTATACACGGAAACGTGATCGTCGATATGCACATGGATGCCTTCCTCATCGGCGAAACGGTGGACGGGATCAAGCGGATCCGGCGCGATGACTAAGGTGCAGCGCACCGCGTTTCCGCTTTCGCTTGTCGACGATTCCGCCTCCACCACCGTCTGCGACAAATCTGGTGAACCAACATCGACCACGGTGATCTGTAATTCAGCATCCTCCGGATCGCGGGTATGCGCCGTCCATTTCAGCCACTGCGCCGCCCCAGGCGTGCATCGGTTTGTGATACCCACGGTTTCTGGACCGTGAAAAAAGATCAACTGCGAGAGCATAGACCAGGCTATTTCAGCCGCTCTCGGGCCTGAGAGCGTGATCAGCCGAAAAGCACGGATCTGCACGACGATGGGGATATCGTGGACAGAGCTGACGGCCGCGACCGACCGGCGCAAGCTCACCGCGCAGACAGGGTCCAGATCTTCTGTAGAGCCCGGATCATCCACGTCGACCGGTGTGCACAAAGAACCTACGCCCAGGCCCAGCCGTACCTCCCCCATGCGGGGATCGGTATCAAGCCGCTCCCACACCCGCGCTGGATCGACAGTGGAGAGGAGATCACCGGGATGCGGGTGATGGAACACCTCGTGGTCGCGCTGCTGCTGCGCGTTCTGCCTGGCCTGGGCGCTCAGCGCGTCGAGGTGGCGGAGGTAGACGCGGCGTTGCTCGTCGATATCCCCCGTCTTTTCTGGTGGGGAGACCATCATCAGCATGCTCATACCCATCATGAGCGGGAAGATCAGCATCATCGGGCTCATGCCGCGGCCGGACAGTGCCATGATCAGCACGATCGCGGCAAGAGCGCCGATCATCACGATGGGCATGATGATGCGGATCAGCGGTTCGGGTGTGGGCCGCTGCGCCTCAGGAACAGGTTCTGCTTTCAGCGTGCCCTGCGGCAAGCCCGGGCCACTAATTTTCTGCGCCGGTGCGACAGGCGCAACAACATTGTCGTGATAGGTGCCAAGCACATTTCCCCCTCTTGATCACTGCCCCAGCCGACTGGTCACCCCGACCAGTCCCCCGTTGCTGTGGACACAACCGCCATCTTAAGACACAATGAGGACACGCGTGCGGTGAGGGGATCGCACCGCAAAGAAAAGAACATTCGGGGGGGTACTTATTCCATGTCTGCTGCCATGCACCACGTGGTGCGACTGACGCTGCGCCTTGATATTGGCCAACATCATTCCGCTATCGATGTCACGCTCCCCAGCTCATCGAGTCTGGCTGAGGTTTTGCCGGAGCTCATCGACATCATCGATGCGCCGCCAACATCTTCGCCCTGGCAGTTCACTACGGTGTCCGGCCTGCCGCTGGACAAGTACGCGCCGCTGCATCATGCGGATCTTGCGGATGGGTCGATCGTCGTCATGCGCCCTGAAACAGCCGCCGAGCCTCCCGTGGTTCGCGACGCTGCTGAGGCCCTTGTTGCGCAGGCCGGAGCCTCATCCCGCGCCCCGGACGTGGATCATGCCGCGGCGCTGGTCATGTCGCTCGGCTTGGTCGCGTTGCTGGCCACGGTGATTCCGCTTCCCATTGCCAGCGGCGTATCTGCACTGCTACTGACCCTCCTGGGCATCTACACCGCGGGCCAGGGTCTGATCATCGCCGCGGTCATCGGTAGCGGCCTGGCTTCAGGACTGTGGGTGTGGGGTGGGGAAAACAACGCGCCAGCGATCGCCCTCGCGTCAGTGGTGGCGTGCGTGACGTCGCTGGTGGCTACCGGGTGTGCCGCATATTTCCGCTTGATTGGCACGCGCTTAACGACGACCACCGCCACCGCCTGCTTGGTGATCATCGCGGGGTGTCTCGGTGCCTGGCTGCCTGGTGAATCCGCATCCGCAGCGCTTTCTGCGCTGGTCAGTCTGCTGATCATCATGGCGGTTCCTGGCCTGGCGACCCAACTGGCGGGCCTGAGTATCCCCCGTGTCCCCACCGCGGGTGAACCGCTTCCCGATGCCCATGATCACCAACCGGATGTGGATCGTCGTGCGCTAGCAGCCCACCGCATCAGCGACGGGATGTACATGGGTGTGACCTTGGGGATGGTGCCAGGGCTGGTCCAGTTTGTCCTCCGGGGTGGCGAGTGGACGTGGCTACTATGTCTGTGCCTGGCCGGGGCGATCGTCATCCACGCGTCCCGACACGTCGCACCGATCGCGCGGATCTCTTTGATGACGCTTGCCATTGCGGCCGCTGGGGTAGGCACGGTGGCGCTTACTCGCGATGATGTACACCCAGCGTTACTTGGTGCCGGGATCTTGGTCGCCCTCGTGGCGATCGCCGCACCCCTGTGGGCCGGGCGGGTCTCTCAGCTGGAACCGACCACGGTGGTGTGGTTCGAACGCGCTGAACAAGCCGCCATCATCGCGGTCATTCCGCTTGCGATTCACGTGGCCGGGATTTTCGCACTGATTCGAGGCCTCGGATGAGAACACACATTGCGCGCCTGATCTGCGGGTTCGCTCTCACGGCCGGCGCCTCTTTCGGAACTGGATCTCTTCCGGGGTCTATGGCACCCGCTGCGGCCCAAGACCTCCCCTGCGTGCTGCCTGAACCGGCCGATGCGCCCGAGGAGGTGCCGGATCTGGGACCGTTGCACGACCTTGCCACCGGCGCCGGCACCACGGTGGCGGTCATCGACACCGGGGTGACGCCCCACCCACAGCTCTCCCAGTTGGTACCGGGTGCCGATTTCGTCACCCCTGCCGCTCCACACCCCTTGCACGATTGCGATGGGCACGGCACCGTCGTCGCAGGCATCATTGGTGGCGCTGATTACGGTGTGGCCCCAGATGCGCGAATCGTGGCGATCCGGCAGACCTCCGGCCACTTTCGCATCGACCCGGATGATTCCGGCAGCGCAGGAAGCCTCGCCTCCTTGGCAGACGCCATCCACGACGCCCTCAACCACCAGGCCGATGTGATCAATATTTCCGTGGTGTCGTGCGTCTCTCCTTCGACGCGTGTCGACGACGCCATCCTCCGCGACGCCCTCGCCCGTGCGGAGGATGCCGGAGCAGTGGTCGTGGCCGCCGCAGGAAATATCACCGATGACTGCCCCGATGGATCATTCGTCTACCCAGCCCACCTTCCCACGGTGGTTGCCGTGGCAGCCCGCGACGGCGATTACACCCTGGCGAATTATTCGGTGACCACGCCCGAGGACCAGCCAGCCGTGTCGGCGATCGGTATGCCGGAGGCCGCCTTGTCCCCTACTGGTGAAGGGTTTGCTGCAGGTATTTATCCCCGCGCCCAAGCGGGATTGGAGGTATTTGCCGGCACGAGCTTCGCCGCCCCCGTGATCAGCGGTACCGCTGCGCTTTTGCAGGAGCGTTTCCCCGAGGAATCTCCTGCCCAGTTGCGTCAGCGCCTGATCCGCGCTGCCGAACCAGCCGATGGTTTCATCGACCCCTACCAGGCCATTTCTTCAGCAGGACCGGCCAAAGTCACAGCACCGTCAGAGCATCCAGTGCAGGTTCAGCACACCGAAGCACTCGAATCATTCGCCGCACATCGAGCAATCTGGCTCAACGTTTCGGTCGGCCTTTTTGTAGCTATACTTTTGCTTGTTATCGGGCTCCGGCAACGGTCCGCCCGAACAGTGCGGGAGGCTGACTAGCGGCAAGTTTGCTAGGCTAGCTGCCTCATGCCCGCCTTATGAAAAGGGATTTATTCTGCCTACACCGTCGTCCCTCGCTACGATCCTGCAGCGCATGGGCGTGGATGCTCTTGACTCTGATACAGAACTCACCCCCGACGAGGCTGCGGAACTTCTACAAGTTAGCCGCCCTCACCTCTTGTCGTTTATGGATAACGGCACGCTGCCCTTCCACCGCCTGGGCACGCAACGTCGCATCACAATCGGCGATCTCAACGAGTTCATGCAGCAACAGCGCCGTGGCAAGGAAGTATTGGCGAACCCCCTTCACTCCAGCTCACAGCCTCGTTCCACCGTTGAGCTCACCGAGGATGAAGTGGCCGAACTCAACGACCTGTAGAGAATCGCACTCGACGAGCAGCAGGTCAAGCAGCTCTCATAGCTTTGAGAGCTGCTTGACCGACACGGCTGCTCGTCGTTAAGCAATCCCTTAAGCGTAGAACTCCTCCGCGGTGATGTCCTTCCACCAGCGGCGCTCAGGGGTGTTCTCGCGGGTGCCGTCCTCCGGCAGCTTCACGCCGAGGAAGTGGTACAGGCTGACCACGTTGTGCTCGAAGCCCCACTCGGAGCCCGCCATGTACATGCCATAAAGCTTGGCGGTGGGCAGGCCGACGAGCTCGACGCCCTTGTCCCAGTTCTCCTTCAGGTTCTCGCACCAGTCGCGCAGGGTGCGCATGTAGTCAAAGCGGAACGTCTCAGTGTGCACAACCTCAAGTCCGACATCCTGCATGGCCTGGGTGATGGTACCAGAGCCCGTCAGTTCGCCGTCCGGGAAGATGTAGCGGTCAATGAACGTTCCCTTGGCCGTCTTGTGGTTATCCGGGTAGGTAATGCAGTGGTTCAAAATCTTGCCGCCAACATGCAGCTTGTCCTGGAGGAACTCGAAGAACTGCGGATAGTTGTCCACGCCGACGTGCTCCAGGATTCCGATAGCAGAAATGCCGTCGAACTCGGACTCGCTGACATCGCGGTAATCCTGGTAGCGGACCTCCGCAAATTCCTCCAAGCCCTCTTCCTTGATTTTGGCCTGGGCCCACTCGGCCTGCTCCTTCGACAGGGTCACTCCGATGGATTGGACTCCCTGGCGCGCGGCATAGCGCACCATGCCACCCCAGCCGCAGCCCACGTCGAGGTGGCGGTCGCCGGCCTTCAGGCCCAGCTTGTCGAACACCGTGCGGTACTTGTTCTCCTGAGCCTCCTCCAGCGTGGCGTTCTCGTGCGGGTAGATCGCGCAGGTGTAGGTCATCGAATCGCCAAGGAAGAGCTCATAAAAGTCATTGCCCACGTCATAGTGCGCGGAGATCACATCGGCATCGCGCTCCTTGGAGTGCTTGGACAGGCCCTGGCGGATCGTGCGCTCCAGCCAGCTAGCCTCCTCCACATCCGGGATCGGCTGCACCTGGATGGCCCCCATCGAACCGAGGGAGCGCAGGATCTTCGCCATCGTGCGGAAATCTGGCTTCTTCACCTTGTTGTACAGTTCACGCAGCGAATCGAAAATGCCGTACGGGTGAGCCAGGTGCTCGCCTTCAACGGTGAGGCCCTCCGTCACGAATGCGCGCGCAAGACCGACATCGCCAGGGGCGGTCACGATGTAGCTCAAGCCCTCCGGCGAGTTGATGCTCACCTTGTACTTGGCATCCTCAGGTCCGGTGGAGGATCCATCGAAGGCCTCCCAGCGGAAGGGGTTCTCACCCTCAACGAATTCGTCGACGATCTCTGCAACGGTCATGGGTTCAAAAGGGGATGTCATGTTCCTCTATCCTTCACTTACCAATCTATTTATTCTGACAAAATCTTTGCGCGATTATGCGCCGCCGACGGTCTTCTCATACAGACCGGGGAAACGTCCCTCAGGGTCATACACCTGCTTCATCTCTTCCGGCAGATTTCCGCCGTAGAGCGCTTCAAACTGCTCGCGGGTGTAGAAGGCCTCCGAGTACAGGGACTTATGCCCACCGAGCTCAGACACCTTCTTCTCGATGACCCTGTTGAAGGCCCCAGGTTCAGCGTCCTTAGACACGTGGTCACCGGGCACAGCCGACCAGAATCCCATATTGATCCACGTCGTGCCTGGCTCCAGCGGGTACAGAGGCCACGGCGCGCGCTCGTCGGCAGTCTTTTCGCCCTTGCCGACGAGATCTTGGGAACTGCCACGCAGACGAATCGGGCACAGCCACACCGGCTGAATATCACACGCCTGGAAGAACCACTCCAGCCACTCGGCAGTCTTATCCACCGTGACCTCAACGTCTTGCACCACGCGCTCGCGGTGAGGCAGGCCCTTGGGGCGATTGACCAGGTTGTGCTCGACGTTGTACTTGCGGTCCAGCCCGATCAGCTTCCAGTAGAAAGCGCTGCGGCGCAGGTCACGTGGCCAAATGGCACGCACCTGGGGGTTTTGCACGCCGAATGCGCGGGAGCACCAGAACCAGTCCGTGTCCCAGCGCCAGATGTAGTCGCGAATGGTCAACCGGTCGCGCAGTACACCTTCAGGGTGGCGCAGCGACTGGTAGTAGATACGGTCACGCGTGTAATCGGAGGTGGGGCCTTCCTCATCGGTGGTCTGGGCGATGATCAGGTAGGACTCATCCGGCGAAAAAGAAACACCGTCCAGCCCGTGGATCGGTGCGTTCTCGAAAGTGCCGGACTCGGAGTACTCAGCCAAGGCCTCCTGGTAGGAGGTCAGATCGTCGAAACGCACATGCGACATCGCGACGTACTTTTTCACCGGCTCCAGCTCAATCTTCAGCCGGATCGCATACCCCAGGGAACCGTAGGAGTTCGGGAAGGAGCGGAAAAGATCAACATTGCTCTCACGCGTTGCGGTAATAATCTCGCCGGTGCCGGTGAGGATATCCATCTCAATGACGGACTCATGCGGCAGCCCATTGCGGAAAGACGTGGACTCCACACCCATGCCGGTCACCGCCCCGCCCAGGGTGATGGTCTTCAACTGCGGAATAACAAAGGGTGCGAGGCCATGCGGCAAGGTGGCGTCCACCAAGTCCTCATAGGTGCACATGCCTTGAACATCCGCGGTGCGGGCAACGGGATCAACCTCAATGACACCGCCCAAGCCGCTGACATCAAGTCCCGCCGAGCCACCGCTACGGCCACGGAACACGTTGGATGTCTTCTTTGCCAAGCGCACTCGCTGGTCTTTCGGGACCTCGGCGAAACTATCGACGAGGGCTTCTACACCACGATGATGTGCCTGCCATCCGACGGGTTGAATATGTTCTGCGTCGACGCTGCGTGAGGTGAAAGTATTCCCCAACGCGTTCGTCACACCACTTGCTATTCGCACTGCACTGTCCGCGATATTGTCCGTTAGGCTCATGTAACGCCACTGTAACCACTCTTTATGGTTTTTGCCTGCCGGCATTCTGCCCACCGCTTGCCCGCCACCCCTGAGCAGGTGAATCCTAAAACTAGTACGTCGCCCGGCGCGCTCTTTCCTGGCTAAGGTCCGGCCCCTCGGGCAGCAGTTGGACGATTGCCCAGGGGACCTCGTCGACACGCGCCGCCCCAACGACGTCTAGTACCGCTGGGTCCTCCACGGCGTGACGCACACCGCTGCCGGAGACCACGAGGAAACTGCGCCCAGTATCCACCCCGACCGCACCAGTAGCGAGGCCACGGAACTGGCGAGCCACCGATGAGCCTGACAGCGCCACCTCCCCAGGCAGCTCGTGTCCGGGAGCGAAGGTCCCTACCCCGCCATTGGCCGTGGCGCACAGCTGCAACTCCGCCGGGTCGCGCAGCGTGGGCACCTCGGCGGGAATCGTCACACGCACAGGGTCGGCTGCATCGGCGAAGGCCGCTAGCTCCTCGCGGCTGAGCTGGCGGGCTTTCGCGCCAGCTGACTCAAAAATATCTGCCTGTGCCGGCGAGAGCGGCTGCACTCCCCCGCTCGGGAGCAGCGCCCACGCACCTCCCTCGACGCGCAGCACCATCGGCACAGGGGCAGGCACGACTACCGGGGCTGTCTCTGGCACCGCCTCGAGCACTTCTACGGGTGGCTGCCACCGTGGTGTGTCTGGGCCAATCCCCAGGCCTCGGCGTAGGGCCCGGGCCTGCGGGGAGGACTCCATTGGGAGCTGCGCACGCCCTTGTGCCGTGACCAGCCACTCGCGCTGACCATCGGTAGCCACCACTGCGTGATTCGCAGGCAAAGCAGTAGGTGCGGGCCCCGCCACCACGCTGACCTCCTCTTCCCCGCCCGCTGTGCACGCTGACCACGCCACGGCGGGAGAATCCTCAGGCGCAAAGACCGTGGGGGCAGATGCAATGCCCACAGGCGCCCCGCGGCGGGCCTCTTCAAGGTGCTCGTCGCCAATAGAGGCCGGTTCTGCTGCCTCGCCGATGATCAGCCGCGCAGAGGTTAGATTCGTGACGGGGTGCAGGGCGTCGTCGATACGCACAAAAAGCGCGCCAGACGTGGCCCGGACGATCGGAGCATCGCCCGGCGCGGCGTTGGGTTTCAGCCAGGCCAATAGGCCCGCAACCCCGCCGATCAGTACGACGGCCACCACCCCAAGGATCGCTGCGCGGCGCCGGGCCGTCAGCGGATCATGAATCATGCGAATATCGCCGTAGAGCAGGCCATGTTCAACCCTGCGTCGTAAAAACCTGTGGCCAGAAACCTGCGCACGCGTGGTGGGTAAAAACGTGCGTTCCTCCTGCTGAGGAGCCGGCTGTGTAGGCGCGGTCACTTCAATCACTATCCCCCGAATGGATCCCCCGCTGCGGGCCCCTCCCGCAGCCTGTGCATTAAAGGCCAGTGTATTGCGTGATGCCGGTCGCCTCAACCGCTGGGCGTGGACGCGGCAGCGGATCTGAGCCCGCCTGCTGCGCGTCGATCTGCATCAACGTCAGTTCATAATCCGCAAAGGCCTCATCCACCGCAAAAACAACCGTGTCGCCTTGGCGGTACACAGGGGTAACACCTTCTGCGGTCCACAACCCGTGCAACATCTGCCACTGCGGCTTCTGGAAGGCCCAGAAGCTCCACGGGCTGGTGATGAAGAACTTCACGTTGAACTCTTCCGCAGCCTTGTCCACAACATTGGGCTCATTGGGCGCGCCCCGCTTCCCTTCGCCCAGCAGGTGGGAATCCCAGTACAGGGTGTCAGTGTTTGAGCCGCGCCCGCCGGCGGGCCATTGGTAGTGGCGGGACACCGTCGGAACGCCGTTATAGGCATAGAGCCATGAGTGGCCGTCGGAAGGATCGCCCATGGTCAGCCCCTCGTAGGCCGCGGGCTGGGTGCCCAACCAGTCGAAAGCTGCCCGGTCATCGTCATCCACCATGCGCTGGGAGGCACGTGGCTGGGTGAACGCCTCGCGCGCGCCGCGGTTCGTGGAGGCGGTCACCCACCACGCGGCGCCCCAGCCAACCAGCACGCCAACGACGACCGACGCCGCCACAGTCGACCGCGTCCAGGCAGGGCTGTCATTGCGCGCAGCCACCGGCGCGAGCGTGAGCAGGCGCACGAGCACCGCCACACCCAGGCCCGCCATCGCGAAGACGATGATGGCCACCGGCATGATCAGGCGGTGCGCCATGTTGTAGTGCAGGGAACCCACCAGTGTTGCCACTTCCCCGATGATCCCATCAAGCGGGTACAGGGACCCCACGGTGATCGCAAGAAAGAGCAGGTAGGTTGCCAGCAGCCAAACCTGCCGGCGCCACACCACCGCGAACAGCGCACCCACCAGTGCGAGCCACAGGATCACGGTGGGATCCCAGTCGAGGAAGAATTCGTCCACGTGGCGGGTGTTCATCGTAAACGCGTCCGCCCAGGCTTGCTCCAGAGTTTTGGCTTCGTCGCCGGAGAAGGCACCGACCTCTTCTGTCTGTTCGGAGCCCGTCAGCAGCTGCGGCAAATACAGAATCGTTCCCACCAGCGCCGGGGCAAGCAGCCACACGGTATCGCGCAGCCTCGTCTGAGCCGGGGAGAACAGAAGGTAGAGCAGCCAGTAAAGGCCGACCGCCAGCGCAACGACTGTCACCGCTGAAGGATGCAGCTGCACCACACCAATAAATCCCAGCATCGTCGCTAGCGCGCCCACATGTCGGTGCACCACGCCCGCGAACTGTGCGGTGACCACGCCTGTCAAACAGATGGCCAAGAGGTACGGCCACGCGCCCACATAGTCGCCGATCCAGATCAGCACGGGCGAAGCGTAGGCCGCGATCGCTGCAAAGGCTGCGCCCAGCTGGAACATGACAGATCGCGTGCCGACGACCACCCCGACCATCCCCACCATCGTCAGAGGAAGTGCCACTGCCGGGCCAACGATGCTCATCAAGTTTGTTGCCTCGATGGGGTGCCACCCAGTCGCATCCGCGATCAACGCGGTAGCAGCGTGGAAACCGGAAGGATAAAGAAGTTGCGCCTGAGTTTCGAAGTTTTGCAGCTCACCCATTCGGGTCGGTGAGGCGACCCCTTCCTCAAGGATGAAGCGCACGGCATTGGCATGCCACTGCACATCCCAGCCTTGGAAGATACTTCCCATGCCGTGGGGCAGTCCTTCGAGCCAGCGCAGTTTCGAGCTGATCAACAACCACGCCGAGGTCGCCACGCCTGCCGCGGGAAGAATCCAGGTAGGGTCCGCGATGCTGTCTCTCCGCCAGCCCCCGGGCCAGAGGGCATCGCGCCACGCCACAGCGCCTTTCCGACGAGCCTTCTTGGCAAAAGCCCAACGCCAGACCCCGGCCAGGGCGAGAACGACGAGCCACATGAGAATGAAGGTCACCCAGTTGAAGGGCAGCTCTGTTAGCCCCCAGAACCACGCGGCCAGCCCGACGATGCCAAAGGTGACCGGCATACCCGCAAACATCGCGGCCGGCGTTTTCAGGCCTGACACCCAGGCAACAAAGAAGCCGGGCAGCACAAGGACGGCAATCGCCGTCCATACCGCTGCAGCGATACTCATGATCTTTGCTGCCTCCCTTAAAACACCGTGCTATGTGAGAAAAGTGTAGCCCCGAACCCCGCGCTTCTTAGGTATTGGACTGCGCCTGGACCTCGTCTGGATCACGCTTGTCACGGGTCATCGCGTTTCGGGCGGCAAGCTGGTCATCCGCCGGGTACGTCACACCCATCATCGTTAGTCCGCGGGCTGGGGCCAGCGGGACGTCAGGGCTGCGCTGTTGCTGGCCCAGCAAGAGCTGGGTCCAGGCCTCGTCGCGGCGCCCCTCCCCGACCACAAGGCTTGCGCCTACCAAGGCACGGACCATGTTCCAACAAAACGCGTCGGCAGTAATTTCTGCGACATACAGCTGGGGTTCGTAGGGCGTCGAAATGTCCCGCCACGTGAAAGACTGCACATCGCGAATCGTCGTGGAGTGCGGGCGCGGCTTACAGAAGGCGGCGAAATCATGCAGACCGACCAAGGCATCGGCCACTTCTTGCATCGCCTCAGCGTCTACCGGTTTGATCCAGTGGGCTGTATCCCTCACCCGCATCGGCAGCGGGCCTCCCGGATGTGTGGTCACCCGGTAATGGTAGGTACGCGCTAAGGCAGAGAATCGGGCGTCGAAATGCTCGGGCGCAAAAGTGACTTGGTCGACGCGGACATCTTCTGGCAGGAAGCGCCCTAGGCGGCGCACCAAACGGGTCGGGTCCCCGTCGATGGTGCGCTGGTCCAGACTGGACGCGGGAATGTCACAGTGCGCAACTTGGGCAGCGGCATGTACGCCGGCATCGGTGCGTCCTGCAACGGTCAGGCGCACAGGCACGCGAAGGATCGTCGATAATGCGTCCTCCAGCGTTTCCTGCACGGTGCGTACCGGCCCATCAGCGCCGGGTTTCTGGCGTGCCCAGCCGTGAAAGTCGGTGCCGTCATAGGCCAGGTCAAGCCGCAATCGCCGCATGTCGCTGTTGTTGGGTTCGGCCGCGGGACGCGCCTTCGCGTTGGTCTGTGCAGTCTCCATGATGGGACTAAGAGTACCAAGCAGCAGTAGCAATGCCGACGCCCCCTGCTCCGCGCTGTAGCGGTGCAGGGGGCGTTCGAAAGAAACGGGGGAAGGACTACTTCTCCTCGTCCTCCTTGGCTTCCTCAGCTTCAGTAGACTCTTCAGCAGGTGCGTCCTCAGCCTCAGCTGGGGTCTCCTCTGCTGCGGTCTCCTCAGCCTTCTCTTCCTCAGCTGGCTCTTCAGCCTGCTTGGAAGCAGCTGCGCGAGCAGCGCGGTTGGACTCCTTGGCCTCTACTTCCTCGAGGACGAGGGAGATCTGAGACATTGGAGCGTTGTCGCCGGCGCGGTTTTCCAGCTTGATGATGCGGGTGTAGCCGCCATCGCGGTTCTCGAAGCTCGGAGCGAGCTCGTCGAACAGGTGGTTAACAACGTTCTTGTTAGGAATGTGCTTGAGCACCTCACGACGGTCGTGGACGGAACCAGACTTCGCGCGAGTGATCAGCTTTTCGACGTAAGGACGCAGGACCTTTGCCTTAGCGTCGGTCGTCTTGATTGCGCCGTGCTCGAACAGTGCAGCTGCAAGGTTGGACAGAATGTGCTTCTGGTTGCTTGCAGAGCTGCCGAAACGGGCGCCCTTCTTTGGGGTAGGCATTTTCGTACTCCTCGTGTGCGGTTAGTTGAGCGCTTGGGCTCTATTTACTCAGTCTCTTCCGCGCCACCATCGACGTAGTCGCCGGTTTCGGCGTCATAGCCCTCGATCTGGGTCGGGTCGAAATCTTCCGGTGCATCCTTCAGGGTCAGGCCCAACGAAGCAAGCTTGATCTTGACTTCGTTAATGGACTTCTGGCCGAAGTTACGGATATCCAGCAGGTCCGATTCGGTGCACTCTGCGAGCTCACCAACGGTGTGGATCTCCTGGCGCTTCAGGCAGTTGTAGGAGCGAACGGAGAAGTTGAGATCCTCAATCGGCAGATTGTAGGCCGCGATGTACTCGGTCTCCTGCGGGGAGGGGCCGATCTCGATGCCTTCTGCCTCAGTGTTGAGCTCCCGGGCCAGGCCGAACAGTTCCACGAGGGTGGAACCTGCAGATGCTAACGCGTCACGTGCGCTCATGGAGTTCTTGGTCTCCACGTCGATGATCAGCTTGTCAAAGTCAGTGCGCTGCTCAACACGAGTAGCTTCGACCTTGTAGCTAACCTTCAGCACTGGCGAGTAGATCTGGTCAACCGGGATGCGGCCGACCTCACCTGCAGAGTCTGGCATTGCTGGGACGTAGCCACGGCCACGCTCAACAACCAGTTCCATGTCCAGCTTCGCCTGCTCATTCAGGGTCGCGATGTGCAGATCCGGGTTGTGGATCTCCACGCCCGCTGGCGGGTGGATGCTGCCTGCGGTGACCTGACCAGGTCCTTCAGCGGACAGGTACATGACTACCGGCTCATCGGAGTCGGAGGACAGCACCAGGTCCTTGATGTTCAGGATGATCTCCGAAACGTTTTCCTTCACACCGTTAATGGTGGTGAACTCGTGCAGCACACCATCAATCTTGATGGAGGTGACGGCTGCGCCCGGGATGGACGACAGCAGCACGCGACGAAGGGAGTTACCGAGGGTATAGCCGAAACCTGGCTCGAGTGGCTCGATGACGAACTTCGAACGGTTGGTATCGATGTAGTCCTCGGTGAGTTGAGGACGCTGTGAAATGAGCATGAACTTCTCCTTTGGCGACCGCTATATGACGCCTAGAGGGGTGAATATTCTTGGAAGATTTCCCCGTGCCCTGTCGAAGCAGCGCACATGATGCGGGCTGCGGCGATGGGGTACGGAGGTGAAGTTATTACTTCGAGTAGAGCTCGACGATGAGCTGCTCCTGGATGGGCACCTCGATCTGAGCGCGCTCGGGCAACTGGTGCACGAGAATGCGCAGGGTCTCAGGAACGACCTGGAGCCATGCTGGGACAACGGAGTCAACCAGGTTGTCTTGTGCTTCCTCGAACCAGATCATCTTGCGGGACTTCTCGCGGACATCGATGATGTCGTACTGAGTCACCTTGAAAGATGGGACGTTGGTCTTCTTACCGTTGACGGTGAAGTGGCCGTGGGAGACCAGCTGACGCGCCTGACGGCGGGTGCGAGCCAGGCCTGCACGGTAAACAACGTTGTCCAGACGGGATTCGAGCAGGATCAGTAGGTTGTCACCGGTCTTACCAGGCAGGCGGTTAGCCTCCTCGTAGTAGCGGCGGAACTGCTTCTCCATGACACCGTAGGTGAAACGAGCCTTCTGCTTTTCCTGCAGCTGCAGGAGGTACTCGGATTCCTTGATGCGAGCGCGGCCTGCCTGCCCCGGAGGGTATGGGCGACGCTCGAAGGACATGTCGCCGCCGACGAGATCGACGCGGAGACGACGGGACTTGCGGGTTGCTGGGCCGGTATAACGAGCCATGATTTAAACCTCTTTCCTTTTCCCTTTAGACGCGACGACGCTTCGCGGGACGGCAGCCGTTGAATGGCTGTGGCGTCACGTCGGAGATCGAGGACACTTCTAGGCCTGCAGCCTGGAGGGAACGGATTGCGGTTTCACGACCGGAACCTGGGCCCTTGACGAAAACGTCAACCTTCTTCATGCCATGGTCCATTGCCTTGCGTGCAGCGTTCTCTGCAGCCATCTGTGCGGCGAATGGGGTGGACTTACGGGAGCCCTTGAACCCAACGTGGCCGGAGGATGCCCAGGAGATCACAGCACCGGAAGCGTCGGTAATCGACACGATGGTGTTGTTGAAGGTGGACTTGATGTACGCGTGGCCCTGGGCCACGTTCTTCTTAATGACGCGGCGTCCGCGACGAGACTTAGGAGGCATTGATTACTTCTTCTTTCCTGCGATGGTCTTCTTCGGACCCTTGCGGGTACGAGCATTGGTCTTGGTGCGCTGACCACGAACTGGCAGGCCACGACGGTGGCGCAGTCCCTGGTAGGAGCCAATTTCAATCTTGCGGCGGATGTCAGCCTGGACTTCGCGGCGGAGGTCACCCTCCACCTTCCAGCTTGCTTCGATCACGTCACGCAGAGCGGCTACCTGATCATCGGTCAGGTTGTCGGTGCGCAGGTCAGGGGAAATGCCGGTCGCTTCCAGCAGGTGCTTAGCGCGTGCTGGGCCGATGCCATAGATGTAGGTAAGTGCGATCTCCATGCGCTTATTGCGCGGCAGATCAACACCAGCTAGACGTGCCATGTGGTACGTGCCTTTCGGGTTGTTACGATGGTTTTCTCCCTACCCGCCCACGCCAACCGACGCTTGCCCCGGACCGTTTCCGGGCTTTGGGTCGTGATCCACGCGGCTCCAGCCATCGCAGCCGGAGGTAAAAACAGGGTCGCCGCAATAGCGCGACGTCCCCTGGGTAAGGAGGCTTATGTTCTTACTTGTAGCGGTAGGTAATGCGGCCGCGGTCCAAGTCATAAGGAGAAAGCTCCACGACGACTCGGTCCTCAGGCAGGATGCGGATGTAGTGCTGGCGCATCTTGCCACTGATGTGTGCAAGAACCTTGTGCC
The DNA here is from genome assembly GCF_000373805.1 of Corynebacterium pilosum DSM 20521 = CIP 103422. Lineage (GTDB taxonomy): Bacteria > Actinomycetota > Actinomycetes > Mycobacteriales > Mycobacteriaceae > Corynebacterium > Corynebacterium pilosum. The sequence goes on along the minus strand of NZ_KB892450.1, from coordinate 164,534 downwards.
CGTTGTCTAGTTCGACACGAAACATTGCGTTTGGCAAAGGCTCGATAATCTTGCCTTCGACCTCAATTGCGCCTTCTTTAGCCATAAACTCCACATTCCCGGCAATCGCTTAACGACGATTACCTGCAATTACGTACTGTTACTCGAGTGGTGTGGCAACAATTACACACACCAACGTCCGACTATAGTATGCGAGCTGGGAAAATCAAAACTCCCCGTTCCACTACGTGCAGGGTACGGGGAGTTTGAGCGTCGTAAGCGCTTCAGTTCTTAGAGACGGCCGTTAGGCACTCCGCGGTCCAGGTCGCCCCAGACATAAACATCGTCACCGATGTCCAGCGAATCGTAGAACACCTTCGCATCCCCTGGGGGAACGTGGACGCAGCCGTGGGACAGCAGCTTCGGATCGCCCTGGTGGAAGGCGATGCCGTTGTAGGTGAAGTAGACGGAGTACGGCATCGGCGCCATGTTGAATTCGTAGGACACTTCGTCCTTCACCTTGCGGTTGACCTTGTGCCAGCCTTCAGGGGTGTCCCAGCCGTTCGCGCCGGTGGAGACAGGAACTGGCCCGTAGGTGAGAACGCCGTCCTTCTGCAGCCATGCGCGCTGGCCAATCACGTCGATGCAGGCCTCTGCTGCCGGTGGGCATGGGCCAAGCTGGGCCTGCTGCTGGCGCTGCTGCTCTGCCACGCGCGCAGCTTCCGCCTGGCGGCGCTGCTCCTCCGCGCGGCGGTGGGCCTCGGCGTTCTTCTGGCCGACCAGACCTGGGTGGAAGAACTCCACGCCGTGATCCACGGCATCCTTCAGGATCTTGGTGTGCGCGCCCTGCGGCAGGGTGTCGATCTGGCGGTGCAGCTCGTTGCGGGTCTGCCACCCACCTTCACGTGCCTGCTCTGGGGTTGGAAGGCCGAGAGCGCTGGACAGCTCTGCTTGGTTGCTGGGCAACGCAGGCAGGTTGTTAGGCAGCGCTGGCATGTTGCTGGACAAGTCAGGCAGCGGCACCTGCTGCGCGTTTGCCTGGGCGGGAACTGACGCAACAGCCATGACAGCGGCTGCAGCGACAGCGATTAAACGGCGGGAAAACTTCGACATACGCAGATCATAACCCTTGCTGCATCAATCGGACACTCGACACCAAAGATGGTTAGTTTCTGGGGGTAAGAATCCGGGGGCCCTGGCTGGTCGCGGCCACCGTGTGCTCCCAGTGGGCTGCGGGTGAACCGTCGAGGGTGACCACGGTCCAATCGTCGTCAAGCACCTCCGAGTCCACTCCCCCGCCCAGGATCAGCATCGGCTCAATCGCCAGCACGCTGCCCTCCTGAATCAGGGGGCCTTTGCCCGGCTTGCCCTCGTTCGCCAGGTAGGGGTCTTCGTGCATTGTGCGGCCAATCCCGTGGCCGCCATAGCCATCCAGAATGCCCAGCTTGATCCCGAAGTCACGCTCTGCCTTATACGTTGCCTGCTCAAGCGCGTGTGACACATCAGTCAGACGATTGCCCGGGACCATGGCCTGCAAGCCTTCCATCAGTACCTGTTCGGTCGCGCGATTGAGCTTATCGACGTCCGCCTCAAGCTCACCGACGCCGAAGCTCCAAGCGGAGTCCCCCACCCAGCCTTCGTAGGTGGCGCCGCAGTCGATAGAGACCAGATCCCCTTCCTTCAGCACAAGCTCATCGGTGGGGATGCCGTGGACGACTACATCGTTGACGCTGGAGCAGATCGAGCCGGTAAAACCCTGGTAGCCCAAGAAGGTCGGGACGGCGCCGTGGGAACGGATCACGTCCTCTGCGACCTTGTCCAGGTCTGCGGTGGTCGCCCCCGCTACTGCGGCCGCGCGCACCTCTTGCAGGGCGATACCGACGATACGGCCGGCGGCCTCCATGGCGTCCAGTTCGTCCGGTGTCTTCGCCGGAATCATTTTCTTGCGTTTGCGGAACACCATGGTGGCGTTTCCTCCTTAAGCGGTAGCAGTGTTGTAGCAGCAAAAGCCGGCACCCACCTGTGGGGGCGCCGGCCTGTGCAGAGTTTTTCGTCGAAAAGCGAGCGTTTACTTGCCCAGCTTCTCCATTGCGCGAGCGTTGACCTCGTCGACCTCGCCCTCGGCGTCGATCGCGATGATCTTGTCACCGTAGAAGTCGGTGACAGGCTTGGTCTTCTCGCGGTACTCCTCGAGGCGGGTGCGGATGGTCTCCTCGTTATCGTCGGCGCGGCCGCGAGCCAGCATGCGCTCCACGACGACGTCCTCGTCGATCTCGAAGCTCAGCACACCGTCGAGCTTGGTGCCGTTCTTCTGCAGCATCTCGTCCAGGATTTCTGCCTGGGCGGTGTTGCGCGGGAAACCGTCGAGGAGGAAGCCGTTCGCGGCGTCCTCTTCTGCAAGGCGGGATTCCACCATGCGCACGGTTACCTCGTCGGGAACCAGCTTGCCTGCATCGATGTAGCTCTTCGCTTCGACGCCCAGCGGAGTGCCCTCGCCGATGTTGGCGCGGAACAGGTCACCGGTAGAGATGTGCGGGACGTTGAGCTTTTCGGACAGGATTGCTGCCTGGGTGCCCTTGCCTGCCCCGGGAGGGCCAAGAAGTACAAGTCGCATTATTTCAGAAGTCCTTCGTAGTTGGATTGGAGGAGCTGGGATTCAATTTGCTTCACCGTGGTCAAGGCCACGGACACCATAATCAGGATTGCGGTACCGCCGAACGACGACATCATGGACTGGGAACCGAGGCCCATATCCAGTGCGATATTCGGCATTACCGCGATCACAGCCAGGTAGATCGCGCCGACAAACAGCAGGCGGTTCATCACAAAGGACAAGTACTGTGCGGTTGGTCGGCCCGGTCGAATACCCGGGATAAACCCACCGTACTTCTTCATATTCTCCGCCTGATCACTTGGGTCGTACTGAATCGACACATAGAAGTAGGAGAAGAAAATGATCAGCGCGAAGTACACCAGGATGTACTGCCACGACGATGGGGACTGCAGCCAGCTCATGACGTTGCGCTGCCACCAGTTATCTGGCGGGGTGGCCTGGTTGGAGTACACGATCTGCGTGATCAGCACCGGCATGTACATCAGGGAGGACGCGAAGATGACTGGGATCACGCCGGCCTGGTTGACCTTCAGCGGCAGGTAGGTCGAGGAGCCACCGTACTGACGACGACCGACCATGCGCTTTGCGTACTGCACCGGGATACGACGCTGGCCCTGCTCGATGAAGATGATGCCCACGACAAGCGCGATGACGGCCACGAGCACGATCACGAAGACCAGGCCACCGGACTGTTCCAGAATGTTCATGCCGTCGGTTGGCAGGCGGGTTGCGATACCTGCGAAAATCAGCAGCGACATACCGTTGCCCACACCCTTTTCGGTGATGATCTCACCGAGCCACATCACCAGCACCGCACCGGAGGTCATCACCACGACCATCATGATCAAGGTGAACAGGTTGCGGTCCTCCACCAGGACGGGCACACCTTGACCAAGGAGCTGCTCGCGGTCCGCCAGGGCCACGATGCCGGCCGATTGCAGCAGTGCCAGCGCTACCGTGAGGTAGCGCGTGTACTGCGTCATCTTGGTTTGGCCGGACTGGCCTTCCTTCTTCAGTTCCTCAAACTTCGGAATCACCACGGTGAGAAGCTGCACGATAATCGAGGCCGTAATGTACGGCATAATGCCGATCGCAAAGATCGACAGCTGCAGCAGCGCACCACCAGAAAACAGGTTGATGACGGAGAACACGGACGCGCCCTCGTCGGCAAGCGCGCTCAAGCGGCCGGCGATGGCACCGTAGTCAACGCCCGGGGTCGGGATCTGGGCACCGATGCGATACAGAATTATCAGCGCAAGAGTGATCAGGATCTTCTTGCGCAGATCCGGATCCTTAAACACCTGAAGAATGGCGGACACAAAGCCTCCTGGCTTCCATCAAGACTGTGAACTGGTGGAAGATCGTGGAATTTCACCAGCGCAACGCATACGGGCGCGCGCCTGACATTATTGACGTTCCTACCCTACCAGCCGAATGTCCAAATGCCTGATTTCGGGCCGTTTAATCGCAGCCAAATTACAACCAGGCGATAGCAAAAGGGTTAGTCATACCTAAATTGACCCAATAATTGCGGGCCGGTAACCTGAATCTAAAGTTGTATTTTTTGCACTTATGGAGCCATTAGTTGAAAGGGTTTTGATGACTTCAGCAACACCACAGGCCTCCCCCACTGGCCCTACTGAACAGCCTTCACAGTCCGGCATCAACCGCCGCGGCTTCCTCAAGTGGTCCGGCCTCGTCGGTGGCACCGCGCTCGCTGTAGGCGCGGCCGGGGCGGCAGGTCCCGGTGGCGGCACGCTCCTGAGCGGCTCTCCCGGCGTGGGGCCAGCAAACGCTGCCGAGAACGCCCCAGACCCTGACTTTGTGTGGTCATCATGCACCGTGAACTGCGGTTCCCGCTGTCCACTGAAGCTTCAAGTCGAAGATGGGCGCGTCACCCGCGTCCTCCCGGAAGATGAAGGCGACAACGAGATCGGTTCTCAGCAGATCCGCGCGTGCGTACGCGGCCGCTCGATCCGCCACCGCATCTACAACCCGGACCGTCTCAAGACGCCCCTGAAGCGCAAGCCCGGCACCGAACGCGGCGCTGGCGAGTGGGAGGAAATTTCCTGGGACCAGGCCCTGGATGAGATCGCCGACAAAATGAAGGAGCTCATCGCCGACTACGGCAATGAGTCGATCTACCTCAGCTACGGCACCGGCACCCTGGGCGGCACGATCGCGCGTTCCTGGCCACCCGCTGAGACCCCCTTCGCACGCTTCATGAACCTGATCGGCGGGTACCTCAACCACTATTCCGACTACTCCACCGCGCAGATCACCGCCGCCAAGCCCTATCATTACGGCGGTTGGGTCACGTCGAACTCTTTCGACGACGTGAAGAACTCCAAGCTGCAGGTGATGTTTGGTAACAACCCGCTGGAGACCCGCATGTCGGGCGGCGGCGAGATCTTCGTCACCCAGCAGATCAAGAAGAAGCATGGCGTGCGCACCATCGTGATTGATCCGCGCTATTCCGAAACCTCGGTGGGCCTGGGCGACCAGTGGGTTGCGCTGCGCCCCGGCACTGACGCCGCGCTCATTGCCGGTCTTGCGCACGTGCTTATCGACGAAGACCTGCACGACCAGGAATTCTTGGATAAGTACTGCATCGGTTTCGATGAGGATCATATGCCTGAAGGGGCGCCGGAGAACGCCTCCTACCGTTCCTATATTGAGGGCAAGGGCCCCGATGGTGTGGAGAAGACCCCAGAGTGGGCCGCCAAAATTACGGGTGTCCCGGCACAAGAGATCCGTCAGCTGGCGCGTGAAATGGGCACTGCCCAGCCCGTGTCGATCACCCAGGGCTGGGGCCCGCAGCGCCACGCCAATGGTGAAAACCAGGCGCGTGCAGTCTTCACCCTGGCTGCGATGCTGGGCCAGATCGGTATCCCCGGTGGCGGCACCGGCGCCCGCGAGGGCTCAGCGTCTCTGCCCATGACCTACCCGTTCAACACGCAGTACGAAAACCCGATTGAGACCTCGATCCCGGTGGCGATGTGGACCCAGGCCGTAGACCACGGCGAGGAGATGACCGCAACCCACGACGGCGTGCAGGGTAAGGACAAGCTGGACGTGCCCATCAAAATGTTGTGGCAGTACGCCGGCAACACGCACACCAACCAGCACTCGGATTTGAACCGCACCATCGAACTGCTCAAGGATGACTCCAAGGCAGAGTTGGTCGTCGTCAGTGATATCCAAATGACGGTATCGGCGCGCTATGCCGACTACGTGCTACCGGATGCCTCGACCGCGGAACAGGTCGACGTGATCCAGCAGGGCTCTGCCGGCAACCTCGAGTACACGATCCTCGCATCGCCTGCGATCAAGCCCCTGTATGACTGCCGCCCGATCTACGACGTGGTCGCCGACCTGGCCGAGCGCTTCGGTGTGCGCGACAAGTTCACCGAGGGACGCACCCAAGAAGAGTGGGTGAAGTACACCCTGGACGAATCCCGCAAGGAAATCCCAGAGCTCCCCGAATATGAGGAGCTCAAGGAAATGGGTGTGTGGCGCCGCGAAGGCGAGTCCGTGATTGCGCTGGAGGACTTCCGCGAGGACCCAGAGGCCAACCCCCTGGAAACGCCCAGCGGCAAGATCGAGATCTTCTCCGAAACACTGCACAAGATGATAGACGAGTGGGAATTCGACGAATCCATCCCCGGCAACAAACTGACTGCCCTGCCAGAGCACGTCGACACGTGGGAGGGCGCGAAGGCCGCCGCAGAAAACAAGGAGTACCCACTGCAGGTCATTGGCCACCACACGAAGGGGCGCACGCACTCCTCGTACGGCAACGTGGACTGGCTTCGCGACGATGCCCACCCGCAGGTGCTATGGATCAACCCGATCGACGCCAACCAACGCGGTATCGAAAACGACGACGAGGTCTATGCCTTCAATGGGCGAGGCCGCATCAAATCCATCGCGCGCGTAACCCCGCGCATCGCACCGGGAGTGATCTCCATCCCCCAAGGCTCCTGGTTTAACCCCAAGGACGGCGGGGTGGACGAAGGTGCCTCGGTGAATACGTTGACCAGTTGGCAACCATCGCCGCTGGGCAAGGGCAACGCCCAGCACACCGCCATCTGCCAGGTCGAGAAAGCTTAAGTGAAGGGACACGCAAACAATGGCTAAAGAAACAGCTGATACCAGCAAGGACAGGCTGAACAAGCGCCTGGGCTTCTACTTTGACCAAAGCTTGTGCAACGGCTGCAAGGCCTGTCAGATCGCCTGCAAGGACAAGCACGACACCCCGATCGGCGTGAACTGGCGCCGTGTGGTGGAGTACTCCGGCGGCGACTGGGCCACCAACGCTGATGGCGTGATGCAGAACAACACCTTTACTTACTACACCTCGATCTCCTGCAACCACTGCGATAACCCGGTGTGTACGCAGGTCTGTCCCACTACCGCGATGCACGTGGGCGAAGACGGCGTGGTGTCCGTCGACCCGGACAAGTGCGTCGGCTGCCGCTACTGCGAGTGGGCCTGCCCTTACTCCGCACCACAGTTCAACGTGGAAACCGGTGTAATGACGAAGTGCGACCTGTGCGCGGACTACCGCTCTGAGGGCAAGGACCCGGCTTGTGTGGATTCCTGCCCGTCGCGCGCATTGGACTGGGGCCCGATCGATGAGCTGCGCGAAAAGTACGGCGACGTCAACGGCATCGCCCCGCTGCCCGACCCTTCCCTGACCGAGCCACGCCTAGCCATCACTCCGCACAAGAATGCGAAGCGATGGGACCGTTCGCAGGCCGGCGAGATCGCCAACCCAACAGAGATTTAAGTGAGTCAGTACCGTGAATTTGCATGAATGGCCCCTAACTTTCTTCACCGTCTTTGGGCAGATGGCGGTCGGCGCGTTCTTCGTGCTCGGCTGCATCACCGTGTTCGGGCGGATGCGCTACTCCAGCAACGCGGTGAACCGCATCTGTGTGCCGGCGCTCTACGCGATCGGCCCGATCATGATCGCCGGTTTCTTCATGGCGTTCTTTCACCTGGGCAACCCGCTGAACGCGCCGAATGTGATCCGCAATATTGGCTCCTCAGGTCTCACCCAGGAGCTCGTCGCGGGCTGTATCTTCGCAGGCCTCGGTTTCCTTTTCGCCGCGTGCCAGTTCTTTGACTGGTTCTCGGTCCGGGTCCGCGCGGGCATCGCCGTGCTGACTGCCCTGACCGGCATCGTATTCATCTACACCATGGCGAACCTCTACATGCTGCCGACGATTCCTGCGTGGAACCGCTGGACCACGCCCGCCACCTTCTACCTCTCGGGCGCGGTCACCGGTCTGCTGGCGATCGCCGTGGCACTCACCGCCTACAACTGGCTCGAGGACTCCCCTCTGATCAAGCGCCTCATCCCCTCCGCGCGCAACGAGGACCAAACGCCAGAGCAGAAGGAAGAGGTTTGGGAGCTCATCCACGCGAGCCTGCGCTGGATCGGCATCGCTCTCACCGTCGTCGTTCCGCTGATCTTCGTGGTCATGGTGTTCATCCACTCGCGCCCGGCCGGCCCCAACGAGTCCGAGTACGCCTTCAATACCACCGCTTTTGTCATCCGCATCGTCCTGCTGCTGATCGGCGCGCTGATCGTCGGCCTGATCTTGGCCTTTGGCCACCGCCGTGCGCGCCCCAGCGGCCTGCACATGACGCTGATCACCGTGGCCTACATCGCCGTTGTTATCGCGGAGTTGATCGGCCGCTTCCTGTTCTACGGCGCTGTCGATAAGGTGGGCATTTGATGGATAGGCTAGCAATTGCCGCGGACATCGTCGGACAGCTCTACTTGTCCGTCCCCCGCCCTGAACTACGCACGGCGCTTAACGACGAACAGTTCTTGCGCGACTGGCCCCTCGAAGACGAGCACTCCGCCCAGGCGGTGCAGCTCCTCCTTGAGGCAGAGCCCGATACCGAAGAAGAGCTCAAACGCGACCACCTGTACCTTTTTACCGGCATCGGGGCCCCTTTGGCCCAGCCTTATGAGTCTCCCTACTTCTCCCCCGACGGTCTGGTGATGGATACCGCCACCGCCGAGGTCACCGAGGTCTACCGCCAGGTGGGATTCAGCACCGGGACCGACACGATGCCCGACGATCACATCGGATTCCAGCTGATGTGCGTGGGCCACATGGCCCGTGGCCACGCCTCTGCCAACCAAATTGCGGCCTTTGTCGAGCAGCACCTGGGCCGTTTCGCCGACAAGGTCATGGCGGGTGTCGACGAGAACGCCCGCACAGCGATCTACCGGGCTCTGCCCGGCCTCACGCGCGGAGTTTTGGCGGCGGCACTCTAAGAGCACGCCACTCTGACCCCCTCTACGCAAACTGTTGGACCTGGAATGTTGGAACAGGGGCGATTCGGCGCCTAGGAGCCCGAAAACCGCCCAGTTCCAACAGTTCAGCTACAGCAGTTTAGGTCCCAGGGAACCGAGATAAGACAAAACAGCGCCCCACTCTCCTCCTAGAAGGTGAGTGGGGCGCTGTGTTCGTCGTGAAGCGATTATGCCTCGGTGACGGAGCCTCCGGCCGCTTCGATCTTCTCGACAGCAGACTTGGAGAACTTGGTTGCGGTGACGTTCAGCTTAGCGCTGAGGTCGCCGCTTCCCAGGACCTTGACTGGCTGGTTCTTGCGAACCAGGCCTGCTGCGACGATGTCTGCAACAGCGATGTCGCCGCCCTGTGGGAAAGCTTTCTCGAGGTCCGCAACGTTGACTACCTGGTAGACAACCTTGTTGCGGGCCTTGAAGCCCTTCAACTTAGGCAGACGCATGTGAAGTGGCATCTGGCCACCTTCGAATGCGTGTGGAACCTGCTTACGTGCCTTCGTACCCTTGGTACCGCGGCCAGCAGTCTTGCCACCCTTGCCTGCCTCACCGCGACCAACGCGGTGCTTTGGCTTGTTTGCACCCTTTGCTGGGCGCAGATCGTGGAGCTTAATAATGTCGCTCATTGTTTAACCTACTCCCCTGCAACTTCTTCAACGGTGACCAAGTGGCGCACCTTGAGGATCTGGCCGCGAGTAGCCGCGTTGTCCTTCTTAACAACAGACTGGCCGATCTTGCGCAGACCGAGGGCCTCCAGGTTTGCACGGTGCTCAGGCTTGGTGCCGATCTTGCCGTGGTTCAAAGTAATCTTCAAAGCCATGGTTTATGCCTCCTGTCCTGCGCGTGCGCGCAGCATGCGAGCGGGGGCAACCTCTTCGAGAGACTTGCCGCGCTTCGCAGCAACCTCTTCTGGGCGAGCCAGATCCTTCAGGCCTGCAACGGTGGCCTTAACCACGTTGAGGGCGTTGTCGGAACCGAGAGACTTGCACAGGATGTCCTGCACGCCAGCGCACTCAAGCACTGGACGAGCTGCACCACCAGCGATCACACCGGTACCAGGAGCAGCTGGGCGCATCATGACGATGCCCGCAGCAGCTTCACCCTGGACTGGGTGAGGGATGGTTCCGCCGACCATTGGGACGCGGAAGAAGTTCTTACGAGCCTCTTCGGAGCCCTTCTGGATTGCGGCAGGAACTTCCTTAGCCTTGCCGTAGCCCACACCGACCATGCCCTGGCCGTCGCCCACGATGACGAGGGCGGTGAAGGACATGTTGCGGCCACCCTTGACGGTCTTAGCCACACGGTTGATGGAAACTACGCGCTCGATGTACTTGTCGCGATCATCGTTCTGACGACGATCGTCGCGGCGGCCGCGGCCACCACGCTCGTTGCGGTTGTTCTTCTTGTTCTGGTCGTCGGCGGAGCGTCCGCCGTCACGCCGTTCACGTCCCGGCATTACGCATTCCTTCCGTTGATGTTCATGGTCATGGTGGTCATTAGAACTTCAGGCCACCTTCACGTGCGGCGTCGGCAAGTGCTGCGACGCGGCCGTGGTACTTGTAGCCGGCGCGGTCGAAGACGACCTGCTCAATGCCGGCTTCCTTTGCGCGCTCAGCGATCAGCTGGCCGACCTTTGCTGCCTTGGCCTTCTTGTCACCCTCTGCGGAGCGGATGTCTGCCTCCATGGTGGACGCAGAAGCCAGGGTGTGGCCTGCCAGGTCGTCGATAACCTGAACGTGCATGTGGCGGGAGCTGCGGTGCACAACGAGGCGTGGTGCCTCTGGGGTGCCGCGCAGGGTCTTGCGAATGCGGAAGTGGCGACGTGCGCGTGCCTCGCGACGGCGGGTGGAAATATCCTTGCCGATCGGAGTGCGCTTGGTGTTCTCTGCAGTGTTGCTCATGCTTACTTACCCGTCTTTCCGACCTTGCGACGAACCTGCTCGCCTGCGTAACGGATGCCCTTACCCTTGTATGGGTCATCCTTGCGCAGACGGCGGATGTTTGCCGCGAGCTGGCCTACCAGCTGCTTGTCAATGCCTTCGATGGAGAACTTGGTGTTGCCATCAACTGCAAACGTGATGCCCTCAGGCGCCTCGATGAGGATCGGGTGCGAGTAGCCGAGGGAGAACTCGAGGTCCTTCCCCTTCATCTGCACACGGTAGCCAACGCCGAAGATCTCCATGTTGATCTTGTAGCCCTCGGTCACACCAACAACAAGGTTGTTGACCAGGGAGCGGGACAGACCATGCAGCGAGCGGTTCTCGCGGTGGTCGTCCGGGCGCGAAACGACGATTTCATTGTCTTCTACGACAACGGTGATCGGTGCCGGGACGGTCCACGACATGGAGCCCTTTGGGCCCTTGACGTCAACATCCTGGCCGTCAATCTTTACCTCGACGCCGTTAGGGATTGCGATAGGTGCTTTACCTACACGTGACATATGTTCTTACCTCCCTATTACCAGACGTAAGCGAGGACTTCCCCGCCTACGCCTTTCTCGCGAGCCTCACGGTCGGTCAGCAGGCCCTGGGACGTGGAGATGATAGCCACGCCGAGGCCGCCGATGACCTGAGGAAGGTCGGTGGACTTTGCGTACACGCGCAGACCTGGCTTGGAAACACGGCGCAGACCCGCAATGGATGCCTGGCGCGATGGGCCGTACTTCAGATCGAGGGACAGGGTCTTGAAGCCCTTTTCTTCCTCAACGTTGTAGTCAGCGATGTAGCCTTCCTGCTTCAAGATCTCAGCGATGTTCGCCTTGAGCTTGGAGGAAGGCATAGACACGGTGTCGTGCTGCGCGTTGTTTGCGTTGCGCACGCGCGACAGCATGTCCGCGATTGGATCTGTCATGGTCATGTGAGTGACCGTTACCTTTCTCGTTGCGGTTCCTACCCACCTATGGCGTTTTCCGTGTGATCTCTCGGGGGCGACTATGCGCTCTACACACTCAGTAGCGTGTAGTGCTCGCTGCCCAATCCATCCACTCGGTCCGCATAATGGCGAGGGGCCTGCAACAAAGTTGGAGTATTTTGCTTGTGGTTGTCCTTGGCACGCTCAATTGCGGGCACAAGTCCAGCGATCGACACTACACTGCGGAACGGAAAGATCAAAATTGCACTCTGCCGGGGGTTTTCAGTATCGTGTCGGTTATGACCGCACCTTCTGAAATCTCTCGTTCCAATCCCGTGGCGAATAAATTCGACAATCCACGGGTCGGTGGCCCCTCCAAGGCTGCCGCCGGTATCCCTGGCGTCATGCACGCCATGGCACACGCCGTCCCTAATAAGGGCGTGGGCACCCTCCTTACCCTTAACAAGCACGGTGGCATTGACTGCCCTGGCTGTGCATGGCCAGAGCCACCACAGTCCGAGCTTGGCATCGTCGAGTTCTGTGAGAACGGCGCGAAGGCAATCGCACAGGAGACGACCGGCACCCGTGTGACCCGCGAATTCTTCGCTAACACCACCATCCAGCAGATGCGCGAGATGACCGACTACGAGCTTGACCAGCTCGGCCGTCTGCAGGAACCAATGCTTTATGATCGCTCGCGTGGCGACGAGAAGTACCACCCCATTACTTGGGATGAGGCTTTCAAGCTGATCTCTGAGCAGCTTCACAAGACCGAGCCATCGCGTGCTCACTGGTACACCTCCGGTACCGCAGTGAACGAATCTGCCTACGTCCTCGGCCTGCTGGGCCGTCGTCATGGCTCGAACAACCTGCCGGACTGTGCGAACATGTGCCACGACTCCACTGGTGTCGCTTTGGCCAAGACTGTTGGCGTCGGCAAGGGTTCCGTGACGATGCAGGACTTCGAAAACGCTGACCTGATCCTTTCGGTCGGCCAGAACCCGGGCACGAACCACCCTCGTGCACTCTCCGCTTTCCACAAGCAGAAGTCCAACGGCGGCAAGATGATCGCCATCAACCCAATGCCAGAAGTTGGGCTGATGAAGTTCAAGGAGCCACAGTCCGTCAAGGGTGTCCTGAACATTCCAGAGAAGCTTGCCGACGAGTACGTGCAGGTTCGTCTGGACGGCGACCGCGCGCTGTTCCAGCAGATCAACCGCGAGCTGATTCGTCGTGACGCACTGGACCACAAGTTCCTGGACCAGTTCTGCTCCAACGTCGATGAGACCATCGCACACCTGGAGTCGCTGGATGACGCGCAGCTGGAGCGCGCTTCCAACGTTCCGATGTCCCAGGTCCGCAAGATCGTGGACTACGTGGAGAAGGCCGAAACCGTTGTCCTGGCGTGGACGCTTGGCGTGACCCAGCACAAGAACGCTGTGAACACCATCCAGGAGATGGTGAACTTCCTCCTGCTGACCGGTAACTACGGCAAGCCAGGCGCAGGTTCTGCACCTTTCCGTGGCCACTCCAACGTGCAGGGTGACCGCACCATGGGTATCTCGGAGAAGATGCCGGAGTGGTTCCTGTCGAACCTGGAGAAGGAATTCGGCTTCGACGTTCCTCGTGATCATGGTCGTGGCTCTGTCGAGACCGCAATGGCGCTGCGCGACGGCGAGTCTGACTTCTTCCTCTCCCTGGGTGGCAACTTCGTTCGCGCAGTCTCTGACACCACCGCCGTTGAGGACGGCATGAGCAACAATCAGCTGACCGCGCACATGCTGACCAAGCTCAACGCCACCTGCGCGTGGCCAGGCGAGAAGGGTCTGATCCTGCCAGTGCGTTCCCGCTCTGACTATGACCCGCAGAAGTCTGGCCCACAGATGACCTCGGTGGAGGCATCGGACTCGAAGGTCTCCGGTTCCCGCCCGAAGCGTAAGGCGAACATGGACCTGGATCTGAAGTCCGAGGTGGACATCATCTGCTCCATCGGTCGCGAGACCTTCGGCGATGCTTTCTGGCAGCCGATGATCGATGACTACGGCGTGATCCGTGACCACATCGCAAACACCATCCCTGGTTTTGAAAACTACAACGAGCGCCTCGAGCGCCCAGGTGGCTTCATGCTGCCGCACGCTGCACGTGAGAGAATTTTCAACACCTCCGATGGCAAGGCACAGCTGACGATCAACGAGACCAACGCGATTGAGCTCGAGGATCACCAGCTGCTGCTGTCCACGGTGCGCAGCCACGACCAGTACAACACCATCTCCTACGGCTTGAATGACCGCTACCGCGGTGTTCGTGGCGGCCGTCGCGTCCTGTTCATCAACAAGGTGGACCTGCAGAAGCGCGGCCTGAAGGATGGCGACTTGGTCGACGTTGTCTCCGTGTACGAGTCCGGCGAGCGCCGTGCAGAGAACTTCCGCCTGGTCGAGTACGACCACGCACGCGACTGCGTCTCTGGCTACTTCCCAGAGCTGAACAACCTGGTCCCACTGGAGGAGTTCGCACACGGCTCCGAGACCCCAGTGTCCAAGTCCCTGGTTGTCCACCTGGAGCCACTGGGCCGTAACGCTCACGACGAGAAGTAAGTCTTAAAGCACTTGTCACCCACCGCACCTTCTTGGTGTGGTGGGTGTCGTCGTCTCTAGGGGGAATCTGTTAACGCGTAACCTAGTGGGGACAGAAAGGAATGACCATGAGCCTGAGCACCGCCCTCCAACCCATCATCGACCACTTGGGCACCACCCGCGATCACCGCGAAGAGCTGTACACCCAATTCCACCAGTCCCCTGAGTTGTCAATGCAGGAGTACGCGACGGCTGACCGTATCCGCGCAGAGCTCGACCGCATGGGCATCACCCACCACACCGTTGCGAAGACGGGCGTTGTGGCGATCATCGAGAACGGCACCGGGCCGATCGTCGCTTCGCGCGGTGATACCGACGGCCTTCCGATGAAGGAGAACTCGGGCAAGGATTATGCGTCGACGGCAACGCAGGTCGACGAGGCCACAGGCGAAGAGGTCCCCGTCGCGCACGCCTGCGGCCACGATGTGCACATCATGAGCCTGCTCGGCGCCGTGGAGGCACTCAACGCCACGAAGGAGGCGTGGGCGGGCACCTTCATTGCGGTGTTCCAGCCTGGGGAGGAGACGGCCTCGGGGGCACGCGCGATGGTTGATGATGGCATCGCCAGGCTGATCGGCACCCCCGACGTGTATCTGGGCCAGCACGTCCTGGGCACCCTGCCCGGCGGCGCGGTGGGCACGCGGGTGGGGCCGACATTGTCCTCGGCCTTCTCTGTCAAGATCACCATCCACGGCAAGGGCTCACACGGGTCGATGCCGGAATTGGGCGTGGACCCGGTGGTGACGGCGGCGTCGATCGTCGGAAAGCTGCAAACCATTGTCTCGCGCGAGGTTGCTGCGGCCCAGACAGCCGTGGTCACGGTTGGTGCGATCCACGCGGGCACGAAGTCCAATATCATCCCGGATTCCGCCGAGCTCTTGGTGAACACGCGCGCCTACGATCACAAGGTGGGCGCCCACCTGCGCGAGGCCATCGAGCGCCTGGTCCGCGCTGAATGCGAGGGCGCCCGCTGCCCTGCGGCACCTGAGTTTGAGTATTACGACACCTACCCGCTCACCGACAACGACGAGAACGCCACGACGTCCGTCCGCGCCGCCTTCGACGAATACTTCGGCGAACTGTCCGTGGACTTGGACCCAGTGCCGGCCTCTGAGGATTTCTCGATCATCCCGGACGCGGTGGGAACCCCGTACACGTTCTGGGGCCTGGGCGGCTTCGCTGATCAGGCGAATGCGCCAGGAAACCACAACCCAGCTTTTGCGCCCGACATGCAGCCAACTCTGGACCGCGGCGCTGAAGCTATCATTGTGGCTAGCGCGCCGTGGCTTATCGGCAAGCGCTAGAAACATATTTCTGAACATTATTACTAGGAAAGGAAACAACGTGGCGAAAGATAGCCCACAAGAAATAAAGTCCGCGAACGAATGGTTGAACCAAGCATCAGAGACTTTGCAGATTTCCCCTGAGCTCACCCGTACAGTGCTGGGGGATCTGCTGGACCTGACGAAGAACGTCGCGCATGGCCCTTCACGCCCTGCAGCGCCTGTCACCGCGTTTTTGGTTGGCCTGTCCACCGGGCAGGCGCAGGCAGCGGGTACTAGTGAGGAGGATCTGGCGGCGGCGGTGCGCGAGCGCATCGCGAAGATTAACGCAACGCTAGAGGAGTATCAGGACTAGTGGGACGCATTACCCGCAATTTCGCCGTCACAAAGGTCACGCTTGACGACGACCAATTCACCACTGACACCCGTGCAGACAGTGTCACTGTGGAAGAGCCGCTGGAAATCCGCAACGGTGCTCAAACCCTGACCACCACGATGCGGACCCCGGGCCACGATATCGAACTGGCCCACGGTTGGCTCTACGGCGAAGGCATCATCACCGATGCCGCCCAAGTGTCGGAGGCCCGCTACTGCGCGGGCGCTACCGGCCCCGATGGGCAGAACACCTATAACGTGCTGGAGCTCAACCTGTTGACCCAGCAGCCCATCGGCCCAGAGTTTATTCGCTTAACGACGACCACCAGCGCCTGCGGGGTGTGCGGCACCACCTCGATTGATGAGATTATGGGCAAGGCGCACAACCCGATCAGCCCGATCCAGCTGGATCCGCGCGTGGTGTTGGAGCTCCCCGAGAAGTTGCGGGACGGGCAGCAGCAGTTCCGCAAGACCGGCGGCATCCACGCCGCTGGTGCTTTCGACCTGGAGGGCAACCCGGTGGTCATCCGCGAGGACATAGGCCGCCACAATGCCGCCGACAAGGTGATTGGCCACATGCTTATGGAAGGCCTGCTGCCGGCGAAGGATCACATCCTGGTGATGAGCTCGCGCGCCTCCTTCGAATTGGTGCAGAAGGCCGTCATGGCCGGTTTCGGTGGCTTGGTGGCGGTGTCCGCGGCCTCCTCCCTGGCCGTGGAGCTCGCCCGCGAGGCGAACATGGCGCTGGTCGGTTTTGCCCGTCCAGGCCGGTTCAACCTCTACTCCGGCGAACTTATCGATCTCTAGGACGGCAGCGCCGGACGCTGCCGCAGCCGCGTCTGGCCCAGATCGCTCATATCCCCGGCGTCCATGCCATTGAAGTATGCATGGGCGTTCATGGAGCGCTGCGAGTTTTTCGCCGACGCCTTCAGATTGTTCTCGAAGAGGAAATTGTCGCGAGCTTCAGTGGCGCGGGAGGCATCGTCGATAAGCGCAATCTCGTAGCCCTGCGAGGCCGAAGCAACGGTCTCCTCCGCTTCCTTCAGGCGGGCCGCCACCTGCGAGGCAAAACCCGACATGAAAGATCGGCGCACTACTACCATGGAATAGTCGGGGTCCCGCGGCTGGTCTTGGGCGCCCGCCAGCATCTGGGGCATGAGCATGCTAAACAGCAGCAGTAAGCGATCCACGTGGCGGCGCAAGCCGAACACCATCACCTGACGCACTTTCGTGGAGTTGCGCACACCCACGGATAGCGCCTCGCAGTGCAGTGAGACCGCCAGTGCGGACAGAAGCTGGGCCTGCATGTCCGTGTAGGCTCCGCTGAGGTCCACCTTTTCCATGGCGACAGCGTCGCCGTCGTCGGCGTGGTCAAGATCGCGCTCGTCGAAACCGTAGGTAGCCATCAGCTCGAACGCCTTGGTGTAGAACACCTCCCCCTCCGGGGTCCCCTGCCGGTCTGCGGCTTGATTCAGTAGTTTTTGAACACGTTGTTTGATCTTGTCGATTGAGTTCATCGTTCCCCCCGATGGTGTTGTTGTAAGACGACTGCTTGTCGCTACTTCCTATTCGTACAACACTTTGACATCACGTGCGTCGCAGGCCTTTGAAACCTGTGGATAACTCGCTTTTCGACGATCGCTTGTGGATAACTCTGCTGTGCGGGCAGAAGTAAACCGCCTGTGCCCCGAGGTTCTGGGGGCACAAGCGGTCTTGTCGAAACCTAGGCTTAGTCCTAGTCCTTGTAGACGTACTTGGTCTTATTCAGCCACGCGTAGACGCCGCCGATCAGCAGGCCGCCGCCAACAAAGTTGCCCAACCACACCATCAACCAGTTGATGGCGATATTGCCGACGGTGAAGTTCTCCGGTACGGAATCGGCAAACATGGTGATCGACATCAGCGAGAAGTTCGCGATAACGTGCTCCAGGCCCAGGCCGACGAAGATGGCGATGATCGGAACGATGACAAAGAACTTGGACACGAAGTCCTTGGCGAACAGCGCACCGACGATGGCCATGTTGACCACGAAGTTAGCGCCCACTGCCTCGATGAAGGCGTGCCACGGACTCTTGTCCAGCTTGCCCTCAGACAACGTGGCGATGAGGTGGGTGCTGTCCATGCTGCCCAGCTTGGCTGTCTGGCTCATCAGCAGTCCAACCAGCAGCGCACCGACCAGGTTGAAGATGGTGGTCAGCACGACGAACCAGATGCCCTTGCCCCAGCCGATCTGCTTGGTGGTGGCGCCATAGGAGGCGAACATCATGTTGCCGGTTGCCAGCTCCGCGTTCAGGATGACAATGGAGAACAGTCCCAGCCCGAAGAAGAGTGCGAAGACCAACGCACCCAAGCCGTGGCCCGGTACGGCGGATTCAACGGCCTGGCCCGCCACGCCGGCGAAAGCGGTGCCTAGGGTGAGGTAGATGCCAGCCAGGACGGCGCGGATGGCAAACCGACCAAGGTCATGGTCCATCAATTCGATTTTCTTGTTTACGCCGCTCTCGGCGATATCATTCAATGCCATACGTGCACTTCCTTCAGGCTGTCAGGGGCACCCCTATCGAAGGCGCCCAGAATTTACTCTGGTAAATAATAACCCGCACCCATTAAAAACACCATATTGAAAACTTCCCCTACCTGCGCTTATGCATTTAAACTAGCCTATTTGCGTGAATACTTGACGCATAGAAACGAACCTACGGCGTAAGTAGGCATTTATTTGCGTTTTTGCACCTATTGATTTATGAATCTTTTGGGCACCTTAAGCAGTGCAGCTATCTTCTACGAGGCACGAAAAACGCCCACCAGAATAAGATCTGGTGGGCGTTCGTCGTTAAGCGAAAAGCGTCAGGCTCTCCGTAATCGTCAAAGCGATTACGCCTGCTGCATCTTGCCGTCCTTGTCCTTAAATGGGAAGCCAAGGTGGCGCAGCAGCGCGCGGCCTTCGTCATTGTTGGTCGCGGTGGTCACGACGGTGATATCCATACCGCGTGGGCGGTCGATCTTGTCAACGTCGATCTCGTAGAACATGGTCTGCTCGGTCAGGCCGAAGGTGTAGTTACCGTGGCCGTCGAACTGCTGATCGCTCAGGCCGCGGAAGTCGCGGATACGTGGCAGTGCCACGGTCAGCAGACGGTCCAGGAACTCCCACATGCGGTCGCCACGCAGGGTGACCTTCGCGCCGATCGGCATACCCTCACGCAGCTTGAAGTTTGCGATAGAGGTCTTTGCACGACGCAGCTGAGGCTTCTGGCCGGTAATAGCCGTCAGATCCTCCAGTGCACCGTTGATCACCTTGGAGTCGCGAGCAGCGTCGCCGACACCCATGTTGACCACGATCTTGGTCAGGCCTGGGACCTGCATGATGTTGTCATAACCGAACTCTTCGCCCATCTTGCCGCGGATTTCTTCCTTGTAGCGAGTCTTCAGGCGAGGGGTGTAATTGTCAGCCATCTTAGATGTCCTTCCCGTTCGACTTGGCAACGCGAACCTTCTTGCCGTCTTCATCGAAGCGGAAGCCGACGCGGGTCGGGGTGCCGTCGGAGTCCAGGATCATCACGTTGGACACGTGGATCGGAGCCTCCTGGGTCACGATGCCGCCGGACTCAGCGCCACGCTCAGTAGCGGAGTTGGCAACGTGCTTCTTGATGCGGTTAACGCCCTCAACGAGGACCTTCTCGCGCTTCGGGTAGGCCTCGATGACCTTGCCCTGTGCGCCCTTGTCTGGGCCAGAAATTACCTGGACCATGTCACCCTTTTTGATCTTCATGTGACTAGATCACCTCCGGTGCGAGAGACACGATCTTCATGAACTTCTTGTCGCGAAGTTCACGAGCAACCGGGCCGAAGATACGGGTGCCGCGTGGCTCATTGTCATTCTTGATAAGGACTGCTGCGTTCTCGTCGAAAGAGATATAGGAGCCGTCTGGGCGACGGGTTTCCTTCTTTGCGCGAACGATCACAGCGCGGACAATCTCGCCCTGCTTGGCGTTGCCGCCTGGGGCTGCTTCCTTCACGGAAGCCACGATGGTGTCGCCGATGCCGGCGAAGCGTCGAACAGATCCACCGAGGACACGGATGCACTGAATTTCACGCGCACCGGTGTTGTCGGCGACCTTCAGACGCGATTCTTTCTGAATCACTATGGTCTCCTGACCTGGATTAATGTGCGCCTGATTTCCGTCCAGAACGCACGTGGTCAATGTCTTTCGATGCCTGGCATGTCACGGATCAGCAGCGGCGCTCGGAAATCAACGCCTCGTGCCGACCAGCACAGACAACTCGGATATTAAACCACGAAGCACCCAGGAAACCAAATCCCCCAACTACCCCACTAGCGTGGCTTCCGGCAGGTAGTCGTCGATAAGCTCCTGCACCCGCTCGCGCGGAATGCTCGGTGTGTCATTCCGGAACTTGATCTCCACTTCACGCTGCCCGCCATTGTCGCGGACGGCGACGAGCGAGACCTGTTCGAAATCATCTTCCGCCTCCAGCGCCGCCATGAGCGCGAGCGCCGGGCTGACCATGTCTGGGGTCGCGCGCTGCAGGCTCAGCTTTGGCCCCGTCCCCTCCTCATCCTGGAGGTTGATGAACGGCTGCGCGTCATAATAAGGCACGAACGTTTCGACGATCTCCTCGATGCGCTGATCGGACTTCGCTAGTTCGGCCCAGTTCACCATCGGGGTCAGGTCGATCCTGTCGGAGCGGTTCCCCTCGCCCGTATCGGCGTTGTTGATCACCACGGACACGTCCGAGACCCCCTCGATGGGGTCGGCAAGCAGGCCGACGATCCACTCATTATCGGCCCGCGGGTCCACCTGGTAGCTGGTCGGAGGGTTCTCCGAGATAATCCACCCGGTGAAGTAGGACGGGTCCTTGGGGTCGTCGGACCAGCGGCTGACCAGGAAGTCTGCTGCTGCGGTGATCGCCTCCGCATCATCGGGGGCCACGTTGGCTCGTGAGGTCACGCCGCGCCACGCGTTCGTTTTCACTTCCGTGTCCAGGGTGACGTTCACGTCCGCCAGGTCATGCTCCGCGGCTTCTTCAGTGGCCGCCACTTCCGCGGCGGCGCGCTGCTCCGGTGTTGGTCCCTCTCGGTTCGTCCACCACCACACTGCGGCGATAGCTACGACGGCGAGAACGATGACTAGGACCAGGGTGAGCACGCGTGACGACGAGGTCTTCATATGACTTATTCAACCAGGTTGGGTAAGCCGTCGGCAATCTCTTCCACCATGACACCCCTGGCCTCTGCAACAATGGGGTGCGTGAACTCCTTGTCATATTCCTCCGTCGAGCACTTGCGCGACACGATGGCAGCCGCCACGCTTCCCACCTCCCCAGAGGCCGAAGCCGAGGCGCGAGCCATCGTCGCCCAGCTTGACGATTACATCCTGCCCCGTCTGGCCAACATCGACGCCCCGCTGCTGGCCGTCGTGGGTGGGTCGACCGGCTCTGGCAAGTCCACGCTGGTCAATGCGATCGTCGGCACGCAGGTGACCACGTCGGGAGTGATCCGCCCCACCACCCGCCAGCCGGTGCTTGTCGCCAATCCGGCGGACCAGGAGTGGTTCAACTCCCCGCACGTTCTACCCGGCCTGGCCCGCGAGCAGGGCGCGCCGGCCGCCAATGCGGAAGCTACTTCGCTGCGCATAGCGACGACCGATGCCGTCGACCAAGGCCTCGCTCTTCTGGATGCGCCGGACTTTGATTCCATCGACGACAAGAACCGCGCGCTGGCTTCCCAACTACTGGCCGCCGCCGATTTGTGGGTATTTGTGACTACCCCGGCGCGTTATGCCGACCAGCTGGTGTGGAACTTCCTTAATGATGCCGCCGGGCGCAACATCGAGGTCATCGTCATCCTGAACCGCGTGGACGAGGATTCGATGGCCACCGTCCCCGCGGACCTGCGCCGCATGATGAAGGATGCCGGCCTGGGTCATTCCACCATGTTCGTGGTCCCCTACATCATCGATTTTGATACCTTCCTTCCCGACGCCCCCATCGCCCCCATTCGCGAGCACCTTCAGCATCTGGCCGGTGATGCGTCGGCACGCCGCGCGATCGCCGCCAAGACCGTACAGGGTGCGCTGCGTACGCTCTTGACGCGTGTCGACGACGTGGTAGCACAGAAGGAGAACAACGAACAGTTCGCCGCCCAGCTGGGTGAGGCCATCGAGGCGACCTACTCGCGTGCAACCCAGCACGTCATCGAGGCCACCAGCGACGGCAAATTGCTGCGCACCGAGGTCCTGCAACGCTGGCAGGACTTCGTCGGCACTTCCGACGCTTTTCGCACCATCGAGCGCTGGTATTCCATGGCAGTGGACCGGATCGGCAGCTTCTTCACCGGTCAGCCGGCCCCGGTGCAAGAGGTGGAAACGGAGATCGAGACCGGCCTGCACGCCGTCATCGTCGATGCGGGCGACACCGCTGCCACCCGCACCTGGTCACATCTGGGCCAGGTGGCACCACAGTTGCGCGCCGAGGCTGACCCCGCGCTGTCGTCGTCAAGCGATGACCTCTCCGAGCGGGCGTCGCACCTTGTGCGCGAGTGGCAGTCCGCGCTGATGGAACATATTCAAGACACCGCCGGCGAAAAGCGCATGCGCGCGCGTGTGCTCTCGCTGGGCCTGAACGTGGTGACCGTCGCGCTCATGCTGGTGGTCTTTGCCTCCACGGCCGGCCTGACCGGCGGCGAGCTGGCGATTGCCGGCGGCTCCGCCGTGGTGGGGCAGAAACTGCTGGAAACCATTTTTGGCGAGGACACCGTCCGCCGCATGGCCAAGTGGGCGCGCGAGGACCTCGACCAGCGCCTGGCTGCGCTTTACGACGACGAACAGGCGCGCTACAACGAGGTGCTGGCACCACTGGTGGCTGGAACCTCCTCGGAAGAACAGCGCGCGGCTGCTGCGGAGGTGGGGACCGATGTTTAAATCCGCACCCACCTTGAACGAGCGGCTCGCCGCACTTGACCGCGCGGTGGAATTAGGCGAAGGCTACCTCACGCCAGCCGAGCTCAACCGTTTGGAATCCGTGGCGCAGTCCGGCGCCGAACGACGCGCGCTATCTGCCGAACACACCGTGGTCGGCTTCTTCGGGGCCACCGGTTCGGGCAAGACGTCCCTGTTCAACGCGGTCGTTGGCGAAGCCCTAGGCAAGGCTGCGGCGCGCCGGCCCACCACCTCTTCCCCACTGGCCGCAGTCTGGGAGCCGCGCGGTTCAGAGGAACTGTTGGACTGGTTGGAGGTGGAGGATCGCCGCAACCGTGAAGGGGAGTTCGCCCCTGGCGCGGGTCCGTTGATCCTGTTGGACCTGCCGGACTTCGACTCGGTGGAACCGGTCCACCGGGAAATCACGACCCGCCTGGCCGGGCAGGTCGATGTGCTGGTGTGGGTGGCCGACCCAGAAAAGTATGCTGACAGCGTGATCCACGACCACTTCATCCGCCCGCACGCGGCCCACTCCGCGGTGACCCTGGCGGTACTGAATAAGGCGGACCTGCTCAAGCCCGAAGACCAGAAGGTCGTCGCAGACTCCTTCGGGGAGCTGTTGCGCGAGGACGGTTTGAAGAAGGTCACGGTCATTCCGGTTTCCGCGAAGACTGGCACGGGTGTCGACGAGGTCCGCAACGCCATCGCGCGCGTCGCCGCCGCCCACTCGGCCCAGACCAAGCGCATCGAAGCCAACCTGGAATCCGTAGCCCAACCCTGGGTGTCCAGCGCGGCCACCAAGACGGTGCCCAGATCCGCTAAGCGGGAGATGGACACGATCCTCACCCAGGCCGCAGGTGCCGACTTCATCAGCGACGCCACCGCGAAGGCCTACCGCAAGCGCCTCGGCGAACGCACCGGCTGGCTGCTGACCTCCTGGATCACTAAACTGCGCCCCGATCCCCTGCGCCGCATGGGGCTTCGCGACGAGGCCGACGAGCTCGGTGTGCACCGCACCTCGCGGCCGGAACTGGATGCCTCCAGCCGAGCTGTCGCCAATAAGGGCGTGCGAGGCTACGCCGCCGCCGTTGCCGAGGGACTGCCCGGCGCCTGGGCATCCTCTGTCGCTGACAAGGCAGAGGACATTAACGACGAGATGCCCTCGCACCTCGACCGCGTGGTCGCCGGCACCCGGCTGCCCGCCCAACCGTCGAAGGCGTGGGGCCTGCTCACCGTGATCCAGTGGCTCGCGCTGCTCGCCGCCCTGGTTGGCGTGCTGTGGTATCTGGCCGTGGCCTTTATCCCCGGGGCCCTCGACCCGCTCTTGGGCCCTGATCTGGTTCCCGATGTTGAAGGCTGGCCCATCCCCACCTTGCTGATCTTGGGTGGGTTGCTGCTAGGCATTGTGTTAGGCCTCGTATCAGCCGTGTTCGGCGGTGTGATCGGCTCCGGGATCAAAAGGCGCACGCGCCGCGCACTGCGCAACAACGTCGCCGCCATGTCCGAGGACCAAGTTGTTGCCCCTCTGACAGCGGTGCGCGAGGAATACCTGCAGTTCCACGATGCCATCAGGACCGCCGCCGGAAACCGCGGTTAACCCACCACAATCGGCACAAGCGTGAGGCAACGCAAAAACCCGGCCCACCACCTCCATGAGGTGATGGGCCGGGTTCAGGGGGTCGTCGACAAGCGACGAGTCCTTAGCGTGCCCTCTCGACGATCTCGATCAGGGTGAAGTGCTTGTCCTTGGACAGCGGGCGGCACTCCTGAATGCGAACCATATCGCCGACGCCGGCGGTGTTCTCTTCGTCGTGTGCCTTCACGCGCTTGGACTGGCGCATGATCTTGCCGTACAGGGCGTGGGACTTGCGGTCCTCCAGCTGTACAACAATGGTCTTGTCCATCTTGTCGGAGACGACGTAGCCACGGCGAATCTTGCGAGCGCCCTGGGAGTCGTTCTGTTCGGTGGTTTCAGTCACGTTTGCCTCACTCATATCTAAGCCTCAGCTCCCGGGACGACGGACAGGCCGAGCTCACGCTCGCGAAGCACGGTGTAGATACGTGCGATGTCGCGCTTGACCGTGGAGATACGGCGGTTGTTGGTCAGCTGGCCGGTAGCAAGCTGGAAGCGCAGGTTGAACAGCTCTTCCTTTGCCTCTGCCAGACGCTCGTTGAGCTCGTCGTTGGACAGCTCGCGGAATTCGTGTGCGGGGGTTCCTGCAGCCATTAGTACTGGTCCTCCTTCGAAATGATGCGGACCTTCATCGGCAGCTTCTGAGCTGCGCGGCGCAGTGCTTCCACTGCAACGCTGTCATCTGGGTAGGACATCTCAAACAGGATGCGGCCAGGCTTGACGTTGGCAACCCACTTCTCGACAGGGCCCTTACCGGAACCCATACGAACGCCGAGTGGCTTCTGGGTCAGTGGACGGTCCGGGAAGATCGTGATCCAGACCTTGCCACCACGCTTGACGTGGCGGTTGATCGCAATACGGCCGGCCTCGATCTGACGGTTGGTGACGTATGCAGGCTCCAGAGCCTGGATTGCGTAGTCACCGAACTGAATCTTGTTACCGCCCTTGGACACGCCCGAACGGGTCGGACGGTGCTGGCGACGGTACTTAACGCGCTTAGGGATAAGCATAAGGTTTATGCCTCCTTCTTCTGCTCAGCGCGCTGACGGCGCTGGCCACCGCGGCGTGGGCGACGATCGCCACGGCCACGACGCTCATTGTTCGGTGCGTTGAGTTCGGACTCACGGACGCCGCCAACGACGTCGCCCTTGTAGATCCAGACCTTCACGCCGATGCGGCCGAAGGTGGTGTGAGCCTCTGCGAAGCCGTAGTCGATCTCTGCACGCAGGGTGTGCAGTGGAACGCGGCCTTCGTGGTAACGCTCAACGCGGGACATTTCTGCGCCACCGAGACGGCCGGAGCAGAGCACCTTGATGCCCTTGACCTGTGGCTGACGCATAGCGGACTGGATCGACTTGCGCATTGCACGACGGAATGCGACACGGTTGACCAGCTGCTCAGCGATCGACTGCGCAACGAGGTTAGCGTTGGCGTCGACGTTCTTGACCTCGAGGATGTTCAGCGCAACCATCTTGCCAGTGAGCTTCTCCAGCTCACGGCGGATGCGGTCAGCCTCGGAGCCACGGCGGCCAATCACGATGCCCGGGCGGGCGGTGTGAATGTCAACGCGGACACGGTCACGAGTGCGCTCGATGACAACATCAGCGATACCTGCGCGGTCCAGTCCAGTGGACAGGAACTCGCGGATCTTGATGTCTTCAGCGACGTACTCAGAGTAGTTCTTGTCGGCGTACCAGTGGGACTTCCAGTCTGCGGTAATTCCCAACCGTAGGCCGTGTGGGTGGATTTTCTGACCCATTACTTAGCCCCTTCCTTGGCTGCGTCTTCCGACGCGACGACAACAGTGATGTGGGAGGTGCGCTTACGGATCTGGAAGGCGCGGCCCTGTGCACGCGGCTGGTAGCGGCGCATGGTTGGGCCTTCGGTCGCGTAGCACTCGGATACGACGAGGGTGCGTGGGTCCAGGCCGAAGTTGTTCTCGGCGTTGGCTGCTGCCGAAGCGACGACCTTAGCGACAGGCTTTGCTGCGCCCTGTGGTGCGTACTTCAGGATAGCCAGGGCCTCGGACACGGACTTGCCGCGGACGAGATCCAAAACTCGGTTGACCTTCATCTGAGAGATGCGGACGTACTTGGCCGTCGCGCTTGCGGAGGTGATGGTGTCACTCATCGCTTATCGACGTCCCTTCTGGTCCTTGACGTGACCCTTAAAGGTCTTTGTTGGTGCAAACTCGCCGAGCTTGTGGCCGACCATGGACTCATCGACGAACACTGGCACGTGCTTGCGGCCGTCGTGGACGGCGAAAGTGTGGCCAATGAAGTCAGGGAGAATGGTCGAACGGCGAGACCAGGTCTTGATGACCTGCTTGGTGTTCTTCTCGTTCTGAGCATCAACCTTGTTGAGGAGGTGCTCATCGACGAACGGGCCCTTCTTTAGGCTGCGTGGCATGTCTGTTTACCTCCTCTTAGCGGCTCTTGTTCGAACGACGACGACGAACAATCATGTTGTTGGAATAACGGTTTGGCTTGCGGGTACGAACTTCCTTCTGGCCCCAAGGGGACACTGGGTGACGACCACCGGAAGTCTTACCTTCACCACCACCGTGTGGGTGATCCACAGGGTTCATAACGACACCGCGGACCGTTGGGCGCCAACCCTTCCAGCGCATACGGCCAGCCTTACCCCAGCGGATGTTGATCTGGTCAGCGTTGCCGACCTCACCGATGGTGGCGCGGCAGCGGATGTCCACGCGGCGGATTTCGGAGGATGGCATACGCAGAACAGCGTAGGTGCCTTCCTTACCCAGCAGCTGGATCGAAGCGCCGGCGGAGCGTGCGAGCTTTGCACCTGCGCCTGGCTTCAGCTCCACTGCGTGGATGGTGGTACCGGTCGGGATGTTGCGCAGTGGCAGGTTGTTGCCCACCTTGATGTCTGCGTTTGGACCGGATTCGAGAATCATGCCCTGCTTCAGGCCCTTTGGTGCGATGATGTAACGCTTCTCGCCATCAAAGTAGTGCAGCAGTGCAATGTTTGCGGTGCGGTTCGGGTCGTACTCGATGTGAGCGACCTTTGCCTCTACGCCGTCCTTGTCATTACGACGGAAGTCGATGATGCGGTAGCGACGCTTGTGGCCGCCGCCGCGGTGACGGGTAGTGATGTGGCCCTTTTTGTTGCGGCCAGCCTTCTTCGGGAGCGGAGCCAGCAGGGTGCGTTCCGGAGTGGAGCGAGTGATTTCGCTGAACTCGGAAACGGAGCTGGCACGGCGACCCGGGGTTGTCGGCTTGTACTTACGAATAGCCATAATATGTCCTTTACTTCGAAGTCTTGGGCGGGCTTAGAGGTTGCCGCCGAAGATATCGATGGAGTCGCTGCCATCGCGGAGAGTAACATATGCGCGCTTGGTGTCGTTGCGCTTACCGAAACCGGTGCGGGAGCGCTTGCGCTTTCCCTCGCGGTTGACGGTGTTCACGGACGCCACCGAGACGCCGAAGATGTCCTCCACGGCAATCTTGATCTGGGTCTTGTTTGCAGAACGGTCCACCAGGAAGGTGTAGGTGTCCTGCTCCATCAGTGCGTAGGTCTTCTCAGACAGCACTGGTGCGATGATGATGTCGCGTGGGTTAACGGTCTTAGCCATTAGTTCGCCTCCTTGACCTTCTCATCCTGTGCAGCACCGGAGCGCTGGGACAGGGTGTGCAGAGCCTCGACGGAGAACACGACATCGTCCGACTTGAGGACGTCGTAGGTGTTCAGCTGCGTTGGCTCGAGGATGTGAACGTTCGGCAGGTTGTTTGCGCTGCGACGAGAGTTTACGTCCTCGCGGCCGACGACCAGCAGAACATTCTTACGGTCCGTCAGACGCTCGATGAATGCGCGAGCTTCCTTGGTGGATGGCTTCTGGCCTGGGACGAGCTCCTCAACCACGTGGATACGTGCGTTGCGGGCGCGGTCGGTCAGAGCACCAGCCAAAGCAGCCTTAATCATCTTCTTCGGGGTGCGCTGCGAGTAATCGCGTGGCACTGGTCCGTGAACGATGCCGCCGCCGGTGAACTGAGGTGCACGGATCGAGCCCTGGCGGGCGCGACCCGTACCCTTCTGGCGGTACGGCTTGCGGCCGCCGCCACGTACCTCTGCGCGGGTCTTCACCTTGTGAGTACCCTGGCGCGCTGCAGCAAGCTGTGCGGTGACAACTTGGTGCATCAGCGGGATGGAAGCTTCGCGGTCGAACAGTTCTGCCGGAAGCTCAACGGTTCCATTGGTCTTTCCGTCAGCGGTGTGGACGTCAAGAGTCAGGTTGGTCATGCGTGAGCACCGCCCTTCACTGCGGTCTTGACGGTAACAACGCTGCCCTTAGCACCAGGGATAGCACCCTTGATGAGGATCAGGTTGGATTCACCGTCGATCTTCTGAATCTTCAGGTTCTGGGTGGTCACCTTGTTCCCACCCATGCGGCCTGCCATGCGCTTACCTTTGAACACACGTCCTGGGGTTGCGGACTGGCCGATGGAACCAACGCGGCGGTGTGCCGCCTGGTTACCGTGTGCAGCACCCTGGCCGGCAAAGCCGTGACGCTTCATAGCGCCTGCGAAGCCGTGGCCCTTGGTGATACCGGTGACGTCAACGAAGGACTCGCCCTCGAAGATATCCACGGTGAATTCCTGGCCAAGCTCGTAGCCAGAGACATCGTCCATGCGAAGCTCTGCGACGTAGCGGCGTGGGGTCACGCCTGCCTTCTTGAAGTGGCCAGCTGCTGGCTTGTTTGCCTTACGGGGATCGATCTCGCCGTAGGCGATCTGGATGGCGTTGTAGCCATCAACTTCTTCGGTGCGAATCTGGGTAACCACGCACGGCCCAGCTTCCACGACGGTCACCGGGATAACACGGTTTTCGTCGTCGAAGATCTGAGTCATGCCGAGCTTTTTGCCCAGAATGCCCTTGATCTCTGTGTTAGTCATTGTTTGTTCTCCGCTACAAAAGTCTTCGGGGATCAGCGATTACTGAATGTTCACGTCGACGCTAGCCGGAAGATCGATGCGCATCAGAGCGTCAACGGTCTTCGGGGTTGGGTCGAGGATGTCGATCAGGCGCTTGTGAGTGCGCATCTCGAAGTGCTCGCGAGAGTCCTTGTATTTGTGTGGAGAACGAATAACGGCCCATACGTTCTTTTCGGTTGGCAATGGCACAGGTCCAACGACACGTGCACCCGTGCGGGTGACCGTTTCGACGATCTTCTTTGCAGATGCGTCGATGGCTTCGTGGTCGTAGGCCTTCAGCCGAATGCGGATCTTTTGTCCCGCCACGCTTTCCTCTTCCTCGCATCCGCTCCACTTACTGCGTCCCACCTGGGTGAGACGTAGGTGAAGCGGTTTAGCTTCTCGATTTCTCTATAACGTTGTCCGGGACTAGGCCACGGCTCCAACGCCAGTGTCTTATTCTTGATGACTGTCTTGACACGACCCGGTAGATAACTGGAGCGGGCGAATAAACGCGCGCCAATCAGTGCTGCCGCCACGTGCTCGTCGATAAGCGTCGAGCGCGGGATGTCAGACTCGGAAGGAAACGTTCTGCCCCCAGGTTTCCCAGGAGATAGAAAGCGTGTGCCTTACGTACTGCCGCTGTTTATTTGCCATGCCCCTTCTCCGGTCCCCGGTCTCGGAAGTGCCCATTGGCCTGTACCCGATCTCGGAGCCTTCGTCAGGTTCCCGCCTTACGTCGATTGCCTGTGCAAAGGTGTCATGTTCGCCTCACCAGCACCGAATACCTCACAGCATGTCTGCTATGAACGCGTTCGGCGTTGTTAAAGCAACCTGTGTATTAAAGCATGCTTTGACCCGAAAAGACAAATAACGTGCGCGAGCAATTTCTGTAGAGTTAGTGCTATCGATGCGTTTCGCGGTTGAGCGGGCTTTTCGACGACACATGGCACGCCGAAAGTGCACCCAACCCCACGCATTCAGAGACTGAGTTCACAGTTTGAGCGTATTGAAAGGTTACTCATGACTTCGTCCACTACCCCCGATACCCCAACACCCAAGGACCCTACCCCGCCGCGCGAGCCCAACCTCAACCTTGTGACGGAATACGGCACCACCATCATTGAGGACACCGTGGTGGGCAAGATCGCTGGCCTGGCTGCGCGCGAGGTCTCCGGCGTCTACAACCTCGGTGGCGGCGCCGCACGCATGGTGGGCGCGATCCGCGAATCCCTGACCGCGTCCTCGAATGTCCAGCAGGGCGTCACCGTCGAGGTGGTTGAGGGACACGTCTCCGTGGGTGTTGCGATCATCGCTGAGTACGGTGTGGCTATCCACGAGCTGGCACAGGCGATCCGCCAGAACATCATGACGGCGATTACTCGGATGACCGGGTTGATCGTCGACAAGGTCGATGTGACCGTCCATGACGTCCACCTGCCGAACCTGGATGACAACGGCGAGGACTACAAGCAGGTAGAACAGTAATCCCCACAGATGATGATTGATATCGACGATGCAACCTTCGCCCAGGCGGCCGTTCTGGCTATTGACGGTGTAGCCGCCATGCACCCCGGGCGCTACGGCGAAGTGGCGTTGCTCTACCCCAATGAGCGGGTGGTTGGCCTCAAGCCGCTGTCGCGCGACGGCGAGGAAGGCTTGGAAGCCCACGTAGTGGTGGATGTCGATGCCGGACGCAACGTGTATGACGTTGCCGAGGCCGTACGCCATGCCGTCCGCAGCGCCACTGGGTTGAACGTGGTGGACGTGACCATCGGCGATGTCATCTCCAGCTCGCAGGGCGCTTCCGGGCCTGATAATGAAACAAAGAGGCAGCTATGAAAAACTTTGAGAACAAGACGCTACTCGGCATTGTCATCGGCGTAGTGCTGGCCTTTTCCGTCATTATCGGCGGCTGGTCCGGGCCCCTGTGGGTCCTGCTATTCGGCGCGATCGGTGGCGTCGTCGGCGCCCAACTCGACGGCAAACTGGACGTCGCAGAGATGATCAGCACGCTTTCCGGTAAAGGTCGTAGCTCATGAGTACGCCCGAGAACGAACAGCTTCACGACGAACACACCACCCGTATCGCCGAGCGCATCTTCGAAAAGATTGCCGTGGTTGCCACCGAGACCGTCCCCGGTGCCATCACACGCGACGCGAAACTTGCGGGACTGGCCGGCAGCCGGCTTCCGAAGTATGTGGCGATTATGGACCGGCCCTGCAAGAAGGTGTCTTTTGACGCAGAGCTAGCACTCCAGTTCCCTGCCCCGGCTCGCGCAATCGTGGAGCGCGTGCGCGAAACGGTCAGCGAGCACGTCTACCGCATGACGGGTTTTGAGGTCGCCCGCATCAACATCACCGTATCCACCTTTGCCGAATGCTCCGAAGGCCACCGCATCACCCGCCAGCAACTCGCAGAGCACAGTCCAACAGTATGGACCACACCTATTCGCGNATCGACGAAGAAGCTGCGCTCCTTCCAAGTGAAGCAGCATGCACCGCTGCGACCAATCGTCGTTAAGTCCCCGCGTCCGCTGCGGCCACCGGCGGTGCCTCAACCTGTTCCGTTGCGTCCGATTACCGTGTCACCGATAGGAGAATTTGTATGAGTACACCCGGTAAAGGCACTGGTGTAGGTGCAGAGCCCCGGCCCCATCCTGCCGCGCGAGTGCTCACTGTCGTCCTTGGGGTCGTGCTGCTGATCCTTGCCGGCGTTGCGATCCGTGATGCGTGGTTCCTTTTTAAGGGCACCGACCCAGCTGAAGGCTGGATCGCTACTGCGCTTGATTTCTTGGCTACCGCCGAGGTGGACATGCTTGGCGTTATCATCGGCGTGGTGGTCGCGCTGGTGGGCCTGTGGCTGATGGTTGCTGCGCTGCGGCCGCGCCGGCGCACCCACATGCGCGTGGCTGCGAATTCTTCGGTGTGGATGCGGCCTGTGGATGTCGCGCGAAAATCTACCGCAGCTGTGCGTCGCGATTTCGGCTCTGACGACATCAGCTCGCGCGCCAACCGCAAGCGCTTGACAGTTGCTATGGCCCACAGCGATGGCAGCGAAGAGCTTGCTGAAGAGATCCAGAATTCTCTGCGTTCGGAACTAGCTGTGTTGGTGAAGCCACCGCGGATCACCGTGCAGGTGGACCCCGTTGAGCCCCGGGAGGTCCAGTGAAGACCTCTCTTGCTGTCATCGACCGCCTAACCATCTTTTTGGTTGGCGTCCTGCTTCTGGTTGCAGGGCTGGTCCCCGCCGGGCTGTTTTTTGACATCCCCTACGTCAGCGACTGGCTACGCGGCATCGACCGTTCCGTGCTGACCGATACCGCTGACAGCGGCTGGTATATCTGGGCCCTCATCGCGCTTGCGGCGCTGCTGATCATCGGTGGTGTCTCGATGATGGTGAACAACTTGCGCGGCCGAGGATTCTCCAAGCGCGAAGTCACCGGCGAGGACGATCCTGGGACAACCACGATCCACTTGGCGAAGTTTGCCCAAGCCATTGGCAATTACCTCTGCCAGAACGAGGCCATCAACAAGGTGGATACGTCTGTAGCAACCATTGGGAAGCGCCCGACGATTACCTTTACCCTTGACACCGACCCCTCCGCGGACCTCCAGGCGATCGTCGACCTGATCGACGGCATGGAAGTTGATCTGCGGGATGCAGTTGAGGACATGGACATCGACACGGTCTACAAACTGCATCTCTCCCGCGTGGAGCTTTAATCTTCCAGCAGGACGACCGTGTCGACGATCCCTAGCTCCTCCTGCCCTTGTGGCGTGTCCACCACCAACGGCTGACCAACGCTACACGTGGCCACCCGCGTCCATTTCTTCGTAGAGGTATCGACGTGCCGGCGCTGGGCATCCCAGGTAGATAGCGAGTGCCCGAGCACATGGCGCCGCCCATCAGTGGTGGTAATCAACCATTCCCTGTTGTCCCTGTCGGCTCGCTCTAACCCGTCGAGAGTGGTCGCGCGCGTGTTTTCGTCGTCAAGCACCGTGATGAGTGTTACGATTCCGAGCTTGTGCTCAATGCCCTCGTGATCAGTCAGCACAAGAAGTCGACCTGGTCCTGTGGGCCGTAGAGCGGCGTAGCCCCACACACCTGGCTGTCGCTGAGACTCAGATGCTACCCGGACGATAACTTCAGTGGGGGTGCATGTGACGCGCAAATCCGGATTGGTCGTGGTGACCAGCGCGGAAGTTGTGGCGCGCCCCGATTCGTCGCGTGGCAGGTCAGCCGGGTGGCGTAGGGCTTCTTCACGTAGGGCGGCGATGAGTTCCTCGTCGGTAGTTCCCCAGGCCACTCCCCTATTGGCCAAGATGCCGAAGAGGGTGGGAAGACTTATGTTGGGCTGGCCTTCCCACGTGGTGCGTAACTCTTCGAGGACTCGCGGGATACGGGTGGGATCTTCCATGAGGGTTAATCCTACGCGGTTGCGCGCGCTATCTTGAGCCAGGCAAAGCAAAACGCCGCCGGACACAATGTGTCTGGCGGCGTTAGACGTTAACGCTAGATGCCTAGCGCGTCAGTTGGATCACTCGATGATCTTGGTGACGCGGCCTGCACCAACGGTACGGGAGCCCTCGCGGATAGCGAAGCGCAGGCCCTCGTCCATTGCGACAGGCTGGATCAGCTCGACGGACATGTCGACGTTGTCGCCTGGCATGACCATCTCGGTGCCCTCTGGCAGCTTGACAATGCCGGTCACGTCAGTGGTACGGAAGTAGAACTGAGGACGGTAGTTGTCGAAGAATGGGGTGTGGCGGCCGCCCTCGTCCTTGGACAGAACGTAGACGGAACCCTCGAACTTGGTGTGAGGAGTGTATGCGCCTGGCTTGATGATGACCTGGCCACGCTCAACATCCTCACGCTTGGTGCCGCGGAGCAGCAGTGCAGCGTTGTCGCCAGCCTCAGCGGTGTCGAGAAGCTTGTTAAACATCTCGATGGAGGTGACGGTGGTGGTGACTGGCTTTTCCTTGATGCCGATGATCTCAACGTCATCGTTGACGTTCAGGACACCACGCTCAACACGGCCGGTCACGACGGTGCCGCGGCCGGAAATGGTGAAGATGTCCTCAACTGGCATCAGGAAGTCACGGTCGGTCTCGCGGACTGGGTCTGGGATGGACTCGTCGCAAGCTTCCATCAGCTCGACGATGGAGTCGACCCACTTCTGCTCGCCGTTCAGGGCGCCCAGAGCGGAGATCTGAACGATTGGAGCCTCTTCGTCATAGTCCTGCTCAGCCAGAAGCTCGCGGACCTCCATCTCGACGAGCTCGATGATTTCCTCATCGTCAACCATGTCGCACTTGTTCAGTGCAACGAGGATGTAAGGAACGCCAACCTGGCGAGCCAGCAGAACGTGCTCACGGGTCTGAGGCATTGGGCCGTCAGTTGCAGCAACAACCAGGATTGCGCCGTCCATCTGAGCTGCGCCGGTGATCATGTTCTTGATGTAGTCGGCGTGGCCTGGAGCGTCAACGTGCGCGTAGTGGCGCTTAGGGGTGTTGTACTCCACGTGGGAGATGTTGATGGTAATACCACGCTCGCGCTCCTCAGGAGCCTTGTCAATCGCGTCGTATGCGAAGGACTCGTTCTCCTCAGGGTACTGGTCTGCAAGCACCTTGGTGATTGCAGCGGTGGTGGTGGTCTTACCGTGGTCAACGTGACCGATGGTGCCGATGTTAACGTGCGGCTTTGTACGCTCGAACTTCGCCTTTGCCACTGTATGTCCTCCTGGACTTCATTGTGGCTACGACTCTCGCAGCCACGGGGTTTACAGATGCCTCGCCGATACCCCGCCTAGTGTGGGAGGTTTCGACTACGGCCATTTCACAATGTGCCAGTTACATGATCCTAGATTTCTCGAGGCCGTTTTTCAAACTGACAGCACGCGGACGTGATATCAATCTTCGGCCGATTCAAGATCTTGAATCAACCTAGAGGGTAACGGCCGGCTCAAACACCACAGTGACCGGGTGGTATCTCAGCCCAGCCGCAACCGCCTAGAAGATTTTGTTATTGCTTCCCTACTGCGTGGGGCCCTGGCACAGAGCCCCCGCGCAGCCCCGAGAGGTTTTACCCCGGGGAAAGAAGCCACTCTCGCATTTTACCGCGAACGGTTTCCTGCGCGACGATCGGTTCCGGCTTATGCGTTGCCG
Source organism: Corynebacterium pilosum DSM 20521 = CIP 103422 (assembly GCF_000373805.1). Lineage (GTDB taxonomy): Bacteria > Actinomycetota > Actinomycetes > Mycobacteriales > Mycobacteriaceae > Corynebacterium > Corynebacterium pilosum. Next base: position 128,803 of record NZ_KB892450.1, on the reverse strand, counting down.
TTGCGCTCGTCGATGATCTCCTGAGCCACGGAGGATGGAACCTCAGCGTAGGAATCGAAGACCATGGTGAAGTTTGCGCGGCCAGCAGTGCTGGAACGCAGGTCACCAATGTAACCGAACATCTCGGACAATGGAACCTTCGCCTTGACAACCTTCGCGCCGGAGCGGTCCTCCATTGCGTGGACCTGGCCACGACGGGAGCTGATGTCGCCGTTGACTGCACCCATGTATTCCTCTGGGGTGACAACTTCAACAGCCATCACTGGCTCCAGCAGAACTGGCTTCGCCTTGGCGACAGCTTCCTTCAGCAGCTGGGAACCAGCCAGCTTGAAGGCCATCTCCGAGGAGTCAACGTCGTGGTACGCGCCATCTTCCAGCGTTGCCTTGATGTTAACCAGTGGGTAGCCAGCCAGGTAGCCGTACTGCATTGCGTCCTGGATACCTGCATCCACGGATGGGATGTATTCCTTTGGAACGCGGCCACCAGTGACCTCGTTGACGAACTTGTACGAAGGGGAATCGCCCTCTTCCAGCTCAGATGGGTCTGGGTTGTAAGGCTCGATGGTAACGATGACCTTTGCGAACTGACCCGAACCACCAGTCTGCTTCTTGTGGGTGTAGTCGAGGGACTCCACCTTCTTGCGGATGGTCTCGCGGTAAGCAACCTGTGGGGAACCGATATTCGCCTCAACCTTGAATTCGCGCTTCATACGGTCAACAAGAACGTCAAGGTGCAGCTCGCCCATGCCGCCAATCACGGTCTGGCCGGACTCTTCGTCCAAACGGACGGTGAAGGTTGGGTCCTCTTCAGACAGCTTCTGAATAGCGGTACCAAGCTTCTCCTGGTCAGCCTTGGTCTTTGGCTCAATAGCAACCTGGATCACAGGATCCGGGAAGTCCATGGACTCAAGGATGATCGGGTTCGCTGGGTCACACAGGGTGTCACCGGTAGTGGTGTGCTTCAGACCGATGAACGCGTAGATGTTACCCGCATCAGCGTGCTCAACCGGGTTCTCCTTGTTCGCGTGCATCTGGAACAGCTTGCCCACGCGCTCCCTAGAGTTCTTCGTGGAGTTCAGCATCTGCTCGCCTGGGTTGGCCTGGCCGGAGTAGACGCGGACGTAGGTGAGCTTACCGAAGAATGGGTGAACTGCGATCTTGAATGCCAGTGCGGAGAATGGGGACTCCACGGATGGCGTACGGGTCAGCTCCTTGGACTCGTCGTCCATTGCGACACCGTGAACCTCGCCCACGTCGAGTGGATTAGGCAGGAAGTCAACGACTGCGTCCAGCAGTGGCTGGATGCCCTTGTTGCGGTATGCGGTACCGCAGTACACAGGGTAGATCTCAGAGTTGACCACCATCTTGCGGATGGCGCCCTTGATCTCGTCGATGGTCAGCTCTTCGCCGCCGAAGTACTTCTCCATGAGCTCTTCATCGGACTCAGCAACGGTCTCGATGAGCTTCTCGCGGTACTCTTCAGCACGCTCCTGCAGGTCTGCTGGGATCTCCTCAACAGTTGCCTCAGCGCCAACCTCAACCTTGCCGCGCCAGGTCAGTGCCTTCATTTCGAGCAGGTCGACAACGCCGTCGAAGTCGTCCTCTGCACCGATTGGCAGCTGCATGACCAATGGCTTCGCGCCCAGGCGGTCCTCGATGGTGCCAACGGTGAAGTAGAAGTCTGCACCGAGTTTGTCCATCTTGTTGACGAAGCAGATACGTGGAACGTCGTACTTCGCAGCCTGACGCCACACCTGCTCAGACTGTGGCTCCACACCTTCCTTGCCGTCGAAGACAGCAACCGCGCCGTCCAGGACACGCAGGGAACGCTCCACCTCAACGGTGAAGTCCACGTGCCCAGGGGTGTCAATGATGTTGATCTGGTTGCCTTCCCAGAAACAGGTCACGGCTGCAGAAGTAATCGTGATGCCACGCTCCTGCTCCTGCTCCATCCAGTCGGTGGTCGCGCCACCGTCGTGGGTCTCGCCAACCTTGCGATTGATACCCGTGTAGAACAGGATTCGCTCAGTAGTGGTGGTCTTACCGGCATCGATGTGCGCCATGATGCCGATGTTGCGCACCTTGTTCAGGTCCTTAAGCACTTCTTGTGCCACAGTATTACCCCAACTTAGTTTGTCGTTGACGTCTTGCCTTCAGGCGACGCCGTTTGTGAATAGTTCTCGATCAATTGTGCCACTACTTGTCGGATGTGGCAGCGTGAGCGGGGGTAGAAGGCATCTCTGCTTCCTCACCCGCAATAAGCCAATGACCCGAACGCGGTAGAAACTCCACGCTTACGCAACTGTATGCAGTTCGCGAACGCTTCGTCGTCCACCGGCGGCCGGGTCTTTAGCAGTGTTCATATAAAGGCTCTGATTACCAGCGGTAGTGAGCGAATGCACGGTTAGCCTCAGCCATCTTGTGCATGTCCTCACGACGCTTCACAGATGCACCGAGACCGTTCGACGCATCGAGGATCTCATTAGCCAGACGCTCCACCATCGAGTTCTCACGACGCTGACGGGTGAACATCACCATCCAGCGCAGTGCGAGGGTGTTGGAACGGCCTGGGCGGACCTCAACTGGAACCTGGTAGGTTGCGCCACCAACACGGCGGGAGCGAACCTCAAGGTCTGGGCGAATGTTGCCCAGTGCCTTCTCCAGGGTGCCCACTGGGTCGGTACCGGTCTTCTCACGGCACTTCTCAAGAGCGCCGTAAACAATGCGCTCTGCAACGGACTTCTTGCCGTCGACAAGCACCTTGTTAACCAGCTGGGTGACCAGCTCAGAGTCGTATACCGGGTCCTTGACTACTGCGCGCTTTGGCGCGGAATTCTTACGCATTTTTAGTTGCCACCCTTCTTTGCACCGTAGCGGGAGCGGGCCTGCTTGCGGTCCTTGACACCCTGGGTGTCCAGAGCGCCGCGGACGATCTTGTAGCGAACACCTGGGAGGTCCTTCACACGACCACCACGGACAAGCACCATGGAGTGCTCCTGGAGGTTGTGGCCCTCACCTGGGATGTAAGCAGAAACCTCAATACCGGACGTCAGGCGCACACGGGCAACCTTACGCAGTGCAGAGTTAGGCTTCTTCGGAGTGGTGGTGTACACGCGGGTGCACACGCCACGACGCTGCGGGGAACCCTTCAGGGCTGCCGTAGCAACCTTCTGGCTCTTATCGTGGCGGCCCTTGCGGACCAGCTGCTGGATAGTTGGCATGAACCGTCTTTCTGTTGATCTGATCGGCTTCCGGCCGGGGATGCCGACCGATTGTTTGGAAAGCTTGGCATTTCAAGCTGTAATGCCTGGTTTCATCTTCTTGCATTTAAACGTGCAAAAACCAGTCAGCCGCTCTCGCTGGCCTACTGGGTAAAAAATCAGGCTCCCACCATCTAGACGTGGGATACCCGCATAACACTACTACAGCAACCCTTCAGGATCAAAACGCCGCTTTACGACGAAGGCCCCGCCTCTCCTGTTTAGACCAGGAAAAGGCGGGGCCTATCGTCGTTAAGCAGACCGAATTAGCCAGAGGCCTGCGTTTTACATGTCGAATCCGTACTCATCCAGCGGGACGGAGGCGCCGGTGAACTCACCGTAGCCATCATCGCCGTAGATGGAGTCGCCGAAGCTTGGGATCGAGTACGCCACGGAACGTGCGGCCTCGGTCGGCTTCACGGAGATGTTGCGGTAGCGTGAGATACCAGTACCAGCCGGGATGAGCTTACCGATGATCACGTTCTCCTTCAGACCGATCAGCTGGTCGGAACGACGGTTGATCGCAGCATCAGTGAGCACACGCGTGGTCTCCTGGAACGAGGCGGCGGACAGCCAGGACTCGGTCGCAAGCGACGCCTTGGTGATACCCATGATCTCGGAGCGCAACTCTGCAGGCTGACCACCATCGGCGACCACACCAGAGTTGACCTGCTTCGCCTCGGACAGATCCGCCAAAGTACCTGGGAGGTACTGGGTGGATCCCGCGTCGATGACAGTGCCACGGCGCAGCATCTGGCGAATGATGATCTCGATGTGCTTGTCGTGAATGGACACACCCTGGGTGCGGTACACGGCCTGCACCTCATCGATCAAGTGCTTCTCCACACCGCGACGGCCCAGAACCTCGAGCACGTCGTGCGGGTCAGCCGCACCGCGCAGCAGACGGTCGCCCACCTCAACGTGGTCACCTTCGCGCAGAGAGCGCTCGATCATGGCATCCGGGTTGGACTCCATTGGACGACGCACCTGTGCCAGGCCCTGACGCTTCGACAGCTTCTCGTACACCACATCGTCCGAACCATCGTCCGGGGTAATGGTGAGGGTCCAGAAGTTGCCCTCGTCGGAAAGCGAGACCGTACCGGCAACCGACGCGATCGGGGCGCGGTTCTTCGGCACGCGGGCCTCGAACAGCTCCTGCACACGTGGTAGACCGCCGGTAATGTCGCCGCCGACACCACCCTGGTGGAACGTACGCATCGTCAGCTGGGTGCCAGGCTCACCAATCGACTGAGCAGCGACAATACCCACTGCCTCGCCGATATCGACCAAGTGGCCGGAAGCCATGGACTTGCCGTAGCACTTCGCGCACACACCGGTTGGGGTCTGGCAGGTCAGGACCGAGCGGACCTTGATCTGCTCATGGCCTGCCTCAACGATCTTGTCGATGAGCGCCTCAGACAGGTTGGTGCCTGCCTCGACGACGATGTTGCCGGCAGCGTCGGTGATGTCATTTGCCACCACGCGACCAGACACCGAGGTCTCCACCAGCTCGTGGCGGACGAACTTGCCCTCGCCCACCTTCTCGGCGACCGGGACACGCACACCCTGGCGGGTGCCACAGTCATCCTCGCGGACAATGACATCCTGCGCCACGTCCACCAGACGGCGAGTGAGGTAACCGGAGTCAGCGGTACGCAGAGCCGTATCGGCCAGACCCTTACGGGAACCGTGGGAGTTGTTGAAGTACTCCAACACCGACAGGCCTTCGCGGAAGGAGGTCTTAATCGGACGGGTGATGTACTCACCACGCGAGTTCACGACCATGCCCTTCATGCCGGCCAGGGTCCAGATCTGACGCATGTTACCGGCAGCACCGGACTTCACGATCATCGGAATTGGGTTGTCGTCCGGGTAGAGATCCTCCACGGCCTGGCCAACCTGGTTCGTGGCATCCTGCCACAGCTCCACGAGGCGGTCGTAACGGTTCTCCTCCGTCAGCGCACCCTTCTCCCAGAACTTGCGCTCAATCTCTTCTGCTTCCTTCTCGTACTGCTCAAGGATCTCATCCTTGTTCGGCAGAACCAGAACGTCAGACATCGAGATGGTCACGCCAGAACGAGTCGACCAGTAGAAACCGGCATCCTTCAGTTTGTCCAGCGTCTGCGCCACGGTGATCATCGGGTACTTCTCTACCATCTCAGCGATGATGTCGCCCAGAAGCACCTTGTCATCGCCACCGCCCTTACGGACCATGGCGCCTTCCTGGTACGGGAAGTTGTATGGCAGCAGCTCATTGAACTGGATGCGGCCCAAGGTGGTGTCCATCATCCACGCCTGGCCCTTTTCCCAACCATCGGGGAACTGTTCAGCCTCGATTTCTGGGGTTGGACGCAGGTGGTCAATGCGCACCTTGATGGGAGCCTGCAGGCCGAGTGCGCCGCGGTCCTTCGCCATGATCGCCTCACGGTGCGAGGAGTACACGCCACGTGCCGGACCTTCGGAGTCAGCCTCGCGGTATGGGCCCTGGCCGCCGATCTCGTCCTCGCCCTTCTTCATGGTCAAGAAGTAGAGGCCGGTCACCATGTCCAGGCGTGGCAGAGCCAGTGGCTTGCCCGATGCCGGGGACAGGATGTTGTTCGACGACAGCATGAGGATGCGTGCCTCAGCCTGTGCTTCAGCGGACAGCGGCAGGTGAACTGCCATCTGGTCACCGTCGAAGTCAGCGTTGAACGCCTCACAGGCCAGTGGGTGCAGCTGGATAGCCTTACCCTCGACCAGCTTCGGCTCAAAGGCCTGGATGCCCAGACGGTGCAGGGTTGGTGCGCGGTTCAGCAGCACTGGATGCTCAGAAATCGCCTCTTCAAGGACGTCCCACACCTCAGGGCGCTGGCGCTCCACCATGCGCTTCGCGGACTTGATGTTCTGCGCATAGTCATTGTCGACCAGACGCTTCATCACGAACGGCTTGAACAGCTCCAAAGCCATCAGCTTCGGCAGACCACACTCGTGCAGCTTCAGCTGCGGACCGACGATAATCACCGAACGGCCAGAGTAGTCCACACGCTTACCCAGCAGGTTCTGGCGGAAGCGACCCTGCTTACCCTTCAGCAGGTCAGACAGGGACTTCAGTGGGCGGTTGCCCGGGCCAGTGACTGGGCGGCCGCGACGGCCGTTGTCGAACAGCGCGTCAACAGACTCCTGCAGCATGCGCTTCTCGTTGTTCACGATGATCTCTGGTGCACCCAGCTCGATCATGCGCTTCAAACGGTTGTTGCGGTTGATCACGCGGCGGTACAGGTCGTTCAGGTCCGAGGTGGCGAAACGGCCACCGTCAAGCTGGACCATCGGACGCAGCTCTGGTGGGATCACCGGAATCGCGTCAAGAATCATGCCAGCAGGATCGTTACCAGAGCGCTGGAAGGCTGCAACAACCTTCAGGCGCTTCAAGGCACGCTGCTTCTTCTGGCCCTTGCCTTCGGCGATGATGTGGTTCAGCTCTTCAGCTTCCGCATCCAGGTCGAAGCCACGGATCAGGGTCTGCAGTGCTTCAGCACCCATGCCGCCAGTGAAGTAGTCCTCGTAGCGGTCCACGAGTTCCTCGTAGAGGTTCTCGTCGATAATCATCTGCTTCGGGGCCAGCTTCACAAAGGTCTGCCAGATCTCGTCGAGGCGTTCCACCTCGCGTTCACCGGCGTCGCGCATGTTCTGCATTTCCTTGTCGGCAGCCTTCTGCACCTTGTTGCGTGCATCTGCCTTGGCACCCTCGGCCTCCAGAGCTGCGAGGTCTTCCTCCAGCTTCTGGGCGCGCTCAGCGATGTCGGACTCAACGTCCTGCTCTACCTCGCGCTTTTCCAGTATCATCTCCGCCTCAAGGGTGGACATGTCTGCGTGGCGTGCCTCATCGTCAACGCTGGTAATGATGTTCGCAGCGAAGTAGATGATGCGCTCAAGGTCCTTCGGCGCCAGGTCCAACAGGTAGCCCAGGCGGGAAGGAACACCCTTGAAGTACCAAATGTGGGTCACGGGTGCGGCCAGCTCAATGTGGCCCATGCGCTCACGACGCACCTTGGACTTGGTTACCTCAACGCCACAGCGTTCACAGATGATGCCCTTGTAACGGACGCGCTTGTACTTGCCACAAGCACACTCCCAGTCACGGGTAGGGCCGAAAATACGCTCGCAGAACAGGCCGTCCTTCTCTGGCTTGAGCGTGCGGTAGTTAATGGTCTCCGGCTTCTTGACCTCGCCATGGGACCAGCGGCGGATGTCGTCGGCAGTGGCCAGGCCGATGCGGAGCTCGTCGAAGAGGTTTACGTCAAACACGTAAATTCCCTTTCACCTCCCAAACGGGAGGATCGATTGCGAAAAATTTCAGAGTCTAAATGCGGTTCAGAGGGTGCCGCCGCACTCCCCTAGCTCCACCTAGTAAAGGTGAAGCGAGGGAGCGTGAGGGCACTCCCGCCTGGCGGTTACGCGGTGTCTGCTGAGGAGCCTTCGTCGCGCGAGAGGTTGATGCCCAGCGAGGAACCCGCGTGGTCATCGTCGTCATCGCCGTCCAGCTCCATTGGGGTGCCGTCTGCAGCAAGGACCTCAACGTTGAGGCACAGGGACTGCAGCTCCTTGAGGAGGACCTTGAAGGACTCCGGAATGCCTGGGTCAGGGATGTTGTCACCCTTGACGATGGCCTCGTAGACCTTCACACGGCCAACAACGTCATCCGACTTGATCGTCAGCAGCTCCTGCAGGGTGTAGGCAGCGCCGTATGCCTGCATTGCCCACACCTCCATCTCACCGAAGCGCTGGCCACCGAACTGTGCCTTACCACCCAGCGGCTGCTGGGTAATCATGGAGTAAGGGCCCGTGGAACGAGCGTGGATCTTCTCATCCACCAAGTGGTGCAGCTTCAGCATGTACATGTAGCCCACGGAGATCGGGTAATCGAATGGCTCGCCGGAGCGGCCGTCGAACAGCACCGTCTTGCCGTCACCATCGACCATGACATCACCGTCACGGTTCGGCTTGGTGTTCGCAAGCAGGCCTGCGATCTCTTCGTTGGTTGCACCATCGAACACAGGAGTAGCGGTCAGAGAGTCTGCCGGCACGTCGTACAGCGCCTCAGGCAGGGTCTCCAGCAGCTTCGCGTTCGCAGGGTCGTCTGGGTTCACGGTCCAGCCTGCCTTCGCCAGCCAGCCCAAGTGCACCTCGAGGACCTGACCAATGTTCATACGACGTGGCACACCGTGGGTGTTCAGGATGATGTCCACAGGCGTACCGTCAGCCATGAATGGCATGTCTTCCTGCGGCAGGATCTTGCCGACGACACCCTTGTTGCCGTGGCGGCCAGCCATCTTGTCGCCGTCCTGAATCTTGCGCTTCTGGGCGACGTAGACGCGAATCATCTCGTTCACGCCTGGGCTCAGATCGTCGTCGTCCTCGCGAGAGAAGCGACGCACAGCGATGACCTTGCCGGTCTCACCGTGTGGCACCTTCAGGGAGGTGTCGCGCACTTCGCGGGCCTTCTCACCGAAGATGGCGCGCAGCAGGCGCTCCTCTGGGGTCAGCTCGGTCTCGCCCTTCGGGGTGACCTTACCGACGAGGATGTCGCCGTCGCGCACGTCTGCACCAATGCGGACGATACCGCGCTCGTCGAGGTCCTTGAGGACGTCTTCGCCCACGTTCGGGATCTCGCGAGTGATTTCCTCGGCACCCAGCTTGGTGTCGCGGGCATCGATCTCGTGCTCTTCGATGTGAACGGAGGTGAGGATGTCATCTTCCACAACGCGCTGGTTCAGGATGATGGCGTCCTCGTAGTTGTGGCCTTCCCAAGGCATAAACGCAACCAGCAGGTTGCGGCCAAGCGACATTTCGCCGTCCTTGGTGCCTGGGCCGTCAGCAATGACCTGGCCTGCTTCGACACGATCGCCGATGTTGACCAGTGGCAGCTGGTTGTAGCAGGTGCCCTGGTTGGTGCGCTCGTAGGTGCGCAGCAAGTAGGTGTCGCGCTGGCCTTCGTCGTCCATGATCGTGATCATGTCACCGGAGACGTTCTCAACAACGCCCGCCTTCGCAGAGATGACCATGTCACCTGCGTCATATGCGGCGCGCTGCTCCATACCGGTTGCCACATAAGGTGCCTCAGCACGCAGCAGCGGCACAGCCTGCTTCTGCATGTTGGCACCCATCAGGGCACGGTTCGCGTCGTCATGCTCCAAGAACGGAATCATAGCGGTTGCGACAGACACCATCTGGCGTGGGGAAATGTCGAGGTAGTCGACGCCCTGAGCGTCGGTCACCGCGATATCGCCGTCCTTGATACGGACCTCGATACGCTCCTCGGTGATGTTGCCCTCATCGTCCATTTCGGTTGCTGCCTGAGCAATCGCGAAACGGTCCTCCTCGTCTGCGGTGAGGTAGTCGATCTGGTCGGTCAGCTTGCCGTTTTCGACCTTCTGGTATGGGGTCTCGATAAAGCCGAACGCGTTCACGCGGGCGTAGGAGGACAGCGCACCGATCAGGCCAATGTTCGGGCCTTCCGGGGTCTCAATCGGGCACATGCGGCCGTAGTGCGATGGGTGCACGTCTCGGACCTCAATGCCGGCGCGCTCACGGGACAGACCACCAGGGCCCAGTGCGGACAGACGACGCTTGTGCGTCAGACCGGACAGGGAGTTGTTCTGGTCCATGAACTGCGACAGCTGCGAGGTACCGAAGAACTCACGGATCGCAGCCGAGACTGGGCGCACGTTGATCAGGGAGGTCGGGGTGATCGACTCTGCGTCCTGAGTGGTCATGCGCTCGCGCACGACACGCTCCATGCGGGACAGGCCCACGCGGACCTGGTTCTGGATCAGCTCGCCCACGGTGCGCAGACGACGGTTACCGAAGTGGTCGATGTCGTCGGTGTTGATCGGGATGACCTCGCCCGTTGGCGACGTCATCTCACGCTCACCTGCATGCAGGCGCACCAGGTACTCGAGGGAGGTCGCGAGATCTTCCTCGGTCAAGGTAAGCAGACCATCGTGGTCGCCGCCGAGGCCCAGCTTGCGGTTGATCTTGTAACGACCCACTTTCGCCAGGTCATAACGCTTTGCGTTGAAGAACGAGTTCTCCAGCAGGGACTGCGCAAGGTCGCGCGTCGGCTGCTCGCCTGGACGCTGCTTGCGGTAGATCTCCAGCAGTGCCTCGTCGGTATTGGCCACGCCATCGGATTCGAGGGTGGTCATCATGATCTCGGAGAAGCCGAAGCGCTCCTTAATCTGCGCCTCGGTCCACCCCAGTGCCTTCAACAGCACGGTGACAGGCTGACGGCGCTTACGATCAATACGCACGCCGACGGTATCGCGCTTATCGACGTCGAACTCGAGCCATGCACCGCGGGAAGGGATCACCTTCACGGAATGCAATGGACGCTCGGTGGACTTGTCGATGGTCTCGTCGAAGTACACACCTGGTGAACGTACCAGCTGGGAGACGACGACACGCTCGGTACCGTTCACGATGAACGTGCCCTTGTCGGTCATCAGCGGGAAATCGCCGATGAACACCGTCTGAGACTTGATCTCTTGGGTGTCGTTGTTAATGAACTCTGCGGTCACGTAAAGCGGAGCAGAGTAGTTAATGTCCTTGTCTTTACACTCGTCGACGGTGTACTTCACCGAGTCGAAGCGTGGCTCCGACAGGGAGAGGGACATGTTGCCCGAGTAATCCTGAATCGGGGACAGCTCATCGAGGATGTCCTCGAGGCCACTGGTTACGCGGGCATCTGGTCCGCGTAACTCCTGCTGTCGTTCACGCCACTCCGGCGTTCCGACGAGCCACGAAAAGGATTCGGACTGTACGTCAAGGAGCCCGGGAACGGGGATCGGTTCGCTGATCTTCGCGAACGAGTACCGCTTCTGGGCTCCGGGGATATCGGCCACTGACTTGGTCTGGCGGGAGACTGCCAAGATGGGTCCTTCCAGCACCTCACGCGGGTCCCTCCGATTGCTCTGGCTTTACAATCTTCAGGAATTCCGCTGGATAATTAGCATTCGGTCTGCTGTGGAAGTTCCGCCCCCGGATAGCACAAAATCACCTTGTCAAGTCGATTTTTCCAAATCAGCCGTGAGCAAGGTTTCAGTGTCGCCGGAGACGGCTTCCAGCGCAAAGACCTACCTTATACGATAGGTCGGCGCTTGTAAAGGCGAACGAAAACTAACTACCCTGACCGTTCCACGCCATGCCGTCTTCCCACCGCGCGGGCCCGCCGATTGGTGCTGCAGGGAACTCTAGCACCGACTCCCCTGTTTTTTGCAATAACACGGCGCACCGCCTCGCGCGGCCCACTCGCCCAACGGGCGCTGTACAGGCATTTTCCTGCTACGGTGAGGCCATAACGTTTTCCAACAGAAAGGAATATCTCCATGTTTTCTATGGACAAGGGTCAGAAATTCATCGATGACACCAACACCGGCGAAGGCTTTAAAGAGCAACTCGACCGCTATGCCCCCGGCGCATCGGACTTCGTCGTCGGCGGCATCTTCGGGGGCACCTACCAGCGCGAGGGCCTAGAACTGCGCGATCGTCAGATGCTGACGATGGCCGCGCTTGCCGCGATGGGCGGCACCGAGCCTCAGCTTGAGGGCCACATCGCCACCGCCTTGAACCAGGCGGGCATGAGCAAGGAAGAGGTCGCCGAGTGCTTCGTCCACCTCATGCCTTATATCGGCGTCCCAAAGACCCTCGCAGCCTTCCGCTGCATGTACCGCGTCTTGGGCGAGGATTAGTTTTTCGCTTTACGACGATCGGGGCGCAACGCTCCGATCAGCCCCACCAGCGCAAGTACCGCACCAAGCACAATCACGACGATGGTGATCGTGCGCGAGGTCGCTTGCGACGGGATGCTGGACAGCTCATCCACGCGCGCCGCATCATTCGCGGTGGCCGCGGCGTAGGAAACATAGTCCTCGACGCGGTTGCCCTCCCGATCCGCGTAATACAGGTCCACGTCTTCGTGCATACCGACGAGCACCCCCGTGTTCGCCTCATAGCTGAGGAAGAGCTGCTCAGCGTTGCCCTCATCGTCGTTCACGGTTTTCGTGTTATTGATGGCGGGATACTTGGTGGCCAGGTTCGTCGGCTCCACAACCTGGTTGTAATTGTTCACCTCACCACCGGCCTCGTTCGCCCCGGTATAGGTAGCCGGCGCGGCTTCACGCAGGAACGGATCAAAAATCTCCGCTGTTTCCTCGTCGAAATCGGTCGGCAGTTTGAGCCACGGCCCATCCATCTCCACAGTTTCCGGGGGCACCACCATCACGGTAGACAGTGTTACCGGACTGAGGGCCTCACCCGTGAGGCGGTCCATTTCCCAGTTCCACGTTTGGGCGCTCAACAGCGCATCAAATTCCGTGCCATCGTTACCTTCAAATAGCGTCTCCCCTACGCGCAGGGACACCATGTCCTCATTGGCTGGGTTCTGAATATCCATGTGCAGTTGACGAGTGACCCCCGTTGTTTCCCCCTCAACGGTGCCATTCTCGTCGTAAAGTGTATATGTGGTGTTCTCCATGTCGAGCGGCATGCGTCCGTCGCCCACAAGGAATCTTGGCGCCACAAGCCCCGCGACGATCAAGGCGACTCCGAGGCCGACGAGAAGCGCTGAAAAAATACGGGACTTTGGAAGCATAAGGGGAAGTCTACAGGTTGCGTCCAAGACAAAAGGAAACCCCCACCGCGCGGAGTTTCAACTCCAAACGGTAGGGGTTTCAAGCAGTAAGCGGAATTACTTCAGCTCGACAGTAGCGCCTGCCTCTTCCAGCTTCGCCTTTGCAGCCTCTGCGTCTTCCTTGTTTGCGCCCTCGAGGACAGCCTTTGGTGCGGACTCGACCATTTCCTTCGCGTCCTTCAGGCCCAGGCCGGAGACGATCTCGCGGACAGCCTTAATAACACCGATCTTCTTGTCGCCTGCAGCGGTCAGGACAACGTCGAACTCGTCCTTCTCTTCCTCAGCAGCAGCGTCGCCGCCAGCAGGTGCGCCTGCAGCTGCAACAGCAACTGGAGCAGCAGCGGTCACGTCGAAGACCTCCTCGAATTCCTTCAGGAACTCGGAAAGTTCGATGAGGGTCATTTCCTTGAACTGCTCAATGAGCTCGTCCTTGGTGAGCTTAGCCATGGTGGCTTCCTTTCTGTTCAGGCCGCAATCTGTGGGCCTGAGTAAAAATTGTGGTGTGTTCTAGAGTCTTGTTTTAAGCAGCGTCTTCTTGCTTGTCCTGCAGGGCAGCAACCAGACGTGCGGTCTTGGATGCTGGTGCCTGGAACAGGCCGGCTGCCTTGGCCAAGGAACCTTCGAATGCGCCTGCGAGCTTGGCAAGAGTGGTCTCGCGGTTGTCCATGTCGGCGATTGCAGAGACCTGATCAGCGGTCAGTGCGTTGCCGTCCATGTAGCCGCCCTTGACGACGAATGCTTCGTTGTCCTTGGCGAACTTCTTCATAACCTTCGCCGCATCCACTGCCTCGCCCTGGATGAAGGCAACAGCGGTTGGGCCGGTCAGAAGCTCATCGAGACCCTCGATACCCTGCTCACCAGCAGCGATCTTCACGAGGGTGTTCTTGGCGACGTGGAGTTCGACATCAAAGCCCAGCTCGCTACGCAGCTCCTGGAGCTGAGCAACGGTCAGACCACGGTACTCGGTCAGGACAATCGAGCTTGCGCCCGCAAACTTCTCCTTCAGAGCAGCGAGTTCTGCTACGTTCTTTGGGTTTGCCATCTTCACGCCTCCTTCCAAATGCTTCATTGGTTTTGATCCGCCCGGGGCAATAAAAATTGCCCCGTGCAGAAGCACGAGGCACACCTTAAGATGCAATGAGCCACGTTTCTCCTGCGTGGGTTGGCCCCTTTCGGAGCTCCTTCGACCTCCACCAGGGAGGTAACCGACGGTCTTCGGTGAAACTTGAGCACGGCGGTTCACGCCGTTCAAACTTCGTCGCTGACTATAACAAGGAGCACAGCCGATCACAAAATCGTCGCAAAGCGCGAATATTTCCAACGGTTTATTCTAAAATAATACCTACCAGGTGGTGGGCATGTTGAGGACGCCTACTGCCGTTATCTGGAGGCCCTAACCACGATGTCTACCACGCATTACGTCATTGTCGGCTTCGGTCCCGTCGGCCACCGCACTGCCGAGGAACTGCTGAAGCGCAACAAGCAAGCGAAAATCACCATCATTGGCGAAGAGCCCGGCTGGGCTTATGATCGCGTCCACCTCTCCGAATACGCCGAGACGTGGGACCCCAACGCCCTCGACCTACCCCCACTTCCCGACCACGTCGACGTATTGCACGCGCGCGCCACAAGCGTCGATCCTGACGCAAAGACGGTCACGCTTAACGACGATCGCACCATCTCCTACGACGAGCTGATTCTGGCGACGGGCTCCCAAGCCTTCGTGCCACCAATCCCCGGCCACGACCTACCCGCCTGCCACGTGTACCGCACCCTGGAAGACCTCGATGGCATCCGCAAGGCCGTGGAGGATTCTCAGCACAAGGAGGGGCGTGTGCGCGCCGCCGTGATTGGTGGCGGTTTACTCGGATTGGAGGCCGCGAATGCCCTGAAGAAGATGGGCGTGCGCACCCACGTCGTCGAAATGGCGCCACGCCTGATGCCACTGCAGGTCGACGACGCCGGCGGTGACCTTCTTGCAGAGGCCATCCGCGCACTGGGCGTGGAGGTGCACGTCAACGCCGCAACGCGTGAAATCCGCGAATCACAAGAGCGCGAAGGCTCCGTCATCTTGGACTTGGGCGATGGTCGCGAGATCCAGACCGACATCGTCGTATTCTCGGCCGGTATCCGCGCCCGCGATGAACTTGCTGAGGGCTCTGGCCTGCCCACCGGCCCACGCGGCGGATTTCTCGTAGACCGCCAATGCTTCACCGGGATCAAGCACGTCTCCGCCGTCGGCGAGTGCGCCGCCGTCGAAGGCGAACTCTACGGCCTTGTCGCACCAGGCAACTCGATGGCCGCAATCACCGCCGCCCGCCTCACCGGCAACCCCATCAAGGACTTCGAAGACCCCGATACCTCCACCAAGCTGAAGCTGATGGGCGTGGACGTTGCCTCCTTCGGCGATGCCTTCTCCGACAGCGAGGACAAGGTCGAGCTGCAGATCAATGACCCGATCTCCGGCGTGTACAAGAAACTCATTCTGGATGCCGATAAGCACACCCTGCTCGGAGGCATGCTGGTTGGCGAGGCCGATAATTACTCGATGCTGCGCCCGATGGTCGGCACCGAGTTGCCCGGCGACCCCGTCAGCTTCATCGCCCCCGCCGGCGACTCGCCAGCGGTGGGTGTCTCAGCGCTTCCCGACGAAGCCCAGATCTGCTCCTGCAACGACGTATCGAAAGGTGCCATCCGCGAAGCGATCGCCGACGGCAACCACACCACCAAGGCCGTCATGAAGTGCACGAACGCCGGCACCGCCTGCGGTTCGTGCATCCCGCTGCTGAGCAAGCTGCTCGACGCCGAAGGTATCGAGCAGTCCCGCAGCGTGTGCGAACACTTCGACCAGTCGCGCACCGAGCTCTTCCAGATCGCCCAGGCAACCGGCATCCGTGACTTCGACGAGTTCATCGGACGTTTCGGCACCGGTGGCGGCTGCGAAGTGTGCAAACCCACCCTGGGTTCCATCTTCGCCTCCCTGTCCACCTCAGATCACATTCTGGAGGGCCAGAACGCCTCTCTGCAAGACACCAATGACCGCTTCCTGGGCAATATCCAGAAAAATGGCACCTATTCGGTGTGCCCACGCCTGCCAGCAGGCAATATCACCCCGCACCAAATGCGTGTGATCGCCGAAGTCGCGGAGGAATACGGTCTGTACTCCAAGATCTCGGGCGCCCAGCGCATCGTCTTGTTCGGCGCCCGGCTGGAAGACCTGCCCGCGATCTGGAAGAAGCTGGTCGACAACGGCATGGAGTCCGGCCAGGCCTACGGCAAGTCTTTGCGCAGTGTGAAGAGCTGCGTGGGCACCGACTGGTGCCGCTATGGTCAGCAAGATTCCGTCGGCATGGCGATCAAGCTGGAGTTGCGCTACCGCGGCCTGCGCGCACCGCACAAGTTCAAGATGGGCGTCTCCGGCTGCGCGCGCGAGTGCGCAGAGGCCCGCGGCAAGGACGTCGGCGTGATCGCCACCGACAAGGGCTGGAACCTGTACGTCGGCGGCAACGGCGGCGCCACCCCAGTCCACGCCCAGCTCCTGATCGGGGATCTTTCCGGCGAAGAACTCGTCCGCTATATCGACCGCTACCTTGCCTTCTACATCCGCACCGCGGACCGTCTGCAGCGCACCGCTAGGTGGCAGGAATCCATCCAGGGTGGCTTGGAGTACATCAAGAGTGTCATCGTGGACGATTCTTTGGGCATCGCCAAGGATCTCGACGCGTTCGTCGCAAAGCATGTCGACGACTACACCGATGAGTGGGCCGCCGTCCTCCAGGACCCCGACAAACTCAACCGCTTCGTGTCCTTCGTCAACGCGCCGGAATCCCCGGACCCGACGGTCCAGTTCGGCCACGACGAGGACACCGGGCGTATCGTCCCACTTCCCATGCCCACTGTGTAAGGAAGATCAGCTATGAGTATTTCTTTTGACGCATCCAAACTGGAAGAGAACCTGGGCGTGGCGGTGCTCATGCCTAACGACGAGCAAGTAGCGGTCTACTTGGTCGGCGGTGAACTCTACGCGCTGTCCAATATTGACCCGTATTCTCGTGCTGCTGTGATGAGCCGCGGCATTATTGGCGAGCACGAGGGTCGCCCCACCGTCGCCTCCCCCATGCTGAAGCAGAAGTTCTACCTGGACGACGGTACCTCACTCCAAGAGGACGAAGTTGTGATCCCGACCTACCCGGTGAAGCAGGAAGGCGGGCAGATTATCGTCGGCTAGCGTCGCCTGACTGCCACCCATGACACTTTCGGCCGACAAATGCCGCTGATTTTCCAAAATCTCGCGAATTTGTCGGCCGAAAGTGCTTTAGAGGGCGCGCAGCTCCGGGCCGACCGGAAAATAGCCCAAATAGCTCACCCCGGACATGTTGTAGGTGAACTTGATCCCCATCACTAGGCGAATGCCCCAGTGCATGGCACACGCGGCCAAGGCAAAGAGCTGCCCGGCGCGCCGGTTGAGCAGGGCCAGGGGGCTCAAAAGCTCGACAGCCAAAGCCCCTGCGGCCAACAAGCCGAGCGGGCCCTTGGCGTTATAAAGCTTCTCTGCACCATTGGGTGCCTCAGAGCCAAAAACTTCCTTGCGCACCGCATCAGCCGCGACCTGTTCGCGCAAAGCCACCCCGCTGGCCCAGCGCCAGCCGTATTCGTTGCGCACCTTGGCCACCCCGGAGGTGAAGTAGACGGCGGTGGCTGCAATATTGGCTAGCGTGTTCGCCTCACCGTATGAGCGGGAGTACTTTTCGGGCAGTAGAGTGCGATCGCGGATCCACGCGTCCGCAGACAGGGCGTCCGCCGAGGGGCCAAAACCTACCGCCATCTGCTGCATGACCAGCATGTTGTCGTTGTGCAGGATCATGCCAAAAGAGTTGCGATACGTCATGGTCCACAGCTGTAAGAGCGCATTAGCGGGCCCGGTCACTTTGTGGGCCAGCCCCACCAACGCTAAGGCGTTGACTACCTGGGCGGCGTCGAAAAGGGCGTCGGCCACCTTCGGGGGCAGCGGTTTCGACAGCACGCGGCACACGCCCACCGGGTGGAAGCGGTTGGCTGGTTGGCGGTGGATATCGCGGATGATTGGTCGTCTTAAAGCGTTATGCACCGCGGAAAAACCGTTGAAGCCGATACGCAGGACGGCAGGGCGCTCGGCGCGGGCGCGCGGGCGAAAGAGATCCATGATGTGCATTTAGTCCTCCATTCGTGGCAGCGGCTTGCCGGGCCCGGCCTCAGCCTGGCTCCCAATTAAACAGCGGGCGTGGACGGATTCGGCCTGCGGCTTCTTGTTGCTGGAGAAGTATTCGTCGAAAAGGAAACGCGAGCGCACCACAAGCACTTCGACCACGTCGCGCTCGTTGTCGCGCGGCCGCCGTGCCACTGAATCGGCGTAGGCCTGTGCTACCTCCACCGCGCGTTTCTTGCGGATCGCTTTCGACAGCTGACGACGTGTGTGATTCAGCCCGCCTAGGCCAAAATGCGTGTAGTGCAGGTTAATGCGCTGACCTGTCGCCGTCAGCCCGATCACATGGGGCACGGTGATGCGTCCGCGACGGTACGCCGAGAACATCGGGTAGGTGGACAGAGGGAAGGAGTCTTCGTCGTTCTTCTTCCGGTTCACTTCGTCGATGGGGCCGACGTAGTGACGCAGCGGGCTTGTGAGCACGGCAGCGATGCCGGCATAGGAGGCAAGGGCAATCCAATCGCGTGCGTTCGTCGTCGCAGTGCCTCCCCCGCCGCGTGCCAGCCGGGCATCCCGTGCACGCCGGCTCCCGGTGGCGTAGAAGCCGAGGCAAGGTACACCCCCGGTGCCAGCCGATGCGGATGCGCAGCGATACCGGGGCGCATGAGCGTCTGCAACCCGGTCATCGCACCACCGGCGATATCCCCACCGATGAGGTTGGGATTCCACGTCTGAAGTTGCGCAGGGCTTGTTTCGTGCTTATCGACGATCACATCCCGAAAACCTGGAGCGAAACGTTCAATTTGCTTGGTGATCGCCTCAGCAACCTGCCCCGGGTGCGATTCTGTGAAACCGTGGGGTACGTGGGCGTAGGTCCACAGGGTGAGGCCGCGGGAGGGGTCGGCCACATACTGTTGGCACGCCATGACAAAGGGCTTATCTGGCATTTTTCCGCGTGCTGCTTCGTCTTCTGCGCGGGCGATATCGCTGGTGGTGCCACCCAGGTGCACGGTGGCGGCCTGGCCGGCGCGCGGATCCTCCCACGGGACCGGTTCCGCCAGTTGGAAATCGACTTTCCAGGTCGCGGTGCCGTAGCGCCAGCGACGAAGGGGACGTTGCTGTGCGCGCGTCAGTGTGAGGCCGCGTAGCCCAAGTACCTGGTGTGGGGTGAGGTTGAGGATGGTGGCGTCGGCACGCGGTAGTTCGCGCAAGTTGGTCACCTCGGCGTTGGTGTGGATCCTGCCGCCGTTGCTTGTGATCACGCTCGTGAGCGCATCGACGATCGCTTGTGTTCCGCCTTCCGCCACGGGCCAGCCGCGCGTCATTCCCAAGCCACCGAAGAGCATGCCGAAAGCACCTGTGAAGACACGTGCCGGGGAAGTAATGGCGTGGACCGCGCTGCCTGCCAGGAGGGCGCGGGCCTTCTCTGTGCGAAACAGTGTCTTGCCAAGCGTCGCGGCAGGCAGGATGCCCGGCAGGCCGAACTGCACCATGCGGACCGGGTGGGCGGGCCAGCGCAGGATGGGCACCAAGAAATTTTCTAGATGCTCGTCGATGTGGTTCACAACAGGCTCGTGCAGGCGGGTCCAGTTCTTCGCGTCCTCGCCCAAACGTTCAGCCGTGTCGTCGAGCGAGCGGCTGAGCAGAGCCGGCTCGCCATGATCAAGCGGGTGCGCCAACTCATAGGGGGCATGTTTCCATCGAAGACCGTGGCTTTCCAGGTCGAGCGCGCGGAAAGCAGGGCTAGCCACACCGAACGGGTGGCCAGCCGCACCAAGATCAACGATGTGGCCGGGGAAAATGTCGCCGGTGCTGGCCGCAGCCCCGCCGGGGCGGGCGTTGCGCTCGTAGACATCGACAGCCCATCCCGCGGCGGCAAGCCTGGCGGCGGCGGTCAGCCCGTTCGGCCCGCTGCCGACGATGACAGCCCGGTACTGGTCGGACACTAGCGCTCTCCTTGTGGATCGAGGAATACCTCCAGTGTGCCACTAGAATGTGAATACTCTGTGAAAACTGGGTGAAAATGCTTTCATGTCGCCGATCCCAGACCAAATACGAGCCACCCGACGAGCATCGCCATCCCCACGGCCACCACAAGTACGAAGGGCACGAACCGCACCACAAATTTTCTCCCCCACGCGCCGTACTGCATGGCGATCAGCTTGGTATCCACGACCGGCCCCACCACCATGAACACCAGCTGCGCTGTCGGCGAGACGAAGGTGAAACTGGCAGCGATGAACGCGTCCGCCTCTGAGCACAGCGCCATAAGAACCGCAAGGGCAGCCATGACCAGGATGGCCAGCCACCAGTTATCTGCCAGCACCTGCAGCGCCGCCGGTGGGATAAAGACCTTGAGCGTCGCCGCGATCGCAGCGCCAATGGCAAGGAACCCCGCAGAGTTCAGGAAGTCATGGATGAAGGCAGCGCGGAAAGCGTCTGCACGTGAAGTGTCCGCGCCGTGATGCGCATGGTCGTGATCGCCGCTCCGTGCTGCCTTGAGACTTCCCCGCCACAGCCAGCCCACCAGGCATGCCACCGCCAAACTTGCCGCAAACCGAGCCCACACCATGGCTGGCTGCCCAGTAAAAGCGACGGCAGTAGACACCAGCACTACAGGATTAATCGCCGGGCTGGCCAGCATAAACGCCAGGGCCGCCGCCGGTGGCAGCCCCTTACGCAGCAACGAATTGGCCACGGGCACCGACGCACATTCGCACGCCGGCAGCGCCATTCCGGATACCGCGACCACCGGCACCGCCACCGCTTTCCTGCGCGGAAGGTAACGCAGCAGCGCCGTCTCCGGAACAAAGACAGTCAGGGCCGCCGACAGCGCCACACCTAGAACAAGAAAAGGCAGCGCCTGCACGGTCACTCCCACCAGCAGCGACACCCACGTCTGAAAAGCATCCTGCGGCACAATCGGCGGACCAAAAGCGTCGACTGCCAACACAGCCCCAAGCAGCAGAATAAGCAGCAGCGCAGGGCTGTGGGCACGAGTGCTTAACGACGACGGGTGTGGCCCAGTCATAGGTAAGGCACCTCGGGCTCGTCGATAAGCGTAAGTTCGGAAACCTCCAAGGCCATCTCCCCGTAGTCATCTGCGGTGACATGGCCGGTGGCGCGGTACCACTGGCCTTGTTCGGGAATGGCGCCGAGTAGCGCGATGCGGACACCGGTAGCATCGGCAACGCAGCACGTGATCTTGTACCGGGCGAGGAACCAGCGTCCCTGGCTGATCGTCCCCTCCTGGCCGCTGCCGGCGAAACCTTCCACGGTTACGTGCGCCCCGTCTGCCTGTCCGGCATCATAGGCCGCTGCCAAAGTATCCAGGCGGGTCTCCCCTTCTGGGCGTTCGGTGGGTGCTGATGCGGCCTGCACCGTGGCGGTTCGACCCGTATCGACGAAGTAACTTCCCAAGGGGCCCGGTGCCGCCACAACCGCGAGCACCGCAACCGCTACCACGGCCCACGCGCTCGCGCGGGGTGTGCCCGGGATGCTGGAGGCGCCCATCGTCCACACACCGAACACGAGCAGTGCCACCCCGGTCAGTAAGATCAGCGGCACAAAGCCCGGGCGCACATAGTCCGTGGCGGTGCCAGTCAACGCGAGGGTGGCCAACACTAACCCGGTCGCTGCAGCGATGAATCCACCCCAAGCACCGCCATCCGCGGGCTCACGTTGTGTTGTCTGCTGCTTATCCATCGCATCTCATTATGCACAGAAAAAACCCCGCTTGTTGGACACTGATTTCTCAGCCCAACGAGCGGGGAGCTAGGCCACAGGAGGTTTAAGCCTGCTTCTCCGTGTAGTTCTTCTGCACGCTGGTATCCACTGGAACACCAGGGCCAGTGGTTGCGGAGACAACGACCTTCTTCAGGTACACGCCCTTTGCCGAGGATGGCTTCAGGCGCAGGACCTCGTCGAGAAGCGCGCCGTAGTTCTCAGCTAGCTGCTCAGGGGTGAAGGACGCTTTACCGATCATCGCCTGCAGGTTCGATGCCTTGTCAACGCGGAAGGAGATCTTGCCGCCCTTGACGTCCTCGATTGCCTTTGCAACGTCAGGGGTGACGGTGCCGGTCTTCGGGTTCGGCATCAGACCACGAGGGCCCAGGACGCGGGCAACGCGGCCGACCTTCGCCATCTGATCAGGGGTAGCGATGGCCACGTCGAAATCGATGGTGCCGGCGTTGATCTGCTCGATCAGCTCGTCGGTACCGACGATGTCAGCGCCAGCTTCCTTAGCCTTGGTCGCGTTCTCGCCCTCGGCGAAAACAGCAACGCGCACGGTCTTACCGGTGCCGTTTGGCAGGTTAACGGTGCCGCGCACCAGCTGGTCAGCCTTGCGTGGGTCCACGGACAGACGCATAGCGACGTCGATGGATGCATCGTAGTTCTTGGAGGAGGTCTCCTTCGCCAGCGCAACAGCATCCAGTGGGTGGTATTCCTTGGTGCGGTCGACGAGCTTAGCAGCCTCTTCGTAACGGCGGGACTTCTTCTTTGCCATGTTTGATCCTTACGTGATGTAGGAGTGTGGTTCGGGCCAGGCAGGCCCTCCCACATGAATGTTTACTTGTTGACGGTGATACCCATGGAACGAGCGGTACCAGCGATGATCGCCGCGCCAGCCTCGATGTCACGAGCGTTCAGGTCATTCTTCTTCTTCTCTGCAATCTCCTTGCACTGATCCCAGGTCACAGAACCGACCTTGTCGGTGTGTGGGACGCCGGAGCCCTTCTTCAGGCCAGCAGCCTTCAGAAGCAGCTTCGCTGCTGGAGGAGACTTCAGGATGAAGTCGAAGGAGCGGTCTTCGTAGACGGTGATCTCAACTGGGACGACGTCGCCACGCATGGACTCCGTTGCAGCGTTGTACGCCTTGCAGAACTCCATGATGTTCACGCCGTGAGCACCCAGTGCAGGACCGACTGGAGGAGCCGGGTTAGCCTGGCCTGCTTCGATCTGAAGCTTGATCAGACCAGTTACCTTCTTCTTAGCCATCGAATTACCTCAATTCCATGTTTCAGGGGTGAATGCCACGATGAATAACAGCCACCCTGCCGGATGCCAGCCATTACAAGCCAGCCACCGGGGAGATGATTATGTGCCGCGTGCCCCGAAAGACACACGGCAGACAAGTTTACGCAGGTGCTTCGTCGGAAAGCAAAACGCGTCTAGTTGATGCGCTCCACCTGATCCGCGGTGAGCTCCACAGGGGTTTCGCGGCCGAAGATGGACACCAGGGCCTGGATTTTGCCGGTTTCCTCGTCGATCGCGTTGATCGTCGCCGATACAGACGCCAGCGCGCCCGACAGGATGGTGACGGCCTCGCCGACCTCGAAGTCATGCGCGATCTTCTTTGCTTCCTCACCAGGCGTAGCGACGACGGTCTCGCCCTCGCTGTTCGTGACCGTCTTCGCTGCGGCCTCGTCCCCATCGACGGGAGCTTCCTTCGGCATGAGGAACTTGGCGACATCGCGGTGCTTGACCGGGGTGGCGTTGCCCTCGTTGCCCACGAAGGAGGTCACACCTGGGGTCTCACGGACCACAGACCACGCCGCATCGTTCATGTCCATGCGCACCAGCACGTAGCCCGGCAACAGCTTGCGCTTGACCAGCTTGCGCTTGCCGTCCTTCAGCTCGACTGCCTGCTCGATGGGAACCACGACGTCATAGATCGAGTCCTCCACCTCCAGGGTCTGGGCGCGCATATCGAGGTTGGTCTTCACTTTGTTCTCGTAGCCCGAGTAGGACTGGATGATGTACCACTGGCCCGGCAGCTTCTTCAGCTCGCGGGTGAACTCGCGCAGACGCCTCCGCTTCTCCGCCTCCTCGTCGACAGCCTCAGTGTCGCCCAGGGCTGCCGCTGCGGCCTCCTCGGGGGTCTGCTCGGCGGCGTCGTCGGAAGCCTCGAGCGACTCCTGCGTCTGCTCGACGGCGCGCTCGTGCGCTTCGACGATCGAATCATCCACCGGGAAAGTCGGCTCGTCGACACCGGTCTCGCCTGCGTCGCCCTCAGCTTCCTCAGCGCGTTCGTGGGCGGCCTCCATGCGCTCTGCGGTTTCGGCGACCGGTTCGGTGGCTGGGCTGACGGGTGCGCCCTCGTCGATCATTTCCTTTTCTTCGATAACGTCGATTTCTTCTTGGGTCAGGCCCGTGTCTTCTGTGGTGTTGTCGCTCATGGTGTTCTCCAGACTGGTTTTACCAATAAATTATCCCGCCTACCCCTGCATCTTTTATGGCGACGGGGGTGACGGGATCAAGTCAATGATTCAATGGGGCCACTATAGCTGAGAAAACTGGCCCTTTTCAACTCTGATCA
This sequence comes from Corynebacterium pilosum DSM 20521 = CIP 103422, assembly GCF_000373805.1. Lineage (GTDB taxonomy): Bacteria > Actinomycetota > Actinomycetes > Mycobacteriales > Mycobacteriaceae > Corynebacterium > Corynebacterium pilosum. The sequence goes on along the minus strand of NZ_KB892450.1, from coordinate 104,375 downwards.
CAAAACCCGCTGCCCTGGACAGGGTCAGCGGGTCAAAACTCTTGGCGGCTTAAGGAACCAGAACGGCTTCTACACCCATGGTTGTCAGCGTATCCACACCCCACACCAGCGCGGTCAAGATGATGAGGAACGCGAACACAATCAGCGTGTAGTTCAGCATCTGGCGGCCGGTGGGCCACACGACCTTGCGGACCTCCTGAACAACCTCGCCCGGGAACGCGGCTACGCCGCCACCTGGCTTATCGTCGCTCTCAGGAGTTTGGCGCGCAACCTTCTTCGCCTCATAGGACGTGGAAGAAGTAGTACTGGCACCGCTCAGCTGACGCTTACCGGTTGGCGTGGCCTGGCCGTCGCGCTTTGGCTGGTCTTCGCTCACAGCACTCCTCTAGTCAAAAACTTTGGCAGGGGCGACAGGACTCGAACCTGCAACTTACGGTTTTGGAGACCGTTGCTCTACCAATTGAACTACGCCCCTTGGTGACTATCACTTAAGACAGTACGCTTACCCTACCACGGTTCGCCAGTGAACCGGTTCTTTGGGTGGTAGCGGTGGAGAGACTCGAACTCTCGACCTCGCGATTATGAGTCGCGCGCTCTCACCAGCTGAGCTACACCGCCATGCCGCCTGCTCCCGCACCCGAAGGTACGTATTCAAGCAACAGAGCCCCCTAGCAGAATCGAACTGCTGACCTTTTCCTTACCATGGAAACGCTCTACCGACTGAGCTAAGGGGGCACAGCCTCTTAGTTGTGGACTACGCTCTCGCTTTCGCTTTGCGTTGTCCGCTCTGTTGAAGCCTTTGAAAGATTAACCCGATCATCACATATAACACAAATCGCCAGCATAACTAACCTTTTCGCGGCCCCCTTTCAGCGCGATATGGCGCTTCCGTACCCAGGCGCTTAACGACGAGGCGCCCCGTCGTTAAGCAACGAAAAAGCACCCACCGCGAATATTCGCAGTGGGTGCTAGCTGGTGCCAGGTAGAAGATTCGAACTTCTGAAGGCGTGAGCCGGCGGATTTACAGTCCGCTTCCTTTGGCCGCTCGGACAACCTGGCAAGCGCTTTTTCAAGTGCGTGAACTACCTTACAACACGGGCACTACACATTGGCAAATCGGCAGGTAAAAGGACCTTTTATCCGACGCGGTCGACGGTGTAGCGGGCCAGCATGCGCAGTGCGCCGGTCGCGGGAATATCGGGCAGTCGCTGGATTTGTTCGTCGGCAAGCGCCAAATAGTGCTTGACAGCCTCCAGGGAACGTTCGCGGCCCGTGGACTGGCTGAGCAGCTCGAGGGCGCGCTCGACGTCGGCGTCGTCGTCAAGCGGGCCGGTGAGCATGCCACGCAGCTGCTCGCCCACCTCGGTGTCTTCCTCCAGCGCATACAACACCGGCAGGGTGAACACGCCCTCGCGAAGGTCGGTGCCGGGGGTTTTGCCGGACTGGTCGGTCGCAGAGAATATGTCGATCATGTCATCGACGATCTGGAACACCATGCCAATCGCAGAACCCAGCTTGTACATGGCATCCACGATCTCTTCGGACGCACCGGAATGGCGCGCACCTAAATAGCCCGCGGAGGCGATCAGCACGCCCGTCTTCTCGTCGATGACCTTCAGGTAGTGCTCAACCGGATCGCTGCCCTGCGCGCCGATCGTCTCCCGCATCTGGCCCGTGACAAGTTTGCCAAAGGTCTCAGAAAAGTGATGCACCGTATCGGTATCCAGCTGGCTCATCAGCCGCGAAGTGTGCGCCAGCAGGATATCGCCAGCCAAAATCGCCACCGAATTACCCCAGCGCGAATTCGCAGACTCCACGCCGCGACGCATCTCCGCCTCATCCATCACATCATCGTGATACAAGGTGGCCAGGTGCACCATCTCGACGATCGTCGCAGCCTTCACCACCTTCGGCGAGCCCGTCTCAGGCCCATACTCACTGGCCAGCAACGCCATCAACGGGCGGAACCGCTTCCCGCCAGCCTGCGCGAGATGCAGCACCTTCTCATTGACGAAATCCGCTCCGGTAGAGAGCTCGTCGACAAGCAACTCCTCCACCGCGCGCATCCCTTCGTCGATACGTGCGCTGAGGGCCTCATCACCCAAGTCCACGCTGGAGGCATGGCGGGGTGAGGCATTGGTGCCCTGTGTCATCGGTACGGACCTCACAAACTGGAAACGATCATAATTCTTGCCCCTCAACCGTAGTCCAATACATGCACCAGACACACCCTGGGGTGGGCAAAAACGTGTCTGGCACAATGGGACAAGTGACTGTAACTAAAGAATGTGTCGTTGTCGGAGCCGGGCCCGCAGGAGCCGCCGCAGCACTCGCCGCCGCCCGCTCAGGCTACGACACGCTGCTCCTCGACGCCCAAACCTTCCCCCGCGACAAAACCTGCGGCGACGGCCTGACCCCGCGCGCAGTCCACACCCTGCGGGCCCTCGGCGTGGAGCACGTCCTCCCCAAATACCGCAACAAGGGGCTGAAGCTGGTTGGATACGGCGGCGCAGTCACCGCACCATGGCCCGACGGCCAGTTCGGCAAAGTCGGATCCGCCCGTCCCCGCGTCGGTTTTGACGCAGCGCTTGTCGACGAAGCCCGCTTAGCCGGCGCCGAAGTCTGGGAAGACTGCCCCGCCAACGATGTGGAGGTCTCGGGCAGCCGCATCACGACGATCAACACCCCGCGCGGCCCTGTCACCCCGCGCTGGGTCATCGTGGCCGACGGCGTGCGCTCCCCCTTCGGCAAACTGCTGGGACGGCAGTGGCACCGCGACGAGGTCTACGGAATCGCCGCCCGCTCCTACTGCGCCACGCCCTACTCCGACGAACCGTGGATGCACTCCCACGTCGAACTGCGCGATGCCGACGGCGCCATCCAGCCCGGATATGGCTGGATTTTCCCGCTCGGCGACGGCACCGTCAACCTCGGCTGCGGCGCATTAAGCACCTCGGCGCGCCCGGCCAAGCTGAACACCAAGAAACTGCTTGCCGATTACGCCGCGCTCGTCCGCGAAGAATGGTCGCTTGACGACGAACACTCCATCACTTCCGCACTGTTGCCGATGGGCGGGGCTGTCTCCAATGTGGCGGGTGGCAACTGGATGCTGATCGGCGATGCGGCCGCGCTGGTAAACCCGCTCAATGGGGAAGGCATTGACTATGGTCTGGAATCTGCGGTGATGGCGGTGGAAATGTTGGGCGCGTCTGCCGATTTCACGCTGACGTGGCCGGACCGGCTGCGCGAGGCTTATGGTGAGGCGTTTCTGCTGGCACGCACTGCTGCGCGCTTGTTGACCTACCCGCAATTCCTGCCGGCCGTCGGGCCCCTCGCTCTGCGGGGACCTGTGGGTGCGGCCCTCATGCCGGCGGCGGCGCGCCTGATGGGCAACCTGATTACCGACGAAGACCGCGACATCCTCGCCCGTGCCTGGCGCGGTGCCGGCTCCGTTGTCTCGCGGGCGCGCCGGGACACCCCCTTGTGGGACGTCGCCTAAGGGCCCTGTCCCTTTCCCCGCCCCCTTTTTTCGCAAACCGATATAGTCCTCGCTACATAGTGCGGGTAGGTTATTGAAAACCTAGTGGTACCGCGCAGTATGGGCCGAGGACTATATCGGTTTAGTGGCGGCGTGCATCGCTACGATGCCGAAGGTAAGATTCTGCCAGCCGCAGTCTTCCCAACCGTTCGCGTTGATCTCGGCGGCAAGGCCCTCCTGGTCGGGCCACGCACGGATCGATTCGGCCAGGTATTCGTAGGCCTCCCCGTTGGAGGAGACCACCTTGGCGATCGCCGGCAACGCCCGCATCAAATACTCCTTGTACACGGTGGAAAACACCGGCACCACCGGAGTGGAAAACTCATTAACCACCAGCGTGCCCCCGGGTTTGGTCACCCGCGCCATCTCGCGCAGCCCCGTCCGGAAATCGTGAATATTGCGCAGCCCATAGGAAATGGTGACAGCGTCGAAAGATTCATCGTCGAAAGGCAAATGCATCGCATCGCCGACGACCTTCGGAACATCCCGATCCCGGCCAGCCTCCAGCATGCCCTGGGAAAAGTCGCAGGCCACGCACCATGCACCGGACTTCGCCAGCTCCACCGTGCTCACCGCCGTACCCGCGGCCAGGTCCAGTACCTTCTGGCCGGGCTTCAAATTGAGGCGTTCGCGGGTGCGCTTGCGCCAGTAGCGGTCCTGCCCAAACGACAAGATCGTGTTCGTGATGTCATAGTTTTTTCCCACATCGTCGAACATTCCCGCGACGTCGAAGGGTTGCTTATCCAGATTCGCCTTGGCCATAGGTAGCCAGTGTAATCGACGCCTAAAGTATGGTGCGGGGTATGTCTACACCTGAAACGCGTTCCCGAACTAAGGAGACTCCGCGCCGCTTTAGCCTGGCGATGCGTCTGATTCTGCCGGCGGTGTGGCTGGGCATCATCGTCGCCATCGACGGCTTCGAAGCACCCCTAAAATTTCAGGCGCCGGGGATGACGATCCCGCTGGGGCTGGGCATCGGCAAGCTGGTGTTTACCGCCATGAACGCAGCCGAAATCATCCTCGCCGTCTGGCTGCTGTGCAGCGCGTTACGCACGAAGTTTGTCCACCCGGACCTGGGCTGGGTGTGGGCGCTGATCGGCCTACTCGCGCTAAAGGTGGCCGTGGTACGCCCGATGCTTAATATTCGCACCGAAGCTGTCATCGCAGGCGAAGCCGCCCCGTTTGGCTACATGCATTCGGTGTATATCGTGGTGGATTTCCTCATCGTGGTCACACTCGTGGTGTACCTGTGGAGGCAGTCGCGCCTACTGATCAACCCCTAGTGCTACGCGACGTCGCGGGAACCCAGCGCACGGGCAGCCCACGCAGGCAGTTCCGGCAGCCCGATAAACGGTTGCGGGCTGCGCGTTTCAAAGGATTCGATCGCGTCTTCGTAGTAGCCCAACAGCTGATCGCCCAGCGCCGACCACGTCTTATCCTCCACGGAGGCCCGCGCGTTGCGGCGCAGGTGATCGTGACGGCTGGTGTCTAGGAGCCACTCGGCGGCGGTGGGGAGTTCGCGTTCGAAGGTGCCCACGTCGAGCAGCAGCCCGTTGTAGCGTTCCTGGACCAAATCCACAGGACCGCCGGCGCGCGGCCCGATCGTCGGCACGCCCGAAGCCTGCGCCTCCTGAATCGCCTGACAGAAAGTCTCAAATTCGCCCGTGTGCACGAAGAGGTCCAGGCTGGCGTAGGCACGCGCTAGGTCCTCCCCGGTCAGCGCGCCCGTGAACACGGCGCCGGGCAGTTCGCGCTCCAGGTTCTCCCGCTCGGGCCCGTCGCCGACGATGACCAGTTGCACGTCACGACGACCCACCAGCGGACGCAGCCGAGAAACGGACTTCTCCGCGGCCAGCCTGCCGACGAATCCGACGATGTGCTTGCGGCCGGTGCGGTCCCACTGGCGGCGCAGTACCGACGAACGCTTCTGCGGCTGGAACAGCTCCGTGTCCACCCCGCGGCCCCAGTGGTGGATGTTGTTGATGCCGTGGCTTTGCAGTTCCTGGATAGCCATCGACGAGGGCGCCAGGGTCAGTTCTGTCATGTTGTGTAGTGTGCGGGTCCATTCCCATGCCGCGTTGGAGAGCGCTGTGAAGTGGTACTTCGTCGCAAAGCCTGCAACGTCGGTCTGATAGAGCGCCACGGCGGGCAGCCGAAGTTGGCGTGCGGCAACGGCCCCGGCGCCGCCGAGGACGAAGGGGCTGGCCAAGTGGACGACATCGGGTTTGAACGCGGCCAGGGATTCGTTGACAGCTAAGGTGGGCACGCCGATCGGGAGGGAGTCGACAAGCGGGAGGCGGACCGTCGGCACACGCACGATAGGAGAGCCGAGGTAATCGGGAACCTCTTCCTCAAAATCGCGGGCGCCCGGCGCGACGACCATCGCGTCATGGCCGTGTTCCTTGAGGTGTTCCAGGACTCGCAGGACGGAGTTGGTCACCCCGTTGATGTTTGGGAGGAAAGATTCGGCAACGATTCCTACTCGCATAACGGCCATCATCTCCTAGGCACACTAACGTTTTCTTGACCTGCGGGTAACTCTAGGTGAACTCTTCCCCAGCTTATCGACGCCGACCCACGCCAGCACAGCGATAAGAGTGGAGACCACCGCAACGCTGAACGCCGGAATGAGCGAAAGGGTCCACATGCGGCCCTCCACTTTGACGAGGTCCGGGTCGCTCTTCGCGTAGGTGACCCAGACCTGTTGGCCCTCCCCCAGCCCGGACGGGTAGAGCAGGCCGGTCGGTGGCGAGTGGTAGCGGCCGTTTTCATCCTGGTAGTCGACGGCGGTGCGGATCGGGCTGACACCGGTGACGGTGGCCATGCCGCGGCCGGGGTCGCTCATGATGATGGCGTCGTTGATCGCCGGGCCCACCACCATGGCTGCAGCGCCGATCATCGCCGCTGCGTAGAGCAGGAGGATCAGCTGGTGGAGGCGGCGGCGCATCATTACTTATTCAGCCTTTCGGCCAGGCTGCGGCGGGTATCGCGTTGGGTGCGGGCCTCGATCACGGTGATCGGGGCGGGGGCTTCGTCAACGGCCATCAGGTGTTCGAGCAGTTCGCGCAGGCTGTCGGCGCGCAGGTAGTCCACGTTATAGCCCGCGGCGAGGGCCTCGATATCGGCCTCGTGCGGGGTGCCGAAGCCGCGTTCGAAGGCGTCGCGGACAGGATCTGCGCCGACTTCGAGGGTTTCGAAGATGCCGCCGCCGTCGTCGTTCGCTACGACGATGGTGAGGTTGCCAGGGCGCGGTTCGTCGGGGCCGATGAGCAGCCCGTTGATGTCGTGCAGGAAGGTCAGGTCCCCCATCAGGGCCACGGTGCGCGGGGCGCGGATCTCGTCGGGGTGCAGCGCCTGGGTCGCCAGGGCAACACCGACGGCTTGGGAGATGGTGCCGTCGATGCCGGCGGCACCGCGCGCGGAGTACGTGGAGACGCCGTCGAAGGGCAGGCCGACGAAGCTAGCGTCGCGCACCGGGTTCGAGCTGCCCAGCACCAGCGAGTCCCCCACGCCCAGAGTGTCGGCCACGGCGGCGGCCACGTGCAGGCCGGTAAAACCGTAGGCCTCGTCGGCAAGCGCATCACGCACGGTCTGCGCGCCCACGTCACCGGCAGCTTCGCACACCTTCAGCCAGGTATCGCTAGGCTGGCCAGTGGTTTTCACCCGGGTGCCGCGCCGATCCGGCTGGCCCGTGAAGGTCTCGGTGCGCGACAGGCCAATCACGTCGATCTCGGGGTCGGCCAGCAGCGCCATCACGTCGCGGTGCAGCGTCGGATGCCCCACGACGACCACCTGTTCCGGCTTCGTGCGCGCCGCAAAATCGCCACCATCGTGACTAATTTCCACCGCACTCTGCGCGAAGAAGCGCGCGGCCAGCGGGTGCACCTGATGAAACGGGGTGGGGGCGGTCGGCTCGGCGATCGTCGGCACGTGCTCCAGCCCCGGCACCTCCCACGCCTCATCACCGGCGATGACCAGGGTATCTTTGTCCAGGTCAAGCTCGACTTCGCCGTGGTCCACGCGTTCGCTTATCGACGACAACCTGCCCGGCCCCACCAGGCGCCCCGCTGTACCAGTTGGCTGTGGAAGTTGATCGGGCACAAGCGGGGTATCCAGGGCGACGTTGATGTGAACCTGGTCGGCGGAAAAATCGAGACGCTCAACATCCGCCGGCTCAGAAACGGACTGGGTGGCGGCATAGCGGCCGAAAATGCCCTCCTGCCAGATCGTCTGCGAAGCGCCGGTACCTAGCAGGCGCGCGGGCCGATCAGCGCTCACGATCAGCAGCGGAGTGTGCGACATGTGCGCCTCCACCACCGACGGCAGGCAATTCGCCACCGCGGTACCGCTGGTCATCACCACGGCGACATGGCGGCGCTGCACCCGCGCAATGCCCAGCGCGGTAAAGGCGGCGGAACGTTCGTCGATACGCACATGCACGCGCAGATCCCGGCGCGCCAGCAGCGCGTAGACCAGCGGGGAGTTGCGGGATCCGGGGCAGATCACCACGTCGGTGACATGATCGGCGATCGTGCCGACGACTGCAGTGGCCAGTGCGAGCGATTCAGACATGCGCCTTAGTTTACAGAGGCAAAAAGGTCCGCACTTTCGGCCGGGGTCCCCACCGTGATCTCCTCACCCAGCTGGATGAGGCGGTCGGCCTGGGCCAGCACCGCCAGGTTGTGCTCCACGACGACCACCGTGTTTCGCTTCTCGACGAGCCGGCGCAGCTCCGCGATCAACTTCTCCGTATCGGCCGGGTGCAGGCCCGTGGTGGGCTCATCCAGAATATAGAGGGTGTGGCCGCGGGAGGTGCGCTGCAACTCGGTGGCCAGCTTGATGCGCTGGGCCTCACCACCGGACAGCTCCGGGGCGCCCTGCCCTAGACGCAGGTAGCCCAGGCCAATGGCTTGGAGCGCGCGCAGCGACCTATCGATCTTCTGCTCCTCAGCAAAGACCTCGCGGGCCTCATCGACGGTCAGGTGCAAGATGTCGGCGACGGTGTGGCCATTCCACGTGACCTCCAGCGTCTCCTCGTTATAGCGCTTCCCACGACAATCCGGGCACTGCGTATAGCTGCCGGGCAGGAAAATCAGCTCCACCTCAATCTGGCCCTCGCCCTGGCACGTCGGGCACTGGCCCTGCTTGACGTTGTAGGAGAAACGGCTCACCGTCCAGCCGCGCTTCTTCGCCTCCGGCGTCGACGCGAAAAGCTTCCGCACATGATCGAACAGGCCCGTATAGGTCGACAGCGTGGAGCGCGCGTTCCGGCCAATCGGCTTCTGCGTGATCACAACGGTGCGATCGACATGCTCCGCACCGCGCACAGAGCCCTCGAACTCCAGCTCAGACTCCTCGCCCAAAAGCGCCGGCAACACCCCACTGACCAGCGTCGACTTACCCGTGCCCGACAACCCCGCCACCGCCGTGAACTGGCCCAGCGGGATCTCCACATCCACGCCCCTCAAAGTGCGCACCGTGATCCCCTCCAGCTCCAGCACGTGCTCCGGGGCGGGGGCCTCGTCGTTAAGCGACAACGTGGCATCCAGCGCGCGCCGGGTAGGCGTATCGACGACAAACCCGTCCAGCGGGCCCGAATACAAAATCTCACCGCCGCCCTCGCCGGCTCCGGGGCCCACGTCGACGATCCAATCGCACTGGCGGACCAAATCCATGTCATGCTCCACCAGCAGCACCGAATTGCCGGAGTCCAGGAGGCGGCGCACAATCCCGATCACCGCCTGGCGCTCGCGAACGTGCAGGCCGGCCGAAGGCTCATCCAACACATACGTCACGCCGAATAAACCGGTGCGCAGCTGGCTGGCTAGGCGCAGACGCTGCAGCTCGCCCGCAGATAGGGTGCTTGAGGCTCGATCCAACGTGAGGTGGCCCAACCCCAGCTCCACGGCAGACGTGAGGATTGGGCGCAGCTGGCCGATCAGCAGGCGTTCCGCCTCAGTGCGCGGCTCGCCGAGCAGATCGTCGATACGCGAAAGCTCCAGCGCGTTGAACTCGTCGATCGGCACCCCGCGAAACGTGACCGTCAGCGCGGCCTGATTCAGGCGGCGGCCATCGCACGTCGGGCACTGATGTGTCTCCATGAAACGCAACGTGCGGGCGCGCAAAGTATCCGACTCCGTCGTGGACAACGTGTGATTCAGGTAGCTAGCCACACTGCGCCACTGCCCCTGATACGTCTTCTCCACCTGCTCAGCGGACCGCACCGGATGCACCGTCACGATCGGACGCTCCTCCGTATACAAAATCCACTCGCGCGTGTCCTGCGGAAGATCGCGCCATGGGCTGTGCATATCGACGCCCAACGTGGCCAAAATATCGTGAAAATTCTTCCCCGCCCACGCGCCGGGCCACGCCTCAATCGCGCCCTCGTCGATCGATTTGCTCGGGTCCGGCACCATCGACGCCTCCGTCGGCTCATGCACCACACCCGTGCCCTGGCACGTCGGGCACATGCCACTCGTAGTATTCGGGGAAAAGCACTCCGCGTCCAGATGTTCCTGGGCTTTCGGGTAATCGCCGGCGCGGGAAAACAGCAGGCGCACCAGATTCGACATCGACGAGACCGTCCCCACCGACGAGCGCGCATTCGGCTGCGCCCTGTTCTGCTCCAACGCCACCGACGGCGGCAACCCCTTCACCGCCTCCACCTGCGGATCCGTCGCACCTGCGATCAGGCGGCGGGCGAAAGGCGCCACCGACTCAAAATAGCGCCGCTGCGCCTCACCATGAATCGTGCCAAACGCCAACGACGACTTCCCCGAACCAGAAATCCCCGTGACAGCCACCAGCTGCCCACGGGGAATGCGCACATCAACGTGCTTCAGGTTGTGCAGGTGGGCGTCGCGGACCTCAATGAAACCATTCGTCGCATCATGCATGCGTCCCACCGTACGCGTGCGGATTACTGCAGCGCGTTCTCCAAGTCGGTGAGCAGACCGTCCAACCACTCCTGCGCGTCCTGGGCGCCCTCGGACACCTCAGGCGGGATCGTCGTGGGGATCTCGCTTGGCAGCTGCGGATTACCCTGGTCATCGCGTGGCAGAATGTCACGCGGGATCAGCGGCGCGTCCTCCGTCGTAGTCTCCGTCTGGGTGACGGTGACCGGTGGTGGTGGCGGCTGGTTCGCTTCCTGCGCCGCGCCCCGCCACATAAAGAACAACACGATGGTCGCCAGCACCGCCAAGACCGCCACGATGCCCAACACGATCATGCCGGTGTCGGACTTCTTCTCCGGCTCCGGCTGATAGCTGCGCTGGTCAGGGCGGTAGGGCTCGTCGTAAGGCTCATAGCCCTGCCCGTAACTCGGCTCAGAGTAGCGCTGCGGGAACTGCTGGTGCGGTCGATCGTCTTCAGGTCGTCCGAACTGGCGTGTCTGGTCATCCATGGGCGCCACTTTACCGCGCAATCAAGCACGCGTGGGCCTCGCGCACCCGCTGGAACCACCAATCTTTGCGATCAGGCGCCGCCCGCAGTTCATGCAGCCGCGCCGGATCGGGCTGGACAGGCGAGATGGTCAGGCGCCCGTCGACAAGCTCCCCCGGATCCACCACGTCCTCGGCGAAGAGGCGCTGCGTCGCCAGGCCCGCCGCCCGCGAGCCCGTCAGCTGCGCCGCCACCAGACCAGCGTGGATCCCCACCGCCGTGTCCAAAGCACTGGCCACCGTCAACGCCAGATCCAGCCGGCGCGAAATCTCCACCAGCCGGCGCACCCCACCCAGCGGCGCCACCTTCACCACGGCCACGTCGGCGGCCTCATATTCGGCGACGCGGTAGGGGTCCTCGGCTTTGCGGATTGACTCGTCGGCGGCGATCGGCGTATCGACGAGTCCGCGCAATCGCGCCAGCTCCTCCACGGTGGCGCACGGCTGCTCCATATATTCGAGCTCTCCCAGCGTGGCGGCGGCCTCTACTGCCTGGTCCACGGTCCAGCCCCGATTCGCGTCCACCCGGATCACGGCATCCGGCATGGTCTTGCGTACAGCGGAGACGCGCGCGATGTCGTCGTTAAGCGTCTGCCCGGCCTCCGCCACCTTCACCTTAAACGTGCGCACGCCCGGGTAGCGCGCCATGACCTCGGGGACGCGCGCCGCGTCGACTGCTGGGATCGTGCCGTTGACCTCGACCGATCCGCGCGCCTCCGGCAAACCCTCGAACGCGACCTCCACGCCCGCCGCGAGCCAGGCGCTGGCCTCGGCCGGCCCGTACTCCAGGAAGGGGGAAAATTCGCCCCAGCCGGCGGGGCCGTCGATGAGCAGTGCTTCACGACGATCAACCCCGCGGAACCGCACCGCCATCGGCAGTGATACAACGTGGGCGCGCTCCAAAATCTCATCAACGTCAACCATGCAGATAAGCTTAGGCCCTATGAGCTACTCCACCGAGCAACCCTTTGACCCTTCGCAGTGGAAGGTGGTCGACAGCTTCGCCGAACTAACGGACATTACGTACCACCGCCACGTGGGCTCCTCGCGCGCCGACGGCATCGTCCGCATTGCCTTCGACCGCCCCGAAGTACGCAACGCGTTTCGCCCCCACACCGTCGACGAACTGTACCGGGCCCTCGACCACGCCCGGCGCGACCCCTCCGTGGGCGTTGTGCTGCTGACGGGCAACGGGCCCTCCGAAAAAGACGGCGGCTGGGGTTTCTGCTCCGGCGGCGACCAGCGCATCCGCGGCCGCTCTGGCTACCAGTACGCCACCGCCGACGACGATTCTGCGGTGGACGAGGCCCGCGCCAAGGCCGAGGGCGGCCGCCTGCACATCCTTGAGGTGCAGCGTCTGATCCGCACCATGCCCAAAGTGGTCATCGCCGTGGTCAACGGCTGGGCGGCTGGCGGCGGCCACTCCCTGCACGTGGTGTGCGATATGACCATTGCCTCCCGCCAGGAAGCCCGCTTCAAGCAGACCGACGCCGACGTCGGCTCCTTCGACGCGGGCTACGGCAGCGCCTACCTGGCGAAGATGGTCGGCCAGAAATTTGCTCGCGAGATCTTCTTCCTGGGCCGGACCTACACGGCCGACGATATGTACCGCATGGGTGCCGTCAATATCGTGGCCGACCACGGCGAGCTCGAGGCCGAAGCGATCCAGGTGGCGCGTGAGATCAACGGCAAATCCCCCACCGCGCAGCGCATGCTCAAGTTCGCTTTCAACCTTGTCGACGATGGCCTGATGGGCCAGCAAGTCTTCGCCGGTGAGGCCACCCGCCTGGCGTACATGACCGACGAAGCCGTCGAGGGCAAGGAGGCGTTTTTGGAAAAGCGCGATCCCAACTGGGAGGAGTTCCCCTTCTACTACTAGCCGGCTTCATAAGAATCGGAGCGTTTCGCTGTGGACGCTGATCTCCAACCGATTCCGGTTGGAGATCAGCGTTGTGCTGCGACGACTAACTGCACTCTGCTTTCTACCTCGAACACCCGAAATAGTTCCACCAGATGCTTCTTCACGGTGGACACCGAGATGTGTAGCTTGCGCGCGATGCGTGTATTCGATTCGCCAGCAATAACCAGGCCCAGTATTTCCTGTTCCCGTTCAGAAAGTACGCGTCGGCACTGTGGCTCAATGGCTGGAATGAGGAATTTTCCCAGTCGTGGCGCCAATTCTGGCGAAATGAACCCTCTGCCACGATATGCTCCTGCGGCCCTGTCTTCAGGACCATCCCCGATGCGCCAGCCCTGAGCATTTCAATCAGGTTGAAATCTTCATCAAACGATGTCATTCCGACGATGGTCGGAGGATCATCGCTTGCTGCCACCGTGCGCGTGAACTCAATCCCTGACATTTCGGGCATCCGCACGTCGCACATGATCGCTCTGACTGGCTGCGTTTCGATCGCTCTCAGTGCTTCGCTGCCCGAGGTGTGAAAGCAGGCCTCCACCCCTAGACGTCGGGAAGCAAGCTCCATAACCCAACGGGCGACGGCTTCATCGTCGTCAAGCACCAAAAAATGCACCATCTCGAGCCTTACTGTCGTGCCATGGGAATTCCAATGCCGCCACCGCCATCCCATTAGCTTCTCGAAAGTAAAGACGTGCGCCTGCTTCCAACGCTAACCCCCTTGTAGTTCTGCCGGCCTCGGCGTTTTGACATCATTACAGACTAGAAGCACGCCGCCCGCACTCGTCGTCTCTAAGGTGATCTGAGCTTCTGATTCCGCATACTTCACAGCGTTGGTAAGAAGTTCACGAGCTACCACCGCAACAAGGGGATTGACGTCGCACCGCCCGTTGATTCCCTGCGTAGAGACGTGCAGCTCTGCTTTTCTCAGGCTTGCAACGCCCTCCCGAACCTCAACAACGAGATCGGTGGTTGAGTGCATCGGTGTCGGAGTTTTCAGGTCCCGCAACGTTTCTCGCAATCGCAAGGCAGCTCGCCGTGCTTCCCGAGCAACGTCAGGGTGGGCATCTTCTGCAGCCACCACCAAGCGGGTCAAACTATCACCGACCCCCATATGCAATTCACGCGCGATTTTGAGGCGCACACTCGTTTCTGCTGCAGTGGTTGTCGCAGCCATCCGCACCGACAGCTGCAAACAACGTGCTTGCAGCACCCCCACCAGAGAAGCAACCCCGCAACCTGCCGCGACGGCACCCACTGCAATCTCGGTGCTGCCTACCACGCCGCAAGAAAACTCCCCTAAAAGAAAAAATACGGCGAGCATAGTAGCCGCCGCACCCGCAGCTTTCCACTCCCGGTTTGCCACGAATACTTCGACGAGGATGAACCCCAGCGACATCGTAATCAAGGCAAGTGGTGAGCCTTCAGAAAATAATGCCACAACCACTGCCAGGAGGAAGACATTCCCCAGAGGGGGATAGCCTGGTGTAATAATCATCGCCCATGCAATGACAAGGCCTCCAGCCCAAACAAAAGCAAATTGGCCTGGCCAGATCCACCAGCAAAGAGCGACGATGGCAAGTGAAAGAAGAAACTCACCGCGCCCACTGCACAAAGTCACTGGGATCACAACGCCTGAACCACTAAGTCGGCCACAACTCTTAGCAGGAAGTACACCAAAAACGTAGTTAACACGAAGTTAATCACGACCAGGATATTGACGTTGCCAATCCCCTTTTTGCGAAACCCTCGCGCCAAATAGACCGACCCAAAGATGGCCAAACATCCTGACAGCATGATAGAAGCCACGATGGATAATGACTCGTGCTGGAACGCAATGCCGGCGACGTAGGCAACAACCAACACAACGAGCAGCAGAACTAAGTTCTTCGTCTTAAAATCCGCGAAAGCCATGTCAACAACCCTACCTTCCGTACCACTTCACACTCGCCCTTTAGGCTAAAGGCTTCTTCGGGTCAGACGTAGGCCCCGGCGTGAAAAGTGGCCAGGTGGCCACCCCTCCCCCAACCCACCCGCTACGCTTGGTGCCCATGACCGATTTCCTCGCCGACAGACTCAACAACCACGCCATCGCCGTGACCGGCATTTCCCCCTACGGCTTCGGCAGCGCGGACATGTTCTGGGAGCTTCCCGACGGGTGGAGCGACGTCACCGAACTCACCCAGGGCGTGCCACCCGAGCAGTCCGGCGTGATGCTATTGCGTGCCGACGAACCCACCCACGGCTTCTACCAGAACGTCGCCACCTATACATGGGTGCTCGACGGACGGGTGCCTTTCGAAACGATCTTCACCGGGCTCAAAGAACCGGTGCCGGTGGATGCGGGGCAGGTGTCGTCGTTAAGCGCAATCGATCACGCAAGCGACACCCATGCCGAGGCGCGCCTGATCACGCGCTTCAACGACGATGAGCGCGACATGGTCTCCACCACCTTGTTCACCTGGTACAAGCTGGACGGGACGGGTACGCGTTTCGACGATCCCTCGGTGCTGATCCAGCGCACCCTGGTTGCTGTGGATGCGCAGCAAGAGCGCGTGCCGACGTTCACTCAGCTGCCCGATAGCGTGGACAAACTGGGCCAGTAAATCAGCCCGGCTAAGGTTATCGGGTGTGAATCGATCGTCGCATGTTCTGGAAACCCTGCCCGTCAGCCTTGCGGACCCGACCGCCGTGCTCCCCGATCTAGAGCAGGCCATCGCCGGGGAACGCAGCCTGCTGCCCGTCCCCGCGGAGGACCCGGCGCGCACGCAGGTGTTGAAGGCTTCGCAGCGCGCTGGCCACGATATCGACGCGGCGATCGCCCTGGTGGTGTCCACGTCCGGGTCGACGGGCACGCCGAAGGGCGCGCAGCTCACCGCCGCCAACCTGGTCTCCAGCGCGGATGCCACGCACCAGTTCCTCGGCGGGCCCGGGCAATGGCTCCTTGCGATGCCCGCCCACCACATCGCCGGCCTGCAGGTGCTGATCCGCAGCCTCATCGCCGGGGTCGAGCCCGCCGCCTGCGACCTCACCGGCGGCTTCGACATCACCGAATTTGCTGCCCTTTCCCGCGAACTCCACGAGACCGGCGATCGCTGCTACACCTCGCTCACACCCATGCAGCTAGATAAGGCGATGCGCACCCTCGAAGGCATCGAGGCGCTACGACTTTTCCACGGGGTCCTCGTCGGCGGCGCCGCCACCAGCCCGAAGCTACTGCGCGCGGCCGAGGACCTGCGCATCCGCGTGGTCACCACGTATGGCTCCAGCGAAACCTCCGGCGGCTGCGTGTACAACGGCCGCCCCATCGCAGGCGCGCAGGTCAGGCTGGCGGAAGACGACAACAATCGGATCCACCTCGGCGGCCCCATGATCGCCCACGGCTACCGCAACCTCCCCGAACACGAGGCGTTTGCCCGCAAGGGCTGGTTTGCCACGTCGGACGCCGGTTCGCTTGTCGACGATCAACTGCTGGTTACGGGGCGGCTGGACACCATCATCGACTCCGGCGGTTTGAAACTGCACCCAGAGGTCGTCGAAAAGCACATGCTGGCCCTCGAGGGCGTGGACGCCGCGTGCGTGGTTGGTGTGCCGGATGACCGGTTGGGGCAGCGCATCGTCACCGCATATTCGGGAACGGCTTCGCGGACCGATCTGCTGGAGGCCTTTGAGGAATTGCCGCGGTGGCAGGTGCCGAAGGAGATTCTGCATGTGGATCAGATGCCGCTGATTGGGCCGGGGAAGGTGGATCGTCGGAAAGTTGCGGGCCTGTTTAGGATGTAATGCATGACTACCTCCAGTTCGGCCTCCTATTCGGCAACGCGTCGCGATTGGTGGGAGGCTGCGCGCCCCCACACGTGGGCGAATGCGTGGGCACCGGTGATCGTCGGCACGGGCGCTGCCGCCTTTGCCGGCGGGGCGCACTTTGGGCGGGCCCTCCTGGCGTTGGTGGTGGCGTGGGCGCTGATCATCGGCGTGAACTTTTCGAACGACTACTCCGATGGCATCCGCGGCACCGACGACGACCGCACCGGACCAACTCGCCTGACCGGCTCCGGGCTTGCCGACCCGCAGGCTGTGAAACGCGCCGCCTTCTTAAGTTTTGGTGTGGCCGCGGTGGCGGGCATTCTCTTGTCGTTGTGGTCGGCGTGGTGGTTCATCCTCGTCGGGGCGGTGTGCATCGCAGGGGCGTGGTTTTACACCGGCGGTAAAAACCCCTACGGCTACCGGGGCCTTGGTGAGGTCGCCGTGTTCGTCTTCTTCGGACTCGTCGCGGTGCTGGGTACCGAGTACACGCAGGCCGGGGCGATCAGCTGGGTCGGAGTGGCCGCGGCGGTGGGCACCGGGTCGATCTCCGCGAGCGTGAACATGGCCAATAATATCCGCGACATCCCCTCCGACTCCGCCACCGGCAAAATGACCTTGGCGGTGCGGCTTGGCGACACCAACGCCCGTCGCCTCTTCGCCATCCTGTCGCTCGTGCCCTTTGTGATGACGCTGTTCATCGCCGCGGCCTACCTACCGACACTGATCGGGCTCATCGCGCTCCCCCTCGCCCTGCACGGGGCCATTACCGTATTGAGAGGCGCGCGCGGAAAAGACCTCATCCCAGTGCTCGGCATCAACGGTAAGGCCATGCTTGTGTGGGCCATCGCAACCACGGTGGCCCTGTTCTTCGGCGCGCTCGGCTAACCGCCGCGCACCAACCTGATCGCCCCGCCCTTCGCCGCGGGATGATTGTTCAACACCGGCTTACCGCCGAACGCCGGCATCCAATAATCCAGGCCATCAATCTTGTCGATGTGCCCATAACGCGGCCGGTCACGGTCATCGTCGTTACGCCCGTTGTGGAACTCGCACAGGCAAGTGAAGTTCTTCATCTCCGACTTCCCGCCGTGTTTAAAGGCCGTGATGTGGTGCATCTGGGATTCGTCGGCGGGCCGTCCGCAGCCGGGCCACGCGCACACCGGTGTTTTCAGTCGCTGGCGCAGCCTTTGTTTGACGGTGGCGAAGCGGGCCTCGTCGGAAAGCCGGTACAGTTCTAGATCTTCCCCGCTGATCGGGTCCACCAGCAGCGCGTAGCCCTGGGCCGAAAGGTGGGCACGGACGAAATCGGCGCCCGTCATGGTGGTGCCGTTCGTCATCGACAGGCGGACCTCATCCAGCCCCATCTCTTCCCAGCCGGCAACCTCCTCATTGAGCGGGATGATGATCGCCGGATCCAGCACCGGTCCCCCGCCCGCAGAATCAGAGGCGGCCAGCTGCAAAAACGCCTCGGCAGGATCCACGCCGGTTTCGTCGGCAAGCGCATGCGCCCGATCCAACGCCGCCTTCGCCAGGTGGGCAGGCCCGCGCACGGACACGTCGGTGAGCGTCGAATCAGGCACCGCCTTGTGCCCCAGCTTCATCTCCGGGTTCGGCTTGGTGGGCGCGTTATAGCCGGCGAGGAGCTCGTCGGCACGCGCATGCAGGCCACGGATGTCGGCAGGCTCCCGGACCAGGGCCAGGCGCATCGGCCAGGCGTGCTTATCGTCGTCAAGCTTGCCGACGAGGCGTTCAATCTCCAGCAACGTATTAATAGTGTGCTGGTTGTCGCGGCCGGCCGTGCGGGCGTTCGCCTGCTTCCGCGTGGACTGGGTGGGGCCACAATAGACTTTGCCCAGCTTCTCGATCTGCTTGGCCAAGGTCCGGTCGATGCCACTGCGGCACAGGTCGATGACGCTGCGGCCGTGAGCTGCCTCAATGACAGCCATGCCGCCGCGCCACTGCGCTGCAAAAGCTTCGAATGCGTCCATGGCTTCGACGATAAGACAGCGCGAGCACGTGCGCGGGGGCGGAATGGAAATCTGTGGATAACTCGCGCGCTTTGCACACTAGAGTGGATGAAACCGCGGATTGTGGATAACTTTCGCGGCGTTGTTGCGTTATGTGCTAGTGGCGTTGCCTACCGCGGCGGGATGCTGGGATACTGCTTGGAAGAGTCGACACAGAGAGGAAGCGACACATGCTGGATGTGATTACGGGCTTCGCAATAATTTTCGCGGTGATCGCTACCGGCTACTTCCTCGCGCGCAAAGGCGTGATCGGGCCGGGCAAGCAGCGCCTGATGTTCAACAAGGTCGCCTTCTACGCGGCCACGCCGGCGCTGCTGTTTTCTTCGGTGGCGGGCTCGGACGTGTCCACCTTCTTCTCGCCGGTGGTGCTGGTGGTGCTGATCTCCACGGTGGCCACCGCCGCGATCTACTGGGCACTGTCGGCGGCCTTCTTTCGGCAGGACGTTCCGACGACCACCGCTGGCGCGGCCTCGGCCAGCTACTTCAACTCCGTGAATATTGGGTTGCCGATCTCCATCTACGTCATCGGCGACGCCACCTGGGTCATCCCGGTGTTGGTGCTGCAGATGGTGGTGTTCACACCCTTTGTGATCGCAGGGTTGACGGTCGACGAATCGTCGTCACGCTCGCGCTCTGGAAAAATCGTGGACGCTATACGCTCCGGGGTGACGTCGCCGGTGGTGATCGCGCCGCTGCTCGGCGTGATCGTGGCGTGGCTGGGGATCACGGTGCCGCAGCCGGTCATGGCGCCGATTGAGCTGCTCGGAGGCGCGTCCATTCCGATGATCCTGATGAGTTTCGGCGCTTCCCTGCACGGCGGCACGGTGCTGGACCACAAACCCGACCGCCCCGCGGTGATCACCGCGACGACGCTGAAACTGATCATCATGCCGATCATCGCTTTTGCCACGGGGTGGGCGATGGGCTTGCCGACGGACCTTCTCTACGCCGGCGTGATCCTCGCAGCGCTGCCGACGGCCCAGAACGTGTACAACTATGCGGCCACATACCAGCGCGGGGAGATCGTGGCGCGCGATACCGTCTTTCTCACCACGTTCCTGGCGATGCCCGCGATGATCCTGATCGCCCTTCTATTCGGTAACTAGTTTTTAGCGTTCCGAAAGCTCGCGGGCGACCCATTCCTTCTTCTCGCGGCGCTGCGCCGACCAGGCCGCCACGGCCTCAGTGGCTTCGAGACGTTGGCGGCGGAACACCAACATCGATAGCGGGAAGGCCACGATCAGCGCCAGGAGGGCGGACATGACGAGGGGGACGGGGGCGTCGATAAGCAGCGCCACGACCTGGATGATCGCGGTGAGCACGACGAACAACAAGACGCGCAACAGGCCGTAGACCGCGACTGCGCGGTTGGCGCGGGAGCGGGTGGCTTTGACATCGGACTCGTTTACGGAAGTAGACACGCACCCCAGCCTAGTCAGTCGAAAGTGGTAAACCCTAACCAAGTATGCTGGTGGGCATGGGACGCTTAATCCTCATTATTTTGCTTCTGCTGGCGGTCTGGCTGGTCTGGCGGGCTTTCGGCCCGGGCAGTCAAGCGCGTATCGACGCCCAGCGCGCCCGTGAGCAACCGCCAGCCATCAAGGGGCCGGACGACGACGAGGACTTCCTGTGGAGCATTGAAAAGGAACGCTTCAAACAACGCCGCGCCAAAGAGGAACAGGAGCGCCGAGCTCGCGAGGAAGAGGAGCGGCAGAAAAAATTCCGCCAAGACCGTCCGGAAGACGGCAAGGCGGAAGGTTAAAGGTTATTCGTCGTTAGTCCTTTTCCACTTCTGCGAAGCGGACCTCGAGGCCGAGGGCGCGCGCGACGGCGACGACCTTTTCGAAGCGGACCCCAGCGCCACCATGTTCGATGGTGTGCAGCGTCGAGCGCGATACTCCTGCGGCTTCTGCGACTTCTTGCTGCAGGCGGCCTTCGGCGCGACGCCGGGCTGCCAGCGATTGCCCCAGCTCAATTAGGATGGGGTCTTCGCTGGCTGGTTTGCCGGCCTTATTTCGTGGACCAGCCATAGCGAACTCCTTCAAAGTCGAACGTGCGGGATTCGTGCGGGAATTGTGACTATCTTAGATTCCCTAGGTCATAAGTTTACAGGTTCGCAGTATGAAGAAAATCGCAAAGCTGGGGAGAAAAGCAGCAGTTCAGGGTTTTATGTTTGGCTAAATAGACCTACTGGGCGATATGACTTAATTATCACCCATTTCCAACAGGTGCCTCCTATCGAATTCCTGCTGAAAATCATTTTTATTCTCACCGAAAAGGTAGAAGCTACCGCTACCCCACACCAATTTACCCCCAAACGTAGGTCACCTAAAGAACGGCAAAGCGGGCGAGATAGCCCATTCTCGCCCGCTTTCCGCGTCAAAACTTTTAGTTTAACCCCGCATAGGAGTGCAGCCCGGACACCACCATGTTGATGAAGAACAGGTTGAAGAGGTTGGTGGCCAACGCCAGCACGTTGATCCAGGCGGCCTTGTAGTTCTTCCAGCCGGCGGTGGCGCGCGCGTGCAGGTAGGCAGCGTACAGGATCCAGGTAATCAGGGAGACGGTCTCCTTCGGGTCCCAGCCCCACGGGCGGCCCCAGGATGCCTCGGCCCACACCGCGCCCAGCAGGATGCCAATACCAAACACCGGCAGGGTGATGATCGCGGTCTTGTACGTCAGCGAGTCCAGTGTCTTTGCGCTCGGCAGCGGCTTCGCCACGGCGCCGAAGAAGCCGTGTTCCTTGCCCTTGGGCTGCCAGATCCGCAGCAGGTAGAGCAGGGCGAAAACGCCGGAGACCATGCCGATCGACGCGCCACCGGCCACCGACGACACGTGAATCGGCAGCCAGTTAGACTGCAGCGCCGGCAGCAGCGGCGACGCCGGAACCCACAGCACGGTGGAGTTGATGAACATCAGGATGACCATGGGGCTGAGCACCCACGGCCACATGGTGTGCCAGTTCTTGCGCTGCGCGACGATCGCCGCCACAACCATCGTGCCCAAAGTGGCGGCCGCGATGTACTCGTACATGTTGCCCAGCGGGAAACGCTCCGCCGCGATACCACGGGTGACCACGCTGACCAGGTGCAGCGCGATACCGAACCACACCAGCCCCTGGGTCATGCCCGCCAGTTTGCGCGCGCCTTTAACCCTCTTGTCGTACTCGTCTTGGTCGAAGGGCTCGTCGATAAGCCCATGGGAGCTTTCGAAATCGCTTGTCGACGAGCCCCCGCCGCCGACGTTGACCAGCTGCTTCTGCTCTACCTGTTGTGCGTCGCGGACGCGGCGCATGTCGATGACGCCTTGCATGCGGCCGTAGTAGACCAAGGAGACGATCAACGCGGCAAGGTAGATGATGCAGGCGGTGAAAAATGACAGATCGGACAGTTCTGCCAAGTCGGTATTGACGTTCATAAATCCTCAGCCTACCCCGCCGATGGGGTTCGGCCAAGACTGCTTAGTCGTCGTACCCCATCACGTCAGAGTCATCAGTATCCGGGTCGACCCGCCCAGCGATCGCGTTGGTCAGCTCGTCGAATTCGCTGGTCCATCCTGCACGGTCGGTGCGCGCCAGACCGCCCATTTCGATGCGTGTCGACGAGCCATCGTCGCTAGGCGTGAAGCGCACCCACACGCGGCGGCGCTTGATCATCAACGAGCCGATCAGACCGGCCAGCATCACGATGGCCGAAGCCAGCACCCATCCCTGGGAGGGGTCATGGCTGACTTGGTAGTTGGCGTATTCGGCGGCACCGTCGAAACGCACGGTGATCCCGCCGTCGATGGTGGCTTCCTCGCCGGGGGCCAGGTTGACGCGGTCGACCTTCTGCAGCTGCCCGTTCGCGACAAGTGTCTGGTCGAGGACGAAGATGTTCTGCGGGCGTCCGGAGTCCAGGCCGGCGTCGCCGCGGTAGATGTCGATGGCCATCGCCGGGTCCTGCATCGACGGGAAGGAAGAGCTGAGCTCGTTGCCGTCCACGCCTCCCCACCGGGCGGTGGGGGCAAACAGGCCTTCGATGGCGATCTGGTTCTGGCGGCGCTCGAACAGGTCGGGGTACATGCCGGCCGGCGGATCGAAACGCATTACGCCGGAGGACAGGAAGAAGGTCGGGTCATCCGGGCGGAACTGGATCATTTGGGTGCGCGATTCCCCATTCGGCCACGTCACCGTGATCTGCGGGGCGAACCCGTGGCCCTGCAGGTAGATGCGGTCGCCGCCAAGGCGCAGCGGGTGGTTGACGCGCAGCGTGTAATCCGACCAGGTCTCAGGGTCGGTGGTGATCTCGTCGCCAAGCGCATAGCTGATATCGGAGGTGAACTCTTGCGCCTGCCCGTTCGGTAGGTAGTCGGCGGCGAAGTTGTGGGAGACGAAGCAGAAGGGGGTAAGCCCGGTGCCGTCGAAAAGCGCGCCGGCGCGGAAGGAGTCGAAGTTGGCGGGCGAGGTGTTGCAGAATTCCTGCGATTGTTCCACGGGCACGGCGTATTCGGACTCGGAATCCGTGACCACGATCACTTGGCCTTCGTAGTAGATCATTCGCCCGATGAACACGGTGACCAGCACGGCGACGATCCCGATGTGGAAGATCAGGTTCGCCAGCTCACGCCCGTAGCCGCGTTCGGCGGACAGGGAGTTGGCACCGGCGCGGTCCTCGTCGGCACTATATTCGGCGACGTGCCAGCGCTTCAGCGCCCGGGTTGCGTCGGCCTTGGCTTGATCAAGAGGCTTATCGACGATCGCCTCTGCGTGCATGGGCATGCGGTGGAGAAATTTCGGTGCCCTGGTGGGTGGTGTTTTGTAGGCCTTGTAGTGGTCCCAGGAGCGCGGAATGATGCAGCCGACTAGGGAGACCATCAGTAGGGTGACGATCGCGATGAACCAGGTGGAGCTGAAGACGTCGAAAAGCTGCAGCCTGTCGTAGACGGCGCCGAGGCGCGGGTTGGATTCGATCCACTCGTCGACCTGGAATTCGCTGACCGTGCGCTGCGGCAGTAGGGCGCCGGGGATGGAGACGAGCGCCAGGAGGAAGAGCAGGACCAGGGCGGTGCGCATACTGGTCAGCCAGTGCCACGCCTTCTTCAGCCACGTCCACACCTGTTGCACGTCCGAGTCCTTTCTTCGGTGGTTAAATGACCGTGGTGCCGAAGTCGGCGACCAGCGATTGCGACCAGCTGATGAAATAGTTCCAGGCGCCGGTCAAGAGTGCTATCCCCACGATAATCATCGAAATTCCGCCGATGATCTGCAGGGTGCGTGAATGCTTGCGCAGAAAATCGAAAGTCTTCATGGCGCGCGCCGAGCCCAGGGCGATCAGGATGAAGGGTATCCCCAGTCCCAGGCAGTAGCCCAGGATGAGCAGGGTGCCGCGGGCGGCGGTCATGCCGTCGGTGCCCACTGCCACGGAGATGATGGCGGCCAGGGTGGGGCCAAGGCACGGCGTCCAGCCCAGGGCGAACACCCCGCCGAGCAGGGGCGCGCCGACCCAGGTGGCCAGCTTCTTGGGCTGCATGCGGGTGTCGCGCTGCAGGGCGGGCACCATGCCCATGAAAACCAAGCCCATAATGATGGTCACTACCCCACCGATGCGCATGAGCAGGTCCCGGTTGAGCTGGATAACACTCACGGCCCCGAACACGGAGACCGACATAAGGATGAACACCACGGAAAAGCCCAGGACGAACAGCAGGGCCGCACCGACGACGGCGCCTTTCCGACGATTGCCCACTCGCGGGCCGTACTCCTTGTCCATGGTCATTTCCCCACCAACAATGCCGGTGAGGTAGGACATGTAACCCGGCACCAAGGGCACCACGCACGGCGAGGCGAAGGACACCAGCCCGGCCAAAGCCGCGGCCAGCAGGCCGATCAGCAGAGGTCCGGTGGCGGCGGCGTCAGCGAAGACCTCACCCATTAGCGATCAGCTCATCGGTAACATCCAAAATGTCCTGCGCGTTGACCTCGCGGAGGAAAACGGCGGCTGGGCGGTGTTCTTGGTCCAGCACGATCGTGGTCGGGATGACCGAGGTGGGCACGCCGCCCAGTGCCGCGGCCGTCTTGAACGGCGGATCATAAATAGAGGGGTAAGTAACTCCGTTGTCTTCCACAAAATCGCGGGCGATCTGGGCGTTATAGTCGCGCACATTAATGCCCAGCACGGTGCCGTCGTCGCCAAGCGCCTCGTGCGCCTCTTGCAGGTCGTCGACCTCGGCGCGGCACGGCGCGCACCACTGCCCCCACGCGTTGAGGACCACAACTTGGCCTTCGAAATCGGAGAGGCTGATGGTCTCGCCCTCGTCGTTAAGCGATTCGCCGGAGAAATCCTGAATCGGTTTGCGTTCTTCTTCGGGGTAGAAAATCTCCACCTCGCCGCCGGGCGAATGGAAGGCGAAGGTTTGGGTGTTGCCGGTGTCCTGGCCGCAGGCGGTCAGGGCTAGACTCGCAGCGGTGAGGACCGCTACCAGGCCACAACGTGTGCGCATTTAGATCTCTCGTGCTGGGGTGGAATAGAAGGATTCAGTAAGTATGCCATCACGAAACAGCAAAGAGGTCACGCTCGTCAAATCGCATTGGCGGTCCAGCGGGTTATGTGGCAGCGGCTTATCGGCGACGGCGCGCTGCACCATCACGATCGGCAGCTGGTGGCTCACCAGAATCGCCTCGTGCCCCTCGGCCGCGAGCCGGGCGCGTTCGACCGCGTCCATCATGCGCGCCAGGATCTCCTCATAAGGCTCGCCCCAGCTGGGCACGGACGGGTCGGTCATGAGCCGCCAGCGGATTGGGTTCCACAGCTGCGAACGCCAGCCTTTGGTGCGCAGGCCTTCAAACCGGTTGCCGGATTCGATCAGTGCCTCGTCGGTTCGCACTTCAAGCCCGGTGACCTTGGAGATCGGCGCGGCGGTTTCCTGGGCGCGCTCCAAGGGGCTGGCGGCCAGGTAGGTGACGTCGTGGCCGCGGAAGGAATCCGCGGTGGCAGCCGCCATGGAGTGCCCGCGCGAGGACAGGTGGTAACCCGGGATGCGCCCGTAAAGGATCTTGCCGGGGTTGTAGACCTCGCCGTGGCGGACCAGGTGGACGATGGTGGTGGTCATGCTTGAGTCAGTCCTTTACTCTGCGGTCGCGCTGGCTGCAGCGGCAGCTGCCGGTTTGAGGGCGGCTTCGATGGCGGCGAAATCATCGTCGTTAAGTGCCGTGGAGACGAACCAGGTCTCAAACGCGCTGGGTGGGCCGTAGACGCCGTGGTCCAGCAGGGCGTGGAAGAACGGCGCGAAACGGAAGGTCTCAGCAGCCTTCATGTCCTCGAAGTTGTGGCCCTCCCCTTCGGCGAAGCGGATGGACAGCATCGTGGAGGCGCGCTGGATGTGGTGCGCCACGCCTTCGCGAGTGAGCGCTTCGCTGATGAGTTTCTCCAGCTGGTCGGCGTTAGCGTGCAGGGTTGGGTAGATGTCTTCGCTGGCCAGCTTCAGCGACGCCAGACCGGAAGCCATCGCCACCGGGTTTCCGGACAGCGTGCCTGCCTGGTAGACGGGGCCGTTCGGCGCGAGATGCGCCATGATGTCCGCGCGCCCGCCGAAGGCTGCCGCGGGAAGTCCGCCGGAGATGACCTTGCCGAAGGTGGTCAGGTCGCCAGCCACGTGATCCACGCCGTACCAGCCGGAGTAGGAGGTGCGGAAGCCGGTCATCACTTCGTCGATGATCAGCAGCGCGCCGTTGTCGTGCGCGATCTGCTTCAGCGCCGCGTTGAAGCCCTCCTGCGGTGCGACGGTGCCCATGTTGCCGGCGGCGGCCTCCGTGATGATGGCCGCGATTTCGCCTGGGTGCTCCGCGAAGGCTTGGCGGACCGCGTCAAGATCGTTGTACTTCACGACGATCGTGTCGCCCGCCTGCGCACCCGTCACCCCCGGGGAGTCCGGCAGCGCAAAAGTAGCCACGCCTGAACCCGCGGATGCCAGCAGGGAGTCCACGTGGCCGTGGTAGCAGCCGTCAAACTTGATGATCTTCGCGCGCTGCGTAAACCCACGCGCTAGACGCACCGCACTCATGGTTGCCTCGGTACCGGAGTTGACCATGCGCACCGCATCGACGCTGGTGCGGTCGATGATGGCCTGCGCCAGCTCCACCTCACCGGCGGTGGGAGCACCGAAACTCAAGCCATCCTTCATGGCCTTTTCCACAGCCTCCAGAATGGCCGGATGCGAGTTGCCGTGCACCATCGGCCCCCAGGAGTTCACCAGGTCAACGTATTCGTTGCCGTCCACGTCCGTCAGGCGCGATCCTTCGGCCTTGGTGATGAAGCGGGTCTGCCCGCCCACAGAACCGAAGGCGCGCACCGGGGAGTTCACGCCACCCGGGGTCACCGCCTGCGCGCGCTGAAACAGCTCGGCGGACTTGGCGGTATTACTCGACGTATTCTGGCTAAAAAGATCTCGGGCAGTCATGCGCACCATTGTAGTTCAGCCTGCCCTCACCAAGCCATCCCGATTGGGCATGGGACGACCAGTGATAATTCTGGCACCATGGTGAGCATGAACACTTCATTAAATATTGCATTCTTGGGCTTGGGTCGCATGGGCACCGAGCTGGCGTTGAAGCTTGTCGACGACCACAGCCTCACCGTGTGGAACCGCACGAAGGAGAAGACGCAGGCGCTCGTCGATAAGGGCGCGCGTGCTGCCGATACCCCCGCGGAGGCCGTCGAAGGCGCGGACTTGGTGATTACTTCGCTGTTCGGTCCGGACACCGTGCGCGAGGTCGTGATCGAGCCAGGCCTGATCCCCGAGGGCGTGACCTGGACGGATACCACTACCGTGTCGCCGGAGGACGCCACGGAGTTCGCCGCGGCCGTCCCTAGTTATGTGCACGCCCCGGTGGTGGGCACACTGACCCCGGCGCGCAACGGCAAGCTGGGCGTTTACGTGGGTGGGGCGGACGCTTCACGACGAGAAACCGTGGCTGAGGTAGTCGCACCGTGGGCCGCTGCTAACCCGGAGCGGCTGAAGGTCGTCGATTCTGGGGCGAAGGCAGCCACGGGCAAGCTGCTGGCTAACCTGGCGCTGGCCGTGACCGCGCAGGGCTATAAGGAGGCGCTGTACTTGGGTGAGTCGCAGGGCTTGGACGCCGCGGAGGTCTCCGAACTGTTGGGATCCACCGGTTTAGAGTTCATGCGCAACATGAAGCAGCCGTTTGTGCTGGGTGAGCGGGAGACCTCGCCGGGTGATTTCACCGTGGATGCGATCGCGAAGGATGCGCGACTCATGCTGGATTCCACCGATAAGGACCTCCCCGCGGTGCGCGCTGCGCTGGATTCCTTGGATGAGCAGGCTGAACGTGGTCGCGGCGACCATGACTTCTCTTCGCTCATGGTCTACCGCAACGAGTAGGCCCAAGTCAGCGCGACCTATTTGGCCGCGCTGGAATCGTTTTTCGACTGCTTGTAGAACACCGAGGCCATCACCACGACAACCAGGGCGATCGCGATCCAGCCAGCCACCTTCTGGTACTGCTCCAGCACGTAGACAACCGGCTCGCCGATGGCGTAGCCCAGTGCAAAGTAGCCCAGGTTCCACACCGTTTTGGCGATGAAGTTGAGCACCATAAACTTGCCCACCTTCATGCCGGTGGCACCGCTCATGATGAAGACTACGAGGGCGATCGGCAAAGGAATCGGCAGGTAGGCGAGAAAAATGCCGAACCAGCCCAACTTCTGGGTCCAGCGTTCGGCGCGCTCAATATTGCGGGCTGTACGGGCCGACTGCTCGGCGTAGACGTCCAGCATCCCGCGGCCCCACAGCTTGCCGGCCCACCAGTACACCCAGTCAAACTTGATGGCCACGACAGAGCCGATCAGCAGGTACCAGATCCACCCCGGCGCCTGGCCGACGGCGGCCAAAGCACCCGTCGACGCGGCACCCAGCCGGGAGCCCGTCAACGCCAGCATGACCTCGGGCGACAGGCCCAAAAGCCAGGCGCGCAGCGGGATCATCGCCATGCCGAACAGGCCGACGAACCCGAGCCAGCCGAGGCACCAGTAGTCGGCCTTGCCGGGCTTCTTGTTCCACGGCATGCCGGGTTCTTCCCACCACTCGGACTCTTGCTCAGTGGGGGTTTCTTCAGGATTCTGGTTCACGCTCACCTAATCTAGTCCAGATCGTGACTAATCCTCACCCAGCATGCCGGCCACGGTCTCCTTCGCGTGGGTGATCACGGCGGGCACACCCACTCCCCCAGCCCACGCGCCAGTCAGGGCAAGGCCGGGGACGTCGTCGATAAGCGAGAAAACCTTGCGCACGGTGGCGATGTGGTTCTCGTCGTAACGCGGAAGGCCGCCGAGCCAGCGCTGCACATAGATCTCCTCTAGGCCGGCGGCGCGGCCGTCGAAACCGGTGGTGGTCTGGAGGTCGTCGAGCGCCCAATCGACCAGGGTGTCCTCGTCGGTATCGCGCGCGATGGTGTCTCCGAAGCGTCCGAAGCTGGCGCGCACCAGTGCCCCGCCGCGCTCGCCGAGGTGCGGCCACTTCTTCGAGGAGAACGTGAAGGCCTTGGCGTGCACACCCTCCTGATCGGCGGCGACCAGCACTCCGGAGTTATCGGGCAGGCCCTCGTCGGAAGCAAAGCGCATGCCGACGACCGCACTGTCCGCAAGCTGCACCGACTTCAGGGCGCCCCCTGCCTCCGGGGCGATGTCGCGCAGCAGAAGCGCCGTGGTCGGGGCGGGGGTAGCCAGGATCAGTCGATCGTACTCCTCGTCCTGCCCGCCGGTCAGGGTGAATTTGCCAGCGTCGGTGCGCTTGGCGCCAGAGATGAACGCATCAATGTAGATGTTGGCGCCGGACTTCTCCGCCAGGGTCTCGTACACCTCGGCGTAGCCGCCGTCGAAGGAGCCGAACACCGGCCCGGGCTTCACGCCGGCGGACTGTTCTTTGCGCTGCTGGCTGATCGCCTCGATGGCGGCGTGGAAGGTGACCTTCTCCCCCGCCTCAGCCAGGCGGTCGAACTCCTCGGCCAGGCGCGGGATCGTTGCGCGGATGCCTAAATCATCGGCCGTGCAGGAATACACCCCACCAAGCAGGGCGGACACGATGCGGTCCACGACCTCATCGCCCATGCGTTCGCGCACCAGGGCACCCACGTTCATGTCGCCGCCGACTTCCCAGTCGATCCCCGGCTGGTCGGCCTCGGCGTCGATACGCGCGGCGGTCTCCTCGCTGACCAGGTGTTCCACGGGACTTGACGACGAGGGGATGCCCATCATCCCGCCGCGTGGCAAGTTTTTCAGCTCCCCGCCGGTAAACACCGTGGAACGCAGCCCCGAGGGGAACTTGATCTTGTCGGCAAGGCCGAGCTCAGTGAAGAACTCGCGCGCCGCGGGCCGGTGATACAAGAAGGCTTCTGCGCCCATGTCGGTGGGGCCGGCGTCGAAGGGGACGGTAAGAAGTTTTCCGCCGATACGGTCGGTGGCCTCGTAGACGTCGATATGCGCGTCCGGCTCCGCCTTCCGAATTTCGTATGCACTGGTCAAGCCAGCAAGTCCTGCGCCAACGATGGCAAATTTCATTTACTGCTCCTCGTGGATAATGGCCACTGCTTCGGTGATGGCCTCCGCCTGGGTGGTGGGCAAGACACCATGTCCCAGGTTGAAGATGTGGCCGGTCGCATCGCCTGCCTCGATCGCGCGGGCGGCCTCGGCCTTGATACGTGCGACTTCGGAGCGCACAACATCGGAACCGGCGAACAGCATCGCCGGATCCAGGTTGCCCTGCAATACGCGCGGGCTAGAGAAACGCTTCGCGGCCTCGTCGAGTGGGACGCGCCAGTCCACACCCATGACCTCAGAGCCGGCATCGCTCATGGCCCCAAGAATTTCGCCGGTGGCCACGCCGAAGTGGATGCGCGGAATCTCGCCCGCCACCGATTCCAGGATCTCCACCGAATACGGCAGCACGTGCTCAACATAGTCCTTGCGCGTCAGGAACCCAGCCCAGGAATCAAAGAGCTGCATGGCGTCGATGCCCGCGTTCACCTGGGTGCGCAGGAAATTCTTCACGGTGGGCACGATGCGCTTCATCAGGGCGTGCCAGGTGTCTGGGTCGCCGTGCATCATGGCCTTGGTCTTCTCATGGTTCTTCGAGGGGCCGCCTTCCACCAGGTAGCTGGCCAGGGTGAAAGGTGCGCCGACGAAGCCGATGAGTACCTGCTGGTCGGTCAGCTCATCCAGGATGATCTCGATGCCGTCCGCGACCTCTTCTACCTCGTGGTCGAGGATGGGAAGCGCATCGACGTCGGAACGCGACTCGATCGCCTTGTCCATCACTGGTCCGCGGCCGGGCACAATCTCTACACCCACGCCGGCGGCGCGCAGCGGCACCACGATATCGGAGAACAAGATGGCCCCGTCCACGTCGTGGCGGCGCACCGGCTGCATCGTGATCTCAGCGAGCAGCTCGGGCATGAAGCACGAGTCCAGCATGGAGATGCCTTCGCGTGCTTTCTTGTACTCCGGAAGGGAGCGACCGGCCTGGCGCATGAACCAGACCGGGGTGCGGGAGGGGGTACGGCCATTGGCTGCCTCAAGCAGCGGGGCATTCTTTAGGTCGCGACGTTTCATGTCCCCCATTGTGGACCAAAAGTTTGACAGAAGGAAACTGCCCCACCCGGGCCGTCCGCCTAGTCCTCCGCTGTGTCTACGTCTTCAGCGAATTGGATCTCATTTCCGTCAGGATCCACGGCCACGGCTACCTTGACGAAGGAGTAATCCTCCACATCGGTGACAGGAAGGTTTCGGGCGCGGAGCTCGTCGACAAGCGACTGCACATCGCGCGTGCCGACGACTACTGCGCCCTGACCTGCGCGCTCAGGTATTTCGGCGACCTGGACGTAGTGGCCCGCGGACACCTCCCACTCGGCGATGCCGGCCTCGGGCTCGATGTCGGTCTCGCCGAAGATGGCTGTGTAGAACTCGTGGACCGATTCCACGCTGTTCACAGCAAGAATAGGGATGGCGGCGTGAAAACGCATGGTGACATACTCCTTGGGACTAGTGGGGGAATTTTTTCGCCGACACGGAGCGTACTTCCACAAACAGCGACATGCCCAGCATCAGCACCGTCGCAGCCATCGGGTGCAGCAGCCCTGCGACGGCCAGCGCCATCGCCGTGATGTTATACGCCCACGAATAGACGATATTGCGGTCAATGATGGTGCACACGCGGCGGGCTTGCTCGATCAGCTGAGGGATGGCGGAGACATCGTCGCGCACCACGGCGACCGACAGCTTGTCGTGCATGTCGCGGCTGGTGTCGAGTTTGTCGCCAGCATTCACCAAGATGCCCACGTCCGCGACCTTCAGGGAGGACTCCACCGAGTGGTCCCCCACCATGGCCACGTTGGCACCTTGGGTGTGCACGGAACGCACAGTCTTCGGCTTATCGTTGCTGCTGATGCCCGCAAGAACAGAGGAAATGCCCAGCAGGTCCGCGAACTTGCGCGCCACGGGATAGGTATCGCGCGAGAGCATCATGGTCTCCAGCCCCATGTCCTCCAGGCGGGTCACGGCTTCTTGAGCATCGTCCTTGATCGGGTCATAGAGGGTAATCACGCCGCGGTCTTTACCCTTCCACCGCACGACGATGGGCGTACCGCCTGCCGTAGCGGCAACGGCGAGCCGGCCGTGCAGGCTAGAAAGGTTGGTGGGCCGCCACAGCAGTGCATCGACCTGGTGCGGGTGCTCCACGCCCTCGTCGTCACGCGTGAATAGCTCGATGCGGCCCTTGAAATCGCCTTCCTTGGTGATCTCCAGGTTGGTCACGTCAATCCAGTGCGGCACCTCGTCGCCGCCTTCGGCGTGGTCGCGGGCTTCGCGGGCGGCGCGGACGATCGCCTGGGCCGAAGGGTGGTCCGATTCCATCGACAAAGCGCCCGCCACGCGCAGCACCATGTCAGCGTTTTCGCCACGCTCCGCGGTGATCGTTTCCACGTTCATCTCCGGCAGGACGAGCGTGCCCACCCGGTTGAAGATGACGGTGTCCAGGTTTTCCAGCTTGCGTAGCGTCTTGCCGTCGCGGATCATGATGCCGTTGCGTGCCGACGATTCGATGCCCAGCCGGATCGCGATCGAGGGCGACAGCGCCAACGCCGTCGGGGCTACCGAGGCCAGAATCGCCAGCGCGGTCGCCATCGCGGCGTTGTAATTATTCGACAGCGCCACCCACGCCATGAAATCAATCAAGGCTATCACCACAGCGGCGGGGATCAACCAGCTCGCCGTCCTCGTGGACAGCATGGTGGCCTGGTGCTGGCGCTGCGAAGCATCCTGAATCCAGCGGTGCGTAGCGGCCATACGGGTCTGGTGCCCGGTCTTTTCCACGCGCACCTTGATCTGCCCATCGACAATCCGCGAACCCGCAAAGACCTGCGAATTCACCTTGACCACCATGTCTTCGCGGGCGTCGATCAGCCCGGGCTCAAGTTCGCACGAACCGCCGATCACGCGTCCATCGACCGGGATGATCTCGCCAGCATGCAGCACAATATCGTCGCCGGGGCTGACCTCCCCCAAGTTCACATGGTGCACCCCGACTGCGCCGGTCGCCCTATTGCGCACCGAGAGAGCCACCTGCGTTGACGGGTCAGGTCGACGCCGCGCCATCTCGTTGAGCAGGCTGGGTCTAGCGCGCATCGTCCAGATGCGGCCGGCCAGCAGCAAGATGGTCATCCCGCAGGCCACGTCGAGAAAGAGCTCACCGTCGGACAACCGAGAGTGGTTAAACGCGAACCACTTCGGCTCCGAATTCCACCCAATATCCCCCGCCGGAGTGCCCACAAGCAGAGCGATGGACCACGTAAACGCCACCAGAATCGCCAGCGAACTCGCCCCATCCAGGGCAGTCAGGCCCCGGCGCACCCCACCGACCAGCGCGCGGTGGAAAGGCCACGCCGACCACACCACCACGGGAGCGCTCATCACAAGCGCCACCCACTGCCAACCCGGAAACTGCAATGCCTGAAAATACGACACCACAATCACAGGAATGCCTAGGATCAACGCCACCAAGAGGCGCGGGACCGTCATCATCTCCCGCGAGGTGTACAAAACGTCCTGGTCGGCCCCCGTGCGCCGCTGGTTGGCTCGCTGATTACGCAGGAAACCGGCCGTGCGCGCCGAATCTAAGGCCCGCGCCTCCTCCGCCTGGAGGCGGCGCATCCGCCCGCTCATGCCTTTCGTTCCACGCATCGCACGACGAGGAACCGCGCCGTGGCGCTCCTCCGTATGGGACGCCACGATGCGGCGCCGCAGAGAAGAATCCGTCATCACCGCGTCAATACCGTAACGCTCCATCACGGCGATCACATCAGAAGGATCCATCAAATCCGGTGCCGTGATCCACGCGGTCTTCGTCGAGTACACAAGGCGCGCACGCACACCCGGTAGCTCTTCTAGCGCATTTTCCACAGCCCCGAGATCCGTGACATCGGGCAAGTTTCGCAGGTCAAACGCCAGCGACGTCTTTGGTCGAGCCGCTAAATCATGGGCCGGTTGATCGTCGTTAAGCTCAATGCCCACGCTCCGGGCCGCCTCAACTGCGGAATCAATCGCACGAGAGACGTGGTCACCATGGGGGTCGCTCATCGCGACTCTTCCGTCTTTTTCGCAATATAAGCATTAGCCTTCGGGCGGAAGAGGAACAGTGCGGCGAACGCAAGCACCGCGACGATCACGATCGCAGACAGCCCAGCGATGCGAATGGCGAAGGCCACCACGTTGAAAAAACATGCGACAGCGATGCATACCGCAACGACGATCCTGGCCGTGCGGCTGCCTTTACGCAGGTAAGAGGCAGCACCAGCCATCACCAAGGCCGTAACCGCATTGACGACGACCATGAACCACATGTTGCGCAAATACGCCTCCGCGAACTCCTGGTTCGGAGCCTGGTCCGGCACCCCGACGGCCACCGCACGCATGGCGGTGACCAACATGAGCACCGCGCCAACGATGATCAGCCAGAAAGAAATCTTCAGCGAACGTGGCCAATCGTCGCCCACAGTCATGTCATAACGCCGGTTTAAATCATCGGGGTGGGCGCTAAACGACGGGAACATCGAAGGCATGGGGCAGCTCTTTTCTTATTTCTTCTTGTCAGAATCAGACTTGGCGAAAGGCGGGCGCTGATCCTCGCCAGTCCACGCTAACGCTTCTTCCTTGTTAGCAAAGAACACTCCCAGTATTCCCGCAACTCCAAGCGCAATTTGCACCATGCCGTCGAAAGCGAACAACCAGAGGGGAACGTCTGAAGCACCCGGGGTTGCCAAGAAGACCAGCAGCATGCGGAAAGCGAAGAAGAGGGAGAAAATATAGAGCAACCGGCGGGCGTAACCAGACCATTTGTGCTGCTTGGCGAACAGCGCCAACATCCACAGCAGCAGGCCGAGGAGCACAAGCATGACCAACGCCATAAACCCGATGGACAGGTAGACCGATAGGTCAACCGCAGCCGCAGGGATCTCTGGGTTCTCATCCGCCGTTTCCCGCGCGGCGGCTTTCAGGGCCGATGGGTCGAGCAGACTCATCGTCACGCTCAAGATCTGGTGGAGGAGCTCCGCGCCCACCATGAACGACCAGATCCCGATGAGGTACGTGATCACCTCGGGGCGCTTCTTGCCGGCGGGCTCTGATGAGCCCGATGGCTGTGGTGGAGGTGGCTGTGGCGCTCGCGGGGCGGGAGCGTTACTTCCGTTGGGGGCTATCGTCATTACCTGCGCTAACCCTTCAGTGCCTTAGCGGCGTCGACGGCGAAGTACGTCAGAATTTGGTCTGCCCCGGCGCGCTTGATGGACATCAAGGACTCCATCATCACCGCGTCCTGGTCCACCCAACCGTTGCGGCCCGCGGCCTGGATCATCGCGTACTCGCCAGAGACCTGGTACGCAGCCACCGGCACCGGCGACATCTCAGCCACCTTGGCCAGCACGTCCAGGTATGGCATGGCGGGCTTGACCATGACAAAATCCGCGCCTTCGTCGATATCCAACTGCGTTTCCAGCAGGGACTCGCGCACGTTGGCGGGGTCCTGCTGGTACGTCCGACGATCGCCTTGCAGCGAGGAACCGACTGCCTCGCGGAACGGGCCGAAGAAACTGGAGGCGTATTTCGCCGAGTACGCCATGATGACCACGTCCTGGAAGCCGGCGGCGTCTAGGGCCTGGCGGATGGCGCCGATCTGGCCGTCCATCATGCCGGATGGGCTGACAATGTGTGCGCCGGCCTCCGCCTGGGCGACGGCCATCTGCTGGTAGAGCTTCACGGTCTCATCGTTATCCACGATGGTGTTGCCGTGGCGATCGGTGGTGACCACGCCACAGTGGCCGTGGTCAGTGAACTCGTCGAGGCAGGTATCGGCCATGATCATGATGTCATCGCCGAACTCCTTGCGCAGGCGTGCCAGGTTGCGGTTGAGCACGCCGTCTTCTGCCCAGGCCACCGAACCCTGGGCATCCTTGTCGCTATCGAGGGGAACGCCGAAGAGATCGATGCACTTAATCCCGGCCTCCGCGGCCTCCTCGACGGCCTGCACCAGAGAGTCTGAGGTGTGCTGGTACACCCCCGGCATGGAGCTGATCTCTCTTTTCTCTTCGATGCCGTCGGCGACGAACATCGGCAGGATGAAATCGGCGGCACTCAACCGGGTTTCGGCGACCAGCTCACGCAGAGCTGGATTCTGGCGGAGCCGACGCGGGCGGCGGGTGAACTCAAACGCAGACACAGCGGTGTTCCTTTCGGTTGTTTCGTTACTGGCCCATCTTAGGCAGCAACAGCGCCGAGAGGTATTTCGCCATCTCTGACAGTCACACGAGCCCGCGCGGCACGGCGTTTAGAAGTCGCCGTCGATATCGCGGTTCACCACGACCTTCTCGTTAACGAACTCAAGCAGGCCCAAATCGATCAGCTCGCGGCCATAGCCAGAGCGCTTTGTACCGCCGAAAGGAATATCCGCCTTCACGCCAGTCGGCTGGTTGATGTAGACCATGCCGGTGTCGATCTTGCGCGCCAACTTCTTCGCGTTCTCCACGTCCGCGGAGAAGATGGAGCCGCCCAGCCCGAACGGGGAGGCGTTCGCGATCTCGATCGCGTGATCAGCGTCCTTCGCACGGTAGAGCTGGGAGATAGGGCCGAAGAATTCGGAGCAGCCCACCTCAGAGGAAGGATCGATCCCCGTCATGATGGCCGGCTGCACGAATGCCCCGGTCTCAGGCAGATCAATGGTGATCTCCTCAACCTCGACGCCATCGGCCTTCGCCTTCTCCACCTGCTTCATCAGGTCATCGGCAGCACCCTGCGAGGACAGTGGGGCGAGGGTGGTCTGCGGATCCATCGGATCGCCAGCCACCAACTGCGCCACACGCTCCTTGTACTTGGCCAGGAACTCGTCGTAAAGCTCGTCGACGATGATCATGCGTTTCGACGACACACAGACCTGGCCCGCGTTCCAGTGGCGGCCGAAGACTGCCCACTCGACGGTCTTGTCAAGGTCGGCGTCGGCAAGCACGATGAACGCGTCCGCACCACCAAGCTCAAGGGTAGACTTCTTCAGGTTCTTCGCGGCCACCTGGGCAACCGCCGCACCCGCGCCCTCCGAACCGGTGAGCGCGACACCACGCACGCGAGGATCGCCCAAGATCTGCTCGCTGGCGTCGTGGGAAGCAAAAACGTTGACCAACAGTCCCTCGCGACCAGAGGCCCGCTTGATCAGCTCCTCCATCTTCAGCGCGGACTGTGGGACGTTCGACGCGTGCTTGAGCACGATCGTGTTACCCGCGGTGAACTGTGGCGCACCAATGCGAATGACCTGGTAGTACGGGAAGTTCCACGGTTCGACGGCGTACAGCACACCGAGGGGCTCTTTCACCAGGAGCACGTCGCCCTCATCGAAGCCCTCTGCAGGGATTGAGCGCGGCGCTAGGTGTTCCTCGCCGTTGTTGACGTAGTACTCCAGCATTCCGATGCACAGGTCTACCTCTGCCTCAGCCTCGCCGATGAGCTTGCCCATCTCCAGGGTGAGCACCTCGGCGAACTCGCGCTTCTCCGCCTTCAAGATGTCCGCTGCCTTCTGCAGAACCTCGACGCGCTGGGCGACGGGCAGCTGGCTCCACTCGCGGAATTCCTGATCAGCCTTGGCGATTGCCTGGTCGATCTGCTCGGCGGTGGCGGTCTCGAATTCCTTGACGACCTCTCCGGTAAACGGGTTGGTGGTTGCGTATCCCATGATCTGGCTCCTTCGTTGTGAAATTTCCCCCAAGCATAGTGGGGGAAATCACACGAGTAAAGGGCCTATGGCTTAGGTCTCAGTTCGCTTAGGACGACTTCCTGCGCGCACGCCGCTTCTTGCGCGGCGGTGGGAGCTGGCCGGCAGCACGCAACTGGGCCACGTGGTCGGCCAGGGCGTCGACAAGCGACGGCACATCAGCGACCTCGGGGACGACATCGACGCGCAGGCCCTGCTCTTCCGCTTCGGCCGCGGTCATCGGTCCGATGCAGGCGATGATGGTGCGCTGATGCGGCTTACCGGCAATGCCCACCAGGTTCTTCACGGTGGACGCGGAGGTGAAGCAGACGGCATCAAAACCACCGGTCTTGATCATGTCGCGCGTCTCCGGCGGTGGCGGCGCGGCGCGTACGGTGCGGTACGCCACCACATCGTCGACTTCCCAGCCCAGCTCTGCTAGGCCGTCCGACAGCACATCAGTGCCCAGGTCAGCCCGCGGCAGAAGCACACGCGACACCGGATCTAGCTCCTCGACATATTCGGGGAATACTTCGACCAGTCCGGCCGCGTTTTGCTTGGTACGGTGCGGCAGCAGCTCCGGGGTCATGCCTTTGGCGCGGATCGCGTCAGCAGTCTTCGTGCCCACCGCGGCCAGATGCACGCCCGCGAAGGAACGCGCATCCAAGCCCAGGTCCGCGAACTTATCCCACACAGCAGTCACTGCGTTGACCGAGGTGAACACGATCCACTGGTACCGGCCCTCCACGATCCCCTTGATGGCGCGATCCATCTGCGCCGGGTTGCGCGGCGGCTCCAGGGAGATCGTCGGCACGCTCTGCGGAATCGCACCATAACCGGACAAGCGCGTCGACATCGCCGCAGCCTGAGCCTTCGTGCGCGGCACCAGCACGCGCCACCCATACAGGGGCCGGTTTTCCCACCACGAATACTTCGTGCGGTCATCAGCCACAGTGCCAAGCGTGACGACGAGTTTTCCTGGCAACTCCGCATCCAGTTTCCCGATGGTGCCCAGTGTGGCATCAAAGGTGCGCTGCAAACGGGTGGTGCCATTCGTCGTCACGTACACCGGCGTCGACGGCGAATAGCCACGCTCGGTCAGTTCCGCTGCGATCGTCGGCAAGTCCTCAGCCTCTGCCTGCAGCACAAGCGGCTGCGGGGCGGACGCCAACTGATCCCAATCAACATCATTGGTCAAATCTGCCTCCGTATAGGTTGAACCTAACGCAATACCGGCAAACGAGGGCACGGTCGACGGCAGGCTCATGCCCGGCACCACCTGGAACTCCAGGCCGGCGGCGGCCACGGCGGCGATCTCCTCCATCACGGAGTCACGCGTCAAAGGATTGCCGGCAACAAGGCGAATCACGTCGCCGTCGCCAGCCTCACCATCGATGATGGACTGCTCGGACGCGCCCATCACCTGCTTGATCTGCTCAATCCGTGCGTCCAAATCCTCCACGGATTCCGACACCTCGGCCGCGGTCGGGTCCTCCGGCTTCGGTGGCTTACGGCGCGCCCCAGCCTCCTTCGCTGCGGCGCACATCTGCTCATATTCCTTGTCGGCGGCATCCTGTTTGTGCTGCGGCACGGGCAACGCTGCGCCGATGACGGCACGGATTTCAGGAAGCACGTCACTATCGACGACGGCGTACGCATTGTTTTCCAAAACTTCACGTGCACGCACGGTGAGCAAATCCGGGTTGCCCGGGCCTGCGCCGACGAAGACGACTTTCGCCGGCTGGGGCGGTTGGTGGGCCATGGTCATAGACGATTCTTTTCTACTTCGGGTCTGCGGCAAGAGCACGCGGAAATGATCACGTGCCCCGAGATGCCGGCAAGCCAAATGTGAAGGCGTTTACGGTTTTCGCTAGTGTTGAATAACTCCGCCACCCACACCCCAACGAACGCATAAAAGTGCTGCTCATAAGGCCATATCCCCGATAAGGGGACCACGTGGACGGTTGGTTTATCAACGTATGATAGTTACACCTTAATTTAGGAAAGCCAAATAGGAAAAACGGCCACCTATTTTACACCGTCGTTTTCACGCCCCACCGTTGCCCTTAAGCAACGCGCGATGCCAACATCTCCGCGTATTTTTCGGCATGCGGCGTGGAGATCACAATCGCCCCGTAGGTGGCATCCTCCAGCTCTAAAACGATGCCTGGGCCCAGGCCGTGGCAGATTCCCAGGACTGGTTTCCCACCGCGGTTCATCGTGCCTGAGTAAGTAAGCCCACGGATGTGGGTAGCGTACGTACGCTCCCCCTCCCCCAGCGCCGCACGCGCATCATCCACGCACGACACGCCGCGGATTACCCGCAGCGGAATCGTCAGATGGGAACGGCGCGCCGCGATCTTTTCCCACCACCTCAAGGTGACGGTGACGCGGTCATCGGAAATGGAAAGGAGTGCCATAACTAGCCAATTATAGTTGCGGCGCCCTGCTCCAGCAGAGCATTCGCAACTTCCTGGCCCAACCCCACCGGATCGGTCCCGGTGGCGTGGTGCACCAGCTGGCGCGAACCGTCCAGCGCGAAGACGCCCGCATGCAAGGTCAGGGTATCGCCGTCCAGATCCGCGTAGGCGGCCACTGGCGCGGTGCAGCCAGCTTCGAGCGTGGCCAGGACAGTGCGCTCAGCGGTGACGGCTTTCAGCACATCGTGGTCTGCCAGCACGTCGATCGCGGCGCGGGCATCCATGTCATCCACGCGCGCCTCCACGGCCAAGGCGCCCTGCGCGGGGGCCGGCATGATCACGGTCGGTTCGAAGACCTCGGTGGCCACATTGCCCATGCCCACGCGCGAGATGCCCGCGTACGCCAGCACCACGGCATCAAGCTCACCCTTGGTGACCTTGCCCATACGGGTGTCGATGTTGCCGCGCAGCGGCTGAATATCCAGGTCTGGGCGACGGGCACGAAGCTGCGAGATGCGTCGCGGTGCTGATGTTCCCACCCGCGCCCCCTCCGGCAGCGTGTCCAAGGTGAGTCCGTCGCGGGCGATCAGTGCTTCACGACGATCCTCCCGCACCGGGGTGATCAGGTGTGTGCGTGGCTCATAGGCCGTCGGAAGATCCTTAAACGAGTGGACCGCAATATCGCACTCGCCGGCGAACAGTGCCTCGCGCAGCGCCGCGGTGAACACGCCGACCCCGATGCGTTCCACGGGAGCCATATTCACGTCACCAGCAGTGGTGACGATGTGCAGTTCGGATTCGTAACCTGCGGCATTGATCGCGTCGCGCTGGTGACCAGCCTGAGTGGTGGCCAGCTTCGAGCCCCGTGTACCAATCTTCAGCAACTTAGTTCTCCTTTGAGTTGCCCAGGGTCTCTGGGCTTAAATCGAGTTCTTCGCGGTCGGGCAATTTATCCACGTCCACCGCCACGGCAGGGGCCGCCGACGGCAAACCAAACAGCACCTGCAGTGCCGTCTCATAGCTGACGGTACCTTCAGTCGCCGCCAGTTCCTTCACCATCACGGTGGGCTTGTGCAGGAGTTTGTCCACCACGCGCTTCATGCTGCGCGCAACTTGGCGCAGGTCATCGTCGTCCAAGTGGGGCAGCCGGTTCTTCAGCTGCGCATATTCCTCGTCGACAAGCCCGGCCGCAGTGCGTCGCAGTTGGGTCACCGCAGGAGTGACATCGCGAACACGTTCAGCGGAGGTGTAGGCGGCGAGTTCTTCGTCGATAATCGCCTCCGCGTCCCGGCGCGCAGACGAATCCGTGTCACCTTCCTGTTCCTGGCGGGCGTGCAAGTATTCGATGTTGACCAGGCGCACGCCCTCGGTGTCCTCCACGGCGTCATCGATGTCGCGTGGCAGCGAGAGGTCCACCAGCATAACTGGGCCAGAAATGTCCTCTGGTGTGATGGTGAATTCGTCGGTAGCGGTAGCAGATACTGCCAGGTCAACGCGGCTGAGCGCTCCGGCGCGCGCGTCAAAGTCCACGACCTCCGCCGGCACCCCTGCCTCCCGCGAGTGCTCTGCCAGGCGTTCGGCGCGCGATCGGGTGCGGTTAGCAATAATGAGCTTATCGACGCCCTGCTTGCCCAATTGGGTGGCCGCCAAGGAGGCCATGGCGCCTGCCCCGAGGACGAGGGCCGTGGTGCCAGAGAAATCCTCCACGCCCATCTCTTCGCGGGCGACATCGAAGGCGAAGGTGACCATGGAGCCACCAGCATCGTCGATCTCGGTTTCGGTGTGCACGCGCTTACCTGCGCGCAGCGCGGACTGAGCCAGGGAATGCAGCCCAGGGCCCACCGTGCCTTGCTCTTGTGCTTCCTGGTAGCTGGTGCGCACCTGGCCGATAATCTGCTGCTCGCCGATCACCATGGAATCCAGGCCAGAGGCCACGCTCATCATATGTTCGGCAGCCGCGTCGGCGTAGCGGACATAGAGGTAGCTGCGCAGCTCTTCGGTGCTCACGCCGGAAACCTCAGCAAGCACGTCGACAACGTCCTGAACCCCGGTGTGGAAAGCGTTGGTGACGGTGTACACCTCCAGCCGGTTACAGGTGGAGATGATCATGGCCTCGGACAGCGACGGCTGTTTCACCAGCGTGGTCGAAGTGTCGTTTTGGACAGTATCGTTCATACTCAGCCGTTCAAGCAGCGCGACCGGCGCGGAACGGTGGGACATGCCCACAACAAGCACACTCACTCAGGTCCTCCTGATCATTTAAGAATCAAACAAAAGGATACCCCCTAGGCTTTTCATTGCCAGGAGAGGGGTCAGTTGCGGGCGAGTTCGTCGGCAAGCTCCTCATTGTCCACTTCCCAACAGGCAAACTCCTCGCCGTCGATGACGACGACGGGAACGCGATCGCCAAATTCCATCGCCAGTTCGCGGTCCGTGTCGACGTCGATCAGCGTCAGCGTGGCACCTGCAGCTTCGACAACGGGTGCGATCTGTGAGGCGACGCGATCGCACGACCCGCAGGTCTGGCGCACCATCAACTCCACTTGGTGTGACAAATTCTTGCTCCTTGCGTGCTTGGCAGGCGAGTTTTCCTGACTGTGCCTACGATGGTTGACGTTACCCGCCCACGCCTCGTGCGCGTGACGACGACCTGCCGCACCCCTGGCCGCACCGTGTCTGATTCACGCCAGAAAGGAACCTGTGACGTCCTCGGACCAATTCCCACCTTCTGCCCAAGAGTTTTTGCACGGGTGGTTTCAGTCACAGGGAAACGTCCGCCGCTTCCTAGAAGACACAGCAGTTCCGCCAATCGACGACGA
The DNA here is from genome assembly GCF_000373805.1 of Corynebacterium pilosum DSM 20521 = CIP 103422. Classification (GTDB taxonomy): domain Bacteria; phylum Actinomycetota; class Actinomycetes; order Mycobacteriales; family Mycobacteriaceae; genus Corynebacterium; species Corynebacterium pilosum. The sequence goes on along the minus strand of NZ_KB892450.1, from coordinate 61,132 downwards.
GGCCCAGCGCGAAGCCGGCGAGGCGGCGGCGACTGCGGCGGTGGAGGAACACTTCGGAATTAGCCTGGAACAGTTCAACTCCGGTGTTGACTCTGTCTCTGGTGCGTTCACGTCTGCCGGTGCCAGGCACATTACTGTGCCTGACCCGGACATTCCCCAAGATACTGAGGCGGCGGCCTTTTTCGACATCGACAACACGCTCATTCAGGGCTCCTCCCTTGTGGAATTTGCGTTGGGGCTAGCTCGCAAACGCTTCTTCCGGATGCGAGAAATAGTCCCTATCGTGTTGAAACAACTGCGTTTTCGACTCTCCGGCAGTGAACATGCTGGCGATATGCGGCGCGGGCGTGAACAAGCCCTTGAGTTTGTGCGTGGCAAGAAAGTTGCGGACCTGCGGGAGCTGTGCGAGGAGATTGTGGACCGTTCCATGGTCCACAAAAGCTACGCCGGCACCCTAGATTTGGCGGCCATGCACCTGGCTGCTGGCCAACAGGTGTGGTTGGTTTCCGCAACTCCAGTCCAGATTGGTCAGATTCTGGCCGAGCGGTTTGGCTTCACCGGCGCGCTAGGCACCGTGGCGGAGGAAGAAAACGGAAAGTTCACCGGCCGCCTTGTAGGAGATATTCTCCATGGTCCGGGCAAGCGCCATGCAGTTGCTGCCCTGGCCGCTATTCAACAGCTGGACCTTTCCAAGTGCACAGCGTATTCGGATTCGATTAATGATATTCCTATGTTGTCCATGGTGGGCACCGCCGTTGCTATTAACCCTGATAAGAAATTGAAGGCTGAATCACGCAAACGTGGGTGGATTGTCCGTGACTACCGCAGCGTGCGCCGAGCTATACGCACGTGGAGTATCCCGGCGCTTGCTACTGCTGCAGCGAGCGTGTGGGGTTGGAAGAATTTCCGTAGGGTGTAGGAATGGTACGTTCAAATCTTTCCTCCCGCACCGTAGCCTTGGTCCTTGCAGGCGGCCAAGGTTCCCGGTTGGCCCCACTCACCGATTCAAAACCCAAGCCAGCGGCCTCTTTGGCCGGCACATACACGCTGATCGATATTGTGCTGAGCAACCTAAGCCATTCGGGGATTCGCAATGTGTGGATCATCGAACAGTATTTAGGCCACGTTTTAAATTCTTATCTCTCTTCGGGGCGACCTTGGGATTTAGACGGAACCCGCTCGGGGCTGCGCATTGCCCCGCCCGTAGAAGGTCGAGACCAGGATGACTCTGAAGGTTTCAGCGAAGGCAACGGCCACGTACTCTTCCAGCAGCTTGAGGCATTGGAAGAGTCTGGCGCCAACACCGTCATTGTCACCAGCGCCGATCACCTTTACTCTTTAGATTTCCGCGCAGTTCTGGAACAGCATCACAGCACCAACAGCGATCTCACAATTGTCACCACGGCTATCGAGGAACACCCAGGACGCTACGGCGTGGTGGAAGCCGACGATGCAGGGCGTGTCACTTCATACGTCTACAAACCAGAGGACCCAGCCGGGCAGATCGTAGCCACCGAAGTATTTATTTTCGAGGTGGAAGCCCTAGCTGCCACCATCAGGCGATTGCTCAAGGAGCTAGACTCCCCTTCCGATCTGGGAGATTACGGTGAGACCATCATTCCTGCCATGGTGCGTGATGGCATAGTCAACGAATACCGTATGGGAGGATACTGGCGGGACCTCGGCACCATCGACGCGTATTTCCAAGCCCACATGGACATTATCGACGGCGCTGTGGCGCTGGATGACCCTGACTGGCCTGTGATCACCAATACAACGCACTTTCCCCCGCCTATGTGTCCTCTCAGGCGTCAGTAAGCGACAGCCTGATATGTTCAGGCGCACGTGTGGAGGGCGCGGTGGAGCATAGTGTGATTGGCCCTGGTGCGGTTGTGGAACCCGGCGCAGAAGTTCACCGCAGCATCATCAACGCCGGTGTGGTGGTGCCGGCTGGGGCAGTGCTGCATTCGGTAATTGCCGATACGGGCGCCACCGTTGCAGCCTGCCCTCTTGGCGAGACGAAGCCAGGGCCCGGCAATATCACCGTCTGCTCCCCTGAGACGACCACAACGCCATAAGCCATAAGCACGGGTCGCACAACGCGAACAACCCGGACAGGATCAAGTCCTGTCCGGGTTGTTCGCGTTAAGAAGTTTTACTTGCTCAGCTTACGACGCTGCACGCGTGTACGCTTCAGCATCTTGCGGTGCTTCTTCTTGGACATACGCTTGCGGCGCTTCTTGATGACTGAACCCATGGGGTCTCCTCACATCGATCGTGTACGTACAGTCTGCTCAGATCAGGTCGGCGTTGCCGCCAGGCGCGAGGTGCACTCCCGCACACAACACCCACATCCTTGCAGGAATGCACCCAAGCATACAGTGCTTGCGCAGAACGAAGAAAACTGGGGTCAGAAAACCTGAGGCGCCCACCTGCGCCCGGGATCGCGGTGGATCCCGGAAAAACAGGTGGGCGCCTCAGATTTACACAATAAGTTCGCGCTCGGCTTCGCGGAGTTTCGCGACTTATCCTACGTCGTAGACGGAGGAGTCGAGGTACTCGCTGACTGCCTTCTCGTGGACGCGGAACGAACGCCCCACGCGTACGGCCGGCAGCTCACCGGAGTGAACCAAGCGGTAGACCGTCATCTTCGAGACGCGCATGATCTCCGCGACCTCAGCGACGGTCAAGAACTTACCCTTATCTTCGTTTGCCATATATAACTAACCCTTCAGCACATGGCGCGCTGTAGGCTTCCCCTCCCACAGGACGAACACGCACGTGCCGGAACTAGTCTAGCGTGAAACCTGTGACACTTGCGACCCAAGTGCCACAAATTTTTCAACTAATTTCCAGAATTTATTGTTTTCCCAGCTCATTGGCACGTTGGGCATTCTTTTCTAACGCCCGATAGAACGCGCCACGCAACCCGGACTCCTCCAGTTCACGCACCGCCGCAACAGTTGTCCCCGCCGGCGACGACACTCCAGCACGCAAGCTGACCGGATCCGCCCCTTCTGCTTCCAGCATGGCGCCGGCTCCCGCGATCGTGGCGTTCACAAGTTCCTGTGCGGCAGCACGGCTCAGCCCCAGGGACACACCGGCATCGATCATCGCTTCAGCAACCAAGAACACGTAGGCGGGGCCAGAACCAGACACGGCAGTGACAGCATCCATCTGGGACTCTGGAACGACGACCACGTGGCCAGTAGCTTCAAGCAACTCGACGATATAGTCCAGCTGTTCGTCAGCCACGAACTTGCCAGGCGCGACAGCGCACACGCCCTTGCCGACGAGCATCGGGGTATTGGGCATCACGCGCACGATGGGGGTACCGGCCGAGGAGATTGCTTCCTCCATCGCACCGATAGTCACACCGGCAGCCATTGACACTAGTGCGGTGGAGACATCATTCTCGGCTACGGTCTCCGAGATTTCCTGAATGATTCCAACGATCCCGGCGGGTTTCACACACAGGAATACGACGTCGGCGTTTGACGCCGCCTCGTTATTGTCGTCGGTGGTGTACACACCGTAGCGCTCGGCGAGCTCTTCGGCACGCTCAGGGCTTCGGTTGGTGACCGTGATGTGTTTCGGATCGTGTTGTGCGGCGACCAGGCCAGCGACGAGTGCCTCACCGATCTGGCCCCCGCCAATTACTGCAATTTTGCGCATGGCACCAAGCGTGCCACATTTTTACTCTATTTTAGAGAAGCGTGACCAAACCAGGGCCGAACGTCATCAGCACACCGACGATTCCGGCAAGCGTCATCATCAGCCCATCCTTCTGCGTACGCAGAGCCTTCACGACGCCCACCATCACTACCGTGACGACGACAGCCAAGACAGCAACCAGGAAGGCGTTCAGGTTGGCCCACAGCCACTCAAAGCCTAAGAATACGGCCACACCAAGAACCAGACCGCCAAGGATCATTCCGACGAGCGCGGGGATATTCAGATCGCCGTCGTAATCTTCTTCGTCTTCGTCGTAGTAGTCATCGTCATAGTCAGCATCGACATCCTCATCGACAACGACACTAGATCCCTGCACGCCCTCGTCGGCAAGATCTTCGTCTTCGACGGCGGGCATCACGCCGGTCTCGTCCATGTCCTGCGCCGACGGTTTTTCCGGGGCAGCGGGTTCGGCCGGTTCGGCCCGTTCGGCCCGTTCGGCCGATTTTTCCGGTGCGGCTGGCTTGGCCGCGGGCGCCTCGTCGACGACCGCCTCGTCGACGGCTGCGTCGTCAACCTTCTTGATGACGGTTGTCTCGTCCGGCTTGTCGGCCTTCGCTGGTTCTTCGGCCTTAACCGGTTCTTCGGTCTTCTCCGGCTTCTCTTCCTGCGCGGGCTTCGGTTCATCGATTGGTACGGAAGAGTGCTTCGCTTCCTCTGGGCGCGCGTCTACCTTGCGGAAGGATCCGGTGAGCTCGGCAACCGAGATACCACCTTCTTCGAGGCTGCGGCGACGACGACGGCGGGGCCGTTCGCCGCCATCCGGGTTGTCCTTCCCGGCGCGCGCGAGCAGCTCGGCAACCGTCAGCTGCTTGTCATTGTCTGACATCTACTCGTCAACTCCCTCATCGGAACCTTCTAAACCCTTGTCAATGCGACGCAGAATAACACCTTCGCGCAATGCCCACGGGCAGATCTCTAACTTATCAAGCTTAAGCGCTCTCATGCTGGCCTCCGCAACTAGGGCACCCGCAACGATCTGATGCGACCGGTCCGTACTGATGCCCTCCAGCTCCGCGCGGTCCGCGGCAGTCATGCGAGAAATGAATGCGATGAGCTGTCGCAAACCAGGCGCGGTGAGCGTTCGCTTCACATAAGGACCTTCCGACGACGGCGCCGCACCAGTCAGTCGCGCCAGCGTGCGGAAAGTTTTTGATGTAGCAACCGCGTGGCCCGCAGGGCCAAGGGCAGCGAACTGGGCTGCGGGGCCCGCCAGCTCCGCGTCAATAAAATCACGCAGTGCATTAATCTTCTTGCGCTCAGGCGGATCAGTATCGAACCACTCATGGGTCAGGCGCCCAGCACCCAAGTCGAGGGAGACGGCGAGCTCCGGCGCCTCGTCGGTACCCGTCGAGATCTCCAAGGAACCACCACCGATATCCAAGTTGGTGATGCGGCCGGCGGACCAACCATACCATCGTCGAGAAGCGAGGAACGTCAGCTGCGCTTCCTCCTCGCCGGAGAGCACCTCGAGGCGCACGCCGGTCTCCTTCTCCACGTGGTCCAGCACTTCCTTGGAGTTGGCGGCGGAGCGGACCGCGGACGTAGCAAACGGAATCATCTCGGCGCACTTCAATTTCTTCGCCAAGTCCGCCGCCTCAGCGACGGCGTCCGTCAGCTTCTTGATGCCCTTGTCGTCGATGGCGTCATCGTCGTCAAGCATCTCGACCAGCCGAAGGGACTGCTTCCAATCGCTCATCGGCGTGGGACGGCCACCGTGCCGCGCATCAATCGCTACCAGGTGGACGGTATTACTGCCCACATCCAATACACCTAATCTCACACGTCCTAGGGTAGACGGTCTACGGTGGTGAAGTGTGAATCAACCTGTATTTCTTGGGTTCCCCGCCGACTCGCCCGCCGGCAAATCCATCCGCGCTGGCCGCGAAGTTCCGCCTGACTTCCCCCGCGAATGGTTCGAATTTGTCCACCCAGACGATCCCAACCACATCTTCAGCATCGACCTGACCTGGGTGGAATCTACCTGGCAGTGCCGCTTCGGCACGGAAAAGTGCCACGGCATGATGGAATCGCTGCCGGTGGTCGGGTGCTGCAACCACGGCGCCTATCTTTCCGACGAAACCGACCGCGACAATCTTTATAACGCGGTAGCGGAAATGCCTGCCAAATACTGGCAGTTGCGGCCTGATGGCATCGATGCCTATATCGCAAAGGCCGACCCGACCGTGCTCGAGCCGTGGCTGGAGTGGGACGACGACGAGGACGAGCCGTCTATTAAGACGCTGGTGATTGACGGCGGCTGTATTTTCGCCAATCGTGGCGGCGAGGATAACCCCACCGGTCCAGGCTGTGCCTTGCACCAGTGGGCAGTGGCGGAAGAGCGCGACATCTTGGTCTCGAAGCCGGAAGTGTGCTGGCAGGTCCCCTACTCGCGGGAAGATGCGTGGGAGGAGCGTTCCGACGGCGCCGAGATCCTGCGCACCACTATTAGTGAATACCACCGGCGCCAGTGGGGCGATGGTGGCGAGGAATTTGATTGGTGGTGCTCCGGTGACATCGGCTGCCACGAAGGCGGCGAACCGGTGTGGCAAACGATGGCCGATGAGCTACGGGGCCTGATCGGCGATAAGCCTTATGAGATCGTCGCTGAGCACTGTCGCAAGCGCCAAGAGCTTCCCGACGAGTTCAAAGCCGTCCATCCGGCGGCTGCTGCGGCTGCGGAGGCAGCCAACTCTAACGCAGCGGCTGACTAGTCCTGTTCTAATCCTGCTTCAGCGCAGAGCCATCGATATTGATCTCAATCTCTTCTGAAATCAGCACATTGCCTGAATCAAGAACGGTGTTCCATTTAATACCGAAATCAGCGCGATTGATCATAGCGATGGCCTGAAAACCCACCCGCATGTCACCGAGGTGGTCCCGTTCCGTCCCTGTCACATTCACGTGGAAAGTGACGGGGCGTGTCACGTCTTTAATCGTCATATCGCCGGTGAGATACACCGTATCTGAACCTTGGAACTGAACGTCCGTAGACACAAAGGTCATTTCGGGATATGCACGCACATCCAGAAAGTCAGAACTGCGCAGATGCGCATCGCGACGTGGCTGGCGCGTCGATAAAGAAGCCGAGTTAACGGTTGCGAAAACGCGTGAGTTCGCGGGGGTTTCTTCGTCGATAAGCAGCGACGTTTTCCACTCCTCGAACGTCCCCTGCACACGGCTAATCATCGCGTGGCGTGCAATGAAGCCAAGATTAGTATGATCTGGATCAAGAAAATAAGATCCCGTAATGCTCATAATTCGTCCTTAACCAAGACTTCCCTTAGTGCTCTATTAGATTTCCTCACTACCCATCGGAGATATTAGCAAATCACTGTGAGGGAATATCCGTGCTAGACAAAATATTTTTCGCCGACACTGGACACAGAGCTTTTCCAGGTGCACGCAAGTCCAGAATTGACGTGAATTATAGAGAAGTCTGGCAAGAAATCCGGTAATCCATGTGGAAACCTTAAAGTTTCCATTGTATCCTTAATCAGTCAAAGAATTATTGCACAACCAGGAAAGAACGGGAAGTACCCATGTCACAGCAAGAAGCCCTGAACAACATGCTCCAAAGCATCGCGGACAACATCGATGGTTTCATCGGCGCCTCCGTCGTGGACATGACCACAGGCATGGCCATGGCATCGCTCAGCCATCAGTCCGACTTCGACCTCGACATTGCCGCAGCGTATAACGCTGAAATGGTCAAGGCGAAAGTTAAAACCATGCAGGCACTCAACATCACCTCCGGCCTGCAGGACATGCTCATCACCCTCGATGATCAGTTCCACCTGATCCGGATGCTCAACGAGGGCGAATTCGTCTACGCGGCAGTGTCTAGCGCAAGCACGAACCTGGCGATGCTTCGCGCAGTAGTGAACTCCAACATCAAGAAGCTCGGCTGAAAAGCCTCCTCAGCGGACGGGCAGTCGCTAGAGGTAGCGCAGGTCCCCGACCCACTTGGCGACTCGGAACCTGCTGGTCCTACCAGCGAATTACCCGACTACCCTGCCAGCGAGCCTTCACCACGCGACAACGAGCTTCCGTCTACTCCCCCCGGGACGGAAGAAATCACCGCCGCTGAGGAAAGTTTCAGCCTCCGCGCCTGGCTTGATAGATGGAGGCCAGCGCCCTAGCGCTTCCCCGATGACCATTCAGCTGGGGCCTCAGCTTTAAGCTGAGGCCTTTAGCGTCCCAGATATTCGTCACTAGCGTGAAGTGGCATGTCTTCTCGCGCGCGTCGTGCTCTTTCAGCGCGACGCGCGCGCAGCATTTCCACCTGCGTCATCGGTCGCGTCGGCTCAGGTTCTGCGGGCTCAACCGGCACTACCGGTTCCGGCTCTGCCGGTTCGGGCTCAACCGGTTCTGCAGGGGCCTCAGTGGTGCGCGCCTCTTCGCGGAGCTCCATCATTGCTGAGCCCGTAGAGATCTCTGGGTTGATGGATACTTCTGAGGTCCGCGATTCTACAATGTCGTCTTCGTCGATAGCCGCAAACCACGCAACGCTGACCAGAAAAGTGCCATCGGACTGATCCTCCACGCTTCGCACTTCCCGGGGGCGCGAGTCTGGGACACGCAGAGGCAGGACATGTTCTGCATCACCTTGAGGGGCCCCCATGTCAAGGGCTACAGCGGACTCGATAATGTATCCCCGCGCGGCAACGGGCGCACCGTTAATTTCGTCGCGCACAGTACGGATGTATTCAAGCGCCTTATCCCTTTGCTCCGAGTTAAACCCGCCGAGCACACGCCCATCCAACACCGCCAGCGGTTCACCATCAATCTCCAGCAGCACCACAAGCCACTGTCCTGGGGAGGCCAACTGCAAATCATATGCCCCGAAATCGCCAACGGCGGTATCCACCATGAATAGTTCCCCGGGTGGCAACACAAAAACATTGGCCGAAAGATTATTGCGCGGCACGGTCAGCTCGGGGGCGGGAAGGAAAATATCAACCTCCACCGCGCCTTCATCGTTGAAGGAAATACCCGCAATCGTTTCTGGTGCATACCCGGAAGCAAGCACACGCTCAATATCGCTGTACTCAGCCCGGATGTCGGCACCAATCTCCCCAAGGACACCACGTTCCCAGCGCACGCGCCAACCCTCGGTAGCCAGATCGCCGCCCAAAGTGACAGGCAAAAGAGCCTCCTCCGTGGTCGGCACGGCCTTAGCTAAAAGCGTGCCACTCACGACGTTGTCGACCGGGATCCTGCGGAAAATATTCAGCGCCGAAGGAGGTAGCAGGTAGTGGGGCAGATCAATCAAGGTGTGCCTTCTACGCTTCGAACTTGTAGCCTAAGCCGCGCACGGTGACTAGCTGCTTCGGGCGCGATGGTTCCTCTTCGATCTTGGAACGCAGGCGCTTCACGTGCACGTCGAGCGTCTTCGTATCGCCCACGTAGTCGGCACCCCAGATCCGGTCAATCAACTGCCCACGGGTCAGCACACGGCCGGCATTGCGCAGCAGGTACTCCAGCAGGTCGAACTCTTTCAGGGGCATTGGGACTGGTTGGCCGTCGACAAGCACTGTGTGCCTCTCCACGTCCATCTTCACGCGGCCGCCCTCCAAGACCTGGCCGTCGAAACCCTCCTCGCCATCAGCATCAGGGCCGCGACGCAGCACAGCGCGGATGCGGGCGATAAGTTCGCGGGAGGAGTATGGCTTGGTCACGTAGTCGTCGGCACCAAGTTCGAGGCCGACCACCTTATCGATCTCAGAATCACGTGCGGTGACCATGATGATGGGCACAAGCGAAACGGCGCGCAGTTGCTTGCACACGTCGGTGCCGGACATTCCCGGCAGCATCAGGTCAAGTAGGACAAGGTCCACGTCGTTGGCGTTGAACTCGTCCAAGGCGGTCGGTCCATCAGGAGCCACAATCGCCTGGAAGCCTTCCTTCCGCAGCAAATATGCAAGCGGATCCGCAAGCGATTCCTCGTCTTCAACGATGAGGATAGTCGTCGTCATTGCTTCTCCTTCTCTTTCCTACGCGTAGTCACGCGTGTGACCGCCTCCCGCAACGTCGGCGATGTTGGTTGATCATCACCCTCCTGCACCTCAAACAACTCCGGTTCGGGTTCAGGAACATATATGGGAAGTTCAATTGTGAACGTGGACCCCGTGCCGGGACGGGACCACAACTTAATATTACCGCTGTGGTTGGCCACCACATGTTTAACAATAGCCAGACCTAGCCCCGTGCCACCGGTAGAACGGGAACGGGCCTTATCCACACGGAAGAAACGCTCAAATACGCGCTTCTGGTCCTCCTGATCAATACCGATGCCGCGATCCGTCACGCGAATCAAAATCACCGATTCTCGCACCACCTTCTGGGTGACACTAACCGGCTGGCCCTTCGGCGAATAGTTCACCGCGTTCGAAATCAGGTTGGACACCGCCATGACCAACATGGAACGGTCCCCCATCACCTGCACCCCGGTGGGTTCGCTACGGGTGAGCTCAATGTCCAGGTTGTCCGCGGACACCTGGTTGCGGGTGATGGCTTCGTCGACAATGTCGTCGACTTTCACCGGCAGCATCTCTGGCAAAGCTTCCGCACCCTGCAGCTTGGATAGGCTGATCAGCTCCGAAATCATGTTGGCCATGCGTTGCGATTCTTTCACCAGCTTTTCGCCGAAGTAGGTGACCATCTCCGGATCGTCAGGTTCCTGCAGCAGCGCTTCTGCCAGCAACGACATGCCGCCCACCGGTGTTTTGAGCTCATGGGACACGTTGGCGACAAAGTCGCGGCGTGCCGATTCCATTCGCACGTTCTCAGACTCGTCGGTGCCGTAGACGATAATGAAGTAGTTATCCACCAGGGTCAACGGCTTAACCAGTGCCTGCACATTGGAGACGCGGTTGCCGGTGGCGCGCCGCGACATCTCCAAGTCGATGGTGCGGGTTTCCAGATCCTCGAACACCTCCTGGCCCACGGCCCACACCTCGGGGTTGAGGGTGCGGTCATGCACAATCGTCATCTCGTGCGCGCGGGCATTCGACAAGATCACCTCGCCGGAACGGTCCACCACCGTGATGCCGGTGGGGGACCCTTGAATGGCCAGGTGGAGGACTTGGCTCACGGTGGTGACCCGGTTGTCCTGCAGGCTCGCCGAATTTCGGGCCTGGTCACGACGATGTCGCACCCACCGCACCACCGGGATGGCGGCGACGGTCAGTGCGACACCGAGAAGAAAAGTGAGTACTTCAGTCAAGGCTCACGAAAGGGGCTTACTTGGAACCCTGGTTTGCCACGGCTGCAGCACCTGCAGCAGCTGCTTCTGGGTCCAGGTAAGTGCCACCTGGGTTAGCGACCTTGCCCTCAGGGGTGATCTCGTAGATCAGTGGCTGGCCGGTTGGGATGTTCAGGCCGGCAATCTCATCATCGGAGATGTTGTCCAGGTACTTCACCAGCGCGCGCAGGGAGTTGCCGTGTGCAGCCAGCATGACGTTCTCGCCCTTGCGTGCACGTGGCAGGATCTCGTCGATCAGGTACGGGACAAAGCGCTCCACAACGTCCTTCAGGCACTCGGTGCGAGGCACCTCTGGCAGGAATGCGTAGCGTGCATCGTCGGTCTGCGCGTACTCGTTGTCCGTGTCGATCTCTGGTGGCGGGGTGTCGTAGGAACGACGCCACGTCATAAACTGCTCTTCACCGAACTCGTCGCGGATCTCGGTCTTGTTCAGACCCTGCAGCTTGCCGTAGTGACGCTCGTTGAGGCGCCAGTTGCGCACCACTGGAACCCAGTGGCGGTCGGCTGCGTTCAGGGAGATGTTGGCGGTGCGGATCGCGCGACGCAGCAGCGAGGTGTACACCACGTCCGGCAGCATGCCCTTTTCCTTCAGCAGCTTGCCGGCGGCGACGGCCTCGGCCTCGCCCTGCTCGGTCAGATCAACATCGACCCAGCCGGTGAATTGGTTGGACTTGTTCCATACAGACTGGCCGTGACGGACCAGAATCAAATTGCCGTTACTCATACTTCCAAGTCTGCCACTTTCTGAATAGTTTCGCTGGGCTTAACGACGAACCCTTCTCGCAACCCCCAGTCGGCCTAGCGACAGCTAGGCCCCTTCGGGCCGCCTGGTCGCCTCGGCAGTGTTAATTTCTGCCAGCGCCTTGTCGTATACCTCGCGCATTTTTTGTGCGGAGACTTCCCAGGAAAATTTTTGCGCCCTCCCCACTGCCGCCTCTGCCATGGAAATACGCAGGTCATCGTCGTCAAGCATCTGCTCCAAAGCGTCAGCCCACGCCGTTGGCTTGTGCCCGTTGACAAGCAGGCCGGTTTCACCGTCGGCGACGGCAATCGGCAGCCCACCGACGCGCGAGGCGACGACAGGGGTGCCGGTGGCCTGCGCCTCAATCGCAACCAGGCCAAAAGATTCGTTATAGCTGGGCACCGCGACCACATCGGCGGCCTGATACACCGCCACGAGTTCCTCCGGCGGGCGCGGTTCGAGGAAACGGATGCGGTTGCCCAGCCCCAGCTTGTGCGCCATCGCACGATAGAACTGCACGGAGGAATTATTGCCGGAGGCCCCGCCACACATCAGAACGCGCACGTTGCGGTACGGGTCACGCTCAAGCATCTCTGCGACGGCGCGGATCAGCACCTGTGGGCCCTTAAATTCTTGAAGACGTCCCACAAAAGCGATCACCTTCGAATGCAGTGGCACGCCAAGCGCCCGGCGCGCCTGTTCCGTATTCCGATTGGTCCCGGGCGTGAATAGTTCCACGTTCGCACCCGGGGTGACCACGTCGATCTTGTCTTCGTCGACGTCATAGTGCTGGCACAATTCATCGATCTCGTCGTGCGTGTTCACCACCAACACGTCCGCGTTGTCCACGAGTTGCTGCTCGCAGATGCGGCGGGCTTCGCTTTCCGACGAATCATTGTCCGAACGGTGTGCATTCTTCACGGCTGCCCACGTATGCCCAGTGAAGATCAGGGGAATGTCCCACAAATCGCGCAGCAGCCAGCCCACCTGCCCGGACAGCCAATAGTGCGCATGAATCAGGTCATAGCGTACACCCTCTTCGCGGATGAATTGGACGATCCCACCTGAAAACGCCGCCAACTGTGTCGCTAGCTCGTCTTTGCTTAGCCCCTCGTAGGGGCCTGCCACAATGTTGATCACACGGAAGTTCTCAGCGACGTGCACAACCTCGCCCTGGCTCGGGCGGGTTGCACGCGTGAATACGTCGACGGTGACGCCCTGTTTCGCCAGATCACGGGCAATGTTCAGGACGTAGACGTTCATTCCTCCCGCATCGCCCGTGCCGGGCTGCTCCAGCGGGGAGGTGTGCATGGAGATCATCGCAATGCGCATGGCCACCATCATAACGCGCATCCGCTTTTCGACGAGCGCCTCTCACGCCTGTGCAGGACCTGGCACGAGGTAGGGCCGACGCGCGATCGCGGTGCGTCGTTATACTCGGTTGTTGATTATTCCCTAGTGAAGTGTGAGGTATTGAAATGTCGGCGTTTGAGGAAAAAGTCTGGCACAAGCACTACACCCCGTGGACCCCGCCTTCTTTGGATTACGGTGAGACCACGTTGCTGGACATTTATGACAACAACCTGGCCATCAACGCCGACAAACCAGCCACCTGGTTCTTTGGCAAACGCCAAACTTATGGTGAGCTGGACAAGTTGGTCCGCCGCGCCGCAGTTGGCTTGAAGGCCTTTGGCGTGCGCCCTGGCGACCGCGTGGCCATCATGCTGCCGAACTGCCCACAGCACATCGCAGCGTTCTACGCGGTGCTGAAGCTGGGTGCCACCGTTGTGGAGCACAACCCGCTGTACACGGCGCATGAGCTGCGCGACCAGTTCAAGGACCACGGCGCGCGCGTGGCTATCGCATGGGACAAGGCCTCCGGCACGCTTGAGGAGCTGCGTGGAAGCACGGAGCTTGAAACCATCGTGAGCGTGAACATGGTGAACGCCATGCCTCCGCTCTACCAGTTCGCGCTGAAGCTGCCGATTAAGAAGCTGCGCGACATGCGTGATCAGCTCACCGCGCCTGCCCCGAACACGGTGCCCTGGGAGACCCTGATTAGCTCCGCGATCGGGGGCGAGGGTGACAATATTGAATCCTCCCCCACCGTGACGAAGGATTCCCCAGCACTTGTGCTGTACACCTCTGGTACCACCGGCGCGCCGAAAGGCGCAGAGCTCAGCCACGGCAACCTCTTCGCCAACCTGATGCAGGGTAAGGCGTGGGTGAAGGAACTGGGCGATCACGACGAGCGCATGCTGGCTGCCCTGCCACTGTTCCACGCGTACGGCATGACGATGGTGGGCACATTGTCCGTCTATATCGGCGCTGAGATGGTTCTACTGCCCTCGCCACGGATCCCTCTGGTGATGGACGTGATGAAGAAGCACACCCCGACGTGGGTCCCCGGCGTTCCTACGCTGTACGAGAAGATTGCCGATGCCGCTGAGGAGCAGGGTATCGCCATTAAGGGCATCCGCAATGCATTTTCCGGCGCCTCAACACTGCCAGTGTCCACCGTGGAGAAGTGGGAGGAACTGACCGACGGCCTACTGGTCGAAGGTTATGGCCTGACGGAAACGTCCCCCATCGTGATCGGAAACCCGATGAGTGAGGCCCGCCGCCCGGGCTATATCGGCGTTCCTTTCCCAGATACGGAAGTCCGCATTGCCAACCCCGATAACCTCGATGAAACCCAGCCCAACGGCACCGAGGGCGAGATTATTGTGCGCGGTCCGCAGGTGTTCAAGGGCTACCTGAACAACCCCGAAGCCACGGAAGCCGCGTTCCACAACGGCTGGTTCCGCACCGGCGACGTTGGAGTGATGGACGATGACGGCTTCGTTCGCTTGGTCTCGCGCATCAAGGAGGTCATCATCACCGGCGGCTTCAACGTCTACCCAGTTGAGGTCGAAGAGGTTGTGCGCGAACACCCCGATGTGGAAAATGTCGCGGTCGTCGGCAGGCCTCGCGAGGATGGCTCCGAAGACGTCGTGGCGTGTGTGACCCTGCGCTCTGGTGCGGCTCTGGATCCGGAGGGGATGAAGGAGTTCGCTCGCGAACGCCTGACCCGCTACAAGGTGCCGCGCACGTTCTACCACTTCGAGGAATTGGCCTCTGACCAGTTGGGCAAGATTCGTCGTCGTGAAGTGCAGGAAGACCTGCTGCGCCTGCTGGAAAAGAAGTAGGTTTTCCACCCAAAAACCTAAGAATACGTGAGAAATCCCTCACGTTCGGCGCTTTTCTGGAATACTTGGTGTCTGCTAATAGTAAGCTCCACCTAAACACCAGAAAGGCGCCGATTTTCGTGACCGACCCTGTTTCTGCTTTCGAGTCAAAGGCCTGGCTTTCCCAATACTCCGAATGGACGCCCGCCACCTTGGACTACGGGGAGACCACCTTGGTCGACTCCTACAACGACAACCTCGAACGCAATGCCAGCAAGCCGGCCACCTGGTTTTTCGGCCGCTCACAATCGTACGAGGAACTCGATGAGCAGGTGCGCGCGGCCGCTGCCGGCCTCAAAGCCTTGGGCGTGCGCCCCGGTGATCGTGTCGCCATCGTTCTGCCGAACTGCCCGCAGCACATCGCAGCGTTCTATGCGGTGTTGAAGCTGGGTGCGGTTGTCGTCGAGCACAATCCGCTCTACACCGCACACGAGCTGACCGGCATGTTCCAGGACCACGGGGCGCGCGTGGCCATCGTGTGGGACAAGGCGGCACCAGTGATTGACATGATGCGCGCGGAGACCAGCCTGGAGACCATCGTCAGCGTCAACATGATCGAGGCCATGCCGCGGTTCCAGCAGCTCGCCCTAAAGCTGCCAATCCCGCAGATCCGCGAGAAGCGCGCGCAGCTGTCCGGGCCTGCGCCGGACACAATTCCTTGGAAGACATTGCTTTCCGACGCGATGGGCGGCAGCGCCAAGGACGTCCAGCTTCCCGACGACATCACCAAAGAAGACACTGCCGTGGTGCTGTATACCTCTGGCACTACCGGCGCCCCGAAGGGTGCCGAACTCACCCACGGCAACATCATGGCGAACTGCAAGATGGGCGCCGCCTGGGTACCACGCCTCGGCGAGACGGAGGAGCGCATGCTGGGCGCGTTACCGATGTTCCACGCCTACGGCATGACACTGATCGGCGCCCTGTCGGTCTATATCGGTGGCGAGATGGTGCTGATGCCTGCGCCACAAATCCCCCTGATCATGGACATCATGAAGAAGCACACCCCAACCTGGATTCCGGGTGTGCCGACTCTGTACAACAAGATCATCGAGGCTGCGAAGGAGCAGAACATCGAGATCAAGGGCATCCGCAACGCCTTGTCTGGGGCCGCTTCCCTTCCCGAAGAGACCGTGGATGAGTGGGAAGATCTCACCGGTGGACTGCTGGTCGAAGGTTATGGCTTGACCGAGACGGCTCCGGTGATCGTCGGGAATCCCATGAACACCAATCGTCGCCCTGGCTATATTGGCGTGCCATTTCCCGATACGGAGATCCGCATCGCAAACCCGGAGAACCTGGATGAGACCCTGCCGGACGGCATCGAAGGCGAGCTGCTGGTGCGCGGCCCGCAGGTGTTCAAGGGCTACCTGAACAATCCAGAGGCCACGGAGGCCGCTTTCCACGATGGCTGGTTCCGCACCGGCGACATCGCTTTCATGGAGCCTGACGGTTTCATCAAGATCGTCTCGCGCCTGAAGGAAGTCATCATCACCGGCGGCTTCAACGTGTACCCGGCCGAGGTGGAAGACGCGGTGCGCTCCCACCCTGACGTGGTCAACGTGGCCGTGGTCGGACGCCCCCGTGAGGATGGCTCCGAAGACGTCGTCGCCTGTGTCACCCTGCGCGATGGTGCCGCCCTAAACCCCGATGGCTTGAAGGCGCACGCCCGCAACCAGCTGACTCGCTACAAGGTTCCTCGCACCTTCTACCACTTCGAGGAGCTCAAGGCTGACCAGTTGGGCAAGATTCGCCGCCGGGAAGTCCAAGCGGACCTGCTGCAACTACTGGAAAAGTAGGTTTACTAGACCCCTTTCCGGCCTCTGCCACCTTTAGCTTCGGTATGGCAGAGGCCGGTTTACTATTGACAGCACATATACCCATAGGGGTATATTGGGGCTGCATGATACCCGTAGGGGTATAAAAAGGATTTGTCATCAAGGAAGGACAACACGACATGTGCCGAGCAGTCTCCTGCAAGAAATGCGGTAAAACCACCTGGGCCGGGTGCGGCCAACACATCGACCAGGTCAAGGCCACCGTGCCCGCCAAGCAGTGGTGCACCTGCCCACGCGAACAGTCCAAGGGCTTCCTCGCCGGCCTGTTCGGAAGGTAGACCACAATGACTACTACTGTGATCATCGGCGGTGTCGCGGGCGGCATGTCCACCGCGACACGGCTGCGCCGCAACGACGAGGACATGGAAATCATTGTCCTCGAGGCCTCCAACAACGTCAGCTTCGCCAACTGCGGCCTGCCGTACTACGCGGGCGGCATCATCAAGAATCGTGCCGAGCTCCTGCTTCAAACACCGGAAGCGCTCAACGCCCGGTTCAACCTCGATGTCCGCGTGAACACCCGCGCGACCAGCATCGACCGTGAAAACCAGACCGTATCCATCACCACCCCCAACGGTGAAACGGATGCGATCCACTACGACTATTTGGTCCTCTCCCCTGGCGCGACCCCGATCGAACTACCCATCGAGGGCAGCGAGCGAGCACTGACTCTGCGCACCGTCGAAGATGTCGACGCGATCGTCGATAAGCTCGAAGGCGCTCAAACAGCAGCCATCATCGGCGGCGGCTTCATTGGCCTAGAGCTGGCAGAAAACTTCACGCACCGCGGCATCACCACCACCGTGATCGAGCGCGCGCCGGACATCATGGCGCCGCTGGACACTGAAATGTCGCGCATCGTGCGCAAGCACCTTGAGGCGAACGGCGTGCGCGTGTTCACTGACGCCGAGACGACGCTTATCGACGAGCGCTCGGTCCATCTGGCCGATGGCACCACCGTTGATGCCGATATCGTTATCTCCTCGGTGGGCGTTGCTCCGGCATCTGAACTGGCACGCGAGGCTGGCCTTGAGGTCGGCGCGCGCGGCGGCATCTCGGTGGATGAACAGCAGCGCACCAATGATCCGAAGATCTTCGCCGTCGGCGACGCGGCCGAAAAGCGCGATCACAACTCCGACGAAGCAACGCTAGTGCCGCTGGCGCAAACGGCGAACCGTCACGGCCGCCTAGTCGCTGATATCATTTCGGGCCGCGATACCCGCCGCACCGCCACGCTTGGCACCGCCATCGTGGGATTATTCGGCCTTGCGGCTGCCTCGGTGGGCTGGAATGAGCGCCGCGCCCGTGCAGCCGGCAAGAATCTGCGCATCATCCACCTCCACCCGGCGGACCACGCCGGCTACTACCCGGGTGCCACCCAGATCCACATGAAGTTAGTGATCGACGCCGATACGGATCTGATTCTGGGCGCCCAGACCGTAGGCAAAAACGGTGTGGACAAGCGCATCGATGTCCTGGCCACCGCTATGCGCTCGGGCCTAACCGCCACCGACCTGGCCGACCTCGAATTGGCGTACGCGCCACAGTTCGGCAGTGCCAAGGACCCGATCAACATGGCTGGTTTCATCAACGACAACATGGTCAACGGGGAGCAGACGATCCAGTTCTACGAGCTTGACGACGAGCTCTCGAACGGTGCCGTGCTGATTGATGTGCGCGAAGAATCCGAGTTTTCCGCAGGTCATATCCCGGGCGCGACCAATATTCCGCTGAATCAATTGCGGGAAAAGGCAACGGACTTCGTCGATAAGCGTGTGATTGTGCACTGCCAGGTGGGCTTGCGCGGACATACCGCGACGAGCATCCTGCGCAACCATGGCGTGGACGTGGCGAACCTTGACGGAGGCTACCTCACGTGGTCGACAGCGCGGTGACCAGCGGGACAACCAGTAGAGTGAGGGACATGCGTATCGAACCTGAAGAATCCAAGGCAGCCATCACCCGGCTCAAGCGAGCGCGCGGGCAGCTCGACGGCGTGATCCGCATGCTCGAGGAGGGCGTGGAGTGCGAGAAGGTGGCCACCCAGATTTCGGCCGTGTCCACCGCAGTCTCTCGCGCTGGCTTCTTGGTGATCTCCGAGGGCATGAAGAAATGCATGACCGAAGAGGGCCCTGACTCGCTGGACGAGAAGCGCCTGGAGAAGCTGTTCCTTTCCCTAGCTTAAAAGCCCAGCCCATCCAGCACACGCTGGTAGGCGGGGCTCGCGCCGTTAGCCGCGAAACGACGTAAGCCCCCGAGTGCTAGTTCCTCGCGTTCCGGATCCCCGGCCCAGTAAGACTCCAGCACCAGGGCAGCCTCGTCGTGCATTCCGGAATAGGCCAGCACGGAGGCCTGCCAGGACAGGATCTCAAACTGCAGGGTGGCGTGTACCGGCGTGCGCGCGACTCCGCCGCCGAAGGTTTTGCCTGCCCATGAGGTGAATTCGTGCGCGCGGGCTAGTTCTTGGCGCTCGATGAGAATCGGCAGGATGTCGTCGAGAAGCATGCCACATACGCGGCTGGCAGCGGGCTGTTCTTCCTCATCCTCAACGGCGGCTTCCACCGCAGCCTGGTACGCGCCGAA
Source organism: Corynebacterium pilosum DSM 20521 = CIP 103422 (assembly GCF_000373805.1). Taxonomy (GTDB): domain Bacteria; phylum Actinomycetota; class Actinomycetes; order Mycobacteriales; family Mycobacteriaceae; genus Corynebacterium; species Corynebacterium pilosum. The sequence continues at coordinate 41,743 of NZ_KB892450.1, read as the reverse complement.
GCTTCCTGGCCAGTGCTGCGCCAGCTCTTCGGGGGAAAAGATGCTGACCAGGCGCAGCCCGCTCGCCAGGACCGCGCAGCGCTGGCCCGGTCGGGTGTCTTTGCCTATGTGGGTGGCGTTGTAGGTGTCGAGGGCGCGGTCGAAATCGTGGGCGTGCCAGTAGTTATCAGCAGCCAGCGTGAGGGCGTCAAGTTCGGCGCTGACGTACCCTGCGGTCCGCGCAACCTCCGCCCCGCGCAGTGCCGCCTCCCCTGCTGATGCGTGGCAGCCCAAGCGCTCGAAACTCAACGCCACGCTGCGGTGGTAGTCGATGCGGGCCTGGGCGGGATCCTTGACTGCCCCAGGGTCCGCCTCCAGCATCTCGTGCGCCCGGTGAAGCAGTGCAACGGCATCAATACGTCGCCCACCCACGCTAAAAACGGTGTGGAAACCGGCGGCGTCGGCGTAGTCCCCCGACCTTGTAGTAGAGAGCCCCACCAGGTAATCCAGCACAGAGTGCAGCGCGTGCGTGCGGCCATAATCCGCGACCAGCGACATGCGCATGGAGTAGGCCAGCAGGTAGCAGGTCCGCTGCTGTTCGTCGCCACGCCCGGCGTGCAGGACCAGTGGCAGGGCGCGGACGGCCACGTCGTAGGCGGCTGGGTGGTGTTCCGGGCTGCGGTTGAGCAGCACCATCATCAGCGCACTTAGCTCCCAGAAGGAGCGTTCACGCGGGGACGCGGCGGTGGTAGTGGCGCGAGCCACAAGTTCCGGCGTGTTCTCAAGAGCACTGGTTTCGTCGGAAAAGACCGCCGCGAAGTGCAGCTGCTCCATGTCCTCGGTCACCCAGTCCGGCAGTGTGATGCCATGAGAAATACCCGGCACCGCCCACAGGATGCGCGCGTAGGCGGTCAGGTGTTCGTCGAAAAGCGTGCCCGGCGCGGGAAAGGCCAAGGTGTCTTCGATGACGGGATCAAGTGCGTCGAGGCAGGTGCCGGCGAACATCTCGCGCGCTAGGTGTGGTCCGCGGGGAACGGGGGTGGCGGGAAAGTGGCGGGCGAGGTCGGCGCAGGTCACGTGTTGCGGGTCGATGCCCAGGTGCTCTTGCCATCGTGGGGCGCCGAAGCGCGCTACACGACGATGCCCCTGGCCTGCGTGCACCATCGCGTTGAAGAATTCGCCGTACACGTCTGTGGCATGGGCCGGGTCTTGGAACAGTGCTTCTGTTTGGGCGGCGAGCGACAGGGCCTCGTCGTACAGCCCGCCGATCGCGAGCTGGGTGGCGGTGCGCACGATACTGGCGGCGAACTGGGGTTTTCCTACCTCGTGGGTCAGGCTGTGGCGGAGGTGGCGGATGGTGGACTCGAGGTCGTGTTCCATGCCCCTAACGCTAGCGCCGGGAGGCTCTGAGCGCGCGCCGAGGAACAAACCACCCAAAACATGAGAGTTCCCTCACAATAGTCGGCGTGTCGGTGACTTCCTACGGCTGCGTAGGTTACGGTTTCATAGTTGTACTGTTTCTACCCCCTAACAGACTTTCGAAGGAACATACGCATGACTTTGACGCCACTTCTGGCTATGACGAAACCGGCCCTCGCATTCGCAGGGCAGGGTTCCAACTGGCAGGCCACGCTTGCCGACGCCGCCACCTCCCCCATGACACGCAGCCGCCTCAGCGACTTGCTGGACCGCGCACGCACCACGACGGGCCCTCTCGCCCGCCTGCTGGCCTCCACCGTGCCTGGTACCAACGAGCGCCTGCGCGAGCTGATCGAGGAGGACGCTTCCGCTGCTGCGCAGAACATCGATGTGCACCCGGCTGTGTCCGTTCCGGGCATCGTGCTGGGTCAGATCGCCGCGGTGGAACAGCTGCGCGATCTGGGCTTAGACATCACCGACACGCAGCTGGTCGGCCACTCCCAGGGCTCCCTGGGTGTGGTTGCCGCCCGCCACCCAGAGCAGGCTCTGGCCTTTGCTCTGCTGCTGGGCACGGCTGCTTCGCACGTGCATGGCGCAACCGATGAGCGCCCCCACATGCTCTCCGTCCGCGGCCTGTTCGTCGAGGAGGTCACCGAGCTGGTGGAAGATTCCGGCGCACAGGTCGCCGTGATCAATGGCCCCCGCCACGCAGTGCTCTCTGGCACGCCGGAAGCCTTGGAGGCTGCGCGCACGGCGATCGAATCCGCCGCAGAATCCTTCAACGCGCAGCTTGAGGCCGCCGAGTTCGGTGGCGCGGAGATGAACCCGCTTTTCGACGAGCTCCCCGTCGCCTACCCATTCCACGGCAACACCGACGCCACCGAGCAGGCCGCTCAGCTGGCCGCCACCTGGGCTGAGCAGTGCGGCATTGACCTAGGCGAGTTCTCCGCCCGCGACCTGGCCCGCGCCATCCTGCACGACCAGCACAACTGGCCAAACAAGATTACGGAACTTATCGACGAGGGCGTCACCCATATTGTGGCGCTGGACAAGTCCTTGGCCACCATCACATCCAAGCTCACCCACGGGTTTGGTGTGGCTGTTGTCACGGCTGATTCTTCGTCGGCACGCGATGACCTGGCCACCCCGGGCGCCGAGCTTCCTGAGGCGGTGGACTACTCCCAGTTCGCGCCGCGCCTGGTTCGTCTGCCTGACGGCAAGACCTATACCCAGACCCGCTTCTCCACCGTGACTGGCTTGTCGCCGATCATGCTGGGTGGCATGACGCCGACCTCGGCTGACGGTGAGATCGTCGCGGCTGCCGCCAACGCTGGCTACTGGACGGAGATGGCCGGCGGCGGCATGTACTCCGACGAGGTCTTTACCCATCACAAGGACGTGATGGAGTCCTTCCTGGAGCCGGGCCGCACCGCCCAGTTCAACACCATGTTCTTCGACCGCTTCCTGTGGAACCTGCAGTTCGGCCAGGCGCGCATCGTGCCGAAGGCGCGTGCTGCCGGCGCATCCTTCAACGGTGTGTGCATCTCCGCTGGTATCCCTGAGGTCGACGAGGCCACCGAGCTGCTCGCTCAGCTCAAGGCAGACGGCTTCCCCTACATTTCCTTCAAGCCGGGCACCTCGAAGCAGATCCGCGACGCGGTGAAGATCGCTGCCGCGAACCCGGACTTCCCCGTGATCATTCAGGTCGAGGACGGCCACGCTGGTGGCCACCACTCCTGGACCAACCTGGATGACATGCTGCTGGATACCTACGCGGAGGTCCGCCAGCACCCGAACGCGCTGCTCACCGTCGGCGGCGGCATCTACGCCCCCGAGGTGGCCGCGACCTACATCACCGGTACCTGGTCTGAGAAGTACGGCTTGGCCCCGATGCCTGTCGATGCCGTGTTCATCGGCACCGTCGCCATGGCGACCAAGGAGGCCAAGGCCACCGATTCCGTCAAGGACCTGCTGGTCAACACCGCTGGTATCGCTGCCGACGACAACGGCGGCTGGGTCTCCCGCGGCACCGGCCGCAACGGTGTCGCCTCCTCCCAGTCGCACCTGCTGGCCGATATCCACGACTTGGACAACTCCTTCGCAGCGGCTTCCCGCCTGATCACGGCAACCGACGTGGAGGACTACCAGGACCGCCGCGATGAGATCATCGAGGCGATCAACAAGACCTCCAAGCCATACTTCGGCGACGTTGAAACCATGACGTACGCCGAGTGGGTCGAGCGCTTCGTCGAACTGGCACACCCATTCGTCGACCCCACCTGGGATGACCGCTTCTTCGACCTGCTCCACCGCGTCGAAGCCCGCTTGAATGACGCGGACCACGGCGATATCGAGACCCTCTTCCCGGATATCGACGAGGTAGCCGACGCACCTGCCATGGCCGCCCGCCTGCTGGAGGCCTACCCTGAGGCCCGCGAGACCACGGTGAGCCCGCGCGATGCCGCGTGGTGGATCTCCCTGCACTACAAGCACGTCAAGCCAATGCCGTGGGTCCCAGCCATCGACGGCGACTTGAAGACCTGGTTCGGCAAGGACACCCTGTGGCAGGCGCAGGACGAGCGTTACGACGCTGACGAAGTCCGCATCATCCCTGGCCCACTGGCCGTTGCTGGCATCACGAAGAAGAACGAGCCCGTCGCTGACCTGCTGGGCCGTTTCGAAGCCGGCGCAACCGAGGCGCTCGAGAAGGCTGGCGCCGAGGTCAACGAGCAGTACTCCCGCCTGGCTAACGCCACGACCGCCGAGGAGTTCATCAAGGCGGCACCGACCATCGTGTGGCACGGCCACCTCATGGCCAACCCGGCCTATGAGATGGACGATGACGCTTATGACCTGATCCAGGACGAAGACGGCGCGTGGTCGATCCGCATCAACTCCGATTCCTACTGGGATGACCTGCCGGAAGACCAGCGCCCGTTCTACGTGCGCGAAGTCACCATCCCGCTCGACCTGTCTGAGGGCGTAGCCACCGGCGCATCCCCTGTCGTGTCCGACGAGCGACTGCCGGATTCCGTCTTCGCACTGCTGCAGGGTCTTGCTGGTGTCGGCTCCACCTCGGAGACCGGCGACGAGATCACCGAGATGCCACAGATCATCGAGGGATCCGTCTCTGAGGACGCGCCTTTCGGCGTGGCGGAGTACTCCTTCACCCTGCCCGCTTCCCTGCTGACGGCTCACACCAATGTCACCGGCGCGGCCCTGCCTGTCGGTGGCGATTCCGCCGATGCAGGTGCCGAGAACGTCGTCGGCACGCCCGACGTCCTTGTCGGCCCATGCTGGCCAGCGATCTACACCGCGCTGGGCTCCGGTCAGCTTTCCGACGGATACCCCGTCATCGAGGGCCTGCTCAACGCCGTGCACCTCAACCATGTTGTTGATGTGCGGGTTCCGCTGCATGAGCTTGCCGACGGCCGCCGCATCGACGTGACCTCCAAGTGCACGGCTATCGACGAGTCTGTCTCCGGGCGCATCGTCACCGTGGAACTGGAGCTGCGCGACCACGAGTCCCAGGACGTCGTCGCTACACAGATGCAGCGCTTCGCCATCCGCGGTCGCGCCACCGGCACGGCTCAGCCAACTCCGGCTCCTGAGTTCGGCGGCGGCAAGTCCTCCACCAAGATCGAGGCCACCCCGCGTTCCTTCGTGGACCGCGCCACCGTCACCGCCCCGGCTGACATGACCCCGTTCGCGCTGGTCTCCGGTGACTACAACCCGATCCACACCTCCTACAACGCGTCCGGCCTGGTCAATCTGCAGGCCCCGCTGGTGCACGGCATGTGGCTGTCCGCCACCGCCCAGCACCTGGCAGCGCGCCACGGCGAGGTCGTGGGCTGGACCTACTCCATGTACGGCATGGTGCAGCTGAACGATGAGGTGGAGATCACCGTCGAGCGCGTGGGCCGCAAGGGCATCCACAAGGCCCTCGAGGTGACCTGCCGCATCGACGGCGAGGTCGTCTCCGTCGGCCAGGCGCTGCTGGCACAGCCGAAGACTGCCTACGTGTTCCCAGGTCAGGGTATCCAGACCGAGGGCATGGGCAAGTCCGACCGCGACGCATCTCCAGCTGCGCGTGAGATCTGGCGCCGCGCCGACCGCCACACCCGCGAAGCACTGGGCTTTAGCATCCAGCGCATTATCGACGAGAACCCCACAGAGCTCGTCGTTAAGGGCACGACGTTCCGCCACCCACAGGGCGTGCTGCACCTGACGCAGTTCACCCAGGTCGCGCTGGCCGTCGTCGCTTATGCGCAGACCGAGCGTCTGCGTGAGGCTGATGCATTGGCGTCGAACTCCATGTACGCGGGCCACTCGCTGGGCGAGTACACCGCGCTGGCGTCTCTCGCGAATATTTTCGACCTCGAGGCAGTCATCGACGTGGTCTACTCTCGTGGCTCCGCTATGGGCTCGCTGGTACCGCGCGATGAGGAAGGCAATTCCGATTACGGCATGGGTGCGCTGCGCCCGAACATGATCGGTGTGTCTGCCGACGAGGTGGAGGACTATGTCGCGAGCGTGTCTGAGAAGACCGGCGAGTTCCTGCAGATCGTCAACTACAACATCGCTGGCCAGCAGTACTCCATTGCGGGTACCAAGAAGGGGCTGGCGGCGCTGAAGGCAGAGGCGAACGCGATCCGCGACCGCGCCTACGTCACCGTCCCTGGCATCGACGTGCCATTCCACTCCTCCGTCCTGCGCGACGGCGTGCCTGCGTTCGCTGAGAAGCTCGACGAGCTGCTGCCAGCAGAGATCGATATTGAGGCGCTGGAGAACCGCTACGTCCCGAACCTGGTGGCCCGCCCCTTCGAGCTGACTCAGGACTTCATCGATTCCATCAAGGACGAGGTCCCCACCGAGCGCCTGAAGAATGTCACTCCAGAAAACACCGATGCCAATACCCTGGCGCGCACGCTGCTCATCGAGCTGCTGGCGTGGCAGTTCGCATCGCCTGTGCGCTGGATTGAGACCCAGGACCTGCTGCTGCGCACCAACGACCAGATGATCGAGGTTGGCCTGGCGTCCAGCCCAACCCTGACGAACCTGGCAAAGCGTGAGATGGACGTCATCGGCCACCACATCCCAGTGTTCAACGTGGAAGCGAACCAGGATCAGGTCATGCTGCGAGATGTCGTCGAGGCGCCTGTGCAGGATCTTCCTGAGCCTGCCGAGGATTCCGCGGCTTCCGCAGGCGGCGAGGAGCCAGCACAGTCTCCAGCTCAGGCCGAGGCTGCCCCGGCCACCCCAGAACCCGCGAGCGCACCCGCGCCAGCTCCTGCTGCATCCGGTGGCGGCTCCGGCGCCGACGCGCCCGACCTGCCGTTCACCGCGGCGGACGCGATCATGGTGCTGTTCAGCTTCCAGAACAAGATGCGCTTGGAGCAGATCAACGACACCGACACCGTCGAAGAACTGACCAACGGCGTGTCCTCTCGTCGTAACCAGCTGCTCATGGACATGTCTGCGGAAATCGGCGTGCCTGCCATCGACGGCGCCGCCGACGCAGACGTGGCAACCTTGCGCGAGAAGGTCAAGACCGCGGCGCCTGGCTACAAGCCTTTCGGCTCCGTCCTCTCTGAGGCGGTTACTGCCCGCCTGCGCCAGCTCACCGGTGCTGCCGGTGTGAAGCCGGCTTACGTCGGCGAGCGCGTCTCCGGCGCGTGGGGCCTGCCAGAGTCGTGGGTTGCCCGCGTTGAGGCAGAGATCCTGCTGGGCTCGCGCGACGAGGAGTCCGTGCGCGGCGGAACGCTGGCAACGATCCCGATCTCCGCGTCGTCGAAGGCTGACGTGGACGCGCTTGTCGACGCCGCAGTGCAGTCCGTCGCCTCCCGCCATGGTGTGTCCGTGTCCCTGGCTTCCGGCGGCTCGGGCGGTGGCGGCGGTGTGGTCGACTCGGCCGCACTCGATGCCTACGCCGACGAGATGAAGGACACCCTGGTCTCCACCGCACGCACCCTGCTGGACAAGCTGGGCGTGGACCTTTCGGCTGCTCCAGAGACCGAGGGCCTGGACACCACTGTCATCGACACCGTCGAAGCAGAGCTGGGCTCCGGCTGGGTCAAGCTGGTCACCCCGGTCTTCGATGCGCGCCGCGCGGTGCTTTTCGACGACCGCTGGGCCCAAGCCCGCGAGGACCTCGCCCGCATTGCGCTAGGAGAGATGACTCTGGAAGCCAGCCGCTTCGCCGGCACCGGCACCACGGTCGCTGAGCAGGCAGAATGGTATGCCGACAACGGCTACCAGAACGTGGAGCTGCTGCGCGAGATCGCCACGGTCGCCCGCGAGGAGGCCGAGGAAGAGTTCGCCGGCGATGTCGCACTGGTCACCGGTGCTGCGCCTGATTCGATCGCCACAGCGGTCGTCGAAAAGCTGCTTGCTGGTGGTGCGACCGTGATCATGACGGCGTCCAACGTCAGCCAGGCGCGCAAGGAATTCGCGCGCACGCTGTACAAGGACAATGCCTCTGTTGGCGCGCAGCTGTGGGTGGTTCCTGCGAACCTCTCCAGCTACCGCGACATTGACGCGCTGATTGACTGGATTGGCTCCGAGCAGCGTGAGACCGTGGGCAACGAGGTCAAGATCATCAAGCCTGCGCTCACACCGACCTTGGCGTACCCGTTTGCGGCGCCGTCGGTCTCTGGCTCGCTTGCCGACGCCGGCCCAGCCGCCGAAAACCAGACCCGCCTGCTGCTGTGGTCCGTGGAGCGCACCATCGCTGGCCTGTCCGAGCTGGCGCAGCGTGCCGACGACTTCCCCGCCACCCGCACCCACGTCGTTCTGCCTGGTTCCCCGAACCGCGGCATGTTCGGCGGCGATGGCGCCTACGGCGAGGTCAAGGCAGCCCTCGATGCCATCCTGGCGAAGTGGGGTGCTGAGGCCGGCTGGCCAGAAGGCGTCACCCTGGCCCAGGCGAAGATTGGTTGGGTTGCCGGCACCGGCCTGATGGGCGGCAATGACTTCATGGTCGATACCGCCAAGGAGAAGGGCATCCACGTGTGGAGCCCTGAGGAAATCTCCTCCGAGCTGGTTGGCCTAGCCTCCAAGGAGAGCCGCGCCAAGGCTGCGGACGCACCGATCGAGCTGGACCTCACCGGCGGCCTGGGCGATTCGCCGATCTCCCTGCCTGACATGGCGAAGGAAGCGGCGGCCGCTGGCGCGGACGAAAAGAGCGGAGAGACGCTCGAGGCCCCAGTCACCATCAAGGCACTGCCGAATATCGCGCACCCAACCCAGCCAGTCGAGGCAGAAGTCGGCGAGGTCACCTGCAACCTCGATGACATGATCGTCGTCGTCGGCCTGGGCGAGGTGTCCTCCTGGGGTCTGGGACGCACTCGTCGTGAAGCGGAATACGGCATCCAGCGTGACGGCGATGCCGAACTGACCGCCGCCGGCGTCCTGGAACTGGCGTGGATGATGAACCTCGTCGAATGGAACGAGGATCCGAACCCAGGCTGGTACGTCACCTCCAGCGGTGAGGAAGTGAAGGAAGAGGATATCTACGACCGCTTCCGCGACGAAGTCGTGGCGCGCTCCGGTATCCGCACCCTGACCGACAAGTACTTCCTCACCGACCAGGGCTCGATCGATGCCACCGAGGTCTTCCTCGACCGCGACATCACGTTTACCGTCGCGAACGAGGCCGAGGCCCGCGACATCGAGGAAGCCGACCCAGACAAGACCGAGGTCGCCGAGGTCGACGGCGAATGGACCGTCACCCGCAAGGCAGGCGCCACCGCGCGCGTGCCGCGCAAGGCGACCCTGACCCGCACCGTCGCGGGCCAGATCCCGGACGACTTCGACCCTGCTAACTGGGGCATCCCGGCGCAGATGATCGACGGACTGGACCGCATCGCGGTGTGGAACCTGGTCACCGCGATCGATGCGTTCATCTCCGCTGGCTTCACCCCGGCAGAGCTGATGCAGGCGATCCACCCAGCCCAGGTCTCCACGACCCAGGGCACCGGTATCGGCGGCATCGAATCCCTGCACAAGGTGTTCGTCACCCGCTTCCTGGGCGAGGAACGCCCGAGCGACATCCTGCAGGAAGCACTGCCGAACGTTGTGGCAGCGCACGTGATGCAGTCGCTGGTCGGCGGCTACGGTTCCATGATTCACCCGGTCGGCGCGTGTGCGACCGCCGCGGTGTCCGTGGAAGAGGCCGTGGACAAGATCGCGCTGGGCAAGGCGGACTTCGTGGTCGCCGGCGGTATCGACGACGTGCAGGTGGAATCCCTGACCGGCTTCGGCGACATGAACGCCACCGCTGAGACCAAGAAGATGACCGACCAGGGCATCCACAACCGCTTCATCTCTCGTGCGAATGACCGCCGTCGTGGCGGCTTCCTCGAGGCTGAAGGCGGCGGTACGGTGCTGATCGCCCGCGGTTCGCTGGCGGCCGAGCTGGGCCTGCCGGTCTACGCGGTCATCGGCTACGCCTCATCCTTCGGCGATGGTGCGCACACCTCCATCCCGGCCCCTGGCCTGGGTGTGCTGGCTGCTGCGCGCGGCGGGGAGAACTCGCGCCTGGCGAAGAACCTGAAGTCCCTGGGGCTCACCCCAGACGATGTCAGTGTCTTGTCCAAGCACGACACCTCCACCAACGCCAACGACCCGAACGAGTCCGAGCTGCACTCCCTGCTGTGGCCTGCGATCGGCCGCGACCCGAAGAAGCCGATGTACGTCATCTCCCAGAAGACGCTCACCGGCCACTCCAAGGCAGGCGCAGCCCTGTTCCAGACCGGCGGCATCATCGATGCGCTGCGCACCGGCGACCTGCCACAGAACGCGTCACTGGACTGTGTGGATCCGCTGCTGGAGCCGAAGTCGAAGAACTTGGTCTGGCTGCGTGCACCGCTTGCACTGGGCGCGGGCAACGTGAAGGCGGCGGCGTTGACGTCGCTGGGCTTCGGCCATGTCGGCGCACTGCTGGTGTTGGCGCACCCGGGCGTGTTCTACGCGGCACTGCGTCAGCAGCGTGGCGAGGACGCGGCGCAGAGCTGGCGTGAGCGCGCCACCGACCGTCTCCGCCACGGCGCGGGCCGTCTGGAGGCGGGCATGATCGGGCGTGCTGACCTGTTCACGCAGATCGAGAACCGCCGCTTCGTGGAGGGCCACACGAAGTCTTCCGAGATCGCGTTGCTTCTCGACGAGAACGCGCGCCTCGGAGAGGATGGCACTTATCCGATCGCGTAGCGGATAAGTAGTTAGGGGGAAGCACCCCTCGGTTGCCTGTGGAGGGTCACCGAGGGGTGCTTCGTCGTTAAGCGAAAAGCGCCGCAGGGGCCACGGCGGATTGCTAAAGTTTCGCTTTATGGCATCGATAACGTTCGACCACGTGTCCATCACCTACCCCGGCGCCGCCGAGCCCAGCGTGAAGGACTTTGACCTGCATATCGACGACGGCGAGTTCCTAGTGCTGGTGGGGCCGTCGGGCTGTGGCAAATCCACCACGCTGCGCTCGCTGGCCGGGCTGGAGCCGACGAGCCACGGCAGGATTCTTATCGACGACACCGACGTGACCCACATGGAACCCGGCGAACGCGACGTGGCCATGGTCTTTCAGAACTATGCCCTCTACCCGCACCTGACGGTGGCGAAGAATATGGGTTTTGCGCTGAAGTTGGCCAAGCTCTCGCAGGCGGAGATTGACGCGAAAGTCAACGAGGCCGCCGAGCTGCTGGGGCTGAGCGAGTTTTTGGACCGTAAGCCGAAGGACCTCTCTGGTGGTCAGCGCCAGCGCGTGGCGATGGGCCGGGCGATCGTGCGCGAGCCGAAGGTCTTCCTGATGGATGAGCCGCTGTCGAACCTGGACGCGAAGCTGCGTGTGCAGACCCGCGCCGAGCTTGCCGCCCTGCAGCGCCGCTTGGGCACGACCACCGTGTATGTCACGCACGACCAGGTGGAGGCGATGACGATGGGCGATCGGGTCGCCGTGCTCAACGACGGCGTCCTGCAGCAGGTCGCGCCGCCAAAGGAGCTGTACAACGAGCCGGTCAATGAGTTCGTCGCCGGTTTCATCGGCTCCCCCGCCATGAACATTTTCGACGACCCCGCCGACCCCACCGTCCGCTTGGGCGTGCGGCCCGAGCACATGCACTTGCTTATCGACGACGGGCCAAACGATTTCGCGGCGGGTATGTCGCGGCGTACCGGCACCGTGAGCTTGGTGGAGGAGCTGGGCTCGGAGGCGTACGTGTACCTCGACAGTGAAGGCGTCCGCTACGTGGCCAAGGTGCCGCAGGGGCACATTCCGCGCATGGGTGATACGGCCACGGTGGCCTTTGACGGGGCTAGCGCGCACCGTTTTTCAAAGGAAACGGGCGAGCGGATCGTCGAAAAGCGGGCATAGCTACCCCCACCTGGGGTGATTTACTTCACTTTGGCCCGCGGGGGTAGCCGGTCTCACTATGGTAAGGGAAAATTTATTCCTTAACCGAAAGGACGTCCCATGTCGATTCGTTTCACTCGACGTACCGCCGGCACCGTCGCCGCCGCCACCCTCGCGGCGATGAGCCTGGTTGCCTGCTCCGGCGGCGAAGACTCCGCCGGCTCCTCCTCCGGTGGCGCCGCCCCCGTCGATGATGGCACCGAAGCCGCCCGCGGCCCCATCACCTTCGCGATGGGCGCGAACGACACCGACAAGCTCGTCCCCATCATCGAAGCGTGGAACGCCGAGCACCCCGACGAAGAAGTCACCCTGCGCGAACTGCCAGGCGAGGCCGACGCCCAGCGCGAAACCCTCGTGCAGTCCCTGCAGGCCGGCAACTCTGACTACGACGTCATGGCTCTCGACGTGGTCTGGACCGGCGAATTCGCCGCCAACCAGTACCTCGCGCCCCTGGAGGGCGAACTGGAAGTAGACACCTCCGGACTGCTTGAGGCCACCGTCGAATCCGCCACCTACAACGACACCCTCTACGCCCTGCCGCAGAACACCAACGGCCAGCTGCTCTACCGCAACACCGAATTCATCCCCGAAGAGCCCGCCAACTTCCAGGAGCTCATCGACTCCTGCCAGGACCTGGACGAGGTCGGCTGCCTGACAACCCAGCTGTCCCAGTACGAGGGCCTGACCGTCAACACCGCAGGCTTCATGGAAGGCTGGGGCGGATCCATCCTGGGCGAGGACGGCCAAGAAGTCACCGTTGACTCCGAAGGCTCCAAGGCCGGCCTGCAGGCGCTTGTCGACGCCTACTCGGACGGTGTGATCACCGAAGACTCCACCGCAGCCACCGAGGAAGAAACCAACCTCGCCTTCGTCGAAGGCCGCACCGCCTACGCCATCAACTGGCCATACATGTACACCAACGCGGAAGGCGAAGCCTCTGAGGTAGCCGGCAACGTTGAGGTCTCCCCGCTGGTCGGCGAGGACGGTGTGGGCGCATCCACCCTGGGTGGTTACAACAACGGCATCAACATCAACTCCGAGAACAAGGCCACCGCGCGCGACTTCATCGAGTTCATCATCAATGAGGACAACCAGATGAGCTTCGCAGAGGCCTCCTTCCCACCAGTGTTGGCGTCCATCTATGACGACGAGTCCCTCGTCGAAAAGTACCCGTACCTGCCTGCCCTGAAGACCTCCCTGGAAAACGCGGTGCCGCGCCCAGTCTCCCCGTTCTACACCGAGATCTCTAAGGCCATCCAGGACAACGCGTACGCGGCACTGACCGCCGGCAAGAGCGTCGACGACGCCACCGCCGGCATGAAGGCTGCGATCGAAAACGCCGCCGGATAACCGGTCTTCTCAACCAATGCTCACAAAAGCTCAAAGCACCAAACGCGCAGCGCTGCTCTTGGCGCCCGCGCTTTTGGTGCTTGCTGTCGTTATGGGCTACCCAGTCCTGCGCGCCATCTTCCTGTCCTTCCAGGCCGACAGGCACCTGGACCCCGACACCGGCCTTTTCGTTGAGGGCGGCTTCGCCGGCTTCGACCACTACCTGTACTGGCTGACACAACGCTGCATGACACCCAGCGGCGAAGCCGGGGTCTGCCCGCCCGGCACCCTGGCCACAGACTTCTGGCCGGCGGTGCGCAACACGATCTTCTTCACCGTCACCACCGTCGGGCTGGAAACCGTGCTGGGGATGATCATGGCGCTGATCATGGCCGGCGACTATAAAGGCCGCGGGCTGGTCCGCGCCGCTGTCCTGATCCCCTGGGCCATCCCCACCGCCGTGACCGCCAAGCTGTGGCAATTCATGTTCGCCCCGCAAGGCGTGGTCAACTCAGTGCTTGGCACCAACATCATGTGGACCACCGACCCCTGGGCCGCCCGCTTCGCCGTGATCATCGCCGACGTGTGGAAAACAGCCCCCTTCATGGCGCTGCTCATCCTGGCCGGGCTGCAGATGATCCCGAAAGAAACCTACGAAGCAGCGCGCGTGGACAACGCCACCCGCTGGCAACAGTTCTGGCTGATCACCCTGCCGCTGGTACGCCCCGCGCTGATGGTGGCGGTGCTCTTCCGCACGCTCGACGCGCTGCGCATGTATGACCTGCCGGTCATCATGATCAGCGCCTCCGCCAACTCCCCCACCGCCGTGGTCAGCCAGCTGGTGGTCCAAGACATGCGCCAAGGCAACTTCAACTCCGCCTCCGCCATGTCCACACTGATCTTCCTCTTCGTCTTCGCCGTCGCGTTTATCCTGATCCGGTTCCTCGGCGCGGACGTCTCCGGGAAGGGGCAGGAGCGCAAAGACGCGCGCGAGGCCCGTCGTCGACAAGCACGGCAGGCCCGGCAGGAAAAGGAGGCCACGGCATGAACGCCAAGCGCAGAGCCGCCATCTTGCACTACATAGGTGTGGCTTTCATCCTGGTGTGGGGGCTGGCACCGTTTTATTGGATGCTGGTTGTCGCGTTGCGCGATTCCGCCTTCACGTTTGACACGACCCCGTGGCCAACGCACGTCACGCTGGATAATTTCCGCGACGCACTTGCCACGGACAAGGGCAATAATTTCGGACGCGCGATCGTGAACTCACTGATCATCTCGGTGGCGACCACGCTGGTAGCGGTGATCGTCGGCGTCGGCGCGGGCTACGCCCTGGCGCGGCTGAACTTCCCGGGCAAGTCGCTGATCACCGGCATCGTGCTGGCGGCGTCAATGTTCCCGGGCATCGCCTTGGTCACTCCCCTGTTCCAGCTGTTTTCCAACATCGGGTGGATTGGCACCTACCAGGCGATGATCGTGCCGAATATTTCCTTTGCGCTGCCGCTGACGATCTACACGCTGATCTCCTTCTTCCGGCAACTTCCGTGGGAGCTGGAGGAGGCGGCGCGTGTCGACGGCGCCTCCCGGGCCCAGGCGTTTCGCATGGTCATGCTTCCCCTTGCGGCGCCGGCACTGTTTACCACCGCGATCTTGGCGTTCATCGCCGCCTGGAATGAGTACATGTTGGCGCAGCAGCTGTCGACGGTGGCCACCGAACCCGTCACCGTGGCCATCGCGCGTTTCGCCGGGCCGAGCGCTTTCGAGTACCCATACGCCGCCACCATGGCCGCCGGCGCGCTTGTGACGGTGCCGCTGATCCTGATGGTGCTGGCCTTCCAGCGGCGCATCGTCTCGGGGCTGACGGCCGGCGGTGTCAAGGGTTAATCAATAGCCAGACGGATCCACACCGGCTCCGGCACCAGCCGCACCCCGAACGCCTCCTCCACACCGGCCCGGACCTCGCGCGCGAGCGCCTTCACATCGTCTGCACGCGCCTGGCCCCGGTTGGTGATGGCCAGCGTGTGCTTCGTCGATAAGCGAACCGGCGCCCCCTCACCCGGGTAACCGCGCTGAAAACCGGCGCGTTCGATCAGCCACGCCGCCGACAGCTTCTCGCGCCCATCCGGCTGCGGGAAACGCGGCATGTTCTCCTCGCCGACCTTCGCATCAATCTCATCCGCAAGGCGCGTATCGACGACCGGGTTGGTGAAAAAGGAACCCGCACTCCAGGTGTCGTGATCAGAAGCATCCAGCACCATGCCCTTGCGGTGACGCTGCTCCAACACCGACTCGCGCGCCGCCGCCACCGACACGCGGCGGTTCTCCATGTGGCGCAGCGGAATGGAAATGCCCGTGGGATCCAGCTTCAGCTCCACCTCCAACACCACGGCGCGGCCCGTGAACTTCAGGTTGGAATAGCGGTAAGCCAAATCCAGGTCCTCTGGCTCAACCCACTCCGTGGTGCGGGTCTGACGGTTATACAGTTTCACGCGCTGCAGCACGTCGGCGATCTCCGCGCCGTACGCGCCCACGTTCTGCACCGGCACCGCCCCCACCGAACCGGGGATCCCGCTTAGGACCTCGATGCCGGCCAGCTTGTGCTCTACCGTGGCGGCCACCACGTCGTCCCACACCGCGCCGGCTTCCGCGTTGACGGTGCCGTCCGGGTGGATCGTCACCTTATCGTTGGCCGCGACCACCGCCACAAGATCCAGCTCCCCGTCCGCCACCACAAGGTTTGAGCCACCGCCGACGACCAGCAGATCCACGCCGTTGTCGTCGAGAAGCTGCACCGCGGAAGCCAAGGCCTCGCTTGTCTGCGCGCGCACCGCCGCAGCCGGACTGCCACCCACGCGCAAAGTAGTGACCTGCGAAAAGGCAAAATCCTCGAGCGGCGTGATGCCGTCGATCGCGGTCAATGTGACAAAAATATCGCCCGGGATGCGGGCCTTAGATGAATCAGACACGCCTCTAACGGTAGTCTGTCTGCTATGGCAAACCGTAGCGAAAACACCGTAACCATCAACCACCCTGCGCAGAAGGTGCACGAGGCCTACACGAAGGCCGAGTACTGGGCGTACATCGCCGAAAACCTGTCGCCGGAACCAGGCGAGCTCAGCGACTTTAGCGATAACACCGCTACCCTCTTCGAAATCCTGCCCCTCGACATCCTGCCGGAGGCCGTGCGCGCGATGGTCTCGCAGTCGCTGAAGCTCAAGCGCGTGGTCACCGTCGGCGAACTCAACGGCGACTCCGCAGAGCTGTCCTTCACCGGTGACGTCAAGGGCACCCCAGTGGACATGAAGGGCGACATCCACTTGAAGGCCAACGGCGAGGACTCCACCACCTTGTCCTACGAGAACGAAGTCACCGTGGATATCCCATTCATGGGCCCTGCTATTGAGCCGAAGGTGGGCGAAGCACTGGCTGAGATCTTCACCAACGAGGGCAAGCTCACCGAGACCTGGATCTCCGAAAACCTCTAAACCCTGGAGTTTTCGTGGCCGACCATGCTCATAACTTGCGCGCGCCCACAGGCGCCGGGGCGAGCCGTGGTCGGCCATTTGGCGTGATCACCCGCGGAACGACCGGGTTCAATCGCCTGCGCCGCTCTGACCGGTGGGCGTTTTACCACCCGCGCGTTTCTTCGCTGATCCGTGGCAGGCCGGCGCCGCTGGCGGTCGATGTGGGGTACGGAGCAAGCTTTACGACGACCGTTGAGTGGTCTCGCTGGCTGCGCCGCCTTAACCCCAACGTGGAAGTTGTGGGGCTGGAAATCGACCCTGAGCGTGTCCTGCCGCCCCGCGATGGGGTCCGTTTTGAGCTGGGCGGCTTCGAGCTCGCCGGCTATCGCCCCGACTATGTGCGCGCGTTTAATGTGCTGCGCCAGTATGACGTGGACCAGGTGGACATGATGTGGCACGAGGTGTGCTCGCGCTTGGCCCCTGGGGGGCTGTTTCTTGAGGGCACGTGCGATGAGATCGGCAGGCGGGCTGCGTGGGTGCTTCTCGACGAGGGCGGGCCGCTCACCTTGACGCTGGCCTGGGACCCGTTCGACGTTGAGCGCCCTAGTGATGTGGCCGAACGCCTGCCGAAGAAGCTGATTCATCTCAACCGGCCTGGTGAGAAGATTCATGACTTGTTGCAGTCCGCCGACGCGGCGTGGGACCGTGCCGCCAGCTGGGAGCCTTATGGCCCGCGGATCAGGTGGCGGCAGGCGCGGGAATTGTTGATCGCTGAAGGCGTGCAACTTCACCCGCAGCGCCGACCGATTCGCGATAATATTTTGACTGTGGATTGGGCTCTTGTGGCCCCTGATATTATTTAATTCCCTTTTGAAACTCCGTGACCGCCACTGTTGGTGCGCTAAGCGCCTGTTGGAGATGAACTAACTGATGAGCAAATCGACTGCGTCGACCGTGTGGAAAGTGATTTTGGCCATTTTGGTCGGCATCCTTGTCCTCGTCCTTGTCGTCGAAATTGGACTGCGCTGGTTCATTTCCCACCAGATGCGCTCCCAGTTCGCGGAGGCCACGCCAGACACCGTGGCGGTACAGGAGGAGCCGTCGGTCTCTTTCGGCCCGTACCCCCTTGTGGCTAGCCTGGTGGCCGGCAACATTCCCTCCATGGAAGTGACTACCCCGTCCACCCTGCAGCTGGACACTGAGCCGATCGCCGGCGCGCCGGCCGCGCACATTGCGATCGAGGACCTGTCCATGTCCAACGATCCGGTCGCGGGGTCGCTCTTGGTCACCACTGAGCTTCCCGACGATTATGTCGAAGAAATCCTGCGCCAAGAACTAAACAAGGCGCTTGAATCGGGCGAGACGGACTCAGAGATAACGGGCTTTCTGACCAATCTGATCTCCATCAGCGAGGTGACCGCGAACCCCAACGACAATACATTCGACATCGTCTTCACCGAGGGCATCCTGTCTCTTGAACTGCGCCCAGTGATGGTGGATGAGCAGCTCACCTTTGAGGCCGCCTCTGTCTCCCTGTTCTCCTTCGACCTGCCGCCCCAGGTCACCGAGTTTGTCACCCGGCTGCTGGCTGAGGCCTTCCAGCAGGAAATGACGATGTCGCTGACGATTCAGGAATTTACCGTCATCCCCGACGGCTTCCGCATCACCGCCACCGGCCAGAACGTGAACCTCAACGAGCTGTCAAACTCTGATCAGGCCTAGCGGGAAAGACGCGCGCCGCGCCGCGGGACAGCCAATCGATTACCGCGTCGATATCGTCGATCTCCCCGAACACAGCCACCTCCGCCTTGACCTCGGGCACAGCCCCTCCCGCTGCGTCGACGGCAACCACCTCGGCCCCCGCTTTGTCGGCGAGTGCGGCCACGTAGGGATTCGGTGCGATCACCCCGAAGCGCACCCCCTCCCCGACGGCCTGGCCCACTGCGATCATGTCGGACAGCAACGCAGACTCATCAGGCTGCTCGTCGTGAGCGTCAACCGGCACAGTAAGCCATACCTCTGTCGCCCCCATTTCGCCGGCCAAACGGGCCTCGGCCGCCTTCACAAGGCTCTGGTGGCGCCCAGTGGGCCACCCCACCAAAGCGATCACAGAACCGGGTGCGGACGGCACGTCCAATGGCTCCACGACCACCCCGGCCGGGAACGCGGAAAGGCCCGCCACGGGGCGTCCGGCTCCGAAGGTGCCGACCCGGGTGGCGAGCCACTCACGATCCGATACAGCGCTAATAGCCGAAATCACCACGCAAGATTCGCTGGATCTGCGGGCGCACATCGAAATAGTAGACACCCGTGGCAATCGCGCCGATCCATGCCAGCAGAGGCAGTTTCAGCAGACAGGCGAACGCGCTACCTGCAAGAATCAGGATCCACATCGGCTTCGGCTGGCGGTTCGCAGCGTCAAAAGCATCGGGCCGGGTGTTAGCCACCATGACCGCGCCCACCACCGCCGCAACACCCACCAAGACAAACAGCAGGAACTCCAGCAGAGATGGCAGCCGGGTCAACACAGTGACTGCATCGAGGGTCTGAACCATTTAGTTGACATCATCCTTCGGGTTGGCGGTGTTGTCGTCCGTGTCGACGACCTCGCCGTCAATAATATCCGCACCATCTGCGGCCTGATCACTGCCTTGATCATTGCCGTTGCTGAATCCCTCAGACACGCGGTTGATCAGGCCCTCCATACGGTTGCGCATGTCGGCGATCACGCCTTCGCTCTCTGCCTTCGTAGCGTCGTCGCCTGCGCTGTTCGCACGCTCACGCACCTGGCCCACGGCCTGATCGAAGGTGGCGCGGACCTGGGCGATGGCATCGTCGAAAGCGCTGCGGGCTTCATCGGCACGATCCGACTCCTTCGCACCCTGCGCCGCACGCGACACCGAGCCGGCCAGGTCGCGGAAGATGTGCTCCGCATCGCCCGCAAAGGACGCCGAAGCCTGCTTGTACTCATCAGCATTCGACGCCTGGCCGAATGCCTCACGCGCCCGGCTCACAGCGTGCTTCACCTGGTCGAGCACCGTGTCATCGTCATCGAGCGGCGAGGAAGCAGCGTGTGCACCCGCCGGCGTATCAGCCTCGCGGTCGGCCTTAAAACGGCGGGTGAAATCGCCCACCATGTCGCCCAGGCTGGCGCCCGCCGCGACGAGCGCCTCGCCGGCACCCTTCAGCGATTCGCCAAGAGATTCACTATTCGAGTTCGTGTTCTGATCAGTCATGAGCCTTGTCCTTCTTAGATTGTTTAAACGATTGCAGATTAGACGCCGAAAAGCAGCTGATTAACAGTGTAAATAACTAAACCTGCCAACGCACCGACCACCGTGCCGTTGACGCGGATATATTGCAGGTCCTTGCCCACCATCAGTTCGATCTTTTCGCTGGCCTCGTGCGCATCCCACCGCTTGATGGTCTCGGAGATGATGGCCGTGACCTCGCCTGCATAATTAGTGGCCAAGAAGCTCACGATGGACTTTAGGCGGTCGTCTAGCGTGGCGCGCAGCTCACGGTCCGTCGATACGCGCTCACCCCAATACATGCACAGCTCGGTTGCCCGGCGGCGCAGGGTGGAGTTTTCATCGCCGGCGGCCTCGATCAGGGAGGCGGACATGCTCGCCCACAGCTCGCTGGCAGCGCTCTGCACGGCGTCAGACCCCATCACATCAGCCTTCAGCCGCTCCACCTTCGTGATCATCTCTCCATCGAACTGGAGGTCCTGCGCCAGGTTGTTCAGCTGGGTGCGCAGCGCCTGGCGGGCCTTGTGGTTGGGTTGCGTATCGACGTCCGCCATGAACTTCACCAACTGGTTATACACCGTGTTGCCGGCGATCTTGCGGGTGAATTCGGGTGCCCAGGCCGGCATGCGCTCGTCGACAAGCATGACGATGGAGTCCTCCATGCCGTCGAGTTTCTCGCGCGCCCAGGTGATCGTCGCGTCGATCATCGGTTCGGTCTTGCCGTCGGCGATCAGCCCCTCCAACGCGCGCCCGGCCACCGGCCCCCACGTCGGCTCGGCGATGCGCGCGATAACCTGCGAGTTGATCAGGTCTTCGGCATCTTTCGGATCCATGGCGCGCAGTGCGTTGACGGTCAGCCGGCCCGCCTCACGCGACACCTTCTCCGCGTTCTCCCGCTGCGCGAGCCATTCGCCAGCCCGCTGCGGAATATTCGCCTGGGAGACCTTCTCCGTGATCAGCTGCGCGTTGAGGAAGTTCTCCCCCACGAAGCTGGACAGTGCGTCGCCCAACTGGTCCTTCTTATTCGGGATCAGCGCGGTGTGTGGGATCGGGATGCGCATCGGGTGTCGGAACAGGGCTGTCACTGCGAACCAGTCCGCAATACCGCCGACCATCCCTGCTTCCGCCGCCGCGCGCACGTAGCCCACCCAGCCGGGCGCGTCTGTCGTGGACTGCCACCAGGAGCACGCGAGGAAAATCACTGCGGCAAGCACCAGCAGGCCCGTTGCGAAGGCTTGGTGTTTACGCAGTGCTTGACGACGAGCGGCCTCTGCCTCCATGCTCATCCCCGGCATGGAGGACTGCGAGGATGCTTCAGCAACTGGCGAATGTTTACCCATAATAGAAGTCATTCTTTCGGATGGATCGTTAAATAGCGGAAGGTATCAGAAGAAGGTGATCAACCCACTGAACTTAAGGCCATCCTAGACACAAAGAATCCCCCGAGGCACGTGGCCGGTCGGGGGATTCGTCGAAAAGCGGACTAGTTTTTACGCCCAGTCTCTGCCCGGTACTGGCGGTAGTAACGGCGGCCGTAACGCACGGCACCGAAGCCAACGACGTAGAAGACCACCGCGAGGATCGCGCCGATGATCATGAGCGGCTGGCTGTAGTCATCAGAAGAGCCCGTGCCCCAAATACCAGTGGCGATGCCGTAAATCAGGATGCCCGTCGCAGCGATGCCGGACATGATCATCCCCATCCCCAGCCACGTGGAGGTGCGAACAAGGGAAGAATGGGGTGCACCAAGGGACACCGGGTCATAGCCCTCAATGTAGGTGTCCTGTAGCTTGCCACCGGAGTACTCCGGGAAGGACTCAGCCTTAATGTCTGACACTGAGTTCGAAGCGCTCATTGCCTAGGTCTCTCTTTCATGATCATCGTGGCCCGCGGTGAGGCCACCTCAATTAACTGCGGTTAATCTTAGTCGTCCGAGCCGCGGAATGCTGCACGCGCACGTTCCTTGTTGATCGCACCGACGGCCTCTAGTGGGATGCCGGCCGGGCACACGTCGGCGCACTCACCGTAGAGGGTGCAGTGGCCGAAGTTGGTCTCCAGCTCGTCGATCATCTGGCGGGCGCGCTTGCCGCGCTCCTGCTTGCCCAGCGGGGTGAGCTTCAGGTGGTTCAGCTTCGCACCGGTGAACAGGTGGGCTGCACCGTTCGGGCAGGCTGCCACACATGCGCCACAGCCGATGCAGGCTGCGAAGTCCAGGGAACGCTCTGCGTCGTGGTGGTTCATGTGCAGGGTGTCTGCGTCCGGCGCGGTGCCGGCGTGGATGGAGACGTAGCCGCCCTGCTCCATGACGCGGTCCAGTGCGGAACGGTCGACCGTCAGGTCGCGGATCACGGGGAACGCGCCGGAACGGAATGGCTCAATCTTCAGGGTGTCGCCGTCGTTGTACTGCACCAGACGCTGCTGGCAGGCGGGGGTGTTCTTGCCGGAACCGTGTGGGCGACCGTTGACGGTCAGGCCACAGGTACCGCAGATGCCCTCGCGGCAGTCAGAGGCGAAGGAGAATGGCTCGCGACCCTCTTCGACGAATTTGTTGTTGACGTGATCGAGAAGCTCGAGGATGGACATCTGCTCTACAGCGTCGTCCACCTGAACGGTCTCGAAGGCGCCTTCTGTTTCGGGTCCGGCTTGACGCCAGATCTCAAGTGTCAGTTTCATTACTTGTAGTTCCTTGTCATCAGCGGGATCGATTCAAAGTACAGCGGTTCTGCGTGGCGGACGAACTTGCCGTCGGCAGTTGGTTCCCATGCAGAGACGAAGCACCAGTTTTCGTCGTCACGCTCTGCCTCGCCGTCCTCGGAGAGGTGGTCGTCACGGTAGTGCGCACCGCAGGACTCGTCGCGATCCAGTGCGTCGACACACATCAGTTCGCCCAGGTCGATGTAGTCAGCAACACGCTGTACATCCTGGACGGTCTGGTTCATGTAGTCGGTGCCACCTGGGACACGGACGTTGGTCCAGAAGTCTTCGCGCAGTTCGCGAATCTCCTTTATGCCCTGGCGCAGACCGTCGACGTTACGGGACACACCGCAGTACTTGTACAGGATCTCGCCGAGCTTGGTGTGGTAGTAGTCCGGACCGTGTGGGTTCGGGCCCTCGATCGTCGTCAGCTTCTCCAGGCGTGCACGGGAGCGCTCAACAGCTTCCTGCGCCTCTGGGGAATCGACCGGCAGCACAGGCTTGTTCAGGTGATTCGCCAGGTAGTTTGGCACGGTGAACGGCAGAGTGAACCAGCCGTCGACAGATGCGGACAGCAGGGAGTTAGCACCCAGGCGGTTCGCACCGTGGTAGGTCCAGGAGCACTCACCGGCGGCGAACAGGCCGTCGATGGAGGTCATCTCGTTGAAGTCCGTCCACAGGCCACCCATGGTGAAGTGGCAGGTCGGTGCAATGCGCATCGGGGTCGTGTACGGGTTCTCGCCGATCGCGTCCTCGTACATTGTGAACAGGTTGGAGTAGCGCTCGCGGATCGTGTCCTCGCCGAGGCGCTCGATGGCGTCGCGGAAGTCCAGGTACGCGGAGTTGTTCAGCGGGCCCACGGCGTAGCCGGCGTTGATCTGCTGGGAGATCGCGCGCGATGCCACGTCACGTGGAACCAGGTTGCCGAACGCTGGGTAGCGGCGCTCCAGGAAGTAGTCGCGCTCTTCCTCAGGAATGGTGTTCGGGTCGCGGTCGTCGCCCTTTTCCTTCGGGGTCCAGATGCGGCCGTCGTTACGCAGGGACTCGGACATCAGGATCGTCTTGGACTGCCAGGACGCGTTGACCGGCAGGCCTGTCGGGTGGAACTGGATGAACGACGGCGAGGCGAAGTATGCGCCGTGCTCGTATGCACGCATGATGGCCGACGCGTTGGAGTTAATCGCCAGGGTGGACATGTGGTACACGTTGCCGTAGCCGCCGGTCGCCAGGATCACAGCGTGCGCGGTGTGCGCGGTGATGGATCCGTCGATCAGGTTGCGGGTGACAATACCCTGGCAACGCTTCTCTTCACCGGTGCCGGTCACGATCAGATCAACCAGGTCATTGTGGGTGAAAATCTCCACGTTGCCCAGGTGGATCTGGCGCTGCAGTGCCGAAGCGGTGGACAGCTGCAGCTGCTGGCCCGTTTGGCCGCGGGTGTAGTAGGTACGGGAGACCTGGACACCACCGAAGGAGCGGGTGGCCAGGGTGCCGCCGTACTCGCGGGCGAAAGGTGCACCGATGGCGTTCATGTGGTCGATCACGCGAACGGACTCGATAGCCAAGCGCCAGCAGTCGGACTCGCGGCCGCGGTAGTCGCCGCCCTTCACGGTGTCCTTGACGTGGCGGTATGCGCCGTCGTTGTCCACCTTCTTGCCGCGGGCGGAGTTGACGCCACCCTGTGCAGCAATGGAGTGCGCGCGACGTGGCGCGTCGTGGTAGGTGTAGGCCTTCACCTTGTAGCCGAGCTCGCCGAGGGCCGCGGCCGCGGCACCACCGGACAGGCCGGTACCTACGACGATGACCTCGAACTTACGACGGTTCAGCGGGGAGACCAGCTCCATGTGGTCCTTCTGGTACTCCCACATGTCCTTGGTGGGCACGCCCTTGGGCTCGTTGCTCTCAAGGACCTTGCCCGGGGTGACGTCCTCAAAGGCGGACGCCGGCTGCGTGAATTCAGCACGCTCAGTGTTTTGTGCGGTAGTCATTGTGGGCTTCCTCCTACGAGAGCAGTCCGAATGTGATGGACAACGGCATGATGATGTTGGCAATGACAACGATTGCTGGCAGCCAGTACGCCAGGATCACCATGATCGCGTGGCCACGCTCGCCCAACCAGCCCAGGTCGCTCACGGCTAGGTAAATGCCGTGGGTGAGGTGGAGGAAGAGTGCGAGGTTCGCGATGACATAAACCAGGGTGACCCACCAGCGCTCAGGCGCGAAGGTGGCCAGCATGTTGTTGTGCACAGCGCCGTGGACGAACTGGTCCGATGCGACGCCCACACCAATGGTCAGGTCCAGCAGGTGGAAGATGATGAACAGCAGCAGGATCACGCCGGTGATCAGCATGTAGCGCGCTGCCTGGGACTGCAGTCCGCCCATCAGGTTGGTGCGCTTGAACTTGCCGCGGGAGCGCGTGGAGCGTCCGTGCAGGGCAAACGCGCCGTAGACGTGCAGGACAACCGCTACGAGCAGGACGATGCGGATGATCCACAGCAGGCTTTCGCGTGGGAAGAGTGGCTCACCCATGCTGCGCAGGAACTCGCCGTACGCGTCCAGCGCCGGCACGCCGTTCTCTGCAGGCAGGAAGAGCTTCAAGTTACCGACCATGTGGCCGAGGACGAAGAGCGCGAAGATCAGGCCGGTAATGGCCATCGTCAGCTTGATTGCCCAGGTTGGGAACCCTGGCCGCTCGCGCAGCGGCTTTTCAGTAATTTTACCGTGACGAATTGCGTCACGGTCTGCGTTTTGTACAGTCATGGCACCTCCAGTGTCGATATCACTCTACGGGGTTCAGGCGTGGACTTCCCACTTATCGCCCTCCCATCCCATCATCTTTCCAGTCTCCCTACAGGCACGCGGTTTTCGTCGGCACGCGCTTGCCGACGAAGGCCCCTTCACAAACGATTCTTCACAAGTTTGCGAAGAAATACTGCTGGTTGTAGCGCTTCCTGCAACGTTTCGACGAGACACGCCCCCTTGCACCCCACGCGCCACATTAGCCCCGACTTAGCAAAACGCACGTACTGTGATTTTCCCCACCCGCGACAGTTGCGAATTGACACTCTCACAAGAATCACCCCTTAAGGTGTCATACTTTCGGTCCAAACTAGGAGGCCCGCACCGCATTTACCCCTCAAGTTCCTGCACAGTTAACTAACTTTGCACCCACCCCCACACACTTCTTCACAATTTTTGGTTGAATATTGCCCATGACAAAGACGTACGTCGGCTCCCGCCTGCGCCAGCTCCGCCGCGAACGGAACTTGAGCCAAGCCGCGCTCGCCGCTGCCCTCGATCTGTCCGCCAGCTACGTCAACCAGATCGAACACGACGTACGCCCCCTGACCGTCCCCGTCCTCCTGCGCATCACCGAAGCCTTCGGCGTGGACGCCACGTTCTTTTCGCGTGACGACGATTCCCGCCTGCTCGCCGAACTTCAAGACATCATCGGCGACCAGGAAATCGCCAGCACGGACATCGAAGTCCAAGAACTCTCCGAATTGGTCTACAACCACCCCACCATCGCGCGCACGCTTGTCGACATGCACCGCCGCTATCGCAATGTGCGCGACAAGCTCACCATGGCTACCGACGACCGCACCACCTCCGGGCAGGCCATCTCCATGCCCCACGACGAAGTCCGCGACTTCTTCTACGCCAACCACAACTACTTCGATGCCCTCGACAACGCCGCCGAAGCGCTTTCCACCGAGTTGGACGTGCACCAGTTCACGATCCGCGACACCGAACAAGCAATCCGCGCACGCCTCGTCGATAAGCACAACATCGAAGTCGAATCGACACTGAGCACCGACGGCACCCTGCACACCTTCGACGCCGATTGCGGCGTCATCGAGCTTTCCACGCTGCTGTCCACCGGCCAGCGCGCGTTCCGCATGGCCACCGAGCTCGCCCACCTCGAAGCACGGACGCTTATCGACGAAGCCATCGCCGACGAACCCTTCACCAGCGAAGCCTCCGTCAACTTGGCCCGGCGCGGACTGGCCTCCTACTACGCCGCCGGGGTGATCCTGCCCTATAAGCTCATCCACTCTGAGGCGGAGCAAGCGGGCTATGACGTGGAATACCTCTCCAATATTTTCGGGGTGGGGTACGAAACCGCCGCTAGCCGGCTTTCCACCCTGCAAAGGCCGAACCTGCGCGGCGTGCCCTTCACCTTCGTGCGCGTGGACCGCGCCGGCAACATGTCCAAGCGCCAGTCCGCAACCGGCTTTCACTTTTCCACCTCCGGGGGCACGTGCCCGCTGTGGGGGCTATACGCCAGTTTCAACACCCCGGGTGAGATCGTGCGCCAGCATGCCCAGATGCCGGACGGGCGCACCTACCTGTGGATCGCGCGCACCGTGCACCACCACCGGCGCAAATACCAGGACACCGACAAGCTTTTCGCCATCGGCCTGGGGTGCGAGACCAGGCACGCGGACCGCACTGTGTACGCCCACGGCTTGCCTCTCGACGATGTTGACCAAGCCGAGCCGATCGGTGCCGGCTGCCGCGTGTGCCCCCGACAGAATTGTGCGCAGCGCGCCTTCCCCGCCGTTCACATGCCGCTGACGATTAACCCGCACACGACGTCGATCGCGCCCTACTAGTTGTCGTCTTTGCTCTCGTCGTCTTCGTCGTCCTGATCTTGCTGATCGTCGAACTGGCCCCACTTCCGACGGCGCTCGTACTCACGCTCGCTGTAGGTGGCGCCCACGATTTCGGCGGACTCGTCGAAGTTGGAGCCGATGGCGCCAGCGAACGTGCCCAAGGACGCCGACAACCAGCCGATAGTGAAGTAGGAGAACCACCCAGTGGGTACGCTCACCGAGCTTGCTAGGTAGTCGGTGGGAACGATGGCTGCGGTCAGTACGGTCATGACGGCGAAGACCAGAACGTACAGGATCGTGGCGGCCAAGGCGATCGTCGTAAAGGTGGCGATATTGTCCACGTTGCGACGCCACGGGCTGCGGTTCTCATCGGCGCGGACGAACAGGCGATTGCGCAGGATGATCCACATGGTGAAACTGAGGATCGATAACAGCCCCACGCCTACAGCACGCGTGAAAGACATCGAGTGGGCCAGGTCCCAAATCGAGCCATAAAACACGCCGAACCCGCCCGAAGCCGCCATCGCCGCCAAAGAAGACGTGAGTACCCGGGGCATCCGCCACGGCCGGTTACTGCGCGCAGTACCCGCAATCAGCTGCACCGCCCGCCAGGGAGTGTCCAACACCTGCGAACGCACGGTGCTGTCTTGGTCCTGCCCGCGCCCCGCCGTTCTGGGTTCGCTCGTGCCGACGACTCCCCCGTTGCCATCGATCAGCGATATCAATTCCTTCCGCAACCGCCTCCTCGCCCCAAACCAGCCAAAGGACGGAGCAGAGATCACCCAGCCATCACTATCGACAGCGCTTTGCGCCACCACCGGACGGTTAAAAGCAACCAGCGGCAGGTCGGTGACATAGATCAACCTGTCCCAGCCATACTCCCGCAAGATCGCTGGAACCGCTTCCGCCAACTCCAACTGGCCCTGGTGGTCCATGGGGATTTCGCCCAGTTTCACCTCAACGAGGGTGCTCCCCCGCCGCCCCGAGCCAACAAGACGGTTCTCGTCGTCACGAAAAAACTCTGAATCCTCGGTGATGTCATTCAGGATGTCCATGACATCGAGGGAGGGCATCCCCCGGTCCGCAAACACACCGACTCTATAATTTTCCATTAATAAGCAATGCTAGCAGGCACGCAAAAGCCCAGCCCGGCTCGAAGAGTATGAGCCGGGCTGGGCTGGGCTGGGCTAGATCGTCGTCATAAAGCGAACTAGAAGTTGATCATGTGGCCTTCGATGCCGTGGGCAGCTTCCTTCATCGCCTCGGACATCGTCGGGTGGATGTGCACGTTACGTGCGATCTCGCCCGCGGTCAGATCAAAACGCTGCGCCAACGTCAGCTGCGGAGTCATGTCGGAGACGCCATCGCCGACCATATGGCCGCCGAGCAGCTCGCCGAATTCCGCATCCGCGACCAGCTTGACGAAGCCCTCCGTCGCCGCCGCACCAACAGCCTTGCCGTTCGCAGAGAACGGGAAGGTAGCGGTCTTGATCTCGCGATCTGGGAACTTCTCCTTCGCAGCCTCCTCGGTGTAACCGAAGGATGCGACCTGCGGGTTGCAGAAAGTCGCGCGCGGCATCATCTGGTAGTCGCCCAGCGTCTGGGTCTCAGCGCCAGCAATCACCTCAGCGGCGACAACGCCCTGCGCCTCAGCAACATGGGCCAGCTGCAGCTTCGCGGTGACATCGCCAATCGCGTAAATGCCGTCAACGTTGGTGCGCATGTAATCGTCGATGGCAATCGCGCCACGCTCCGTCAGCTCCACGCCGGTGTTCTCCAAGCCGTACCCCTCGGTACGCGGGCGGAAACCGACAGACACCAGCACGCGGTCCACAGTGATGGTCTCAGTCTTATCGGAGCCCTTCTTCTGGTAATCCACCTCAACAGAATCACCATTGTCGCGCACGGCGGTCGTCGCATGGCCCGCCAGGACCTTCACGCCAAGCTTCTTGTACACCTTGGCGATAGTCTTGGAAATCTCCGGATCCTCATTCGGCAGGACGCGGTCCATGAACTCGATCACCGTGACATCAACGCCATACGCGTTCAGCACGTAGGCAAACTCCATGCCGATCGCGCCGCCACCAACGATGACCATCTTCTCCGGAGCCTCAGGATTCAGAATCTGCTCCTCGAAGGACACAACGTTCTCCGAGAACTCCACGCCCTTCAGCGTGTTCACTACGGAACCGGTTGCGATGATGCAATCGTCGAAAGTAACCGTCTTACCCTTGTCATCGCCCTCAGTGATCTCGATGCTCTTCGCATCCTTGAAAGAACCTAGGCCGTGAATCTCGGTGATCTTGTTCTTCTTCATCAGGTAGTGGATACCGCCGACGATCTTCTCCGAGACCTTACGGGAACGCTTATGTGCGTCCTCGTACTCGAATTCCACATCGCCCTTGATGCCGAAGGTCTTCTTCTCATGAGTGAAGATGTTCGCCACCTCGGCGTTCTTGATCAGCGACTTAGAGGGGATACAGCCCACGTTCAGGCAGACACCGCCCCAGTACTGCTTCTCAATAACCGCTACCTTCTTGCCCAACTGAGCTGCGCGAATCGCGGCGACATACCCGCCAGGGCCCGCACCAAGTACAACAACGTCATAGTGTTCTTTAGCCATGCCCCCAAGAATACGCATGCGACTGCACTCTTGTGGCCGTTTCCACCCCTGCGGGGGCAGGTTTCAATCCACTACCGCGAAACGAAGAATCGGGATATAGTGCTGAGAAGTACATTTCCCGTGCAATGAAGAAGGACCCTTCACCCATGAAGATCATGCGCCCCATACTGGCCGCCGCGGCCGCGATCGCGATTGCTGCTGGTGCTGTTCCAGCCACCGCCGAAGAGACTGAACAGCCACCTGTAGCCCCAGAGGCCGACGTCGAAAAGCAAGAGCTAGACGCACTGGACCAGCCGGTACCCGCGGCCGAGGGCACCGCTACCATCAAGTCGCTGACTGTGGCTCCGAAGAATACGGCGACGAAAGCGGACCAGAAGTGGTTCAAGAAAGTCGGCGGGAACGGGTTGGAAGCCTACAGTGTCTACTCGCCTTCGATGGAGCGCGAGATCCCAATCGCCGTCCGCCCGGCACGCGACGAAAACGGTGTGCGTATCGACGACGCGCCAACCCTCTACCTCCTCAACGGTGCAGGCGGCGCGGAACAGGACAACGACTGGCTGACCCTAGCCGGTGGGACGTTCTACGAAACGTTTAAGGACGAGCCTGTCAACGTCGTGATCCCGATGGAGGGCGCGTTCTCCTACTACGTCGACTGGCAGACCAACCCAGGCGAGCAGGGCTACTACAAGGGCAAGCAGATGTGGTCGACGTTCCTGGCGAAGGAATTGCCGGGCGCGATTGAAGGCCACCTCAACGCCAACGACAAGCGTGCGGTAGTTGGCTTCTCCATGTCCGCGACCTCCGCCCTGCTTCTGGCAGAGCACAATCCGGGTATGTACGACGCCGTCGGGTCCTTCTCCGGCTGTGCCGCCACCTCCACCCCGCTGCCCTACTTCTACACCGGCCTGACTGTTGGCCGCGGTGCTGACGGCATGACCCCAGAAAGCATCTGGGGCCCAGTCGGTTCCGACTACAACCGCTACAACGACGCCCTAGTCAACGCTGAGAAGCTGCGCGGCACCGACCTGTACATCTCCACGGCAACTGGCCTGCAGTCCGAGAGCGACATGTTCGGCACCCTGCTGGCAAACAACGGCGGAAACCCGAACGCCGCGCTGGCTGCAAGCTCCATGCTGACCGTCGAAGGCGGCGTCATCGAGGGCGCGATGAACGCCTGCACCCACGACCTGCGCGCGAAGCTCAAGAGCTTGAACATCCCAGCGCACTACGAGCTGCGCACCACCGGCACCCACTCCTGGCCAGGTTGGCACGAGGACCTGAAGAAGTCCTGGAACCTCGTCATCAAGCCTGCACTATTCGACGATGTCGAGAAGAAGCCTGCCGCGGACGAAGGATCTGCTAACTTCTCGTCGGCAAATCTGTAATTAATAGACTAAAAGGAGGGCACCCACAGCGGGTGCCCTCCTTTTTGTGTATCGGGATCTAGAAACCTAGAACATGCCCAAGGCGAGCGCGATGGTCGACGACGTCGACGAACCAGCGTGAATCAGCTGGCCGAGGAATTCGTTGAGTTGAAGCTGTATTTGCTCGATGGGAGACATAGTCAAGTCCCTTTCTTGTAAAAAGTCGTGTGAATGTGCGATGGATACGCCACGTTTATCGCCAGGAATCCAGCAAACGTTAACCCGCATTGTGCCACATTAATCACTTGTGCAACCACAAACAGCAGATTAAGGTGCACACGGAGACGTAACATCGCATACCCTAGGTACGATACGTGAATTGTGGCGCACCTGTGAAACATCGGTGAAAAGCCGAACGTCCGAAGAAGCCAAAGAAAAGAATAGGAAGCCTCCCTCCATGAAGCTGAAGCGTTCCGTCCTTGCCGTGGGCACCGCCCTAGCCATCGCAGCTGGCGCAACCCCCGCCACCGCCGCTGACCTGACCCCTGCCCAAGTCGCTGGCGAAACCGCAGTCGGCACCGTAAAGCCACTCGACTCGCAGCCAAAGGCAGTCACCACCGGTGAGCCACAGTCCTGGCTGGAGTACGTCGACGGCAACACCATCAAGGCATACTCCGTGTACTCGCCATCGATGGACCGCGAAGTCCCAGTCGGTGTCATCCCAGCACGCGACGCAGAAGGCAACCTCATCGAGGGCGCACCCACCGTCTACCTGCTCAACGGCGCCGGCGGCGCAGAGCAGGACTCTGACTGGTTCAAGATGACCAACAAGCTGGAGTTCTACCAGAACAAGGGCGTCAACGTCGTCGTGCCGCAGGGCGGCGCGTTCACCTACTACGCAGACTGGCTGAAGGACGACCTCAACACTCCATACCTGAAGGGCCCTCAGAAGTGGGAAACCTTCATCACCAAGGAGCTGCCGGGGCCGATCGAGGCAGAGCTGAAGGCCGATAACCGCCGCGCGATCGTTGGTTTCTCCATGTCCGCGACCTCCGCGCTGCTCATGGCCGAGCACAACCCAGGCTTCTACGATTCCGTCGGATCCTTCTCCGGCTGCGCCGCCACCTCCACCCCGATTCCGTACCAGTTCCTGCGCCTGACCGTGCAGCGTGGTTCCGGCACGTTGAACGATTTCAACATGGTCACCCCCGAAATGATGTACGGCCCAATGGGCGGGTCCTACAACCGTTACAACGACGCCCTGGTCAACGCAGAGAAGCTGCGCGGCACCGAGCTGTACATCTCCACCGCGACCGGCCTGGCCGCAGAGACCGACATGGTGGGCTACTACACCGGCCAGGGCGCACCCTATGCCGTCGGTTCCGCGAACGCTCTGACCCTCCAGGTCGAAGGCGGCGCCATCGAGGCCGCAATGAACGCCTGCACCCACGACCTGCGCGCGAAGCTCAAGAGCTTGAGCATCCCAGCCCACTATGAGCTGCGCAATGCCGGCACCCACTCCTGGCCAGGCTGGCGCGAGGACTTGGAGAAGTCCTGGAACACCACGATCAAGCCTTCCTTCGATATGTAAAGATCGCAGGAGGCTTCGTCGTTAAGCTTGGGTCTTATGCGCAACATTGACCCGAAGCTTCTCGACGACATCACCGGCCAGCCCGCCCTCGAATGGGCGCAGGCGTGGTCGGATAACACACTCGCCGCATTTGACCTTGAGCCGCTGCAATCGCGGATCCTCGAGGTGCTGGACACTGACGCGCGGATTCCGTACGTCACCCGGCGCGGCGAGTTTTTGTATAACTTCTGGCGCGACGCCGACCGCCCGCGTGGGGTGTGGCGCAGGACGCTTCTCGACGATTACCTCACCGACTCCCCCACCTGGGAAGAACTGGTTGATGTTGATGCCCTCGCCGCCGCCGAGGAAGAGGACTGGGTGTGGAAAGGCGCCGTGGTGCGCGCGCCGCAGTATGACCGCGCGCTGATCAAACTCTCGCGCGGTGGCGCCGATGCTACGGTGATCCGCGAATTCGACCTGGGCCGGCGCGCTTTCGTGGAGGGGGACGCGTTTGACCTGCCGGAGGCGAAAAGTTATGTCTCCTGGGCAGGCGATGCGCTGCTAGTCGGCACGGATACGGGTGCCGGGTCGCTGACCGAGTCCGGCTATCCGCGTGAGGTGCGCAGGTGGCAGCGTGGACAGGCGCCTGACGACGCCCCCGTCATCTTTTCCGGCCAGCCCGAGGACGTCCTTGTCGCCGCCGCCTACGACCCCACCCCCGGCTTCGAACGCACCGTGATCACCCGCGCGCTCGATTTCTACAATTCCGAAACCTTCATCGACGGCGAGCGCCTCAACATCCCCACCGACTGCGACGCCACCGTCTTCCGCCAGTGGCTCTTCCTTCAGCCCCGCACCGCGTTTGATGGGATCCCGGCTGGTGGGCTTGCGGTGCGTGACGACGATCAACTGACCCTACTCGTGGAACCAGACCCCCATACATCTGTCGTTTCCATTGCGTTTACGGATTCCGAACTGCTGGTGACCACGCTTGTGGATGTCGCCACCCAGATCCACGCGTACCGGCTGGGCACCTGGGAGCGACGCCGCGTAGAGGTGCCGGAGGCCTCGTCGGCAAGCATTGTGGCCACAAGCCCGCTCGACGGCGACGAGTACTGGATCAACACCTCCAGCTTCACCCAGCCGTCCACGCTGCTGCGCAACGGTGAGGCCGTGAAGCAGGCACCCGCGCTTTTCGACGCCGCCGGCCTAGACACCCGCCAGCACTGGGCCACCTCCGCCGATGGCACGCAGATCCCCTACTTCATCACCGGCGACTTCAGCCGCGGCGCGCAACCCACCCTGGTCGGCGGCTACGGCGGTTTCGAAGTCTCGCTTACTCCCAGCTACTCCGCCGTGCGCGGACGCGCCTGGCTGGAGCGTGGCTACTACTATGTGCAGCCCAACCTGCGCGGTGGCGGCGAATTCGGACCGGAGTGGCACTCGCAGGTCGTGAAAACCAACCGGCATAAGGTGTGGGAAGACCACGAGGCCGTGCTGCGTGATCTGGTCGAACGCGGCTACAGCACCCCGCGGCAGATCGGGATCCGGGGTGGTTCCAACGGCGGGCTGCTCACCTCCGGCGCACTGGTGCAGTACCCGGACGCGCTCGGCGCCGCCGTCATCCAAGTGCCGCTGACCGACATGCTGCGATACCACACCCTCTCCGCCGGGGCGTCCTGGATGGCGGAGTACGGCAACCCCGACGACCCCACGGAGCGCGCCGCCATCGAAAAGTGGTCACCGCTGCACAACATCCCGCAGCGGGAGGATAAGGAACTGCCGGAAGCGCTGGTCACGACGTCGACACGCGACGACCGCGTCCACCCAGCACACGCCCGCCGCTTCGCCCACGCCCTCCACCAGGCGGGCCAGCCCGTGGACTACTACGAAAACACCGTCGGCGGGCACGCCGGAGCCGCCGACAACACCCAAACCGCCCGCGTGGAGGCCCTGATCTACAGCTGGCTAGCCCAGAAAGTAGGATAAGTCCCACCATGACCAGCAAGATGACAAGCACGAGGCTGCGCTCCACCCCCATCCCCGGCACCCGCGACGCCTACACCGGCGTCGACTTCAACCTGGGCTTCCACATCCGGCACTACGAGCTCGACCTCACCTACCGCGTCGACCCCAACCGGCTCGAAGGCACCGCCACACTCCTGATGGACAACTGGCAGCCCCTGCGCACCCTCACCCTCGACCTGATGCAGAACATGGTCGCCCGGCGCATCATCGCCCACGGGGCCAGCGGCCTCACCGTCAAAGTGACCAAGTTCAAACAGTCCGGCAACAAACTGCGCATCACCTTCGGCGAAGACATCCCCGTCGACTCCGAATTCCGCCTTGTCATCTCCTACGGCGGCAACCCCCGACCCCGCCGCACCACCTGGGGCGACATTGGCTGGGAAGAACTCGAAAACGGCTCCCTTGTCGCCAGCCAGCCCAACGGCGCGCCCTCCTGGTTCCCCTGCGACGACACCCCCGACGAAAAGGCCACCTACAGCATCCGCATCAGCGCCGACGACCCCTACGTCGTCGTGTGCAACGGGCGCCTCGTCGATAAGCACGCGCACGGCTCACGCACCACCTGGAACTACGAAACCACGCACCGCATGGCCACTTACCTAGCCACCGTGCAGGTTGGCGAGTACCAGCGGCACGAGCTCGGGCGCAACACCCACGTGTGGGTCAGCCCCGACAATGCCGCCGCCGCGAAAACCGCGCTGCGCGACCAGCAGGCCATGCTCGATTTCTACGAACAGCTCTTCGGCCCCTACCCCTTTACCGACTACACGGTGGTGGTCACCGACGATGAGCTCGAAATCCCCCTCGAGGCGCAGGGCCTAAGCATCTTCGGCATCAACCACATGACCGGCTGGGAAAGGCTAATCGCCCACGAGCTGGCCCACCAATGGTTCGGCAACTCCCTCGGCCTGGCGCAGTGGGATGATATCTGGCTCAACGAAGGTTTCGCTTGCTACTGCGAATGGTTGTGGTTCGAGCACCGCGGCACCCCGGCCCAGGTGAACGTGGACCGCGAGTACGCCATTTTGCAGCGCAAGGCCAAGGACGTCGTCGTGGGCGCGCCGGGGCCCCGCGACATGTTCGACGACCGAGTGTACAAGCGCGGCGCCATGGCTTTGCACGCTTTACGACGAGCCCTTGGCGACTCTGCCTTCTTCCCCGCGGTGCGACGCTATGTCGCATCGGGTGCCCACAGTGTTGTGGAGCCGCGGGATTTGAAGCGCGAACTCTACGCGGCCGCCGATTCTGTGTCGGTCGAGCGTTCGCTTATCGACGACATCCTGCATGCTTGGCTGTTCGATCCCGCTTTGCCGGAGTGCCCACGATGAGATCCCTGTCGATGGCCACGATCTTCGCCGCTTTGTCGGGGTTCGTGGTCATCTGGGTGGCGCAGTGGCCGCTCGACGCCGAAACCCAGATGCGCTACTTCCAGGCGTACTGGGGCTTGTTTTTTGCCTCTGCGGGTGTGATCGATGGGATCACGCAGGAAACCACGCGCGCCGTCGCGGCGCAGACCTCGCAAGCTCGGTCTGCGGAGGTACGGTCTGCGAGGTCTGCGGATCCTTGGAGGTTCGGCGGGATCGTCACCATCGTGGTGTTCGCAGTGGCGGTGACGGCAGGCTTCTTCGCCATGAGCAGCGTCGTTCCACCCGCACCGGGCCTTGCCACGGGTTTGCTCGCTTTCGGACTGGTCAGCTACGTGTTCCAGGCGGTTCTTTCCGGCATTTTGTCGGGCGCCAACCTGTGGGGCCAGTACGCCAGCCTGGTCGCTTTGGATTCCGGGATCCGTTTGGTGCTCGCTCTTGCGGCCTGGGGCTTCGGCTGGGGGTTAGAGGCTTTCCTTCTGATCACGGTGATCGGCGCGTTGAGTTGGGTGGTGGTGTTGGCGGGTTCGTCGTCGGCACGCGCGGCGATCGGCGCACAGCTGGACGTCTCCCCCGGCCCCTTTGCCCGGCGCGTGGTGCAGGCCATGCTGGCGTCGGGTGCGAATGCGGCGCTGATTACCGGCTACCCCACTTTCCTCAATGCGGCTTTTCCGCACGAGGACCCGACGACCACAATCACGATCGCTGGCATCATCAATGCGGTCACGCTGACGCGCGCCCCGATCCTGGTGCCTTTGCAGCGGTTCCAGTCGATGCTCGTCGTTAAGTTCGTTGAGGCCGGGCGCGGGATCTACCGGGCGCTCATCATGCCGATCGCGGCCGTGCTGGGCGTCGGGGTTGCAGGCTTCGTCGCGGCCTCGCTGGTCGGTCCGTGGATTTTGGACGTCGCGTTCAAACCGGAACTCTTCGTCAACGGGCTCACGCTCGGCCTGCTCACTTTCGCATCGTCGCTGACGGGCAGCCTCATGATCACCGGCACCGCCGTGCTGGCCCTCGAGCAGCACGGATGGTACGTAGCGGGATGGCTGACGGCATCGGCGGTGGCGTACCTGATCCTTTTTGCGGCGCCGCTGGGGCTGGTCGCTTCGGTGATCGTTTCTCTGGTGGCAGGCCCATTAGCAGGTGCTGTGGTGCACCTGCTGGGTTTAGGTCGTGCGCGCTCGCGGCGGCCCGTGCTTGACTAGCCGCATGGCCCCGCCTCGGGCCACCGGATGATTGTTCAGCCGCCACTGTCCATACGGTGAGACGTGGTAGTTCTCGCCGCCGCGCTGTTCGATGTGGCCGTAGATGTTGGTGTCGCTCATCCTGCCATTATCGAACCTGCACACGGTGGATAAGTTGCGCACCGACGTCGGCCCGCCGCGCGAGTAGGGGATGTTGTGGTTGATTTCGCAGTAGTCGGCGCCTTCGCCGCATCCGTCGCAGGTGCACACGGGTTCGACGGCGGCTAGCGCCTCGCGTTGTTTTTCGTTGGCGAACCGGCCTTCGAAGACGTTGAGCACACCGAGCATCGGCGAGACCAGCACGATGCGGCAGTCCTCGGCGAGATTCTGGCGCGCCAGTTCCGACGAGAGGATCCGGGTGCCGTTGGTCAGCGAGAGGATCACGTCGCCGTCCTCACGCTCCTCCCCGATGGAGGCGACGTCTTCGGCGCGCACGATCACGCGCGCGGATAGCGTCGGCTCAGCAGAGGTACCACCGCCGAAGATGCGACGCACGGCTTCCTCGGCACGGTCATCCTCGGGCACGTCGTTCAGCGCGTCCAGCGCGGCACGCACCAGGTGGCCTGGGGCGGTGGCGGACAGGCGCATGTGGGTGGAGTTCGGGATCGCGCGGGCGCTTATCGACGATTCGTTCACCACCTTTTCCGGGCCGTTCAATTCGGCGAGGAGCTCGTCGGCACGCGCACGGATGCTGCGCAAAATCGCAGGCTGCTCGGTGAGTTCTTCGCGCATGCGCCAGGAATGCTTCTTATCGTCGAGCTTTTTCACCTGCTTTTCGATCTCGGCCAGCGTGTTGAATGTGTGGCGGTTGTCGGCGGCGTTGCGGCGGGCGCGCGCTTGGTAGCGGGTGTGGCTGGTGGAGCCAAAGTAGATGGTGGACAGTTTGTGCAGCAGTTTCGCCATGGTGGTGTCCAGGCCGTCTTTGCACATATCGATGACAGACCTGCCGGCGGCGCCCTCCAGGATGGAGATTGCGCTGGCCCAGCCGGCTGCGAAGGTCTGATATGTGGTCATGATTCGAAGACTAAACCAGCGCGCAACTTCCCGCGCACCTCACTAAAAAATCTGTGGATAACCCCCACTTATCCACAGGGCAGAAACAGGGAGAGCCGAAGTATAGTAACGTTCATGGGTTCGATGTTGGTCACCGGCGGCGCCGGTTTCATTGGTGCAAATTTTGTCCGTCTCGCCCTTGAGCGTGATCCTGACCAGCGCATTGTGGTCGTCGATAAGCTGACGTATGCCGGCAATCGCGCAAACCTGGAGGGGCTGGACATCGAGTTCGTGCAGGGCTGCATCACCGACGCCGCGCTTATCGACGAGCTCGTCTCTGGCGCCGATGTGGTGGTGCATTTTGCGGCGGAGTCGCACAACGATAATTCGCTGGCGGACCCTTCGCCGTTTATCCAGACGAACCTGGTGGGCACCTTCACGCTGCTGGAGGCGGTGCGCAAGCATGGGGCGCGGTTCCATCACGTGTCCACCGACGAGGTCTTCGGCGATCTTGCACCCGACGACCCGCGTTTCGACGAACACACCCCCTACCAGCCCAGTTCGCCCTATTCGGCGTCGAAGGCGGGCAGCGATCATTTGGTGCGGGCCTGGGTGCGTTCCTTTGGTGTGGAGGCGACCATCTCCAACTGCTCCAACAATTATGGGCCGTACCAGCACATCGAGAAGTTCATCCCCCGGCAGATCACCAACCTGCTCACCGGCCGGCCCGCGAAGCTCTACGGCACCGGGGAACAGATCCGCGACTGGATCCACGTCGACGACCACAACGACGCCGTACTGACCATCCTCGACCGCGGCCGCCCCGGCGCGACCTACCTCATCGGCGCCGACGGCGAGGCCACAAACAAGCACGTCATCGAGCTGATCTGCGAACTGATGGGCGGCACCTACGAACACGTCGCCGACCGGCCCGGCCACGACCAACGCTACGCCATCGACGCTTCCCTCCTCCGAGACGAGCTCGGCTGGCAACCACGCTATACCTCGTCGTTAAGCGAAGGCCTGTCCCGTACCATCGACTGGTACCGCGCCAACGAAGACTGGTGGGCCGCCGACAAGGCCGCCGTGGAGGCGAAGTACGCGCGCACGAAGCAGTAGGGTGGTTGCATGCAGGTTTCTACCACGGCGATCGAAGGGCTGCTCATAGTCGAGCTGGACGTGCACACCGACGCGCGCGGCTGGTTCAAGGAGAATTGGCAGCGCGAGAAGATGGTGGCGGCCGGGCTTCCGGATTTTGGCCCGGTGCAAAATAACATCAGCTTCAACGCCGAGCGCGGCACGACGCGGGGGCTGCATGCGGAGCCGTGGGACAAGTACGTCTCAGTGGCAACGGGTGCGGTGTTCGGGGCGTGGGTGGATCTGCGGGAGGGTTCTTCGTCGTTCGGCGAGCAGGTGACCTGCGAGATCACGCCGGGCGTTGCGGTGTTCGTGCCGCGCGGGGTGGCTAATGGCTTTCAGTCGCTTATCGACGCCACCGCCTACGTCTATCTTGTGAACGCGCACTGGACGGCGGATGCGCAGTACTCCTTCGTCAACCTGGATGAGGTGGAGTGGCCGCTGGAGCCCACGCAGGTCTCTGAGAAGGACCTGGCACACCCCGCGCTTGCCGATGCCACCCCCGTCCCTCCTCGCCAAGTGCTGGTCACCGGCGCAAATGGGCAGCTGGGGCGCGCTCTGCGGGCGGTCGCCCCGGACTGGGAGTACTGCACCCGCGAAGAATTCGATATCACGGAGCCGCCGGCGCGTGACTGGTCGCAGTACCGTGCCGTCATCAACACTGCTGCGTATAACGACGTCAACGGTGCCGAAACCGACCGCGCCACCGCCTGGGCCGTCAACGCCGAGGCCCCCGCAAAACTCGCCAGCATCGCAGCAGCCCACGACCTCGTTTTTGTCCACGTCAGCAGCGACTATGTCTTCGACGGCACTGTTGAGGTCCACTCAGAAGACGAAG
Source organism: Corynebacterium pilosum DSM 20521 = CIP 103422 (assembly GCF_000373805.1). GTDB lineage: Bacteria > Actinomycetota > Actinomycetes > Mycobacteriales > Mycobacteriaceae > Corynebacterium > Corynebacterium pilosum. The sequence goes on along the minus strand of NZ_KB892450.1, from coordinate 1,431 downwards.
TACCCAGCCCCTTGAGCTTGTACGGCGCATCCAAGGCCGCGGGGGAATCGTCGGCACGCGTTGCTCCGAAACACTATGTGATCCGCACCTCGTGGGTGTTCGGCGAGGGCAAAAACTTCATGCATACCATGGCCGAGCTGGCCGAACGCGGCGTGGAACCGCGGGTGATTCATGACCAGCGCGGCCGCCCCACCAGCGCCGAAGACCTGGCCAAAGGGATTAAACACCTGCTAGATGTGGGCGCCGAGTATGGGGTGTACAACCTGTCGTCGTCAGGCGACGTGGTCGGCCGCGATGAGATCGCCATGGCTGTTTTTATCGGGGTCGGGCACGATCCTGCCGAGGTACACCCAGTCAGCACGGAACAATACGCCGAGCTAGTGGGGCCGGAAGCGCCGCGCCCGAAAAATTCTGCCTTCGACTTATCCAAAATCGAGGCAACCGGGTTCACACCCAGCAACTGGCGCGCCGCCCTCGCCCTGTACTTGGCGTTACTGTAGCGGTTGTCTAACGGTCGGTACGTGGTTCGCGGACCCACGCCCCGATCACACCCGGAATCACCTCAGGGCCTTCACCGAGGAGCGCTTTGAGGTTTCCTTCGCGTTCCACCGCGCTTGTTTTTATTCCGCGTACCGAATTCGATGTGCCACCGCGCTGGTTTCCGCCGCGACCGGCACCCATCATCCCGCCCATCGGCATCCCGCCACGGCTCTGGTTGCCACCATGACCGGCGAAGCCGGCGTGACCTGCACCTGGGGTTGCGTGAGGTGTTGGTTTTCCTACCGCACCGTGTGGGCCAGCCCCGCCAAGCGCACCCTGCGAACCAGACATCCCCGACGCACCCGGCAGGCCCTGCGCGCCTGGCGTGTTGCCGGAGCAAGCGAGGCCGCGACCATGACCGCCTGAGGCAAAACCGCCTGCGCCGTATCCGCCACCGATTCCTGTCATACCGGGCGCCCCGATTCCGGTGTACCCTGTGCCTGCGTGGCCACGGCCAGTATTTCCCAACCCACGCCCAGCACCTGCCACGCTGCCAGGCACTGCGGTACCCAGGCCATGACCGGGGCCGCCGGTACCTACACCGCCAGGGCGAGAAGCCACACCAGCAGCAGTTGTTGGCACACCAGCTGCACCCACACTGAACCGTCACGGGTTTCTTGCCGCCTTCCGATAAGGAAGGATCACCAGCATGAAAAAGTCCTACGACCCCGAGTTCAAGACCCGGGCCGTCCGGATGGTCCAGCAGCACCGCGAGGACTACCGATCACTGACCGCCACCTGCACCGCCATCGGCAGCGAGCTCGGGGTATCCCGGGAAACCCTGCGCAACTGGGTCCGGCAGGCCGAGGTCGACGCCGGCACCGCCCCCGGTGTCACCACCGAGGAAAACGAGGAAATGGCCCGGCTGCGCAAGGAGAACAAGCGGCTGCG
>NZ_KB892449.1 GCF_000373805.1 Corynebacterium pilosum DSM 20521 = CIP 103422 | reverse complement strand
TCCCGGATCTTCACCCCGGAGCGCTTGGAGTCGATCGTGGACGTGGAGCTGGCGACCATGTCGTGGGTGCAGTGGTACAACACCCGTCGACTGCACTCCACCCTCGGGATGGTCCCACCCGCGGAGCACGAGGAGACCTACTGGGCCGGGCACGCTACAATCACCGAGTCACCTGAGAGGGTGGCTCAGCCAATCTAACGGTGGCAACAAAACCGTGACGGTTCAGCAGTGACCTAAACCACTAACCTTGGATCATATATTAGTTTGACTATATGCGTATTTATCCTAGATCTGAGGCTTCATGGATCAGTTTGATCAAGTCATTGAATCCGTTGTCGGCCCTGTCGCCGATGTGCTCTCCGCGATTGTTTTCGCGGAGATTCCCATTTTCGGGGGCATTCCCCTCATCGTGCTGTGGCTGATGGCCGCAGCGATCTTCCTCACCGTTTGGCTGAAGTTCCAGCCCATCACGGGTGCCCGCCACTCCCTCAAGGTAATCACCGGCAAGTTCACCCGCAAGACTGACCCCGGTGAGATCTCCAGCTTCCAGGCGCTGGCCACAGAACTGTCCGGCACCATCGGCCTGGGCAATATCGCCGGCGTGGCGGTTGCTGTCTCTGTCAGCGGACCAGGTGCGGCACTATGGATCGCTGCCTTCGGACTTCTGGGCATGAGCGTGAAGATGGCGGAGGCCACCCTCGGTGTGATGTTCCGCCGCATCAATGAAGACGGCACCATCTCCGGCGGCCCCATGTACTACCTGCGCGACGGCCTAAAATCCATCGGATGGAAGAAGACAGGTGGCGTGTTGGCATGGCTCTACGCTCTATTCACTCTGCTCGGTGTGTACGGCGCTGACTTGTTCCAGTCCAACCAGGTGGCGGCAATCCTCTCCTCGTCGTTAGATAATGAGTTCCTAGAGAACAACAACTGGCTGCTTGGCCTGATCATCGCGGTCCTGGTTGGCTTGGTCATCATCGGAGGTGTGACCTCCATCGGCAAGTGGACGTCGCGCATTACGCCAGCGATGGCTTTGCTCTACCTGGTTTCGGTGCTGGCGGTGATCGTGGTCAATATTGATCAGCTTGGAACCGCGCTTGGATCTATGGTCACAGGCGTCTTTTCACCGGAGGGCGTTGCAGGCGGCGCGATTGGTGTGGCGGTAATCGGCATCCAGCGTTCCTTGTTCTCTAACGCGGCTGGCGTGGGTACTGCAGGCTTTGCGCACTCGGCGTCGAAGACTCGTCGTCCCGCGTCCGAGGGTTTCAACGCTATGTGGGGACCATTCTTCGACTCCGTGGTGGTGTGCATGCTCACCGCTACCGCGATCGTGATTACCGGCGTCCATGAAACTGCCGGCGCAGACGTGGAAGGTGTCACGCTAACGGCATCCGCTTTCGCCACTGTTGCATCGTGGTTCCCGTACCTGCTGACCGTCGCAGTCACCCTGTTCGGGTTCTCCACCGTCTTGGCCTACGCCTACTACTTTGAGCAGGCTGGTGTGTACATCTTCGGCGATTCCCCAGCTACCCGCTGGACCTTGAAGGCGATCTGGGTGATCGGCCCGGTCATCGGCGCCTCGGCTTCGCTGAACGCCGTGATCACATTCGCCGATGCTTCCTTCTTCCTCATGGCCATCCCCAACCTGCTGGGCATCTACTTCCTAGCCAACGTTTTACGCCGCGAGATCCTCTCCTACCGCGAGGCCGTCAGCGGCGGGCATATCGACGAAGCCCATGAGCAACTACAAGTGGGGATGGGCGATCACGAGCCTTCCCCCGAGGACGAAGAACTTGCTGCAGCCATCGACGCGCAGGGTATCGACGATGGCCCCTACGCCCCCCAAGGCCCCCGTCACGGTATCGACGAGTCGATCTTCCTCAACTCCAGCGACTCCCCCGATACAGACGCCGGTGGCTCCACCGCGAGAACGCCTTAGATCTTCTTTGCCAAGTCCCTGACGCGTTCGAGTGTGTCATTCATGATTTCGTCGGCACGATGAGGCTCATGATCAAGCCCTTCGGCGATGACGGACGAGACCTCGCAGCCCAGGAATGCGCCAATCTGCTTGATGTACTGGGCGGCGGGGTCATTGCCGCCAAAATGCCCGCCCGATGCCTGCAGATGGACCAACTTCTTGCCCTGGACCAGACCTTCTGCGGCGCCGGTGTCGGTATAGCGGAATGTCACGCCGGAGCGGCAGATCGTGTCCACCCATGCCTTCAGGCGAGTGGGGATGGACAGGTTCCATAGCGGGTTCGCTACGACCACCAGGTCAGCGTTGAGGAACTGGTCGGTGTAGTTGTCATACAAGGTCAGCTTGGCCTGCTGCTGTTGGGTGAGGTGGGCGAAGTGCTCGCCCCCAGCGAGCGCCTCCCAGCCGGACAGCAAATCCATATCGATCTCTGGGATTGCCACTTCATAGAGGCGCAGTTCTTCGACTCGTGCATCGGGGTGTGTTTCCTTGAATGCATCCCGGAACGTGTCCGCCATGGTCATCGACCGAGATTTGTTGGACTCCAGTGGGTGCGCGCGGACAATCAGAACTCTCACGAAAATACCTTTCATATAGATCTATGGTTTCGGAAATTTGAAACGTACAGTATGTACAGATCCACCGTAGCGAGGACTTGCCTACTCCGCTGGACGCGTCGATGAGCAACAAAATACCCCGCCAGACTGAATCTGACGGGGCACATATCGAGGGGCAATTGCCTAGTTGCGACTTGCTACCCTCTCCTCTTCCAGCTTGCGCTGGTTAGCGGTTCCAGGGTTAGCATCGTTAGCCACCATGACGGCCAACACGATGCCGACGATGGTCTGGATAATGGTGAAGATGGTGTTCCAGCCCACCTGACCAGTTTGCATATTGTGGAAGGCTGCAAAAACACCCATCAGGATACCGATGAGGGCGAAGATGAGAATGACTTGGCGGGTACGTGACATAACAATTCCTCCAAAGATTCGACGCAATCAGCTCTTATGTGCCATTATAGCCACAAAAGCATCTTACTGTTGCCTGTTTCACCTATCGACCCTTTGAAACGATCCCGTCACTGTTGGTCTGATCATTCCACTCGCCAACTGAAGGTAAGTCAGAATTTTGGAACCAGTACCGGACGCAAGAAATAATAGAAACAAAATTCAAGCTCGAAACAAACCCAGAGCAGTTCACTCGGCCAGGTTGGCTGGAGCGTGACAGACCTTTTTGCAGTGGCAGAATTTTTTAACGTTGATGTTGCTGATCTTCTCCCCCGGACAGTCAGCCACGACGAAAAAAGCCCCTCTCCCGAAGGAGAGGGGCTGAAGATGGTAGCGGGGGCAGGATTCGAACCTACGACCTCTGGGTTATGAGCCCAGCGAGCTACCGAGCTGCTCCACCCCGCGATGGGTGATCTTCTTTAATTTTTCACCTGCTACCCTTGTACCGGGCAACAATGATCTACTATACATAGCTTCATTAAAAAGGCCAAATCCCCTGGTACGGAACATTTCCGCACCAGGGGATTCAACTTGTAGAAAACTACCGTTTACCAGGTGTTTACTGGGTCAGGCTTTGGTAATCAGCCACTGCCTTATCCAACTCATCAAGTGCACGACCGTATTCCTCGAAGGAGCCGTCGCGTGCGCCCTCCAAGCCGCCCAGTGCATCGTCGATACGCTGCAGCGCGGCATCCGCATCGGCCGGAGGTGCAGCCGGTGCACTAGTCTCCCTAGCCTCCTCAGTGTCCGTCTCCTCCTGCGCCTCATCGTTGGCAGAAGATTCCGTCTCTTCCGGATTCTCGATGGTATTGCCGTTCTCGTCGACAAGATCGATGTCCTGAGCCGCAGCGGAGTCAATACCGACCTGCTCCAGTGCCTGGGACACCGTCGGGGCATAACCGACGCGGCCCTTGTAGAACACCAGCATGCGCAACAGCTTCGGGAAGGCCGAAGCCTGGTCCTTGCGCTGCGAGTAGATCGGCTCCACCCACAGGATCTCGCCACCGCCGACAGGCAGGGCCAGAAGGTTACCGTTGTGCAGGTCGTTCGTGCCCTCCCACAGGGTGCGGTCACGGGCAACCTGGTCAGAAGACATCATCGCGTCCTGGACCTGCTTCGGACCCTGGGTCTGGGTGTTCGTCGGCAGAACACGCATGGTGATCTGGCCGTAGTTCTCCGGATCCGAGGTCACCGTCATGTGCGCAGACAGGAACTCACGGTTCAGGCCGCGGAATGGGGAAATCATCTGGAAGGTTGGCTCACCAGACTCAGGATCAGCTGCCACAACGTAGTACGGCGGCTGGTTCAACTCTTGGCGGCCTTCCGGCGCGGTCGGGTCGTTCGGCACGGACCAGAAAGCGTCATTGTTGAAGAACACGCCCGGGTCGTCCACATGGTAACGGGCCAGCAGCTCGCGCTGAACCTTGAACAGGTCCTCTGGGTAGCGCAAGTGCTCATTCAGCTCATCGGAAATCTCGGACTTCGGCTGCACCGTGTCCGGGAAGACGTTCATCCACGCCTTCAGAACGGGATCCGATTCATCGTAGGCATACAAGGTGACGGTGCCATCGTAGGCATCGACCGTGGCCTTCACCGAGTTACGGATGTATCCAACCTCATTGGTGATCAGACGCTGCGTCGTGCCATCAGGGTTCAACGCGTCCTGCGTAGCACCGCTGAGCGAAGTACGCGTGGAGTATGGCAGCTCGCTAAGCGTGGTGTAGCCATCGACGACCCACTTCACGCGACCATCCACCACGGTGGGATAGGTCTTAGAGTCCGTCGTTAACCATGGGGCGACCCTCTCCACGCGCTCGCGTGGGTCGCGGTCATACAGAATCTTGGACTCGGAGTTCACACGGTCCGACAGGATCATGTTCATCTCGCCGTACTTCAGCGCATACGCCACACGGTTGAACCAGTTGCCCACGTTCACGCCGCCCTCACCGTCGTAGGTGAACTGGCTGGTGTCAGTGTCATACTCCACGTCCGTGCCGTCATCACTACCGACGATGGCGTAATCCATGCCGTCCTCAGCAGAAGCGATCACTGGACCGTAGTAGATGCGTGGCTGCTCAGCGTAAATGCCGAGCTCCTGAGCATCTTCGCTTTCGCGTGCAGCCTGGTTGGTCTGCAGATCAGACACGGTGAACACTGGGAAACCACCACGGGTGGAACCGGCATCCTGAGCCGCCTCGTCGACAGTATTGGCCTGTGCGGCCACGAAGCCGTTGCCGTGGGTGTACACGGTGTGGCGGTTAATCCAGTCGCGCTGGTTTTCACTCAACGCGTTCGGGTCCAGCTCACGGGCTGCAACCACGAAGTCACGCAGCTCACCATCCACCTCATAGCGGTCCATCGACAGCTCGTCGGGGAAACCGTAGAAGTTACGCAGCTGCTGGTTCTGGGTGAAGGTTGGGGAAATGATCTCTGGGTCCAGCAGGCGGATGTTGGAGATCGTCGCTTCCTCGTTCGCCACTTCCTCGTCGGACACGTTGTCGGTGCCCCAGTTCTCGACGTAGTTCACCTTGTCGTTGGTAATCCCGTAGGACTCACGAGTGGACTGGATGTTGCGCGAGATGTACTCGGCTTCCTTGGCCTGGCGGTTCGGCTTAACGGAGAACTGCTCCATCAGCACCGGCCAGCCCTGGCCAATCACCAGCGCAGACAGCACCATCAGGACCACGGCCAGCACTGGCACGCGCAGATCCTTGTACACGATGGAGAAGAAGAACGCCGCGGCCACAACCACCGAGATGATCATCAAGATGATCTTCGCGGGCAGCTGGGCGTTGATGTCGGTGTAAGAACCACCGGTGAAGATGTCATTCTCGTTGTAGAGCAGGGTGTAGCGCTCCAGCCAGTAGCTCAGTGCGCGCAGCAGCATCCACAGGCCGGCGATAACAGCCAGCTGGATACGCGCCGCCTTCGACACGTGTCCCTTTTGGCCCGTGGCTTGGTTGCCAATACGAATTCCACCCAGCATGTAGTGCGCAACGGCCGAAATGACCAGTGCAATCACCAGCAGGGTCGACAGCGTGCCCACAATGGAGTTCAGTGCCGGCAGGCTAAAGGCATAAAACCCGAGATCGCGGCCATATTGCGGGTCCTGCACGCCGAAGGACTCTCCGTTGACCCACAGGAGGAAGGTGCGCCAATTTCCCTGGCCCAGGAAGCCGGCGATGATGCCGACCACCACAGGAACCCAGGTGAGCAGGCTCTTCACGCTGGATTCGATGTTGGCGCGGTAGTGCGCCATGGGCGAGTTCGGATCGATAAACGACAGATCGTCGGGACGCCCGCGCCAGGCCATGTAGGCCGCAAGGTACGTAATCAGACCGCCGACGAGCGCGAAGATCACGAAGAGGACCACGCGCGAGAGGATGACATTATTAAACACCCCCCGATAGTCGAGTTCACCGAACCAGAGGAAATCGGTATAGAGCCCCACGATGGCCGGTAGCAGCACCAAAAGTGCGCCAATGACCACCAAGGTCACCACCCATTTACTGGATGGCTTCTTGATGGGTTGTTGAGGATTAGTCAGGCCAGTAGCCAAAACCGTGCTCCTTAAGAAATAGTGGTACAAGAAGGCGTATAGTCTTCTACTCTAAATTGTCCAACGAATAATTGACCAGAAGGGTTCCCTCATTGTCCGATTCGTCCCCCACCCCACCCACCGAGTTCCCCCAACAAGCACTCAACAAAGCGATGATGGAGGCGGTCGAATTCGTCCACGCCGAAGGCTGGGATGCCAAGCCCACGTTGTTCGCGCTCGTTCCCACGGCAATGCTCGTGGACCAGCTTGCTGAGTTAGGCGGGCTTGACGACGATGCCCAAGCCTCTCCCCTCACCCTGGTCGTGCAAGATCACCTCCCCGAACATATCGACCCGGGATCCGAAGAACTGGCCGACTACTGCGCGCGTCTGGCCTGGCCCCACGAGGTAGAAGGCGTGGTTCTGGCACAGGAGATCATGTTCCGGGATGCGTCCGCGGATGATCCTGAACCGCGCCAAGCCCGCCTCTTCTCAGGTGTGCTGCGTGATGAGGACAAAGAGCTCACTCTCTTGCAGATCCGCCCCTCGGAGGAAGAGATTGCAGAGGCCGGCCCGTTCGCCGAAGATGAGATTTCGCTGCGCGGTGGACCTAACGTGGCACCGGGCGTGATCGCTGCCCTGCGCTACGGCCTTGAGCAGGACCCGGAAGAGGTAATCTAGACTGAGTAGAAAACACATCCCAACACGTGAGGAGTTTGTGCCGTGCGCCGCACTGACATCACCCGTTTGACCGCCGGCATCGCTGCCGGTCTGCTCACCGGCAGCGTGCTCGTCGCGTGTAACTCCGGTGAGGCGGTGGATGACCCCACCACGTCCAGCGCCCCAGCAGAGACCGCGGCGCCAACCAGCGCTGAGTCCTCAAGCTCCCCCGAGACGACGACAACTGAGGAAACCACGGAGGAATCGTCGACAAGCAGCAGTCGATCGTCGACAAGCACAAGCCCAGTTAGCACTGGTGATAAAGCCGACCGCAGGAGCGTCAAAGAGGTGCAGGAGAAGTTCTCCTCCTTGGCGCCGGATTCCCTGTTCGACGAATTTGACTCGTGCACCAGTACAGGTTTGAAGGGATCCTACGATTGTTCTGGGCCGGATGTCGGCCAGTTCCAGTTCTTTGATTCTTCCTCCAAGGCCGCTTCGACCACGCAGCTGTTGACGGAGCTGCGCTCATCCCGTGTTGTGGAAGACACCGGGCGCAAGGTGGTGGGCTGGTCCACGCTGGGCACCACGGCTGTCATCACCGTCGTGGATAACGACGAAGGCCTGGTCCTGCAGCAGATGGTCTCCTCGGATCAGGAAGACCCTGAGACGAAGATTTATGAACTCGGGCTGGCCGAGCGCCCCGCTGACAACGAGAACCGCGAGGAGCGGGACAAGGACGCGGAGCGTGACGACGAGAACGCCTCCGCAAATATCGACAACGCCTAGCGCGTGCAGGTGGCCACTTCTTCGCCTGCCTCGAACGCGTCCATGGCAGCAATAGCATCATCCAACGTGTTGACCTTCGCGATCACTAGGTCGCCTGGGCGCGCCCGAAGAGCTTCTGCACAGTTGTCCGCCGGAGCGAGGAAGAGTTCAGCGCCTTCCTCCTTCGCGGCCGTGACCTTGTGCTGAATCCCGCCGACAGGCCCCACGGTGCCATCTTCAGAAATGGTGCCGGTACCGGCTACGAAGTTACCCCCGTTGAGTTCGCCCGGCGATAGCTTGTCGATCACGGCCAAAGAAAACATCATGCCGGCGGAGGGCCCGCCGATGTCGTTGAGGTTGTACTCCACATTGATGGATTCCTCCGGTTCGGAGGTCATCGTAATTCCGAGTAGGGCAACACCTTCTTCTTCTGGGTGCTCCCCCAGCGTGATCGTTTCGGTGCGTTCCTCGTCGTTACGCTCCAAGGTGAGCTCAAGTGTGTCACCCGGTGCCTTCGAACGGACGATCTCCTGGACCACGCCCGGCTGGGATACTTCGGTGCCGTCGACGGCAAGGATGATGTCCGCGGGTTCGACGGAGCCGTCCGCAGCAGTCCCCTCCACGGTGTCATGTACGACGACGATGGTGGGCTTGCCCAGGTAGTTCATCGCAGCGACCGTCGCTGCCGCCTCCGAGGAGACGAAAGCTTGCTCGTTGCTTTGCTGGATTTCCTCTTCGCTCTTATCAGGCGGCATGACCTGCTCGATGGGCACCATCGTGTCATCGGTGAACAGCCACCGCCCCACAGCCTGCGCCAACGTCATGTTGGTGCGCACAGAAACCGTCGTCATGTTGAGGTTGCCGCTGGTCTCATCCGAATCTACCCCGGTGATTTCCACGACTGGGGCGCCGTCAACCTCACCTAAAGTGTTGAACGTGGGGCCTGGCCCTTGCGCCGCATAGGGCACTGCCAGGGAAATATCGGTGCCTGGGATGTGATCCAAAGTCACCAAACCTGCCAGGGCCACAACTGGAATGGCCCCAAGAACAATCGTTGAGAGCCTGCGATGGGAGGTCGAGCGCGTTTCGTTCACGAAGAACCACCTTAATGCATGTTCACCCGGCGACGTAGTGGGCGTGTGCTCTGTACTTGTTCGCCCACAGCGTTGCGATGGCATGGCTTTCTCATGGCTAGGTGGGGTGGAAAGACGGTACTGTGGGGTGCATGAGTAACGGATTCGGTTTCTCCTTTCCCAACGACAGCAACGACGATAACGACGGCGATAACAACGGCCGCGACGATAACAACGCCAACAACCCGTTTGGCGCGTTCGGCTTTCACGTTGGTGGCCCTCAAGGCGGTGCTGGCGGTCTTGGCGATATCTTGAACCAATTCGGCCAGATGCTCTCCGGCATGGGTGACTCCATGAACTCGGCGAACACCTCCCCCGTCAACTATGAGATTGCGCAACGCACCGCGCGCCAACAGATGGGCAACGTCTCTTCTGTCAGCGATGGCGACAAAAATGCCGTCGAGGAATCCGTGCGCTTGGCGGATCTGTGGCTGAACGACGCCACCACTTTGCCAACCGCAGAGACCCGCGTAGAAGCCTGGAATGCCACTGACTGGCTAGAAAAGACGATGCCGATGTGGCAGCGCTTTGTTACCCCGGTCGCTTCCCAGATGAACCGCGCCCAGCTGGACGCGATGCCGGAGGAGGCCCGCGAGATGATGGGCCCGATGGCACAGATGATGAACCAGGTCAACAGCATGCAAGGCGGCATCCAGCTGGGTCACTCCCTCGGCGAGCTAGCTACCCAGGCGATCAGCGGTTCTGACTTCGGCCTGCCCGTCGCACCTGTTGGCACCACTGCCGTGCTGCCAAACAACGTGGCCCAGATTTCCAAGGACCTCAACGTGGCAGGCCAGGAGGTCTTGGTTTACATCGCCGCGCGTGAAGTTGCACGCCAGCGCCTATTCAAGCACGTTCCCTGGCTGGTGGAGCGCCTCGTTTCATCCGTCGAGGAGTACGCCAATGGTTTGGTCATCGACACCTCCCACTTGGAGGAGGCAGCCCGCGAACTGAACCTTGAATCCGGTGACCCGCAGGCGATCCAGGACGCAATGAGTAAGCTGCAGGGGATGGACTTTTCGCCCCGCATTAGCTCGCGCAACGCCACCGCGACCGCACGTCTGGAAACGCTGCTGGCGTTGGTGGAAGGCTGGGTGGACGTTGTTGTCACCGAGGCTCTGCAGGAACGTTTCCCTTCCGAGGTAGCGATGAGCGAGGCATGGCGCCGCCGCCGCGCCACCGGTGGTTCTGCGGAGCAGGCGTTTTCCAAGATCGTGGGCATCGAATTCGAGACCCCCCGCGTGGATAAGGCCGCGGAGCTATGGCGCCGAGCCACCCAGGCCGTCGGTGTGGGTCGTCGCGACAAGGTGTGGGATCACCCCGACCTGCTGCCCTCTGCCGAGCACTTGGATAATCCGGCTGCGTTCATCGACGCGCTTCTCGACGACGCACCTGACACGAAGTTCGACGAAGAAATCGCCAAGCTGGAAGAAATGCTGCGCAACGAGCCCTCCCCCGATGAGCGTGAGGAAGGCGACGGGAAGGACGATGGCCGCGACGACGGCACGGAGCTCTAAGCAGCTTTAAGCTGCTCTAGCGAAACCGACCGAACGCCTCCAAAAAGCCCTTCGCCCGCTCGGCGAGGGGCGTTTTGTCTGCCCACTGCCAAAAATCCGGCCCATGCCCTGGGATAAATGTGTGCGTGAGCTCATGGACGATGACCGAATCCACCACATAGTCGGGGGCTTCTTTCAGCCGGTCACTAATGCGGATATCGCCCGTGGCCACGGTGCATGAGCCCCAGCGCGTGTTCTGGTTGCTTACCCACCGAATGGAGCCCACGCGTGCTCGGCCGCCGAGGATCTCGTCGTTAAGCTTCTCGGCCCTGGCCTGCAGGTCAGCGTCACTGGTATGGCGGGAGCGGTTCTTGGCGGCTAGTTTGGCCACCATCTCCGCCACGGCGTCTTCTTCTTGTCGTTTGGTGAATGTGGCCGGGATGCGCACCTCAATATGGTCGCCCTTGTCGCGGGCCTGAATGGTGCGGCGACGCTTGGCGGACCGGATCACTTTCACCTTCGACATGACAGACGATTGTAGCTGTGGTGAAATCAAGGCAGGCTCATCACATTCTCAAGGGGGAGAGTTTGTCATGACAGAAGTAGTGACAGAGACGACGTTTCTTATTGCTCGCGGGGTCGCCATCGTCGTCCGCGACAGCGATCACCTGCAGTTTGGGCTTGACGCCACGCGCGCCGGCATCATCGCCACGCCACATGCCGAAGCACTCGCGGAGATCTTCGAGAAACTGCACCAGCCAGTAACGCGTACGTCGCTGGTCAGCACCATCGCTGCCCGCACCGCCACTGATCAAACAACGGCAGGGGTGCTTGTCGACGATCTGATCGCCTTTCGCATCCTCGCCCCGCAGACGCGCGACAGTGTGTACGTGCTGGGGCATAGTCCTTTGGCCCGCGCACTGTGCTCCCACCTGAACGATGTCGGGTTTTCGGTGCGGCGCCCCATGAGGCACGAGACAGATGTTGAATTCATTGGGCGCGTTCCTCCTCCTTCGGCGACGGTGCTCGTCGATAAGCTTGCTTCGGCGCAACCTTTGGCTCTGCGTTTAAGGCGCGTCTCCAACGTTATTTTGCCTGTTAATGCTGTGGACCAGCACGTGGTCGTTGGGCCGGTGCGGATGCGTGGGGTGGGCCCGTGCCTGGTGTGTACCCAGCTGCATTATGGGCAGGTTGATGGGATGTGGAACTCGATCACCTTGCGTTTTCCGGCGGGCCCGCCAAGTACTGATCCCACGGTGATTGCGGCCGGTGTCGCCGCGGTCAGCACGCAGCTGCGTCGCTCGGTTGGCCCGGGCTTGCCGCCCGGGCTCACGCACACGCGCCCAATCCCCGGCGAGGTGGTGGTGGCGGACCCGTTTGCTACCCCGGCCCTCTCCACGCGCATGGTGGAGCGACACCCGAAGTGCCCCGTGTGCAGCGGCGCAGTCGATGGTGACTAATTGAACCCCGCGAGGACCTCCAGGACATCGTCGCCGAAGTTCTCCACCTTGGAGGGGCCGACGCCGGAGATGTCCAGAAGCTCGGCGTGGCTGGTCGGGTTCGCCTCCGCGATGGACATGAGGGTGGCGTCCGTGAATATCATGTAGGCAGGCTGGTTCCGCTCCCGCGACAGATCCAGGCGCCACTGCTTCAACGCGAAGAAAATGTCCTCATTAAAACCCGGATCGCAATCAGCATGCCTGCCTAGCGATTTCTCCGCAGGCGTGTCCAGCGGGAAACCGCACACGCGGCAGCTCTTCGCGCGCTTCAGCCGCTCAGGAGACTTCTCCACCTCGAGTTCCGGGGCGATGCCGTCGAGGAAGCGGGAACGCTTGCGCGACTTATTGCCGCCTTCCTGGCGGGCAAGCGCCCACGACAAGTGCAGATGCACCCGGGCGCGGGTGACACCGACATAGAACAGGCGGCGCTCCTCCTCGATCTGCTCATCGCCGGCCTTAATCGCATGCGAGATCGGCACAGTGTTTTCCACCAGGCCCACGAGGAACACGGCGTCCCACTCCAAGCCCTTGGCGGCGTGCAAGCTGGCCAGCGTGACCCCGTCGACAGCGGGCGGCTGCTTGGACTCGGCACGCTTGTGCAAGGACTGCAGCACGCCGACTAAGTCTGTGGCCTCGCCGTGATTGACGATGCCTTCGATCAAGTCCACCAGCGCACCTAGGACCTGCCAGCGTTCGCGGGCGCGGGCACCCTGAGGCTCTGTGGGGGTCAGCCCCAGCGGAGCAAGGACCTCCCGGGCAGCCTGGACGGGGCTTTGTTGCAGGTGCGGCTGCCTCGTCGCGGCGGTAAGAGCCTGGATGGCTTCGCGCACCTCGGGGCGGGTGAAAAAGCCCTCGCCGCCCCGGACCTGGTAGACGATGCCTGCATCCGACAGAGCCTGCTCAAACTCCGCCGACTGCGCGTTCACCCTGTAGAGGACCGCGATCTCCCCTGCCGGAACACCCGCATTGATCAGGCTGAGGATCTTTCCGGCCACTTCGCGGGCCTCGGTGGGTTCGTCGTCGTAAGCGTTGAAGGTCGGCTGGGGGCCGTGCTCACGCATACCGATCAGTTCCAGGCGGGTGCCCGCGGCCCGGCCGGTGGCCTTCCCAATCACGGTGTTGGCCAGGCCCGCGATCTCCGGGGTGGAGCGGTAGTCCCGCTGCAGCTTCACCACGGTGGCGTTTTCATAGGTGCGCGAGAAATTCAGCAGGTAATCAGGGGTTGCGCCAGTGAAGGAGTAAATCGTCTGGTTCGCATCGCCCACCACTGTGAGGTCATCGCGCTGCCCCAGCCACGCCTCCAGTACGCGCTGCTGCAGCGGGGTAACGTCCTGATACTCGTCGACGACAAAGGTGCGGTACTGGTTGCGGAACTCTTCGGCGACTGCCGGCGAGTTCTCCAAGGCACCGGCGACGTGCACCAGCAGGTCGTCGAAATCCAGCAGCATGCCCTCGGGGCTGGTCTTGGATTCCTCATAGCGGCTGTACACCTCGGCCACCTTGGCGGCGTCCACCGGCGGGGTGCGGTGATAATCGTCGACCCGCTCCTTATAGCCATCCGGGCTGAGCAACGTGGCCTTCGCCCACTCGATCTCACCGAGCAGGTCGCGGACCATATCTTTGGAACTATCCAGTCCCACGCTGCGCGCGGCCCTACCCACTAGCGGAAACTTATTGTCGATCAGCCGCCAGGGCATATCGCCGTATACCTGTGGCCAGAAGTAACGCAGTTGGCGCAGCGCCGCCGCGTGGAACGTGCGGGCCTGCACTCCCCCGATGCCCATCGTGCGGAGGCGGTCGCGCATCTCACCGGCTGCCCGCGACGTAAAGGTCACGGCAAGCACCCGGTTCGGGGAGGCCTGCCCCTGGTCAATCAGATGCGCAATGCGGTAGGTAATCGTGCGCGTCTTACCCGTACCTGCACCGGCCAGGATGCACACCGGCCCGCGTGGTGCGGTGGCGGCGACGCGTTGGTCGTCGTCAAGCACACTCAGATCAATCGTGCCCTGCTCCATCATGCGCCTGCCTTTCTAATCTCATGCTTGCCTGCACGCCACGTGTCGATGAGACTGCGCGCCAACGATCCGGGCAACGGTAGCGGCAAGCGGTCCACGTCATCGCGTGTGGCCCAGATGATATCGGCAAGTTCGCCGTCGGTCTCTGCGGCCGGAGGCTCGTCGGTACGCTCGGCGAAAAATCCCATCATCAACGATCCCGACATGGCCCACGGCTGCGATGCCCAATAGGTGACATTGTGGCAGCCGTAGCCGGTTTCCTCCTTGACCTCGCGCGCGAAAGCTTCCTCCAGGTTCTCGCCGTGCTCGACGTAGCCGGCAATGCAGGAGTAGAAACCGCGGCGATGGCGGTTTTCGGCCAGCAGGATGGCGTCAGCTCGCTTATCGACGACCACCCCAATCACCGCCGGGTCTAAACGCGGGAAGATGGGCCAATCCCGATCGCCACGAGCCACGAACCCGGCCTCGTCGTAACGCAGCGGGGAGCCGTCGGCGGGATCAAATAGGGTGCGCGCCCGGTTGGCCAGCAGGCTCACCGCGCGTGAAATCGTCCGGTTCTGCGCAAAGTTGCGGGCATAGGCCACCCCGTGCGCGGAGACGTGGCGCACCACCTCACGTGGGACCCGCACCGCATACGTATCGTCGCTGACATGGACGGACACGCCAAGCGACTCCCCCGCCGCGCTGGCCACGTACAGGGGGCGGCCGGACTGGTCGACGGGAAAGGCACCCTGGTCGTCGAGAAGTAGATAGCGTGCCATTATTCGCGCGGGACCTCCGGTTCTGCCGGGGCGTGGCGGATATACAGGAGGCGGTCGCCCGGTTCGACCGTCTCGGCCTCTGGCGAGTCCAGGCGGTACAACTCGCCGGAGCGCACCAGCCCCAGCACGATATCAGCCAAGTGGCGGGGATTAGCACCCACCTCGTCTTCGGAGATGGGGCGTTCTGCCACGGCGAAACCTTCGTCGGGGCTGAGCAGGTCTTCGGTCATTTCCACCACGGACGGGGTGACGGTGGCCAGCCCCAGCAAGCGGCCGGCGGTCTCTGAGGAAATCACCACGGAGTCCGCGCCGGATTGGCGCAGCAGGTGTTGGTTCTCTCCCTCGCGGACGCTGGCGACAATCATGACGGACGGGGCGAGTTCACGCACCGACAGTGTGCACAGGACAGCGGTATCGTCGCTGCTGGTGGCCACTACCACGGATTTCGCGCGGGTGACGCCGGCGATCTTTAACACGTCCGACTTGGTGCCGTTGCCCTGCACTGCGACCAGCCCGTCGGATTCGGCGCGCGATAAAGCGGTGCGGTCATTGTCGATGACCACGATATTTCCTGGGGCAACACCGTCGGCCAGCAGCGCGTCGACGGCAGAACGGCCTTTGGTCCCGTAGCCGATGACGATGGTGTGGTTGCGCACTGTTTTCCTCCAGCGTTGAATTTGAAGCGTTCTGCGTGAGTCCTCGGTCAAGACGGACAGGGTGGTGCCGACCAGCAGCATCAGGAAAGCGATGCGCGCCGGTGTCATCACCAAAATATTAAACAGACGAGCGCCTTGAGTCACCGGCGTAATATCGCCGTAGCCTGTCGACGACAGCGACACGGCCGTGTAGTAGACCGCATCAATGAACGTCAGTTTTTCCGTGTAGCCGTCCCTGTCCAGGTAGACGAAGAACGCAACGACAACCAAGATCACCGCGGCGTAGGCGAAGCGGCGGCTCATCAGCGCCCACGGGCTGGAGCGGAAGTTTCCCGGCATGCGGATGACTTCCAGCAGCGCGTGATCCGGCTGTTCCGCAAGTTCTACGTCCCCACGGAACCGGGCCCGCGACCGGATTTTCGGTAATCGGCTCACGACGGGCCTGCCTTCCTTTTCTCACTGTTGTCTCCTTGTGAGAACTCTAGTAGCTTTTCCAATTCTTCCCGATCCGGCACATCTCGCGGAGCGAAATCCTCCCCGGTCCGCACGTAGAAAAACGCTGTGGCTACGTCGCGCCCGTCGTCGGCAATGCGCTTCCACGCCTCCCGATACACGGCGAGCTGAATCTTGGCCGTATCCATCTCCGCCCCCGTGGGGCGCAGCCCGGTCTTCCAGTCCACCACCCACCAGGTGTCGTCGATCAAGAACACCGCGTCCATGCGTCCGCGCACCACCGAGTTGCCCAGCGCGATCTCAAAAGGATGCTCAATATACCGTGGTGTCTTCTGCGCCCAGTGGCTGTTCTGGAACCCCTCTTTCAGCATCACCAGTGTGTCCGCGTCAACGTCCGCCTCATCATTACCGGGCAGCTCGTCCTCATCGAGCAGCGGGCGTGCCCCATAGAAGTCTTCGATCCACTCATGGAACGCGGTGCCGCGCTTGGCATAAGCGTTGGGCTTAAATGGCACGGGCCGCCTTGCCCGGCGCGCGAACTGTTCTGGGTCCGCCTTGATGGCCACCATGTCGGAGGCCGTCAACTCGCTGGGCACTTCCACGTCCACGTCGGGCGATTGCAGCGCCTCATATTCCTCGATCAGAGCGGTGGTGTCGCGTTCCCACAGGTCGAAGAGTTCGCCGGAGGTTGCTTCCGGCAGGTCTTTCAGGGCTGCATCGATTTCTTTAGTGGCTTCGAGCGTTCGCTTATCGACGACCTCCTGCGGCCACGTGCCCTCTTCTACCTGCGGGTGGGCTGACTCCTCGTCGGCAGCTGCTTCCTCACTGCTGACCCACGTTGCGATCTGACTGTCGTCGACAAGCGAGCTGAGTGCCTCGAAGTGTTCGTAGGGCCCTGTTGCCTTCGTCGTCGTGGGCGTGGCTGCTGAGCCGGTGATCAGCAGCCGGCGTTCGGCGCGGGTGATGGCCACGTAGAACAGCCGCGCGGTTTCTTCGGCGGATGCCTGGCGTACTCCTTTGAGGAATTCTTGTCCGGCATCTTCGAATTCTTTCTTGTCGCTGGCTTCTTCGATGGCGGTGAATACTTCGCTGGGCAGGCGTTGGACCTGGGTGAGGAAGGTTTCGGCTTTTGCCGAGTAGGTGCGCTGGTCTGCGTGGACGACGGCGACAGTGTCCCATTCCAGCCCTTTGGCCTTGTGGGCGGTGAGAATCTGCACGCGGTCGGTGCGCACCGCGACGGTGCCAGGCGTCAGTCCGTCCTCGTGTTCGCGGGCTAGCGCGAAGTAGTCCAGCAGCCCGTCAAGGCTTGCGCCCGGGTAGGCGGCCACTTCGTCGGCAAGCCTGTCGAGGTGCACCGTTCCCGTGGTACTCGGCCGCGAGAGCACTTCGGTGCGGATGTTGAACAGGGAGATGATGTCTGCGATGACGTCCGGCAGCCGTTTGCCCAGGCTGTACATGCGCAGCTGGCGCAGTTTCGACGATAGTTCCCGCAGTCGGCGCAGCCCCTCCTTGCTATAACGTTCCGGTTCGCCGAGGTCTGCCACTGCGTCCGTTAAGCCTGCTTGTTGGTCGGGGTAGCTTGTCGCTGCGTGCGTATCGACGACCAACTGGTCCAGCTCTTGCCGAAGCCGGTCCAGGGGGTCAGTCGGATGCTGTTCCGCATCATCGTCGACGCCCCCGGCGTCGGCGTCGGCGTCGGCTTTATCGCTGTTCCCTGCAGCGGTGAGGTTGGCTGCTCGGTTGGCCAGAGCCACGAGGTCGGCCGCGCCAAGCCCGCAGGCCGGGCCGGTGAGGATGCGCAGAGCTGCCTGAGAATCGTCGGGGCGCACCAGCATGGTGGCCAGTGCGACGACATCGGCGACTTCGGGAACGTCCAACAGGCCCGCCAGTCCCACGATTTCGTAGGGAATCCCGCGCTGATCTAGCTGCTCGGCCATGAGTGCGGAGTGTGCGTTCTTGCGCACCAGGACCGCTGCAGAGAACTCATCCTCGCTATGGAACTGATCGGCTAGGGTGTCGGCGACGAACGCCATCTCTTCCGCCTCGGTGGCGAAAAAGCCCAGGGTGACCTCACCTGGGTCTGGGTTGGGGCGCGATTCCAGCCGTGCTACCGCGCGGGTGGCTGGGCTTTTGCCCAGCACCGCGTCGGACACACTGTTGGCAAGTGCGAGGACTTCTGGCGGGTTGCGCCACGAGGTAGTCAGTTCACGCTTAGGCGCGGGCTGGCCGTCTGGCAGCGGGAAGTCTTCTACGAAGGCTGCGAGGTTGGCGGCGGTGGCCCCGCGCCACCCGTAGATTGCTTGCATGGGGTCGCCTACCGCCGTCACCGTTAGAGGTGTGCGGTTGTGCTGACTGTGGTCCTGATAGTCGCGGCCTTCACCGAAAAGGCTGCGCAGCAAGACGCGCTGCGCGTGGGAGGTGTCTTGGTACTCGTCCAGCATGACCACCCGGAATCGGCGACGCTGCGAGGTGCCCACCTGCGCGTGGTCGCGGGCTAGACGCGCCGCCACCGACATTTGCTCATTAAACGTGACCACACCGCGCTGTGCTAGTTCCTGTTTCAAGGCGGTAACCAGCGGCAGGTAGTCGCGGCGAAGCTGTTGTGCGTTCAGCCACCTCTCCATAGTTTTGGTCAGTTCGGTGCGCTGCCGGGGACCCTTCGGCAGCGAGTCCACCTCCGCGATGAACGCATCGGCTTCTTCGCGGACCCACTCTGGCGGGTGCAGGTCATTGTCCATCTCCGTGACCAGGGCGAGCAGGTTTTCGGTCACGGTCCCCACGGTTGAACTTGCGCCGAGTTCTCCGGTGTAGTTGGTGACCACATCGCAGGCGATTGAATTCAGCTCCGCTGCGGTGATCAGGCGCGCGTCCGGTTCCACAGGCACCAGCAACCCGTATTCGCGCACCAGGTCCGCGGCGTAGGCATCGTAGGTGGCCACTGTCGGCGTAATCACGGTGAGTGCGTCGGCCAGCGTTCCTGTCGGGTCCAGGCGGCGCATCAAGTCCGTATTGGCGGCCAGGGTGCTCAGCCGGTCACGAATGCGGCGCCCCAGTTCCTGGGCAGCCTTGCGGGTAAATGTCAGCCCAAGAATTTCCACAGGCCGGGCAAACCCGTTGGCCACCAACCACACCACACGTGACGCCATGGTTTCAGTCTTGCCCGCGCCGGCGCCAGCGACGACCAGCAAAGGTCCAGGGTCCGCCCCAATGACAGCCGCTTGCTGATCAGTCGGGGGAAATTTTTGGCCCAAGTAGTTCGATAGGACCTTCGGGGACATGGGGTTGTTGTTAACCACGGGTGATGTCCTCTCCTTCTGGCTGTACGGGGCACATCGCCCGCACTGGGCAATGTTCACACTGCGGTCCTGTCCGCGCGGTGATGGTGGGGCCGGTGAGTTCGTCAATCAGCGGGGTGACGCGCTGGGTGAACTCTGCTAATTCCTCATCAGTTTTCGCTACTTGGTCACGGGTGGTGACACTCGCCGCAGCAGTGGCCGGATGAACCAAGAGTGCGCCACCGACCTCAATGGGGTCTTCGTCGCCACGCGCCGTGCGAATAGCGTTCCCGCCAAGCGTTCCGTGTGCCAATGCCAGCTGGTAAGCGGTCAGCTGCGCATTGTCGCGCGTGGCGTCCACGGTGGGCGCGTTCTTCCCAGTCTTCAAATCGACGATGATCGCACGGCCTTCACCGTCGTGCTCAAGGCGATCGAGCCGGCCACGGATGCGC
This sequence comes from Corynebacterium pilosum DSM 20521 = CIP 103422, assembly GCF_000373805.1. Lineage (GTDB taxonomy): Bacteria > Actinomycetota > Actinomycetes > Mycobacteriales > Mycobacteriaceae > Corynebacterium > Corynebacterium pilosum. The sequence continues at coordinate 22,860 of NZ_KB892449.1, read as the reverse complement.
AGGTCCGGGGTGACCTCCACATCAACCGGCAGCTCCGTACCGACGAGCGTAAACGCAGCGCGTGACGACGAGACCCACTGCGATGTGCGGTCTAGCAGACGTTCGAACTGTTCCAGATCGCTCTCGCGCTGCCACGACGGCACCTCTTGCACCTGCTCATAGGCCTCCATTGTCTCCCGGCGCGCCAGTTCCTCGTCTGCCCCGTTTCCAATGGCTTCGAAGTAGGCGTGCACCATGGAACCGCGCACCATGTGGACGGTGCTGGTTGTCTGGATCAAACGCTCCATGACCTCCTGGAGCGGGCATGCGAGCAAGCCTTCGATACGTGATGGCGACAGCGCCCGAGGCGTGTCCAAAGGCTCATTGGTAGAAGTCTCCGTTGTGGTGTACCACTCCTGGTGCGCGGCCCCCGGAATGGAGGCTGCGGTGAGTCTGGCAAGTTGACGGGTTGCCTGGGCGCGCACGGATTCGGAGACATCCTCGGCGGTCACTGCCCGTCGCAGCTCGGCGATCAGGTCCGACCGCGACAGGACGCGCGCTGTGGACGGCAGCGCGGGGATGTCTTCTGCCCAGTCAGGATCGTCGTCTGCGTCGTGTTCAGTAGGTGTAATTCCGAAGTGCTCACAGAACTCTTCGATGAAGCGTGACGGTTCTTGGGCTTCGTCGTCGTCCGGTGCGTTGACCGCTGTGACCAGCAAAGAGGACGTTGCCCGGGAGGTGGCGACGTGGAACAGCCGGCGTTCTTCCTTGAGCCGATCGGCGCTGTGAGAGACCGGGATGGCTGGGTCAATGCCTGCATCGAGCAGATCGATCAGGTCCTCCTGGCCGAACAACGAGCCTGTCTCCCCCAGGCTTGGCCAGCTGCCTTCCTGCACGCCTGCAACCACGACGTGGCTGAACTCGAGGCCGACAACACCGTGGGCGGTCAGCAGCGAGACCGCGTCAGGGGTGGCAGTTCGGCGATCACGCACGCCGGTCGGCAACTCTTGCTCGGAGATGTGGGTGATGAATGCTTCGATGCCTGCCTCTGGGCGGCGTTCGGCGAAGTCACCAGCGGCGTCGAAAAGCGACATCATCGCGTCCAAATCGCGGTCCGCTTGTGAGCCTGCTGCCCCACCGCGCAGGGCGTGCGCCATCAGCCGGTCGCTGAGTCCCGTGGCGTTCCACACCGCCCATAGGATGTCTTCCACTGTTCCGTCGGCGGAAATGGCGGCGTGGCCTGCCTGCATCACGGTGCGGATTCGTTCCAGGATGTCCAGTTCGCGGTCAGTCAGCATGGAGCCGAAGTCTGGCAACGGAGCCTCAGGCCGCAACAACTGACGCAACGTCTCTTCCGCGCGCGTGTCCGGCGAGAAGCGACGCAGGCCACGCAGCAGACGACGCAGCGTCACCGGATCAGTCCCGCCAACAGGTCCGAGCAGCAGGTCGCGCCACTCGCTAGTACTCAACTCCTCAAAAAGTGCGCGCACGCCCAAAATCATCGCGGCCACGATCCGCTGCTCACTGAGCACGATGTCCGTGGGGTTAATCGCCACGGGAACCCCGGCCTGCAGCAAAATGCGGTGGATTGGTTCCAGCATGCCGGTCGACCGGACGACGACGGCGATCTCACTCCAAGCCACCCCATCATCGAGGTGGGCGCGGCGAACGTGGTCGGCGATGACGCGGTGCTGGGTGGAATCGGTGTCACTAATCACCACCTGACGCTGTGACGTACGCCGTGACTCACCCAGGTCAATCGTGGTGGCATCTAGGGAGGAGAAAAAGGCTGGCGAGGCACCTCGGAAGTGGAAGACGGATTGGTCCAGGTCACCACCGACAACGGCGAGGTCTGCCTGCTGAATTAGCTGCTCCAGCAGTTGCCCAGAGGTGGGGTCAAGGTGCTGGGCATCGTCGATAAGCACGGTGTGCCACCGGGACTCAACCGGCTGTTCCAGCACTGCCGCGACAAGCTCCGAGGCGGAGTAGCTATCCACGCCCCATAGGCGCATCACCTGTTGGTATTCAGCGAGGAAGTCCCCTGCTGCGGACCAGATCGGCATCTGGTGGCGCGCGCCCAACTGGCGCAAATCATCCGGTGTGAGCTGGCGTTCCACTGCACGCAGCAAAAAGTCGCGCAGCTGCCGGGCAAACCCCACGAACGTGAGCGCTGGGCGCAGTTCTTCCGGCCAACTCCCCGTACCGTACTCGGCGTTACCATCCAGCAATTGCCTGATGACCGCGTCCTGCTCAGCGCCGGAAATCAAACGGATTTGGTCCTGGGCGCGCTGGCGCACAATCGCAAAGGCAAGGGAGTGCACCGACCGAACCAGCGGCTCATTGGCCACAAAACCCGAGTCCGCCACGCGCTCCGACAACTCACGGCGCAGGCGTGCCCCCGACTCCTTCGAGGCAGTGATCACCAAAACACCATCCGGGTCACCCGTTCGTCGGATCGCCTCCATCGCCGTATCCAGAAGGAAGCTGGACAAGCCCGAGCCAGCCTGGCCCGTCACCCGCCACACGCCACGCGTAGGTAGGTCAACGTCCCAGGTCCGCTGCGGAATGTGAGGCTCCCGCGGGACCAGGCGTGCGCGCGGGTGGGGAGGAAGTTCGACAACCATAGGTTAGATTGTCGCAGACTCCTCGGACATGAGGATGCTACGCACCCGACCAACATTCGAACGCGCATTCGACGACTGGTTGCGCACCAAGATTTCGCGGTAACGCAATGCGCGCTCCGTCAGCTCCCCGATGTTGGGAATATGCGCCCAGCGGTCTACCACCGCGTCATCAACAGCCCGGGCGATCAGCGCGTCGACCAGCACCAATGCTGCCGTATAACCATGAGGGCGCAACTGGCTGGTCGGAACAATATCAGTCAAGGCTGGGGGCATCGTGCCCGAGTAGATGGCGCACGCCAGAAAATCGGCATGGCACACCTGTACGGGACCCGATACCTCAGCACCCTCCCACGCGGCGGCGTCGGCACGCGCCCACTGATCATCACGATTCGATGGTGGTGCTTCACAGGCGGCAGCTGCGTCGTCGAAACGCAATGCCGCAGCAATAGTTTCGTCGACCCGGCGCGCAGTGTCTCCCTCGATGAAGTCGCTCGCTTTGAAACCGCCGACGACGAATCGCCCGTCAGTCGCCCGGACGGGACGGGAGACACGCACGCCATCCACGGCAATCTTCTCGCGCACCTTCGCGGCCCACGCCGAAGTACTGGTCGCTTGCGCGAAGACAGTGTTCCCGATCAGCACCCCGTTATCCCACGCCGGGCCCAGGGCCTGCGGGTGGGCAGGCTCGGCTTGGAACGCCGAAGCGACATGACCTGGGACCACGCCAGACATGTCGCACTCTTGTGAATCAGACACAATAATTCTCCTCACTACAATCCGAGCGCGCTACAGCACGTCGGGGCGCGGGAACGGCCACGGGTTTGCGCGGCACGTATCGGAGTTATCGGGGTACACCTCGGTGGGATCCAGCTCGTACAGCTCACCATTGTTCAGGCTGAGCGTTTGCTGCATCATGATCGGCGCCAACGCTCCATCACGCCCGCACGGCTCGTGCGCGGCATAACCCAAGCCATGACCGACTTCGTGGTTAATAAGATACTGCCGGTACGCACCCACGTCACCCTGGAAAGGAGTGGCGCCACGCACCCACCGCGCCTCATTGACGACGACGGTGTTTCCACCACCCAAGGTGGTGCGGCAGCTTGTTTCCATCTCTAGGTTCACCCCGCACATCTCTGCGGTAGTACCCACGCTGGTCAGCTGGATGTGCATGTCGGGATCATCTTCAGGGCTGACGTGTTCGAAGCGGTAACGCGGATCATTGGTCCACCCGCGCGGGTCGGCCAAGGTGGCGTCGACAAGCGCCGCAAAAGCATCATCGCCACCGTACCCAGCGGTGTCCACCCCGTTTTCCACCTCGACGACGAACTTCACCGTCATCTCAGTGCCCTCACCCGCGGTCATGCCCGGTGTTCCGACAACGCGGTAAGTCCCATCCCCCTTTTCGGTGAAGGGACCACCAGGAGGCAGGTCATTCAGCTCCAACTCCGGCAGCGGGCTTGCAGCAGGGTCCGGTCCGCGCTTATCGACGGCCGACTCGTCGCCGTTTTGGGCCGTGGTTAATGTGCCGCTGGACTGCAGAACCGGTTCCGCAGGTGTGCGCACGATGTCTACCACCAAGAAGATTGTGATCACGGCCAGTACGGGGATGGCGTAAGCACGCCACCCCCACTCACGGGCGAAACGAACCAGAAAGGAATCGCTCGTTGAAACTGACTGATCATCATGATCTACGTGGTCGGACATAATGGCTATTAACTTAGCGCATTAGCCTGCGAAGCCCACTGCGTGAGGTGCGGTCTGCCCCACCTCGACATAAGAAATACGCTCGGTGCGGATGACAAACTTGCGGCCCTTCGAGTCCTCCAAGGTCACCGTTGGTTGGTTCGATTCGATCGCCTGGTTGATCTGTCCGACGACGTCGTCCTGCTCCGACTGGCTAGAGATGACCAGTTCGCGAGGGCTTTCAGCTAGTCCAATTTTGATATCCATAATATGAGAGTTCACTATCCTTTTCGGTCGTTTTACTTCGGCAGGATTCCGCGCAGGAACCTACCCTTTGGTCCGCATCTTGTGCGGTGGTGATTCCATTGTAATCAGGTCCGCTAGACTGGGTACGTGTCCTCCGATGTTGCAAATCCGAATCCCACTACCCCGTCATTTGCCGAACTCGGCGTGGCAGCAGAGATCACAGATGCGTTGGCCGCGCACGGTATCACGCATCCTTTTTCTATCCAGGAGCTGACTCTCCCCCTTGCCCTTGACGGCACGGATCTCATCGGCCAAGCGCGCACGGGTATGGGCAAGACCCTCGCGTTCGGGGTTCCCCTGCTAGACCGTGTTTTTGACGATGCTGACATCGAAGAATTAGACGGCACTCCACGCGCACTTCTTGTGGTCCCCACCCGCGAGCTGGCGGTGCAGGTCGGCGAAGACCTGAACAAGGCTGCGGCCAACCTCCCCGTCACCGTCTACACCATTTACGGCGGGCGCCCATATGAGGAGCAAATCGACGCCCTGAACAAGGGCGTGGACGTGGTTGTGGGCACCCCAGGCCGCCTCCTTGATCTCTACGAGCGTGGAAATCTCACCCTAGAAAAGGTGGCCATCCTCGTTCTGGATGAGGCCGACGAGATGTTGGACCTAGGTTTTCTGCCCGATATCGAAAAGATTCTGGAAGCATTGACCCACAGCCACCAGACCATGCTGTTTTCCGCCACCATGCCTGGTCCGATCCTGACACTGGCGCGCACATTTATGCACAAGCCGGTACACATCCGCGCAGAGGCAACCGACGCAGGGGCTACGCATTCGACGACGGAACAAGTAGTTTTCCAGTCCCACAAGATGGACAAAATCGAAGTCGTCGCCAAGATCCTGCAAGCTGAGGGCCGCGGCCGCACCATCATCTTCACCCGGGCGAAGCGTTCGGCCGCTGAGGTAGCTGATGATCTTGCACAGCGCGGTTTCTCCGTCGGCTCCGTCCACGGCGATTTGGGCCAGGAAGCTCGCGAGCGTTCGCTAGACGCGTTTCGCGACGGGTCGATCGAGATCCTCGTGGCCACCGACGTTGCCGCCCGCGGCATCGATGTCGACGATGTCACCCACGTGATTAATTATCAGACCCCAGATGATCCGATGACCTATGTGCACCGAATCGGACGCACCGGCCGCGCCGGCAATTCCGGCACCGCGGTCACCCTGGTTGGTTTTGATGAGATGCACAAGTGGAGCGCGATCAACTCTGATCTTGGCTTGGAGCAGCCGGCTCCGCCTGAGTGGTTCAGCAACTCGCCTGAGCTCTATGAAGCCTTGGACATTCCCGACGATGCCTCCTCCCGCGTCGGCGAGCCACGAAAAGTCTTGGGCGCTAGGCCCGCACGCCAACGCGGAAGCTCGCCGCGCGGAGGCTCTCGTGGCCGATCGGGATCTCGTTCCGGACGCCGTTCCCGGGGCCGCCGCTCATGAGTGCCCCACTCCAACGTTCTCGTGGAGACCTCATCGCCACCGGCGTTATCGCGCTGATCGCTCTTGTTGCGGTGCTCATCGCCTATTTCAGCGCGCCAATCCGCTCCGCAGAGCTCAACCCTGCCTCCGAGGAATTCGCCGCGGACACGCACCTTTCTGCCGTTCCGGGGTCCGTGGAGGAGATCGCGCGTATCGACGATCACTCGCCCGCGTTGAAGCCAGTCATCTCGGACGGTGTCACTATCGGTGCAAGCGGCAACTCAATCGCAGGTTATGCCCCCGACGGGACCCAGTTGTGGACCTATGAGCGTGCCGCCGATCTCTGTGCTCTTGCGACAGCTTGGGGCAAGGCGGTAGCGACGTACCGCACCAACCTGGGATGCGGCGACGTAGTGGCCATCGATGCCGCCACCGGCGAATACGCAGGAACGCGCTCCGCGCCAGCACCCGAAGAGGTAGTGAGCATTTCCTCGAATGATCGCGTGGGAACGGTGAGCACTCAGCGCGTGGAACTGTGGCGTAATGACCTCGTTCGCACAGTGGAGTACGGTGACGTCGAAGCACCGCAAGAAGCGGACATGCAGCCCAACCCCGGCTGCACGATCACATCGGCGCTGACCCGCACAAGCTTGCTGGCAGTCACCGAGGTGTGTGGGGGCACTACCTGGCTGCGGCTCCAGGACACCACCCCGGAAGATTCCCGTGCACCCGAAATCATGGCCAACGCCCACCTCTCGGACGGCGCTGTGCTGGTCGGCATTGGCCAAGACGTGGCGGCCGTGTTTGACCCAACGACAAACGACGTCATCGGCATCAACTCCATCGGCGTGGAAATCACGCGATCCCCAGTGCAGCCCCTTGGCGACATTCCTACGCCATACGAACCCGCTGTGGCGGACCTCCCCCACCACATGACCTATTTTGATGGGTCGCGCCTCATGCTGCTGGACCCCAACACGATGAGAGTCACCTCGATCTATGAAGACGCACTAGGCACCGGTATCGCCGTGGCTAACCGATTGCTCTACCCCGTTGACGGCGGCATCGCCGTCGCCAATTGGGACACCAAAGCGGTGGAAACCACCATTCCAGTCGACCGCGGCGCGCATACCGGCCCTGTCTCGCTCGGCGTAGCGGGCGAGTCGATCGTCGAAAAGCGTGGCTCTGAGCTGGTATTTCTTAGCGCCCGTAACGCGTAGCCATCCACGCTGTGGACTGCGGGTGCAAGGTGCCCCCAAGGACCAAGACCACGGACAACCCCGTTACGATTCCCAGCAGAATCGCCCCGCCTTTGAACATGAAGAAGACCACCGAAAACAGCAGGATCTGCATAAAGACAAGCAGACCGCGGCCCCAGGTCGCGCCGCGCAGCAAAGCGATGGCGCCTGCTGCGACGATGCCGAACACGATCCAGATATACACCGCAGTGCCTAGGCCAATGAATTGAGCATTGGCGCTGTCGGAAACGATCGCGGGGTCTTCCTCACCCTGCAGATCGCGGACCGCCAGCGTGATGCCGTACACGATTGCCGCCACGGACTGCACGAGGGCCACGATTGCGGCGAAGCGCAGCGGCGCTGGCGGGCTCAGGCTCACGGGAGCATCTGAAGCGTCGGCGGGATCATTCAAAGCATCGTTGTTCGTCACGGAAGCTAGTCTAGCCTGCCCTAAAACGGCCTATTGTGAAGGCGTGGTTACATGCCGGTAAATCCACGCGCCCCCGCTTTTGCGCCTATCACAAGGCGCCGCAGAAGCAAATTCCGCGCCCTATCCGATAGTGGGAAAGGTCCACATAATTTGACCTTTGCAAGAAAGTGCTTATTGACGCTTTACGACGATTAGCCCTGTTCAAGCGCATATCGCACCATCGGGCTTGTAGTTTTACCCACCCAAGCAATAGGGGTCTAAGTATTATATTTACGTGATCTTGGTAACAAAATGCGCGCTACCCCTAGCGGAAATCTTGATTACATGTCATTATTCTCGGGTAGCAAAAACAACCGGCTGATGAATCAGCCTTTAACTCCAAGCCGCCACGGAGTTAACGCTAGGTAAAGTTGATGGGCCTCGGAACCACCGTAGGACCGCCGTCCCACCACCTAGAAAGCACAATCTTTGCAACAGCTTCCAACGAGGGGGCTGTTAGTGGTGCGCACAACACACGCTGTTGAACGATTTTTAAGGAGCATATCACCATGGATTGGCGCCACGAAGCTGTCTGCCGAGACGAAGACCCAGAGCTGTTCTTCCCAGTCGGAAACTCCGGCCCTGCCCTATCCCAGATCGCGCAGGCCAAGCTGGTCTGCAACCGCTGCCCAGTCACCTCCATGTGCCTGAAGTGGGCACTGGAAACCGGCCAGGATGCTGGTGTCTGGGGCGGCCTGTCTGAAGAAGAGCGTCGCGCACTGAAGCGTCGCAACAAGACCCGCGGCCGCCGCGCACGCGTTACCGCATAAACACCGACCCTAATTTCCCACCGGCGAGACCGAACACTAAAGTCAGTGGGGAGAAACTAACCACTGACGAGATTTAAAGGAGGCCCGCACATGTCGAAGCGTGGTCGTAAGCGTAAGGATCGCCGCAAGAAGAGCGCAAACCGCGGTAAGCGTCCAAACGCATAAGAACAGCATCTCAAGCGAAACAGCACCCCACCACCGTTCTGGTTGGTGGGGTGCTGTTTTCTCTGCTTACTAATTACTCACCATTAATGCGTCGAAAGTTCTGGAAAACGATCATTCCAAGCCTCTGTAACGGTGCGGTCTAACGTGACAGGCCAGAGGCGGAGAAGCAGGTCCTTGTTAACCAATTCTTCAATTTGCTCCTGCGTAGCTGACCCAAGAATTTCCGCGTAAGCAGCTTTTGTCTGCCCATCGTGAGAAAGTTTGATACGTACTTCTTCACGGGTGACCCACATAATAGAATGCGGAATATTGAGGACCCCCGTGGCAGGCCCTTGAAGATCATCAAGGGATTCAGGGATAGCAAAGGGTGGTCGAAATTTGCGCGTTAACTGTCCTTGCGTCATTGCTGGCCTCTCCCCACTCTGCCTCCAGCAGAAACTACTGGAAGCGCATCTCCTGGTACGTCACCGTGATCCGCTCAATGATGCGGGTGCGTAGCGTCTCCGGCGCCGGCTCACACCCGGAACATCCCCGGACAAGTTCGCGTACTGCGCGCTCAGACTGCAGCTGATGGAAGCATTCCGGGCACCGCGAGATTTCCTGCTTGATCTCTTCGGCACGAGCAGCAGTGGTGTCATCGTCGAGAAGCTCGCACAGCAACGCTTGCGCCTGACCGCAGTTCCCGCTGCAATTACCTTGGTGGTCTTGCATGCTCATTACTTGGTTCCTTCCTGCATGTCGGGATGGTCCAACCCAATGCCTTTTTCGGCCGCTACATCCTTTAACAACGCGCGGAGTTGTTTTCTTCCCCGATGCAGCCGACTCATCACAGTTCCCACCGGCGTGTCCATGATCTCGGCGATTTCCTTGTACGCCAGATCCTCCACATCGGCCAGGTAGACCACCATGCGGTAGTCGTCGGACAGCGAGTTCAACGCCTCCGTGATCTGCGAGTTCGGCATATTCTGCAGCGCTTCCACCTCAGCGGACTGCAGCCCAGTCGAATCGTGGGAGCTGGTTGTATATAGCTGGCGGTCCGTCATATCCTCCGTGGAGGTTTCCAGCGGCCGACGCTTCTTCTTCCGGTAAGTATTGATGTACGTATTCGTCATGATTCGGTACATCCACGCCTTCAGGTTCGTCCCCGGCTTGAAGCTGTCGAACGCATTAAACGCCTTCAGATACGTCTCCTGCACCAGGTCCTCGGCATCCTGCGGATTGCGCGTCATGCGCAGCGCGCCACCATACAGCTGGTCCAGCAGCGGCATGGCTTCATCAGTAAAGCGCTCGGTCAGTTCAGTCTGCGACATAACGGCCATTGTAGGGCACGCGCTTAACGACGATCACCTGCGCCCGCGCCCGTTCCAGAACAACATTAGAAGAGTGTTGTCGGAGCCGATGCATCAGAAAGCAGCTCCTCATAATCATTGCGCACATTGCCCACGGCGGGGTCTGCCTCCTGCCAGATCAGCTCGTCGGCAAGCGCGCTCGGCCGGATCAACTCCAAAGCTTCCTCCGGGGTGCCACTCACCCACTGCGGGATCTGCTCACGCGTGAGAAAAAGAGGCAACCTGTGATGCAGCCACTCGATGCCGCCGTGAGAGTCGGTGGTGACCATCGTCGTCGAGAAGCCTGCCCCGTCGCCACCGCCGGTATCCCATAGGCCGGCGGCGTACAGCATGCCCTCGGGGCGGCGCACATAATAAGGCTTCTTCTCGTGCCACTCGTAATAGCCGTCCAACACCATGATGCTGCGGCGCGATTTGAACGCGGAGCGGAATGAGGGCTTATCGGCCACGGTCTCCCCTCGCGCATTAAACAGGGGCGGGCCGGAGTCGTCCTTCTTCCAGCCAGGCAGCAGCCCCCAGCGGGCGGGGTCGACGGTGGCCAGGCCCTCGTCGATACGCACAAGCGGGACCTTCTGCGTGGGCGCCACGTTGTAGCGCGGGCCCGGCAGGCCGTCCGGGGCGTGGACCTCGCGCACGCCGGGTAGCCCGCCGATTTCTGCCATGAGCTCATCGCCGGTGGTAAAGAGTACGAAACGTCCACACATGCCTCTATTATGGACTGCATGACCGATCTTTGGCCTGTACCCGTCGCCGATGGCCCCGTCACCCACACGCAAGTGGTGCCCGGGTCCAAGTCCATCACCAACCGCGCCTATATTCTTTCCGCGCTTTCCTCCTACCCATCCAAGCTGGTAGGGGCGCTACGCTCGCGCGATACCGACCTCATGGAAGCCGCCATGGCCGCCATGGGCGTGAGATTCAACCACGCGGAAGGCACACAAGGTGCGGATGATGTCGACGAGATTACCGTCACCCCCGGCGAACTCACCGGCGGCGAGGTGGACTGCGGGCTGGCCGGCACCGTCATGCGCTTCGCCCCGGCCGTCGCGGCCTTCGCCAGCGGGCGCGTGCTTTTCGACGGCGACGCCTACGCCCGCAACCGCCCCATGGGAGAGATCCTCGATGGCTTGCGCGAACTCGGCGTCGATGTCGCCGGCGATTCCCTGCCCTTCACCGTCCACGGCAAAGGGCGTGCCGACGGCGGCCGCGTAGAGATTGACGCCTCTGGGTCCTCCCAGTTCGTCTCCGGGCTGCTGCTAGCCGGCGCGCGCTTCGACCGCGGGCTCATCGTCCACCACACCGGCGCGACCTTGCCGTCGATGCCGCATATCGAGATGACCGTCGATATGCTGCGCAAGGCCGGCGTGGAAGTCACCGCGAGCGAAAACGAGTGGGCTGTGAAACCCGGCGCGATCCAGGGGCGGACCTGGCGTATCGAACCGGACCTGTCCAACGCCACCCCCTTCTTGGCCGCCGCTGCGATCACCGCGGGTGTGGTCCGTATCCCGAACTGGCCGATCGAAACCACCCAGCCCGGCGACGTCATCCGGGACATCTTGGCGCGCATGGGCTGCGAGGTCACCCTGCATGCCGAAGGCCCCACCCACACTCTCGAGGTGCGCGGGCCACAGCGTGGCAACCTGCGTGGCATCAGCTTGGACATGAGCGATATCGGCGAGCTCACCCCCACCGTCGCGGCTCTGGCGACGCTGGCCAACACCCCTTCAGAACTTACCGGCATCGCGCATCTGCGCGGGCATGAAACCGACCGGCTTGCGGCGCTGACTGCAGAGATCAATAACCTCGGCGGCAAGTGCGAGGAGCTGGCCGACGGCCTGCGCATCACCCCGGCACCGCTCACGGGTGGCACGTGGCACTCCTACGACGATCACCGCATGGCCACGGCCGGCGCGATCATCGGCACCGTGGTTCCCGGCGTGCAGGTCGAAAATATTGGCACCACCTCCAAGACCCTCCCCGGGTTCGAGCACATGTGGGCGGACATGATCCGTGGCTAGGCGCTATTACGACGAATCCGACGTGCGGGTGCGCCCCGGCAAAGGTTCACGCCCCCGCACCAAGGACCGCCCCAAGCACAAAGACGCCGAGTTCGGCATGGTGGTCACCAAAGACCGCGGCCGCTGGGGCGTAGTCCTCGATTCTGACGGCGAGCAGCGCTTGGTCACGTGCATGCGCGCCCGCGAGATGCGCCGCACCTCCATCGAGGTAGGCGACCGCGTCGGCGTAGTCGGCGACACCTCGGGCAAGAAGGACACCTTGGCGCGCATCGTCAAGCGCGAAGATCGCACCTCCGTGCTGCGCCGCACCGCCGACGACACCGATCCCTACGAACGCATCGTCGTCGCCAACGCCGAAGTCCTCCTCATCGTCTCCGCGGTGGCCGATCCCCCACCACGTACCGGTTTCGTCGAACGTGCGCTGATCGCGGCGTTCGTCGGCGGCATCGAACCGGTCATCTGCCTGACCAAGTCCGACCTCGCCGACCCTGCCGAGTTCGCCGCCGAATTCGCCGAGCTCAACGTGGAGGTGCTCACCACCGGCATCGACGACGACCTCACCGCCCTACACGCGCGTATCGACGACCGCGTCTCCGCTTTGATCGGCCATTCCGGGGTGGGCAAGTCCACCCTGGTCAACCGCCTGGTACCGGACGCGGACCGCGAAACCGGCGATGTCTCTGGCGTGGGCAAGGGACGACACACCTCCACGCAGTCGGTGGCTTTGCAGCTGCCGGAAGGCGGCTGGATCATCGACACCCCGGGCATTCGTTCCTTCGGCTTGGCGCACGTTTCCCCCGACGATATTGTCGCCGTATTCGAGGACTTGGAGGAGGCCTCCGCCGACTGCCCCCGCGGCTGCACCCACGCAGGCCCGCCCGCGGATCCGGAGTGCGCCTGGGACAAGCTCGACGAGGATACCGCCACCTACCGCCGCGCCATGGCGGTACGACGGCTCCTCGGTGCCCTGCGGTCCAACAATGAGTGGGACGTCAAGGACCTCCAGGAAGGCTAGAGCTGTCTAAAGCCGTCTAGAGCAGCTCGATCAGGAAAGGCAGCTCCGAGGGATCATAGAAGGCCAGGTAATTGTCCTGCGCGTCGCCGACTGCCAGCTCGGCGTCCTGATCGCCGAGGTCTGCGGCGTCGACAAGTTCGATCGCCTTGGCAGTCGCTTCCTCTGCTTCTTCCAGATCGACGTGGATCGCGGCCACCTCCTCTAGGCGCACCGGGCCCGCCACCTTGACCACGGATTCACCCATGTCTGGGTGGCCTTCCGCCTCCACATCCACGGATACGACGACGCGGCGGTGCGGGAATTTCTCCTCATCCCCGATCGCGAGCAGCCGGATCGAGGCCAACGCGGCATCATCGAATGCCACCATCTCGATTTCTTCCTGGTCACCCGAGGTGAAAAACTCCGTCAGCTCAGGGGTTGCCGCGAAACCCCAGCCATTACGGACCGGCATCTCACCGGCCTGCTCCAGAGTCTCCAGCATGGCGAACGTGGCGGGAATGTAGACGCGCACTAGAACTCGCCCTCGATGTCGAACAGGGACTGGATCTCCACCACAGTGCGGTCGAAGCTGGTGTGCAGGATACCAATCATCCCGTTTTCCACCGCTGCGCGCACGTTCAAGATGTTGTCGTCGATAAGCACCAAGTCCACCAACGCCACATCGAGCGCGTCGGCAGCGGCCTGGAAAGCTGCGCGCTCGGGCTTCTCGTAGCCGATCTCGCCGGAGAGCAGTACGGCATCGACGTGGCCGCGGAACTCCCATTCGCGAATCGGATCAGCCCCATCGCCGCCGGGATCGTTGGACAGCACCGCGGTGGCCACCCCCGCCTCACGCACCGCGGCGAACAGCGCCTGCCACCGGCGCTGATCTTCAGCATCGGCGTCGAGCACGCCGACATAATCCACAACGAGTCCTCGCATAAAAAGTCTTCCTCTATCTTGATCAATCTTGGGATGTAATCCNGCACGACGTCCCCGCCATGCGGGATCGTGCCTATCGTGCCACAATGATACCTAGCCCACGTCGTATCTGCTCTCCCGAAATCCCCATTCGAGGAGGCAAACATGCTTTACCCCGTCCCTGGCCACACGTTCCTTCAGGTGCTCGTCCCTGACACCACCAGCTCGGCGCAGCCTGCGCTTGAACGCAGTGCGCGTGACGACGACTCCAGCGCAACCGCGCCGAGTGTCCCGCGTCGCTCCGCTGCCCCACTGGTCAAAGTGGCCCTGGATGCCACCTTTGGTATCCGCCAGATCCAAGCGCTGCAACGCGTAAGGTTCAGCCGGACCGTACTGAACAACGTGATGTCGCAGCGCCGCCGCGTCCACCGCCAAGGACCAGTCACGCTGGAATCCTGTCACGTGCGCGAAGACGGCGAGGTCTTTGGCACCGCCGTGTCCGCCGGGCGCAGATATGGGTACGCCGCCCGCATGGATCGCGGACGGCTCACCAGTTTTCTCGTGCTCTAGGCCGCTCTAGGCTTCGGTGACCGAAGTATCTTCCGCGGAGTCCGCGTTTTCTGCCGGCTGGAACTGCTTACGCAGCAGGAACAGCTGGCGGACGGTCTCCTCCTTCACAGCGTCATTCATCGCGTTGAACATGTCGCCGCCTTCCTTCTGGTATTCCACCAGTGGGTCGCGCTGCGCCATCGCACGCAGGCCGATGCCCTCCTTCAGGTAATCCATCTCATAGAGGTGCTCGCGCCACTTGGAGTCGATGATCGGCAAGATCACCATGCGCTCAATATTGCGCATCTGGGAGTCACCGCCGATGGCGCTCACGTTCGCTTCCAGCTCGTCGTAAGCCTTGTTCGCATCGTCGATAAGCGCCTCGCGCAACTGGGAAGCACTCAGCTCACCGGGCGAGCCGTACTCGGAGCCGTCGATGATCTCCTGCGGGCTAAACGTTGGGCCGTAGAGGCTGTCCAGTGCATTCCACAGCTCGTCGAGGTCCCAATCCTCCACGTAACCTTCGTAGGTAGCGCCGTCAACGTAGGCGCCAACCGTCTCGTCGATCATGCGGCGGATCTGGTTCTTGATGTCCTTCGCCTCAAGGATTTCGCGGCGCTCGCGGTAGACCACCTTGCGCTGCTCGTTGAGGACCTCGTCGTACTTGAGCACGTTCTTACGCATCTCAAAGTTCTGATTCTCCACCTGTGCCTGGGCACCCTTGATGGAGTTGGACACCATCTTCGCCTCGATCGGCACATCGTCCGGCATGTTGAGGCGGTTCATCATGTTTTCCATGGACTGGCCGTCGAAACGCACCATCAGATCATCACGCATGGACAGGTAGAAACGGGTCTCACCCGGGTCTCCCTGGCGGCCGGAACGACCACGGAGCTGGTTGTCGATACGGCGGGATTCGTGGCGCTCAGTACCAATCACGTAGAGGCCACCGGACTCGCGCACCTGATCGCCCAGCTTCTTCGAACGCTCCCTTGCCTGCGGCAGCTGCTCGTCCCAGGCTTCCTGGTAGCGCTCCTCATCCTCGAAGGGGTCCAGGCCCTCATTCTTCAGGCGGTGGTCCAGCAGGACCTCCGGGTTACCGCCCAGCACGATATCGGTACCGCGGCCGGCCATGTTGGTGGAGACCGTCACCTGCTTCGGCAGGCCTGCCTCGGCGATGATGCGGCCTTCCTCTTCGTGGTACTTCGCGTTCAGCACATTGTGCTTAATGCCCTTCTTTTGCAGCAGCTGGCTCAAGTACTCAGAGCGCTCCACGGACGTAGTACCGACCAGCACCGGCTGGCCGTTTTCGACGTGCTCGGCGATATCGTCGGCCACGGCCGAGAACTTCGCCTCCTGCGTCTTGTAGATCAGGTCATCGCGGTCGATGCGCTGGTTCGGACGGTTCGTCGGAATCGCCACCACGTCGAGGCCGTAGATCGAGTGCAGCTCAGCCGCCTCGGTTTCTGCGGTACCGGTCATACCGGCCAGCTTGTCGTACATGCGGAAGTAGTTCTGCAGGGTCACCGTTGCGAGGGTCTGGTTCTCATTCTTGATCTCCACGCCCTCCTTCGCCTCGATCGCCTGGTGCATGCCCTCGTTGTAACGGCGGCCGGCAAGGACGCGGCCGGTGAAGCCGTCGACGATCATGACCTCGCCCTGGCGGACGATGTAGTCCTTATCGCGCTCAAACAGTTCCTTCGCCTTGATCGCGTTGTTGAGGTAGCTGACCAGCTGTGAGTTCTCCGGCGCATAGAGGTTGTCGATGCCCAACTGGTCCTCGACAAACTCCACACCTTCTTCGTTCACACCGATGGTCCGCTTGCGCTTGTCCACCTCATAGTGAATGCCCTCGCGCATGCGCGGTGCCAACTGCGCGAACACGTTGTAGAACTGCGAAGAGCCGTCCACCGGGCCGGAAATGATCAGTGGGGTACGGGCCTCGTCGATAAGAATCGAGTCCACCTCATCCACGATGGCGAAGTTGTGGCCGCGCTGCACCAGGTCATTGAGCGAACGCGTCATGTTGTCGCGCAGGTAATCGAAGCCCAGCTCATTGTTGGTGCCGTAGGTAATGTCCGCGGCATAAGCCACCTTGCGCTCCGGCGGGCGCATCTCGCTCAAGATCACGCCGACCTCAAGCCCGAGGAAGCGGTGCACACGGCCCATCATCTCCGCGTCACGCTTGGCCAGGTAGTCGTTGACGGTAACGATGTGGACGCCCTTGCCCTCCAATGCATTGAGGTAGGCCGCCAGCACCGAGGTCAAGGTCTTGCCTTCACCCGTCTTCATCTCCGCGACATTGCCGAAGTGCAGTGCCGCGGCACCCATCACCTGGACCAAGTAGGGCTTCTGGCCCAGCACGCGCCATGCGGCTTCGCGGGCGGTGGCAAAGGCGTCGAGCAAGATGTCGTCCAAATCTGCGCCGTCCGCCAGCTGCGCCTTGAACTCGTCGGTCTTCGCCTTGAGTTCCTCGTCGGTCAGCTTGTCATAATCGTCGTTAAGAGCGATAACATCTTCAGCGATCTTCTTCAGACGCTTGACGGTACGGCCTTCACCGGCCCGGAGCAGCTTGGACAGTCCAAACACGTGTTTTGTCCTTTGTCTTGGGGGTAAAAATTCTAGTATCAACGAGCCATTGTACGCACGCTCCAGACCCAACTAATGATTTGGGCGCTCTGGGCAACGCCAGCAACGGCAACGCCCCCACCTTCAGGGGCGGGGGCGTCTGAGCTACCGGAAGAAGTTTATGCCTCTTCCTCTGGGACCAGGGAGATCAAACCGTAGTCGAATGCGTGGCGGCGGTACACCACGGATGGGCGACCGGTCTCTTCATTCACGAAGAGGTAGAAGTCATGTCCCACCAACTCCATTTCGCTGAGTGCCTGGTCCACGCTGATCGGCGTGGCCGAGTGCTCCTTGGTGCGAACGATGTGGCCCGGTTCGACATCATCGACGGTGCCCTCGTACGGGTCGACCTCGTACTGGCCTGGTTTCTTCGCCTTTGCCTGCTGTGCCTCTGCAACCAATTCGGCTGCAACCTGGCCTGTGGACTTCGGCGCGCGGTGACCAGACTTCGCGGTGTTGCGGCGGACCTTCACCTTGCGCAGGGAACGCTCCATCTTCGCCAGCGCGGTCTCCAGCGCTGCGTAGAAGCTGTCCTCTTTCGCCTCGGCGCGGGCGATGTGGCCCTTACCGGTTGCGGTGATCTGAATCCGGTCCGACTGTGCTTCGCGACGCGGGTTTGGCTCATGCTGCAGTTCAACGTGGAAGAACGTCAGGGTCGGATCCAGCTTCTCGATCCGCGCCAGCTTCTTGTTCACGCGTTCCTGAAAGTGCTCTGGAACCTCGACATTGCGGCCGGTGATGGTCACCTGTGCGTCGGGGCTCAGGACTTCATTGTTTTCTGCAGTGGTCATCTGCTTCCTCCCTACTAGATGGGGACTGGTTGTATCTCCCATCATACAGCTGGTCATAACCACATAGGCCAAAACCCCCAATTAATTTCCTAGGCGGCAGCGATCACCACCGCCGCCACCACGTTCACGCCCCGACTGAGCAGGGCCGACGCCGTCGCCTGCAGCGTCGCCCCCGTGGTGACGACATCGTCGACAAGCACCACCTGCCCGCCCGGAAGAGCCCCCACGCGCACCCGCCCCGCCAAATTCTTACGCCGCTCGGCCGCGGTCAGCTCAGCCTGGTCGGTGGTCGCGTCGTCGATACGCACCGCCTGAACCACCGGATAACCGGACGCCGCGCAGATCGCCGTGACCGGATCACCACCTCGCGCGCGTGCCGACGAGCGCCTGGTCGGGGCGGGAAGCAGCACAACCGGCGGCGTGATCTCCCCTCTGACCTCGAGGTATTCCAACCCGGCGCGCAGCACCGCCCCGACGTGGCGCCGCACGGCAAGGTTGTTGCGTTCCTTCATCGCCAGGATCACCCCGCGATGGGCGCCGGAATACGTACCCATCGCGAAGACTGGGACGTGGGGGCTGGCGTGCGGCACGACGCGCTCTGGCGGGACCGCTAATTCCCTCCGGCAGGTAGCGCAGAGGTGTTCGCCCGGCGCGCCGCACCCAGCGCAGTGGCGGGGCAAAAGCAGCTCCCACACGGTGCTAGTTGGCCACCACTGGGGCCGCACGCACGCCCTGCAGCCCGGGCACCTCGCGCCAGTTCGGGTAGTCGCTGCCCTGGGTGGGCAGCTGGAGGAGCGCGTTGGCGTCTGTGGCGTAGATCATGGTGGGGCTGGAAGCCACCATCACGACCGGCGCGTTGATATTACCGGTGGACAAGGTGGTCACCGCGGAGCCGTCCTGCTCCACGCGCAATACAGGGGCATCCGGGGAGGACGTTCCGACGATCAACGCGCCGTCTGTCTTCCACTCCGCGGAGATGATTGAGCCGCCAAAGTCGGTGGCGTATTCGAGCACGTTGACGATGCTGCGCTCACCGGCCGCGGATTGCCCCACGATGCCGGTGAAGAGGCGGCCGTCGATGATCATGGCGACACGCGAACCCGAACGGGACAACCGCAGCACGGAGATCTCCCCGTCGATCTCCTCGAGGAAGGTCGCGCCCACCTCGCTGCTGACCACCTCCCCAGAGGCTGTGGAGCGGACCGCGCGGATCACCCGGTCCCCATCGATGGCCACCCAGGCCACATTGCCATCCCCTTCGAAACTGGGTCGCGTGATGGCGTTGGCGCGCAGCACCTCAGTCTGCGGAGTAACAATACCGCCGACGGAAAAGGCTTGGCCTTCGTCGTCAGGCAAATTGAGGACGGCGGCCGCGAAGCCATCGGCTGTGATGTCGATCGAGGAAATATCGCCGGCGGTTCCCAGTGGCCCGTCGACGGGTGTGGCCTGCTCATTCTCCACCGAGTAGAGCCGGGAGTCCGTCAACGCATAGAGTTGGGCAACCTCCTGGTTGATCGCCTGCGGGTTCATGGTGGCGAAGTCATCAGGGTTGAAGCCATCGTCGTTGTCAAGCAACGGTGCCCCGTCCGCCGCAATCCGGTAGGGGCCGCTGATGCCGGCCCGTGCCAGCGTCCAGACCACCTGGGCGGCGAACTTCGTGCGTCGCTCCTGGTCCATGCTGGCCAAGCCGGTGAACTCATACACGCCGTCGGTCTTGCCGATATAGGCGCCCTGCTCCGGGAAACCCTCGGCGATGGCAGGGGCAAGCCGGCTGGTCGGGCCGGCCGCGATCAGGCTGAGCAGCACGGAATCGAGGGAATCGGTGCCGTCGAATACCCAGCGCCGGTCCGACACCAAGGCCTCGCCAGTGGAATTCAGGAAGTAGATGTGATGCGGGTGGTACTGGTTGCTCAGCTCCGTGCGTTCCATGATCACGCCGGCTGGCAGGGACGCTACCCGCCACTCACCATTAACCTGCTCCAGCTGCACGGTCGCTTCGTACACGCCGTTTTGAGGCACGTAAGCGCCACCCTCTTCCAAGGAGCCGATCACCTCACCGCGCACCGACAAGCTGCGGCGCTGCGCGTTACCGCCGGGCTGGGTGGTCAGGTCGATGCGGTCGACGATCAACGTGGAATCGTGCGGATCCCACGCCTCCGCGGCCGAGGCGGTGAGATAGTTGCGGGCGGCGGAATAGTCGCCGGTGGGGATGGCTGACGCGGCGTAGAAATCACGCAACAGCAGGTCCGGCTCCAAACCGGGCTGGGGCTCATGCAGTTCGTTTGCGGCCACGTTGCGGTCGAAAGTGCGCAACGCCTGCGGTTCCGTGTTCGACGGCAGCCTAGTGCAGGACCCGAGGGCCAGCGACGCAGTCGTCACCACGGCCAGGGCCGAGACCGCAGCGGCCCGCCTGCGCTTTCTGTGGATCATGGTGTTGCCTCCAGGGTGGGTCCGACCGGTGGGCTCAGCGGCAGCGGTGCTTCAGCAAACCCAACTCCGGACTTCTTCGGCAGGACCAGCCGGAACTGGGAGCCCACCCCCGCGGTGCCGCCGGCGTCGAGGATGCCCTTGTGCAGGGCGGCGTCCTCACGCGCAATGGCAAGGCCCAGCCCGGTACCGCCGGAGTGGCGTTTGCGCGAGGCGTCCGCGCGCCAGAAGCGGTTGAACACCAGCTCCTCCTGGCCGGGTTTCAAACCCACGCCGTTATCGGTGACTGTGTAGGCCACCGCGTCCTCATTTTCGGCCAGCCGCACGTTCACCGGGTTGCCATCCGAGTGGTCAAGCGCGTTGGCCAGCAGGTTGCGCAGGATCCTTTCGATGCGGCGGGTATCGCCCTCTATCGTGACGGGTTCTTCCGGCACGTCGAAGGTGACGTCCACGTCCAGCTCTGCCGCTAGGTGCTTGGTCTGCTGCCACGCCGATTCCAGCGGGGCCTGGGCCTTGATGGTGGACACGGCGAGGTCCGCCACGCCGGCGTCGTGACGTGAAATCTCCAGCAGGTCCCCCAGCAGCGCCTCGAAGCGGTCAAGCTCGCGGATCATCAGCTGGCTGGCGCGCTTCGTGTGCGGTTCAAGCGAGTCCTCGTCGGCGGCGATCATGTCCGCCGCCATACGCACCGTGGTCAGCGGCGTGCGCAGCTCATGGGAAACATCGGAGGTGAACTGGCGTTGCAGGTCACCATATTCCTCGAGTTGGTGGATCTGGCTGGAAAGCTTGTCGGCCATATTGTTAAAGGATAACGCGAGCCGCGCCATCTCGTCTTCGCCCTCCACGGCCATGCGCTCCCGCAGATGGCCTGAGGCGAGGCGCTCCGCGATGCGCGAAGCAGACCGGATCGGGCCCGTAATTTGCTGGGTTGCCAGCCACGCGATGCCGACCAACAGCACGATGACCACCAGCGCTGCCGTGGCGAGTAGACCGCGCATCAACGCCATCGTTGATTCTTCGGACTCCATCGACATCACCAGGTACACCTGCAGGTTTTGGATGTCAGCTTCCGTCGGTGTGCCGATGATCAGCGCATTAAATGCCGTCCCGTCGGCGCGCTCCAGCGGCGCGAACTGGTAGGACACCTGGCCTTGGGAGACGAAATTGCGCAGGCTTTCCGGGATCCGGTAGCCCTCCGGACTCGCGGTGGCCTCTCCGCCGATGCCTTCAACAATCAGCACCGGTTCGAAAACCGCAGGGGTTTCCGCGGTGTTTTGGCTCTGGCTGGTCAGGGAGGCCCGGGCAGAGTTCAGCCGCACTTGCATGCTTGACGACGAGCCCGTGGCATTAATCTGCTGCTCCACTGTGGCGCGGGCGCGATCAATCTGGCTATCGGCAACATCGATCTTGGTGTCTACCAGCCGCTGAGTGACCACAGTGGACAGGGCAAAGGCCAGCAGCAGCATGACCGCGCCTGAGGCGATCAGGACGGAACCAATGAAGCGCACCTGCAAAGAGGTCCGCCACGATTCGGACAGGTAGGCGCGAAGCCTTTGGAGTCTGTGGATCAGAGGACTGCCCCCACTACTCGCCAGGAGTGCCGGTCTTGTAACCCACACCGCGCACAGTCAGCACGATCTGCGGGTCTTCCGGGTCCTTCTCAATCTTGGAACGCAGACGCTGCACGTGAACGTTCACCAGGCGTGTATCCGAGGCGTGGCGGTAGCCCCACACCGATTCCAGCAGCTCCTCACGGGTGTGTACCTGCTTCGGCTTGCGCGCCAGCTCCAGCAGCAGATCAAACTCCAGCGGGGTCAGCGAGATTTCCTCGTCGCCACGCTTGACCATGTGCTGCGGCACGTCGATCGTCAGATCGCCCACCTCGATGATCTCGGAGGGGTCCTCGTCGTTGCGGCGCAGTCGCGCCCGAATGCGTGCCACCAGTTCCTTCGGCTTGAAGGGCTTGGTGATGTAGTCATCTGCGCCCGACTCCAGGCCCAGAACAACGTCCACCGTGTCGGTCTTGGCGGTGAGCATGACGATCGGCACCGCGGACTCCGCGCGAATCGCCTTGCAAATATCCACACCGTTCATGCCAGGGAGCATGAGGTCCAACAAGATCAGGTCCGGGTCGTGTTCCCGAAAAGCAGGGACCGCCTCGTTGCCATCATTGACGACGACGGGGTCCAAGCCCTCAGCCTCGAGGACAATCGAGAGCATTTCGGAGATTGCTGGATCATCATCGACGACAAGAATCTTGTTGGACATGCCGGCTCCTTTAGGCGGTACAGACCTTTTTACAGTTTGAACCGTCACGGTTTTGTTGCCACCGTTAGATTGGCTGAGCCACCCTCTCAGGTGACTCGGTGATTGTAGCGTGCCCGGCCCAGTAGGTCTCCTCGTGCTCCGCGGGTGGGACCATCCCGAGGGTGGAGTGCAGTCGACGGGTGTTGTACCACTGCACCCACGACATGGTCGCCAGCTCCACGTCCACGATCGACTCCAAGCGCTCCGGGGTGAAGATCCGGGA
>NZ_KB892448.1 GCF_000373805.1 Corynebacterium pilosum DSM 20521 = CIP 103422 | reverse complement strand
CGGTGGTGGTTTCATCGGTGGTGGCGCGTTCGCGGATCTGGTGTTCGAACTCGCGGATCGTGGCGGCATCGCCACGCAGGTTCATTGAGGCATCCCCGGTGGGTGGGTGCGAGGTGACTTTGAAGCTTGGTTTGGGTGTTTCTTCTTCGGCGTCGCAGTTATAGTGCTCGAGTTTTTCACGCGCATAGGCAGCAAAGCCGTAGTGGGTGCCGCCATAGCGTGTTAAGTCGCGGCGTAGTGCCCAGGCTTTGGTGTCGTCGTGAAGCCTGGCGACGACCCTTTCGATAGCATGCAGGCGCTCGAAGCCTAACTGGTTGGTGGTGGCATGCTCGCGGGCATCGCGCTGCTTGCGCTTTGAGGCGCACGGCCCGTAATACACCGCATAGAGTGTGTGGGTTTTGTCGACAGCTTTGGGTTCCGCGCCGGCCCGGATGAGGTCGTGGCGCGGTTGCAGGTCGGCCAGCAAAGTCATGGCGCTGGTGCCTGCGTCCCGGAGTATGTCGTTAATGGTCATGAACCTGACACTAAAACACCCACACAACCCAAGCGCGGGGGTAGCCGTCACATGTCCGAAACCTGTGGAAAACAACATAGTTATCCACAGAAAAATACCCCTGGGCAAACCTTCGAATGCGGACCCGCGCCGCATCCATTAACGTGAAAGGGTTTAGAAGATGCTCGAGAGGAACTCCTTGGTGCGTTCCTCGCGCGGGTTGTCCAGCACTTCTTCGGGGGTTCCGTACTCGACGATGACACCGCCGTCCATGAAAGCGACGTTATCGGCGACCTCGCGGGCGAAAGCCATCTCATGGGTGACAACCAGCATGGTCATGCCATCGTCGGCAAGCTTGCGCATGACACGCAGGACCTCGCCGACCAGCTCGGGGTCGAGAGCGGAGGTGGGCTCGTCGAAAAGCATCAGCTTCGGATCCATCGCGACAGCGCGGGCGATCGCGACGCGCTGCTGCTGGCCGCCGGAAAGCTGCGCCGGATAAGCCTCGGCCTTGGACGCGAGGCCGACCATGTCGAGCAGTTCCATCGCGCGCTTCTTCGCGGACTCGACGGACTGGCCCTTAACCTGGACTGGGGCCTCGATGATATTTTCCAGCGCGGTGCGGTGGGAGAAGAGGTTGAAGGACTGGAACACCATGCCGATGTCCGCGCGCTGCTTCGCGGCATCCTTGGCGCTGATTTCGTGCAGGACGCCGTCTTTCTCGCGGTAGCCGATCAGTTCGCCGTCCACATACAGGCGGCCGGCCGTAACCTTCTCGAGGTGGTTCACGCAGCGCAGCAGGGTGGATTTGCCGGAGCCGGACGGGCCGACGAGGCAGGTGACGTTGCCGGTGGGCACTTCAAGGTCGATGCCTTTCAGCACGTCCAGGTTGCCGAAGGATTTCCAGACCTGGTCGGCTTTGATCATCGGGGTGGTCATTAGCTGTTCCTTTCGACGATGGACACGTTGCCGGGGACGGTGCCTTCGGCGTCGGCAAGTGCGGCGAGCTGGCGGGCGGTCAATTCACGCGTGGCGCCCTTTTCGAAGTGCTTCTCCAAGTAGTGCTGGCCGATCATGAGAATCGAGGTGATCGCCAAGTACCAGGTCGCGGCGACCAGCAGCATCGGCACGGGCTCGAAAAGGGCGGCTGCGATATCCATGGAACGGCCGTAGAGCTCCAGGGAGTAGGGCACGGCGACAACCAGGGAGGACGTCTTCAGCAGGGAGATGAACTCGTTGCCGGTGGGAGGGATGATGATGCGCATTGCCTGGGGTAGCACGGTACGACGCATCGTCTGGCCCCAGCTCATGCCCAGGGCTTTCGACGCTTCCACCTGGCCTTCCGGTACCGACGAGACACCGGAGCGGACGATTTCCGCCATGTAGGCTGCCTCGTTCAGGCCCAAGCCCAGCACGGCCAACATGAACGCCGAGGAGGTCAGCGCCTCCAGTGAAATCTCAGCAAAGCCGAGGTTGATGGATTGATAGAGGGCGCCCAGCAGGCCCCAGAACATCAGCTGCACGTAGACGGGGGTGCCTCGGAAGATCCACAGGAACACCCAGGCCACCGCCTTGAAGACTGGGTTCTCACTCATCCGCATGACGGCGAGCACGACGCCGCCGACGACACCGATGATCATCGCCAAGATTGTGATCGCGATGGTGTGCAGCGCGGCGACCGCGATGCGGGTATCAAAGAGGTAGGTGAAGTAGGTGTCCCAGCCGTAGGCCTCATTGTTTGCTGCACCAATGACGAACCAGACCACCAGCGCGATGATGATGGCTGCCAGCACCCAGCGGCCGGGGTGGCGCAGTGGTTTGGCCTCAATGCGTTCCGGGCGGGAGCGCTCGGTCTGAGAGCTAGTTGTCGAAGCCATAGGTTAGTTTCCCTCCACTGGTTGTTCGTTGATGAGTGCCTCGTCGAGAAGCCCGTCCTCGATGGACCACTGGGCGAGGATGCGCTGGTATTCGCCGGTATCGATCAGGTGTTGCATTGCGGCTGCCATGGCGGGCCCAAGGTCGGAGCCCTTCGGCACGGCGAAACCGTAGGGCGCGGCGTCAAACATGTCGCCGACCATCTCCATCTTGCCGTCGGAGCGGTTGACGGCCCAGGCGGTGACCGGGGAGTCGGCGGACAGGGCGTCGGCACGCCCGACGAGTACCGCTAGCGCCGCGTTATCTGACGTGTCATAGCTCAAGACCGTGATCGGCTCCTTGCCGGCGTCCAAGCACTCTTGGGCTTTCGGCCGCACGTCGTCGGTTTCGGAGACGGTGGTGCGCTGCACTGCGACAGTAAGCCCGCACGGGTTGGCAGGGTCGATGTCGTCCCCGGTCTGCTGTGCCCATTGAATGCCGGCGTAGAGGAAGTTGACGAAATCATAGTTCCGGCGCCGCTCCTCGTTATCGGTGAAGCCGGACATGCCGGCGTCGATAGTCCCTGCGTCCACGGCAGGAAGGATCATGGCGAAGTCCTGCTCAACCGGTTCGAATTCTAGGCCCATGACGCTTGCCATGGCGTGGCCTAAGTCCATCTCTACACCGATAATTTTTCCGGTGGAGTCTTTGAACTCGAAAGGCGCGAAGGGCGGGTTGGTCCCGGCGGACAGCACCCTGTCAGCGGCGACCTCTTCGGGGACCATTGCGGCAATCTCGGGGACTTCGTCGGGAAGCACCTGCTCCCACCCGTCCGGGTTTCCGCCCTCGACGTTGGTCACGCACCCGGTGAGCAGGCTGGTGGCGCCGAGTAGCGCCCCCACTGTGACGATCTTTTTCATGCTCACACACCTTACCTGCCAGGTGCCTGAGCATTAGAATGTGGGCCTGGTTAGATGAACTTCAACGCAAAGTGAACGATCGCGCCGATCACCGTGGCGCCCACAAAGCCGATGATCCAGTCAATTGCGAAGCGCGAAGAGCCCTGAGCGCTAAGCGCGATGTCGCCGGAGGACATCATTTCGGCCCCCGAGGACAGCCATTCGGAGTAGCTGGAGGAGGATTCGGTTCCCTCCGTCGACGAAGTCTCCTGGCTGGAGTTCTGCTCCGTGTCCTGGGCCGTCGCCGCCGGAACGGCAGCCGTAGAAACGAGTGCGGCTGCCACGGTGGCGGCGAGGATTCGTTGAATACGCTTAGTCATGCAGCCGATCTTAACGAGGACTATCTTCGGTGATCACGTCAGCCTGCGCTGTGGACTGTTTGTAGCGATCAATCAGAATGAACACGGCCACGATTACGCCGCCCAGCATCATCATGCCCAGCACCAGCCCAACATTCGCCGGCGCATCGCCCGACCACGGCCACAGCGCGCGCAGCGAACCAAGCATGAGCCCGGCCATCGTGGCCAAGGTGACGTTGCGGTGCTCGCTCATCAACCAGCTGAGCACGCGCACGAAAAGGATCAGCCCGACGGCCGCACCGGCAATGAAGACCAGGATGATGTCGATTTCGCGGTTGGAGACAGCCCGGATGATCGGCTCATAAAGCCCCATCGCCAGCAGCAGGAACGAGCCCGACAGGCCGGGGAGCACCAGCGCGCACACGGCCACAGCAGCCGCGACGAAGATGACGATGAGCGACGGGTCGCGCACCGGTTCAGATGTAAAGCCTGTGGCAAAGAATGCGAGGACAGCACCGACGACGAACAGCGCGGCCAACCCCCAGTGCGCTTTACGACGATCCATCATGCCAAGCGGAACGATGATGGACACCAGCACCATCCCGAAGAACAAGCCGTTCGCCAGCTGCGCGTAGTCGGTGATGAAAACATGCATCACCGTGGACATGCCGAAGACGGCGGTGACCATGCCCACCCCGATAAGGACAAGGAAGAGCCAGTCCACCTCGCGGAACTTGCGGCGCATGATCAGGTCGGCGTTGTGAAGTGCTTTTTCGTAGATGCCGACGATCAGCGCGATTGTGCCGCCGGAAATACCTGGGACGAGCTCGGCCAAGCCGATGAGGAATCCGCGCAGAACGTCGAAGATATAGGAAAACAGGCCCCGCCTATTAGGTTTGCTGGGGGAGTGGGTGGCCATAAAGGTCTCTTTCGGAAGTGTGTCGATTTATCCGGCGATCGATTTTAGCCCAGTGGGCACCTGTATCGGGCGACCGACGTTCCAGCTTTCGTCGACAAGCAGAAACCGCCACCTACCTGCGTAGATGGCGGTTTATTTGTGCCCCTGGTGAGACTCGAACTCACACTGGACGGGTTTTGAATCCGTTGCCTCTGCCAATTGGGCTACAGGGGCGTAGCGAGTTCATACTTTAGCGCACACGCACCGCGCGCACGAAATCAGGTGCTTGTAGGCGGTCCGGGGGGCGTGTCCACGTGTCAGGCTAGACTGGCACGCGTGACTGACAAACGCCTTTTGCTTATCGACGGACACTCCATGGCTTTCCGCGCGTTCTACGCGTTGCCGGCGGAAAATTTTTCCACCACCGGCGGCCAGCATACGAACGCGGTGTACGGCTTCCTGTCTATGCTCGCGAATATTCTTGCCGACGAGAAACCCACCTACGCGGCTGTCGCTTTCGACGTGGGGCGCAAGACTTTCCGCACCGAGAAGTTTCCTGAATATAAGGCGCAGCGCGCGGCCAGCCCTGAGGAGTTCAAGGGGCAGGTTCCGCTTATCGACGATATCCTGCAGGACTTAGGCATCACCACGTTGTCGGTGGAGAATTTTGAGGCGGACGATATCGTCGCAACGCTGGTGACCCAGGCGAAGGCCACGGGCGATTTTGAGATCCTGATCGTCACCGGCGACAGGGATTACCTACAGCTTGTCGACGACACCACCACGGTGCTCTATCCCACCCGTGGCGTGTCGACCATGACGCGCTTTACCCCGGAGGCGGTGAAGGAGAAGTATGATCTGACGCCGCAGCAGTACCCGGACTTTGCGGCTTTGCGCGGGGACCCCTCCGATAACCTGCCCAATATTCCCGGCGTGGGTGAAAAGACTGCCACAAAGTGGATCAACCAGTACGGGGACCTTGAGACGCTGCTGGAGCATGCCGACGAGATCAAGGGCAAGGTCGGCAACAATTTCCGCGAGCGTTTGGATCAGGTGCGCCTGAACCGTGAGCTGACACAGATGGTCACGGATATGGACCTCCCCGTTGGGCCCGAGGACCTTGAGCTGAAGCCAGTGGACGTTGGCACGGTAGCAACGGCTTTCGATGAGCTCGAGTTCGGCGTGAATCTGCGCGAACGCGTGCTGGCGGCAGTCCCGACGACCGGCTCCGCTGACGCTGCCGAGGAAGAGACTGTCCAGCTTTCCGATGTCGTCATCTCTGACGAACCATTGGACACGTGGCTTGAACAGCGCGAGGGCCAAGGCATGGCCGTGTTTTTCGTCGGCAAGGGCGAACCGAATGGTGGGGACGCGAGTGCGGTAGGCATCGTCGATAAGCAACGCGAGGGTATTGCGAAGGAGCTGGCTGAGCTCTCGCCTGCAGAAGACAAGGCCTTGAAGGCGTGGCTGGAGTCGGAGACGCCGAAGTACCTGCATGAGGCGAAGGCGGCGTTTCACATGCTGGCCGGGCGTGATATTGAGCTGAATGGGATTGCGCATGACACGGCGATCGCGGCGTACCTGCTGCGGCCTGGTCAGCGCACCTATGATTTGCGCGATGTGTATCAGCGGCACTTGCAGCGTCAGCTGGGAGAGGCCGGTGATCAGCTGAGCCTGCTGGGCGATACCACGCTGACGGATTCTGCCGCGGCGATCTTGGAGCTGGCGGAGGAGCTGACCACGCAGCTCAAGGCGATCGACAGCTTCGACCTGTACCAGGACTTGGAGCTGCCATTGGTGTCGATCCTGGCGCGCATGGAGGATACTGGCATCGCGGTGGACATGGACGTGCTCGAAGATCAGTTAAAGACGTTCACCGACCAGGTCGCCCAGGTAGAAGAAGAGGCCCGCAGGCTTGTCGACGAGCCCGACCTGAACCTGTCCAGCCCGAAGCAGCTGTCCGTCGTGCTTTTCGACAAACTGGACCTGCCGAAGACGAAGAAGACGAAGACGGGTTATTCCACGGCGGCGAAGGAAATTGAGGCGCTGGCGAAGAAGAATCCGCACCCGTTCCTGGATCATCTCTTGGCGCACCGCGAGTACCAGAAGATGAAATCCACGCTGGAAGGCCTGATCAAGACGGTCCAGGATGATGGGCGGATTCATACCACGTTCAACCAGACCGTGACATCGACCGGGCGCCTGAGCTCCGCGGACCCGAACCTGCAGAATATTCCGGTGCGCACCGAAGCCGGCCGCAAGATTCGCTCCTCCTTCGTGGTGGGCGAGGGCTATGAGACCCTGCTGACGGCCGACTATTCGCAAATCGAGATGCGTGTCATGGCGCACCTGTCGCAGGACCCAGGCCTGATCGAGGCGTACAAGGACGGCGAGGACCTGCACAATTATGTCGGCTCCAAGGTCTTTGACGTGCCGATCGACGAAGTCACCGCTGAGTTGCGCCGCCGCGTGAAAGCTATGAGCTACGGCCTGGTCTATGGGCTGAGCGCTTTCGGCCTGTCCGGTCAGCTGGACATCAGCCCCGGTGAGGCCAAGCAGATCATGGAGAGTTACTTCGACCGCTTCGGTGGCGTGAAGCGCTACCTCGACGAGGTTGTGGAGCAGGCTCGCCGCGACGGCTACACGTCCACCGTCTTTGGGCGCCGCCGCTACCTTCCGGAGCTGACCAGCGATAACCGCGTGGCCCGGGAGAATGCGGAGCGTGCGGCGTTGAACGCGCCGATCCAGGGCACGGCCGCAGACATCATCAAGGTGGCGATGATCCGGGTCGATGCTGCGCTGCGGGAAGCAGGGCACAAGTCGCGCGTTCTGCTCCAGGTTCACGACGAACTGGTCGTGGAGATCGCCCCCGGCGAGCTTGAGGAGGTCCGCTCCATCATCGAGACCGAGATGGACGGTGCGATCACCCTGCGCGTGCCACTCGAGGTGTCTGCCGGCGCGGGGAAGAACTGGGATGAAGCCGCGCACTAAAGCACGCGCTCGCCTGCTGGCCCAAAGATTGATCGGCCCGGGGTGGGGATCACCGGCGGAGGTGATGTCGGCTTTTGGCCTGATGCAGGGGCAGGAGCCCACGGTCTTTTCGTCGATAAGCCTGCGCAGCGGCGGCAAGATCGACGATGTGTGCAGCGCTCTTGCGCGAGGAGAGATCGTGCGTGGGTATCCCATGCGTGGCACGGTCTTCGCGGCGCGTGCCGACGAACTGCGCTGGCTGACCGAGCTGCTGGCCAAGCCCGGCGTGGAACGCGCGCGAACCTCGGTGCTCAACGCTGGCGGCACCGATTCGGATATTGCGCAAATCCGTGATCGCGTTCTTGCGGAAAGTCCGGTCACGAATACTGAGTTCAAGCAGATCGTCGCGGAGGTCGCTCCAGAGACTTCAGCGCGGCTGACTTACCGCGTGCGCTACCTCCTGATAGTCGAGGGAACCCTGGCGTACCTTGGCCCGGAACAACGGATCGGACCTGCACCCGATGGCGGTGGGCTGGCGGAAGTCTTTAACGGCGATCGGCAGGCCGCGGCCACGGAGATCATCTCCCGGTATATCCGCACCCACGGCCCCGTGACCTTCGAGGACGTGCGCTGGTGGTCGAAGCTGCCGGTCGCGGAGATTCGCGTGGCGCTCACGCAGCTTCCCGAGGACATCGTGCGTGACGACGACTACTTTTACCGAGGCGGTCTTATGGAGGAGCTGGCCGAACTCTCGCCGGCGCGCGTGCGCCAACCTCATTTGTTGCCGGCCTTTGACGAGTACATCTTGGGCTACCAGGATCGCTTGTTTGCCATGAGCCAGGAGACTCACGAACAGCTTGTTCCTGGAAATATGGGGGTGTTTCGCAAGCCTGTCGTGGTGGATGGGATCGTGCGGGCAGCCTGGCGGCGAGTGGGCGGGAAGCTGGTCACCGACGAGTATTCCCGCATTCCCGCTTATGCTTGGCCGGGTGTGCGACGCAAGTTCCGCGAGTACCCCTTCTTCTAGTTGTCTCTTAAGGACGCGCAGCGGGTGACGAAGATGGCGGTACCGGGGAAGATGCGGCCACGTTCTGGGGACCACTGGCCCCAGTTCTCGGTGAGGTTGTCGGGCCATTCGGGTTCGATCACGTCCACTAGTTCGAATCCTGCCGCGCGGATGGCGCGCACCCAGTCGCCGAAGGTGCGGTGATATTCGGCGTAGGTGAGTTGGCCGTGCTCGTCGTATTCTTCGTATTCGCGTGCGAAGTAGGGGATTGTGGCGGTGAAGGAGGCGGGATCGTCAGGAAACACACAGCGCATCGGGTGGTTCACGGAGAAGACGAAGCGGCCATCGTCGTGAAGCACCCGTCGAATCTCTCGCAGTGCTGCAACCTCGTCGCGGACGAAGGGGAGAGCACCGAAGGCGGAAAACGCGACATCAAAAGCGGCCGTGCGGTAGGGAAGAGCCAGTACATCGGCTTGGACGAGCGGGGTATTGGGATCAGCGTGGGCGAGCATGCCAGCAGAGATATCGAATGCGGTCACAGCAGCGGTGGGGTATTCGTCGATAAGCCAGGAGGAACAAGGTGCGGAACCGCAACCGACCTCCACGACGCGCTTGCCGGCGAGATCGCCAAGCAAGCGCGCATCTGACTCGGCCAGCATCTCCGGACACCAGTGGAAGCCGTCCAAATAGGCGGGGTGATCGCGGTGGTAGCGGGTGGCGTCTTCGTCCCAGTAGGTACGGTTTGCGTGTGAGGGGGTATTCACTAGGGGATCAGCTTCCAAATCATTTGCTCTAGCTGCACAAACGGACTATTGTTGTGTGAGCGTGTCTGTGTTTCAGGGCGTGGTAGGCGGTAATAGGAGCGCCTGCGCGTTCCCGAAATGAGATCGAAAGCCCAGCTTAGCAGCGGGTTTTTGAGAGATACGTTTCTGTCCATTTTCGACCTCCTATCCGTTTCGGAGCAACTTAATTAATGTCCACTTCTAACACCCCTCAGGTAGCCATCAACGACATCGGCACCGCTGAGGATTTTCTCGCTGCAGTTGACGAGACCATCAAGTACTTCAATGATGGCGACATCGTCTCTGGCAGCGTCGTCAAGGTTGACCACGACGAAGTCCTCCTTGACATCGGCTACAAGACCGAAGGTGTCATCCCTACCCGCGAGCTGTCCATCAAGCACGACGTCGACCCAGACGAGGTTGTCGAAGTCGGCGACGAGATCGACGCACTTGTCCTGACCAAGGAGGACAAGGAAGGCCGTCTGATCCTGTCGAAGAAGCGTGCACAGTACGAGCGCGCATGGGGCACCATCGAGGAACTGCAGAACAACGACGAGCCAGTCACCGGTACCGTCATCGAGGTCGTCAAGGGCGGCCTGATCCTGGACATCGGTCTGCGCGGCTTCCTGCCTGCATCCCTCGTCGAAATGCGTCGCGTCCGCGACCTGGAGCCATACATCGGCCAGGAGCTGGAAGCGAAGATCATCGAGCTGGACAAGCACCGCAACAACGTTGTGCTGTCCCGCCGTGCATACCTGGAAGAGACCCAGTCCGCGGTCCGCTCCGAGTTCCTGCACCAGCTGCAGAAGGGCCAGGTCCGTAAGGGCGTTGTGTCCTCCATCGTCAACTTCGGCGCATTCGTCGATCTCGGCGGTGTCGACGGCCTGGTTCACGTCTCCGAGCTGTCCTGGAAGCACATCGACCACCCATCTGAGGTTGTCACCGTCGGCGACGAAGTCACCGTTGAGGTTCTCGACGTTGACCTGGACCGCGAGCGCGTGTCCCTGTCCCTGAAGGCAACCCAGGAAGACCCATGGCGCGTGTTCGCACGCACCCACGCTGTGGGCCAGATCGTGCCAGGCAAGGTCACCAAGCTGGTCCCATTCGGTGCGTTCGTGCGCGTCGAAGAGGGCATCGAGGGCCTGGTCCACATCTCCGAGCTGGCACAGCGCCACGTCGAGGTGCCAGACCAGATCGTCAACGTTGGCGAAGAGCTCATGGTCAAGGTCATCGACATCGACCTGGACCGTCGCCGCATCTCCCTGTCTCTGAAGCAGGCAGACGAGGACTACGTCGACGAGTTCGACCCATCCCGCTACGGCATGGCCGATTCCTACGACGAGCAGGGTAACTACATCTTCCCAGAGGGCTTCGACCCGGAGACCAACGAGTGGATGGAAGGTTACGACGAGGCTCGCCAGGAGTGGGAGAACCGCTACGCTGAGGCAGAGCGCCGCTACCAGGCACACGCTGCTCAGATCGAGCGTCACCGCGCCGCAGCAGCTGAGGCTGCTGAGGAATCCGCTAACTACTCTTCCGCGTCTTCCGAGGATGCGCCTGCTCCGGCATCCAACGAAGCAGCAGAGGAGACCTCTGGTGGTTCCCTGGCTTCCGACGAGCAGCTGGCTAAGCTGCGCGAGAAGCTCGCTGGCAACTAGTTTGCGCTGAAGCCATCTAATAATGTGATGGCTGGTTCAAAGTTCGGGCCCGAAGTCTAATTAGTTTTAGACTCCGGGCCCGATCTGTTTTAGCCTAGGCTGCGGGGAGCAGGCTTGGTTTGGTGTGAGGCGTTTTGAGGTTGCGGGTTGCCATGAAGAGATAAACGATGGCAACCGCGACCGCGAGGGCAACAGTTGAGCTGCTGTTTTCAGATAAATACATCGCGGCACTACTTGGGACGGCGAAGATGAGAAGCGCAGCGATCACCCAATTTCTAGCTACGTGCGCCCAGGATATTTGTGACGAGGAAAATCCGTCCCAAAAACCATAGGCAGAACCTTTTCCACGAATCAGGGCCAGTGCTTGAAAAGCGCCGAAGATGACGAAAGGAACCCCGGCGCCGAGCTTGCTCCAGGGGTGCAAAGCGGGAATGAGTAGGGCGACGCCTACGAAGAATTGTAGAAGCGGGAGCACATAGGAGATCTGAGTGTCCCTTTGCTTGCCCTCTAAAAGGCTTCGGGCTGCCGCGGTGAGGAGAGCGGCTGAACATAACGTTAGGAAGCCGATCGAAATCAGCTTCGTCGACAATGCAATATCCACGAGTGCTCCTTTCACTAAGTGTGTGTAATCCACATCACTATTGTTGTACTTAGTGTCAAAGTTTACTAACTTTCGCAGGGGAAATGAAGGTGGCCCCGCTAGAATCTTTTCCATGCGAATCATCGGTTTGACAGGCGGAATTGGCAGCGGCAAGAGCACTGTGGCAGAGATGCTGCGCGAACGGGGAATTCCGGTGGTAGACGCTGACCAAGTGTCACGCGAGATCGTGGAACCAGGGCAGCCGGCGTTGAAAGAATTGGCATCCGCTTTCGGCGATGAAATTCTCACTGATGCCGGAGATCTCAATCGGGCAGCGCTAGCGAAGAAGGCGTTCAGCTCGCAAGAACACACCGAGCTGTTGAATTCAATTACGCACCCGGCAATCAGGGCGGAAGTGCGGAGCCGGTTCGCGCAACTCGAAGAGGCAGGGCACAAGGCTGCTGTCTATGACATGCCCCTATTGATCGAACAGGGACTCCACGAGCAGGTTGACCTCACGATCGTCGTCGATGTAGACGCTGAGGAACGCGTACGACGCCTCGTCGACAAGCGCGGGCTCGATGAAGCCGATGCCCGCAACCGCATCGCACGCCAGATCGACGACGATACACGGAAGAGCGTCGCTGACGTGATTATCGACAACAATGGAGCCCTTGAAGAATTGGAGACGCAGGTCGACGCCTTACTAACGCGACTTACCGGGGACGACTAGATACGTTTTCATTGGCCGGCCTACTAGTGTGGGGAATATGGCTTTTCCTGCAGAGCACCCTGTCTATTCTCATTCCGAATTTCGCCCCATCGGCGAGGTGGAACGCTCCGATAAACCCTTTGAAGTGATCTCGGAGTTTGAGCCTTCAGGTGACCAGCCACGCGCCATTAAGGAACTGGACGAGCGCCTCGACCGCGGCGAGGAAGACGTGGTCCTGCTTGGTGCTACAGGTACCGGTAAGTCCGCAACGGCCGCCTGGCTGATTGAACAGCAGCAGCGGCCGACGTTGGTCATGGCCCCGAATAAGACTCTGGCGGCCCAGCTTGCCAATGAGTTGAAAGAGCTCCTGCCGAATAACGCGGTGGAGTATTTCGTTAGTTACTACGACTACTACCAGCCAGAGGCGTATATCGCGCAGACGGACACCTACATTGAGAAGGACTCATCCATTAATGAGGACGTGGAGCGTTTGCGCCACGCCGCTACCTCTGGGCTGCTGAGTCGTCGCGATGTGGTCGTCGTTAGTTCTGTGTCCTGTATTTACGGCCTAGGCGCGCCGCAGTCCTACCTGGATCGCTCGGTGGTGTTGCGTATCGACGAAGAGATCGACCGTGACCAGTTCCTCCGCCTTCTCGTGGAC
Source organism: Corynebacterium pilosum DSM 20521 = CIP 103422 (assembly GCF_000373805.1). Taxonomy (GTDB): domain Bacteria; phylum Actinomycetota; class Actinomycetes; order Mycobacteriales; family Mycobacteriaceae; genus Corynebacterium; species Corynebacterium pilosum. The sequence continues at coordinate 30,683 of NZ_KB892448.1, read as the reverse complement.
GTGCAATATGAGCGCAATGACTATGACTTCCGACGAGGAACCTTCCGTGTCAAGGGCGACACGGTGGACATCATCCCGGCATATGAGGAAGTCGCCGTGCGCGTGGAATTCTTCGGCGACGATGTGGACGCGCTGTACTATATTCACCCCGTGACCGGCGATGTTCTCCGTCAGGTCGATGAGCTGCGCATTTTCCCGGCGACGCACTATGTGGCTACGGAAGAGCGCATGGAAAAGGCGATCGAGGCGATCAAGGAGGAGCTGGCCGACCGTCTCGAGGACCTCGAAAACCGGGGCAAGCTTCTGGAAGCCCAGCGCCTGCGGATGCGCACCGAATACGATCTGGAGATGATTCAGCAGGTCGGTTTCTGCTCGGGCATCGAGAACTATTCGCGTCACATGGATGGGCGTGAGGCAGGAAGCGCCCCGGCGACCCTGCTTGACTACTTCCCAGAGGATTTCCTCACCATCATTGATGAGTCGCACGTGACTGTTCCCCAGATCGGGGGCATGTTCGAGGGCGATATGTCGCGCAAGCGCAACCTTGTTGAGCACGGATTCCGCCTGCCGTCTGCGTTGGACAACCGCCCACTGACTTTCGACGAGTTTGAGCAGCGCGTCGGCCAAACTGTGTACATGTCGGCAACACCCGGTGACTATGAGCTGGAGGCAGCCGGCGGCGAGTTCGTCGAACAGGTCATCCGCCCGACAGGCCTGGTGGACCCGCACGTGGAGGTACGCCCGACGAAGGGACAGATCGACGACCTCATCGAGGAGATCCGTCAGCGCACCGAGAAGGACGAACGCGTTTTGGTCACCACCTTGACCAAGCGGATGGCGGAAGACTTGACCGACTACCTGATGGAAAACGGGATCCGGGTCCGCTACTTGCACTCTGACATTGATACCTTGCAGCGCGTCGAACTACTGCGCCAGCTCAGGCTCGGTGAGTATGACGTGCTGGTGGGCATTAACCTGCTGCGTGAGGGCCTTGACCTGCCAGAAGTGTCTCTGGTGGCCATCTTGGACGCCGATAAGGAAGGTTTCCTGCGCTCGACGAAGTCGCTCATCCAGACTATTGGCCGTGCCGCGCGTAACGTCTCGGGCTCGGTGATCATGTATGCGGATAAGGTCACCGAATCGATGCAGTATGCCCTCGACGAAACCGAGCGCCGCCGCGCCAAGCAGATTGCTTATAACAAAGAGCATGGCATCGACCCGCAACCGCTGCGTAAGAAGATCTCTGACATTTTGGACGAGGTCTACGAAAACAATGCGGAGGCCGCCGCCGCGGAGGGCAGTGCTGTAGGCGACGCTGCGGTCGTCGATAAGCCTGATACGTCCACAATGGCTGAAGATGAGATCCAAGCACTGATTGATTCATTGACGGCGCAGATGACTTCGGCAGCCCGTGACCTCAAGTTTGAGCTCGCTGGGCGGCTGCGCGATGAGGTGGCTGACCTTCGAAAAGAACTTCGTGGTATTAAGGACACAGGAATCTAGAAAAGAAAGGGATCGAATCTTATGCACTCCTATTCGACAATCACCGTAGGAACTGACGGCTCCTCGTCCTCGCTCAAGGCCGTCCGCTCCGCCGCCAGCCTGGCCCGCGCGTACGATGCGCAACTGATTATCATCTGCGCCTACTACAACTCGACAGGGTCCCTGTTGAACTCCCCAAGCTCCGATTACTCCACCCTGCCCGTGGTCAGCGACGACCGCGCGGAGGAGTACCTCTCTGAGGCCGGCGAACTCGCTGCAGAAGAAGGAGCAACCAAGGTCCGTCTGATCGCCAAGTCCGGCTCGCCGGTGCAGGTGCTCGTGGACTCTGTCACCGAATACGGGGCTGACTTGCTGGTTGTGGGCAACCGCGGCGTCAATTCCTTGTCCGGTCGCGTCTTCGGCAATATCCCTACTGGCGTGGCACGGAAGGCGAATGTTGACGTGATGATCGTCGACACCGCGGAATACTCCGACGATTAGAGACGATTAGACGCAGATCACCCTAGTGGAATATTGATACACTAGAGAGGCATATCCCCTCCGCGGTTCAAATCGAAAGGTCAACGGACATTATGAGCGATTACTACAACTCCATCGTTGTCGGCACTGATGGGTCTAAGTCATCTCTACTGGCAGTCGAGCGGGCAGCGAAGATGGCTGCGGCATTCGACTCGAAGTTGATCATCGGCTGCGCTTACTACGAGACCGAGGAAGACGCGTCCAAGACCTTGCGCCAGGATTCGGTGGCTATCCTCGGTGATGAGAAGGCTCAGGAGAACTTGAAGCAGGCTGCTGAGCACGCCCGCGAAGCCGGTGCTCAGAACGTGGAGACCGCTGTGCGCCCAGGCACCCCGGTGCAGGCGTTGATGGCGATTGTGAACGACAACAAGGCTGACCTGCTGGTTGTGGGTAACCGTGGCATCAATTCCCTGACCGGCCGCCTGCTTGGTTCGGTGCCGGCAGACGTTGCGCGTCAGTCTGATTGCGACGTGATGATCGTCCACACCGTCAACTAAGCTTTCGCTTATCGACGATGCGCCCGCCACATTGTGTGGCGGGCGATTTTTATGACTTTGGCGGAAGGTCGCCAATCACCGTGAGTGTTTGCGTAGCACGGGTGTAGGCCACATAGAGGTTCTGCCAGCCCTGGTTCGACGCCCCGACAATCTCCGCGGGATTGACAACCACCACGTGGTCAAACTCCAATCCCTTGACGTCATCCACGTTCTCTGCGGTGATGATGTGGGTGAGCCTGTCGTCGTCGAAAAGCACGCTGTGGGGATCCGTGCCGGCAGGGAAGTAGCGCACCGGCTGGCCGCTCGACCGGATCGCGACCGCCGGCGTGGCATCAGGATCAATGATCTCCAGCAGCTCATTGGCCACCTCCATGATTTCGGTGGGGGTGCGGTAGTTCACCGTGAGCTCGTGGAGGGCATAGCGCGTGCCGACGAAAGGCTCTAGCGCAGTCGCCCAATCGTCAGTCCCGGCAGGGGAGCCGGTCTGTGCGGTGTCTCCGACCAGTGTCATCCAGCGTGAAGGGCTGCGGCGGAAAATCATGCGCCATTCCATCGGCGACAGTTCTTGGGCCTCGTCGACGATCACGTGACCGTAGGCCCAGGTGTAGTCCTCCTTGGCTCGCTGCGCGGTGGAACGGTTATCGGTTTCCTGTTGGCGGGCGGCGAGAGTCTCGGCGTCGATGACGTCGTGGGCGGACAAGATTTCTGCCTCGAACATGTCATCGTCGTTATCCGTGGATTCAGAGGACGCGAGCACATCCAACGCATCCTCAGCCTCGGCGACTTCACGACGCCACTGCTCGTCGGCCTTCGCGCGCTCGTCATCAGGACTGGGCATGCCGATGAGCACCGCCAGCTCGTCGAGCAGGGCAGTGTCCGAAGGCGTCAGAGGTGCGTCGGGTGAGCGGTAGAGCGCCTCCTGGGTGGTCTCGTCGTAGTCATAGGCAACTTCCTCGATAGCCTCGGTGTTGGTGAGTAGATTCTCGAGTACTTGCAGGGGTGCCAGTTCCGGGAAGTACTCGTCGATAAGCGAGCGCAACGCAGGCTCATCAGCCAAGTCATCGTGGAGCTGATCGATATCAGCCTCCGACAGGAGGTTGGCGCCGCCGAGGGGGTCTGCGCCGATACGATCCGCCATTTGTGCGGCGAGCAGGCGCGTGAACTCTTCGCGGAAGATCTCGCGGGCCTGGTTGTGCGGCTTGCGGGAACGCCGCGCCCGAGTGCGCGCCGCCTTAACCAGCTTCTGGCTGACCTGCAGTTCGATCGAACCGACGGTGACGTGCACCGTCGAGTTCGGCACGGTCTGCCAGGCCTGTACGGCGCGTTTGAGGATGGTCACCATTTCCTCAGAGCCCTTGATCTCGCGGCCGATCAGCGTTTCGGTGCCTCTGGGGTTGATTCCTGGGACGAGGTCGCCGACCGTCGCGAGCACCACGCCGGTCTCACCGAGCTCCGGAAGCACGCGGGAGATATATTCCAGAAAGGTCTTATTTGGCCCTACGATGAGCACGCCGGTTCGTGCCAGTTGTTCGCGCCAGGTGTACAGCAGGTAGGCGACGCGGTGCAGCGCTACCGCCGTCTTACCCGTCCCTGGGCCGCCCTGGACGATGAGCACACCGCGGGTGTCATCGCGGATGATCTCATCCTGCTCACGCTGGATCGTCTCGACGATCGACGTCATATGCCCCGTGCGCGCCTGGTTCATGGCGTGGCGCAACGCTGCCTCCGAACCCACATCTGCGGTCGGTTCGTCGGTGACCTGGCCCGACAATACCTCATCGTCGACGCCTGTCACCTTCCGTCCGTTGGTGCGGATCTGCCTGCGCAGCTCCACTCCCTCGGGGTTGGCGGTGGTGGCTAGGTAGAAAGGACGCGCCATTGGGGCGCGCCAGTCCAAGAGGAGAGTGCGGTAATGATCGTCGCGGTCGTCGATCCCCATACGGCCGATATAGCGGCGATCCAAGTCGGGGCGCCCAGGCACCGGATGTTCGCCGTCCTCGTCAGCAATGTCGATGCGCCCGAACACCAGCCCGATCTCCGCCACGGTCAAGGCATCCAACTTCGCGTTGAGGCCGTGGTACTCGGTCTCGCGGCGCACCAGCGCGTCCGAATCGGGGTTGTCTGGGTCAACGTCTTGCTGCACCTGCTCTAAGCGGGCGCGCGCCCCGGCAACTTCGGCGTCGAGGTGTGCAAAGAGCGTATCGACGTAGTCCTGTTCCGCTGCGATGTCTTGGGATTGACCGAGTGATGATTCGGACACGAAGTGTGCTTCTCCTCAAAGGCTGAAACTAGGGAAAGAGTGAACAGATCATTCTACCAAAAATGCCGAAAACCCCGCGGGCACCAATTCTCTGGCACCCCGCGGGGCAGCGGGCAGGCGTCGAAACTACTTATCGAGGCGCTTGCGTGCGCGGTTAACTGCCTTGTTTGCGCGCTTCTGCAGCTTGTCCGCACGCTTGTTAGCGCGCTTACGTGCGCGGCCTGACTTGATGTCGGACTCCGCCTTGTTTAGCGCTTTGTCAGCCTGCTTCTGCGCCTTGTTCGCCTTCTTGACGACGCCCTTGCGAGCCTTCTTGGCATCCTTGTTGGCTTCGTCCAACCAGTCGCTAGCGGTGTCTTGGGCGTTGCTGAGCCAATCGCTAGTGGTTTCCTTCGCGTTGTCGACCCACTTGCTAGCGGTGTCAATCCAGTCGTCCTTGTTGTCGTCGACATAGTTCGACACCTGCTTGCCCGCTTCCTGGGCGCCGGAGGTGACCTTCTCGGTCGTGTCTTGGATCCAGTTCTGCGCGTTGTTCAGCGCCTTCTCGGATTCGGACTGGGTGGGCAGTGCCGCCTGCACCTTGTTGGTGGCGGTCTGCGCAGCCTTCTTGGTGCGCCACGCCAGACCTGGCTTGCCGGCAGTGTCTGCGGTTGCCAAGAACAGGCCGCCCAGCAGAGCAACGTTGGTCAGCGCGCCGTTACGACGAGAGGACTTCTCTTCAGCGGTGTCTGCCTCCCAGAAGGCATGACGGCCCAGCAGGGTCGGGATGGCGGTGACTGCCAGGGTGCCTGCGGCGAAGCGTGGTGCCTTGCCCAAAGCATAGAGTGCGCCGGCGCCGACCTTGGTGCCGCCAAGTGCCTGTGCAACCAGCTCTGCATCCTTCGGAACGTAGCGCTGGTACTCGGCAGGAACAACGCTGCGGACCTGCTTGAGGAAGCGCTCGGAGGATTCAACATGCTCAGAGCTGTTAACGAGGGTGTCTACACCGTCGGCGATGTAGACGGATGCAAGCATCGGGCGGGCAATCTTGCGGATCATGTGTGATCAAGTCCTTACTTAGAAACTAAAAGTTATCGGTCTGTGTACTCCACTGTAGACAAAAAACGGTCTACTGTGCGAGAAATTTTCCTACCAACGGCGGTTCCACCACTCGTCGAGATGCGGACGCTCCTCTCCCACGGTTGTCGATTTTCCGTGGCCAGGGTGAATAATCGCGCTGTCGTCGTACACATCGAAGACCCGTTCCTTCGCGTCATTGAACAGACGCACGAAATCGCCTTCCGATGCCGTCTTACCTAGGCCTCCAGGGAAGATGGAATCGCCGACGAACAGGTGAGTCTGCTCGTCGATTGCGACCTCGAGGCATGCGCCGCCGGGGGTGTGCCCACGCAAGATGAACACTGGAATCTCGAGATCGGCAAATTGAAGTGTGTCGCCCTGCTCCAGCTCATGATCCACCGGTGCAGGCAGGGCAGGGGAGTCCAGGAAAGAGGCCCAGTGGGTTGCCCCGGTTTTCTGGAGGACTTCTTCCAGTGCCCCAACGTGATCATGGTGACGGTGGGTAGTCAGCACATCGGTGATGGTGACGCCAGCGTCCTCCGCCATGGTGAGTAGGGCGGAAGCGTTGGTCGGCGCGTCGATAAGCAACCCTTTGTCGCCCGACGCAATCAGGTAGCTGTTGTTGTCCATGTCGCCCACGGACACGTGATGAAGTGAAAGCTTGTCAGTCATGCCACAACTCTACGGGAATTTTCAGCGGGTTAGCGCTGTTGAGGTGGTCGTTGGTATGTTCGAAGACATTAAATGTGACTAGTAACCCTGCCCAAATTAGCCCAATCAAGCTCAGGCAGGTTGACCGGCTGTCGCAGAAAGGGACCGGTAAATACATGGCTGACAAGCTGATCGTGCGTGGCGCCCGCCAGCACAACCTCAAAGACATCGATATTGAACTGCCACGCGATAAGATGGTGGTTTTCACTGGCCTGTCTGGCTCGGGAAAGTCCTCCATGGCTTTTGACACTATTTTTGCGGAAGGTCAGCGACGCTACGTCGAGTCTTTGAGCTCTTATGCGCGCATGTTCCTCGGTCAGATGGATAAGCCGGACGTGGACTATATCGATGGTTTGTCGCCAGCGGTCTCGATCGACCAGAAGTCTACCAACCGCAACCCGCGCTCCACGGTGGGCACGATTACCGAAGTGTATGACTACCTTCGCCTGCTTTACGCGCGCGCCGGCACCCCGCATTGCCCAGTCTGCGATGCCATGATCGAGCGCCAGACCCCGCAGCAGATCGTCGACCAGGTTTTGGAGGGGGAGGAGCGCACCAAATTTCAGGTGCTTGCGCCTGTGGTGCGCAATCGTAAAGGTGAGTTCGTGGATCTCTTCCAAGATCTGGCGGCTCAAGGTTTCTCCCGTGTCAAGGTCGACGGGGAAATGTATCAGTTGTCAGAGCCGCCGACACTGCAGAAGTCCTACAAGCACTACATCGATGTCATTGTCGACCGCCTGCAGGTCAAGGAAAGCCAGAAGCAGAGGCTGACCGACTCGGTGGAAACAGCGCTGCGGCTCGCGGACGGACTTGTCGTCATCGATTATGTCGACCAGCCTGAGGCCTCCGACGATCGCTACGCCATCTTCTCCGAGAAAATGGCGTGCCCCAACGGGCACACCTTGGACATTGATAGCTATGAGCCCAGGTCCTTTTCGTTCAATGCGCCTTTTGGTGCCTGCCCGTCCTGCGACGGCTTAGGAACGAAGACGGAGATGGACGCTGAGCTCATCGTCCCGGACCCCGATGCGCCCGCGGTGGATGCATTCCAACCCTGGAATTCCAGCCCGAACAAGCGCTATTTCGTCAAGCTCATCGAAGGCCTGGCGAAGGAACTTGAGTTTGACCCGCAGACGCCGTTCTCGAAGCTGAAAAAGTCTGAACAGAAGGCGCTGCTGGAAGGCTCCAAGGTCAAAGTGCACGTGCGTTATAAGAACCGCTTCGGCAGGCAGCGCAACTTTAACTCCGAGTTCGAGGGAGTGATGGGCTATTTGCGCCGCAAGCTCGACTACGCGGAGACGGAGACCGCGAAGGAACGCTACCTCGCCTATACCCGTGAGGTTGCATGCCCTACCTGCGAGGGCACGCGTCTGAAGCCTGAGATCCTTGCTGTGCGTCTGAAGTCCACGACTCACGACGAGAAGTCCATTGCTGGATTGACGGCGCTGTCTATCGAAGAGGCCTCAAAATTCCTGGACAACCTGGTATTGGGGTACCGGGAGGAGATGATTGCGGGTGCTGTGTTGAAGGAAACGCAGGCGCGCCTGCACTTTCTTATCGACGTCGGTCTGACCTACCTCACGCTGGACCGCTCTGCCGGCACGCTGTCGGGCGGTGAAGCGCAGCGCATCCGCCTGGCCACTCAGATTGGTTCCGGGTTGGCCGGGGTGATGTACGTTCTGGATGAGCCATCGATCGGTCTGCACCAGCGCGACAACCAGCGACTGATCGAGACGCTGAAGAAGCTGCGTGACATCGGCAACACACTCATCGTCGTTGAGCACGACGAAGAGACCATTCGTGAAGCGGACTGGCTGATCGATATCGGGCCTGCAGCCGGCGAATACGGTGGCGAGGTGGTCTACCAGGGGGCACCTAAGGGCATTCTGAAGGCCAAGAACTCGGTCACGGGTGATTACCTTGCTGGCCGCAAGGAGATCAAGGTTCCAGAGACTCGTCGTGAAGTGGACAAAGACCGCCAGCTTCACATCATCGGCGCGCGCGAAAATAACCTGGACAATATTGATGTGGATATTCCGCTGGGCGTGCTGGTGGCAGTCACCGGTGTGTCGGGCTCCGGTAAGTCCACCCTGGTCAACCAAATCTTGGCGAAGACCCTGCAGAACCAGCTCAACCGGGCACGACAAGTCCCGGGCCGGGTGAAGAAGGTTGATGGCCTCGAGCACCTAGATAAGTTGGTGCAGGTAGACCAATCGCCGATCGGGCGAACGCCACGATCGAATCCGGCGACCTACACCGGTGTGTTCGACAAGATCCGTAACTTGTTTGCGGAGACCCATGAGTCCAAGGTGCGTGGCTACAAGCCGGGCCGCTTCTCCTTCAACGTCAAGGGTGGCCGCTGTGAAGCCTGCCAGGGCGACGGCACAATCAAGATCGAGATGAACTTCCTTCCGGACGTCTACGTGCCGTGCGAAGTGTGCGAGGGAACGCGCTTCAACCGCGAAACACTCGAGGTGCGCTACAAAGGCAAGAATATTGCCGAGGTCTTGGATATGCCGATCTCCGAGGCCACCGAGTTCTTTGAGCCGATCACCTCGATTCACCGGTATTTGGCAACACTTGTCGATGTCGGGCTGGGCTATGTCCGGCTGGGACAAGCCGCTACCACCTTGTCCGGTGGTGAAGCGCAGCGCGTCAAGCTGGCCGCCGAGCTGCAGAAGCGCTCCAATGGGCGCACCATCTATATCCTCGATGAGCCGACGACCGGTCTGCACTTTGAGGACATTCAGAAGCTGATGATGGTCCTGCAAGGCCTCGTCGATAAGGGCAATTCTGTGATCGTGATCGAGCACAACTTGGACGTGATCAAGTGCGCCGATTGGCTGATCGACATGGGGCCGGAAGGCGGTAGCGGTGGTGGCACCGTTGTTGCGGAGGGCACCCCGGAGGATGTCGCCAAGGTCGAAGGCTCGTACACGGGGCGCTACCTGGCCGAGCTGCTTTAGGCGTATAGGAGGGACAACATGAGGTGGTGCTTCAGGCGGTAAGTATCATTGTTAAGTGAACTTGCATGGAAGCATGACCTGAGGAAGGAACCTCTACCGTGGAATCACATCAACGACGCGGAGGCCCCCACGAGGAACCGCACGACGATTTCTGGGACGAGGATTCCCCTACGCAACACGTGGACCAAGTCAACCTAGGCGATGCGGACGCCGCAGATCCGGCACTCGACGACGAACGCCCCGAATTCGTCCCCTACGAACCGACGGAATCGGAGCCAGCCAGCGGGAATACCAAGACCAGCCCCTGGACAGTCATTGGCGCGATTTTGGCGGCCATCGTTGCTGTTGGCGCCGGAGTGTGGGCGTACTCGGCGTTGAAGGACAATGCCGACGAAGCCTCGTCTGCAAGCACAGCTACGAGCACAGTTGTGGTCTCCCAAGACCCGGCGACGGAGGAAGAGCAGCCGCCAGCTGACGACGAGGAAGCCTCCGAGACGGAGGAACCAGAACCCGTCACCAATGCGCCAGAGCAGACGCGTTCCGCACCCACAATGGTGACTTTCGACGAAGGCCAAGGAGTGGAACCTGTGCGGCCAAACGAGCCTGAACCTGGGCGGCCGCAACCACCACAACCGCGCCCTTCGCAGGACCAGCGGGGCCAGGCGAATAGTTCACGCGCCCCGGAAGGAGCTCTGCAATGCGCAGCGAACGTGAACTGGCGGGTGTTCTCGACCACCGGTAACGGAGGGTGCGGAAACGCAGAAGAAGTCGCAGTAGCGATGGCGCCGCACTCTGGGTCTGGGCAAAACTCGATTGAGGTACCGCTTCCAACGCAAGAGGGACAGCGGCCGGCCTCGGCGAAGTGCACGCTCGTTGGCGATAATTCCTATGAGTGCCAAGCGCGTGGCGTGAAGGTGTTCTTGGAAGATCGTCCGGTGCGCGACTAGCCGCAAGGTAGGCGTCGGGAAACACGGGTGTGGCGTGATTTGAGTTTCAGGTGCGGCTTCTGCTAATGTTGACCGCACTACCGCCCGAAGCGCCTGATTCTAGGTGCCAGGGTCGCAAGTGGAGTTACTCCCACCCCATACCGCCGCTTTGGTTGGTTAAGGGTCCAAAGTTCGGTAGGGGAATCGTCGTAAAGCGATCCCATCCTGAACGAGGAAGAACTCCCGCACAGCGAATATGCTGCGCGGGTTTTGTGTGTAGTGGCTCCATGCGCGAGAACTGGTAGCGAATCATATCGTCTTTTAACTGAGGAGTTCTCATCAGCGCTGAAGCTCGGATCAATGACAGAATCCGCGTCCCCGAAGTCCGTCTAGTCGGCCCGTCCGGCGAGCAGGTAGGAATCGTCCGTACCGACGACGCCCGCAAGCTTGCCTACGACGCTGACCTTGACCTAGTGGAAGTAGCACCCAACGCGAAGCCACCTGTGGCCAAGATCATGGACTACGGCAAGTACAAGTACGAGCAGGCACAGAAGGCCCGCGAGTCCCGTAAGAACCAGCAGCAAACCGTGGTCAAGGAACAGAAGTTCCGCCCGAAGATCGATGAGCACGACTACCAGACCAAAAAGAACAATGTGGTTCGCTTCCTGGAAAAGGGTAACAAGGTCAAGGTGACCATCATGTTCCGCGGACGCGAGCAGTCTCGTCCTGAACTTGGTTTCCGCCTTCTCGAGCGTCTTGCAGAAGACGTCGGCGAGATCGCGCACATCGAGTCCAGGCCGAAGCAGGACGGCCGCAACATGACCATGGTTCTTGGGCCAGCCTCCAAAAAGGGCAAGAAGTAGACCATTCTCAACCTCTGAAGGGTTTTAATCATGAAGCAGAAGACCCACAAGGGCACCGCAAAGCGCATCAAGGTTTCCGGTTCCGGCAAGCTGCGTCGCTACCAGGCTGGTAAGAAGCACTTGAACGAGCACAAGACCTCCAAGCGCGTTCGCCAGCTGAAGAACGCCGTCGACGTCTCTCCAAACGACGTGCCACGCATGAAGAAGTTGCTGCGCCGCGCATAATAGTCGCGCATCGCCCCCATCCGAATAAGTTTCAATTAGAAGTTAGGAAGTACAACTGTGGCACGTGTCAAGCGCTCAGTTAACGCCAAGAAGAAGCGTCGCGCGATTCTGAAGTCCGCTAAGGGCTACCGCGGCCAGCGCTCCCGCCTGTACCGCAAGGCGAAGGAACAGTGGCTGCACTCCATGACCTACGCGTACCGCGATCGTCGCGCACGCAAGTCTGAGTTCCGCAAGCTGTGGATCCAGCGCATCAACGCAGCAGCTCGCATGAACGACATCACCTACAACCGTCTGATCCACGGCCTGAAGCTGGCCGAGATCGACGTTGACCGCAAGATCCTTGCCGATCTGGCCGTCAACGATTTCGCAGCATTCTCCGCAATCTGCGAGGCGGCAAAGGCTGCACTGCCAGAGGACGTCAACGCTCCAAAGGCTGCTTAGTCTTCCGGGAAGCGCACGCTTCTTGCTTGACGACGACCACCCGAACTCTTCCATGTACTTCATGGGAGGGCACGGGTGGTTTTGTCTTTCAGTAGCACTACACTTATCCACCATGGCACTTGATTTCTCCCAGCCCTTTACAGAACGCACCCCACGCATCGTAAATGCGGCCAAACTACACCGGGCGGCTGCTCGTCGAAAAGCGAAGCAATTCTTGGCAGAAGGGGAGAACGCCGTCGAGGCTGCCGTAGCCACCGGCGCTGCCACCGACGTGTTCGTGACCGAGAGGGCCGCGCAGCGTTTCGGGGAAATTCTGACCACCGCCGAGTACATGAACGTGTATACGCACGCCATCGACGAGAAGGCGGCGGAACATTTGGCAGACACTGTGACCACCACGGGCATCTTTGCCTTGTGCAAGCCGGTGACGTGGTCGACGAAGCAGGCTCTGAAGGGTTTCAATGATTTCTGGGCAGTAGGTGTAGATACCGCTGATCCGGGAAATGCGGGCACTCTGATTAGGATCTGCGACGCGATGGGCGCCGACGGCGTGATTTTCGCTGGTGACACGGTGGACCCGCAGGCACCGAAGGTGGTTCGTTCCACGGCTGGGTCTCTCTTTCATACGCCGGTCGTCAGGGATCGTGACGTTAAGGCGGTGATTGCGCAGCTCAAGGACAAAGGCCTCAAGATTGTTGCCACGGTGGTAGACGGCGACGTGGCCTTGGATTACGCAGGCGAGATGTTGAGCCAGCCACACGCGTGGCTCTTTGGCAACGAGGCGCACGGCCTTGACCCAGAGATCGCAGCGCTTGCGGACTACAAAGTCACTATCCCGATCCAGGGTTCCGCAGAATCCCTGAACCTGGCGACTGCCGCGGCGATGTGCATGTGGGAATCATCCAAGGCGCAGTACGTCGTCGACGAGCAGACTGCTAACTAGTGCAGCCCACCTTCCTGCAGCGCCCGCCGCCGTCGCGGGTATGCTGTGAGGGTCCATATTTTCCTGACGTTCCCAGAAAGGCGAGGGTGAGCTCCAGCGTGTCTGATACACCCGATATCCAGTTGACCGAAGAGTCATTGAACCAGGCCGCAGAGCAGGCCATCGCTGCATTCGATGGCGCCATAGACTTGGCCGCACTCGAGCAAGCAAAACGCGATCACCTAGGGGAGCAGGCATTTATCCCGCAGGCACGCCGCGCCCTGGGCACCTTGCCGAAAAGCGAGCGCAAGGACGCCGGCCGCATGGTGAACATGGCCCGAGGCCGCGTGGAGAAGCATTACGCGCAGGTTCATCAGGTGCGCGAGGCAGAACACCGTGCGCAGCAGCTGAAGGCGGAAAAGGTCGATGTGACCATGCCTACCGCGCGCACCCAGGCTGGCGCGATGCACCCGATCACCACGCTGAGTGAAAATATCGCCGATATTTTCATCGGCATGGGCTGGGAGATTGCCGAAGGCCCAGAGGTCGAGGCGGAATACTTCAACTTCGATGCGCTGAACTTCATCCCGGACCACCCGGCCCGCACCCTGCAGGACACCTTCTATATCGGCAGTAAGGACTCCAAGCAGGTCCTGCGCACCCACACCTCCCCGGTACAGGTGCGCACCCTGTTGGACCGTGAGCCACCGGTGTATATCGCCTGCCCGGGGCGCGTGTTCCGCACCGACGAACTAGACGCAACCCACACCCCGGTCTTCCACCAGGTGGAGGGCTTGGCCGTGGACAGGGGGCTGACCATGGCGCACCTGCGCGGCACCCTCGATCACCTTGCGAAGGTGCTCTTCGGCCCGGAAACCAAGACGCGGATGCGCACCAACTACTTCCCGTTTACTGAGCCTTCGGCGGAGGTAGACGTGTGGTTTGCGAACAAGAAGGGTGGCGCCGGCTGGATCGAGTGGGGCGGTTGCGGCATGGTCAACCCGAACGTACTGCGCGCGGTGGGCATTGATCCCACGGAGTACACCGGTTTCGCTTTCGGCATGGGCCTGGAGCGAACCTTGCAGTTCCGCAATGGCCTCAGCGACATGCGCGACATGGTTGAAGGCGACGTTCGATTCACCGTTCCATTCGGTGTGCAGGCATAAGGGAGGACACTCATGCTTATTTCCCAGAATTGGATTACCCGCTTGGTGCGTGCATCGGGCACAGACAACTGGTCAGTTGCTCCTGAGGTGCTTGACCACGGCTTTGTCCGCGTCGGTTTCGAAACCGAAGGCTACGAGCCGATCGAAGAGACCACCGGGGACCTCGTTTTCGGCCGCGTTCAGCAGATTGAGGAGCTCACCGAGTTCAAGAAGCCGATCCGTTACTGCCAGGTTGACGTTGGCCAGGCGAACGGCTCCGGCGAGCTGCAGGGCATCATCTGTGGCGCCCGCAATTTCAAAGAGGGCGACCTCGTCGTTGTCGCCTTGCCGGGTGCGGAGCTTCCTGGCGGATTCAAGATCTCTGCGCGCAAGACGTATGACCACATTTCCGATGGCATGATCTGCTCCGCAGCTGAGCTAGGCATGACGGACAAGCAAAACGCGGGCATCATCACGCTTTCCGACGATTATGGGGCCCCAGGCGAGGACGCGCGTGGCCCATTGGGGCTGGACGACACCGTGTTCGATGTCAACGTCACCCCAGACCGTGGCTATGCACTTTCTGCCCGCGGACTGACCCGCGAGATTAGCTCAGCTTTTGATCTGCCTTATGCGGATCTGGCCAAGGATCCTTCGGTGGCTGGTATCGACCTGTCAGCCGTGCCGGCCCCGACTGAGCAACTGATTGAGATCACCGCCGACGAGTCCACCAAGACCCAGCGCTTCGGTCTGCGCAAGGTCGAAGGCATTGATCCTGCTGCGGAGTCTCCGTTCTGGCTCCAGCGCGAACTGATGCTGTCCGGCCAGCGCCCCGTCAACGCGGCAACCGATGTAACCAACTACATCATGCTGCTTCTGGGCCAGCCCATGCACGCCTTCGACGCTGGCCAGATTGCCGGCAACCTGCATATTCGCAACGCAAAAGCGGGGGAGAAGTTCGAAACCCTCGACCACGTGGAGCGCACGCTTTCCGACGAAGACGTGGTGATCTGCGACGACAAGGGAATTCAATCCATGGCCGGTGTCATGGGCGGCACCACCTCGGAGATCTCTGAGACCACAACGGACGTCTACTTCGAGTCCGCTACGTGGGATGCTCTCACCGTGGCACGCACGTCGCGCCGCCACAAACTCACCTCCGAGGCGTCCCGCCGGTTCGAACGCGGCGTGGATCCCGCGATTGTGGAGGTCGCCCTGGATATGGCATGTGCTCTACTGGTGAGCATCGCCGGCGGCACCGTTTCTCCAGGGCGCACCTTGGTCGAGGGCACCGTGCAGGAAGCACAGCCGATTCAGCTGCGTGTTAGCCACCCGTCCGAGTTGATTGGTGTGGAGTATGGCCGGGACGTCGTCGTTAAGCGCCTTGAAGAGGTCGGCTGCACCGTCGCAAGCGTTGGTGGCGAGGGTGATGACGAGGTCCTTTCGGTGACCCCGCCGACGTGGCGTACCGATTTCACCATGCCGGAGGACTTGATCGAGGAGATCATGCGTCTTGAGGGCTTGGATGATATTCCGCTTGTCCTCCCGACCCCGCGCGGCGGACGCGGCCTGACGCTGGAGCAGCGCCGACGCCGGGCTGTCACGCACGCCTTGGCGTACTCGGGTTATGCAGAGATCCTGCCGACTCCGTTCATCGCGAACGATGTATTCGACAAGTTTGGGCTTGCCGACGACGATCCTCGACGCAGTGCCGTCAAGGTCCAGAACCCGCTGGACAATGACTATGCAGTGCTGGGCACGACGTTGTTGCCATCGATGCTTGAGGCGGTGGGGCGTAACGTCGCGCGCGGCCGCCATGATGTCACTTTGTACGGCGTGCAGCAGGTCGCTTTCCAGCGTGCTGACTCCTCGCCGATGCCGGATGTTGCACAGCGTCCGAGCGATGCCGAGGTTGAAGAGCTGATCAACTCGCTGCCTGAGCAGCCACTGCACGTCGTCACCGTTGGTTTGGGCGACAAGGTTTACGCAGGCCCATGGGGCGAGGGGCGTGCCTACACCTGGGCTGACGCGATCGAGTCCGCGCAGGTTGTTGCCCGTGCTGCAGGTGTGCAGCTGGAGATCGAATCCGCTGAGTATTTGCCGTGGCATCCAGGTCGCTGCGCTGCGCTCAAGGTGGATGGGGAGATCGTCGGTTATGCCGGCGAGCTGCACCCGCAGGTCTTGGAGGCCCTCGAGCTTCCGCCCCGTCTGTGTGCCATGGAGATCGACCTGACCGCGCTACCGCTGCGGGAAAAGTTCCCAGCACCAGTGCTGTCGAGCTTCCCGGCGCTGCACCAGGATATCGCGCTGACCGTGGATGAGGACGTGCCTTCGGAGGCAGTGCGCCAGGCTGTTGAGGAAGGTGCCGGAGAGTTGCTAGAGACCGTCGAACTCTTCGACGTGTTCCGCAGTGACAAACTCGGCGCGGGTAAGAAGTCCCTTGCTTTCAAGCTGCTGTTCCGCGCTGGCGATCGTACGTTGACCGACGATGAGGCCTCGGAGGCGCGCTTGAAGGCAGCCGAGCTGGCGCAGCAGCGATTCGGTGCGGAGATGCGTGCATAAACTTCCGCGATGAATAGTTTGCATGCCGTTGCATAAATGCTACAGTGGCATGCATGGCAATCAAGGTAGCAGTAGCAGGAGCAACAGGATATGCAGGCGGAGAGATCCTGCGCCTGTTGCTTCAACACCCGAAATACCTGGCGGGGGAGATAGAGATTGGCGCGCTGACCGGCAACTCGAACGCCGGCCAGCACGTCGCTGACCTCATGCCTCACCTGCCCCAGCTGGCTGAACGCGTGATCCAGCCCACCACCACTGAGGTATTGGACGGCCACGATGTGGTCTTTTTGGGCCTTCCGCACGGTTTTTCCGCGGACATCGGGGCAGCGCTTAGCGACGACACCCTTGTCATCGACTGTGCTGCGGACTTCCGGCTGAAGAGCGCGGAGGACTGGACCGCATACTACGGTTCGGAACATGCGGGCTCGTGGCCTTACGGCATTCCTGAAATGCCGGGACATCGCGAAGAAATCGTCCAGGCTCGTCGAATCGCGGTACCGGGATGTTTCCCTACCGGCGCCACCTTGGCCGTGCTGCCCGCAGTGGAGGCCGGCATCGCCGAACCAGACATCTCGATCGTGTCGATCACAGGTGTATCTGGCGCGGGGAAGAAGGCATCGGTCGCGATGCTGGGCGCGGAAACGATGGGTTCTTTGAAGGCTTATAACACCGCAGGCAAGCACCGCCACACTCCCGAGGTCGCCCAAAACGTGGCTGAGGTGACCGACAAGGACATCACTGTCAGCTTCACTCCGGTGCTTGCACCTCTTCCACGTGGCATTCTGACCACAGCTACCATGCCGCTAGCCAAGGGTGTCACCGATGATGCAGCACGCGCTGTGTATGAAGAGTTTTATAAAGATGAACCTTTCGTGCACGTGCTTCCAGCAGGTGCTCAACCTCAGACCCAAAACGTTGTGGGCTCCAACATGTGCCACGTCCAGGTTGAGGTGGATGCCCAGGCAGGAAAACTGCTTGTCACCAGCGCGATTGATAACTTGACCAAGGGTACCGGTGGAGCAGCGGTGCAGTGTATGAATATCGCCCTTGGTTTCGATGAGACTGCGGGCCTACCCCAAGCCGGCGTTACCCCTTAAGGAGAAAACATGACTGCATTGGGAATTACTGCGCCGAAGGGTTTTAGCGCCGCTGGTGTCACCGCCGGTATCAAAGCTTCGGGCAATCCAGACATGGCGCTTGTCGTCAATAACGGCCCCGAGTTTCATGCCGCCGCCGTATTCACCCGCAACCGCGTCGTCGCATCTCCCGTCAAGCTATCGCGCGAGGCTGTTGCTGACGGTGTCTTGCGCGCGGTGGTGTACAACTCGGGTAACGCGAACGCGTGCAATGGCGTCCAAGGCGACAAGGATGCTGCAGCGATGCAGACCCATGCCGCCCAGCACCTTGGCTGTGAGAACCCAACTGATGTTGCGGTGTGCTCAACGGGGCTCATCGGCGAGCTGCTTCCGATGGAGACTATCCTCGGAGGCATCGAACTTTTCCTCGGAGCGCTGGGCACCAGTGGCGATCACGGGACGACGGCTGCCGAAGCCATCATGACGACGGACACAGTCTCAAAGCAGGCTGTCACCCAGCGCGACGGCTGGTCCGTTGGCGCGATGGGCAAGGGCGTGGGCATGATGGCACCGTCTTTGGCCACGATGTTGGTGTGTGTCACTACGGATGCCTCGGCAAGCCCAGAGGCTCTCGACGTGGCATTGCGTCAGGCCAGCGCTGTCACCTTCGACACACTGGATATCGACGGCTCGACCTCGACGAACGACACTGTGATCCTGATGGCATCTGGCGCTTCGGGTGTGACGCCTACCCAAGAGGAGCTGAACGAGGCTGTCTATGAAGTGTGTCTGGATATCGCCAACCAAATGCAGGCCGATGCTGAAGGCGTGACCAAGCGGGTCACAATTACCGTCGACGGAACCGATTCGAACGAGGAAGCGCTAAACGCTGCGCGAACTCTGGGCCGCGACAATCTCTTCAAATGCGCCATGTTCGGGTCTGATCCCAACTGGGGCCGCGTGCTTGCCGCGGTGGGTATGGCAGACGCGGCAATGGATCCAGACCGAATCTCGGTGTACTTCAACGGGGAGGCTGTGTGCGAAAACACGACCGGTACCCCCGGCGCCCGCGACGTGGATCTGAGTGGTGAAGACATTGACGTGCGAGTTGACCTGGGAACCGGTGGAAAAGGCACCGCAACAGTTCGAACAACTGACCTTTCCCACGCGTACGTTGAAATCAATTCGGCCTATAGCTCTTAGGTCGGGCAGCCCCACAGTTAAGGACAACAATGCAGGACATGATGAAAAGCCTGACCAGTGAGATCAGAGCTAACGTTTTAGCCGAGGCACTGCCATGGTTGATGCACTTCCGCGACAAGATCGTCGTCGTTAAGTACGGTGGCAACGCCATGGTCGACGACGAGCTGAAGAAGGCGTTCGCGGCAGACATGGTGTTTCTGCGCACGGTGGGCGCAAAACCCGTGGTCGTCCACGGTGGTGGCCCGCAGATCTCCGCGATGCTGAAGCGCGTCGGTCTCGAAGGCGAATTCAGAGGCGGCTTCCGGGTCACTACGCCCGAGGTCATGGACATTGTTCGCATGGTGCTGTTCGGCCAGGTTGGTCGCGATTTGGTCGGCCTGATCAATAGTCATGGGCCGTATGCCGTCGGCACCTCGGGTGAAGACGCCGGGTTGTTCACCGCGGAGAAGCGCTTTGTCGATCTTGACGGGAAGAAGACCGACATTGGTTTAGTCGGCGATATCGTCGACGTAAACCCGGACGCGGTGATGGACATCATCGATGCCGGACGCATCCCTGTGGTATCGGGCATCGCCCCGGGGACAGATGGCAATGTCTACAACATCAACGCTGACTCCGCCGCGGGTGCTCTGGCAGAGGCCTTGAAAGCGGAGCGACTGGTGATCCTGACCAATGTCGAAGGCCTCTACACCGACTGGCCGAACAAGGATTCGCTGGTCTCTAAAATCGTCGCCGACGATCTCGAAGAGCTACTTCCCAACCTTGACTCTGGAATGATTCCCAAAATGGAATCCTGCCTCCGAGCCGTCAAGGGCGGCGTGAAGGCTGCACACGTTATCGATGGGCGAATCGCCCACTCGGTACTGCTGGAGCTGCTAACGATGGGCGGCATTGGCACAATGGTGCTTCCCGACGATTACCAGCGCGATGATTACCCAGAAGGCACAGTCTTCAGGAAGGACGTATAACGATGAGCGACGCAACCACGACATGGGGCAATGTCCTCATGAACACCTACGGGACACCTCCGATCGAGCTCGTCTCTGGCTCCGGAGCGACCGTGACTGGTGCCGAAGGAAAAGAGTATATTGACCTGCTCGCAGGCATTGCCGTCAATGCCTTGGGGCATGGCCACCGGGCTATCGTCGAGGCGGTGTCCGACCAAGTCGGCCAACTTGGTCACGTGTCAAACCTGTTCGCCTCTGCACCTGTCGTCGAGGTGGCAGCCGCATTGCAGCAGCGTTTCGGTGATCAAAGCGCACGGATCTTCTTCTGCAATTCCGGGGGTGAGGCAAACGAAGCAGCCTTCAAACTTGCACGCCTCACGGGTCGGCGCCGCGTGCTGGCAGCGCAAAACGGCTTCCATGGCCGGACGATGGGATCTCTGGCTCTGACTGGTCAGCCGGATAAGCGCAAGCCTTTTGAGCCCCTCGCTCCGGGAGTGGAGTTTTACCCCTACGGGGATATTGATTTTCTGACCAAGACTGTCGAGACCAACCCGACCGATGTCGCCGCCATTTTCCTGGAACCCATCCAAGGCGAGACAGGAGTGATCCCTGCGCCCGAAGGTTTCCTGCAACAAGTTCGCGACCTCTGCGATAAGCACGGGACCCTGATGATTGTCGACGAGGTCCAAACCGGTATTGGCCGCACCGGCGACTTCTTCGCCCACCAACACGAAGGTGTCGTGCCAGACGTGGTCACGATGGCGAAGGGTTTGGGCGGGGGACTGCCCATCGGCGCGTGCCTGGCACGCGGAAAAGCCGCGGAGCTCTTTGGACCCGGTTCCCACGGCACCACCTTCGGGGGAAACCCAGTAGCGTGCGCGGCAGCCTCAGCAGTACTCGACGTTGTCGACGAGGACTTCGTTGCTGACGTGAAGCGAAAGGGAGAGGTGTTCGTCGATAAGCTCACTGCGCTCGACACGGTGACCGACGTGCGGGGACGTGGACTGATGCTCGGCGTTGTCCTCGACCAGCCCGTGGCGAAGGCAGCCGTGGAGGAAGGCTACAAACAAGGCGTAATTCTTAACGCTCCAGCCGACAATATTCTCCGACTCACCCCGCCGTTGGTCATCACCGATGACGACATCGATGAGGCTGTCCGACGCATCGATGCAACCCTTAAAGAAGTGCTGAAAGCAGAAAATAACGATGAGAAGGAAGGGAAGTAGGATGCCACGACATTTTCTTGCCGACGATGACCTGACCCCAGCAGAACAGGCCGAGGTACTCGAGCTTGCCGCCGAACTGAAGAAAGCGCCATTGTCCAAGCGGCCGCTAGAAGGCCCGTTCTCAGTGGCTGTGCTGTTCGATAAAACTTCCACACGCACCCGTTTTTCCTTTGATGCCGGCATCGCGCACCTGGGTGGGCATGCGATTGTCACTGAAACTGGCAACTCCCAGATGGGCAAAGGCGAGACGTACCAAGACACAGGCGCTGTGCTGTCGCGTTTCGTTGAGGCGATCGTGTGGCGCACTTATGCGCACCAGAATCTTTTAGACATGGCGGAGACGGCGACGGTGCCCATCGTTAATGCGTTATCGGACGATTTGCACCCCTGCCAGATCCTGGCTGATCTCCAAACCGTTGTGGAAAACCTCTGCCCTGAAGAAGGCCCCGCGGGCTTGAAGGGGAAGAAGGCCGTCTACCTGGGCGATGGCGACAACAACATGGCGAATTCGTACATGATCGGTTTCGCTACCGCGGGCATGGACATTTCAATTGTCGGCCCGGAGAGCTTCCTGCCTAAACAGGAATTCGTTGACCGAGCGCGCGCACGTGCAGAGGAGACTGGGGCAACGGTCGTCGTTACGTCCGATATCGACGAGGTCCAAGGTGCCGATGTAGTTATCACCGACACCTGGGTGTCGATGGGGATGGAAAACGACGGTAAAGACCGACTCACCCCGTTCCTGCCGTACCAGGTCACCACTGACATCATGGAGAAGGCAGGGGAGGAGGCAATCTTCCTGCACTGCCTTCCTGCCTACCGTGGCAACGAAGTGACCGCCGACGTGATCGACGGGCCAGCCTCGCGTGTCTTCGATGAAGCCGAAAATCGTTTGCACGCACAGAAGGCGCTGTTGGTCTGGCTGCTGGAGAATCAGTAGATGTCCGCACCAGCCTCACGCACTGCCCGTCAAGGGAAAATCCTTGACCTGCTGAATTCGACGCGGGTGCACTCGCAGGTTCAGCTCTCGGAGCTGTTGCTGGACGAGGGGATCGACATTACCCAGGCGACCCTGTCACGCGACCTCGACGAGCTGGGGGCGAAAAAGGTGCGACCGGCATCGGGTGGCAGGTCGTTTTATACGGTGAGCATCATCGAGCAAAATCTTGCGGAAGCCTCCACAGGTCCCCGTGACAAATTGCGACGCATGCTCGAAGAACTGGTCGTTTCCGTTGACCATTCTGCCAACATCGCAGTGTTGCGCACCCCGCCGGGGGCCGCGCAGTACCTGGCGAGCTATATCGACAGAGTGGGCCTGGAGTCGGTCGTCGGAACGATCGCCGGGGACGACACGATCTTCGTGCTCGCGCGAGACCCAGTCTCCGGCAAGGAACTAGCGTCTCAGCTAGCTGCTACGCCTGAACAGCGACCGCACTGACGCTTCACAATAGAACATAGAACTGGGCGGGGCGAGGCACACGGCCAGCCCATAACCCGGTACTCTGATACACCGAAATCTTTCTAAAGGAGTAACACATGACTAATCGCGTAGTGCTTGCCTACTCGGGCGGCCTCGACACCTCTGTAGCGATCCCTTACCTGGCAGAAATGACCGGCGGCGAAGTCGTCGCAGTATCTCTGGACCTGGGCCAGGGTGGCGAGGATATGGAGTCCGTGCGCCAGCGCGCCCTCGACTGTGGTGCGGTCGAGTCCATCGTCGTCGACGCGAAGGATGAATTCGCGGATGACTACTGCTTGCCGACGATCAAGGCCAACGGCAAGTACATGAAGCAGTACCCGCTGGTGTCCGCGATTTCCCGCCCATTGATCGTGAAGCATCTCGTTGAGGCCGCCAAGGAGTTCGGTGGCACTCACGTTTCACACGGTTGCACCGGCAAGGGCAATGACCAGGTGCGCTTCGAGGTTGGCTTCATGGACAATGATCCAAACCTGGAGATCATCGCGCCGGCTCGTGACTTTGCATGGACCCGTGACAAGGCGATCGAGTACGCGGAGAAGATCGACCTGCCTATCGAGCAGTCCGCTTCGTCCCCATTCTCCATTGACCAGAATGTGTGGGGCCGCGCTGTGGAGACCGGTTTCCTGGAGGACCTGTGGAACGCCCCGACGAAGGATCTGTACGCCTACACCGAGGATCCAGCGCTGGGCAACGCGCCGGATGAGGTCATCATTTCCTTCGAGGCCGGTAAGCCGGTTGCCATCGATGGCAAGCCCGTCACGGTCTTGGAGGCCATCGAAGAGATGAACCGCCGTGCAGGCGCGCAGGGAATTGGCCGCCTGGACATGGTGGAAGACCGTCTGGTTGGTATCAAGTCCCGTGAGATTTATGAGGCACCGGGTGCTGTCGCGTTGATCACCGCGCACGAGGCACTCGAGGATGTCACCGTGGAGCGTGAACTTGCACGCTACAAGCGTCTGATTGAAGCACGCTGGTCCGAGGAAGTCTACGACGGCCTGTGGTTCTCCCCACTGAAGCGTTCTCTGGATGCGTTCATTGAGTCCACCCAGGAGCACGTCACCGGTGACATCCGCATGGTTCTCCATGCTGGTACCGCTACCGTCAATGGTCGCCGTTCCAACCACTCGCTGTACGACTTCAACCTGGCTACCTACGACACCGGCGACACCTTCGACCAGACCTTGGCGAAGGGCTTCGTCCAGCTGCACGGCCTGTCCTCCAAGATCGCTAATAAGCGCGACCGCGAAGCAGGCCAGAACTAATGCAGCAGCACGGCACGAACGAAGGAGCACTCTGGGGCGGCCGGTTCTCCGGCGGGCCGTCTGAGGCCATGTTTGCGCTCAGCGTCTCCACCCACTTCGACTGGGTATTGGCGCCTTATGACGTGTTGGCGTCGAAAGCCCATGCCAAGGTTCTCAACCAGGCAGGTTTGCTTTCCGACGAGGACCTGGCCACCATGCTCGACGGCCTCGAGCAACTGGGCAAGGACGTAGCTGACGGTTCTTTTACTCCTGATCCGTCGGATGAGGACGTCCATGGCGCAATGGAGCGTGGGCTCATCGATCGCGTCGGCCCAGAAATTGGTGGGCGCCTGCGTGCCGGCCGCTCCCGCAATGACCAAGTCGCCGCCATGTTCCGCATGTGGCTTCGCGACGCCCTGCGCGACGTCGCCTTGGACATCACCGACCTGATCGACGCACTCGTCGATCAGGCGAAGGCACACCCCGATGCGATCATGCCTGGCAAGACACACTTCCAGGCGGCCCAACCGATTTTGCTTGCGCACTCGCTGCTAGCCCATGCACAGCCAATGCTGCGCGACCTCGAGCGCATCCAGGATCTGGACAAGCGCTTGGCCGTGTCTCCTTATGGTTCTGGGGCATTGGCGGGTTCGTCGCTGAAACT
This sequence comes from Corynebacterium pilosum DSM 20521 = CIP 103422, assembly GCF_000373805.1. Classification (GTDB taxonomy): domain Bacteria; phylum Actinomycetota; class Actinomycetes; order Mycobacteriales; family Mycobacteriaceae; genus Corynebacterium; species Corynebacterium pilosum. Next base: position 6,247 of record NZ_KB892448.1, on the reverse strand, counting down.
CAACCCAGAGGCGATCGCGGAAGAGCTCGGCTTTGATTCCGCGACCGACAATTCCCTCGACGGCACCGCCAGCCGCGACTTCGCCTCTGAGGCGGCGTTTGTGTTGGCACAGATCGGCATCGACCTCTCGCGTTTCGCGGAGGAGATCATTGCGTGGTCGACTCCGGAGTTTGGGTACATCACGCTTCACGACGAGTGGTCGACCGGTTCGTCGATCATGCCACAGAAAAAGAACCCGGATGTCGCGGAGCTGACCCGTGGAAAGTCTGGCCGTTTGATCGGCAACCTTGCCGGCCTGATGGCAACGTTGAAGGCTCAGCCGCTGGCGTACAACCGTGACCTGCAGGAAGATAAAGAGCCGTTGGTCGATTCGATTTCTCAACTGAAGCTGCTTCTGCCTGCTATGACTGGGCTAACAGCTACGTTGGTCTTCCACGAAGATCGGATGCGGGAGCTTGCACCTCAGGGGTACACGCTGGCGACTGATTTGGCCGAGTGGATGGTGCGCCAAGGTGTTCCATTCCGCGAAGCTCACGAGGCATCGGGCGCGTGCGTCCGCATCGCTGAACAGCGTGGCGTCGACTTGGTGGATCTGACCGACGAAGAACTCGCCAGCGTGGATGAGCGACTCACTCCAGAGGTCCGGGAAGTTCTCACCATTGACGGTGCTGTGGCATCACGTGACACTCGTGGCGGAACGGCTCGTCCACGAGTCGAGGAACAACGCGACAGGGTAGAGGAAGCGAACGCCTCCTACCGCGCATGGGCAAAGCAGCCAGTACGTTCTGCGTAAACTGAGTTGCGCTGCGAACGAGACTCCAGTCACTTAAAGTGAGATTATGGATGCTGGTTCAAACGCCAAGGGCTCCGGTCGCTCACGATCGGTTGGCCTTGGCGTTTTTCTTATCATTGTTGCGATAGCTGCAGTGGTGGTCGGACGCTTCGGAATGCCGAATATTAATCTCGGCGCGCTGAACCCTTTCGCTGGATCGTCCACAACGCAGGTAAGCGGAGTCATCGGTTCAGAGAAGCGCCCGTTCTTCGAGGACGAAGATGTGAAGAAGCGCTTCAAAAAGCTGGGCTATGAAGTCAACGTCCGCACAGCTGGTTCGCGCGAAATTGCAGAAACCATGGATATGTCAGGGCAAGACTTTGTTTCTCCTTCATCTGAGCCGGCAACAGAGAAAGTGGAGCGTGTATTTTCCTCGGACGGCGCAACCTACCCGTTCTATTCTCCAATGGTGGTGGCTACTTTCCAGCCGATCGTCGACATCTTGACGCGCCAGGGGCTGATCCGCGAAGACGGGCCGAACAAGGTCCTCGACGTGCAGGGTCTCATGGAGCTTGCGCAAAGTGAGACGCGGTGGCGCGATCTGGGAGATGAGTTTCCTTCTCCCCGGACCGTCCAGATTTCTACGACAGACATTCGTACATCAAATTCGGCCGCGATGTATCTCTCCATTCTCGCCTGGGTGCTATCTGACATGTACCCGGAGCAGGCCGAAGACCCTGCTTTCCTGGCAGATCAGATCACTCCTTTCTTCACCGGCCAGGGGTACACAGCGTCAAGCTCTGCAGGGCCATTCGCCGATTACCTCAGTCAAGGCATGGGGGCCGCGCCAATGGTCTTGGTCTACGAAGCCCAATACTTGGGCGAGCAGATGAAACCCAATTCTCGGATTGGTGACGACAATGTCCTGCTTTATCTTTACCCAACGGTGCAGGCCAAGCATGGTGTTGTAGGCCTGACCGAGGAGGGGGAGGAGATCGCGCGGCTGCTAGCAGAAGATTCTGCGCTGCAAGAATTGGCGGCACGCCATGGGTTTAGGCCGAATAACTCTCCGGCATTTGAAGAAGTGATGGCTGAACACGAACTCACTCCACCAGAAACGTACCTCGCCACAGTTGACCCTCCGTCCTATGAGCGCTTGGAAGAGTTGATTAGAGAAGTTGGCAATGCGTATTCGACGCCACCACAGGAAGTGGAGGAACACTAATGAACCGCGTGTGGTTGGCCCTAGTTGCACTACTTGCAGGAATTGGATTGGTGGGTTGTGCCGGCGAAGCCCCAGATTCTGGCATTTTCTCGAGAGGCAAGAACTTCGACGACGAACCGTTGACCATTGTTGCTGCCACCGAGCTCCAAGACCTCGAGCCACTGGTGAATCAGGCTTCGGAGGATCTCGGATTTCCCATCATTCTCCGATCTCCCACAGGAACGCTGGAAAATTCCCAGATGCTCAAGCAGGGCGGGTACGACGGCACCGTTGACGCGACCTGGTTTGCTACTAATCGTTACGTAGACCTTATCGGCGCGCAGGACAAGCTTGCCGACGAGACAAAGATTGCAACCAGCCCTGTAGCCTTCGGTGTCTGGACAGAATCAGCGAAGCGCCTTGGCTGGGATACAGAACAACCGACATGGGCTGAGTTTGCCGAAGCAGCAGCAAACAATGAGTTCACCTTCGGGATGACGGACCCAACAGCATCGAACTCCGGCTTTTCCGCACTTGTGTCTGTTTCCACATCATTTGCCGATACCGGGCAGGCTCTGACGAGAGAAGATATCCACAAGATCCACGAGCCGATGAAGAAGCTGTATCAAGCCCAAGACTTGGTGTCCGGTTCCTCAGGGTGGCTCGCAGGAACGTTTGTAGACAATCCTGGCAAGCTCGACGCGATCATCAACTACGAGTCCACGCTCTACCAGCTTCGCGACGAAGGCCACCCCATTACGGTGGTAATTCCCCGTGATGGTGTGATTTCCGCAGATTACCCACTATCCACTCTCGCGCAACCCGCGACGGAGCAGGCGGGAGAGAAGGTCGCAGCATTAACAGAATGGTTGCTGAATCACCAGGAGGAGATTGCCCAGACCTATCGTCGCCCTGTGGAGCGTGTGGACAGCGTGCCGGAAGAGCTATCCCGGCAAGGAGTCATTGAGCTGGCGTTTCCTGGTGACCAACTTGTCGTCGATACGCTTCTGGATGCTTATAACAATGAGTACCGGAACCCCGGCAGCACAACGTATGTGCTGGACACATCGGGTTCAATGGAAGGCATGAGGATGGCAAGTCTTAAGGCCATCATGGACGGGCTGATCAGCGGTGAGTCATTCACTGTCACTGGCGATGTTTCTCTGCGGGACAATGAGAAAGTAACTATCTGGCCTTTCGACCCGACGGTGGAGCCTATGACACAGGTCATCAACCGGGGCGATCCGCAAGCGATTGCTGAGCTATCCAATTATGCAGAGGGCCTCGAGGCGGAAGGCATGACTCCGCTGTATTCCACGTTGCTAGCAGCCTTGCGGGAAGCCGATACTGAAAGTGGCATTCCATCTATTGTTTTGCTCAGCGACGGCGCCGTCACGGAGGGCCCCGATTACTACCGATTCGAAGCGGAGTATGCGACTTTGCCAGAGGAAACGAAGGAAATCCCAGTCTTTGTGATCCTCTACGGGGAAGCTAGTGAGGAGGAAATGACCTGGCTAGCGGATCTCACTGGGGGCAAGGTCTTCAATGCTATCGACGGTGATCTGCCACAAGTATTTAAGGAGATTCGTGCCTACCAGTAAAAAACGCCCTGATGAGACGGGCATTTCCACAAATTTCCTCACTTCACGCAAGAACCTCGTCGGATTAGGGGCAGCGGCGGCAGTGGTCCTAGGACACTTGACTTTTGGCTTAGGCGCGTTGTGGGGTGTGGCTGCGTTGGCGGCCTGGGGCGCGGGTGTTTCGCTTACCCCAGAGGCAAAGCCTAAGGCTTTACCGACCCCGCGACCAGAGCCGACTCCGCTCAAGTTACAGAGAACCTTACGTCTGTCAGTGGACAAACTTCGTGCAGCGCGGCCCCCCAGTGAAGTGATGACTCAAGCACGTACGCTGGATCAAAGTGTGCGGTTTGTTCTTGCAGAGTGGGATGATCTTGAGACGTCACCCGAGCATCAGCAGAACATGTGGAACATTGTGGAGATTTATCTGCCGCAGGTGATTGAAACATATCTTGATGCTCCAAACTTGGAGTTACCTGCCGCCGTCGAAGGCGTCGTCGATTCGCTTGTCACGCTAACCAAAGCCTCAGACAACATTAAACAGGCCATTTTGGATAATAATGTGCGCGAGTTGAACTCCCATGCACGGATGTTGCGTTCAAAGTTTGGCAACCTGCCGGGTCTTAACGACGAACCGCCGTCAGGTAGCGGGTACACTGAGGAACCATGACTTTGGATCCGAAATTGCTCGAGGTATTGGCGTGCCCAAAGGACAACGGCCCTTTGACCTATCTGGAAGATGAACAGCTCTTGGTCAATGAAAGGTTGAATCTGGCCTATCGGATCGACGATGGCATTCCGGTCCTGCTTATCGACGAAGCCCAGGAGTGGAACTCAACCGCTTCCTAATCTGCCGCGCGGCGTTCTTGCAGCCCGCGACGATTTATCAATTTATCAATTCATCTTTCTGAGGAGTTTTTCGTGTCTACCACTACGGACGCACCAGTAAATATCATTGACGAACTTTCCTGGCGCGGTTTGATCAACCAGTCCACAGATTTGGACCAGTTGCGTGAAGCGACCACCCAGCCAATCACCCTTTACTGCGGGTTTGACCCCACTGGTCCTTCGCTGCACGCCGGGCACTTGGTCCCGCTGCTCATGTTGCGCCGTTTTCAGGAAGCCGGACACCGGCCACTAGTGCTAGCCGGTGGTGCGACTGGCATGATCGGTGACCCTCGTGATGTTGGTGAGCGCTCGATGAACTCTGCGGACACAGTAGGGGAGTGGGCCGAGCGAATTTCTGGTCAGCTGCAGCGTTTCGTCTCTTTTGAAGGCGAGAATGCAGCACAGCTGGTGAACAACAACGATTGGACGAAGGACCTTACGGTCATCTCTTTTCTGCGTGACATCGGCAAGCACTTCCCGCTGTCGACCATGCTGGCACGTGACACTGTCAAGCGTCGCCTAGAAAACGATGGCATTTCATACACTGAGTTCTCCTACATGCTTCTCCAAGCCAATGATTACGTCCAGCTTCGACGCAAGTACGACTGCGTTCTGCAGGTTGGCGGCGGCGACCAGTGGGGCAACCTGGTTGCAGGTGTTGACCTTAACCGCCGGATGGACCAGGAACAGGTCCACGCACTAACTGTTCCGTTGGTGACGGACTCCGAGGGAAAGAAATTTGGTAAGTCCACTGGCGGCGGTTCACTATGGCTCGACCCTGAAATGACCAGCCCGTACACCTGGTACCAGTACTTCATCAATGCCGCGGATGCTGATGTGATCCGCTACTTGCGCTGGTTTACCTTCCTGACCAAGGAAGAGTTGGAAGTACTCGAAGTCGAGGTGGCCGAACGGCCATTCAAGCGTGAGGCGCAGAAGCGACTTGCTCGCGAAATGACTGATTTGGTGCACGGGCCTGAGGCCACCAAGGCTGTCGAACTTGCCTCTCAGGCATTGTTCGGTCGAGCCGAACTTGCTGACCTCGACGAAAAAACACTGGCTTCTGCGGTTTCGGAGACCGAGGTTCTCGAGGTCAACCCCGGCGATGATCGCACGATCATCGACCTTCTCGTGGGATCCGGCCTAGTTGATTCCCGAGGAAACGCGCGCCGCGCTGTGAAGGAGGGTGGCGCTTACGTAAATAACCAGCGCATTGAGTCGGAGGAGTGGACCCCGGAAGCCGAAGATCTCCTCCACGGCACATGGCTTGTCTTGCGTCGAGGCAAGAAGAACTTCGCTGGTGTGAAGGTAAACGGTTAAGTCCACCTACAGCAGACCCCAACGTTTAACCGCGGCCTTTAACAGGCCGCGGTTTTCCATTCTGACCTGCAGATTTTGCAATGATGATCTTAGTGTGTAGATTAATTCACGTCGCCAGGGAGACCGCGAAGGTGATCCGGCGACACGGACGTAAACACGAAGTTGACACAGAATGAACAAGTCAGCTAAGTTAAGAAGTCCAGCCGCTCAGAGAAGATCTTAGTGAAAAGATCCAATCGGGTGTGCGAATGTTGTGTGAGAACTCGATAGTGTGCCAATGTACTTTTTTGTTTGTGTGTTGGTGTGTGTGCCTGTGTGCTTGCAGTGGCCTTGAGTGGTTGTTGTTGGTGTGTGCCGGTCATGCTACAGCTTCCGTGGTTGTGGTGTGTTTAGATTTTTTCGGTGCAGCATGGGTGTGCATATTTAATGTGCATTCAATTTGGTAGATGAATCATATTTGTTTATGGTTGTTTACTTTTTGCCAGC
>NZ_KB892447.1 GCF_000373805.1 Corynebacterium pilosum DSM 20521 = CIP 103422 | reverse complement strand
TGATGGAATCGATCAACGGGCTGTACAAGACCGAGTGCATCGGCTCCCGGATCTTCACCCCGGAGCGCTTGGAGTCGATCGTGGACGTGGAGCTGGCGACCATGTCGTGGGTGCAGTGGTACAACACCCGTCGACTGCACTCCACCCTCGGGATGGTCCCACCCGCGGAGCACGAGGAGACCTACTGGGCCGGGCACGCTACAATCACCGAGTCACCTGAGAGGGTGGCTCAGCCAATCTAACGGTGGCAACAAAACCGTGACGGTTCAACTTACTGACCCTCACCTGCGCGACTTCCAAACGCGCATTAACTCATAAAAGGAGAAACCATGCCTGAGAACATCCTTCTAGAAACACGCAACAACGTCGGGTACATCACCCTTAACCGCCCGAAAGCACTCAACGCGCTCAATGATCAAACAATGCGCGAAGTCGTCGACGCAGCACAATCCTATGACAACGATCCAGACGTGAAATGCATCGTCATCACCGGATCTGAAAAAGCATTCGCTGCAGGCGCCGATATCAAAGAAATGGCCAACAAGACCGCCACCGAAATGTACAACGCGGACTGGTTCGCCGGGTGGGACGGTTTAACTCGGGTCCGAATTCCCGTCATCGCTGCCGTGTCAGGCTTTGCTCTAGGCGGTGGGTGTGAGCTGGCTATGATGTGCGACTTCATCATTGCTTCCGATACAGCGAAGTTTGGCCAACCCGAAGTAAACCTTGGCGTGCTCCCAGGCATGGGAGGATCCCAGCGGTTGACTCGCGCCGTCGGTAAAGCGAAAGCCATGGAAATGTGTCTTACGGGACGACACATGGGTGCCGAGGAAGCTGAAAGAGCCGGCCTCGTCTCGCGCGTTGTGCCAGCAGGAGACCTCCTCAACGAAGTGACCAAGGTTGCTGAGACGATAGCCTCAAAATCTCGTGTAGCACTGCAGATGAATAAAGAAGTTGTCAACGCAGCGTTTGATACGACTCTCCAGCAAGGCGTGATGTACGAGCGCCGGGTCTTCCACTCTGTGTTCGCCTCCGCGGATCAGAAGGAGGGCATGACGGCCTTTGCGGAAAAGCGAACCCCTGATTTCCGTGATCAGTAATCGCTTAACGACGAATAGCCCGCTGCCGTGAAGATCTAATAAGTCTTCACAGCAACGGGCTGTTGTCGACTGGATGATTCAACATCACCGAAGTGCGACGATGGGGAGATCATGATTCAGGGCCCAATGATCCCAATAAGAACCTGGATGAGCGGCAAAGAAGTCTGCGAGGCTCTGTTTTTGTTCGGCCTCGGACGCGGTGGGTGAAATGCCTACGTGCTCGCGTAGGGCCGTTGAAAACTTCGGCTCTAGGCAGGCGACGGCGATCCACGTGCTGTCTGCTGCTTGATACATGCCGTAGTAAGCCGAGTTGCCGCCGAGTATCCCGGAGGGACCAGTCAGACCAAATCGGTATGCGGTATTTGTCCACGCAGCGCGCTCTGCCAGAGAGACTTCGAAGAAGGAGCCCTGTCCGGTGTGAGCGTTGTGATAAATCGCCGCAAGAGCAAAGGAAGTGGCTCGTTGAGCACCCGCGAAATCAGCTACGAGCTGCCGGGGAAGTACGCCTGGGACCAATGCTGAAGCTTCCGCCTGATATGTCAGGTCATGTCCCGGAATATTTGCCTCGTCGCCATTGTGGCCTACGATAGCCACATAACCTATGTGCTGATGCCTAGCATGAACCTCGTCAGGGCTGAGCCCGAGCCTTTTCAATGAGTCGGTGCGTGATGAGGTAATAAGAACGTCCGCATCGTCGAGAAGCTGATGCAGGCGGCCGAGACCGGCACGCAAATCGATAGTGATAATCTCCTGCCCCTCGTTGAGCCACTGATAAAACTCCGGACTGTAAGACTGCATCGGATCACCGGCAGGGGATTCAACCTTGATGACGCGTGCGCCGAGCATACGAAGCTCACGTGCTGCTGCGGGGCCAGGCAAATTGGGGGCGATGCTAACGACCGTCTTCCCCCGGAGAATTGTGTCATTCATAAGGAACCTTTCTAAGAAAATGCAGAAGAGGTTGCACAGCTAGGAGCCATGCAACCTCTCTATCACGGGGCTACTAACCCTTCAGGGATGGAAAATCAGTGTCTGCGTATTCATTTTCTGCCTTGGTGGCGCCCTCGTCGGCTGCGTGAATCTCCTGCTCGCGTTTGCGCAGATCAACACGACGGATTTTGCCCGAGATTGTCTTCGGCAGCTCGTAAAACTCCAGGCGGCGGATGCGCTTATACGGTGCCAAGGCGTTGCGGCAATGGCGCAGGATATCTTCCGCTACTTCATCCGATGGCTCTACCCCTGCTACTAGGGCAACGTAGGCTTTGGGAACAGCAAGGCGTACTGGGTCTGGTGATGGGACCACCGCCACCTCAGCGACATGAGGGTGCTCGATGACAGCAGACTCCAACTCGAATGGGGACAGCCGATAATCGGAGGCCTTGAACACATCGTCGTTGCGTCCTACGTAAGTGATATAGCCTTCTTCATCCATTGAGGCGATATCGCCGGTGTGATAGAGGCCGTCGCGGAACGTCTCTGCGTTCTTCTCGTCCTCCCGGTAGTAGCCAGGAGTGAGGCCCACTGGATTGTTGTCTAGCTTCAGGCAGATTTCTCCCTCGGCCGCTGGCTGTTCTGTGACTGGATCGATCAGAACAATGTTCTGGCCCGGTAAGGCTCGACCGACAGCACCTGGCTTCACCTCTTGGCCAGGGGTGTTGGCGATTGCCAAGGTCAGTTCAGTCTGGCCGTACCCGTCGCGAACCGTCGTTCCCCAATGCTTTTCCACCAGCGCAATCATTTCTGGGTTAAGCGGCTCGCCCGCGGAAAGAATCTTCGTGGGTGGAGTCTTGATGTGGTCGAGATCTGCACGAGCCAACATGCGCCACACGGTTGGCGGCGCGCAAAAGCTTGTCACGCCTTCTCGCTCCATATTGTCCATCAAATCGGTGGCAACGAAACGCGAGTAGTTGTACACAAAGATTGTGGCCCAAGCAATCCACGGTGCAAAGAAGTTCGACCACGCGTGCTTCGCCCAGCCTGGAGCCGCCACATTCAGGTGAACATCATCCGCGTTAAGCCCGATCCAGTACATGGTGGTCAGATGGCCTACTGGATATGAAGTATGCGTATGCACGACCAATTTGGCGCGTGAAGTGGTGCCCGATGTGAAGTACATGAGCAGCGTCTCATCTGCCTGAGTTTCCTGTTTCGCTACGTAGACCTCGTCGGCATCGAAGGAGTCAGAATAGTACTGGGTAGGGTGTGCGCTTTGCGCGGGAGTGCCGTGCTCGTCGATTTGGATAACGGTGAAATCACCGGTGACGCCATCAAACTTGGCGGCATCCTCGGAGTTAGCAATGACCCAAGAAATCTCTGCACGTGAGGTACGGTCTTGTAGATCCTCCTCGCCGAGCATTGCTGTTGCTGGATTCAACACAAATCCGCCCTTAATACAGGCCAGCATGGATTCCCAAAGCTCAACTTGGTTGTTCAGCATGAGCATGACACGCTGGCCGCGCTGAACTCCGATGCTTTCCAACCAGTTTGCCAACTGAGCGGATCGACGTGACATCTCGGCAAAGGTCCGCGAGGTACGAGTTCCATCGACTTCGCTAATTACCAAAGCCTCGCGGTCACGTGATTCAGGTGAGGCGCCCAGATAGTCAAACCATTCTAAGGCCCAGTTGAACGTGTCGAAACGAGGCCATTCGAATTCAGCCTTGGCGGTGTCGTAGTCATCGCTGTGCTCGACCAGGAACTGGCGGGCTTCCTGGAATTTGGTGGTGTTTGCTGTGGGGAGGTCATAGGTAATTCCCGAACTTTGTGTGCTCATTGTGGTCCTCCATAGTCGTGGGCGTGACTTTTCTAGTGGCTTGAGACCCATCTCGAAAAGAGTGTGATGTGTATCTCATTGTGGGTTCGATGCTAAATGGAGTGACGGTGAAAATGCGAGCATCTTGGGAAAGTTCGGGCACCGCTGGGGTGAATGCCGTTCTACTAAGGCTGGATTGGAGGAAGGGAAATGCCAGTTAGGAGCATCTTTCCGAGCTCTCTGTACGCCTCGGGGGTAGGGGTTGAGGCTGGGGTCCGTTGCTGTTGAATTGCTTCGAGAGCCGTGCTGACCATGGAGGCGGTGAACTGGGGGTCAAGGCCGCGGAACTCTCCTTCACGAACGCCAACCTCAATCGTGCGAGCCAATTTAACTGCCGCGGCCTGCGTGTTAGTGGAGTAGATTTCGCGTGAAACTTCCTCAGCAGCCATGTCGCGCCAGAAGGTGGCGGAGGCGATGGCCGTGGATTGTGCAATAGCGTCAAAGTATCGTCTGATCGCATCTGTTGGTCCCGTCCCGGAGGCAAGCGCCTCATCGGTGTGCTGAGTGATTTCGCGAAAATATGACACGATCGCACGTTTTACGACATCGTCGCGCGTTGCGCCAAGCGCATACAGGGTGGCTTTAGAGCAGCGGTAGGTGCGCGTTGCGCCGTCGATAGTGAAGCCGGAGAAGCCATGCTCAAGGAAGTCGGAGCGGATTTTGAGTAGTAGTGATTCTTGTCGCGGGGTAAGCATGGGGTCTCCGTGGGGATGGGAAGGGGGTGAATGGCATTCTAGCGCTTAACTTTTGGCGAAACCTATTGTGTTCTAGGTCACGAGCAGTACACTTGGTCATTAAATCGTACAGGTGCTGCGGTGCAGAGATCGCGAGCAAGGAATAGCTGAGAAAGGCGCGTCTATGATTACCCCACAGATGACCAACCAAGACATACTGAGCGACATCACCTTCCCAAACGCGGACATTCTTGAGATGGTCGATCAGCTCGATCCAGTTGAGAGGGAGGAATTTCTCGAGGTTCGTGAATTTCTGCGGACCGAAATTCGACCCCATGTTGGTGAGTATTGGGACCGTGAAGAGCTTCCCTTTGACCTCCTGCCGAAACTGGCGGAACACGGCCTGGGCAACATTGCCTTGTCAGGGCATACAAAACTTTTTAATGGTCTGGTGTACGCGGAGGTCACGCGCGCCGACGTGTCACTTTCTGCCCTCGTGGGTATCCACAATGAGTTAATCGTCGAGCTTATCCATGAGTTGGGGTCTCAAAAGCAAAAAGACACGTGGCTCGACGGCCTGAGCAATTTCACCAAGGTCGGCTGCTTCGGCCTCACAGAGGCAGACCACGGTTCCGACATCGCGGGAGGACTTTCTACCACCGCTGAAAAGACTCCTGATGGATGGGTCATTAATGGCGATAAACGCTGGATCGGCGCGGGTACCTTCGCAGATTTCTGCATTCTTTTTGCTCGCGATGTCGAAGACAACGAAATCAAAGGCTTCTTAGTCGAGCTGGATCGCGAGGGTGTAACCAAGGAGAAAATCAGCCGCAAGATGGGCCTGCGTATTATGCAAAACGCTAACCTCATCTTCGACAATGTGCTCATCCCAGAAGACAGCCTGATTCCTGGCGCAGCATCGTTCAAAGCCACAAACCTTTTTCTGAAGAATTCTCGGGCCTGGGTGGGTTGGCAGGGTGCTGGCGTTCAGCTTGCCATTTTCGATGCGGCACGTGCCTACGCGGTCACTCGAGACCAGTTTGGCCGCAAGATTGCGAAATTCCAACTAGTGCAGGAACCTCTTTCACGCATCTTGGGTAACGCGACAGCATCTCTCGGCCTCATGTGCCAGATCGCGCGTCTGCAGGAAGAAGGCCGTATGGAGATGGTGCACGCCGCTTTGGCAAAATCGACAACAACCAGACTGGCGCGAGAGTCTGCGGCTGCAGGCCGCGGTGTTCTCGGTGGAAATGGCATTCTTACAGACTTTGAGGCGTCCAAACTCATGGCGGATGCGGAAGTGCTGTTTACCTATGAGGGAACTTATGAGGTTAATTCGCTCATCGTTGGTCGTGCCGTTACCGGTCAATCTGCATTCGTTTAAACGACTGCGCCCACGTGACATTTGTACTTAATTAACTTGCACATATTTGAAGGACATCGTTATGACACTTTTTGAAACAAACCCAGTTGCCATCGTGACAGGCGGAGCCTCAGGCCTCGGCGCTGCTACAGCTACCGCATTGAAGAACCGTGGAGCTACCGTCGTCGTTTTTGATCTGCAGGGCAGCATCGATCGAGCCCGGGAGGAAGGTACTGCTGAGGAAGGGATCACCTACCGCGCGGTCGACGTCACCGATTCGGGCCAAGTAGCGGAGGCAGTCGCAGAAGCAGCAGAGCTTGGAGAGTTGCGCATCGTCGTTGCATGCGCAGGAATTTGCCCTTCGATGCGTATTGTCGGCAGAAAGGGAACACACTCGCCGGATGTGTTTGCCACCACCATGAATGTCAACGTGATGGGTACTTTCCATGTCCTCACGGAAGCGGCGGGGCACATGGCCCAGCTCGAGCCACTCGACAGTGGCGAGCGCGGTCTCGTTGTCATGACTGCGTCGGTGGCTGCATTTGAAGGCCAAGTAGGCCAATCGGCATATGCGGCATCGAAGGGAGCGATTCATTCGCTGACCATTACGGCCGCTCGCGACTTGGGCAGTTTGGGTATCCGGGTGAATGCTGTGGCCCCTGGCATCGTCGAAACGCCCATGATGGCTGGGATCAGCGAAGAATACCGGACGGAGCTCGAGGCCAACGTGATTTTCCCTAAGCGAATGGCGCGGCCAGCGGAGTTCGCGCAGCTCGTTGAGGCGATTGCTGAAAACACCTATCTCAACGGTGAAACGATCCGCCTCGACGGTGCATTGCGGATGCCACCGCGTTAAATCCTACCCATAGGGATTTAAACCCCAATAGGGGAAAACGGCCTTCGATGTAGCTTGTAGCGCTATGTCGGGGGCCGTAACTGTCATCTTCCCGGCTTGGTAGTTCGCAAGTGAAGCGTCGGCACCGGCGTCGCCAAATGTGGATGACCCCGCTACACCGATGGTGTCGTCCCAATCGTCGGGCATACGTTCTGAAAGGCCGAGATCAATATCAGCGACAGTTGCCACTACTTGTGTCCAAATCCTAGCAACGGAATCTGGATCATATCCGCCGCCGCCCAAGGCTACCCATTTACCTGAACCGTACTTATCAACCCAACGTGCAAGCGAATCTAACGCAACCTTTTCCGCATCGACGGAGATATTCAGGTGGCTTAGCGGGTCTCGGGCGTGGGGATCGGAACCGTGCTGGCTAATGACTATCTCAGGTTTAAAACTCCGCAAAACCTGAGGCACAATTCCGTGTATTGCATCCAGCCACTCTACGTCTGTGACCTCAGGTGGTAAGGCCACATTCACTGCTGTTCCCAGGGCGTTTGGGCCACCAATCTCATGAGCAAATCCAGTATTAGGGAAAAGATAGATGCCGGACTCATGGACGGAAATGGTAAGGACGCGGGGGTCGTCCCAAAAAATCGCCTCCACTCCATCGCCGTGGTGCGCATCAAAATCGACATATGCAACGCGCTTCGCGCCCTGCTCGAGTAACCAAGTGATGGCAATCGCTGCATCATTGAAGACACAAAACCCTGATTGTTGAGATGGAAAAGCATGGTGGTGCCCGCCAGCCAAATTTACGGCTCGATGGGTCTCGCCCTCCCAGACCAGGCGGGCTGCTTCCACGGTGGTGGAAGAAATAAGCGCGGATGTGGCGGCCAAATCAGGGCGTAGTGGATGGTCTACAGTGCCAATCCCAAAATCTAGCGCCACCTCATTGCGCTGCAGCGCATCCATGTATTCCCTAGAGTGCACAGCCGCCACCAGCTCAGGATCAACGACACCATGGCTACGCATCTCCACAGACTGATCGATACCAAAATGGTGGATTAGCGCCATCGCGTGCTTCAAACGATTGGGCCGCATGGGGTGTTGTGGGCCAAAGTGATATTCATTGAGCGCGGCGTCCCAAAACAAGATCGGGGCCATGGCTTTTCCTCCTAAGAGATAGTTCGGGCCAGCGGGTCACGGTTCGTTGGGAGAGGAGCAATCCGCATTTTCGCTCCAACCACCTCGGTATGATGACTCCCCGCGATTAGCGGTGACAGTTCCACTTCTGCAATGGCGGGGTTATCGTCGTTAAGCGCACTCAAAGCAACAAGGACGTCGCATACCGCGGCCTTGTCCACGCCGGTGACACCGCGATAACCATTGAGCAGCTCCGCAGCTTTCAAACCATCCAGCATTTCTGACGCCTGAGCACGAGTGAGTGGGGGAGTGCGCCAGGTCAGATCCCCCAGCATTTCGGAAGCGATCCCCGTGATCCCCACTGACATCAGAGGCCCAATCGCGCGGTCTTCGAATGCGCGGACAGTCAGAGATGTCCCCGACGGAACATTTTTCTGCACCACAGGGTCTAGGGCGGAGGGGTCTGGACCTAAGCCCAATTCTTTGCTTGTCGACGATAATTGCTCCCAGGCCTCTTGCATCTCGCGACCGTTACGGATGTGCCGAATGACAACTGGGAGTTCAGTCCGGGCTCGGACTTTGGGATTTACACACTTCAGAACAACATCCCACCCCAGCTCTTCACCTGCTGAGCAGGCTTGCTCCATGCTGCTTGCAGCTCTCCACGGCAGAAGCGTGATGCCGTAACACGCCAAGATTTGGGCACATTCATCATCGGTTGCCCAACGACCTTGGGGAGCGTCAGCAACAATGCCTTCGATGATCTCACGCGCAGAAGCTATCGAATCGGAATGATCTGCTGGGGCAGGATCGTCTCCCTCTAAACAGTCAGTGGCAGCATTCGCTTGTCGACGAGCAATCGCCTTCCACACCAACGACAGAGCTTCTAGGGCTTCGGCGTAGGTGTCATAAATGGGCAATTCTCCGCGTGCTTCTGTCCCAGCGGCGTGAGAAGTAGGGATATCAAAGCCAACAAAGCTGGCGGCTAGAGGAACAGTGGTCTCCCGAGCCGTTAACGCAAGGGCCTCGTGTATTTCGTTAAGGGCATTACCGAGTTCGACAGCAGTCACCACAACAGCCCCGATCTTCGGATCATCTAAAGCTGCGTGAACGGCATTCATGATGGCGGGTAGGGAATCGTCGTCAAGCGCTTCGTAGATGACCCCGCGAAGTCCGAAGCGCTGTGCGGACTGCTCCATCTGCTGGGTTAGTCCTGGAGAGTTCGAAATGATAGCGACGGTATCGCTTGTCGGCTCCGGCTGGCGGGCGAGGATTTGCGCAACATCGAACATAGTCTCGCGCCGATTCACAACAATGGCGCCAGCATGCTGAATGACTTCATCCAGTGCAGTCGGCGAGGCCGTATGCAGCGATGGATCAGCGTAGTGCTGAGAAAAGCGCATTGCCCGCGAAGGCATGAAGATGATGACATGTTTCTCTCCTGAGAGACGCCGCAGGATACGGAAAAACTTTCGCGGATTACCGATGGAATCAATCGAGAGCAAACAAACATCTGTGGCATCGTCAACGCTCCAGAACTGCAACGTGTCATTGACTGTGATGTCGGAAAAAGGGCCAGTAGAGATGAAAGTGCTGAGCCCGATCTTGCGCTCAACAGCACGTGAAAGCATGAGCGTTGCCACACCAGCAGTTTGAGCAAAAATCCCGATGCGGCCGTACCTGGGCATCACATGAGGAGAGAGGTTGACGCGTACTCCGGGATGGGTATTGATGAACCCTAAAGACGACGGCCCGAGCATCCGCATCCCTGCGTCACGCACTGTGGAGACGATAGCTCGCGATTCAGCTGGGGTGAGATCTCGATAACGGCCGTCAGTGGCAAACAGCACCCCGTTGGCGCCTTTACTTTTGGCGACACTGACGAGGTCGTCGAAAAGCTCTGAATCATAATCAGAAACGACGAGGTTCACAGGCCCAGCGATTTTTTCTAAGGCCGATAATCGTTCACGGGGGTTGTCTCCCCGGAGCGTATGAATGCTACCTGCAAAGTCATTGTTTTTAAAAGCTGCTGAAGCCAATGCTGAGTGACCGGCTACCGCAATGACTTTCGGAGTGACTAGTCGACGGATTGAATTCGATTCTGAACGAAGCTCGCGCCGCTCCATTTCGCGAGCGGATGAACTACTAGGGGCAATGGGAAAATCAACCGTGATGAAACCATCCTCCAACTGCGGATTCACTTGATAACCTGCGGAGACGAAGACCCACTTCATTTGGCGATTTTGAGTGAGCATTTCTGCCGTAAATCTGTCGATTCCACGCTCACGGCCCACCTCGGCCAAGTGTTCCAACAGAAGAATCCCCACACCGCGACCTTGTTCCTTATCTTGGACGAGGAAAGACACCTCTCCTACTCGCGACGGTAGCAGCGCAGGGATTAATGAATAGCTAGCTACAGCGATAATGTCACCGGCTTCTTCGGCGACCAAAGTGACCTTGTCGTGCCCATCGACGTCAAGCCAGTCAGCAAGATCTTCGTCGGAAAGCTCTGGGTGAGCGGAGAAGAAACGAAAGTACTTCGACTGGTCAGATACTCGCGAATAGAACGCGACCAATTCGTTCTTATCGTCGGGGGTGACGGGGCGGATTGTTGCAACGCTACCGTCATTCAACAAGATGTCAGCTTCCCAGTGGCTGCGAGTACTCATCTGGTCTGTCTCCTCGATAGTCGGGTGGGCGCGAAAGAGATTGCTGGAAAGCTTAGTTAAGTGTCGCGCATGTGGGCAGGGTGAATGCCATTTACCCGCAGGATGTTCTTGCCCTGGTGGAGCTGATGCAGGTAGATAATTTTCATTTAGGAAACGGAGGGGGTGAATTGTGTTTTAGATCAAAGGAGTCATTGCAATGTGATCTGGATTACTGCGATCCTGAGGGTGTTGCAGAAATACCTAACCGAGGTTTATTCCGAGATAGGAGATCATCATGGCCACTATTAATCACTTCCTGGACGGCGCATCCTGGGAAGGCACGTCCAATGAAACCCAAGCAGTGCTCAATCCCTCCACGGGAGCGACACAGGCAGAAGTCCGTCTGGCAAATACCGAGGATGTTAACGCAGTCATTGAGTCGGCCCGAAAGGCACAACCTGCCTGGGCTGCGTATAACCCACAGAAGCGTATTCGCATCATTATGAAGTGGATCCAACTCATCCATGATAACGCGGACGAGCTGGCACGCACCCTGTCGCTAGAGCACGGGAAGACCTTCGCGGATGCAAAGGGGGATATCTCCCGAGGTGTCGACGTACTCGAATTTTCATTGGGCGCCCCGCATCAGCTCAAAGGCGAATACTCCACAGAGGTCGGAACTGGCATCGATACCTACTCATTGCGCCAGCCTCTAGGGGTGGTTGCGGGGATCACTCCGTTTAATTTCCCAGCGATGATCCCGCTATGGAAGGCGGGGCCAGCACTCGCGGCAGGAAATGCGTTTGTGCTTAAGCCGTCGGAGCGAGATCCTTCCGTGCCAGTGCGCTTGGCAGAGCTGTTCCTCGAAGCAGGCGGCCCAGCTGGTGTCTTTAACGTAGTGCACGGCGACAAAGAAGCTGTAGATGCGATATTGCAGTCTCCGGTAATTAAAGCAGTTGGCTTTGTTGGCTCGACCCCGATTGCTCAGTACATCTACGAACAGTGCGCATCGACAGGGAAACGTGCTCAATGTTTCGGTGGTGCCAAGAACCACGCGATCGTGCTACCAGACGCAGATATCGAAGCCACCGCGGACGCCATCGTCGGTGCAGCTTTTGGGTCTGCCGGTGAGCGTTGCATGGCGCTCTCCGTCGCGGTGCCTGTTGGCCAGAAAACCGCGGATAAACTCCGCGAAGCAGTAACTCGGAAAGCGAAAGAACTCACAGTTGGCCATAGCTTGGACCCACAAGCTGACTACGGCCCTCTTGTCACTGGTGAGGCGAGGGAACGTGTTCATTCCCTGATCCAAAGTGGCATCGATGCCGGTGCAGACCTAGTCCTTGATGGACGCGACATCGACATGTCGGAAGCTTCTTATGACGGTGAATCGCTGTCCGATGGCTTCTACTCTGGTCCTACTTTCTTTGACCACGCGACCCGTGACATGGACATCTACACCCAAGAAATCTTTGGCCCGGTGCTGACCATGGTGCGTGTGGACACCCTCGAGGAAGCGATCACTTTGGTGAATGATCACGAATACGGCAACGGCGTCGCAATCTTTACTCAGAATGGCGGGGCGGCTCGTGAATTTGTGAAGAATATAGAAGTTGGCATGGTTGGTGTAAACGTGGCGATTCCTGTTCCGATCGCCTACCACACTTTTGGCGGCTGGAAGCGATCTGGTTTTGGAGACCTCAATCAGCACGGCCCCGATTCTTTCCGCTTCTACACAAAGACTAAAACCGTGACGTCACGTTGGCCTGATGACTCTGATGCAGGTCCGCAGTTCACGATGCCTGTGATGAACTAAAAGATGAACCCCCGGCCTGGGCTTTAACGCCTCAGGCCGCCAATAACGAGAGGAATGACAATGACGACTGTAGCTTTTGTTGGTCTCGGAAATATGGGCGGCCCAATGGCCGCAAACTTAGTAGATGCCGGCTATGCAGTACGCGGGTTCGACGTTGTGGACCAAGCAATTGTCGCAGCACGAGAAGCTGGAATCACTACTTGCTCAACTGCGGCTGATGCCAGTGCAGGTGCCGACATCTTAATCACGATGTTGCCCAACGGCGGGCTAGTCAAACAGACCCACGAAGAGATTCTCCGAGAAAACGGGGAGATTCCAGGTTTAGTCATCGACAGCTCCACCATTGCTGTATCAGAAGCGCGAGACTTGGCTGAAGAGGTAGAAAAAGCCGGTTCTGCATTCATTGACGCGCCTGTCTCTGGTGGTGTGACGGGATCTAAAGCTGGGACTCTTGCATTCATGGTCGGGGGTGATGTTGAAGCGTTTGATCGAGCAAAACCGCTTCTAGATGTGATGGGCCGTTCAGTCACCCACTGCGGCGAGGTCGGCACCGGTCAGGCCGTTAAGGCGTGTAACAACATGATTCTGGCCGTGCACCAGATCGTTTTAGCAGAGGCCATTGTCATGGGCGAGCGCCTTGGGCTGGATCACCAAGCCTTTTTCGATGTCGTCTCGAATGCTACGGGAAACTCTTGGGCGCTGTCTGTCAACGCACCTGTTCCTGGCGTGGTTCCGGACAGCCCAGCGAACAATGAGTTCAGACCAGGTTTTTCCGCAGCACTGATGCTCAAGGACCTCAAACTGGCGATGAACTCCGCTGCCGAAACAGGAACGGAGACTCCGCTGGGGGTGATTGCTGCACAGCAATATGAGCAGTTTGTCGAAGCAGGCAATGGTGGGCTGGACTTCTCCGCCATCATCAACGAAGTGCGGAACTAATTTGGCTCACCATCGACAATGCGCTGAAACTTTGCTCCGTAAAAATCGAGTAAGGATTCAGCGCTGAAAGATGCCAGCATCTCTGGGTCGAGGCGTCGCATAAAAGAAAGCCCAATCAATAACGAAATACCTGCATGCGCGCGAAGTTCCGGAGAAGGATCCGAGAAAGGTGCCTCATCGCGGATTCGTTGCGCAAGCAGCGTATGCAGATCGCTGCGGATCTGCTGCCCAATCGCAGTGAGACTTTCTTGATCTCCACTAGCAATGGAAATGGTTCGTGCCATTGAATAAGGCGCGTTATGCGGCGCATCTAAAGTCTCGGCAACGGCAGTTCGGCCAAGATCAGAAAATTCACCGGAAAAAAGGTTCTGCGCGGAGACAGAGAAATCTAGCGTCTCTACGAATAGAGCACCTTTACTTCCGAAGTGTTTCACGATCAATGCGACGCTGACATCTGCGGCGACAGCAATGTCTTTGAGCGAAACCTTTGCGTAGGACTCTTGGCTAAAGAGTTCCCGTGAGCATTCAAGGATCCGCTGCTTGGTGGCAGATACTCCTGGACGAGAACTGGTGGACATAGACCCAAGGATACTCATTCAGCACTCGTCGAAAGTGTGGATCTGCGTAAAAGGTCTAGAACAGTGTGACAAATCAAGAAGTAATAAATGAAAATGGAAGGTAAACAACGTGGTCATCGCATTTATAGGGGTGGTGGTTTCCCTACTTTTCCTCGTGATTTTTGCGTATAGAGGTCATTCAGTTGTCGTCGTGGCTCCTCTTGCCGCATTAATCGCTGCACTTGCGTCGGGTGCTCCATTGCTGGGAACCTATACGCAAGTCTTCATGCCGGCTCTGGGGAACTTTGTTGTTAAATATTTCCCACTGTTTCTTCTTGGCGCTATTTTCGGCTACCTGATGACATCCACCGGATTGGCTCGCTATCTCGCACGTGGGATTACTGCACTTTTCGGCCCGAAACGAGCGTTGCTATCGACGGTAATCGCTACCGCCTTGCTGACTTACGGCGGCGTGTCCGCGTGGGTCGTGGCTTTCACCATTGTTCCCATCGCAACAGCGTTGTTTCAAGAAGCCGACATCCCTAAACGGCTGATGCCAGCCGCGATTGCTTTTGGCACCATCACGTTCGCGCTTGCCTCCCTGCCAGGCTCTCCGCAGATCCACAATGCTATTCCGACGAGTTACTTCGGCACAAACGTGTATGCGGCCCCTATCTTTGGTGTGGTCGCAGCAGCAATCATGCTGGTGTTGGGGATGGCGTGGCTGGAATTTAGGGTGAGAGCTCTGCATCGCAAAGGCGAACGTTTCGACCCGATTGACGCTGAGGGCAATATCATCGAGCTCCCCCGGGACAGTGGAGCAGCGATGGGGGAGACAGAAGCTGACATCGGTGGTGAAACTTTCAAAGCCGAGGGGACAGTAGATACGGCTGTTGAGCCAAACGTAAAGATTCAAGGCCTGCTCGGCCTGTTGCCCATCGCCGTGGTCATCATCACTAATTTCCTTATGGTCTATGTGGTCGCCGACCTACTGGATGCGGATTACCTTGCAGAAGAGAAGTATGGGGCAACCTCCATTGATGGTGTGATCGGCGTGTGGTCGCCGGTTGT
This sequence comes from Corynebacterium pilosum DSM 20521 = CIP 103422, assembly GCF_000373805.1. GTDB lineage: Bacteria > Actinomycetota > Actinomycetes > Mycobacteriales > Mycobacteriaceae > Corynebacterium > Corynebacterium pilosum. The sequence goes on along the minus strand of NZ_KB892447.1, from coordinate 30,385 downwards.
GGCTCTATCGGTCGGTGTACTTGTCATTGTGGCCACGAATCCGCGACGCTTTAGGGAGTCCATCGCAGATTTGTCTGAAGGCGCGAAGAACGCGATTCTGCCGTGTTTCACAACAGCTAGTGAGGTTGGATACGGCGCTGTTGTCGCCTCGCTGGCAGTTTTTGCAACGGTGAAGAACTCCATGTTTGGGATCAGCGATAACGCTTTAGTAATTTCCACGGTGTCCACCGCGGTGATCTCAGGAATTACGGGATCGTCGTCAGGCGGTCTCAGTATTACGATGGAAACCTTGGGTACTCAACTAGCGCAACTCGCCGCTGAACAAGAAATCAGTCCTGAACTGATGCACCGAGTTACTGCAATGGCGTCTGTGAGCTTTGACTCGTTCCCGCACAACGGCGCAATTTTGACCATGCTTATCGTCTGTGGCATGACCCACCGCTTGGCGTATAAAGATATTTTCGTTGTGACGGTGGTTGTCCCGTTAGTAACTCTCGTGGCAATGCTGGGAGTCAATGCCGTAATTCCGCTAGCTTAGGTTCGCTTCAGCGCTCCGCACCGGCGCGTACCATTGAGTGGTGCTTGTTACTGTTCTTTTGTCCATCACCTTCGCCTGCGGGTTGATCATCGCGGGCCTGCACGTGATCAATCGGCTGTTCATCGCGCCGGTTTATGATGTCGTGCTCAACCTGGCCGCGTTCGGGGCGGCCACAGCGTCGAATGCGCTGCTGGGCCAGCCGGTCCCGGCGATTCTGTCCGGCTGCGCGGTCGTGGCGTGGCTCTGGCTGGGTCTGCGCACGTACCGCGCGATCCGCAATGGTCTGGTCGCCGGAGGGGTCCGCGCTTAACGACGAGGCGCCGATAACCCGCCGGGCTAACACTTCCCGGCGCGTTGCTCTACGATGTTCCAAGTGATTGACGCTGGAATTTTGGATCGTGACCCGTACCTGCTGCTACACGCCGACACGCACCTCGTCGACGTCGTCCTACCCACCTTGGCCGCCGACCACGGCCTGAGCGAGCCGACCTGGACCGTCGAGCAGACATTCGCGGACGGCTCCACCCGGACGCGCACGTACCCCGCGCCCACCGGCGACGACTACCCCGTGCGCGTGGGGATCCCCGCCGCATTCACCGGCATTTCCGTGGCGTTGCGCGACGGCGAGGAGGTGCATCACGGCCCCGTCACGTTCCGCGGGCTTAACGACGATTACCCCTTCCTTCTGCTCCATGACGGGGAACGCAGCGTTGACCCGGCCGGTGGGATCCTGCAGCTGAACTACACACTGTTGGCACCGAAGGGCACCACGGTGGACGGCGCTGCGGCAACCCATGAGCATCCGGTGGGGCCGTGGGCGGGGTGGTCGTCGATAAGCGTGGATGCCCACGGCGTGGAGGGACTGACCGTGCACGTGCCGGGTGGGGAACCGATCGAGGTCGCCGTGGCCGGACACCCGGTGTATGAGTGGGACTTTTCGGTGACCACGCTGCCGAACGCCGAGACCGAGGACCGCGAACCGGTGTACACCACCTCCCCGAATATCAACATCTTCGGCGCGGGCCAATGGTTCCTCGAGCTCACCTACGCCCCGCTGGGCGGCGAGCAGGAACTAGTGCACGAAGCCGAGCTGGAACAAGGCGGGCTCTACGAGGTCTTTCCAGCCGATGCTTACGACGAGGCCTGGGTGGGCCGCTACAAGGTGGTGCTCTACAGCGGGGATGATGTCGTCGATACGCGATTCCTGTCGATCGCCGAGGGCCTGCACATGCGCGCCAAGAATGAGGGCCCGAAGGGGACTGACTTCCGCTTCATCGACATCACGGGCGCGCTGTCGCCATTCAGCTATGTGCTGGCGGGCACCAAGGCCAAGCCCATCGGAATTGAGGGCGGCCAGAAGCGCTTCTCCTCCACGGAGACCTCGCGCGTAGAGACCGTCACCAGCGACTCCGGCTACGAACTCACCTTCGTCGTCGTACCCGAAACCCTGCGCACCCGCGTAATCTACGAGGGCGCCGAACCCGCCGAATTCCGCGAAAAGATCACCATCCCCGCCGCGTGCCTTGCCGCCGGGGAAAAGTTCACCGTGTACTCGCCCCGCCCGCTGCCACTGGCCAAGCTGGTCACGCTCGACCCGCTGCAGGGCGTGAAGAACTTGGTCAACACACTAGGCACTGACGAAGCCGTGGTCTCAGTCAGCGTGACGAACAAGGCGCTGGCGCGCACCGTGCGCGAGAAGCCTTCGTGCGAGCTCTACTTGCTGTGGAGCGAAGTCACTTACGACGAATACCTCGACGGGCTGGGGGAGAAGGCGCGGGCGGTGCACCTGAAGCGCTCCCAGGAACACCGCGTGATGGAATACGAGGCGGAGGCCTCCCAGCACCTCATCTATGCGGCCCTGGCCACGGTGGAAGCGGGCGAGGAGGAGTAATCGTCGCTAAGCGCCGTGCTGGGAAACGCGCGCGACCGGGCGGATCGAGACCAAGCACACCAGGATGCCGGCGCCCAGCACCCACGCGTAGGCGTGCGGCCCGGCAAGACCGGTGGTGGCGGACAGGGCGGACACGGCCAGCGAGATCATGAACGGGATGAAGAAGCCGACATAGGCCAGCGAATAGAAGATGCCGACGACCGCGCCGAACTGGCCGGGCGGCGCAATCTTCTCCGCCTCGATCAGCCCGCCGACCATCATGATGCCGTAGGAACCGCCCATCACCGCGGCGGCCAGCCACATCACCCACGCCGAAGCCGTGAGCGCTGCCGCGATGCTCACGATGAGCCCGAGGATCGCGATGCTTAATCCCAGCACCGCCAGCGGACGCGTACCACCTGCGCTGACGCGCGTGGCCAGCGGCTGGATCAGCACGCCCGCGGCCATGCCGGTGCCGGCGAGCAGGCCGAGGAAGGCGGTGGGCCAGCTCAGCGCGACAGGCACGTTGCTGGGGGTGGCGGTGAAGGCGGTGGTGGCCACGCCGAAGGTCCAGGGCGCCCAGGCGGCGATCGTCCAGAAGAACCGGCGCGTGCCGACGATCGGCGGAAACACTTGGTGCGGCCCCTCACCCGAGGTCTGCGTTTCCGGAACCCGCCACGCCAATATAAGGGCGAGGCAGGCTAAGACAATGTGGACCACGTAGGGCGTGAGCTCCGGGGCAGGGGCGAACTGGGCGACCAGGCCCGAAAACGCGGGGCCCAGACCGAAACCTGCGGACACCGCGATCGTCGCCCGGCGCGGGCCGGCCGCCGCATTGCCCGCCGACAGTTCCTTAATCCACGCCGAGCCCGAAGCCATCCCCATCCCCACGGCGACACCAATGATGATGCGCCCAACAAACAACGGCCACGACCACCCCAGCGCGCCCAATGCCAGGATCACCGACCCGACCACGGAGATCATCAGCCCGGGCAGCAGAATGGGGCGCCGCCCGAGCGAATCGGACCGCGCCCCGAAAAAGAGCAGCGCCGGGATCAAGCCCACCGCATACACGCCCATCATGGCGGTCAGCGTGGACTCCGGGCTGCCGTGCTGCTCACGGTAGACCTGCAGCATCGGCACGAAGAGGTTCGCGCCGAAGCCCAGGCTGAACATGGCGAAGCCGATGCGCATCCAGGCACGCGGAGGGAACTTTAGGGGCGTCTCCATGCGTAGAGCCTACAAAGAATCCGCCCCGGTTGTGCGGGATTAGAGCGGGATGTTGCCGTGCTTGCGCGCCGGGCGGGTGACGTTCTTGTCCGCGTACAGGCGCAGGTTGCGTGCGATCACGCCGCGGGTCTCCGAAGGCAGGATCACGGCGTCGATTAGCCCGCGCTCGGCGGCGAGGTACGGGTTGAGCATGAAGTCCTCGTACTCGCGCTCGAAGCTCTTGGCCAGCTCGTCGACGTCGAGGCCCTTCTCGCGCGCCTCGGCCAGCTCCTTGCGGTAGATGAATCCGACGGCGCCGGCGGCACCCATGACGGCGATCTGGGCGGTCGGCCACGCCAGGTTCACGTCGGCGCCCAGGCCCTTTGAGCCCATCACGCAGTACGCGCCGCCGTAGGCCTTGCGCATGGTCACGGTAATCTTCGGCACGGTCGCCTCACCGTAGGCGTAGAGCAGTTTCGCTCCACGACGAAGGATGCCGCCGTATTCTTGGCCGGCACCAGGCAGGAAGCCGGGGACGTCGACAAGCATGACGATCGGGATGTTGAAGGCGTCGCAGGTGCGCACGAAGCGGGCGGCCTTCTCCGAGGAGTCGATGTCCAGGCAGCCGGCGTAGACGCTGGGCTGGTTGGCGACGAAGCCGACGGACTGGCCCTCGATGCGGCCGAACGCGATAACGACGTTCTCGGCGCGCTGCTCCATGATCTCGAGGTATTCGCCGTCGTCGGTCAGCTTCTCGATGACCTCGCGCACGTCATAGGGCTGGGTGGGGGAGTCGGGGATGATCTCGTCCAGTGCCAGGTCGTCGGCGGTGATGTTCTCCTCGACCGCGCCCTCGTCCTTGGAGTGCTGCTCCAGGGGTGCCTTCGCGCGGTTATTGGAGGGCAGGAAGCCGACCAGGTCGGCCACGTAGTCGAGGGCGTCCTCGTCGTTCTGCGCAACATAGTGGCAGTTGCCGGCGGTGGTCATGTGCGTCATCGCGCCGCCGAGCTCTTCCTGGGTGATTTCTTCGCCGGTGACGGTCTTGATCACGTCAGGGCCGGTGACGAACATCTTGGACTTCTGGTCCACCATCACCACGAAGTCGGTCAGCGCAGGCGAGTACGCGTTGCCGCCGGCGCAGGCGCCCATGATCACGGAGATCTGCGGCACGACCCCGGAGGCCTTGATGTTCTGGTAGAAGGTCTGGGCGATCCAGTCCAGCGACACCGCGCCGTCCTGAATACGCGCGCCGGCGCCTTCGTACAGGCCGATCAGCGGGCGGCCGGTGGTGATGGCCAGCTCCATGATCTTGACCATCTTCTCGCCGTAGACTTCGCCGAGCGCGCCGCCGAAGACGGTGCCGTCCTGGGAGAAGATGCACACCTCGCGGCCGTCGATGGTGCCCCAGCCGGTGACGATGCCGTCGGTCACCGGGCGCTTGGCCTGCATGTTGAAGTCGTGCGTACGGTGGCGTGCCAGCTGATCCGTTTCGACGAAGGACCCCTCGTCGAGCAGGTAGTCGAGGCGCTCGCGGGCGGTGAGCTTGCCTTTGTCGTGGACTTTCTCAATGGCTTTCGCGCCCATGGGCCGGTGGGCTTCCGCGCGGCGCTTTTTCAGGTCCGCGATTTTGCCGGCGGTGGTGGAGGTGTCGGCAATGTTCTCGAGATCCGTGAAACTTGAGGAAACTGTCATGTTTTGGGAGTGTAATCACTTTTGAGGTGAAAAGCCATCGCCACGCCGGTGTGTTTTGCATCACTAGGGTGCGGTGCGGGGGTGGGGCAGAAGAATTCGTCGAAAAGCGCCCGCGCGGGCGACGCCGTATATTAGCGTCACTTCCTAACGGCACGGGGTGCCCCTCGCACAACGCGAGGCGCTGAGATTACACCCGTTGAACCTGATTCTAGTTAGTACTAGCGAAGGGATTGTCCCATGCAACATGTGCATCATTGCCCTGCGCGCGCCAGCATTCCGCGCGTTCTGTCCATCGCCGGCACCGACCCCACCGGAGGGGCCGGCATCCAGGCCGATATCAAGGCGATCACCACCGCCGGCGGCTTCCCCTATAGCGTGGTCACCTCGCTGGTGGCGCAGAACACGTGCGGGGTCCGCGAGATCCACACCCCGCCGCTGGAGTTTTTGCGCTCCCAGCTGGACGCCGTCTTCGATGACGTGGCGGTGGACGCGATCAAGATCGGCATGCTGGGTTCGGCGGAGATCGCGGAGCTGGTCGCGGAGCTCGTCGCCACGCGCGAGTGCCCGGTGATCCTCGATCCGGTGATGGTGGCGTCGTTTGGCGATCACTTGCTTGCCGACGATGCCACCGCCGCACTCATTGCCCTGGCGCAACACGCCGACGTGCTCACCCCGAACCTGCCGGAACTTGCGGTGCTTATCGACGATCACCCCGCCACCACCATGGACGCCGCCATCGAACAGGCCCGCATCCTTGCGGCGAACACTGGGGCCGTGGTGGTGGCCAAGGGCGGGCACCTGCAGGGACCCCAAGCCGATAATGCCGTGGTCACCCCGGCTGGCGAGGTTACCCGCATCGCGGTGCCGCGGGTGGACACGCGCAACACACACGGCACGGGCTGCTCGCTGTCCTCGGCGATCGCCACCCGCCTGGCCTGGGGACACGGCCCCGTAGACGCCGTGCGCTGGGCCACCCGCTGGCTCCACGAATCCATTCGCGCCGCCGACGCCCTGCAGATCGGCAAGGGTAACGGGCCCGTCGACCCACTCACACACGGCCCGCCGCCTGCAAGAAGTGGCCCGGGCAAGCACCACGTGGTCGTCGACAAGCGAACCGGCTCGCGCGCGGATCGCCCCCGTCGGCCCGCACACCGAGGCCCTGTGGGAGGTTGCCGCGCCGTGGATGACCGATATTCTGGCGCTGCCGTTCATCCGCGACCTTGCCGACGGCACCCTGCCCGCCGAGGATTTCCGCTTCTACCTGGGACAAGACGCCCCCTACCTGGTCAGGTACGCCGCCGCGCTCACTGCGCTGGGCGGGGCCTGGGCGGAGGACGCGCGCGGGGCGATCGCCGACGAGCAACTCATGCAACGCACCTGGCTTGCCGACGAACCGCCCGCCCAACCCTCGACCGTCACGCAGGCGTACACCGACTTCCTGCTGGCCAGCGTCCACAGCCAGCCCGCCGCGGTGGGGCAGGCCGCGGTGCTGCCGTGCTACTGGCTCTACGCCGAGGTCGGCGTGCGCCTGGCCGAGGCCAACCACCCCGACCACCCCTACCACGGCTGGCTGGCCACGTACGCCGGCGATGATTTCACCGAGGCGACCACCGCGGCCCTGCACCGGGTCGAAGCCACGCTGGCCGCTGATCCTTCGCTTGCCGACGAGGCCGCCCGCGCTTGCCGCATCGCATCGCGCTACGAACTGGACTTTTTCGCCCAGGCCGACCGCGCCTGGACCGCCACCCCCGACGAAAGGGCCGCCCATGAGCGCTAAACCGCCCCTTGACCTGCGCTGCTACGTCATCACTGCGGACCCGGCGCGCGCCGCCGAAGTCGCCGCTGCCGCCGCCCGTGGGGGTGCAGGGGTGGTGCAGGTGCGCAGCAAGCCGATCTCGGCGCGCGATCTGACGGACCTGGCGGCGTCGGTGGCCGATGCCGTGTGTGCCGCGAATCCCGCCACGCGTGTGCTTATCGACGACCGCGTGGATGTTGCCGCAGCGCTCATGCCCACCCACCATATTCATGGCGTTCATATTGGGCAGGATGATCTGGACCCGCGGTTGGCGCGCGCGGTGCTGGGCCCGGAGGCGATCATTGGGTTGACCACGGGCACGCTCGAGTTGGTGCGCGCCGCTAACGCCTATGCGGGTGTGATTGATTATGTGGGTGCCGGCCCGTTTCGGCCCACCCCGACGAAGGATTCCGGCCGCCCGCCCCTTGGTGTGGAGGGCTACCCGGCGCTGGTGCGGGATTCAGAGGTACCTGTGGTGGCGATCGGCGATGTGCGTGTCGACGACGTCCCCGCCCTTGCCGCCACCGGGGTTGCGGGGGTGGCGGTGGTCCGGGAGATCGGCAGCGCGGCCGACCCGGAGGCGGTGGCGCGTCGCATCGTAGAGGGGATGGGGCCTCGTGGCTGAACATGTGATCGTCGGGGCGGGCATCATCGGCCTGACCACCGCCTTCGAGCTTGTCGACGCCGGCGTGGACCCCGCGGCGGTGACGATCATTGATCCGGACCCGATCAGCGGGGCCACCTGGGCGGCCGGCGGCATGCTCGCCCCGATCGCGGAAGTGCAGTACAAGCAGGAACCGCTCTACCCGCTGATGGTGGAGGCCGGGCGCATCTTCCCGGACCTGATTCGCCGCCTCACCGCCGCCGGCGCGGGCCCGCTGGGGTATCGGACCGAGCCCACCTTCGTCGTGGGTGCCGACCGCGCCGACGCCCACCACCTCACCGACTTGACCCAGCATCAGCACGCCCACGGCATGGAGGTAAACCGGTTGACGGTGCGCCAGGCCCGCCGCCTCGAGCCCGGCCTGCACCCGCGCATCGCCGGGGCGGTGGAGATTCCCACCGATCACCAGATCAACCCGCGGATGTATACGCGCAGCCTCTTTGACCTGCTCCTCGACCGCGGGGTACGCCATCTTCCGGTGGCCGTCGACACGCTTGTCATGGACGGCTCCCACTGCGTGCGTGTGCAGGCGGGCGAGGGCATCGTCGTCAAGCAAGCAACCGTGTACCTGGCCAACGGGCTGGGCGCGGCACAGCTTGCCCCGTGCCGGCTGGAGCTGCGCCCGGTGCGCGGCGACATGCTGCGGCTGTGCGTCCCCGACGGCCAGGAAGCGCCGGTGGGCCGGGTCGTGCGCGCTTTCGTGGAGGATCGGCCGGTGTACATCATTCCGCGCACTGACGGCACCATCGCCGTGGGGGCGACCTCGCGCGAAGACGGGCGCACGCTGCCCGCCGTCGACGGGGTCTTCGCCCTGCTGCGCGATGCCATCCGCATCGTGCCTGGTCTGGAGGACTGCGAGCTACTCGACGCGACCGTCGGCGCCCGCCCCGGCACGCCCGACGACCTGCCCTACCTGGGGCGCGTCGGCGAGAACCTGATTATCAGCACCGGCTATTTCCGCCACGGCATCCTGCTGTCCGCGCTGGCCGGGGAGGTCGGCGCGCGGCTGGGCACCGGTGGCGCGGCCGGCTTCGACATCTCAGCCTGCGACCCACTACGACACACCTAAGGAGACAGTATGAACATCACCCTCAACGGACAGATCCACCAGACGGACGCGGCGGACGTCGGCACGCTCGTCGCGGAAGTCACCGGCGGCTCGACCGGCATCGCCGTGGCCGTTAACGGTCAGGTCGTGCCCGCCAGCGACTGGTCGCGCCCGCTTGCCGACGAGGACCGCGTCGACATCCTCACCGCCGTCCAAGGAGGCTAAACGTGCTCACCATCGCAGACCGCACCTATGACTCCCACCTGATCATGGGCACCGGCGGGGCCAGCAGCCATGCGCTGCTGGAAGAATCGCTGCGCGCCAGCGGCACCCAGTTGACCACCGTGGCGATGCGCCGCTACACCGCGGCCACCAGCACCGGCGGCGAATCGATCTTCGAGCTGCTGCGCCGCCTGAACATCGACCCGCTGCCGAACACCGCCGGCTGCCACACCGCCCACGACGCCGTGATCACCGCCCGCCTGGCCCGCGAAGCGCTGGGCACCAACTGGATCAAGGTGGAGGTGATCGCCGACGACCACACCCTGCTGCCCGACACCACCGAACTGATCGACGCGTGTGAGCAGCTCGTCGCCGAAGACTTCGTCGTCCTGGCCTACACATCCAACGACCCGATCGTGGCCACCCACCTGGAAAACGTGGGCGTGCACGCGGTGATGCCGCTGGGCTCGCCGATCGGCACCGGGCTGGGCATCTTGAACCCGCACAACCTCGAGCTGATCTGTGCGCGCGCCACCGTGCCCGTGCTTCTCGACGCCGGGGTGGGCACCGCCGGCCGCATTCCCCGCCGCACCCACGCCGACCAGGTGCTGTAGCCATGAGTGAACGCCAGATCCTCCTGCCCGGCTTCGGCCCCACCGGGCAAAGTAAGCTCCGCGACGCCCACGTGCTCGTCATCGGCGCCGGCGGCCTCGGCTGCCCGGCTCTGCAGACGATGGTGGCCACGGGCATCGGCACGATCACGCTTATCGACGATGACGTGGTCGCTTCCTCCAACCTCCACCGCCAAATCCTGTTCACTCCCGAAGATGTGGGCCAGCTCAAAGTTGAGGCGGCCGCCCGTCGCCTCAAAGCGATGCAGCCCGAGCTCACGATCCACGCCATAGAGGGCCGGGTGCATCGTCGAAACGCGATCGAACTGTTCGCGGGCGTGGACGTGGTCGTCGACGGGTCCGATACCTTCGCCACCAAATACCTGTCCGCCGACGCCGCCGAAATCACCGCCACGCCCCTGGTCTGGGGGACCGTGCTGCGCTACGGCGGGCAGCTGGCCGTGTGGCGCTCCGGGGCCGGCGAGCGCGGGGTGGGGCTGCGCGACCTCTATCCCGACGCGCCCGACCCGGCCGACGCCCCCGACTGCGCCACCGCCGGCGTCCTCGGCGTGACCACAAGTGTGATGGGCAGCCTCATGGCCACCGAGACCGTTAAATATATTGCGGGGCTGGAACCGGCCTCCCAGCAGGTGGGCCGCCTGCTCACCTACGACGCGCTCACCTCCAGCGTGACCAGCTTCACCGTCGCCGTCGACCCCGCCCGGGCGCTCGCAACGGCGTTGCCGGAACCAGAAGGCGCCGACACCTTGCGCACCGCCCTGGCCGAGGGCTGGCAGCTACTCGACGTGCGCGAGCCCGAAGAGAAAGCCGCCCGCGACCTGCCCGCGCAGTCGCCGACGCTGCACTATCCGGCGTCGCGCTGGGACAAGGATTCTCCGCCGGCCGGGCTGGACGACACCGTGCTTGTGTACTGCGCCTCGGGTCAGCGCTCCGCCCGCTTCATCGACCGCTTCGGCCCGCGCGCCGCCGCCAAAGGGGTGCGCCTAGTCAATCTCCCCGGCGGCACCAATGCGCACGGCGAGGCGCGCTAGACTTTCGGCATGACCATCGACATCCAGCGTCTCCGCGCGGCCACCGGATTCAGCATTGAGTACGTGCCGACGACCGGCTCTACCAACGCCGACCTGCTCGCCCACGGCACCCCCGGCACCGTGCTGATCGCCGGCACCCAAACCGCCGGCCGGGGGCGCTTGGGGCGACAGTGGTCCTCACCGGAAGGGGCGTCCATTGCGCTGTCGGTGCTTATCGACGAGCCCCCCGTCGACCGCCTCGGCCTGCTGCCCTTGGCGATGGGCCTGGCCGCCTGCGACGCGATTACCGGCACCCAGCTGAAGTGGCCCAATGACGTGCTGGTGGGGGAGAAGAAGCTGGCCGGCATCCTCGCCCAGGCCGACTTCAATGAGGCGCCGCGGGTGGTCGTGGGCATCGGCATCAACGTCAGCCTCACCGCCGACCAGCTCCCCGTCCCACACGCCACCTCCTTAGCACTGGAAGGCATGGAGGCAGACCCCACCGCGGTGGTGGAGAAGCTATTGGGCGCGTTCGATCGTCGACAAGCACAATGGAAAGCCGGGGACGCGCAGCTTCTCGACGACTACCGCGCAGCCTGCGTGACCATCGGCCAAGAGGTGCGCCTGGACGCGCCGGGCGGGGAGATCACCGGGCGCGCCGACGGGGTGAGCGAGCGCGGCGAAATCATCGTCGACGGCACCGCCTACTCCGCCGGCGACGTCACACACCTGCGGACGGTACAATAACGGCCCATGGCACGGTTTCAACTAGGAAGAGGCGAATACGCGCGCGCCGACATGTGCGCGCCGCTAGGCACCCTGGTGTTCCCGTTTCTGGAATTGCTGCTGATCACGGGGGTGGCGTGGATCGTCATCGGGTTCATGGACCAGCCGGGGACATACGTTAACGTGCAGCTGCGCAACGCCGTGGTTCTTGTGTGGGCGGCGCTGGGGGTGTGGCGCTTCGTACTGCCGCTGATTCGCTCGCGCAGGCAACGCTTCGTCGTGACGAATAAGCGGATCCTTGCGCGTTCCGGGGAACTGCGGCCGCGCGTCGATTCGATCCCGCTGGGCCAGATCCACTCCGTGCGGCGCCACAAAGGCGGCATTTCCGTGGCGATCTACGGCTTCGACCGTCCCGTCTACTTCCCGCACGTGGGCCGGGCGAAGCGCGTCGAACAGATTCTGCGCCGGCCCCCGCGCTACTAGCCCTTTATTCTTTGACCTCGGTGGAATGGATCTGCTCGTCCAGGTCATCCGGGGCCAGATTGCCACGGGCGAACTCGGCGGTCAGCGGCAGGCGCAGATCCAGGTCGGTGCCAGGGCACAGCTCGATCGTCGCCTCGCGCACCGTGTAATCCAGCACATGCCCGCCGGCGCTGCGCTCATCGTCGACGAAGTGCACGTGGCAGCCCGGCACGCCGATGCCCTTCTCATAGATCGGGGTGCGGAACCCGCCGATCACCCCGCGCACGTTGCGGAAATGCAGCTCCGCGTCATCGCCCACGGCCTCCGTCATGGGTTTATAGGGCTTTTCCTGGCGGGTCACGGTGCGGGTGGTCACGTCGTCGAAAAGCCCGCTGATGCGCACCGCATACATGTAGTTGGCGGAAGGCTCCAGCTCGTCGATGAATGCGGATAGTGCGTCACGACGCATCCCGCGCGGCGCCTCCGCCGTGATCCTTGGGACGAAGTTGGTGGCCACCGCAAACGGGCTTTTGTCGCCGAGTTCAGCGATGGTGGCGGTGCCGTCGCCGCGCAGCCGGTAGCAGACGCCGTCGAGGATCATCATCTCGCCGTCGAGGGCGTTGAACGTGCCCAGGCCGAAGTTGCCGTGTCCGAGGATTTCGCCGACGGTCATTTCTCCGTCGTAGATGCCGTCGAGAAGCCCCGACATCAGTGAGTTCTGAAAAATGGTATGTCGCACAATATCCTTCATGCTCCCCAGGCTACTAACATTGCCGATATGACTACTGTGACTGTGATCGGCGACGGTCAGCTCGCCCGCATGATGCAAACCGAAGCCATTGAACTGGGCATCCACCTGCGCCTTCTGGCCGGCGCGAAAGACTCGTCGGCGGCCCAAGTGATCCCGGACACGGTGCTGGGGGACTACACCCACCTGGACGACCTGCAGCGCGCCGCCCGCGGGGTGGTCACTTTCGACCATGAGCACGTGCCCACGCAGCATCTCCACACGCTTATCGACGAGGGCGTGGCCGTTCACCCCGGCCCCGACGCTTTGGTGCATGCCCAGGACAAGCTGGTGATGCGCCGCAAACTGCGCGAGATCGGAGCGCCGGTGCCGGAGTTCGCGGGCGTAAAATCGGCGGCGGAGGCGCTGAAGTTCTGGGACAGCGTGGACGGCCAGGTGTGTCTCAAGGCGACCCGCGGCGGCTACGACGGCCACGGCGTGTGGTTCCCGAAGAGCCGTGAGGAGTGCGAGGCGCTCGTCGATAAGCTGCTGGGCGAGGGCGTGCCATTGATGGCTGAGCGCAAAGTCCCGTTTACCCGCGAGCTGTCGGCGATGGTGGCGCGGCGGCCGAGCGGGGAGACGCGCGCGTGGGCCGTGGTGGAATCGGTGCAGCGCGACGGGATCTGTGTGGAGGCGATCGCTCCGGCGCCGGCGCTTTCCGACGAGCTGGCCGCCAACTGCCAGGAGCTGGCCACGCGCATCGCTGAAGAACTGGGGGTGACCGGTGTGATGGCGGTGGAACTGTTCGAACACGATGGCACGGTGAGCGTTAACGAGCTGGCCATGCGGCCGCACAATACCGGGCACTGGACCCAAAACGGCTGTGTGACCAGCCAGTTCGAACAGCACCTGCGCGCCGTGACCGACCTGCCGCTCGGATCCGTTGAGCCAATCTCCGAGGTCACCGTGATGGCCAACGTCCTCGGCGGCGACACCGACCCGGAGATGCCGATGGAGCAGCGTATCGCGGAAGTGATGCAGCGCTACCCGGAGGCAAGCATCCATCTCTACGGCAAGTCGTGGCGCGCCGGGCGCAAACTAGGGCACGTGAACGTGCGCGGCCGCGACGTGGAGGCCACGCGCGAGGCCGCACAGGACGCCGCGCACTTCCTCGTGACGGCCAACTGGCGCTAACCCGCTAGAGTAAAGCCCATGCAACCACTTGTTGGCCTGATCATGGGCTCTGATTCTGACTGGGATACAGTCGCTCCCGCCGCCGAAGTACTCGCCGAGTTCGGCGTGCCTTTCGAGGTGGGCGTGCTGTCTGCTCACCGCACTCCGGAACGCATGCTGGCGTATGCGAAGTCCGCGCACGAGAAGGGCCTGAAGGTCATCATCGCGTGCGCCGGCGGTGCGGCCCACTTGCCGGGGATGGTCGCGGCGGCCACCCCGCTGCCGGTGATTGGGATCCCGCGGGCGCTGAAGGACCTGGACGGGTTGGACTCGCTGCTGTCGATCGTGCAGATGCCCGGCGGGGTGCCGGTGGCCACAGTGAGCATTGGCGGGGCGAAGAACGCGGGCCTGCTGGCGGTGCGGACCCTGGCCACGGGCGATGAGCGCCTGATGCAGCGCATGGTCGACTACCAGAAGCGCATGGCCGACGAGGTCGAGGCCAAGGACCAGGCGCTGCGCGATCGCCTGATGGGGCAGTAGGTGACAGATCCGATCGTGGTGCTGGGCGCCCGCACCCATGATGGCCGGCCCAGCGGGTTTTTGGAGTGCCGGCTTGAACTGGCGGCGCGGCTCTATGAGTCGTCGTCACGCCCCGTGATTGTGTCCGGGCGTGGCGAAGCGCCCGTGATGGCGCGATGGCTGGCCGAACACGGGGTGGATCCCGACGATATCGTGGAGGAAAAGCGCGCGACGAGCACGAACGAGAACCTGGAATACTCCCGGGCGCTCGCCCCTGATGCAAACGCCCTGCACGTTGTCACCAATAATTTTCACGCCCTGCGCACCCGGGTGTGGGCGTGGCATCTGGGCGTGCCGGTGCGCATCCACCAGGCCGACACACCCGTGGACTCCCGCGCCTGGAACTACACGCGCGAGATCTTCGCCCTGCCGCATTCGATCCTTCGGGTGCTGTGGCGAAAAATCAGAGAGTAGCTAGGGCCTCCTTCATCGCGCGGACCGCACGCAGCGCGCCACCTTTGGCCGCACGGTGCTGGTTCAGGCGCGGCCGACCGCCAAACGCCGGCACCCAGTAATCTAAGCCGCCAAGCTTTTCGACGTGCCCGTACATCGGTTTGTCCCGGTCATCGTCGTTGCGCCCGTTGTGGAACCCGCACAGCTTCGTGCTGTTTCCCAGCGTGGTCGGCCCGCCGTGTTTGTAGGCTTCGATGTGGTGGTTCTGGCAGTCGTCGGCACCCACCGAGCAGTTAATGCCTGCGCACACGGGCGTCAGCAGCGCCTGGATCTGGCTTTCCTTCGGGTTGAGGTGGCGCTTGCCCTCGTCGGTTTTATAGATCTCAATGGGGTCGCCGGAGTATTCGTCGATAAGCAACGCCAGCCCGTGGCGCGAGAGGCGCTGGCGGACCAGGTCTTTGCCGTTGATGACGGTGCCGTTGGTGAGCGAGAGCTGTACTTCGCCGCCGGAGATGCGCCGCCAGGATTCCACCGTGTCGCCGACGGGGATGATCAGCGCCGGGACGATCTCTGGGCCGTCGAGTCCGTCGGAGGAGGTGGCTGCGCGCAGGATCGCCTCGGCCGCGTGCATGCCCTCCACTCCTTCGGCGCCGTCCAGGGCCGCTTTGACCAGGTGGGAGGGGGCGCGCAGGGTGAGGTCGGTGAGGTCGGAATCGGGGACCGCCCGGTGGGACACGCGTGGCTGCGGCGCTTCCTTCGTGGCCACTCCGTACTCCTGCTCAAGCTCTGCGGCTCGGTCTTCGAGCGCGCGGGTGTTCGGCCACACCTGGCACAGTTCGACGCGCATGTCCCAGCGGTGTTTGGTGGGTACGCGGCCGACGAAGCGTTCGATGTCGCCGAGCGTGGCCAGGGTGTGTCCGGTTGCGATGGCGGCGGCCCGCGCTAGTTCCTGCTTGCGCGGGGCGGCCTTGGAGCGGAAATACACCTCCGCGTAACGGTCTAGTTGTTTGGCCGTCTTGGAGTCGATGCCGAGCGCGTAAAGGTCGGCAAGGCTGCAGCCCGCCACCTCTTCCAGCGCGCCCATAATGCCTGTCCAGGAGGCTGCGAATTGTTCTAAAGTGTTCATGGCCCTGACGATAAAGCCTTTCGCAACCCGGCGCGCAGCGCACCCGGCAGACCTGTGGATAACTCCGAGTTATCCACAGAAAACGCCGCTTTCAGACTTTCGGGTTGCGGGCGGTGACCTTCTCGGTTATAGCGATCTCGTCGAGCCGATCCGCGGACACCATCCCCGCCACGACCACCACGGACCCGCCCGCGGCCAGTGGCGCCAGGACTTGGCTTTGGAAGTCGCTTGTCGACGACCACCCCCTGACCAACCAGCGCTCCGCACCAATGGCGTCGGTGGCAAAGTCACTCAACTGCGCGGATTCGCCGTAGTACTGGTCCCCATAGAATCGCACCGTCGGGCCGAAATCCACAGCGCCGAGCGGCAGTTCACCGCCGGCTTCCTCCACGCCGCGGCCGAAGGGGTCATCGGAAACAACCACGACATCGTCAGCATCCGGCCAGTCGTCGAAACGCTCCACAGTGGTGAAGACGAGGTCGCCGGGGCCTTCGTCGTAAAGCGGAGTGAGCCGGGCCGCGAACGTGCCGATGCCGATCACCGCCGCCTGCCAGCTGACGGGCAGATCGACGCGGATGGTGGTGTCGGGGGTGGCGTCGAACTCGTCGACGAGCATGTTGGCGATCTTGTTGGCCCAATTGTCTAAGGTGACGCCGGAAAATTCCATGCGGGCGCCGGTGGTTTCGTCGTAGACGGTGAGGCGGGGACTGGCGGGGTCGGTGGTCAATAGAGGTGCAAGCATGCTCATGGCCACCATCGTAGGCAATTCCAGATTGGAGGGAACCGAAGCGGGGGCTCGGCAGTCTAATACGGGTGACACACTCACTGTTTTGAAAGGATCACCCGATGTCAAGAATGTCTTCCGGCCGGAAGCGCCGTGTCCTGCGCCGCGTCCGCCGCCGTATCGACGAGTGGGCGCGCACTCAGGAACCCGGTGTGAGATGGGTCAGCGATACGCAGCTGGAGTTTCCCAGCGGGGCGGTGCTGGATGTGCGCAACATGGTCCGCCAGATCGAGGGCCTGCCGCGGGAGGTGGAGGAGCAGATCGTCGAGCACTACCTCAGCGGGTTCCTGCAGTCGCATGAGCTGCTGCAGCGTTTTCAAGATAAGGGGGAGTTCACGCCGGAGGAGGTGATGGGGTACGCGGTGAAGGTGATCGTGCCGGCGGGAGATCTGGATGAGATTCCCACGACGCGTCTCGACGATCACCTCAGCTGGGCGTGGGGCCTGGATTTTGACGGGGTGCTGGTGATGCAGCCGCTGGAGGACCTGGAGGCGATTGTGGGGCACGCCCGTCTTGAGGCGGCTGTGGAGGAGAACATTAAGGAGCATGCCCGCCAGTGCGAGGTGGTCGATTTCGGGGAGGGGCTGGTGCTCACGGGCTCGTCGAAGGTGCTGCCGTCGGTGGCGCTGTACCTGGCGAAGTGTGCGCGCATTGTGGGGTTGCCGCCGTGCGCGGAGGGCTATTTTGTGGGGATGCCTTCGCGTACGGAGTTGATCATTGTGCAGGGTGATCGCCGCGATATTCTGCCGGCTTTGCTGTCTTTCACCCTCGACTTGTTTGCGCGGTCGAATCAGCCGATGTCGCCGTGGCTGTTCCACACGGACGGCGACGGGGTGATCACGAACCTGCGCGACGTCCCCGAGCGCGCTAGTTGACCTAGTTGACGCAGCGTGGGCCGTCGCCGCCGGCGGTGATTTCTGGGGCGACCTCGGCGTTGCCGAAGTCCTCGCCCGGGGTGCCGACCGGCTCGGAGGAGCTCGGGGTATCCATGGTGTCGGTGGCTTCGGACTGTGGCCCGGAGTAGTCGTCGTGCGTGACGACGATCAACGAGTCCGGATTGAGGCCCTCATTGGAGGTGATGGGTAGCCCGCCGAGGCGCTCGGCCAACTCGATGGCAGCGGGGTCGGTGGGGTCAAGGGCGACAACCTGGCTGAAGGAGTAGATGCCGGCCATGGCATTGGTCACCTCGGCAACAGTGATGCCTTGTTCTTCCAGCAAAGCTCCGACGCCACCGGCCTGGCCGGTGGTTGCGCCAGCGTTGAGCACGTGGACTTCATAGCCGTCGAAGGTGGTGTCCGCGGGGGCCGCTTCCTCGGCCGGTGCCTCTGGTTCCTCTTCGGGGGCAAGCAGCTCGTCCATGAAGTTGTGGACTTCGTTGACGTCGACGGTCACGATTGATTCGCCGTAGTCACCGACGCCATCAATAGAGGTCACGGGAATGGTGGTGAAGGTGACGTTGCCGCCGGCCAGGTTGGCAAGTTCGGTGGCGAAACTTAAAATGTCCCAGTCCTGGTCGATCACGACGGAACGCTCCACGGCCTTGGCCAGCTCATTCAGCTTTGCTGGGTTGGTCAGCACGCCCGCGCTGAGCACCTTGTTCACCAGCGATGCCATGTAGGCCTGCTGGCGCACGATGCGGTCAAGGTCGCCGCGGGGCAGGCCGTGGCGCTGGCGGACGAAAGCTAGAGCTTCGGTGCCGTCCAGGGTGGACACGCCGGCGGGGAAGTCCGCACCAGAGAATTCGTCTTGGACGGGCGCGTTCAGACAGACCTCGACGCCGCCGATGGCATCGGTCAGCAGGACGAAGCCCAACAGGCCGACCTCGGCGTAGTGGTCCACCTTGATGCCGGTGAGGTCCGCCACGGTATCGATCAGGCCCTGCTGCCCCGCAGAGGCCACGCGTTCTTCCAGCCTCTTGCCTTCGTTGGCCCCGTCGGCGATAAGTTCTTCGCGCTTGGCGGCCGCGTGTTCGGCGTACACGCCGTTGATCTTCAGGTTGCCGAACTCCTCGGTGTGCACGTATGTATCGCGCGGGATGGAGACGGCGGTGGCCTTGGAACCATCGTTGGGCACGCGGATTACCATCATGGTGTCGGTGTTGCGCTCGCCGTCGGCTTCACCAGCGTTAAGTCGGGCCAGTTCTTCGTCGGAAAGCGGATTGCCCTGCGCATCGGTGCGCGAATCAGAGCCGACAAGCAAAATGTCGGTGGCGCCGTCCGCGTGCTCCCCCTTCGCGTTGGTGCCGCCGCCGAGGGAAAGCTCAGAGGCGGAGATCTCATTGCCGAGGCGGCCGACGGTGGACCAGCCAATCGCGGTGACAGCCACGACGATCACGGCCAGGACTGTGAGCAGCACCTTTACGACGACATTGCCCGACTGGGTGATGTCGCGCTGGGCTGACGGCGCGGCCTGGATATCGCGGATCTGCCGGTACGATTGGCTCACGTTCGTCACGCACCTTACGTAGTGGGGGAATAGTGAGGAGAAGGTCGGCCCAAATTATACGACACGCCTAGGCGAAATGGTGATCCGTAGCCTCAAGTTTGCGGACCGACTGGGTAAGCTAAATCCATTGTGTCTGAACCAAACAACGCCCCCATCGCAGTCGTGTCGGTGACGTATTCGCCCGGCCGGCACCTGAGCGCGTTCCTCGATTCGCTGCCGCGCGCCACCGAAAGCACCGGCCGCGACACTTTTGTGGTGCTCGCCGACAACGGCTCTGCAGACGGGGTTCCCCAACAGGCTGCGCGTGACGACGAGAACGTGGCCTTTCTCCCCACGGGCGGAAATATTGGCTATGGTGCTGCGATCAACGCGGCGGCGCGGGCCCTCGTCGATAAGCGAGAAGCGGGCCTGATCAATCCGGACTACTTCATTATTTCTAACCCGGATGTGGAATTTCTGCCGGGCGCGATTGATGCGCTGGCGGATTGTCTTGATCGGCGCCCGAGCGCGGGTGCGGCGGGCCCGCGGATCGAGGAGGCGGACGGGTCGGCGTATCCCTCGGCGCGCGCGGTGCCCACGCTGGTCACAGGTGTGGGCCATGCCCTCTTAGGTGGAATCTGGCCAAAGAATCCTTTCTCGCGGGCCTACCGCGATGACGGCGATATGGAGAACGAACGTGTCGCCGGCTGGCTGTCCGGGTCGTGCCTGGCGGTGCGCTGGGAGGCCTTCGACGCCGTGGGCGGTTTCGACGAGCGCTACTTCATGTATCTAGAAGATATTGACTTTGGCGACCGGTTGGCGCGCGCCGGCTGGGACAACGTATTCTGCCCGGCGGCCCGGATCCAGCACGATCAGGGCCATGCGGCGAATAAGCATTCGCGGGTGACGGTGCCGGCGCACCATGATTCGGCGTTCCGGTTCCAGGCGGATCGGCACCCGGCCTGGTGGCAGGCGCCGCTGCGTGCCGCGCTGTGGGCTGGGCTCCGGCTGCGGGGCGTGGTGGCCGGGGCGAAGGCGCGGCGGGCTGCGGGCTCGTAGGCGTGTAAAGATGAAGCAAAACACACAAGTGAGAGGTTGAGTACACGATGGCGGATCCTTCTTCGACGGACGCGGTGATCCTGGTGGGAGGGCGCGGCACGCGTTTGCGCCCTCTGACGGTGAACACCCCGAAGCCGATGCTGCCGACGGCGGGCTTCCCATTCCTGGCACACCTGTTGGCGCGTATTAAAGAGGCGGGCATGACGCATGTCGTGCTGTCTACCTCCTTTAAGGCGGAGGTCTTCGAGGAGCACTTCGGCGACGGCGCGGACTTCGGCCTGGAGATCGAGTATGTGGTGGAAGAGGAAGCGCTGGGCACCGGCGGCGGGATCCGCAACGTGTACGACAAGCTGCGCTATGACACCGTGATGGTGTTCAACGGCGATGTGCTGTCGGGGGCGAACTTGGGCGAGATCCTGGAGACACATACGAAGAAGGACGCGGACATCACGCTGCACCTTGTGCGCGTGCCGGATCCGCGGGCTTTCGGCTGCGTGCCCACCGATAGCGATGGCAACGTGGAGGCCTTCCTGGAGAAGACGGAGGATCCGCCGACCGACCAGATCAACGCGGGCTGCTACGTGTTCAAGCGCGAGGTGATCGAACAGATCCCAACCGGGCGTGTGGTCAGCGTGGAGCGCGAGACGTTCCCGAAGATGCTGGAAAATGGCGCGAAGGTGGTGGGCCACGTCGATACGTCCTACTGGCGCGACATGGGCCGCCCGGATGATTTCGTGCAGGGCTCTTCGGACCTGGTGCGCGGGATTGCGTATTCGCCGCTGCTGCAGGGCAAGACGGGGGAGAGTTTCGTCGATGAGTCGGCGGGCATTGCCGGGGGAGTGATCCTGGTCGGCGGCACCGCGGTTGGGCGCGGGGTGGAGGTCGGCGCGGGTTCGCGTATCGACGATTCCGTGCTCTTTGATGGCGTGACCGTGGAGCCGGGCGCTGTGGTGCGGAACTCGATTATTGCGGCGGGGGCGAAGATCGGCGCCAATGCGCGGATCACGGACTGCGTCATCGGCGAGGGCGCGTCGATCGGTGCGCGCTGTGAGCTGTTGGGCGGCATGCGTGTGTGGCCAGGGGTGGAGATTCCGGATTCTGGAGTGCGCTTTTCCCCGGATGCGTGAGCGACACGCCGATAGCGGCGATGACTAGTTGCCGGTATGCCCCACCGGCACTACATGTAGTACCCCCGGCCCATGCCCCCGAATCGTAGAACTTGTGACTGGTGTGACTCGTGTGGCGAGTCACCTGGCAATTCCCTTAAAGGCCTGCGCAAACGCGTTGGTGGGGTTGACGCTATTTGTGGCCCTCGTGTTGAATCACAGTTATGTAGTTACAGCCCACCGCGCCGCGAAAGCGCGCGTATAGTGGGTTTCTAGATCAACGCGATCAGTTAAACCATTGGAGAAAGGGACAAAGCGTGGAAGACATGGCTCATAACGCTGTTCTCCGTGGCGGAGTCGCAGGCGACATGACTTTTGATGAGTTATTTAGCACTGTTGAGCAGGAATGGCAGGATCAGGCACTGTGCGCGCAGACAGACCCTGAGGCCTTCTTCCCTGAAAAGGGTGGCTCCACACGAGAAGCGAAACGCATCTGCCAAGCTTGCGCTGTGCGAGACGACTGTCTCGAGTATGCCCTCGAGAATGATGAACGCTTCGGAATCTGGGGCGGGCTCTCCGATCGTGAGCGCCGCCGCCTGAAGAAGCAGATCGGCTAAAAATCGAACCGGGGATCGAGGTCCTCGGGCGCCATATTGAGGTAGTTGGCAACCAAAGCGGTCAGAATCCACGTGAGGAGTTCTGCCCGCTCTTGCGCGTTTGTGCACCGGTGTTCCACGGGTGCGCGAAAAACGACGATGCGGGCGCGCGTCGGCTGGCCCTGGGGATCCACCCCGGCTTGAAGTAGACGTCCTAGCGGGACGGGCCCGTCGGCCACGATGTCGTCGGGAAGCACCGTCATGTCCGCACGCAACCGCATGCGCGGAACCGCATCCACGGCCAGGTCAACGTTGGCCAGCTGTTCGAAATAAGCATTTTGCAGCGGGGCGTACGCCTCCAGCACCGCCTGGTCGAAACGCAGGGAGCGCGTGCGGTAGCGGGGGATGGCTACCGGCAGCAGCGGTCCGCGCAGGCCGCGCCCGTGACGGCTGGGGCGTGCGCGCAGGTGCGAGGGGGTGCTCATGACTCCTTATAGTAGGGCGGTTCGACGCGCTGCGGGGCGCGAAACACGCCGACCGGTTCACAAAACTCAAGTTGGGGTTTAGACTTGGCAGCTGTGAGTAAATTTCGTCGTTGTTGCCGGACCGGGTGTGGCAAGCCAGCAGTCGCCACACTGACCTACGCCTATTCTGAATCGACCGCCGTGGTGGGCCCCTTGGCCCCGGTGGCGGAGCCGCATTCCTGGGACCTGTGCGAATCCCACGCCAGCCGCATCACCGCTCCACTGGGCTGGGAGATGCTGCGCGTCGACCATATTGACATTGACGACGAGGGCGAAGACATCACGGCCCTGGCCGAAGCCGTGCGCGAGGCGGGGCGTGTGACCACCGGTTTGGTCGAGCCGGGCGAGGACCCGATCGACTACGCCGGACAGCGCGACTACACCGACCCCGATACTTCCCGGCACCCCGTCTACCGTACGAAGCGGATGGAGCAGTACAAGCAGGTACGTCGCGCGCACCTGCAGGTCGTGCCGGATCCAGAGGAAATCGCAGAGGAGCCCGACGGCGAGGGACACCAGCCCACCGAGTAAACGGGAGGTAAACTTACCTGTTGGTTTAATCATTACTCACAAAAGACAGGTGTACCCGATGCGCTCAATCGAATCCGTCCGCCAGGTGATCAAGGCCTATGACGTGCGAGGCGTTGTCGGCGAGGACATTGATGCCGATTTCGTCCGCGATACCGGCGCCGCCTTCGCCCACATCCTGCGCGGCGAGGGCGAAACGACGATCGCCGTGGGCTATGACATGCGGCCATCTTCGCCGGAGTTGGTAGCCGCCTTCGGCGAGGGCGCAACCTCCCAGGGGCTCAACGTGCTGGATCTTGGCTTGACCTCCACCGATGAGCTCTACTACGCGGCCGGTACCTTTGGCTGCGCCGGCGCGATGTTCACCGCCAGCCACAACCCCGCCAAGTACAACGGCATCAAATTATGCCGCGCGGGGGCCACTCCTGTCAGCCAGGATTCGGGTTTGGCGGAGATTACGCAGATGCTTGTCGACGAGATCCCCGCCTACTCGGGGGCCCAGGGTGTCGTCGAAAAGCGAAATGTGTTGGATGACTATGCTGCGTTCCTGCGCGAGCTCGTGCCGGTGGATGGCGCCGGCATGGTGGTCGCCGTGGATGCGGCCAACGGGATGGCCGGGCTGACGGTGCCCGCAACGCTGCATGATTTCGATGTGCGCGATCTCTACTTTGAGCTGGATGGTACTTTCCCGAACCACGAGGCGAATCCCCTGGACCCGAAGAACCTGGTGGATTTGCAGAAGTTCACCGTGGAGCAGGGCGCGCAGGTGGGGCTGGCGTTCGACGGGGATGCGGACCGCTGCTTCGTCGTCGATGAGCTGGGCCAGCCGGTGAGTCCTTCGGCGATTACGGCGCTGGTCGCGGAGCGTTACCTGCGTGACGCGCCGGCTGGCACGCCGATTATCCACAACCTGATTACCTCGCGCGCGGTGCCGGAGATCATTGCGGAAAACGGTGGCACGCCGGTGCGCACGCGCGTGGGCCACTCCTATATCAAGGCGGAGATGGCGCGCACCGGGGCGCTGTTTGGCGGGGAGCATTCGGCGCACTATTACTTCACGGAGTTCTTCAACGCGGATTCCGGGCTGCTCGCGGCACTGCACGTTCTGGCCGCGCTGTCTGAGTTCGACGGCCCGCTATCGCAGCTCATGGCGAAGTATGAGCGCTACGTGGCCTCTGGTGAGCTGAACTCCACCGTCGAGGACCAGGCCGCCGCCACCGACGCCGTGCTCGACGCTTTCGCCTCGCGTATCGACGAAGTGGACCACCTCGACGGGGTCACCGTCACCTTGAAGGGCACCAAGGCCTGGTTCAACGTGCGCGCCTCCAACACGGAGCCGTTGTTGCGCCTCAACGTGGAGGCGGAGTCCCAGGAAGAGGTTGACACGCTTTCGGCAGAAATCCTTGGCGTTATTCGCAGCGAGCACCCCTAGGGTGGCGGTCGATGAATTCTGATATGGATACAAACAGCTATTACGAGGGTGCCGGCGACTATGACCGCGAAACGGTGCGCTTTTTCGACGTCGCCCACGAAGGCGCCCAGTTGCGCGCGATCGCAGGAAGGCTGCAGGGGAAGTTTGAGCAGCTCCGTGGCTTGAATCCGCGCAGCGTGGTGATCGTCGGTACCGACCAGATCGCGCGAGCCGCTGCCCGCTATGTGGTGCAGCTGCGCTCCCCGTTGCGCTGCCCAGTGGTGGTCGTCGATACGCTCCCGGCGTATCTCGGGGCGCTCGACGTGGTCATCATGGTGGGCGACGCCGCCGACAACGACGACTTCTCGCGCGACATCATCTCCGCCGGGCAGCGCGGTGCCACCACCATTTTCGCGGGGCCTGCGCAGGGTCCGCTTATCGACGACGTCCCGGACTCTGCACTTGTCATCCCGGCGCTGCCTACTGCGGTGGGTGCATCGCCGGCGCGCACGATCGGGGTCGTGGCCGCGGTGTTGGATCTGTTGGAGCAGCCAGTATCCATCGTCGAGCAGAAACTCCAGGACCTAGCCGAGCAGATCGATGAGGAACTGACCAGCCTGTCCCCGGAACGCGATGCCACCGTGAACCCTGCCCGTCAGCTGCGCGAATTTGTCGCTGGCGCGCGGATCTTGCACACCGGTGTGAACCGCACCGGCATGGCGGTGGCCGAATTCGTCGCAACGCTGTGGTCGGTGCGCGGGCTGCCTGGTGGCTTCTGCCATCCCGACGAAACGACCCGTGCGCTGGAGCGGCCACCGGCCGCCGACGACATTTTTCACGACCCAATCCTCGACGGCCCGAGCGGGCTGGTACCGTTGAAGGCCATTGTGTGGGCCCATGAGGAGGCCCCGTGGCCGAACGCGCGCCCCGAAACCAGCCTTGTTCCCGGGCTGGGGGATACTGCTTCGGCCCTTCGGTTGATCACTCGAGCGTTCGCCGCCACGACTCTCGACGATTAGCGCCGCTAGACGCATGCCCGTTGTTGAAAGAACACAGATCGGAAACACAGCCTTGGAGATTTTGACAGGTGCCCTGCGCAATTACCCGTGGGGTTCGCGCACCATGTTGGCTGACCTGCGTGGACTTCCATCGCCGACGCCCACCGCGGAGGCGGAGCTTTGGTATGGCGCCCACCCAGGTGATCCCTCGCGAATCGGGGAGCGCACGCTGGATGAGATCATCGCCGCGGATCCCGTGGGGCAGTTGGGCCAGCGCGTCGTCGATAAGTTTGGTGAGGAACTACCTTTCCTACTGAAGCTGCTGGCAGCCGACGAGCCATTGAGCCTGCAGGCGCACCCATCGCTGGAGCAGGCGCGCGAAGGCTTCGCGCGGGAGAATGCTGACCGCATCCCGCTGGATGACCCGAACCGCAACTACAAGGACCCCAACCACAAGCCTGAGCTGATCGTCGCGCTGAGCGAATTTCACGCGCTCGCCGGCTTCCGGCCCCTGCACCAGACCCGCGAGCTCTTCGAGGCGATGGGGTGCGCACCGCTGGATCGCTACCTCACGATGATCGATCCCGATCACGAAGAGGCCAGCCTGCGCGCCCTGTTCACCACGTGGATCACGATTCCGCGCTCGGTACGCATCGCGCTTCTCGACGACACCAACACCGCCTGCCAGGAAATCGCTGACCGCGATGACTGGATCGGCCGGGTCGCGCGCACCTTCATCGACCTGAATCAGCAGTACCCGGACGACGTCGGCGCTTTGGCCGCTTTGCTGCTCAACCATGTCACCCTGCAACCGGGGGAGGCGATCCATCTGCGCGCCGGCCAGCTGCACGCCTACCTGCACGGGTTGGGGGTTGAGATCATGGCGAGCTCCGACAATGTGCTGCGCGGTGGGTTGACCAGCAAATATGTCGACGTGCCCGAGTTGGTCCGCGTGCTGGACTTCGGCACGCTGGCACGCCCAGAAGTCGACGTGACAGAGGCGGGCGGGGCCACCGACTATCCCGTCACCGTGGACGATTTCATCCTCTCGCGCCACCAACTGGGCCAAGCCGACCTGGTCGTCGACACGGACGGGCCGGCGATCGTGCTGTGCACCGCCGGTGTCGCCACCTGCGGCGACGTAGAGCTGACCCCGGGTGCCGCCGCGTGGATCCCAGCGAGCGATCCTGCGTGCACCTTCAGCGGTGAGGCAGACGCGGAAGTCTTCTTTGCGCGTGTCTAGCGGCCGAACAGACCACTGGTGAGCTGCCGCCAGAACGGCAGCGGTTCAGGTTGGCTACCAGAGCTGCCCGGGCGTGAGTCCGGGATGTGCTGCTGCACGGGCTCGTCCGCCTCGGGCGCCTCTGGAGCTGTGGGGGCTGGGGACTCACTGGTCGCTGTCGGTTCAGCAGGCCGTCCTGGCTGGGGCGGGCTGGCTGGCTGGGCGGGGTCCTCAGGCTCGGTTACCGGGGTGGTCGGGGTTGCCGGCGCGGGCGCTGTTGGCTCCGCAGGGCCGGCAGGCTGCTGCGACGGCGCGGTATTGGTGTCGGGTTCGGCAGGCGCGCCATTTGGCGTGGTGGTTCGCGAGTCGGCCAGGGGATCGTCGTTAAGCGCGCTAGGGGCCTGCTGTGAGTCGTCGCCGATGACAGGCACGACATTCGTGGGCCGATAGACGACGGTCGGTGCGGTGTGGCCCTGCGGGGCGTCGACGACGGCGTTCGGCGGCAGGAACGGGTCCTGGGCGCGAGGCTGGGCCGCCTGAGGCCGCGGCGCGCTGGTCTCGGTGGCGGTCGCCTCAGGCTCCGCGAGATGCGTCACATTTTCCGAGGACTCGGTGACGTCCTGGTTGGAGGATTGGGCCACGCCGGTGGAACGGGTCTCCTTGGACGCGGGTGAGCCCGCGAACCAAACGAGCCAACCGACCAGGGCAGCGACGAGGATGCCGGCGATGATGAAGGCGATGACACCAGTTCTCTGTTTCTCCATGGCGATCCTCCTTTCACGCACACGGCAACAAATGGTCACAAACAGATAACAAGTTATCAGAGTAATATCCAAATTTTCGGCTGGACACCATTTGATTACACACCTTTGAGGGGAGGAATCGGCGTGCGACCACGTAATGGCCTGAAGGATTGCCAATAATCGCGGAAAACTTGGCTGCGCAGTGGACAAAACTATGCCGAAGCAAGTAGGCATTAGTACTGGGAGCCGATTGTCGGACTCACCGCTGACTTTTATGTGAGGAGCACATTATGAGCACGTGGGATGATGAAATCTTCGCCGAAGACATCAACGTCGATTTTCTTGACGAGCTTGCTGAACTTGACGACGAGGAGGTAGTCGAAGCTGTAAGCGATGCCTGCCTGCTTGCCGCCAACCAGGACAACGTCACCGAAGACGAACTACTCAACGGACAAGCCGCAGCGACCATCGCGGCGATCTGGGCTGGGGCGCCCTTCTCCGCGGGAGATGTGGCGGAAGAGTACCCATTCATTCGCTCGCTGATGGGGGAGGGCTCCGAAGCCTTGTCGGAAGCTGCCGTCACTGTGCTGGAAAACGCAGACACTGAGCACGATATTGATCAGTTCATCGAGGCGCTCGCCTAAAACCTGCCCGCTTGGCTGTTCGTTGATCTTGCTGACAGGTCTCAGTGGGATCTGCAAGGAGGGAAAACTTCGGGCTAGAGTGGTGTTGTTTTCAAAGAACACGTTTTAGACACCATTTTTGGCAAGGAGTTTTACCTACATGGCTTTTGACTACAAGATCGCAGACATCAATCTCCACGAGGTTGGTCGCAAGCAGATCGACCTGGCAGAGCACGAGATGCCGGGCCTGATGGCCCTGCGCGAGGAGTACGCCGACGAGCAGCCATTGAAGGGCGCCCGGATTGCCGGCTCTATCCACATGACTACCCAGACCGCGGTGCTCATCGAGACGTTGACCGCGCTGGGCGCAGAGGTCCGTTGGTCCTCGTGCAACATCTTCTCCACTGAGGATCCGGCTGCGGCGGCAATCGTCGTCGGCAAGAACGGCACGCCTGAGGACCCACAGGGCGTTCCCGTGTTCGCCTGGAAGGGCGAGACCCTGGAGGAGTACTGGGACTGCGTCAATGAGATCTTTAGCTGGGGCGAAGGCGTCTACCCGAACATGATCCTGGACGATGGCGGCGACGCCACCATGGCCGTGATTAAGGGCGCCGAGTTCGAGCAGGCCGGTGCAGTGCCATCGCCACAGGACGGCGACTCCGACGAGCAGGTCGTCTTCTACGCCATGCTGAAGCGCACCCTGGAAGAGGGCGGCAAGAAGTGGACCGAGACCGCGAAGTCCGTCAAGGGTGTCACGGAAGAAACCACCACTGGTGTCCACCGCCTCTACCACTTCGCACGCGAGGGTGTTCTGCCTTTCCCAGCGATGAACGTCAACGACGCGGTGACCAAGTCCAAGTTCGATAACCGCTACGGCACCCGCCACTCGGTGATCGACGGTCTGAACCGCGGCACCGACATGCTGATCGCCGGCAAGAAGGCGCTGGTGTGCGGCTACGGTGACGTGGGCAAGGGCGTTGCTGAGGCACTCGACGGTCAGGGCGCAATCGTCGCCGTGACCGAGGTTGATCCGATCAACGCGCTGCAGGCCCTGATGGACGGTTTCGATGTGGTGCTTACCGACGAGGCCATCGGCGAGGCGGACATCGTGATCACCGCAACCGGCAACAAGGACATCATCACCTTCGAGCAGATGCAGAAGATGAAGGACCACGCGGTCCTGGGCAATATCGGCCACTTCGACAACGAGATCGACATGGCTTCCCTGATCCACCGCGATGATGTCACGCGCACCAACATCAAGCCACAGGTGGACCTGTTCACGCTTCCAAACGGCAACTCCATCATCGTGCTGTCGGAAGGCCGCCTGCTGAACCTGGGTAACGCCACCGGCCACCCATCGTTCGTGATGTCGAACTCCTTTGCTGACCAGACGATCGCGCAGATCGAGCTGTTCCAGAACGGCGACAACTACGACAATGAGGTCTACCGCCTGCCGAAGATTCTGGACGAGAAGGTCGCGCGCGTCCACGTCGAGGCGCTCGGCGGCCAGCTCACAGAGCTGAGCAAGGAGCAGGCAGAGTACATCGGTGTGGACGTGGCTGGCCCATACAAGCCGGAGCACTACCGCTACTAATGATCATCACGATTGAAGGCATCGACGGGGCCGGCAAGAACACTCTTGTGCAGGCCCTGCGTGCCGAGCTTTCGCAGGACTTCGTCGAAGTAGCCACCCTGGCTTTTCCGCGTTACGACGAGTCCATCCACGCTCAACTTGCCCAGGAGGCTCTCCACGGGCGGATGGGCGATCTCACGGACTCCGCCTACGCCATGGCCACCCTGTTTGCTTTAGACCGTGGCGGGGCGAAGTCCCGGCTGGATGACTATGCGCGTGCCGACGATCGCCTGTTGCTCTTGGACCGCTATGTCGCCTCGAATGCTGCCTACACGGCGGCGCGCACCGGCGACTATGGGGTGATCGACTGGGTGGGGCAGCTCGAATTTGGGCGGCTGGAATTGCCACGCCCGCAGCTGCAGATCTTGCTTGCCACTGCCCCGGAGGAAGCGTCGAAACGCGTACAAAAGCGGGAAGCGGCGGACGTGACCCGCACGCGGGACCGCTATGAGCGCGACGGCGGGCTGCAACGGGCCACGTATGAGGCGTATCTTCACCTTGCCCAGACTAACTGGGAGGGTCGGTGGGTGCATTCGGATGATTCGGGCGCTATTCTGCAAGAGATCCGAAAACTGAACCGTCACGGGTTTCTTGCCGCCTTCCGATAAGGAAGGATCACCAGCATGAAAAAGTCCTACGACCCCGAGTTCAAGACCCGGGCCGTCCGGATGGTCCAGCAGCACCGCGAGGACTACCGATCACTGACCGCCACCTGCACCGCCATCGGCAGCGAGCTCGGGGTATCCCGGGAAACCCTGCGCAACTGGGTCCGGCAGGCCGAGGTCGACGCCGGCACCGCCCCCGGTGTCACCACCGAGGAAAACGAGGAAATGGCCCGGCTGCGCAAGGAGAACAAGCGGCTGCG
>NZ_KB892446.1 GCF_000373805.1 Corynebacterium pilosum DSM 20521 = CIP 103422 | reverse complement strand
CGAGGAGGGATTGTCGAAAAGGGAGATTATTCGCTGCCTGAAGCGCGCGATCGTCCGGGAGATCTACCGGGTCATATGCACCAGGCGCAGTACGCCACAGCCCAGGGATCTTCGTCGGGATGAGTTGAAAGAACTGCGTATCGCGAAGCATCTCACCCAGGTGGTTGTAGCGAAGCATTTGGGGTGTGCCCCGGCGAGGATCAGTGACATCGAGACTGGAAAACGTCCGTTGACGGAATTAGCATCGGCCTACGAAAAATTTCTGAAAAGCGCTTGACACAATATAGGAGCATCGGAAAAGAAAGGACACGCCTAGGGATGCCCAGGAAATGATCTGGGCCAAACTGGGGTTGTCGTTTGTGGCCGGGTTGAAATACTGCGTGGCGAAAATCAGGCCGGCCGCCTGAGCATAGATAAAGAAGTCGAACCACTCGATGGTGGTGCCTACCATCGCGCCGCCGAGCACTCGCTTGTGTTCATTGGTCAGCGATTCTTTTTGGGTTGGCGGTTCAGGCGCGAGCCGCGTCGCGGCTGTGGGCTCTTGGTGGTCATGCGCGGAAGCATTGGCGGTCATCAGAGTCTCTTTTCTTGAGATCGGGCACTGATGTGCTGATTAATTTGGAAAGAAAACACCGCGACACCACCAGGTGACGTAAATATATTGAATCGGTGGTGCGCGGTGCTACAGCGCTAGAAAGTGCGGGCTTTTACTTATCTTTCGGGCGGTTGTCGACGATGCGCTTCGCCTTACCTTCACCGGAATCGACGACATCTCGAACCTCAACATCGACGGTGATGCCGATACGGTCCTTAATCTGACGCTTCAAGGCCGCCTGAGACTTCTCAATTTCTTCGTCAGTCTTGTGCGGCGCGCGTTCTACCAACAGTGTGAGATGATCCATTCGCCCCTTCTTCGTGAGCACGCACTGGTAGCGCGGACGAAGGTTCTTATCCTCGACGATAAGTTCTTCGAACTGACTTGGGAAGCAGTTCACACCGCGCAGGATGATCATGTCGTCGTTACGTGCCGAAATGCGGTCGAGGCGACGCATCGCTCGTGCGGTGCCCGGAAGGAGCCTGGTCAGGTCATGAGTGCGGTAACGCACGACCGGGAAAGCTTCCTTGGTCAATGGGGTAATCACTAGCTCGCCAAACTCTCCGTCTGGGACCGGCTCCAGCGTGTCAGGGTCCAGGATCTCTGGGTAGAAGTGATCCTCCCAGATTGTCAGGCCGTCCTTGGTTTCGATGCATTCCTGCGCCACACCCGGACCCATGACTTCAGACAGTCCATAGATGTCAGTGGCATCGATTCCGAATCCTGCCTCAAGCTCGTGACGCATACCTTCAGACCATGGCTCAGAACCAAAAACACCGACGCGTAGCGATGTATCGCGAGGGTCTCGACCTTCTTTACGCATCCGGTCGAGAACATTAAGCATGTATGACGGCGTACCCAAAATGGCATCCGGCTTGAAGTCTTCCATGATCTGCAGCTGACGCTCAGTCTGTCCGCCGGAGGTGGGAATAGCTGTCGCACCAAGCTTCTCGACGCCGTAGTGCGCACCCAGGCCGCCAGTGAACAGACCGTAGCCGAAGGTGACCTGCACTTTGTCGCCTGGACGCACGCCACCCGCACGCAGGGAGCGCGCCATCAACTCTGCCCAGATCTGAATGTCGTTCTGGGTGTAAGCGACGACAGTGGGGAGTCCAGTGGTACCGGAAGAAGCATGCACTCGGGCGATCTGGTGCTGCCGTACCGCGAACATTCCAAACGGATAATTGGCGCGCAGAGTCGACTTATCGGTAAAGGGGAAAAGAGCGATGTCCTTCAGTTCCTTGAAGTCATCTGGATGGACACCCTTCTCGTCGAAAGCTTGACGATAGTGCCGCACGTTGTAGTAGGCGTGGCGCAGAGAGTTCGCCATACGCCGCGTTTGCAGCTCAGTGATTTCATCACGTGAGGCGAACTCAATGTTCGTAGAGGGGCCGTGGTGGGTGGAAGTAATGTCATACAAAGAGGGCACTGTAGGTCTCCCTTTTTTCGGATCGAGCAATGTAAGCGATTCATCGACTTACCGACCATCCGGTCAGTAGGTTGTGAGCCACGCTACAGAGATTTCCGATGTGATGTCTACAACACATAAAAAGGTGTGACGATAAATTTTCNCCCCACTACCCCCGCCTGCAAAAGACGTGAAAACAGTCTTTCACACGATCTATCTGCGGTTTCTCAATCCCAACGCGACAACAGCGAGGGTTTGCTGCGCGATCTCCTCGGGGGTAAACCTTCCATTTGGTTCATACCAATCCGCAATAGAGTTAACAGCACCAAAAATGATGCGCCCTGCGAAGCCCGGGTCCACATCGCCCCGCACTCCACCCTCTTCTTGCGCACGCCTTACCAGGTCAATCATGGCTCGGGTCAGCCCTCGGCGCTTTTCCATCGCCTCCACTTCCGCCTCCGAATTGCCTCGCAGCCGAAGCAAAAGGGTGACTTCAGGCTGACGTTCGCACAAGACCTTTACCGAACCGGTAATCACATAACGCAGCTGCTCGAGTGCGCCGCCCGGCAGCTCTTGCGCCTCCGCAACCACCGCCCCCAGGGACACAAGAGCCAAGTCCGTCGCCTCTTGCAAGATCTGCTCTTTCGAATCGACGTGATGATAAATCGCCGATTTGGAAATACCGAGCGTTTTCGCCAGAGCCCCCATAGATGTCGCCTCGTAACCGTGGACGTTGAACTCCTCGACGGCCGCCGCAATAACCTGCTGCCGAGAATATCCAGGGCGTCCACGCTGCCCACCCGCTCCACCGTTAGCCATAAATAAATACCTCCTGGTCGCTCGGTAAATTTACCTGGCTGCCCTACGATTACACGAAAACATGACGCAGGACACAATACTTTCGGTAAGCTCAAACGTTCAGGCGGCACCTCCACACCGAAAGGACACCACGACAAATGACTACCCCCTCCCGCCCCCCCTTCGCCGAAGACCTCAAATTTGGCCCTGGCCTGGAGTTTGTCGAAACGATGTACAGTCAGGACCGCTCCCTGACCACGTTGGACATCACCATCACAGACATCAGGCCGGGCTTCACAGAAGGCACCATGACAGTGACTGAAGAGCTATGTAACGGGCACAACACGATCCAAGGCGGCTTCCTGTTTACGTTCGCCGATGCTCTTTTTGCGGGCGCATGCAACTCGTCAGCAGGCGCGACTACCGTTGCCTCCCAGGTGAATATCCACTTCATCGCTCCCGCTTACGTTGGCGACGAGCTGCGCGGAGTAGCCAACGAACGGCGCAGCTACGGCCGCAACGGAATCACCGATGTCACGATTTACCGTGGCGACGCGATCATCGCTGAGTTCCGCGGCACCTCTCGCACCGTGGGAAAACCAAGCAAGTAAGGCTCACCCCAAACCCACTTTCCAACATTTGATCAACCCCATCTACCCCCACATTTCATGTGACCTACCCAAATTTCATTGACCTAGATCACAATTCGCCCATAAACTGACCGAACGATCGGTTATTTAATCCGAATTCCGAGGAGGATCATCATGACACCCGCTCAACTCAGTTCTGTAAAAGACGACGACGTTGCCGGACAGCAGCGTTTCGACGAAATCATCGAGGCGGATTCCCGCATCGAGCCAACCGACTGGATGCCAGAGGCTTACCGCAAGACCCTGACTCGCCAGGTCTCCCAACACGCACACTCCGAGATCATCGGTATGCAGCCAGAGGCCAACTGGATCACCCGCGCACCGTCACTGAAACGTAAAGCCATTCTGATTGCCAAGGTCCAAGACGAAGCCGGTCACGGTCTCTACCTCTACTCCGCTGCAGAAACGCTTGGCACCTCCCGCGACGAGCTCGTGGACCAGCTGCTCTCCGGCAAGGCTAAGTACTCCTCTATCTTCAACTACCCAGCACGCACCTGGGCAGACATTGGCGCAATCGGTTGGTTGGTCGACGGCGCTGCCATCTGTAACCAGGTCCCCTTGTGCCGTGCTTCCTACGCACCGTATGCCCGCGCCATGGTGCGTATCTGTAAGGAAGAGTCCTTCCACCAGCGTCAAGGCTGGGAAATCCTGTATGAACTCTCCCACGGCACCGAGGAGCAGAAGCAGATGGCACAGGAAGCGATCAACCGCTTCTACGGACCCGCACTCCAGATGTTCGGCCCACCAGACGCCGACTCCCCGAACTCCAAGCAGTCTATGGCATGGAATATCAAGCGTTTTTCCAACGATGAACTTC
Source organism: Corynebacterium pilosum DSM 20521 = CIP 103422 (assembly GCF_000373805.1). Lineage (GTDB taxonomy): Bacteria > Actinomycetota > Actinomycetes > Mycobacteriales > Mycobacteriaceae > Corynebacterium > Corynebacterium pilosum. The sequence continues at coordinate 42,059 of NZ_KB892446.1, read as the reverse complement.
GTCAGCGCTTTGTCGACATGATCGTCCCACAGGTCGAAGCCCTGGGACTGTCCTTCGATGACCCAGACCTCAAATGGAACGAAGAGCGTGGCCACTATGACTACGGCGAGCTTGACTGGGATGAGTTCAAGGGCGTCATCAAGGGCCATGGTCCACTGAATTCGCAGCGCCTCAAGCGTCGTCGTGAGGCGTTCGACAACGGCGCATGGGTTCGCGAAGCCGCCGCGGCATATGCAAAGAAGAACCACGACGTCGATTCCAAGCTCATCGTCTAATCCCCACACGACACGAAGGAAAAACAATGTCTGATTCAAACAACTGGCCTCAATACGAGGTTTTCGTCCGCTCCAACCGTGGCCTCTCCCATGTCCACGCAGGTTCCCTGCACGCCCCGGATGCCACGATGGCTTTGCGCAACGCACGTGACCTCTATACCCGCCGCAACGAAGGTACGTCGGTATGGGTTGTCCCATCGGAGGCCATCGCATCCTCGGACCCTGATTCCAAGGGCGGCTTCTTTGAATCTTCCAACGGCAAGGCTTACCGCCACGCCACCTACTTCGAGAAGTCGGAAGGGGTGCCACACCTGTGAGCTTCGCAACGAACGACTCAGCAACCAAACAGTCTCAGGGGGACGCGATTACCCCGGAGGATGTGGTCGCAGGTGGCGTAATCGCTCCTGAGAAAACAGCAGAGTACGCCACCATGCTTGGCGACGATGCCCTCATGCTCGCCCAGCGCTTGAGCTGGTGGGTCTCCCGCGCACCCGAGATGGAAGAGGATATTGCTCTAGCCAATATTGCTCTCGACCTCATCGGCCACACCCGCTTCCTCTACTCCTATGCAGGAACTGCTTGGGGCAAAACCGAAGATGACCTCGCATACTTCCGCGATGAGGAGGAGTTCCGCTCTGCTGCAATCACCGAGCAAGAAAATGGCGACTTTGGTCAAACTATCGCACGCCAGCTAATCGTCAGCTACTACATGTTCGGCCTGTACACCGCACTGGAGAAGTCCGCCGACGAGACCCTCGCTGCCATTGCAGCGAAGGCTGTCAAGGAGCTGGAGTACCACGTAGACCACGCCAACCAGTGGATGTTGCGCCTTGGCCAGGGCACTGAAGAGTCTCACCGTCGCATCACCGACGGGATCCACTACATGTGGCCGTACGTCGACGAACTCTTCGAGGACCTGCCAATCCACACCGAGCTTGCCGGCGAAGGCGTAGCGGTGTTGCCGTCGACCCTGCGCGATGAGTTCGACACTCGAATCGAAGCCGTGCTCGAGGCAGCAGGCGTGGATAAGCCCGAAGTGCCACAGGCCGTCAGTGGCCAGCGTACCGGCCGTTACTCCGAGTACCGCGGCTTCATCTTGGCTGAAATGCAGTCTCTCGCCCGCCAACATCCAGGCGTGACCTGGTAATACACCCCTCAGGAGGATCATGATGGCTGGAGTCAACCTAGACCACCCGCTCCGTCCAACCGATGAGCGTGAGCGCCGCGTGTGGGATATTGCTGCGCAAGTTCCAGACCCCGAAATTCCCGTGATCTCGATTGCGGACCTGGGCATTCTCCGCAATGTCTATTTCGAGGAAGACACCGCAGTCATCACGATCACTCCCACTTATTCGGGCTGCCCCGCAATGGACACGATCACGTCGGACGTTTCGGATGCACTCCGCGATTCCAACGTGGAAGATTTCCGAGTGGACCTCGTCCTCAATCCCGCCTGGACCACGGACTGGATCACCAACCATGGTCGCGACAAACTGCGCGACTATGGGATCGCTCCTCCGCAGGGCCTAGCCGAACGCTCTTCGGGCCCGGTATTGCTCAAACTTGAGGCACCCAAGCCTATTACTTGCCCCCATTGTGGCTCTTCCAACACCGCCCAGATCGCGCGTTTTGGTTCTACCGCCTGCAAGGCGCTGTACAACTGCAAGAGCTGCTTCGAACCTTTCGATTACTTCAAGGTGCACTGATGACCACCCCTGCAAAGAAAAAAGCAAAGTTCAACACCCTGTCTGTTTCCCGAGTTCGTCAGCTTACGGACAATTCCGTGGAAGTTAGCTTCGATATACCGGAAGAACTGCAAGAAGATTACGACTACATTCCTGGCCAGTACGTGGCGCTGCGCGCCACCATCGATGGCGAAGAACTACGTCGTTCGTACTCCATTTGCGATATCCCGAACAAGGGCACCATCCGCGTTGGCATCAAGAAGGACCTCGGTGGCAAATTCTCCACCTGGGCTAATGAAGAACTCCAGCCAGGCGACACGATGGATGTGATGAACCCACAGGGCGCATTCACCTCCAAGATTCACGTCACAAGTCTGAACGACGCGAAAGAACTTGTAGATAAGGATCTCTCGAAGGTCGAATCCCCACATTTGGTCGCGATCGCAGCAGGCTCTGGCATCACCCCGATCATGGCGATCGCTACCGCCGTACTGGACGCTATCCCAGACGCAAAGTTCCAGCTGGTTTACTCCAACAAAGGTGGAAGCGATGTAATGTTCGCCGACAAGATCGGCGATCTTAAGGATAAATACCCAGCTCGTTTCGCGGTACACCACGTGCTTACCCGCGAGCAACGCGTCAATCCTCTTTTCTCCGGGCGCATCGATGATGAGAAGCTAAAGACGCTTCTCGACGAAGTCATCCGCCCCGAGACTGTCGATGAGTGGTTCCTCTGCGGTCCATTCGAACTGGTCCAGCTATGCCGCGACACTTTGAAGGATCGTGGCGTCGATGACAAGAACGTACGCTACGAGTTGTTTACCACTGGTGATCCTAAGAACGAGCCAGGCGGTAACAAGGGCCGTGCCGTGGTTGCGGATCCTTCCGGCAACAACATCGACATCCAATTCCAGCTCGATGGCCTCTCTGGGTCTGTGGAATCTCCAGTCTCAGCAAAGGAAACCGTGCTCAACGCCGCACTGCGTGTGCGTCCCGACGTTCCATTCGCTTGCGCAGGTGGCGTGTGTGGTACCTGCCGCGCCAAGGTTGTCGAAGGTGAGTACGAGATGGACGAGAACTACGCGCTCGAGGCTGACGAGGTTGAGGCTGGTTACGTATTGACCTGCCAGACCCGCCCCACCGGTAAGTCAATCACTGTCGATTACGACGCATAAAGGAGCCCCCATGATTGATCTTCATATCCACGATGTTGCTGAGGGCGCGAAATACGCAGAGGTCGTGCTCAATGATCCAGCAACGCTCAATGCCATCGCGGAACCGGACTTGCTAGAAATCTCTGAGGCCTACTCCGAGGCGGAAAAGGCTGGCGTGCGCGCCTTGTTGTTGCGTGGCGAGGGCAAGGGATTTTGCTCTGGGCGCAATATCAAGGGATTAGATCCGGCCGAGGATGATGCCACTGATTACCTTGCCAACAAGGTCACCCCGGTACTTAAGCAAATGAGCCAGTTCCCTGCCCCTACCTTTGCGGCCATCCACGGCGCGTGCTTAGGTGTCGGTTTGGGATTGGCGATCGCCACCGACATTGTGTACGTGGCAGATCGTTCCAAGTTTGGTTCCCCCTTTGCCAACCTCGGCGCGACGTTAGATTCCGGCGGCCACGCCTTATTCGTTGAACGCTTAGGTGCACACCGCGCAATGGACCTGATCGTCACTGGCGAACTGATCAGTGGCGAAGAAGCGGTAGCTGCCGGATTGTTCTCGCGAGTCATAGCCGCAGATGAATTGCTGGACTTCACCCGCGAAAAGGTTGAACGTGCAGCCCAGGGCGCCACCCAAGCCTTTTTGACCAGCCGCAATCTAGTGCATGACATCCGCGATAACGGTACGGGACTGTGGGCTTCCGTCGAGGAAGAAAACAAGGAGCAGGGCCGTCTTTGCTCCTCTGCTGATTACGCCGAGGGTTTTGCCGCCTTCAACGAAAAACGATCCCCAAATTTCACTGGCCGCTAGGAGGGACCACAACAATGACTAACGCATATCTCGTATCTGGAAAGCGAACCCCCGTCGGCCGTTACGGTGGCGCTTTGTCATCGGTCCGCCCCGATGACCTGGCTGCGCTAACCATCAAGACTGTTGTCGAGGAAGCCGGAATCGATCCATCGCTTGTCGACGAAGTAATCTTCGGCAACGCCAATGGCGCCGGTGAGGAAAACCGCAACGTCGCCCGGATGGCATGGTTGTTAGCCGGTTTCCCCGATACTGTTCCCGGTATCACCGTCAACCGACTGTGCGCTTCCGGTATGTCAGCCATCGCTCTTGCGACGGCAATGATTGAGTCCGGGCAAGCCGACATCATCGTTGCCGGCGGTGTGGAGTCGATGTCTCGTGCGCCGTGGGTCGTCGAAAAGCCAACGAAGGCATTTGCAAAACCGGGCGAGGCTTTTGACACGTCGATCGGCTGGCGTTTCGTTAACCCGATCTTCCAAGCAGAGGAGAAGACCACTTTCTCGATGCCGGAAACTGCCGAGGAAGTTGCCCGTGTGAAGAACGTTTCAAGGGAAGATGCTGACGCATTTGCCGTCCGGTCGCAGGAGCGTGCGCTAAAGGCCATTCAGGATGGTCGCTTTAAATCAGAAATCGTGCCCGTAGAGGTTAAGGACCGCAAGGGCAACGTGACGATCGTCGACACCGATGAGGGTCCACGCGACGGCACCACTGTGGAAGTGTTGGCGAAGTTGCGCCCCGTCGTCAAGGACGGTGAGGTTGTCACTGCCGGCAACGCCTCGTCGCTTAACGACGGCGCGTCTGCAATCATCGTGGCCAGCGAAGAGGCAGTAGAAAAATATGGCCTCCGGGCTCGCGCCAAAGTTGTTGCTAACGCTGCTTCTGGGCTGGAACCAGAGATCATGGGCATGGGTCCTGTCCCAGCAACTCGCAAGGTTCTGGAGCGCACCGGCTGGTCCATCGATGTTCTTGATGCGGTGGAGCTCAACGAAGCCTTCGCCACCCAGTCTCTCGCGTGCATGCGTGAACTCGGTGTGGAAGAAGACAAGGTGAACAGTTGGGGCGGGGCTATCGCTTTGGGCCACCCGCTGGGCTCATCAGGTTCCCGGATCACGATCACTTTGCTCAACCGCCTAGAGCAGGAAGGCGGCGCCCGTGGTGTGGCCACCATGTGTGTGGGCGTAGGCCAAGGCACCGCTATCGCGATTGAGAGGGTTTAGATGTCACTGGAGAATAATTTCACCGCCCTGAACTTACGCGAAGACGGGGACCTGCTCACCATCGAGCTTTCCCGCCCCGAAGTGCGCAACGCCATCGACCAGACCATGGTCGACGAGCTGCACGAGGTCTGCGCTTACCTAGAAGAAAATCCCAAGACGGCCATCATCATCGGCACCGACGGCGTATTCGCCTCCGGTGCTGACATCAGCCAGCTGAAGGAGCGTCGTCGTGCCGACGCCTTGCGAGGAATCAACAACACAATCTTCCATCGCATTTCTCAACTGCCCATGCCGGTCATCGCGGCCGTGGATGGCTACGCCTTGGGTGGCGGACTGGAATTAGCCCTAGCTGCAGATTTTCGTGTTGCCACGGAGCGGGCCAAGTTCGGCCAGCCGGAAGCCAACCTAGGCATCCTTGCTGCGGCTGGTGGCACCTGGCGTCTCAAGGCTGCTGTGGGTGAGCCACTGGCGAAAGAAATTTTACTTGCCGGCCGCATCATCGACGGCACCGAGGCCAAGCAATACCAGCTGGTTTCCGGACTTTCCACCCCAGAATCACTTTACGACGAGGCGTTAGACCTTGCCGCTCGCATCGGAAGGCTTGATCCCCTGGCGGTTCGCATCACCAAGAGCGTCATGGGCATGCCAGAATCGGCTCACCCACAGGTGGACAACCTGGCTCAAGCCATTCTGTTTGAGTCAGATGCGAAATTCGAACGCATGCAGGCATTCCTTGACCGCAAAAAGAACAAGTAAGGAAGTTTTTGATGAGTATTCCCAACAAAGTAGGCGTTCTCGGTGGCGGTCGCATGGGCAGCGGTATCGCGCATGCATTCTTGCTGGCCGGTGCTGAGGTCACCGTCGTCGACATTAACGACGACGCCGTAGCCGCCGCCGAGGCACGCATCACCAAGGACATCGATGGGTCGATCAACCGTGGAGTCATCGAGGGCACGACCGAACAGTGGTCGGAAAAGCTGCACTTTTCCACCGACCACGCCGCTTTCGCCGGCCACAGCCTGGTCGTGGAGGCTGTCCCAGAGTCCTTCGAGCTGAAGACCGATGCCTTTGCCAAGATCGCAGCAAACGCTCCCGAGGCGGTTATCGCGACCAACACCTCGTCGTTAAGCGTCTCTGATTTAGCAGCCACCGTTGCCAATGACGTGATCGGTCTACACTTTTTCAACCCGGTCCCAGCGTCCAAGCTCGTGGAAATCGTGGTGGCTGAATCGACTCCGGAATCGCTTGTCGACGAGGCCCGCGGCTGGGTCGAATCCATCAAGAAAACGCCGATCGTGGTGAAGGATTCTCCAGGTTTCGCGTCCTCGCGCTTGGGCGTGGTTATCGCACTTGAAGCCATCCGCATGGTGGAGGAAGGCGTAGCCAGCCCTGAGGACATCGATAATGCGATGGTGCTCGGTTATAAGTTCCCTATCGGTCCGCTGGCGCTTACCGATATCGTGGGGTTGGACGTTCGTCTAGGGATCGCGGAATATCTCGAGTCCACCCTCGGCTCCGTATTCACCCCGCCACAGTTGATGCGCGACATGGTCGAACGTGGCGAACTGGGACGCAAATCTGGGAAGGGGTTCTACGATTACTCGGAGTCCGCGCGTTAATCGGTTCGCGGGTTCACGATCGCGTTCGTGATGCGCGCCGTGCACAGCCGCTTCCCTGCGTCGTCCGTGAGGATGACGTCGTGGCTGGTCAAGGTGCGCCCCAACTTAATAGCGGTGGCTGTCGCAGTCGCGTAACCCTCGCGTCCCGACGAATGATGGGTGGCATTGATGTCCACCCCCACTGCGACTTTGCCCATCGAGGAAGCGTGAATCACCGCGGCCCAACTACCCACCGCTTCAGCGATGGCAACCATCGCACCACCGTGAAGCAAACCTAAGGACTGCCGATTTCCATCGATTGGAATCCGAGCAACAACCTTTTCGGCTGATTGCTCGAGAACTTCCACCCCCATTTTCTCGTCCAGTTCCCCGAGTGTGATTGTCCAGATCTCATGCTCGTTCATTTTTTGCAGTTTACACAACCTCTACACACGAAGTGTGATCTTCGTTATACTAGCCCAAAATGCCTACCGTCCGGTCGGTCATAAAATCAGGAACACAGCTCACAACCCGAAAGGCACCTCATCAATGACTCTTGTACAGAGCTTTCTGCAAGGTAAGTGGATCACCCCGGAGAACCCAAGCCGCGTCAACGAAGTTGCAGATTCTTCTACCGGCGAGATCGTAGCCCAGGTGTCCACCGACGGTCTCGATTTCAAGGGAGCCGTTGAATACGGTCGCACCGTCGGCCAGAAGAATTTGAAGGCGCTGACCATCCATGAACGCGCGCTGAAGGTCAAAGAACTCGCGCTCTACCTCAATGAGCACAAAGAAGTTCTCTATGAATTAGCCAATAAGGCCGGCGCGAACAAGCGCGATAACTTCGTCGATATTGACGGGGGCATTTCTACCTTGTTTACCTTCTCCTCGAAGGGCCGCCGCGAGATGCCAAACTCCAATGTTGTTGTCGACGGCCCTCCCGAAATCCTCTCCAAGGATGCCTCTTTCCAAGGCCAGCATATTTACACCGCATTGACTGGAGTGGCCATCCAAATTAACGCTTTCAACTTCCCAGTGTGGGGCATGCTGGAAAAGTTCGCTCCGTCGTTCATTGCTGGCATGCCGACGATCGTGAAGCCCGCCACCCCCACCGGCTACATCACCGCCGAGTTGGTTCGTCTCATGGTCGAGTCCGGCATCCTGCCCGAGGGTTCCCTGCAGTTGATCTCCGGTTCTGCCGGCGACCTGCTCGATCATCTGGATTACAACGACCACGTCGCCTTTACTGGCTCTGCCTGGACTGCCGATAAGCTGCGCAACTCTGAGTCCGTGCGCAACAATGGGGTGCGCTTCTCTGCAGAGGCAGACTCTCTTAACGCTGCTATCTTGGGCCCCGACGCAACTCCCGACACTCCTGAGTTCGAGGCTTATGTCAAGTTGCTGTTCGCTGAGCAGACTTCCAAGGCGGGCCAGAAATGTACCGCTGTGCGCCGCGCGATCGTTCCGAACGACTTAACAGACGATGTGGCACAGGCGTTGAAGAAGCGTTTGGACGACAAAGTCGTCGTCGGCGATCCCCGTGATGCCAACTCCACTATGGGTCCACTGGTATCTGTGGAACAGGCGCAGGATGTGAAGGAGGCCGTCGAAACGCTTATCGCTGATGGTGGCGAAGTGGTCACCGGCGACATCGACAACATCGACAGCGCGTTCTTCCCTCCTACAGTTCTTCAGTTCGAAGATGCGCGCGCCGAGCGCGTTCATGACACCGAGGCCTTCGGCCCCGTCGTATCCATCATCGGATACTCGGATATCGACGACGCCATCGAGCTGGCTGCATTGGGCAAGGGTTCCCTTGTCGCGTCTGTAGCCACCAACGACCCAGAGACTACTCGCAAGTTCGCGGAGGGAATCGCTGCCCACCACGGCCGACTTCACTTCATCGACCGTGAGGACGCGAAGACCTCTACAGGCCACGGTTCGCCGCTGCCCCACCTAGTTCACGGTGGTCCAGGCCGTGCTGGCGGCGGCGAGGAGCTCGGTGGTGTGCGTGGTATCAAGCACTACATGCAGCGCACCGCAATCCAGGGCTCACCGAATCACCTCACCGCCATCACTGGCGAATGGCACACCGGCGCCAAGGTCCAGCGCGTCACACGCGAAGATGTCGAGAACGGTGCCCAGCACCCATTCCACAAGGATCTGGCGACGTTGAAGATCGGTGACCAATTCGCCTCCCCGCTGCGCAAGGTGAACCTGGAAGACATTCTTGACTTCGCTAAAGATACCGGCGACACCTTCTACGCCCACGTGGACGAGGAAGCAGCGATGAAGAACCCATTCTTCCCACGACGCGTAGCACACGGCTACCTGCTAGTGTCTTGGGCTGCAGGTTTGTTCGTCGAAGGCCGACCAGGCCCAGTTCTGCCGAACTACGGCCTTGAGAACCTGCGCTTCGTCCAGCCTGTCACCTACGATGACTCCATCCGTGTTGAGCTAACAGCGAAGCGGATTACTCCACGCGTGACCGACGAATACGGAGAGGTTGCATGGGACACCGTCTTGTACAACCAGAACGATGAAATCGTCGCGGTCTACGACGTGCTCACCCTGGTCGAAAAGGTCTCCACCACCTACGCCTAATCAGCGCACAAACCCTTCACCAACTCGCCAAGTCTTGGCTACCGCCAAGTGCACTGGCGAGTTGTTTTCTTCCACGTCCCGCACCCGGTAGTACTCCATGTCCACTTCGTCGGGGCGCACACGCGCGATCGAGTAGCCGTGCGCATCGAAGTCGAGGTGCCTGACCCAAGGGTTCGCATCCGTGATGACCTTTTCAACCGCGTGCGAGGTGGAATTGTCTTCTGGGTGGTAGATGCCGGTGTGCGTGGTAAGGATTTCGTCGACATTAGGTGCACTTATCGACGTACACACCATCTCGCATCCGACATTCACAGCACCGTGGTTGATCTCGTTTGCCCATTCGGAGTGAATGTCGCCGGTGAGGAAGAGGACGTTGGCGCCGTGGCTGAGCAGGACGTCGAGAAGCCTATTGCGGTCGGCGACGTAGCCGTCCCACTGGTCCGAGTTCACGGCAATACCGGTGGAGCGCTGACTGATCCACGTCATCGCCTCCTCCGTCTCGGGGGTACCGATGGTAAATAGCTTCATCGGTGCCATCATCACCGAGTTAGCCAGCACATTCCACTGCGCGCTGGAGGTGGCTACCTGCCCGCGCAGCCATTCGAACTGTTCTTGCCCGAGCATGGTGCGCGCCCCGTCGGCGAAGTGCGCAATCGTGGTTTCTTGATCACGGTAGGTTCGCAGGTCCAGCACCGTGAGGTCGATGAGGTTGCCGAAGCGCAGGTTGCGGTAGATGTGCCCACCTTCGCCAGGGCTGGTGGCGCGGACGGGGAGCCATTCGAAATAGGCTTGCATCGCCGCGTTTCGACGACTGATCCAGTCACCCTCGGCCCCCTCCGTGTGGTTTTCGGCGCCCTCGCGCCAGGAGTTGTTCGCGGTTTCATGGTCGTCCCACACTACGATCCACGGCGCGGCGGCGTGCGCTGCCTGCAGGTTCTCGTCGGTGCGGTAACGTCCGTAACGGATGCGGTAATCCTCCAAGGTCAAGATTTCCCACTCCGGGTGATGCATGCGCGCCACACCCTTTTTACCTGCGTATTCGCCGGTTGCGTACTCGTAGATGTAATCACCGAGGAACGTCACCACATCGATCTCCCCGGCGCGGGCGCGCGCAGCCATGTCAGCGTAGGCGGAGAAGAAACCGGATTCATAGTTCGCACACGACGCTACGGCAATGTTGAGTTGCGCCACGTCCGCTTCAAATGCCGGCGCGGTTTTTGTTCGCCCCACCGGGGAGGTTTCGCCGAGCGCAGTGAAGCGATAGAAGTAGATGGTGTTCGGTTCCAGGCCATAAGGGTCCACGTGCACGGTGTGATCGTGCACCGCAGAGGCAGTGGCCGTCCCCGATTTCACGATGGAGCTCATCGCTTCATCCCGCGCGATTTCCCAGGTGACCTGCACGTCCTCCCCCAGTGTGGAGCCGGGCAGGGCATCGTCGTTAAGCGTGACCCTGGTCCACAGGATCACGGAATTCGGCAGCGGGTCCCCGGAAGCAACGCCGTGGCGGAACACGTTGGCGGCGCTTGACGACGACACCTGCGCCCGTGCCGGTGCTGCGGTGAGCGCGGCGGCTGTGAGTGCGGAACTGGCAAGGAATGTACGGCGAGTGAAAGACATGAGGCCACTGTGACCCGCACTTTTAGGTTCCTCAACCGGAGCAACGGGGAGTTCGACAAAGCTTAATGAGAAGTTCTTCGAACATTTACTTGACAGTGTTTAGATCGCCATAGTTCCCCGTATCAGCAAAGGATTGTTCAATGCTTCGTACACGCGTCGTCGCCTCAGTGACTTCTATCGCACTCGCCGCCACCCTAGTTTCTACCCCAAACGTTTATGCGCAGTCAACCTCTGTGCGTGACCTTGTCATGGGCGTGGGCGCAGATGATACCTCCCTCAACTTCAGCTGGGTCACTCTGAAGGCTGGGCAGCAGTACCTGCGCATCGCCGAGACCAACAACCCCGAGTCCAGCCGCGATATCCCGGTGGAAAAGCAGATCTATAACGCTGCCGTTTATCACTCCAACGAGGTCACTGTCAATGACCTGAAGCCAGCGACCAGCTACACCTACCAGGCGGGCAGCGACGCTGTCGGCTGGACCGAGCCCGTCGAGTTCACCACCGACGATGGCGACGACGCCTGGAACTTCATCACCATGTCGGATGCCCAGATCGGCGTGGACGGCATCATCAGCGAGCAGGCAGCGAACTGGGACAAAGCCACTGTCACCGCGTTCGAGCGGTTCCCTGACTCCACGATGCTTCTCCACCTGGGCGACCAAGTCGAGGGCTGGGGCTTGCCGGTGAAACAGTATGAAGAGTTTGCGAAGCCCACCGCTCTGAAGCGCTACCCCACCGCAGTTCTGGAGGGGAATCACGAAACCTATGCTCCCTTGAGCCACTTCCGCCAGCGTTTCCACCTGCCCAACGAAGTCGATGAGAGCTCCAACTACTTTTTCGAGCGCAACAACATGCTGTTCATTGGCTTGAACTCGAACGAGAACGATGCCGCGTCCATTGAGAAGCACGCCCGTTTCATCCGCGAGACCATCGCGGAACACGGCACGGGTAAGGATTGGATCGTCGTCGGTATGCACCACGCGGTCTATTCGCAGGGCAGCCATAACTCTGACGCCGAAGTCCAGCGTCTGCGCGACGGTCTGGCGCCCGTGTTCACCAAAGAGGGCGTTGACCTTGTTCTAGCGGGCCACGACCACATCTACACACGCTCCCACCTGATGGAGGGGACGACCCCGGTCGAGCCAGAGCAGCTCCCCGAACGCGGCGATGTCCTCACCCCGAGCAATGGGCAGGTCCTCTACGTAACGGTCACTACAGCCGGTGGCGGAAAGTATTATGACTTCCACGACTCCTCTGGCACCGCGCGCCCCAACCTGCGCCGGGAGTTTGTTGCAGGCACCGACGACGAGTTGCCGGCCACTGCCTACTGGCGCCAGGACTACACGCCCGACTACACCAACGTGCAGGTCACCCCAGGGACCCTGACGCTGACCACGTATAACGTGAACACCCCGTATGTCGTGGACAAGGTCACGCTTTCCAAGGAGCAAGCGCCTGTCGACGAGCCGAGCGAGCCAGCCGACGAGCCGACCGAACCAACCGAACCAACTACGCCAGTGCAGCCCGCAGCCTCTGGCAGCATTGCAGGCTCCTCGGACGGCGGGGCGATCGCGCTTACGGTTGCCGGGATTGTTGCGGTGCTTGCCGCGGTTGGCGGTTTCGCTCTGCAGTCCGGCATGTTCGACGCGGTGCTGGATCAGCTGGGAATCCGACGGTAATTTCTGCCTGCATTGCAGGCGTCCTGCGGTTTTAGTGGGCCTGCCGGGTCCCCAGCAGGTTCACACCCGCGACGATGATCAGCACCGCCGCGGCAACCCCGAAGCCGTACCACGGCGCCACGTTGAACAGGGGCAGGAACAGCACAGGGGTGGCAGAATTACCGAAGAATCGGAACGCCTGGACCGTTGATAGCATCCGCGAGCCGCCTGGCGCGCGCAGCACAAGCATGTTCACACCCACCTGCACGGCTTGTGCCGCTAGGACGGTCACGCCCCACAGCACTGCCAGCAGCACCAGCGAGGGGCTGATCACCACCGCTATCAGCGACACGGCAGCAACCAGGAGCCCGGTCACGAGGACGGGGCGCGCACCGACGCGATCGGCAAGACCACCAACAAAGCGCGAGAACGCGAAGGCGGTGAGCCCGCCAACCATCACGATGGCGCCGCGCGTCACTGCGTCTGCCTCGAACCTTTCGCCCACATAAAGCGCCACGATGAAGCTCATCCCAATGACCGAAGCACCTACGGCGAATAAAGTCAGCATTGCGCGGAGGTGAGGCCAGCTCACGCGCTGTTTGGTGCCGGAAGTGTCGGGTTCATCGTCGGCACGCACGAAAGGCACGCGCACGACGACGATCAGTACCGCGATCAGGCCCAGGACCACGAACATCAGCCGCCATGACACAAGAGATGTCACGCCGGCAAGCAGCGGCGCGGAAAATAGCCCGAAGGATTGCATGGCCGCGTACGTTCCGAGCGCCTGGCCGAGTTGTTCGTCGGGGGTGATGTCGCGCAAGATGAGTTGCAGGAAGGGGGCGGTGAACGCGTTGCACAAACCGGCGATCAGGTACGCCACGACGAAAAGCCACCACACCGGGGTGAGCACGAGGACCACACAGGCCACGGCGATGATCGTGTATGCAACACGCACCACCACCGAGGGCGAGATGCCGCGGGCAAGGTGGGTGGAAAAGAGCATCATCACCGCGAAGGGCAGCATATAAGCTGTCATCGTCAGCGATGCCTGCGTTAGCGTAATGCCAAAATCGGCCGCGAATTCGGGCAGCACCACCGCCAGCGATTGGCCGGCAAAAGGCCCAAGAAATCCGCCGACCATAATGCAGGCGTAACGCAGCTTGTCCATGCATGCGATTCTAAACGGAAATTGTTGCCAGGCTTGAAACGTTAAGAGTGTGCGCTGCGACTACATACATGTACCCGTCCCCGTCCCAAGGAATCTATGGCCTCTGCTAGCACTGAGCGTCGCCGCGTGGTGGCTGCGACCACGATCGGTACCGCAATCGAGTGGTATGAATTCTTTCTTTACGCTGCCGTCGCCGGCTTGGTGTTCAACCAGCTCATGTTTGGCCCCTTAGGCCCCGGGGCGGCCACGGTCGTCTCCTTCTTGACGGTGGGCCTTTCCTTCCTCTTCCGTCCGCTCGGCGCTTTCCTCGCCGGCCATTACGCCGACAAGCTGGGCCGTCGTGTGGTGCTGATGGTCACGCTATTCGCGATGGGCGGGGCGACCACCTTGATCGGCCTTGTCCCAAGTTTTGAGGCAATCGGTGTGTGGGCGCCGGTTCTGCTAATCCTTCTGCGCATCGTGCAGGGGATCTCCGCAGGTGGCGAGTGGGGCTCGGCCGTCCTTTTGGCGGTGGAGCATGCGCCGCGGACGAAGCGCGGGTTGTACGGTGCGGGCCCGCAGGTGGGCGCACCGGCGGGTCTGCTCATGGCGAATGGGGCGCTGGCTCTGATGAACTGGCTGGCGCCCGGGGACGCGTTCATGGTGTGGGGTTGGCGCGTGCCGTTCCTCTTTTCTATCGTGCTGGTGCTTATCGGGTTCCTAGTCCGCATTGGGGTGGATGAGTCTCCGGTGTATACCGAGATGGCACAGGACCGCGCGGCCCGCCGTGTGCCGGCCAACCCGATCGGCACGCTATTTACGCGCCACTTCTCTCTGGTGGTTGCGGGGGCACTGTTGTTCGCCGCGAATGGAGTGGCGGGCTACATGATGGCTGGCGGTTATATCCAGAGCTATACGACGGGGCCCTTGGGCCTCGAACGCGGACCTGTCCTTTTGATCGTCACCGCCTCGGCCGCAGTGTGGATCGTTTCCACCGTGGTGGCTGGCGCGTGGTCGGACCGGATCGGGCGCAGGAACATGTTTCTGCTTGGGTTTGTGGTCCAGGCTCTCGGCGTCGTCGTTTTGTTCCCAATGGTCAACTCCGGCGACTACCTCCGCATCTTCGCGGCGCTGGCGTTCTTGTCTGTGGGGCTGGGACTGACTTATGGCCAGACCAGTGCCACCTACGCAGAGCTTTTTCCGGCCTCTGTGCGTGGGTCGGGCGTGTCCATCACTTATGCGATCGGTTCAATCCTCGGCGGGGCGTTTGCCCCGATGATCGCTGCGTGGCTTGTGGAAGCGACGGGCTCCACCGCCGGTGTCACCGCATATCTCCTCGTGGCCTCTGCGGTCGGCTTCGTCACTGCGGCATTGTTGCGCGATCGCACCGGCATTCCGCTGGGCCATGACGAGGAGAAGCGCCAGGCCCAGGGGCATTTCGTCTTCGCGCGCTAATTTGGTAAGATTTTCGCTTGTCTCGGCGAGGGCTGAAATAGGGCCGTTATCGACGCGATATGTATCACAGACTTTTAAGCCTGCGATCACTCGACGAGCATTGTCCGTATGAGTTGGTCGCAGGTTTTTCTTTTCGCGGCCCACACACTAACTATTGAAGGAGATTCACATGGCTGATACCCCAGTAATCAAGGCTGAGCTGCGCGAAGAGTTCGGCAAGGGCGCGGCACGTCGCCTGCGTCGCGAGCGTCGTCTGCCAGGCGTTCTGTACTCGAAGGACGCAGAGACCATCCACTTCCACGCTGACCTGCTGGAGATGCAGGCACTGGTGCGTAACGACGGCATCAACGCTGTTCTCGAGCTTGAGATTGACGGCGACCAGAACCTGGCTATGGTCCGCGCGATTGATCAGAACGTCCTGACCTTGGACATGGACCACATCGACCTGCTGGGCATTAAGCGCGGCGAAAAGGTTGAGGTTGACGTGAACATCGTCACCGAGGGTGAGAACGCACCTGGTTCCGTCCTGATCCAGGAGGCAGACGTGATCACCATCGAGATCGACGCTCTGAAGATTCCGGAAGAGATCGTCGTGTCCATCGAGGGCATGGAGATCGGCGACCAGATCCTGGCGAAGGATGTCAAGCTGCCTGAGGGCGCAACCTTGATCACCGAGGAAGAGGACCTCATCATCAACGTCACCTACGAAGAGGTCGACGAGGAGCTTGAGGAAGCAGCTGCAGAGGCTGAGGAGGGCGGCGCTGAGGCTGGCGCTGAGTCCGCAGAGGACGCTGCTGAAGAGGCAAGCTCGGACGAGGAGTAATCTCCCCCGAACCCGCCAGCTGTACGGCTGGCGGGTTTTTCTATGCCATGATTAGCCCGTGACTATTTTAATTGTTGGCCTTGGCAACCCCGGCCCGAAGTATGCCGACACCCGCCACAACATCGGTGTGATGGTGCTCGAGGAGCTTCTCGACGAGGTCTCCCCCATGCCCGCCACCCTCAGCGTGCACAAGAAAACCAACACGGAGATCGCCGAAGTGACAGCCGGGAGGCTTTTCGACGAACAAACCGTCCTCGCCCGCACCCGCAGTTATATGAATGAATCAGGCGGACCCGTCAAAGCGTTGGCCGGTTATTTCGGTGTCGCCCCCAAGGACATTTATGTGCTTTACGACGAGATCGACCTCGACTTCGGCCAGGTAAAATTCCGGCGCGGGGGCGGCGACCATGGGCATAACGGCTTGAAATCGGTGACCAAATCGCTCGGAACCGGCGACTATAACAAGCTAGCTGTCGGAATTTCCCGCCCGCCGGGCCGTCAACCAGTCGCTGACTATGTGTTGAAGCCTTTCAGCAAGAAGGAAGCTGGCGAGCTCCCCTTCGTCTGCAGCGGCGCGGTGGACGAGCTGCACCACGCCCTCTAAAAGAGATACGGCCCGGGCGCATGGTGCGTCCGGGCCAGTTGATCGTCGATAAGCGATCAGCTAGATGGTGATCTCGTCTTCAGATCCCTCTTCGCGCTGACGTGCGATCTTGTGCAGGTTGTACTCCCACTCAGCGAGTTCCTCAGGCAGCTGGCCCTTGGAAGGATCCTTGATGTAGGCGCGCTCTTCAGGATCGTATGCCCAAAGCCAGTCGGCGTACTTGTACCAGCCCGCCTTTTCAGCTTCGCGGAACAGCTCGTTGCGGATCAGGCGTGGCAGGCCGTCGACGTGCCACAGTTCGCCCCAGAAGCGGGAAGTGGTCTGGATGCGTGCACAGCGTGGCTGACGCTCATTGGAGACTTCGCGCAGCACGTCTGGCCAGTTCAGTTCGCCCTTTTCTGCTGCCTCGGCGGCGTAGAGCGCTAGGGTTTCCGCGTCTTCCATGGCCATGATGGCGCCGGAAGCGATGTACTGCAGTGGTGGGTGTGCTGCGTCGCCCATCACGATGATGCGGTCCGATGCAACCCAGTCCTCAAGCGGCTCGCGGTCAGCCATCTGCCACCAAGTGTGCAGCCACATGTTCTTCAGGCGGGTCTTCACGTTGTCGTGGGTGTGGTCGAAAGCGTTCTTAAACTCTTCGTTGTTGCCCCAGTCTTCCGGGGCCTCCTCGCCCTTGACCAGGGACTCCAGGTAACGCGGCGACTGGAACACTGCGACTTGGTTGAGCAGCTCGCCGCCGCGCAGTGGGTACTGAATGAAGTGGCAACGTGGGCCAATGTGGCCACGCACGTCCTTCAGGTTCTGGATTTCTGGGTCCGGATCGTCGGCAAGCTTCGAGGTGCCGCGGTAGGCGACATAAGCCGATGGGACAGGATCGTCCTCGACGATGAGCGGGCGGAAGATGGAGTGCGTTCCATCGAAGCCGATGAGCATGTCGCATTCGACGTCCTCGTAAGGCTTCTCAGTGTCGAAGTCAGCCAGGTGGACGGTCACGCCGTCGCCGTGGTCTTCGGCGCCGGTGACGAGGTAGCCGTTGACCAGGTTTGCGCCGTGCTTGCGCGCTTCTTCAACCAGCATGTCCAGCAGGTCAGAGCGGTGAATAACGAGGTACTCGCCGCCGTAGCGTTCCTTGAACTCCTCGTCGAAGTTCATCGTCAGGATTGGCTCCGAGGTGATGCCGTCGCGGAACTGCATGCGCTCTGGGATGAAGCCACCAGCCAGCGCCTTCTCCTTCAGACCCCAGGCTTCAAGCATCTTCACGCCGTGAGGACCGATCTGCAGGCCGGCGCCAACTTCTTTGAATTCGTAGTGACGTTCGTACAGGGTGACGTCTGCTCCACGCAGCGCCAGTGCCAGGGCGCCGGAGGCACCGCCAATGCCACCACCGACGATGACGATTTTCTGGCCAGCTAATTCGTTAGTCTTCTCGACGGACATGTGAAACCATCTTCCTTCCAAATGTATGGGCTGCGATACTTAGTGTATGGAATTGTGAGCCACTTTACTGTGGTTCGGTATGTGAAATGATCGTCGCGGTCTCCTGCTGTGCGGGCCCCACCTGGCGGCGACGAACGCCCGCCAGGATGAACAACGAGGTTGCAGACAGCAGCGCCGCAATAGCGAACATGAGGTAGTTGGAGTTGACACCCAGGCCCCAGGACAGCAGCAAGCCTGCCATCTGTGGTGCGACCACCGCGCCGAGACGGCCAACACCCAACGCCCAACCCAGCGCCGTACCACGCAGGTGGTGCGGGTAGAACTGGGTGACTGCAGCGATGATCAAGATCTGGGTTCCGTGCGTGCCGACGCCAGCCAGCACCAAGATTAGGTACACAGCCCAGATCGGTGGGCCAGTGACCAGGATGATCAGTGCGATACCTGCCACACCAGCCGCGACCGAACCGGAGAGAACTGGGCCGAACTTGTCGCCGGCCCACGCCGTGACGACGGAGCCAATGATCGCGCCCAAGTTGAGGGCAAGGGTGAAGTTCAAGGCTGCGCCGAAGTCGTATCCGTCCTCGGTCATCAGCTTCGGCAACCAGGTGCCCAAGCCGTACCAGGCCAGCAGCGTCATGAAGGTGGCAATAGCGAACCAGATCGTCACAGTGCGGTAGGTGGCACCCAGGATAGCGCCAAAGCCCGGCTTCTCATCGGAGGCTTCTTCACCCTGGTGGTGCGCGTCGTAGTCCGCGGCAATCGCTCGGTCGGACGGGATCACCTTCAGCGCAATTGGCAGTCCGACTACCAGCGGCACGAAGGCGATCAGGAACATCGTGCGCCAGCCCCAGTGCGGGTCGAACGGCACGATGAACTGGGCCAGGACCGCAGCGATCGAGCCGCCGAGCGGAACACCAGACATCATCACGGTGGACCAGGCCGACATCTTGTTCGGCGGAACGAGGTCGGATGTCATCGCGTTGACAGAAGGCACCAGCCCGCCCAAGCCGATGCCGGCGCACAGGCGGAACAGGGCGAAGATGACGGGACCGGGCGCGAATGCACAGGCAATCGTGAAGACGGACAGCACGATGACCGAACCGATCACGGCGAATTTACGCCCGATCTGGTCCGAAATACGTCCGATGAGCACGGCGCCGATCACCATGCCGGCGAACGCAGCAGAGCCGACGGTGCCTGCTTCTGCTGCGCTGATCCCCCATTCCTGCATGAGGGATTCCTGCACGGTTCCGTACACAATCAGGTCATAGCCGTCGAAAACGACGAAGAACCACCCGATCAGGACGGCGGCAAGACGGCGGCCGGAGATCCCGAGGATGGTGAATCTATCAGATTCCGATGCATAGTCGTGAATCTCAGGTTGCTCCGGAGTGGAGGAACCTGGAGAAGCAGAGAGTGAAGCCATAGCTACATGATCGACGTGATCGCAGTTACAATCAAAATTATTCCACATAGCGGAAGGAATGACCATGATCGTACAAGGACCCACCCAAGGACCACCCCCACGCGAGTATCTGCAGTCTGTAGACCTAGCGCTGAATCTGATTCTGATGTTGAGAGACAGCGGAAGCCTCACCATTTCGGGGGCAGCCGAGACCCTGGGGACAGCGCCGTCAACAGTGCATCGCTCGATGGCGATGCTGGTCTACCGCGGGTTTGCCACCCGCTCAGAATCACGCACCTATCTTCCCGGCCCCGCCATCTCGTCGACAAGCCTGGTGCCAGGCATGGGCTCGGAGCTGATCGAAGCAACCGCCGACCACCTCACCGCGCTCGCCGCCGAGTCCGGCGAAACCTGCAACTTGCAGGTCCTTGCCGGAAATAAGACCCATTTCCTTTACTCCGCGGAGGGTTCGCAGCTGGTGCGCGTCGGCACGCGCCGCGGACAGGTGATGCCTGCCGACGAAAATTCCGGCGGCCTGGCAATCTTGGCCGAGCTGTCACCCGGCGAATTGCGCGCCCTGTACCCAACCATGCCGGACGAGGAATTTGAGGATCTACGCAGGACTTTGCACCGCACCCGCACCCGTGGCTTCGCCTTGAATCACGGTTTATACGAACATGACGTGTCCGCCGTTGGCGCGGTTTTACGCAATGAGCTGGGAGATACGCTCGGCGCGATCACTATGTCCATCCCGACAACCCGGTTTCGGAATGTGCACCGCCAGTGCGCCGACATGCTAGTGAAGCACGTGCGGGACCTGAATCGTCGATTAGCGAAGTTTCGCCCACCAAATATGCACTAATTGGGGGTAGCCACCACTACCCCCGCCGAATAATTCCACATAGCGGAAAGGCTTTGAATCACGTTCCATATCCGCCTATGTTCGGAATCACAACCTGACGACGAAACCGTCACTGAAAACAGGAGGTAACACGATGAGTGATACTGATTACTCACAGGAACACGTCGAGTTCACCGCTCCGGAACCAACCCCCGAAGAGCAGGCTGAACTGGACGCAATGTACAAGCGCATGGATGAGCTGCACCTGAAGCCACTGTGGCGTCAGATCGGTGGCCTCATGCCGAACACCCCAGAGCCAAAGACCATTGCTTACCACTGGGACTGGGAAGCTCTTTATAAGGAAGCTCAGCGCTCCGGCGAGCTGGTTCCGGTCGGCCGTGGCGGCGAGCGTCGCGCAATCGGCTTGGCGAACCCAGCGCTGGACGGCAATACCTACGTCTCCCCGACCCTGTGGGCTGCTATCCAGTACCTGGCACCGGGCGAGAATGCTCCAGAGCACCGTCACTCCCAGAACGCGTTCCGCTTCGTCATCGAGGGCGAGGGCGTCTGGACCGTGGTCAACGGTGACGCTGTGCCAATGAAGCGCGGCGACTTCCTGATCACCCCAGGCTGGGCTTTCCACGGCCACCACAACATCGCAACTGAGCCGATGGCATGGCTGGACGGCTTGGACATCCCATTCGCCCACACCATGGACACTGGCTTCTTCGAGTACGGCACGGAAAAGCTTACCGACGAGGGCACCCCTGACTACTCGCGCGGTGAGCGCCTGTGGGCACACCCAGGCCTGCGCCCTGTCGCATTCCCTGGCAAGACTGTTTCCTCCCCGATCGGCCGCTTTGCCTGGGAGCACACCGACGCAGCGCTGAACCAGCAGCTCCAGCTTGAGGACGAAGGCTTCCCTGGCGTTGTCTCCCCTGGCCACGCTGCGGTGCGCTACACCAACCCAACCACCGGTGGCGATGTCATGGCCACGATCCGCGCTGAATTCCACCGCCTGCGCCCGAACGCTTCGACCGTTCCGGTCCATGAGGTTGGTAACCGCGTCTTCCAGCTGTTCGAAGGCTCCGCAACCGCGTATGTTGGTGATGAGAAGTTCGATCTGCAGCACGGTGACGTCTTCAACGTTCCATCGTGGAAGAAGTGGCACATCGAGGCCGGCGACGATGGCGCTGACCTGTTCAACTTCTCTGACCATCCAATCTTCGAGAAGCTCGATCTCGCACGTACCTACACTCCGGAAGGAATCTAAAATATGCGTCTAGCAACAATCCGTTCTAACGAAGGCAATTTTGCAGCTCGTCTCGAGTCCGAGACCACTGCAGTGAAGATCAACGACTTTGCAAACGTCGGTGAGCTCCTCAAGGAGGAGAACTGGGAGCAGATCGCTAAGGACGCTTCCGGCGAGACCGTCGAGTTCGCTCAGACCGACCTTGACGCTGTTGTTCCTGCTCCGAACAAGATTGTGTGTGTTGGCCTGAACTACGCCAACCACATCAAGGAGATGGGCCGCAACCTGCCTGAGTTCCCTACCCTGTTCGTGAAGTACCCAGATGCTCTGACCGGCCCATTCGACGATGTTCTGGTTCCTGAGTACGCAAACAGCGAGCTGGACTGGGAAGGTGAGCTGGCTGTGATCATCGGCAAGCGCGCTCGTCGCGTGAAGGCTGCTGATGCGCAGGATTACATCGCTGGCTACGCAGTGATGAACGACTACACCATGCGTGACTACCAGTACCGCACCCTACAGTGGCACCAGGGCAAGTCCTTCGAGAAGTCTGCAGGCTTCGGCCCATGGATGACCACCAAGGACGACTACACCTTCGGTGGCGAGCTGGCGACCTACCTCGAGGGTGAGAAGATGCAGACCACCCCAACCGATGACTTGGTCTTCGGCCCTGAGGCACTGATCGAGTACATCTCTCACATCTACCCACTGGATGCTGGCGACGTCATCGTCACCGGCACCCCAGGTGGCGTGGGCCACGCTCGCGATCCAAAGCGTTACATCGGCGACGGCCAGACCGTAAAGGTCGAGATCGACGGCCTAGGCTACGTGGCAAACAAGACGGTGTTCGAGTAATGACACAATCCTTCCACGACCTGCCCATTGAGGAGCGCCTTGCGCTGACCCGCCGTGGCACCGCCCACTACTCGGGCCAGTTGGCGCTCATTGACAACGCCGATTTTGGCCGCGACACTCTCCTCGACGGATGGGACGTGTCCCACCTGGCTGCACACGTCGCGTATAACGCTCGCGCACTGTGCAACCTGATGGACTGGGCTGAGACCGGGGTGGAGAACCCGATGTACTCCTCCCCTGACGCCCGCGGCAAGGAAATCGAGTTCGGCGCAACCCTGCGTCCTGACGCGATCCGCAACCTGCACGACCACACCCTGGTTCGCCTGGATGTGGCCTGGCGCGACGCCTCGGAGCACGCTTGGGAAGCCGAAGTAAAAACAGCTCAGGGGCGCACCGTCCCAGCCTCTGAGACCTTGTGGATGCGTACCCGCGAGGTGTGGATCCACGCTGTTGACCTGCACGTCAACGCCGGTTTCAATGACATCCCGCCCGTGATCCTGTCTACCCTTGTGCCGGAGATTGCCGGCAAGTGGCGTGGCGGCGATCTTGGCGAGGGAATCGTCATGATCAACACCGACACCGACGAGCGCATCGAAGTGTCTGGAACCCCAACCACTGAGGTTCGTGGTTCGCTTGCCGGCCTAGCCCGTTGGGCTTCGGGCCGCGGCGGCCAGGGCGTTAACGCTGACGCTCCGGAACCACCACGCTGGCTTTAGTCACTTATCGACGATCACCCGTCCCCGGCTTTACAGTCGGGGACGGGTTTTCGTCGTTAAGCACTGCCCGCTAAACCCGCAGGACGCCTGCAATGCAGGCGGATCTGCGCCCCTTCCGTCGACTTGTCGCGACAAGTGTGCAAGATCACAAAGCGACGTTTGATGCGCATAGCCTGCAAATCCTAGACACAAAACCGCAGGACGCCTGCATTGCAGGCACCCTAAAACCTATCGAACAGATGAACCAAGAGCAGTAAACCTATTAAAGTTCACCGCCTCACACCCCGAACACACAGGCGATGTCCGACCCCTTTTGTATAGTGCAGTCAAAGCATCAAAACATGCCTGCTACCAGGGGGAACAATGACTACCGCAATCGATCATCCACACGCGCTCCACCACGTTTCTGATTCAGAGCTCACCCAGGAGCTCGCCCACGCACACCGCAGTTTCAGCACAGCGCACGCAACGCTGCTTTCCTTCATCGCAGAGTTTCACTTGCGCGATCTCGCGCTACGCCATGGCGCACGCAATACAGCGCATTACTTGAGCCGAGAGCTAGGTATGGCGGTTAAGACTGCCCAAGAATACGTCACGGTTGCCTGCCGGCTGCTCGACTTCGGCATGGTCAGCGCAGCTTTTCACGCAGGAGACATCGGCTATTCGAAAGTTAGGATTTTGGTTCGTTTCCTTACCGAAGAAAACGAGGAAGAGCTGCTGAAACTCGCGCTTGAGCTCACGTGCACGGAGTTGACCCAGGCATTAGCGGGGCATGGCCGTTCTGACGGCGAGGAGCAGCCGGAAGATCACTTCTCTGTCCGCGTTCGCGAGGATGGCTGGGTAGAAGTTTCTGGCCTGCTCCTGCCCGATGATGGAGCCTCCTTGCTTGCTGCCATCAAGCTTGGAGAAGTCGCTTTTTACCAGGATGTGGCCGGGATGAGTGAGGAGGAGGTCGACGAAGAATTCGATAAAATCATGGACGCAAATGGTTATTCCCTGTCCCACTTTGGTACGCCACCAGCGAAGATGATGCTGTCTTCCCTCCGCGGGATGCTGAACATCGTGCGCAGCAACCCGACCTCAACCACGCGCGCCCCAGCCGCCCAGGTCAACGTGGTGGTGTCTTCCGATGGTCACGCAGTGTTGCCGTACCAGCCCGGCGCGCAATCCTCCGAGGTGGCTGCCCTTGTCAACAATGCTGCGATGCGCTTGCTCATGACTGATGAGAAGGGCGTGATTGTCCACTATGGCCGTTCTCGTCGTTTAATTTCGGATGCACTGGCTAAGGCAATTCTGGCGACGCAGAACCACACGTGCATCATCCCTGGCTGCGACCACCAACGCTATATGGAGTTCCATCACATAGTGCCGTTTGAAGAAGGCGGAAAGACTGACGCGGAGAATCTTCTAGGCTTGTGCAGTTCTTGCCACATGATGGTCACGCACGGGATCATCAAGATCATTCAGCGGGGCGAGGATCTGCACTTCATCTTCCCCGACGATGTTGTCTTTACCTCCCATCGGCGTGGCCTGCCGGTGCGCAACTACGATCGGGTAGATCCGTCTATCTTCGAGCTGAATTGGGCGCGCAACTTCGGCGAGGCTGGGACTTTCGATGATTCACTTTTCGACGATCCCCTTCTCACGTTCAGCTTCGAGGATTGATGCCTGCTGGTCAGCGCACTAGCGCTCTGCGTCAACTAGGGCCATGATCTGGGAGCCACTTCCTTCCGGAAGTTGAAGGTCTAGTCCGATAGGTTCATTGGAAAGTGCACGTTCCACTAATGTGGCTGCGCGCAGTACCCGTGGGAACTGGACTCCTGCGGGCGCGACGGATGTGGGGTCGGCGATGAATACTTCAACGTGTCGGTCGAAGTGATCAAAGCGCTCGCCCAGGCGTTTCTTCACGATCCAGACGCAGAGGCCTACTTCGAATTGTACGGACTCCCCTGTCTTGGGCACGCGTTCATCGCGGTCGCGGAGTACAGCCCACGCGGCCTGTACAGCGTCGGGGAAACGGCCGCCGAAGGCGTCGTCGATAAGCGTGTCGACGCGCTGCTGGTCAGCTGCGCTGAGGCTGCGCCATGGGTTGGGGAATTGGAGGATGATACTGGCGAAGCACCGGATGATGCGTGCGAGAAGCTGGCGACGGTTCAGCTGTGAGGATACGGATACCCGAAACACAATAGGTCGGTCGGCAGGTGCGAGGAGTTCATCGCGGAATTCTGAAATGGCAGGTGTGGTCAGCGCGTCGATGGCCGCCCCGGGAAACTCGACTACTCCCGCTGGCTCGTCTGTCACGCGGATGTCCGTTGCTAGGCGTAGCGCCCCAACGCGTGCTGCGGCGAGGCGTTTACGAGTTCCGCGGATGCCGGAGTCTTTTCCTGCTTTGAACTCGGAGAGTGTTTTGCGTTCGCCGATTGCTTGGACGTCGCGGTCGGAGTACAGCAGTTCAGGAGCACCGGCTGCGTTGGTGAGCGAGATTGGTGTTGCGCCGGCGAGCGGCCAGCCGCCGACGTCGGCCCATTGGTCGCGGGTACGCATGAAGCGTGCGCCGGGGTTCTGCAGGGTGGCTAGGGCGGCATCGAAAGGTTCGAGGTTGCCCAACTGGGTTAGCCCGAACAAAAGCTGCTTGGCGTGGGTGACTTCGTCTTCGTCGTCAAGGCGGGGAAGGTCGCGCTCAACAGAGGAATATTTGTCTGGCCCAATTAATTCCACCATGGCAGATAGGTTCATGCCTACTACCCTAGCGGGATTACCACCCCGACGAACCGCCACCGCCGGAGAAACCCGAGCTAAACGACGTATTTGTCGATGTTTGCGCCGCCTCATGGGCCGCAACATCAGAGCTATGCCAGCTGGACAGCATGAAGAACGGCACATAATTGTTCACGCCGGTGCCGACGCGATAGTCGGAGTCGTAGAGGCGCGGAACAGTGCGCTCAGTCTTCCGCTTCACATCGCTAAACTCCTGCTCATCGATGGCGTCCAGCACAATGGCAACATCGCTGAGCAACACGATAAAGCGATCCAGGAAATCTTCTGCTTGGAGGTCGCGGCGCAGCTCGTCGACTTGTGTGATGTGGTCGCTCACGCGCTGGCGCAGCGAATCGGAATCGACGGATGTCTCGGCGTCGACAAGGTCCTTCTTCAAGTCGTCCAAGATCTGCAGGCGGGCCCCGGCATCGCCGTGTTCCACCTTGTACATCGTCTCAATATTGTTTTCGGCGGTGATGACCTGCAGTGTCGTTTCTTCTGCGGTGTTCAGCTCGTCGTAATGCGCGTAGAAAGTCTCGTCGTTAGAACTGGACTGCAAGCCGCGGAAGGACTGGACGGTGGTGTCCAGCTCTAGGAAGCGATCGCGTACGTCCGCCCACTCGGCGCGCATCTTCGAATTGGCCAGAGGTGAGGTCAGGGAGTGCGCGCGCACGTCGATGGCGTCGAGGCGCTGCGCCACGTCGGCGTAGTGCTCCATCACGTAGGCATAGTCGCTGCGAGCTTCTTCGATGCGTTCCTTGCGCTTCTTCCGCCGCGACGCCCACACCGCGGCGCCTCCGCCAGCGACCAGAACTCCTAAGCCACCTCCCAGGAAGAGCGCGCCGTTCCTGTCCGACACAGCGTGCTCTTCACGGTCTCGGGCAGCGGCGTCCATGTCACCGGCGTGGCGGACGCTAGCCAGCATGGCGGTGGCGGTTTGGCCGTCGCGCAGATAGTCTTTCGCCGCCTCAATCGAGCCATCTAGATGCGCGCCCTCCCTGATGTCCAGCGCCTCGCACACATCCTCACCACAGTACACGCCGTTCATGCGGGGGTCGAAGCCCACTGCGACGATCAAGCGCCCATCGGCGAAATGGTCGTCGTCCGGTGCGATGAGGTCAGGACGCTGGGCGCGCGCGAACTCTTCGACGGTGTCGTTCAGGTTCTCGTCGTTCGTCCCAAACAGCAAGTAGTCGACGTGGCTCACTTCACCTGGCAAGCCTTGGTTGGCGGTCTCGTCGTAAAGCCGCTGCTCTTCAGCCGGGGTGAGCATGTCGTCCGCGTCCTCCACGGTGACTTCCGGGGCGGCTTGGGCCCAGGCGGGTAGTGGCGCGGAGAGGACGATCACGGCTGCTGCCGCGACGCACGCGAGACGTTTCATGATCGTGAGGGTAGCAAACTGCGCTCTATCTCGCGGGCCGGTCCCGCAATCAGTGCCTCCGAATTTTCGCCCACCAGGCAATATGCATACGACACTTCCTCACGCCGGTCCTTCAGCATCGGGTTCAGGTGCGGATAGAGTGGCGGGAGATTCGGGTGGGCGTCCGTAAAGGCGGTGGCCAGGCCGCGCGCATATCGTCCGGAGAAAGCACGGGTGCTTATCGACGATCCACCCGCCGCCAAGAGCTCACGGTTGAACAGGGATGTGCCCGCTTCGTCGGCAAGCAAAAATGCGGAACCGCAGGAGACACTGCATGCCCCAGCTGCGAGAAGCCGGGCGACGTCCGCGGAACTACGTGCGCCGCCGGCAGCGACTAGAGGCAGATCAGTGACTGCGGCGACGGCCTGGAGGAGATCAGGAAGTGGTCGCGGGTCAGGTTCATCGTGGATCGTCCAGGTACCACGGTGCCCGCCCGCTTTGGGGCCTTGGACGATGAGGCGGTCGTTGCCTCGTCGAGAAGCGGTGTCCGCGTCGGTGGGATTAGTGACCGTCGCCCAGGCTTCCACCCCTCGGGCGTGAAGCGCGTCGATCTGCTCCGCAGTGAGGCTACCGAACATGGTCGATACCGCAGCAGGGCCGTGGCCTTCGTCGATAGCTGACAGGACAGCGGCAAACTTCGCCTCGAAGCCGTTGCTGAGATCCACCGCTGGAACCTCGACGCCGAGTTCGTCCGCCATAGCTTGGACGGCGTGGCGGTCGGGAGTTTCCTGCTGCGGGCAGAACAGGTTCACCCCGTAGGAGCCGCGGGTCCGCCGCATCTGGTCCCGGGCATCGTCCACAGAACAAGTACCAAGGGCAAGAAAACCGAACTGGACGGCGTTGACAAGCTCGGGCGTGCTCGGTCCGCCGGCCATGGGCGCTGCGATGACGGTAGGCAGGTGCTGAATCATGGCCCCAGCATATGTGGAAGAATCAAGGCGTGTTCCAATTTCTCAAACGCACCTTTACTGCCAAGCAGTCCACGCACAGCCCGCTCGACGGCGTGCAGGCCGAATGGCTCGTGGTCGGTTTAGGCAACCCCGGAGCAAAGTACGCGTCGACCAGGCATAACGTGGGTTATATGGCTTTGGACGAGTTGATTGACGACGAGTCGCTGCGCCCAGTCCCCGGGGTGAAAGCCACGGTGGCGGTTCGCGACGAGGTGGTACTGACGACCGCGACAACGTTTATGAATAATTCCGGGGAAGGCGTGGAGCCGGTGGCCCGTGCTCTGGGGATCGAGCCAGACCACATCATCGTGATCCACGACGAGCTTGACCTTCCTCCGGGAAAGGTTCGCCTGAAGCTAGGCGGCAACGAGAATGGACATAACGGGCTGAAGTCGATCACGGAGCACCTGGGCACCCGGGATTATGTTCGGGTGCGCATCGGGATCGGCCGGCCGGATGCCGGGCAACCAATACCTGAATGGGTGCTCAGCCCAGTCGACGGCGGCCCCGAGTTCGACCAGCAGATCGCACTGGCGGCAGAAGCGGTCACCCTCATCGTGGAAGAGGGGCTGGCGAAGGCCCAGAACAAGGTCCATTCCCGGCCCTGAAGATTAAATTTCCTTCACCTAACTTTCACTTCGGCCTCATAGTGGCTGACCAGCGCTTTTATGAATTTCAGGTAAACGCCACAGTGATTGCCAAGGTTCAAAAGTGGTGTTTAAGTAGAAATCGACCCTGGGAAGTTTCCCGGGGGAACTCACTCGAAACACTCACTCGATTGGAGCCCACATAATGAACATCCAGGCAATTATCGCCTCCATCATGGCGGCGATCGCATCGATCACCGGCGGCATCGGCTCGTCCGTCCCAGACTTTGGCCACATTATCAACCAGATCTTCGACTGGGATGACTGGGACGACGACAACGACGATTGGGACGATGACTGGGACGACTAATCCCTAAGCAGTTCTGACAAGAACAAAAGCCCGGCCCCCTCCCCCTGCACTCTGGGAAGGGGCCGGGCCTTTTAGGCTTTACTTGTTCAGCTGCTCCACGAGGCGCTCGGTCTCGTTGAGGATATTTTCTAGCTCCTCGCCGCGGCGATCGTTCGGGGTGACGTTGCCCTGACCATCAAACTCCGTAAACATGGACAGGTCGATCTGGTTGCGCACGTCCACCATCTGGAAGTTCGCCACGATGGTACGCCAGTGTTCCACGGCGCGGACCGCACCGACAGAACCGTAACCGACGAAAGCGACCGGCTTGCCTGCCCACTCAGAACCCAGCGAGTCAAAAGCATTCTTCATTGCACCAGGTACGGAGTGGTTGTACTCAGGGGTAACGAAGATGAAACCGTCGCACTCGTCGACTGCCTGAGACCAGCGGGTGACATTCTCGTCGTCGTACTGCTTGTTCGCGGCACCGGGGACCACGGCGGCGTCGAGAAGCGGCACGTTAAACTCCTTCAGGTCCAATACCTGGTAATCGGCGCCCGAACGCTTGGCAGCGGCGTCCGCCACCCACTGCCCAACGGATTCGCCCAGGCGGCCTTCGCGAATGGACCCGACAAAAATACCGATTGTTGCCATATTAAACACTCCTTTTGTTGACACGTATGCAACTGTCTCTTCTCATCATATATAAGAAGCGCAGCCCGGCTGGGGGTTTCGTGAGCATAGCGACTAGTCTTATCCCCTATGAGTACGCTTTCGGAAGCCACGCGGCGGCGCACCTTCGCCGTCATCGCCCACCCCGACGCCGGTAAGTCCACCCTGACCGAGGCGTTGGCCCTGCACGCCCACGTGATCACGGAGGCCGGCGCGACACACGGCAAAGGCAACCGCAAAGCAACCGTGTCGGACTGGATGGAGATGGAGAAGGACCGCGGCATCTCCATCGCTTCATCGGCACTGCAGTTCGAGTACAAGCCGGAAGGCTATGAGGGCGAGCCTTACGTCATCAACCTCGTCGATACGCCCGGTCACGCGGACTTCTCGGAAGATACCTACCGCGTGCTCTCAGCGGTCGATGCTGCGGTCATGCTGATCGACGCCGCGAAGGGCTTGGAGCCGCAGACACTTAAGCTCTTCCGCGTCTGTAAAGCGCGCGGCCTGCCGATCATTACCGTAATCAACAAGTGGGACCGGATCGGGCGCGAGCCTCTGGACTTGGTCGAGGAAATCGTCACCGAAATCGACCTGCAGCCAACGCCGCTGTACTGGCCCGTCGGCGAAGCCGGCGACTTCCGCGGGTTGGCACACGTCGACGACGACGGCGAGGTGGACAGCTACGTCCACTTCACGCGTACCGCCGGCGGCTCCACCATCGCGCCCGAGACCTTCTACTCCCCCGACGAGGCCGAGTCGAAGGAGGGCGACGCGTGGGAAACGGCCGTCATGGAAGCAGAGCTACTGGCCGGCGACGGCGCGGTGCATGACCAGCAGATGTTCGAGCAGTGCATCACCTCGCCCCTGATCTTCGCCTCCGCCATGCTGAACTTCGGCGTGCACCAGATTCTGGACACCTTGTGCGCGATCGCGCCCGCACCAGAGGGCCGCGCTTCAGACCCGGCGGCGGTGGAAGCGTCGACAAGCGCCATGGACGAATTCCGCGAACTTGACGACGAATTCTCCGGCGTCGTCTTCAAAGTGCAGGCCGGCATGGACAAGTCCCACCGCGACACCCTGGCCTTCATGCGCGTAGTCTCCGGCGAGTTTGACCGCGGCATGCAAGTGACCCACGCTCAATCGGATCGCAGCTTTTCGACGAAGTACGCGCTGACCGTCTTCGGGCGTACCCGTGACACCGTGGATACCGCATACCCTGGCGACATCATTGGCTTGGTGAACGCTGGATCGCTGGCGCCGGGTGACACCATCTACTCGGGCAGAAAAGTACAGTTCCCACCGATGCCGCAGTTCGCGCCCGAATACTTCCAGACCCTACGCGCGAAAAGCCTGGGCAAGTACAAGCAGTTCCGTAAGGCACTGGAACAATTGGATTCCGAGGGCGTGGTGCAGATCCTGCGCAACGACCTGCGTGGCGATGCCGCACCGGTCATGGCCGCGGTGGGCCCGATGCAGTTCGAAGTCATGCAAGCCCGCATGGAAAACGAGTACAACGTGGAAACGGTCACCGAGCCCGTGCCCTACTCCGTTGCGCGCCGCACCGATGCCGAATCCGCCGAAGAGCTAGGCCGCCAGCGCGGCGTGGAGATCTTCACGCGTACCGACGGCGAACTCATCGCCCTGTTCGGCGACAAGTGGAAACTGGCCTTCATCGAGCGCGAACACCCAGAGCTGACCATGGAACCGCTGGTGGCGGACTAGAGGAACTCCTCCCACGCAGGCCACTCGCGCTCCATTTGCTTTTCCCCTAGCGCGTAGGAGGCCTCCAGGCGGTCGATGCGCCGCTCGCCCACGTTCACCGGCATGACATCCGGGAAGAAGACCTGCGCGCGGCCCTGCTCCTCCAGCTCGAGGATCCGCTTCTTTGCGTTGTTATAGCGATCCGGCCTGGTGATTTGGGCCTCCGCCACCGCCGGGTAGGTGCGGTACAGGCGCCTCAAAGCCTGCGGGCGGCGCACCTGCGGCTTCCAGTAGTCGCGCGGGCGCGAAGCAAGGACCAGGAACTTCTCATACCCGGCGCGCTCTGCGGCATCGATCAGCAGGCCGCCGGAGGAGCCCAAAGCGCCGTCGACATAGGGCACGCCGTCGATATAGCGCATCGGCATCATCAGCGGCAGAGTTGAGCTGGCCCGCACCATCGCCAAGATGTCTTCGCGTTCCTTAATGTCAGCGCGTGTCCAGGACACGGTGTCGCCGGTGTCCGCACGGCAGGCGTCGATATGCACCTCGCACGGGTTGGCTTGAAAAGCCTCCCAGTCGAAAGGAATCGCCTCCTGCGAATTCTCGTAGATAAATTCGGCGTTGAAGTAACCGCTGCCACGGATCAGCGATTGGAAACCACCAAACTCTGGGTGGGTAGCAAAGGTGGTGAAGGAGTCCTTGGCGCGTTTCGCGTCGTGCGAGACGAAACTTGAAAGATGCGAGGCACCAGCCGATACTCCTCCAACCCATCCGAAATGAACGTCATGCTCAATCAGTGCAACGATGCAGGCTGCGGTATAAGAATTTCGCATACCGCCGCCTTCAATCACAAGGGCGGTATCCGTAGCGTCAATCATGTTTAGCCAGTTTACATTGTCGAATTTCTACCAGGCCCGCACCGCCAGTGGATCACAAAATGAAAATCCTTAATGGAGTGAAGCTGAAAATTCCGCCGCCATTCTTGGCATTTCTTCCTTCTATGAACGTTCCCCACCCCCACTTGGGTACCACACTATTGCAAACGGCTACCGTTACCACTTGTGGAAAACTGCAACACCTCTCTCACACACGTCACTATTGCCGTAGCTGGTGGCGATAGTGACGTGCTTGTCGACGATGTCTCGCTGGCCTTGCCACACGGCACACGGACCGCGCTCATCGGACGCTCAGGCTCCGGAAAATCCCTCATCGCTGCGGCGCTAACTAGACGCCTTCCGCACTCCATGGCACTGACCGGGAGGGTGCAAGCACCCCGGCGCGCGATCCTCATCCACCAGGATTCTTCCGATGCACTCAACCCAATCGTCCGGGTAGGTCAGCAGCTCTCTCACACGGGGGCAGCCGACGAGGCGATCGTCGATACGCTCCTTCAGCTTGGCTTTGAAGACCCAGATGCTGTGAGCAGTTGCTTTCCTGCCGAACTATCAGGCGGGCAAAGGCAACGCCTCACCATCGCGATGGGCCTCTTAGCGGGAGCCGAATTGATCATCGCCGACGAATCTACGACCGCCCTCGATCCAGTAAATCAACAGGCTGTCACCGAAGCTTTGAACGCCGTAACAGATGCTGCGGTCCTCTTTATCACTCATGACATCGCATTGGCCGCTGCGTGTTGCGATCGCTTATACGTATTGGACGCAGGCCGCATTGTGGAATCCGGCAGACTCACAGACGTGGTAGCCCACCCCTCCAGTCATGTCACACGCGCCCTCATGACACAGGCGCGATCGCGTCTTGCGGTGAGTGCATGAGGGGGCTTGAAGCACGCAGCATTGTCGCTGGATATACCCGTGACACACCGGTTCTGCATGACGTGGACTTTGCAGTGCGTCCTGGCGAACGCGTGGCTGTCATTGGCCGTTCGGGTTCCGGAAAATCCACCTTGTTGAAGGTGTTGCTACGCCAGGTGGCACAACAATCAGGCACGGTCACACTGAACGGAGTAACTGTGCCGACTGGTTCGGTGCGAAGCATGCGCCCGTACAGACGCTTAGTGCAATACATTCCACAGGATCCGGCCTCTTCGCTGGACCCGCACCTGCCGGTGCGCCGCCTGATTGGCGACCCAATACGTCAGCTAAAAGAGCCTGGCAACCACCGAAAACTTGTGGAGTCTGCACTGGAAAGCGTGCATTTGGGCCCAGAGTTTCTTTCACGCCGCAGACATGAAATCTCCGGTGGGCAAGCCCAACGCGTGGCCATCGCCCGCGCGTTGGCTACAGGATCACGCTTCCTGCTTGCCGACGAACCGGTGTCCGGCCTCGACCTTCCTCTACGCAATGAGGTACTGAACACCCTAAGCGGCCTAGATGGCGTGGCCATCGTGTTTGTCACGCACGATCTGGACGCTGCCGTCGCGCTGTGTGACCGCGGCGTGGTGCTACACCGCGGCCGCGTTGTCGAAGAAGGCCCTATGCGTGGCCTCCTTAACGCCCCCTCTCATGAAGAAACTGCGGCCCTCGTTCAGGCCCTTCCCCGCTTACCTCTCTAGACGCAAAGGAAATTATGATGTTACGAAAACTAGGATCTGTTCTTGTTTTATCCTCGGTACTTTTTGCCAGCGGCTGTTTCTCCACCAGCAATTCCGGTGAGGGAAATAGCAGCAACCGTGTCTCGGTGGCGCACATGCAGCCGCCACGGTCTGGTCTCACCCCACTTTCCGACGATGCGTTCAAGCTCTCACGCTGGGCCACCGCCGAAACCCTCGTTCAGCTGGATGAAGAAGGAAACGCACAGCCAATGTTGGCCACCGAATGGGAACAGGTCAATGACACCACGTGGCGCTTTGCCATCCGCGACGGTGTCACCTTCCACGATGGCACCGAGCTAACTGCGGAGCGAGCCGCAGCCTCCTTGTCCTTTGCGAACGAAGCTTCGCCGAAACCGCGCATCTTGGACGGTGTGGATTTTACTTTTACAGCTGATGGCACAGATGTAGTCGTCGAGACAGGTGAACCTGACCCATTAACACCGCAGCGTTTATCATCGCCCCAGCTGTCGATCTTGGCGCAAGCCGCCTACTCTGCTGATACCGTCAATCCAGTCGGCCACGGCACCGGCCCGTTTGAACTGGTGAACGTCGATGGAACCTCGTCGGCAACATTGGATAAATACCCGGACTACTGGGGCGAACCGGCACAGGTGGATGGCATCGATGCACAATTTGTCCCCGATGGCACCGCTCGTGCCGCGGCGCTACGCACCGGTGATGCGCATGTGGTGGAAGCCATCCCCGTGGGCGCATTGTCTAGCGTGGACCCGGACACAATCTACGAGGTGCCCATGCCCCGCACCAATACTTTGTATTTGAATACCGAGTCCGGCCCATTCGCGGACCCTGCCATCCGTGCTGCAGCTGAAGCCGCCATCGACCGCGCCGAACTCGTCGGTAATGTGTATGAAGGCCATGCTGACGAGGCTGCAGGTTTGTTGGGTCCCGCCTTATCGTGGGCCGCCCCGCTACGCACCACCACGGCGTACACAGATGAGATGGAGGACCGAGTTGAGCCTGCCTCGCCCGAGCAGGTAGCGGGAACCCCAATTACATTGGGTACATTTACTGACCGCGCTGAACTACCTGAGGTTGCGGTGCGTTTGGAGCAGCAGCTAGAAGCGGCAGGTTTTGACGTAGAGCAGGATGTGCGCGAATACCAATACATCGAGGCAGACGCTTTGGACGGCCAGTTTGATGCCTTCATCTTGTCGCGGGCCACAGTACTGGACTCCGGCGACCCGGTCGCGTACTTCGCTTCAGACTTTTCCTGCTCTGGCTCATTTAACATTTCTCAATTCTGCGATCCGCACGTGGACTCATTGATTGACAAAGCCTCCCGCATCGCGCCGGGCCCGGAGCGCCAAGCGGCGATCATGGAGGCCGAGGCTGCAATCCTGTCTCGAACAGCGGCGATTCCGTTGCTGCACGAACGCGTCATTCAGGGCGAAGCACCGAATGTGTCGGGGGTGGAACGCGATCCACGTGAGCGCATTCTGATCACCAACAAAACTACGCTGCAGAACTAGGGGCACGTGCATGGCCAGCATCGTTTCCCGCATTGTGGCAATAGTTGGGCTGCTCATCCTGATCGGCTTGCTGCCGTGGCTAACAACATCCAGCCCGGAATATACGGTTTTGCGTGCCCGATACTCAGAGTTACCAGTCACTGAAGAAAACTTGGCTGCGGTTCGCGAGCAGCTAGGTTTGGACCGCGGCCCTGTGGCCATCTTTGGCAGCTGGGTGGGCGGGATACTGCGTGGGGATTTGGGGACGTCCTGGGTGTCGGGCGCGCCTGTCGGCCCCGGCATGATCCAAGCTTTGGGTGTGTCACTGACCTTGATGGCGATCGCCTTGTCGATCAGCCTGTGCGTTGCTGTCCTGCTGTGTGCTCCGACGATCTACCGTGGTGTGCGTGGGTGTCCTGCCCGGGGTTCGGGTGCTCTCGCGGTGGCGCTGACCGCCCTCCCGGAGTTTTTACTTGCTACCGTCTTTCTGCTCGTGGGCGCGGTCTGGCTGGGATGGTTCCCACCATATGGGTGGCGCGACTTCAGTTATGCAGTCCTCCCGGCACTATCTCTCGGCGTTCCCGCTGGTGGGTATTTAGGACGCCTACTCTCGGACGCATTGGCCGATGCCTTCCGAGAGCGGTGGGTGGATACGTGGCGCCAAGTTGGTGTGTCTGGCACACGCCTGTTGGCCGCGGTGACTCGCCGCGCTTTACCTGGAGTATTCAGCCAGGTTGGCTTAACCGTGGTGGGCATGACCGGTGGAGCGGTAGCGGTGGAGCAAGTCTTTGCCATCCCGGGTTTGGGGCGCGCAACCCTCGGCGCTGCTGCAGCCCAAGACATCCCCGCGCTACAAGCTGGCGTGCTGCTTCTCCTAGCTCTGGCGGTGACAGTTGGCGTGATTTGTGAGGTGCTCCGCCGACAGCTTCTGGGGCCGGCCCATGCGTTGCAGTCTGCCCCAGTGCCAAATCCTGCAGCTTACCGACGACGACGTGACTATATTGTGCCCGCTCTCAGCGGCGGACTGCTGGCAGTCATGATCGTGGCGGGCATCGGACGAGATCCTTACTCAACGTCTCATGGCAGGCTAGAACCCCCGAGTTGGCGGCTACCCTTTGGCTCCGACTCTTCTGGGCGCGATTTGTTGGGGCGTGTGGCGCACGGAGCATTGGGAACCGTCGGCACCGCACTGTTGGTGGTAGTAAGTTGTTTGCTCATCGGGTTACTCGTCGGACTGGCTGGGCGAGCTGGAACTGGTTTTATGGAAGTGGCCAACGCTGCCCCACCGATTATTGCCGGATTAATTATGGCAGCGCTAACCGGACCTTCACTCTATGGAGCAGCCATTGCTGTTGCGCTGGTCAGCTGGGCGCCACTCGCCGCTCATACCGCAGCCTTGGTGGAGGAAGCGAAATCACGGCCGTATATAGCCATGCTGCCACTTCTGGGTACGGGGCCTGTACGCACGATGACACACCACGTCATTCCCGTCGTGCTACCGGCCTTGGTGCGCCACGCGGTGTTGCGGCTACCTGGTACTACTTTGGCAATCGCCAGCCTTGGGTTTCTCGGTTTGGGTGCTTCACCCCCGACACCAGAATGGGGTCTGATCCTGTCTGGTGCTGTTGATTATGCGCAGCGGGCTCCGTGGGCTGTCGTGTCATCGGCAAGCGCTTTGGTGCTTGTGTCCGTACTGGCTGTCAGCCTTACATCCCTACCACCGCGCGCTCGACGAAAATGTCCACGCTAAAGTGCTAAACATGGCATTGAGGCGGTTCATCTGGCTGCCGCTCACCACGCTTGTGGTGACGGTTGCGGTTGTGGGGTTGGTCTGGCTTGCTACTGCAGGAGAGCCGCCACAGACTTCGTCGGAAAGCGTTCCGACGAGCACCAGCGAACCTGTCGCCGACATGGAAACTGTCGCCCGGCAGCAACTCGATGAGCTCGAAGTCAAGGGCAAGGCCGGCAGCGGAGGATACTCGCGCGAGGCTTTCGGCGACGCCTGGACCAATAACAAGGGGCTGGCCTCCATCGACACTGCGTGCGATACGCGCAATGCGGTGTTGGCGCAGCGTGCCGATTACCTTGCGCTTGACGACGACGGCTGCACCGTGACCTGGGGCGTGATCTATGACCCCTACTCGAATACCACGGTCGACTTCAACCGTGGGGACGGCACCATTGAGATCGACCACGTGGTCAGCCTGTCCAACGCGTGGAACACCGGGGCGTTTCAGTGGGACGAGCAGAAGCGGCGCGAATTCGCCCACGACCCAGACAACCTCATTCCCACGTTGACCGAACTCAACCGCCAAAAAGGTGCCGGCGATGCGGCGACATGGCTGCCGCCGCACAAAGCGTATCGCTGCGAGTTTGCCAGCACGCAGATCGGGGTGAAACACAAATACGGGCTCTGGGTGGCACCCGCTGAGCATGAGGCGCTGCTGCGTCAGCTTGATACCTGCTAGGCCCGGTTAATCGTCGTCACGCGCCTGCTTCTTGAGGTCGCGTGCTGCTTCCTCAAGGCTTTGCTGCGTGGCGGCATACTTCAGCGCGGCCTTGCTGGAGCGCGGCGGGGCCTGGATGGTGCGCTCGGAATCATAACCTTGCTGCAGTTCCTTGACGCGCAGAATTTCGGCGTCCAGCTTCACGCCCGCGATGAGCACAATATTCATCACCCACAACGCGACCAGGGCGGCGATGACAGTACCCAGCACGCCGTAGGCGGACGCGCCCGCAAATAGGGCGAGGTAGCGGCCGAAGATCCACCACACCAGACCGATCACGATCAGCGCTGTGGCGGAGCCGAAAGTGAGCCAGCGGAATTTGCGCGGGCGAACGTTCGGGGCGAAATAGTAGAGGTTGGCGATCAGGATCATGCCAACAAGCGCGATCACGGGGAACCTGAGCCACTGCCAGATCGGCAGGAAAATGCCCAGCAGATAGTCCACGGCGCCGGTGAGCCCCAGCGGCTCGGCGACAGGCTCGAGCACGTTGACCACGATCGATTCGCGCAGCAAGAACGCGCCCAGCATGGCCACTCCACCAATCACGATGATGAAGGTGAGCCCCCACATCGTCAACCACGTGGGTACAACGGTGCGGCCTTCAACGCGGCCATAGACCGTGTTCGAACCACGGGCGAATGCGCGCACATAGGCCGAAGAGGACAGCAACGAAAAGATAATGGAGAAGATCAGAGCGAAGGTGCCCTGCGCTGTGGATCCCACAACCGCTTGGACGGCGTCGCGCATCGTTCCGGCGATCTCATCGGGCACATAGTTGGCGATGAGTTCGTCGGTAAGCTGCGTGACTTCCTGCTCATTCTGCGCCAGGAACAGCGTGGCCACCGAATAGGCGGCAAGGACGGTAGGGGCAAAAGTCAGCAGCATGAAAAATGTGAGTACTGCGCCACGGTCCATGAAAGCCTCGAGGAAGAAATCGCTCCATGTGCGCCGCACCACAAGCTTCCACCCTTTGGCGGTGATGCGATTGCCTCTTTCCAGTGGGTTCGGCGGCTCCGCGCCGTGAGCAAGAGGCTGTGCATGGCTTCCACCAATGGGGACGATGAACTCCGTCGCCGTCGACGAAGACTCTTCTTCGGCGGAGATATCAGAGTGATCAGGCTGCTCATCCATATCTTTAGGGTACCGGTGGGCGATCGCTAGGATGAACGGCATGGGTATTTTGGACTCACTGCGTAACCTTCTCGGGGCCGATGCCGTCCCACGTCTTGTCGACTACCCTGAAGAACTTGCGATGACGGAAGTGGATGCCCTCGAGGTACACACCGCCCACATCACGCCCGATACCAAGGAAATCTTGGTGATCATCACCCTGGATCCGCGCGCGTTCCGCCTCGCAAAATCCACGACAGAGCCCCTGCGCATGACCTGTGGCAAGAACCGCCCCGTGACCTGGATTCCGGTACGCAAAGAAGCGCTCCCCGCACTTGACCCCACGCTGGGCTGGATCATTCCGCTGTCTCCCGCTACCCGCGAGGAGCTGAGCGCGCTTGACGACGACACCGCCGAAGTTGAACTTAAATCGGTCAACGTGGGGCTTGTGGTTACTGAAGTGGTCATCTGAAGTTCACTTTGGCCAGCAGGCAAACTTTCCGTCTAGCGAGTACGGTAGATAAACAGCGTAGTTTTATGACGCAATTTTTCTTGTCCGCTGAAATGTTTTGGAGTATTAAGAGTGAAGATCGCAATCTTGGGTGGCGACGGTTTCTGTGGCTGGCCAGCATCTCTACACCTGTCGGACGCGGGACACGAAATTACCATCGTGGACAATCTCTCGCGCCGCGCAATCGATAAAGAATTAGGTGCCGAATCTCTCACTCCGATCCGCTCTATCGAGGAACGCATCGAAGCATGGAAGGAAGTCTCCGGCAAGGAGATCGATTTCAAGAACTTCAACGTTGCAGAAGACTACGATGAGCTGCTGGATTTCTTGAAGACCTGGCAGCCAGATGCCGTCGTGCACTTCGCCGAGCAGCGCGCAGCGCCCTACTCGATGAAGAATTCGCGCAACAAGCGCTACACGGTGGACAACAACACCAACGCCACCCATAACCTGCTGGCCGCCATCGTGGACTCTGGCCTGGACATCCACGTCGTGCACCTGGGCACCATGGGTGTTTACGGCTACGGCACCGCCGGCATGAAGATTCCGGAGGGCTACCTGGACATCAAGGTTGAGGTCGACGAGGACGGGGACGGCAACCAGACCGAACCGCACCTGATCGACCAGCAGATCCTCTACCCCACCAACCCGGGGTCGATCTACCACATGACCAAGGTGCTGGATCAGACGCTGTTCGCCTACTACGCGAAGAACGACGAACTGCGCATCACCGACCTGCACCAGGGCATTATCTGGGGTACGCACACCCCGCAGACGGAACGCGACGAGCGCCTGATCAACCGCTTCGATTACGACGGTGACTACGGCACGGTACTCAACCGCTTCCTCATGCAGTCCGCAGTCAACTACCCACTGACGGTGCACGGCACCGGTGGCCAGACCCGCGCGTTCATCCATATCCGCGACATGGTCAAGTGCGTTGAGATCGCGATCAACAACCCGCCTGCGAAGGGCGATCGCGTGAAGATCTTCAACCAGATGACCGAGACCCACCGCGTGCGCGACCTTGCCAACCTGATCGCCGAGATCTCCGGCGCCACCGTAGAGATGGTCCCCAACCCACGCAAGGAATCCGCAGAGAACGAACTCCACGTGGTCAACGAGACCTTCCTGGATCTTGGCCTGAACCCCACCAAGCTGGCCGAAGGGCTACTTCACGAGGTGGAGGACGTGGCCCGCAAGTATGCGGACCGCGCGGACATGTCGAAGATTCCTGCCCGCTCCCTGTGGACGCAGAACCAGTCCGAGGGCGTGCCACCATCCATCGCTGAAAACGATAACGCGAAGGCATTGCCAGAATGAAGATCTCCATGTTCACGGAGGTCTTTCTGCCGAAGATCGATGGTGTGGTCACGCGTGTGACCCGCCATCTTGATCAATTGGCGGAAATGGGCCACGAAGTGCAACTTTTCGCTCCCGGTGATCCCCCGGAAACCTACGCGGGTTTCACGGTGCAGCGCGTCCGCGGTTTCTCCTTCAAACCCGTCTACCCAGAAATTACGGTCGGCCTGCCCACCCCTGCCATCGCCGAGCGCATGAAGGAATTCCAGCCGGACATCGTCCACGCGGTCAACCCGGTGGCATTGGCGGCCTACGGCGTGCTCTCTGCGCGCCGGCGCGATATTCCGCTCATTGCTTCCTTCCACACCAACGTGCCCGAATACACCGAATCTTTGAAGATCGGCTGGTTGCGGCAGCCCGCCGCGTGGTGGATCCGCAACTTGCACAACCAGGCGGAAATCAACCTGGTCACCTCGGCTCCGATGATGGAGAAGGCCCGCGATTCCGGGATGCGAAACATCAAGCTGTGGCCCAAGGCCGTGGACACCGTCGGGTACACCCCGCAGCGTTATTCGGCAGAGATGCGGGACCGGATGACCGGCGGGCAGCCCGATTCCCCACTGGTGGTCTATGTCGGCCGCATGAGTTTGGAAAAAGACCTTGACCGGCTGGTGGGCATCATGACCGAGTTGCGCAAGCAGGTCCCGAACGCCCGCCTGGCCATGGTCGGTTCCGGCCCGCAGGCCGACGACTTAAAGAAGATGCTGGACCCCGCGTGGACCACTTTCACCGGCTACATGAACCGTCACGGTTTTGTTGCCACCGTTAGATTGGCTGAGCCACCCTCTCAGGTGACTCGGTGATTGTAGCGTGCCCGGCCCAGTAGGTCTCCTCGTGCTCCGCGGGTGG
This sequence comes from Corynebacterium pilosum DSM 20521 = CIP 103422, assembly GCF_000373805.1. Lineage (GTDB taxonomy): Bacteria > Actinomycetota > Actinomycetes > Mycobacteriales > Mycobacteriaceae > Corynebacterium > Corynebacterium pilosum. The sequence continues at coordinate 110 of NZ_KB892446.1, read as the reverse complement.
GACCATCCCGAGGGTGGAGTGCAGTCGACGGGTGTTGTACCACTGCACCCACGACATGGTCGCCAGCTCCACGTCCACGATCGACTCCAAGCGCTCCGGGGTGAAGATCC
>NZ_KB892445.1 GCF_000373805.1 Corynebacterium pilosum DSM 20521 = CIP 103422 | reverse complement strand
GTGCTGGTAGCCGAGGTGGGCATCCATCTCGGCGTTGAGGCCCCGGTTGATCGAGGCCTGGAGCAGGCCCCGGACGAGATCGTTGGCATCCGTGGTGGAGGTGCCGAGCTCGTCGATCAGCTTCGCCATCTCAGGATTGGCGAGGAGCTTTTCCTCGATCGCTTTGATCTTTGCGGAGTCCTCTGGGTTTCGTCGTGCCACGGTAGTCATTCTGGTTCATCTCCTTGGTGTGAGGGGAATCCCTCACACACAAACCATCTGACACCCTCATTGGAGGAAGTGGGTCTTAGCGGGACGGAGAAACGGACGGTCAGTGAACTTTCAGGCGGCGAGCAACAGCGCATTGCGTTGACCCGACTGATTATCACGGAACCGAAGATTGTGCTGGCCGACGAGCCAACGGGCGCTCTCGATGACACGAATTCTCAGATCGTCTTGATGAACTTGCGCCGATTCGCGGAAAACGGTGCTGTCGTTGTGGTGGCCACCCATTCCGCATACATAGCTGAAAATGTTGACGAGGTTGTGAAGCTTTAGTCCGGCAGACAGATATTGCTGTGCGCTCGTCCAGCACCGCGAGTCCGTCGGCTGCGACTAATCCGACAGGATTCCCATGAGAGACTCGCGTCTCCCTCGTGTGCTCTGTATTACACTCGACGGGACAAGGAGTAAAGGAGAGCCCGCATGAGCACGAGAGACATGACAGCTCCGGAAGCACGTGAGCTGGTCGAGGAGGCCAAAACTGTTGTCGGCGGGCTCATGCGCAGCCAGAAGCAACGGGTCGCCCGCGAAAGCGCAGAAATGTATGCCTCCTTGGTGCGCGGTGAGGACAAGTTCCACCACCAGGCACGCTTGGCCCTACACGTGCTGTGGCTGGCCGTGCTGCGCAAGCAACACCGCTACGCTGACACCGAGCGGCCCCTGGAGTTTCTCGTGGACGCGGGATACTTTGACTACGCTCTGGTAGACGGGATCAACATGTCGGACCACTACCTGGCTGACATGCTCGAGGCGCACGGCGAGTTCGAGAAGGCTGCTGGCCATCGGGAGGCTTTTGCAGCCCAAGCCCAGCAGCGCTTCGGTGCTGAATCTGAACGCACCCGCATGTCGGCACTTCGTGCAGAAGCAACGCGTGCGCGCGCCGACGCGGCTACCCGCTCCTGAGACTGCAGCACTTGGCGAGACAACTTGGTGTTTTCACGCTACGGTTCTACATGGACACGAAATAACGTCCATCGAAAACATCGGGGACATATCGGGGGATACATGTCATCAGACAACCTAGCTTTAGTTTCTTTAGATCCGTGGCGCAGCTACAAGGGAGCTTTCGAGGTCGGCGGGGATCCAAACAAAGTCCGTAGCACTAGCGATAACTGGGAGAACTACGCCAACGCAATCGGTGCTGTCATCGAGGCTCTTAGCAGCGCGGATGTGTCTTTTTATCGCGGCGATGGGGGTTACCTGTTTAGGAAGTTGATTCACGTTTTCTATCCGAAGCACTTCAAAGTAGTGGAGTCGGCTCACCGTCGCGTCGCGGGAATCGTCGATAATTACGCCACCGACCTTATCACCGCGCGCCACGAATTGAGCACGCTTTCCGACGAGGCCCACGCTCAGTGGAAAAGCGCCATCCAGTGGGAAGATGATGGCCTTGACCTGGCGAAGAGGCACAACTGGGCGATAAATAATGGGGACCCAGACACGGCCAGGCGCTATCGTGCTGACTACGACATAGCTTTAAGGAAAAACCACCGCGCAGCTGCTGGTTTCGAGAACACCTTGGCAGAAGCCGACAAGGTCGTCGAATGGCTAAGACAAAGAGTCGCTTTTCACGTGCGTGCTGTCAATGAGGTTCCCATCAGCTACGCAGATACTGATGCGGGTGCGCGGAACTTCGCCGAGGAGCTTCCCGACGACTACCAGGGCAGCGTGCCACAGGAGCTCGATGTAGAAGTTGACGCATTGGCCGAATTCCGCACCACACTCATGGAGATTGCCGGTAGTGCCCGCGCCGCGCGTGGTGATCTGGCTGCCTTAGCGGGCTACGATGACCGCTCAGGTGGAAATCTCTATGGTGTTACCGAGGAATTCCGCGCTCTCTGGGACAATGAGACAGCGTTGCTGGCACAGAAACTGGAATTCACTGGGGGCTTGTGCAGGTATTGGGCGAAGGAGATTCGCTATGGCGACCAATCCATGGGAGTGCAGCTGGTCTCTTCCATGGAGGACGCCGGTGCCACTGAATCGATGATCGCTCTGAGTGTGTTTGCAACCGAATTTTATTACAGCATGGCCAGAGACGTGTTGGAAACTTCCCTCGAATCCGATGAGCTTGCCACCAGAATTGCTGGACAGGTGGGGCTCGGTGGATTGAATCTTTTGGCGACGCCAGCTGCGACGGTGATGGGAGTCTATACCGACGTGAAAACCGGGGTGGATCGAGACATCTCCCTGATGTCTGCCGGTGCCGGTGCAGCTGCCAGTTTCGGGCTGGGCCGCGGGGCTAAGGTTGCGCAGGCCGGGGCTCGGGGCGTGAAGAACGCAGCAGCCCGCGGGGCAGTCAAACACGGCAGCGAAGCCACGGCCACCACAGTAAGTGACATCGCCGACGTGAAAGGGCATACTGCCGAGAAACTGGAAGAAGGTCGCTACGGCGGGGGACTTAAGAACGTGGCCCCATAAGCGGCCGGCTCGCTTAGACCTGCTTCATCTCAAGGTGGCTCAGGCGTACCTCGCCGGCGGCGTCGGAGGCATCCAAGTCAACGACTCCGTGGAGCTGGAAGGAGTTATCACCCTCTGGGTCTTGCAGGATCTGGCGCACATCCCAGCTGCGTCCTGAGGTGTCGCCGAGGCTGAAGAACTCCTTGCCGCGGGCTTCTTGATCAGTGCCGATGTCGTCATATTCATCGAAGTAATCGTCCATGGCGGCACCCCAATCCGGTTTGTCGTCACGGTCCAAATAGTCCAGCATGTCGGCCAGGCGGTCTTCCTTCTCATAGGCGAAGAGTTCGACAAGGCGGAAGAAGTAGTTGCGCACCATGATGGTGAACGCGCGGCGGTTCGCGGTCAACGCGGAAGGGTCCTCGACACCGAAGGCGAGCTCGCGTTCGACAGTGGCCTGGTCGACAGGTGTGTCTTCGTCCGCCATGTGAGCCCACTCGTCGATCAGCGAAGAGTCCACCTGGCGGATCAGCTCGCCGAGCCAGGTGATCACGTCGTCAAGCTCCTCGGTCATGTACTGCGCCGGCGCAGACTTCGACAGGGTCCGCCACGCATCAGTCAGGTAACGCAGCACAACACCCTCGCTGCGGGCCAGGCCGTACGTGGCGATGAGGTCCGAAAAGGTCATGGCGTGCTCAATCATGTCGCGCACAACGGACTTTGGCGACAGCTCAAATTCCTTGGCCCACGGGTTGCCCTCGCGGAAAGTCTCAAAGGCGTCGTCCAGCTCGTCCTTCAGCGGCATGGGGTAGGTGACCTCTTCCAAAAGCGCCATGCGCTCGGTGTAATCCACCCCCTCGGCCTTCAGCGCTGCCAATTCCTCGCCGCGTTCAGCTGATTGCTGCGCTTGGAGTAGCTGGCGTGGATCATCCAGAATGGCCTCAAACGTGGAGATCACATCCAGGGTGTACGTCTCCGATTCTGGGTCGAGCAGCGTCAGAAACGCTAAAGCGAAAGGGGACAGGGGTTGGTTAAGCGCGAAGTCGCGGTCCAGTTCTTCCACCAGCGTGTAGGGACGAGAAGCCAGCGAATCCGGCGTGCGCTCCACGATGCCGGCGTTGATCAGACCGCGGAAGAGCTCCACGGCGGTCAAAATGTCACGGTTTTGCTTTGAACGCGTGTCATGGTTGGTCCGCAGCAGGTGCTTCATGTGCTCATAACCGTCACCTGGGCGGGCAACAACGTTGAGCAGCATCGAGTTGGAGATCTTGAACTGGCTGGTCAATTCCTCAGGCTCCGCGACCGTTAACCGCTCAAAGGTGTTTTCTGACCACGAAATTTCGCCATCGCGTGGGGCCTTCTTGCGCAGCTTCCGCTTCTTCGCCGGGTCATCGCCGGCCTTGCGCCGCAGCTTCACGTTTTCAATTTCGTGTTCGGGCGCCTCGACGACGACGGTGCCCTCGGTGTCATAACCGGCGCGTCCCGCACGGCCCGCAATCTGGTGGAACTCGCGCGACTTCACGATGCGCTGGCGCACGCCGTCATACTTTGCCAGGCCCGTCATCAGCACGGTACGGATCGGCACATTGATGCCCACGCCCAAGGTGTCGGTACCACAGATGACCTTGAGCAACCCGGTCTGGGACAGCTTTTCGACGAGGCGCCGATACTTCGGCAACATGCCCGCATGGTGCACACCGATCCCACGCCGAACCAGCTTGGACAGAGTCTTGCCAAAAGTCGTCGTAAAGCGAAAATCACCGATCTCTGCGGCAATCTGCTGCTTCTCCTCCGGGGTCAGGATGCTACCCATGCTGGTCAAAGCCTGGGCGCGCTCGGTGGCCTCGCGTTGGGAGAAGTGCACCACATAGATCGGGGCCTTGCCATCTTTGAGCAATTCCTCAATGGTCTCGTGGATGGGGGTGAATACATAGTGGAAGTCCAGCGGTACCGGGCGTTCGGTGCCGGAGACCAAGGTGGTGGTCCGGCCGGTGCGCTCGGTTAAATCCTTCTCCAGCCGGGATGTGTCGCCTAGGGTGGCGGACATCAGCAAGAACTGGGCCTTCGGCAACTCCAACAGCGGGACCTGCCAGGCCCAACCGCGGTCCGGGTCAGAGTAGTAGTGGAACTCATCCATCACCACCTGGTCGATATTGGCGTGCTTGCCGTCGCGCAGCGCAATATTGGCGACGATCTCCGCCGTTGCAGCAATGATGGGCGCATTCCCGTTGACGGTGGCATCGCCCGTCATCATGCCAACGTTTTCCGCACCAAAAATCTCACACAGGGCGAAGAACTTCTCACTCACCAGCGCTTTAATGGGGGCGGTATAAAAGCTGCGCTGGCCGCGCGCCATCGCGATGAAGTGGGCGGCGTTGGCCACCATGGACTTACCGGATCCCGTGGGGGTAGCCAAGATAACGTTGTCTTCGGCTAGGACAGCAAGCGACGCTTCTTCCTGGGCGGGGTATAAAGTGATCCCGCGTTCGCGCGTCCAGGCAATGAAGGAATCCCAAATCGCCTCCTCGTAGAGGGACTCGGGTACATCGGACAAATCGGGCAGCATCTCGCTTAAGTTCACAGTTCTACCGTAGCGGAGATGCTGCCCGAGCAGTCCTAAACGTCATCCTCCGGGGCGTCAGGATCTTCAGGCGTGTCGGGTTCTTCGTCGTCACGCGCAGGCTCCCCGAAGTGGAAGAGTGGGGGAGCCTCAGGCAACTCATTGCGCGGCGCGTCGCGATCGTCGAGGGCCGCTAGGTAATTCTCGAAGGCTTGGCCAATCTCCTCACTGGAGGGGACCTGTGCCTCACCCGGCATCAGCACGTCGGGGTGGTGCTTGCGGTACTTTTCCAGCTCAGAGTCATAGTGCTCCTCCAGCTGGGACACCACGTGCATGATCTCCTCAGAGCCACCGACTTGCTCCGTCAGCTGGCGGGCAACCCGGGCCATGTCGTGCTCGAGGCTCTTCAACGGCAGATCAAGGCCCGAGGAGTCGCTGACGGACTGCAGCAGCTGGTACGTGGCCTCTGGGTACGGGGACTGCGCCAGATAATGCGGCACGTGAGCCGTGAACCCGGAGACCTTCCGGCCGCGCTTCAGCAATTCGCGCTCGATCATCAGCTGCGCAGCACCTGGAATATTCCACTTCGAGTTCAGGGTGAACATGCGGCTAATCACGGCTTCATCATTCCCGTGCGCAGACACCATCAGCGGGCGTGTGTGCGGAACTGCCATGGGCGCGCCATAGAGGCAGATCGTGCGCGAGACATCGAACTTGTCCGCGAGGTCCGCCACCGCCTCACTAAAGGCATTCCACCGCAAATCCGGCTCAGGCCCAGACAGCAGCAGGAAGGACTTTCCCTTCGTGTCGCGCAGCACGCGGATGTCTAAATCGAGCTTCTCAAAATGCGTGAGCTCATCATTGTCCATCATCACCGCCGGACGCCGCGCCCGGTAATCGATCAGCTCATCAGTATTAAATGTTGCGAGCTGCTTATTTTCTAAAGCCGCCTTCAGGTGCATCGCGGCGCTTTCAACGCCGTGACCCGCGTCGGCATAGCCCTGCATCGCCACCACCATGGTGGGGCCGGCTGGTTCGCCAGGCTCGGTGGATTCGCCGTGGGAACCCTCGCTAGTAATGGCGGGGGCGGGGTACTCCATTTCGTACATCTGCCGATTGTCATCAGCCATGGTGATCCTCCCTGATCCTAAAGTTCAATTCATTCTCATTATTTAAAGGTTGTACTAGTTACAACGATGTAGGACGGAGAATGATTCCCAAGCGGTAGCCCTACAGTATGCACGACAACTCCTCACCGCGCAGGGTTCGCTGTAACGGGGGTAGAAATCTGTGGATAACAATGTTGTTTTCCACAGGTTTCGGACATCAAGAAAAGTTGCCCAGCGCACCCCCGGCCACCGTCGGATGATCAGTCCATGACCAGTACACGAGATTTTCCATACTCATCCGATCTTACCGACCACCTCAACGCCCCAGGCGATCTCATGGCCGCAGTGCCAGGAGTTCTGGGCTTCTACCCACACGAATCCCTCATCATCGTCGGCCTGCACGCCGACCCAGGAACCCATGAACTATGCCTCGGCCCTGTCATGCGCGCCGACTTGCCACACTGGGCCGAGATCACCTCTGGCTTCACCACACCGACGATGGCCGCCTGCGACGTCTACTTCGCCTTCATCATCACCCGATCACCCGACACCCCCACAGTCCGCGAACTCGTCGACACCCTGTATTCGCTTCACGACGACACCGGCGACGCACTTATCGACGCCTGCTGGGTCCTCTCTGAAATCGCGACCGGAAGCCACTACGAACTGTCCTTTGGCTCTGTACCTGCCGCCTGGGAAAGCGGGGCAGTACCCTGCATCGCCCTATCGCCTGCCATGCAGCCACTATTGGACAATGGCGGACTGCCCGCGCTGTCCAGAGACGACACCGTAGAATTCTTCGCACGAATCGCGCTTGACGGCGACACCCGCGACACCATCGACGGGGCAACACAATTGGCCTACCACCGCGGCCAAGACCTCCACGAGCGCATCGAAAGGTGCCTCCCAGGGCCTGCAGAAGCCGTCGCCGACGCCGACAGGGCACTAACCAACGCGCCCGCTCTGCCGCTTGTCGCTCCCTATGACGAAGCGTTATCACTCAGCGCTGCGGGCGGGGAAGACAGCGATCCCATCGGTGATGACGTGATGGCTGTCATGACGTGCCTGTCTAGGTCGCGGCTACGTGATGCCATCGTGGCCACCGCCCTCGACGAACCCCAATGTGCCGCAACAATGCTGCTCTATATCGCACGAGTCACCTCGGGGGTGATTCGTGCCAACGCACTCAGCATCTGGGCGATCGTCGCAATCTCCACCGGCCTTAACTCCTGGGCCACGGCTGCGCTCAAAGCAGCTAGCGCCGAACTTGAAGGCCACGGACTCTCCACAGCATTACTCGAAGCGTTGACGCTCGGATGCTCTGACGGGTTGGTCATGGCTGTTCTTGCAGGAAGCGAGGAACAACGCGCCCAGCTCCGCGAACAGGTTTAAACCGGCGGCGGGGCTGAGCTAGTTACCGCCAACCCGCTTCGCCGAGTGCGCCTTGTCACCCAAGTGGGACGTAAACGCCCATGCGTCCTCGACGATACGCTGCAGATCCGTGCGAGTCGGGTTCCAGCCCAGCTCTGCCTTGATCTTCTCGCTGGAAGCAATCAAGGTTGCTGGGTCTCCGGCGCGCCGGGCAGCGACCTCAGCCGGAATCGGGTGGCCGGTGACCTCCCGGCAGGTCTCGATGACTTCGCGCACCGAGTAGCCATCGCCGGAGCCTAGGTTATAAATCCGGTGTTCGCCAGGCAGATTGGTTTCAAGGGCGAGTAGGTGAGCATCAGCAAGATCGCGGATATGAATATAGTCGCGCACCGCGGTGCCGTCCTTGGTCGGCCAATCATCGCCGAACATGTAAATCTTGTCGCGGTGCCCCAGCGCTACCTGCAGAACGAGGGGGATCAGGTGGGTTTCTACCTCGCGGTTCTCACCGATTGATCCGTAGGCACCCGCCACATTGAAATAGCGCAAACTGGTGGCAGCCATGCCGTGGGCCTGGCAATAAGAGGTGATCGCGTAGTCAATCGCCAATTTGGTTGCGCCGTAAGGGTTTGTTGGTGCGGTCGGCATGTCCTCGGTGATCGGGACAACCTCAGGCTCGCCATAGGTCGCCGCAGTCGAGGAGAACACGAGAGATGGAACGTGGTGGGCGCGCATTGCATCCAGCAACGCCAAGGTAGCCACCATGTTGTCCTGCCAGTACTCTTCAGGAATTTCCATGGATTCGCCGACCAGCGAACGAGCAGCAAAGTGCAGCACGCCGTCGAAACCGCCTTCGGCGAGCACGCCATCGACAGTGTCGAGCAGATCACCTTCGACGAATCGGGCACCGTCGACGACGGCCTCACGATTTCCCGTTGACAGATTGTCGAGCACAGTGACATCGTGACCTGCCTCAACTAAGACCGCAGTACACACACTGCCTACGTAGCCAGCTCCGCCAGTGACCAACAGTTTCATCGTTGACTCCATCCTGATAAGTAGGCGATATACCTCACTAACACTAGCGGAGAATCACGCTAAGAAAGCGGCCGAACCCGAAAAGCGTGCGCCAAATCGTCGTGAAGCACGACCATCTGCCCATCGTCGGTGGTCAACTGGATGACGCCATCAACTTCCGCCACAGTAACCTTGGTGCCGACCTTGATGTTGGCATTCGACAGCGCAGAGAACTGCTGCGGATCCAACTGCAAAATCTCGTGTACCTGGATAACCTCAGCACGAATGGGCTCCGAGAGGTTTAGATCAACAACTCGCTCGCCCCAGTCAGTCTGTTCGTCCACCTCGACACCCAGTTCAGCCAAGCCTGGGATGGGGTTGCCGAACGGAGAGCGGGATGGATTATCTAAAACGTCGACGACGCGGCTTTCGACTTCCTCGCTCATGACATGTTCCCAACGGCAGGCCTCATCGTGCACCTTGGCAATATCTAAGCCGAGCTTGTCTACCAGTAAACGTTCCGCCAGGCGGTGTTTACGCATCACGCGAGTCGCGCGCGAGCGGCCCTCCTCGGTGAGCCGCAGGCTGCGATTATCTTCAACAACAAGGAGGCCATCGCGCTCCATGCGTGCCACGGTTTGCGACACGGTGGGGCCCGATTGGTCTAGGCGCTCGGCAATGCGCGCGCGAAGGGGGATGATGCCCTCTTCCTCTAGTTCAAAGACCGTCCGCAGGTACATCTCAGTGGTATCGACTAAATCACGCATGCTAAAACCTCTAACTTTCAGAGAAGAATTCCCCGGATCACGATCGGCAGAACTCGTACGAGTTAAAGGTGGTAGAGCACATGGTGAATGCCTGCGAGATCCGGAGATAAGAATGACCACATGATACCTCATATTGGCAACATGTGGTCGAACGCCTCTTTTTATAGGAAGAGGCTATTGTGTTGGATTATTGTGCGTACTCGCGCAGCTTGTCGGCTCGGTCGCCAACACGCAGTTTGGCCATGACTTCGCGCTCGATCTGGCGGACGCGCTCACGCGATAACCCGAACTTACGGCCAATCTGGTCCAAAGTACGCGGCACGCCATCGTCGAGGCCGTAGCGCAGGCGGATCACATCTTGCTCGCGCTGCTCCAGGGAGTTAATCACCCGCTGGATGTCGTCGTGACGCAAGGTAGCGACGACTGAGGTCTCCGCATCCGTGGCATCTTCATCCTCGATGAAGTCACCCAATGGAGCCTCTTCGTCGGCGCCCACGGGCATGTCAAGGCTGACCGGGTCGCGCGACTGGCGCAGCAACATCTCGATCTTGTCCTCGTCGATACCGGACTCGTCCGAGAGTTCCTCATTGGTTGGCTCACGGCCGAGGGACTGGTACATCTCACGCTTGATGCGGGAGAGCTTGTTGACCTGCTCCACCAAGTGGACTGGGAGGCGGATGGTGCGCGACTGGTCTGCCATGCCGCGGGTAATCGCCTGGCGAATCCACCACGTGGCGTAGGTGGAGAACTTGAAGCCCTTCGCGTAATCGAACTTCTCCATCGCGCGGATGAGTCCCAGGTTGCCCTCTTGGATCAGATCCAGCAGTGGCATGCCACGGCCGGTGTAGCGCTTTGCGAGGGACACCACGAGGCGGAGGTTGGCCTCCAGCAGGTGAGCGCGGGCTTTGCGGCCGTCCTTTGCAAGAATTTTCAGATCGCGCTTCATTGCGCGGGTGAGTTTCGCATTGGGGTCATCGAGGCGGTGCTGCGCGTACAGGCCTACTTCGATGCGCTGGGCGAGATCCACCTCTTCTTCAGCATCCAGCAGGGCAGTTTTACCGATGCCGTTGAGGTATACACGAACCAGATCGGCGGAAGGATTGTCATTGGTTTGATTGCGGCGGCTCCCACGGTCAACCTTTTGTTCCTTCTCGCCCTTAGACGACGGTTGCGTCATTCACTGCCTCCTTGTAGAAATGCCAATCTATAACGTCAACGCCGTGACACTGTGAATAGTTCCCAATTCAGGAAACTGGCATATTCCGAGGTCAAGCCTCCACAATAACTGTGAAAGGTCCATCGTTGACGCTGTTGACCTTCATCATAGCCCCAAAACGGCCTTCTTCAACCCTTAAACCGCGTTTACGCAGCTCGGATGCGATCTTATTAATGATTTCTTCGGCCTGTGGGCCAGGAGCAGCTTCAGACCACGAAGGGCGCCGGCCTTTCGCCGTCTTGCCCATCAACGTGAACTGGCTGACCAGCAACACGGGTGCCCCCGCATTAACCGCAGACACTTCACCGTCCAGGATGCGCAGCTCCGCGATCTTGCGGGCCACCGTCTCCCAGGCGGAGGGATCGTCGTTACGCCCCACGCCCACAAGCGCGAGAATGCCACCGGTCTCGGGGCAATCGATCGCGCCGACGACCTCACCGTCGACGGTCACGCTGGCCTCAGTCACGCGCGTTAATACTGCTCTCAAACCAACACCTCAGCAATCTCTGCGGGCAGCACCAGTCCGTGGCGCACCAAGTCCACCACGGCACGCACTGCCGCCTCAACAAGTTCAGATTCGTCCTCAATGCCCTGAGACGCAGCCCACAAGCCCACCGTTTCCTCCAGGCTCAACCCCTGGGGATGCAGACCGGCGATCACAGAAGCCAGTGATTCGTCGACTTCGTGGGAGAAACGCGGACCATCGGTACGGGTCAGGCGAATCACCGCGGACTCGAACCCCATGCCGGTCTCTGCATCGGCGACCTCGACGTTCTCGCGCGCAACACCTGGGCGCACCATAAACCTGGCCTGAGCGATCTCCTCGCCACTCTTCCCGCGCAGCCATGCGGTCCGGCGGAAGTACTCGTCCACTTCAGGGCCCAGCGGATCACTAAAAGGCTGCAGAACCTCCTCCGCGGTGACCTCGGTCGGGGCATCACCGATGTCACGGAGGAAAATCCAACCAAAGCCAATACCAATCACATCGTTATCGCGCAGATGCTCCAACCACTGGCCGGTTCTCTCGATGCCGGCGCGTGAGCGCGGATCAATGGACTCATCCTTCAGCCAGGTACTCACATACATGCCGGGATCCGCCACATCGCGTTGGATCACCCACGCGGAGACACCGCGCTTCGGCAACCAGGATGCCACGCGCGCCGCCCAAGACTGAGTGCGCGTGTGCACCCAGGACCCCAACATATACGCCGTGCCGTTGTCGGTAAGGTGGCCTGGCGCCGTCCCGGCTACCAGTTCCGTAGCGCCGTCCAAATCCAGGCCAGAGTCCCGGTAGACATGGCCGACTTCGGGCAGGCCCACGACGAACGGGGGATTGGCCACGATCCGGTCAAAACGCTCACCCGCCACAGGCTCGAACCACGAGCCCTGGCGCAGCTCCACATTGTCTACGCCGGCGCCGGCCAGCGTCGCTTCCGCCAGGTCGAGGGCACGCTGGTGCACGTCAGTAGCCACAACGTTCACAGCAGCGCCCGATTGCGCCAAAGCCTGGACACCCGAACCGGTACCAAGGTCCAACACCGAGTCCACCGGGGTCAGCGGGGTAGCAGACAACAGTGACAAGGATGCAGCGCCTACGCCCAGCACATGGTCGGGTCCCGGAACGTGCTCAGTCATCGATGCGTCTAGGTCTGAAAATACGATCTGGTTAGCACCTGCAATGGTGTGCGGGCGGGCCTCAATGGCTACAGCCAGTTCGCCCGCTGGTGTCAGCGCCACAAAGTTTTCGTCGATAAGCGAGGTGACTAAACGCGCCCCAAGCAAATCCCCGAGCTCAGAGCCGGACATCGGGCGGCGCAGGAGGAAAAAGCGAATCAGCCCGGAAAGACGCGATCCATCATTGGTGGCGTGCATAACCACGCCGGGTTCGCCGCGGTACAACGCCTCGGTGACGTCGGGGCCGAGGTGGGCGGGGATGCCGTCAGCGGTAAAGCCGGCGGCGGTAAGCGTATCGACGAGAGACCGCGCAACAGCGGGGCGTTGTGACACTAGAACTCCTTAGATCAAGGCGGGTTTAGGGCTGACCGTCGGGGTCAATGTGATCGATGGTAGCGGGAAGGTTCTCGCCAGTTGCTTGCGACGATGTCCCCGGGCCGAGCTGTGCGCGTTTTTCTGCTTCCATCTGCGCATAACGGGCAACGGCGGGTTTGTACACGTTTTTCGAACGCTTGTCGCGGGGCTCGCCCTGGCCGTTGGCGATCACCACCGAAATCCACGGCAGCGGCACAGAAATGAGGAAGAACACCGTGGCCAGCCACCAGTTGCCAAGCACCGCCAGAAGGATGCTGATGAGAATGAAGGGGATACGGGCGAGCTGCAAGATTAAATAGATCCGTTCACGCGAGTGCCGATTCTGTTCCGGCGACCTCTTCGCATCGGTAATCAGAAAACTCTTCGGCGAACGCAGTCGAAAGCGGCGTTTCAGTGAGGGCGAGGCCGAGGCATCTTCGGCCTCGACATCGACCCAATCTTGATTTGAAGAGTGCTCCATAGCCACTAAGGGTAGCTACCCGGCTTAGATTTTTTGCAAAAGTGGGGCATGATGGGAGGCGTGAGTACGACGACGAAGACGATTCAGCGCCCCGATATCCGTGAAGACACCACCACCGATGACGGCACCCCGAAGTTCTTCCACTACGTAAAGAAGGACCAGATCGTCAACTCTGCCGTCAGCGGAAAAATGGTTGTGGCTCTCTGCGGAGAAACCTTCCCCGTCACCAAGCAGGCTAAGCCTGGGTCCCCGGTGTGCCCGGACTGCGAACGCATCTACAAGGGCCTCCGCAAGAGGTAAGCGGGTGACCTCAGGCACCTCAGGGCCTTCGCTGCGCGTCTGGCAGCAGGAGGCCCTTGATAAATTCTTAAGCACGAAGCCGAAGGACTTTCTTGCCGTCGCAACACCGGGCTCCGGTAAGACCACCTTCGCGCTCACCCTCGCATCCACCCTGGTGGCCGATAAAACGGTCCAGCGTGTGATCGTCGTGGTCCCCACTGAGCACCTCAAGTTCCAGTGGAGCGATGCCGCGAAGCGCTTCGGCCTGGCCTTGGACCCTAAGTTCACTAACTCCTCGGCGGTGAACCCAGCCTATGACGGCATCGTGGTCACGTATGCCCAGGTAGGCATGCACCCCTTCAAGCACCACGCGGTGACCTCAGCGCGCAAGACCCTGGTGATCATGGATGAGATCCACCACGCCGGCGACGCGAAGAGCTGGGGCGACGGGGTCTACGAGGCCTATAACGACGCGGAGCACCGCCTAGCGTTGACGGGTACGCCTTTTCGTTCCGACGATGCCGCCATCCCATTCGTGCGCTATGTCGAGGACAACGAGGGCCACCAGATCTCGGAGGCCGACTACACCTATGGCTATGCCGAGGCGCTCAAAGATGGTGTGGTGCGCCCGGTTGTCTTCCTGGCGTATTCAGGGGAGGCCCAGTGGCGCGATTCCGCAGGCGAGGAGTATTCAGCGCGCCTGGGAGAACCGCTGAACGCGGAGCAAACCGCGCGTGCGTGGAAAACCGCCCTTGATCCGAAAGGAGACTGGATCTCCTCGGTGCTGCGGGCGGCTCATACCCGTCTGATGAAGATTCGCACAAATATGCCTGACGCCGGCGGTTTGGTCTTGGCAACAGATACCACCACGGCGCGCGCGTATGCCAAGATACTTGAGAAAATTTCGTCGACACCCGTGTCCGTGATCCTGTCGGATGACCCTGGATCTTCGGAGCGTATCGACGAGTTCTCTGCCAGCCAAGACGAGTGGATGGTGGCGGTTCGCATGGTGTCCGAGGGCGTGGACGTGCCTCGCCTTGCCGTGGGGGTGTACGCCACGTCGTCGGCAACGCCACTGTTTTTCGCCCAGGCCATCGGCCGTTTCGTGCGCTCCCGCATGCCGGGAGAGTCCGCGTCCGTCTTCCTGCCTTCTGTCCCCGTGTTGCTGAAACTGGCCGAAGAGATGGAGGTCTCCCGTGACCACGTGCTGGGGAAACCGGATCGCGAAAAGTTGGGGTGGGATGATGATCTGCTTGCCGTAGCTAACCAACAAGAAGATGAGCCGGACGAACTGGGAACCTACGAATCGCTTGGCGCTTCCGCAGAGCTTGATTCGCTGATCTTCGACGGCTCTACCTACGGCACGCCGACCTTGGCGGGTTCAGCGGAAGAACGTGAATACCTCGGTCTTCCTGGGCTGCTTGATGCAGAGCAGGTGAAGACTTTGCTGCGCAAACGGCAGTCCGACCAGCTCGACGCGCGTGAGGCCGAAGAACGTGCACGCAAGGCAGAAGAGCGCGCCCAAAGAGAGCGTGAGGAAATCCTCGGGACATCGACGAAGAAGAAGGCGGAGGCTTCGTCGACAAGCGGTGTTGCCTCCGACGAAATCCCTGCCCTGCGTAAGGAGCTGAACACCTTGGTGTCCATCCGTGCGGGCAAGACGGGAAGGCCTCATGGTGCGATCCATACCGAGGTCCGCAAAGCGTGCGGTGGCCCGCCGACTGCGCTGTGCACGGCTGAGCAACTCCGTGACCGCATCGCGTACCTGCGAGACTGGTGAGCGGCACAATGCGCAGGTAGTGAAGTAACAGTAGCGTCACATCTCTGAGAGCAGGGGCTGTGGCTCATGCGCTTAAAGTAAGCCAATGGTAACCTTGGTCCGTATTCTGTTTTTAGCGAAGGAGCCTTCCAGAAGTGTCAAATAAATTCTCCCCACAGGAGCCCGAAGACAACCACCCAGAGAACTACCACCCTGAAAACGAGCAGCCGAGCAGTCAGCCTGAGCCGTTAGAGGCGTTCCCGGGGGACTCAGCCTACGGCCATGCAGCCGACGCCACCTACGGGGCCACCGGCTACCAGACCACCGGCGGCTACCCAGGCAGTGAATATGCTGCGGCTGGCTACCCGGGTGCGATGTACCCAGGTGAGGTCCAAGAGAAAAACAACATGGCCCTGTGGGCGATGATTCTGGGCATCGTCGGGTTTGTGCTCACCGTGTCGATTGTGGGGGCGGTGATCGGTATCGGGATCTTGCTGGGCATCGTCGCTATCGTCTTGGGCATCTTGGGCATTCGTCGCGCAGGCAGGATGGAGGGTCCAAATCGTCGCAAAGGAATGGCGATCAGTGGCATCGTGCTGGGTGCGCTATCCATCGTCGCGTCGATCGCCATCTTTCTGGGCCTGTTCAGCATGTTGAGCTGGTTCGCTGACACAGGAATTATGGAAACCTGTGCCCCGTTCCAGGAGGACCAAGAAGCGTACCGGCAGTGCATCGAAGAAGAAACCGCAAAGCTCGCTCAGTAATCCAATAACTATGGCGTCACAGACTCTACTACGCCGCGGGACAACGTCTGCGAGAATCCTCTCGCCGGACGCCGCCCGCGGTTTTGCATTATTAGGTATCGCGCTTGCAAATATCCCCACGGCCTGGGTGGGCTATGAACTCATCGATCAGGGAAGAATGCTCGGTGGCATCCAACCCGGGGCGGAGGGGGCGCACCGTTTCTTCGACCAGCTGATGATGGTGCTGGGGGCGATGTTCGCCCACGTCCGTGGGTTGCCGATGTTTTCCACGCTGCTGGGATTCGGTGTAGGGCTGATCTCCATGAGTTTGGCTCGGCGCGGATTCCCGCTTCAATCCGCCTGGAAAGTGCTGATCCGCCGCTACGGTTTCCTTGCGCTTTTTGGGTTCCTCCACGCCGTGTTCCTGTTTTATGGGGACATCATGCTGATGTACGGGCTCATGGCCATTGTTCTCGCGCTAATGATCGGCTTTTCCAACAAGGTGCTGAAGTGGATCGCAGTGGGCCTCTACGCGCTGAACGGTTTGGTCTTCACGACGATATTCGCCAGCACCTTCTTCGTCGACGCGTCCGATCTAGACCTCTCCGGGTACGTGGACAACCCAGAGACCTACCTGGGCTGGATGGGCCTTGGGCTGGTGACGGCCATCGGGGCAGTACCGATGACCTTGTTCTCTGGACTATGCCTGTTTCCCATGATCATCGTCGGGTTTATCTTCGCCCGCTCCGGCGTGCTGCACAGGCCCGACGAGCACCTCACAACATTGCGGACATGGGCGGGCGTTGCGGCAGCGGTCATCCTGTTGATTGGCCTGCCGTGGGGGCTGGCGGAGATCGGAGTGCTTAACGACGAGTGGGCCAGCCGGTTCATGATCTTGAACCAGATCTTCGGTTACCTTACGGGCCCCGGCATCGTTGCTTTCTTCGCGCTAGTGCTCCGTGGTGCACAAAAGCGTTACGAAGCCACCGGTGTCGTCCCGGTGTTGTTGCGCGCACCCGTGGCTTTAGGCAAACGCTCTATGAGTGGCTACCTCATGCAGTCCGTCATCTTGTTCATCCTGACGTTGCCTTTCACGCTGGGGTTGTTCGTCGATGCGGGAGCAACCGTCCTGACACTGGTCGGCGTAGGCACCTGGTTGATTACGTTGGCCCTGGCCTGGATTCTGGAGGCTGCCCGGCTGCCAGGGCCGTTCGAGTGGTTGCACCGCCGACTGTCCTACGGCAAGAACGGACTGCCCGAACAATGGGCGCCGCCACAGCGGCAGTCTTAAGCAATAAAGAATCCCGCCACACCCACAACAAGAGAATCTGGGGGAGTGGCGGGATTTTTCGTCGTCAAGTGAAGACCTAGTCGAGGTAGTCGCGCAACACCTGGGAGCGCGATGGGTGGCGCAGCTTGGACATCGTCTTCGACTCAATCTGGCGGATGCGCTCACGCGTCACGCCGTAGACCTGGCCGATCTCGTCCAAGGTGCGTGGCATGCCATCGGTCAGGCCGAAGCGCAGGCGAACAACGCCGGCCTCACGCTCGGAGAGGGTGTGCAGCACGTCTTGGAGCTGGTCCTGCAGCAGGGTGAAGGACACCGCGTCGACAGCGATGACGGCCTCAGAGTCCTCAATGAAGTCGCCCAGCTGCGAGTCGCCTTCGTCGCCAATAGTCTGGTCCAGGGAAATTGGCTCACGTGCGTACTGCTGGATCTCGAGGACCTTCTCCTCGGTGATGTCCATCTCCTTCGCCAGCTCCTGTGGCGTCGGCTCGCGGCCGAGGTCCTGCAGGAGCTCTCGCTGGATACGCCCCAGCTTGTTGATGACCTCAACCATGTGCACCGGGATACGAATGGTGCGTGCCTGGTCGGCCATCGCGCGGGTAATTGCCTGGCGGATCCACCACGTTGCGTACGTGGAGAACTTGTAGCCCTTGGAGTAGTCGAACTTCTCCACGGCGCGGATCAGGCCAAGGTTGCCCTCTTGGATCAGGTCCAAAAACGCCATGCCGCGGCCGGTGTAGCGCTTTGCTAGGGAGACCACGAGGCGCAGGTTCGCTTCCAGCAGGTGGTTCTTTGCCTTGCGGCCATCGCGGGCCACGGCGCGCAGGTCGCGCTTGACGGCAGGGGTGAGTTTGGCATCCTTGTCGCCTTCTTCGGCGGCGCGGGCCATCTCATCGAGGCGGTGCTGAGCGTAGAGGCCGGCCTCAATGCGCTTTGCTAGGGAGACCTCTTGCTCGGCGTCGAGAAGCGCGACCTTACCGATCTGCTTCAGGTAAGCGCGAACAGAGTCGGCCGAAGCAGTAAGCTGCGCATCCTTGCGGGCTTGACGCAACGCCGCAGACTCTTCGACGTCCCAGACGGAGGAGCTGTCGTCTTCTTCCTCTTCTTCCTCCTCGTCGTCGGCAAGTTCATCTTCGCCGGCGAATTCTTCATCGTCTTCACCTGCGAGTTCAGGGTCGAAGTCGGCCTCTTCATCGTCCTGAGCATCCTCAGTGTCGAGAAGCTCGTCCTCATCTGCTGAACCCTCAGGGGATTCATGCTTCGACGTTGCCTTCTTGGCAGTGGTCTTCTTGGTGGTTTTCTTGTTTGTCTTCTTTGTCGACTTTTTCTTGGCCGCCTTCTTCGCGGTCTTCTTCGTCGACTTTTTAGCCGTCTTCTTTGCGGTCTTCTTCGCAGTTTTCTTGGCGGTTTTCTTCGCCGTCTTCTTTGCAGTGGTCGGCGCTGCCGGGGTTTGCGTACCGTCGTCGGAGGAACCGCCGGTGCTGGTATCCCCGTCCTGTGCGGTTGCCTTGGTGGAAGATTCGCTGGCTGCCACGTACACCCTTTCGCCTTGTGATCGTGCCGTTTCTTGCGATAGAGCGCCGACAAATCTTCGTCGCCCCCCGCTTAACGGAAACTCAAAACTGGTTTCCTATCCTACTGAAGTGGAACACGAACCCTGCGGGAAGTATTCCAACTCTTGCGGAATTTACTTGATTAACTGTACAGTATATCGGTTATCCACCGAGTATTACACCAAGTTATTACATCAAGTGATTCGCGTGATTATGGCGCGACGCTTCCGTCCAACGCCATCGCCGCGCCCACAATACCAGCAGTGTTAAGAAGCTGGGCCGGCTTTACCGGCGTTTTGATAGTGAGGCGCGGAACCCACTTCTCATGATCCCGCGAAATTCCCCCACCAACCACGAACAGCGATGGGTTAAAGAGCTTCTCGTATTCGTGCAGCACGGTGTCAATCCGCTTGGACCACTTCTTAAAGCTCAATTCCTCTTTATCTTTCACCGCAGAAGACGCCTGGTGTTCCGCTTCTTTCTTTCCGACGATCAGGTGCCCGATCTCCGTGTTTGGGAAGAGCTGCCCGTCGATGAAGAACGCGGAACCGATACCGGTGCCGATGGTCAAAAAGATCACGGCGCCCTCACGGGATTCTGGTAAACCGTGGCGGACTTCGGCGAGTCCGGCAGCATCGGCGTCGTTAAGCACCGTGACCTCGCGGCCCTCAAGGCGGCTGGAGAAAAGTTCGCGCGCGTTGACGCCGATCCACGACTTGTCGATGTTCGCGGCTGACAGTGCCGTCTGGTTGCGAATCACCGAGGGCATGCAGATGCCCACGGGCCCATCCCATTCCTTCTGATGCACGATGTCCGCGACACAGTCCGCGATAGCCTCTGGGGTGGCTGGCTGAGGCGTCTTCATCTTCAGACGCTTGCCGATGAATTCGCCAGTGCCCAAGTCAACATGAGCACCTTTGATTCCCGATCCGCCGATATCGATGCCAAAACCCTGCTTCTTTTCACTCATACAGCCATAGTACAAAACGATGTCCAGGTAGGTCGGGCACAATGGGAGCTATGTCCACACACTTTGAATCCACTCCCACCTCCACATCAACTCCAGCGCCGACGCCCCCTGAACTGCGCGATCTGGCCGTGGAAATCGCGCGCGAGGCCGGAGAGCTTGTTCGCACACGCCGCGCCGAGCTTGTCGACGATACTTCCGCTGCAGGGCTGCAAGCAACAACGACGACAAAATCCTCCGCCGTTGACCCAGTCACAGTGGTCGACCAAGCCAGTGAGGCATTCATCGTCGACCGGATTAACCGCACGCGCCCCGGCGACGGCATCATCGGTGAAGAAGGCGCCAACAAAGAATCGACCACCGGTGTGGAATGGATCGTTGATCCCATCGATGGGACCGTCAATTTTCTTTACGGCATCCCCGTCTACGCCGTCTCTATTGGCGTGGCCGTCGACGAGGAACTAGTGGCAGGCGCTGTGCTGAACGTTGCCACCCGCGAACTGTATTACGCCGCCAAGGGACACGGCGCCTTTCATAACCACGAGGGAACGACAGCCCAGCTCCGGGCCAATACCCTCAACGACACGCAAGAAGCAATGGTGGCCACCGGGTTTGGCTACACGTCCCCTCGTCGTAAAGCCCAAGCGCAGATCTTGACCCACGTCCTACCTCAGGTGCGTGATATCCGCCGGATGGGGGCGGCCGCCCTAGACTTCTGCCACCTTGCAGCGGGACGCATTGATGCCTATTACGAGCACGGCCTTCACCCATGGGACTATGCGGCAGGCGCCGTAATCGCGCGGGAAGCGGCGGCCCACGTTCAGGTGCCCGGCCTTCGAGCCTCCGGCGACGATGGGGAAGTGGTTATTGCCTGCGCACAGGGCATTTCCGTGGCATTCGATACGCTTCTCGACGAGGCCGGTGCAAAAAAGAATGTCCCCATGTGAACGGCGAAGATGACAGAACGCCAACCATGATCTAGTATCCGTTCAAAAGTTCCATAAATTGGTTGCCGAAAGTTTAGGGCAAGCATACGAATTGACGATCATGAAAGGCGCACATATGGCGACTGACTATGACGCACCGCGTCGCCGTCTCGACGACGAGCTAGAGACCGACTCGCTCGAAGGTCTCAAGGCAGCAGAGGTAGCGGGCAGCAGCATGGACGACGAGGGGGAAATCGTCGACTCCTTCGAAATTCCGCAGGCCGACCTGTCTGGTGAAGAGTTGAACGTGACCGTCGTTCCGCGCAAGGAAAACGAATTCACATGCTCTTCCTGCTTCTTGGTGCAGAAGAATAACCGCCTCGCCTACGAAGAGGCGGACGGTTCCAAGATCTGTCTCGACTGCGAGTAAACGCCGCAAGTCAAAAACAAAGGCCACCCAGAAGGAACCTGGGTGGCCTTTGTTCTGCGCGTGCGTTAACGCGCGCTAACTGTTGTGCGCCGCGACCGTGCTCGGAGCATAGGCCTCCAGCAAAGCCTCGGGATTCTTGCTAGAGATCAACCAGTAGGGCGTGGGATCTTCCGGATCATCCAGCACGATCAGCGCCAACTCTTTAATCCATCCCTTGGACATAACGAAGGCCGCCGGATCCAGCTGCCGGCCAAGCGCATTACGCTTCGCAGACTCCGGGACCACCATCGAGCGATCCACCACCGTCGCCGGCAGGCTTGCCTGGTCCACGATCAACCACCGGGAGCCATCCGGGTCCGCCTCCACCGTGATCGTGGTGCGCGACATCCACACCAACACCCAACCACCAACAACGAAGGTGCCGATCAACCACACCCAGGTCCAGATTGGCGCACGGTTAAGCCCGAATTGGAAACCGACCAATGCAGAGAAAGCCGCAAGCAGCAGCCACCAGTACCACGGCACCCACTGACGTTCCTTGTACAGCGTGCGCGGCGTGCCTTGAGAAGATGTCGATTCAGTCACGCCTCATACTTTAGGTGAGGGTCCGACGAAAGTGCCATTCCCGCGCCCGCCGAACGCCTGCCGTAGTGTGGAGAGCGTGACTAACTACGATTCAAGTATCGGACCAATTCCGCTGCAGCGACTCGACAAGGATCTGCCCATGCCCCGGCGTGCACACCGCGGCGACGCAGGCGTTGACCTCTACGCTGCAGAAGACGTCACCCTAGCCCCGTTCCAGCGCAGCCTGGTCGGCACGGGCGTGGCTCTGGCGCTGCCGTTGGGAACAGTGGGATTAGTCCACCCGCGCTCAGGCCTCGCCGCAAAGCAGGGACTCTCCATCGTCAACTCGCCAGGCACCATCGATGCCGACTATCGTGGCGAGATCAAGGTCAGCCTGATCAACCTAGACCCAGAGACACCCATCGAGATCACCCGCGGAATGCGCATCGCCCAACTGCTCGTGCAGAAGGTAGAGTTGTGCGATTTCACGGAAGTTGAAGAACTCGACGAGACAGAGCGTGGCACGGGCGGGCACGGCTCGACCGGAACGCACTAGCTCGCTTATCGACGAAATACCTAAAGGAAGGACCCAAATTCATGGCACTGTGGCCGTTTGGCAAGAAGAAAGACCAAGACAAAGACCAAGATCAGAGCAAGGACACCGCACAGGAGCAGGCTCCAGTCGAGCCGACGCCGGCTGAAACAACCGAAGCCACGGATGCTCCTGAGGCCCCTGAGCCAGCTACGCAAGAAGCTGCGGATCTCCCCGTCGCGCCGGGAGCTACCGGCAGGATCGAGCATGACCCGGTCAACGGCAACGTTGGACCGTTTGATGGCGACTCTGTGGATATCAATGATTTTGATTTTTCGGACTTCTCCGCTTCCGTACTGAATCTGGGTTCGATGCGTCTGCCGCTTCCGAAGGAATCGCAGGTGCAGGTAGAGATGAATGATCAGGGGCCCCGGATGCTGCACATTGTCACGCACCATGGGCGGATGACCCCGGTCGCTTTTGCCGCTCCTAGCTCGGGTGGACAGTGGGAAAACGCCATCGAGGAGATCGCTGCTGGTATGCGTGAACAGGGTTTGCCCGTCACGTTTGAGATGGGCCCGTGGGGCCGGGAGGTCGTCGGCCACGGCGGCAATGGCGCCATCCGGATCATGGGTATGGACGGCCCCCGTTGGATGCTGCGCATCACGTGCGTTGCTCCTTCTGGCAAAGAGGAACAGTTGGCCACGCTGGCCCGTGAGATGGCTGCCCGCGCCTTTGTTTACCGTGGTGATGATCCCATCTTGGCGGGTAACTCCCTCCCAGTGATGCTGCCGCAGCAGTTAGCCGA
Organism: Corynebacterium pilosum DSM 20521 = CIP 103422; assembly: GCF_000373805.1. Classification (GTDB taxonomy): domain Bacteria; phylum Actinomycetota; class Actinomycetes; order Mycobacteriales; family Mycobacteriaceae; genus Corynebacterium; species Corynebacterium pilosum. The sequence goes on along the minus strand of NZ_KB892445.1, from coordinate 23,436 downwards.
GCAGGTGCAGGAGGCAGTCCAGCAGCGCGCCCAGCAGCAGAAGCAGGCTCAGGCAGGCCAGGCTCAGCACGAGCAACCACAACAACCGCAACAGCCTCAGCAGCCAGGCGCGAGCGAGAACCAGATGCATGAGGCGATGCAGCGCCTGATGAATAACCAGAACCCGAACGGGAAGCAGAACTAGTGGACAACTACACAACCGGTGACACCCTGACATTGACGATCACCGGCATGGCCCATGGTGGAGAGGGCATCGCGCGTGCCGACGATGGCCGCGTTGTCTTCGTCGCAGGCGCACTTCCCGACGAGACCGTGAGCGCTACCGTGGTGAAGGCGAAAAAGCGGTGGGCGCGCGCCACCCTCGATTCGGTGATTGAGGCATCGAGCAAACGCCAGGAGCCTTTCTGTGAGGCCTTCAAAGCGGGCGCAGGTTGCTGCGACCTTTCCTATTACGCCTGGCCAGAATTATCGGTGGCTAAACACCAGATCTTAGATGGCCAGATTGCAGCGTTGGCGGGGCGTTCCCACGTGATGGAGGAATTCGTCGATAAACACGATGACAAACGCGTTCTCTCCTTGAACGATGAGGCCGATGAGGGCCGTGGGTACCCGCTACCGTGGCGCACACGTGTCCGCTTTGGTGTCAATGACGAGGGCGTGGCCGGGGTGCGCAAGGCGAAGTCCACGGACATCGTCACGGCGCGTTGCGCACAGGTGATCCCGGCGATTTATGACGAGCTGGAGAAGCACCGTTTCACCCCTGGTGCGGAGGTTGTCGCCGTCTATGACGGTGAAGGCAACGTCCACGTTGTGGAGACACAGCGGGGGCCGCGCGGTAAGCGGATGGAGGCCATCGAGAAGGTCGTGGCCGGTTCAGGAACCGTGACCGAAAAGATCGGTGACTACACCTTCAAGTTTCCCGCTACCGCGTTTTGGCAAGCGCACGCCCAAGCGCCGGTCCTCTATGACCGTGTGATTCGGCAGTGGGCCGCTGGTGACTATGACCGCCAGGTGGGGTGGGACCTGTATGGGGGAGTGGGCGCTTTCGTGCCCGCCGTTGCAGAATCGCTGAGCCCTGAGGCCCCCGACGCTACGGTGTATTCGGTCGATTATTCTCCGGCTGCCAACGCTACGGGGCAGGATAGTTTGCGGGGCCTGCGCGTGGAATCGGTGGCCGGGAAGGTCGAGTCGGTCGTCGATAAGCTACCTGATCCAGGCCTTGTCGTGCTGGACCCGCCACGCACCGGGGCGGGGGAGGACGTTGTCGCGGCGATCGCGGCGAAGTGTCCGGAGCGTGTCATCCATATCGGTTGTGACCCAGCCACCTTCGCGCGCGACCTTGCGGCCTGGGGCACTAGCGGATACCGCGTGAAACGTTATGCCAGCGCTGATGCGTTCCCGGGCACCCACCACTTCGAGGCATTGGCGTTGCTGGAGCCGGCGCAGGAAAACAGGGCCGGATAACACCATTCGTTTGAGGGCCAATCTCACGTGTAAGATAGCGCTCTAACGCATTAACGGATAATCCAGCGCTAAAGGGCAAGTCAAAGGAGAGTCGGAGCACAGATGACCATCTTGAGCGGAATCTCGTCGCCAGCAGATGTCAAGGCGCTGACTGAAGCGGAACTTGAGACGCTTGCCGACGAAATCCGCCAGTTTCTCATCGACAAGGTGTCCGCCACCGGTGGACACCTAGGACCGAACCTTGGCGTGGTGGAGCTGACTATTGCGCTGCACCGGGAATTCTCTTCCCCGCGGGAACCGATCATTTTTGATACCTCCCACCAGTCCTATGTGCACAAGATCCTGACCGGGCGCGCCGACCAGTTCGATACGCTGCGCCAGAAAGATGGCCTGTCGGGCTACACCGACCGTGGCGAAAGCGAACACGACTGGACGGAATCCTCGCACGCGTCGGCGGCGTTGTCCTATGCCGACGGCATGGCGAAAGCTTTTGAACTGTCGGGCCAAGGGCACCGCAATGTGGTCGCCGTCGTGGGCGATGGCGCGCTGACCGGCGGCATGTGCTGGGAGGCGCTGAACAATATTGCCGCTGGTGACCGCAACGTGGTCGTGGTGGTCAATGACAACGGGCGTTCCTACTCGCCGACCATCGGTGGTTTTGCCAACAACCTGGAGAGCTTGCGCTCCCAGCTGGCGAATCTGCGCATCCAACCGGGCTATGACGAAGTCATGGAACATGGCAAGAAGACTCTGAAGTCGATGGGGTGGGTAGGCGAGCGGACCTTCGATGCTTTGCACGCGCTGAAGGAAGGCGTTAAATACCAGGTCCTGCCCACGGAGATGTTCCCCGAGCTGGACATGAAATATGTCGGGCCGGTCGAAGGCCACGATATTGGGGCACTGTGCCAGGCGCTGGATTATGCCTCCAAGTATGAAGGCCCGGTGATCGTCCATGTGGCGACGGAAAAGGGCCACGGATTCGCCCCGGCAGTCAACGATATCGCTGAGCAGATGCACTCCACCGGCGTGATTGACCCGGTGACCGGGGAGCCGATGAAGAAGGCCCGCCCCGGCTGGACATCTGTGTTCTCTGAGGAGTTGGTCAAGGCAGGGGAGAAGCGCGATGACATCGTGGCGCTCACTGCCGCCATGGCCGGGCCCACGGGGCTGACTCCTTTCGCGGAGAAATTCACTTCGCGCTTCTTTGACGTGGGCATCGCCGAACAGCACGCGGTCACGTCTGCAGCGGGTTTGGCCCTGGGTGGTTACCATCCTGTGGTCGCGCTGTACTCGACGTTTTTGAACCGTGCCTTTGATCAAATGCTGATGGACGTCGGCCTGCTGCATTTGCCCGTGACATTCGTGTTGGACCGGGCCGGCGTCACAGGTTCGGACGGCGCCTCCCACAACGGCGTGTGGGATATGGCGATCGCCTCGATCGTGCCTGGCATGCGTATCGCCGCCCCGCGTGATGCCACCCGCCTGATCGAAGAGTTCAACGAGGCCATCGACTATAAGCAGGGCCCGACGATCGTCCGTTTCGCGAAGGGGGATGTCGGTCCTGATATCGAGGCCGTGTGCCGACTGGACTCTGGCGTGGATGTTCTCTTTGATCCTGAGCGTGACGACGATACGCCCCACGTTCTGCTCGTCGCTGTCGGAGCCTTCTGCGAGGCTGCTGTGAAGGTAGCTACAGAGCTTGCCGACGAGGGCGTGGCTGTCACCGTGGTCGACCCGCGGTGGGTGGTGCCGGTATCTCCTGAGATCGTGGAGTTGGCAACCGATGCGGACCTCGTCGTTGTCTATGAAGACGGGATTCTCCGAGGCGGGGTCGGTTCTGCCATTTCTGAAGCTTTGGATACAGCCCAGGTGGATACCCCGGTACGCCATCTCGCGTTCCCGTCGGTGTTCCCGAAGCATGCCTCGCGCGGCGAAATCCTTGCCGAATACGGTTTGGATGCCGATTCGGCCCGCGACTCGATCCGCGCGTGGGTGGAGTTTCTCGCAGAACGCGACTAGTTTCCGCGCTCAGGCCCCGCGCCCACGTGGCCGGCGATGATGGGCGCGGTCTGCTCCACCTGCCATGGCCGGGCCCCCGCCCGGCTCAGCGCTGTGGCCACGCGGTGAGTTGTCCACGCCCCTGACACAGTGGTTGTCTTCCACACCATTTCGCGCAGCAAAGCCGGCGCTAGGAGGTCTGCGGTAGGCACGCTGAGCTCGTCGGCACGCTCGGCAATATCTTCCCGGATCTGCTGAAGCACCTCGTAGGACTCGGGGTATTCGCGCTGCCACAGTGATTTGCCCGGAACAAAGCCATAGGTCTGCGTGACTGCTGGGTAGGTGGCGGGTGAGGCCTCGCGCGCCTCGACGATGGCCGGCCAGGGATCGAATGCGCGGCGCACACCACGGGTGCGTAGAGCGTCACGACGACTCCGCGGGGCCGAGTACGCCAACTCCACCAGCGCCTTGTTCGACAGCAAAGCACCCGGTGCTGTGTCGGTGTCGCGGGCCTGCTCTTCGCGCTTCGTCCACAGGGCGCGCGCAGTGTTCAGAGCCTTCGGGGAGCGCAGTTTGCCCAGCCCCTTGGTGTCGCGCCAGTGACGGGTGGGTGGCTCGCGGTCGTCGGCATGCTTCTCGACGATCGCCTCGCACTCTTGCTCCAGCCAGCCCAACTTGCCTTGAGCGTCGAGCATTTCGGCCTGTGATTCGGCTAGTGAAGGGAGATAGATGACGTCGAGGGCAGCGTAGTCGAGCCAATCGTCGGGAAGCGGCGTGGTGGACCAGTCTTCGCGGCCGTGGCCCTTTTCGAGTGTGACGCCGCAGAATTCTTCGACCATGGCGGCAAGGTTCGGGCGCTCGAAACCGGCAAGGCGGCCTGCGAGTTCTGTATCGAAGAGGCTGCCGGGGTAGAGACCGAGCCAGCCCAAGCTGGGGAGATCTTCACCAGCGGCGTGGACGATCCACTGTTGCCCGCCCACCACTGGGGCGAGGCTGTCTTCCAACTCTGCGCGTAGGCCCTCTGGTGCGAACAGGAATGTGCCGGCGCCGCGGCGGTAGATCTGTACCAGAAAGGCGCGGTCGTCATACCGGTACGCGGAGGCGCGTTCAGTATCGATGGCAAAGGGGCCGCGGCCGCCCGCTAAAGCCTGCGCGGCGTGCGTGAAGCTCTCGGGGGTGGTGACTAATTCGTAGTTCAGGTCCTGCGTGCCGACGTTGGGGGTGGCCATCCTAACGGCCAGGAAGCTCTGTCACCCCGACCGGTGGCAGACCAGCGACGAGCGCGAGCACGGCAGAAAAAGCCTCCACGTGCGAGGATAGGTCGATACCATCGGCGGTCCAGGAGGCACGCATTTCCAGCTGGTAGGCCCGTGGGGGCCCGCCGATCTCGCCGAAGCGCACGCTCGCCGTGGACGTCACTGTGCCGCCGAGGTTTGTGAACCCGGCCCCGGCTTCCGCCAGCGACTCGTTGAGCCATTGCCACGCAACATCAGGCAAGAGGGGATCATTGGCCACCGCGTCATCCATATCCGCCTGGATATAGGCCACGAGCCGCATCGACCCTTCCCACGCTTCCTCCGCTTCGGGGGAATGCAGGAGGATCAGGCGACCAAAAGCGTCACCGTCGGTGCGGTTGGTGGCCGCGTCGTCGTTGCCTTTGGAAACTTCGAGCCCGATCGCATGGCTGTACGGGGCGGGGCGCTGCGGAGGGCGAATCGTGCCCAGCGTGATCTCGGGGCGCAGGTTGACGTCATGCATCGATTCCACTGCGGCGGAGAACTCGCTCGGGATGGAGGGGGAGTCACCACTCGAGGGCGAGCCTGCATGCACAGCCGGATCGTTGTGTGCTGCAGGGGACTGGGGGGTCGAGTCGGAATTCGTCACGACCTTCAACGTAATGAGAACGTCCACCTTTTCGGTGGAGGCGCGCCGTTGACCATAAGTGGCGGACTGATAGGGTGGATACTACTTTCGTTTGATTGACCCTGTGAAAGGACACAACAAGTGGCAAAACTTGATTTCGAAAAGCTCAACAGCATGCAGCGCTACACCCAGTGGATCACCCTGCGCGCCCTACCTGGAGCCCTGGGTGATGATCGCGAGCAGGTCATCGAAGAGGCACGCACGTTCTTCCACACCCTGGAGGACGAGGGCGACCTCATCGTGCGCGGAATCTACAACATCTCCGGCTCCCGTGCTGAAGCAGATGTGATGATCTGGTGGCACGCAGAGGAATTCTCCACCCTGCAGGATGCCTACAACCGCTTCCGCCGCGACACTGCTTTGGGCCGCGCCCTTGAACCTTTCTGGATCGGCAACGGCTTGCACCGTCCAGCGGAATTCAACAAGTCCCACCTGCCATCCTTCATCATGGACGAAGAGCCCAACGACTGGATCACTGTCTACCCATTCGTGCGCTCCTACGAGTGGTACATCATGGATGAGCAGAAGCGTCGCAAGATCCTTACCGAGCACGGCCAGGCTGCCCGCGACTACGCAGACGTGCGCGCCAACACCGTTCCTGCTTTCGCACTTGGCGACTACGAGTGGCTGCTGGCATTCGAGGCACCGACCTTGGACCGCATCGTGGACCTGATGTACCAGATGCGTTACACCGAGGCACGCCTCCACGTGCGTGAAGAGATCCCATTCTTCACCGGTCGCCGTGTGAAGGACGTCTCTGAGATCGTCACCATGCTGCCGTAGCGCACACAGCGTGGCTGCGGAAACAGCAGAGTTGCCAACACCCCATTTCCTGTGGAAGGAAATGGGGTGTTGCTTTTGGCGCCGGCGGTGCTACTTCAGCGCTACTTCGGTTCGAAAGTCATCGAAATCGAGTTGATGCAGTAGCGCAGGTCGGTAGGTGTTGGGAAGCCTTCACCTTCAAAGACGTGGCCAAGATGCGAGTGGCAGTTCGCACACAGCACCTCGGTGCGCACCATCCCGTGGGAGGTGTCGCGGCGCTCAATCACCTTGTCGCTATTGGCTGGTTCGTAGAAAGCGGGCCATCCACAGCGGGCATCAAACTTCTCGGCGGAGCGGAAGATTTCTTCGCCACATGCGCGGCAGTAGTAGATTCCCTCGTCGGTTGTATCGGTGTACTCGCCAACGCCTGGTGGCTCTGTGCCGGCCTCACGCAGGACGAAGTACTCCTTCTCATTGAGCTTCTCGCGCCACTGCTGGTCGGACCAGTCGAGGTAGTTAACCATGGGTGCGCACTTCCTTCCATTCTGATGTGCGTTGTCGTGACACCAACACTACCCACGTTGCCGCCGCGATGATGAACACCGCCCAGCCCAGCGTGGGCAGGAAGGTGGTTAACCAGCGGCCCGTCAAGACGAAGTCCGGTGAATACCATTCCAGCGGAGCCAAACACAGGACCGCTCCAACCCACGCCATGGGGTTGTGAAAAAAGCTCACGCGCTGAACCACCGTGAACATGGCGGGGAAGATCATCATGGAGTAGTACGCCTGACCTAACGACGACAAAATGAACACCCCAACCAGCAGCACCGCAGCGGTCGTGGTCGCCCACAGCAGCGGGTCCGTTGAGCGGAAACGCAGCAGACCCAACACCGCAACCGCAACAGCGGCGGCTAGGAGCAGCCAGAGCACGGCCTCCATCCAGCTAGGCATGCCGAAATACACCGCGAACCCAGCCAGTGAAGAATTGGCATAGTCGCGTGTCTGGCCCAAATAGGGCACGAGCTTGTCCACATAGTCGCTGGCTCCGGGAGTGAGCGGCCACGCGATCACATTGAGCAACACAGGTACCGCGATACCGGTGCCCAACGCCTTCCAGTCCAGCTTCGCCAGGGGGAGAAAGAGGAGCGGGAGGAACATGGGCTTCACGAGAATCGCCAGCCCCAAGACCAGCCCGGCAGCCCAGGATTTCTGCCGCAAAAACAGCCAGAAGAACCCGACAAGGGCCAGGAGCAACACACCGTTGATATTGGAAAATACCAAGGTGTTCGTCACCGACTCCGTAGCAAATGCCGCCGCGATGGAGACCGGCAGCAACCAGGAGCGCCACGTGTGGCCGACCATGTACGTCATCACCGCAAGCGCAGCAATGATCGCCAGCGCATTAGCGCCAATGAACCAGGGCCGGATCGCCGCAGTATCGGCCGTGAGCCCCAAGGGGGAGAGCAGCAACGTCGCCCCCGGATTGTAGAGGTAGTGCGGGTTCACATGGTGGTAGACCTCGTTGTACACCGGTACGCGCTCGACGAAACGGCGCGCGGCAGTCTGAACAGTGGTGAAGTCATCGGTGATGCTGCCTGTGCGCGCGAGCACCAGCAGCCGGTGCAGCACCAGCAGGATCGCTAGCGGCCAGGCGATCGCGTTTCCAATAGCGTTCGCCTTGCGTGGGGCTGCTGTTTCAGACAGGGGCGCTGGTGCCACCCATGCGTTTTCCAGACGTTGTACAAACACGCCCTTTACCGTACCCGGCGATACCTGAGAAACAGCACCGAATCGTCGGTCGCGCGCAGATCTTCCAACTCCATGCGGTACTCAAACGCGGTGCCGTCCGGCCGCGGTGCCAGAAGATGCTTCTCTACCGGGCCGTGCATCAACGGGTCGATCGTCAGGTGGAACACGTCGACCAGGTCCGCATTGAACATCATCGAGTAGATCCCGGGCCCGCCCTCACACGTGACGCGGTGATACCCCCGGTTCCTCACAGCCTCCACCATCTCCTCTGCGCTTCCACTACTGGTATCCACGAGCGTTGCGCCGGCCGCCTCCAACGCATCACGCTTATCGACGAGAGACTCGTCGTAAAGCGAACTGTGCGGGCACAGGATGAGCGGGCTGTGCTGAGCCGCGGTGAAGAATGGGGAAGTGGTGTCGAAGTCGAGGCTGCGCGAGACGACTGCGATGGGGGTGGCTGGGGCGCCGTAGCTTTCGGCGCGGATTGTGTTGGCCCCGACGAGGATGCATTGGGCCCAGTCGCGCAGGCCGAGGAGCAAGGCTTCATCGGTGGGGTTGCCCAGGTCATGGGAGGAGCCATCCCAGGCCGAGGCGCCGCTCAGGGTGGTGATGGCGACCGCGCGGAGTTCTGGTGTGGCGGCCGGCAACGTGGGGCCGACCAGATCGGCGGCGGTGAACGAGGATGCGATAGTCATAGCGATAACAGTACAGCCCGGCACTGATGATCAGTGCCGGGCTGCAAATGGAGCGGATGACGAGACTCGAACTCGCGACCCTCACCTTGGCAAGGTGATGCGCTACCAACTGCGCTACATCCGCGGGTCGTTCGCAGGATCATGGTGAACCTACAAACTGCGTGCGCGATACTGGGATTGAACCAGTGACCCCTACCGTGTCGAGGTAGTGCTCTACCGCTGAGCTAATCGCGCGAGGGGGTGGAGGTGGATACGGGAATCGAACCCGTGTACACGGTTTTGCAGACCGTTGCCTAACCACTCGACCAATCCACCATGGGTTAACCCCCAAAGTACCCGAAAAGTACTTGGAGCGGATGACGAGACTCGAACTCGCGACCCTCACCTTGGCAAGGTGATGCGCTACCAACTGCGCTACATCCGCATTCGCTATTCGTTTATAGAGTCAAGGTACTGAAACCTTGGTGCGCGATACTGGGATTGAACCAGTGACCCCTACCGTGTCGAGGTAGTGCTCTACCGCTGAGCTAATCGCGCGAGCGGATGACGAGACTCGAACTCGCGACCCTCACCTTGGCAAGGTGATGCGCTACCAACTGCGCTACATCCGCGTGCATTAATCCAGCGCCTCGGTGGTGTAAGCCATCGTGGCGTGGTGCGAATCAAAACTTTAGCGTGGCAAGTGTCAGTTATACAAATCGACAGGTCACACCCCCTGCCCGGCACCTCTTCGGGCGTGTAAATTACAGTCATGTTGTTCAGTGGTGGCTGGGGCGCGGGCTCCAGGGCTCGTGTTCTGTCCTGATGGTCGCTGACCAGCAGATTAGGTGGTTTGACCGTCTTCGGACTATTGTTTGTTTACGCCCGCAAGGCGTTACGGTCCTATGGCTCAGTGGAAGAGCGTTCCGTTCACACCGGAAAGGTCGCTGGTTCGATCCCAGCTAGGACCACCAATCTTTAAGCCCCAGTTCAGTCTGAACTGGGGATTCTTGCGTTCACAGCTGGCGTCGGCTGTTCGCGAACCCCTCAAATGCTGTAACTGAAATGTTGGAACAGGGCGGTTTGGTCCCGCTGGACGGCGGAAATGCCCCTAATCCAATAGTTGAGGTCCAACAGTTTGGCACGAGGGTGGGAACTTTTGCCCATAGTTGGCCGACTACTTGAATGACGCCGCCCGCAGTCACTGCGGTTCGGTGTCACACGTTCATCAGCTGCCACACAGCGGTCGTCGCTAAGGCACGTCCTATTTCGAGGAATGTCCATATCCGCCGTAAGGTTGATACCCAGAGAACAGTCCTCGGTTTACAAGGAGACATCATTGTTGCGTTCTACCCGCCGCGCGCTCGCGGCCACCAGTACTGGCATGCTTCTAGCAGCCTCCGCACTGTGTGGCCCTGTTGCCGTTGCGCATGATTCGGTGATCGGCGGAAGCCCGCACAATGAGGAAGTCGTCGATACGTTCCCTGACACCATCACTTTGGAATTTTCGGGCTACGTCAAAGACGATTTCAACACGTTCGCTATCTCTGATGCGGACACGCAGGAAGTGCTGTTTTCCGGCGAACCCACAGTCGAGGGGCGCGACGTGTCGCTTGAGGTCCCCGAAGATATCGATCCAGGCCCGGGTAATTACCGCATTGGGTTCCAAATCACGTCTTCGGACGGGCACGCCACACGCGGAATGACAACCTTCACCGTCGCCGGTGAACCGCAAAACGATGCTGCCCAGGAAAGTAGCCCCGAGGCGGATGAGACCCAAGAGTCTTCGTCGACACCGTGCGGTTGGATTATCGGCGGAGGGCTTGTGGCAATTGTCATCATCGGCGCGCTCATAGCTGTAGCTGGTAAGCGTTCTTAACCAAGAAAATATCCCCGAGTCACATCGGAAAAGGAGAGTATTCCCATGAATCGCCGTCTTGCTGCTGGTGCAGCCCTGATCGCTGCATCTTTGACTATCGCTGCCTGTGGTGATTCTGCAGACAACACTGCGGAAGATACCACTGCTGTTGAGACCTCCACGGCAGTAGAAACCACCACTGAGGTGGAAACGTCCACCGAGGATGCCGAGGATGCTGAAGCCCAGGATGTCACTCTGGAGGATCCAGTCATTCGCGCTATGGAAGCAGGCAAGGGGATGACCGGGGTGTTCGGCACTCTGGTCAACCACACGGACCAAGACATCAACATCGTTGAGTTCTCCACCGACCTTGGCGCAGAAATCTACGAACTGCACGAGGTTGCCGACGGCGTCATGCGTGAGATCGAGGGCGGCTTCGTCGTTCCGGCCAACGGCAGCTATGACCTGGAGCCAGGCGCCGATCACTTTATGATCATGGGCTACGACGAGGCCATCGAGGCTGGCGATACCGTCAACGTGACCTTCAAGGACTCGGAGGGTAACGAATACACCGCGAACGACGTCCCCGTACGCACCCTGCTGCCGGGTGAAGAAAACTATGGCGCGGACGGCGAGCTACAGGGACATGACCCACATGCGGGCCACGACATGGGCCACGATATGGGGGACATGGGTGAGCACATCGACGCTCCAGCACACTAGCGGGACTTTCAAGATCTGAGGAAGGGTTTAACGATCATGTCTATCTCTCGTCGTGGTTTCATCGCCGGCGCAGCCGTGACCGCAGGGTCCGCGGCCGCGCTGTGGAGCAGCCATAGGGCGCACGCCGGGGCAAAGATGCCCGCGCCGGAGCCCGACGACGCCGGCGTTGAGGTGGACTATCGTTTGACCGAGGCCACCGTCGATTTTGACGGGCCACACCAGGCAGGCATTTCCACAGCGCCGCAGGCGTATCTGAATCTGCTCGCTTTCACCGTCAAAGACGGGGTAGACCGCGGCGGGCTTACCCGGCTCATGCGCCTGTGGACCGAAGATGCTCGTGCCCTGTGCTCCGGCGAAACACCGCTTGGTTCGCTAGAGCCTGAAATGGTGCAAATCCCCGCCAACCTCACGATCACTTGCGGGTTCGGCCCCCGCGTATTTGAGATCGCGGGGCTTAACGACGAAAAACCCGACTGGCTGGAACCACTGCCGGAATTCTCCCGCGATGAACTGGATGAAAAGTGGGGGCAGTCTGACCTGGTCCTGCAGATCTGTTCCGATGATCCTGTGATGGCCAGCCATGCGATGCGCCATATGGTGCGCGCCGGCATGGACTATGTGGATACCAGCTGGCTGCAGCAGGGATTTTTGCACGCCGACGGCTCGATGCCTGATACGAGTACTCCGCGTAACCTGTTCGGCCAGGTCGACGGCACCGTCAACCCGCGTACCGACGAAGAATATGACGTGCAGGTGTGGATTGATGAGGGGGCGGACTTTGAGATCGGCGGCACCTCGATGGTGGTGCGCCGCATCAACATGAACCTGGACACCTGGGAGATGTTGGACCGTGTGTCGCGTGAGGAGTCGGTCGGCCGCAAACTTTCGAACGGCGCCCCGCTGACCGGCGAGGAAGAATTTGACGACCCGGACTATGAGGCCACGGACCAGTACGGACTGCCGGTGATTGACCGCAACTCGCACATCGCTCGTTCTCAACCACCCGCCGACCACCCAGAGCAACGCATCAGGCGCCGCCCCTACAACTATGACATCCAGCCGGATCCCGCCCTAGGCCAGTTATCCAATGCCGGCTTGGTGTTCATCACTTTCCAAAAGGACCCGGTGACACAGTACGTTCCGATTCAACAGCGTCTCGACGAGTCCGACCGTCTTAATGAATGGATCACCCATATCGGTTCGGCAGTGTATTGGATCCCGCCGGGAGTGTCCGCTTCCGGAGAGCGCGATAAGTTCTGGGCACAGAGTTTATTAGAAGAGTAGAGGGCACCTGTCCCATGTTTTCTTTGCGCGAGGAGTAGACTGGCTCCGGTGACCCCGAGCTGATTTTTTCTTCAAGGGTCTTACTTGCTAGCACAGTGCTCGCGGCCAGGTATGCCGCGGGCACACGAGCGCAAAGGAGCGCATCAGTCAACATGGCTAATGAATCTGCAGTGGCGCCAGCCAACTACGCACCATTTACTGTTCCTGCCGGCACTGCCGTGGGTGCAGCTATGCGTGAACTTGAACTGCCGAATAAGGGTCCAGACGCTGTTGTCGTCGTCAAGGATGCCGAAGGCAATTTGAAGGACCTCTCGCACGTCCCCGAGGCGGACGGTGAATTTACGCCCGTGGCGGCGTCGAGCGAGGAAGGCCGTGGCGTCATTCGTCACTCGTGCGCGCACGTGCTGGCGCAGGCTGTCCAGACGGAGTTCCCTGGCACGAAGCTGGGCATCGGTCCAGCCATCGAGAACGGCTTCTACTATGACTTCGATGTGGCCGAGCCGTTTACGCCGGAAGACTTGAAGACGATCGAGCGCCGGATGAAGAAGATCATCAAGTCCGGCCAGAAATTTGAACGAGGCGTCTATGCCTCCAACGAGGACGCTATCGAGCGGCTGAAGGATGAGCCATACAAGCTCGAGCTCGTTGAGGATAAGGGCAACGTTGATCCCAATTCGGATGAAGCCACCGAGGTGGGCGCTGGCGAGCTGACCTTCTACGACAACGTGAACCCACGCTCCGGCGAGGTTGAGTGGTCCGATCTCTGCCGTGGCCCTCACGTGCCGACGACGAAGTACATTCCGGCGTTCGCGCTCACCCGCGCGTCGGCAGCGTACTGGCGTGGTGACCAGTCCAATGCTGGCCTGCAGCGTGTGTACGGCACTGCGTGGGAGTCCAAGGAGAAGCTCGAGGAATACCAGATGATGCTGGAGGAAGCGGAAAAGCGCGACCACCGCCGTCTAGGTTCTGAGCTTGACCTGTTCTCCTTTCCGGATGATATCGGCTCCGGCTTCCCAGTGTTCCACCCCAATGGTGGCATCGTGCGCTTGGAGATGGAGGAGCACTCACGTCGTCGCCACATTGAATCCGGCTACTCGTTTGTGAACACTCCGCACATCACCAAGGGCGATCTTTTTAAGAAGTCGGGCCACCTCGACTGGTATGCCGACGGCATGTTCCCGCCGATGCAGTTGGACGGCGAAACGGACGATGAGGGCAACGTGACCAAGCCGGCGCAGGATTACTACGCCAAGCCGATGAACTGCCCGATGCACAACCTGATCTATGCTTCTCGCGGCCGTTCCTACCGTGAGCTTCCGCTGCGCCTGTTCGAATTCGGTACCGTCTACCGCTACGAGAAGTCCGGCGTCGTTCATGGCTTGACCCGCGCCCGCGGCTTCACCCAGGATGATGCGCACATTTACTGCACGGAGGACCAGCTGGAAGAGGAGCTGACCAGCGTCCTCGAGTTCATCCTGTCCCTGTTGCGGGACTACGGTCTTGATGATTTCTACCTGGAGCTGTCCACCAAGGACCCAGAGAAGTTCATCGGCGATGACGAGGTGTGGGAGCGTTCGACGAATATCCTGCAGGCCGTGGCGGAGAAGTCCGGCCTCGAGTTGGTGCCGGATCCTGAGGGCGCAGCCTTCTATGGCCCGAAGATTTCGGTGCAGGCACGCGACGCCATTGGCCGGACCTGGCAAATGTCCACGGTGCAGTTGGACTTCAACCTGCCGGAGCGCTTCGACTTGGAGTACACGGCGTCGGATGGCGCAAAGCACCGCCCGATCATGATTCACCGCGCACTCTTCGGATCCATCGAGCGTTTCTTCGGCGTCCTGCTGGAGCACTATGCTGGTGCGTTCCCGGCATGGTTGGCGCCACATCAGGTCATGGGTATTCCCGTGGCTGAGGATTTCTCCCCTCACCTGGAGAAGGTGACGGCGGAACTGCGTCGTCGTGGCATCCGCGCAGACGTGGACACCTCCGATGACAGGATGCAGAAGAAGATCCGCAACCACACGCAAGGACGCGTGCCGTTTATGCTGTTGGCCGGTGGCCGAGATGTCGAAGCGGACGCTGTCAGCTTCCGATTCCTTGACGGCACGCAGGTGAATGGCGTTCCAGTCGATGAAGCTATCGGTATCATCGAGACGTGGATCCGTGAGCGGAATAATGAACAACCCAGCGAGAAAGCGATTGCCGCGCGACGTGCATAACAACGCAGAGCACCCAGAGGTGTTCACAGACACTGGTGTCGGTGAGGATGACCGGCTCCAGCGCCTGTGGGCGCCTTATCGGGCTGCGTATATTGCAGACGTTCCTAAGAAGGATGAGGAGCAGGGCCCCTTTGTCGCCGCTGCGCAAATGGCCGATGAGGATGCGCTGATCGTCGCGCGTGGCGAGAGCGTGTACGCGCTGCTTAACCTCTACCCCTATAACTCGGGCCACCTGATGGTGGTGCCTTACCGCAAGGTGGCCAATCTTGAGGAACTTAGCGACGAAGAAACCGCGGAGCTTATGGAATTCGCCAAGCTCGCGGTGCGCACCCTGAAGCGCGTATCGTCTCCGGAGTCCATCAACATCGGCCTGAACCTGGGCCGCGCAGCCGGGGGTTCTGTCGGCGATCACCTGCACCTGCACATCGTTCCGCGGTGGACAGGTGATGCGAACTTTATGACAGTGCTGGGCGAAACGAAGGTCCTACCTGAGCTTTTGCGCGACACTCGTGCATTGCTGGCTGAGGGCTGGCAGGAGCTTATCGACGAGGACTCGGAGCGTGACAATGCTTAGTGTGCACGGTAGGAAACCTGCCGCTGTGGTTGTAGAACCCATCGCTCAAGGGTTTCTGCGAGCGGGCCTAACACCCAACACGGTCACCGTTGTCGGCGCCGTTGTTACGGTGGCGATCGCCGTCGTCCTCATTCCGGCTGATCACCTCGTGTGGGCGGCGATCCTGTCCGCCATCTTCTCAGCTTTTGACATGGTGGATGGCACGATGGCTCGGCTGCGAGGTGGCGGAACCGCCTTCGGTGCCACATTGGATGCCAGCTGTGACCGCATCACCGATGGTGCCTTGTTCGGCGCGATCACCTATTGGTTAGTGTTTGTCGATGAAGCCCATCCGTCCACGGTGGCAGTGTCTCTGGTGGTCGTTGTAACGTCCCAGATCATTAGCTACGTCAAGGCGCGCGGGGAGGCCGGCGGACTACGCATGGTCGGCGGCCTGATCGAGAGGCCGGAGCGGCTCATCTTGGGGCTCGGCGGCCTGGCTCTTGAAGGTTGGGGAGTGCCCTATGCCATTGAGGTGGCCTTGTGGGTGCTGGCTGTCGGGTCTGTCTTTACGGTGATTCAGCGTTTGGTCATGGCTTCGCGCGATGAGAATTCTCAAGCACCTGTAGCAGCGCCGACTGGAACCGTCACGGACGAGGAGTAATACGAGTGGCCTTTCGATTGCCAACTTCCGAAGACCTATCTGCCGTAGGCTACTTAGCCGGGTGGAAGATTATTGGGCGCTTGCCCCATTCGTGGGCCAGCGCGCTGTTCAATTGGGGCGCGGACAAGGCGTCGAAAAATGGGGCGGGCATGGAGATGCTGCGCCGCAACCTCACTCGCGTGGTGGGGGCGCCGAATGTGACGCGTGATCTTGTGCGGGCCTCGGTCCGGTCGTATGCCCGCTACTGGCGCGAGGCCTTTCGCCTCCCACGTCTGGCGGGGGATCCTCAGCTGATCGCGCGTATCAGCGAGGGCATCGTTGGGCGTGAGCTTCTCGACGAATCACTCGCCAAAGGCAAGGGTGTCATCTTGACGTTGCCGCACTCTGGCAACTGGGACATGGCTGGGATGTGGCTCAATACCAACTACGGCCAGTTCACCACTGTGGCTGAGCGGGTTAAACCCGCGGTGCTATTCGACGCGTTTGTGGAATTCCGCGAGTCCTTGGGCTTTGAGGTGCTCGCTTTAACTGGATCGGACACCCCGCCCTTTCAAAGGTTGAAGGAAGTCCTCGAGTCTGGCGGAATCGTGTGCCTGCTCGGCGAGCGAGACCTGACTAAGCGCGGCGTTCCCGTGGAGTTCTTCGGCGAAGCTACCACGATGCCGGCCGGGCCCGCGCAGCTAGCAATCGAAACGGGTGCTGCATTGCACGCGGTCCACTGTTGGTTTACCGGTACCGATAAGAATCCCGGTTGGGGTCTGTCTGCTTCAGCGCCGGTGGAGGTCACCACCCTGGAGGAGACAACGCAGCGTGTTGCGGACCTATTCGCTGCCAATATTGCAGCCCACCCGGAGGATTGGCATATGTTGCAGCCGCAGTGGCCGGTGGACAAGAAGAAGCGAAAATCGACCAGCACGGGGAAGTAATCATGCGGATCGGAATGGTGTGCCCGTACTCTTTCGACGAACCCGGCGGTGTTCAAGCCCACATACTTGATTTGGCGGAGGTTTTTCGGGCGCAGGGCCATGAGGTTGGCGTGTTGGGCCCAGCATCCGCTGACACGCAGCTACCGGACTATGTCACCAAGGGTGGTGGATCGGTGCCCATCCGCTACAACGGATCCGTTGCCCGCCTGGCGATCGGCCCGCAGGTGTTCCGCAACACCCGCGCATTCATCACTGAAGGCCAGTTCGATGTTCTGCACATCCATGAGCCAAATTCTCCCAGCTACTCAATGGTGTCGCTGTTCTTAGGTGAGGGGCCGATCGTCGCTACGTACCACGCTTCAGCCACTTCCTCCTGGATCTTGCGGATGGCGCGTCCAATCCTCCAACCTAGATTGGAAAAGATTGGTGGCGGCATCGCCGTGTCCGAAATGGCCCGTCGCTGGCAGGTGGAAAAGCTTGGCGGGGACCCCGTTCTCATTCCCAACGGCGTGGACACGTCGCGTTTTGTCGCGGCCAGGCGCACTCGGAACGAAAATGAACCGGTCGAAATTGTGTTCTTGGGCAGGCTGGATGAATCGCGCAAGGGTCTCGATATTCTCTTGCGTGCGCTGACTAAGCTCAACCGCGAAGTCAACGTGACGATCATCGGCGGTGGCCGACCCCGCGAGATCCCTGGCATCAATTTTGTGGGACGCGTGAGCGATGAGGAGAAAGCCGAGATTTTGGGCCGCGCCGATATTTACGTTGCGCCGAACACAGGCGGGGAGTCCTTCGGCATCGTGCTGGTGGAGGCAATGGCGGCCGGTTGTGCGGTCGTCGCTAGTAACCTCGAGGCTTTCGCCGCGGTATGCGATGCGGAAAGCGAGAACCCTGCCGGCGTCTTGTTCCCCGTCGGCGATGATCAGGCGCTTGCGGCCGCTTTACGTTCGCTTATCGACGATGCCTCCGCTCGCACGCAGTTGGTGGACAATGGCAGCCGGCGTGCGAAACTTTATGACTGGGACACGGTGGCCGCCAAGGTCATGGCGGTGTATGAAACTGTCGCTGATGGATCGACGGTAAAGGTATAAGCAGATGAACACTGTGGTCTGGGTCATCGTGGCAGTGCTTGTCACGGTGTTTTTGACGTGGGCATACTCCACGGCACAGCGGCTTGACCGCCTGCACGTGCGGGTCGATCGGGCTCGGAATTCTTTGGAGGCGGCCCTTGATCGTCGTGCGGCAGTGGTGGCGGTGGCTCACCCGAGTGTTGCACCGGCAGCCCGGCGGGCAGAGGAAGCGGGCTTGGTGCCGGGGGATTTCGCTTCGAGGATTGAGCGCGAGCGTGACCTTGGTGCGCGTTTAGCGGAAGTGGGGGCGTCGGAAAGCGCCGAGATGGCGGATGCTGACGCCCGAGTCATGCTGGCGCTGCGTTTTTATAACGATGCTGTGGCGGACACCCGTGCGGTGCGTCTTCAGCCTCTGGTCAGGATTCTGCGACTGGGTGGGACCGCGCGGCTGCCCGAGTTTTTCGAATTCGCAGACAGCTAGTTCGTGACTTGGTCGGCGATGGCGTCTGGGTCATAAGGCTGGCCGATCGTCAACAGGACTGTGAAGACGATGGCGATGACCACCAGCGCGATAACCAGGCAGCGCCATGGGTGACGCACGCACTGAGCCAGCACCTTGTCGGGGAATGTCTGAGGCTCTTCGTTCGGATCTGCAAAGCGCCAGCCGCCGTCGAGAGCTCCGCGACGGTCGGCCCAGATGGAAAAGGGTAGCGCAGCCCAGGGGATCAGCGAAACTACCAGACCGGCAATGCCCATTCCTGCCGACCAGCGGTTGTTCACCCACACGATGACCGTCAACACGATGAAGCAGAGGAAGCCGAAGCCGTGGACACCACCGGCGATGGGCACTACTGCTTCTGTTACCCCGGTGTATTTCAACACCATGGCGAAGATGAGGAACGTCCAGGTGAAAAATTCGAGGATGGCTGCAGCTAAGTGCAATTTTTGGGGTGTAACACGAGTCATAGGCACCAACGGTACCTGGTGAGGTGAAGAAACCGTGTACCGTTTCGGGGTATGACGGAGAAGCGTTCCTCTATAAGCACCATCTTGAATTTGGAGACCATAGACACAGACATTTACCGCGCACCCGCGGTGGAGTCAGAGCTTGAGCGCACTTTTGGCGGGCAAGTAGCGGCACAAGCACTCGTCGCGGCGACCCGCACCGTCGGCGACGATAAATTTGTGCACTCTCTACACGGTTACTTCATGCGACCAGGAGTTGCCGCCCAGGACACCGTCTTCCTGGTGAATCGGATGCGAGACGGAAAGTCATTTGCAACCCGTCACGTGGAGGCCGTGCAGAACGGTGAAACCATCTTCGCCATGCAGGCGAGTTTCCACCGCGCGGGTGACCCTGGCCCGGAGCATTCGGATATCATGCGCTCTGTCCCGCTGCCGGAAGAGATCCCGGCGGAACGGGAAGTCATCCCGGCTTCGCGGCGTGCGCTGCTTGAGGAATGGTCGGACTGGGACATCCGGGTTGTCCCGTCGGATCTGTACGAGCACAACAAGTACACGCCTTCGCAGCAGGTGGTGTGGTTTCGCTCGAAGCAGGAGCTTCCCGACGACGACACTTTCCACGTCTGCACCCTGGCATATATGTCGGACATGACGTTGTTGCACTCTGCTCTGGTGCCGCATCCGGGACATCGGGTACAGATGGCTTCTCTTGACCACGCGATGTGGTTTTTAAGGCCGTTTCGTGCCGACGAGTGGCTGCTCTATGACCAGGTGTCGCCGTCCGCGCACGGTGGGAGAGCGCTGACCCATGGGCGGATTTTTGACCAGGCCGGAAACTTGGTGGCCATGGTGACCCAGGAGGGCCTGACACGCACTCTGCGCGAGGGCGCAAAGACGCTTCCAATGAAAAACTTGACACAAAACGATGGCTAGAACGCCCCCTTTATGCCCGCAGCAACGATCGAGGGCATGGTGTGCGTATACTTGATCGAGGCAATGAGGCAGATGTGAGCGTAGCTTGCTGAAGCCTCTGCATCAACGAAAGGATGGGGACTAGGTTATGGCTGGCCACTCAAAGTGGGCTACTACCAAGCACAAGAAGGCAGCGAATGACGCGAAGCGTTCGAAGCTGTGGGCGAAGATGATTAAGGACATCGAAGTCGCAGCGCGCACCGGCGGTGGCGACCCCGCAGGCAACCCCACGTTGGATGACATGATCAGGAAGGCCAAGAAGGCCTCCGTTCCGAACGATAATATTGAACGTGCTCGCAAGCGCGGCTCCGGCGAAGAAGCTGGCGGCGCTGATTATGAGGCCATCATGTATGAGGGCTACGGCCCCAATGGTGTTGCGATTTTGATTGAGTGTCTGACGGATAACCGCAACCGTGCCGCCACTGAGGTACGCACCGCGATGACGCGCAACAACGGCAACCTGGGTGAGTCCGGTTCCGTCGCTTATATGTTCACTCGTACCGGGGTCGTCCAGGTGAAGAAGGGCGAGCTGACTGAGGACGACGTGCTGATGGCCGTTCTCGAAGCAGGTGCCGAGGAGGTCAACGACCTGGGCGAGGAGTTCGAGGTCATTTGCGCCCCAACTGACCTGCAAGAGGTAAAGACCGCCCTGAATGACGCCGGAATTGAGGTTGAGGTTGCAGAGCAGGATTTCCGCGCCTCGGTCGACGTAGAGCTGGATGAAGCGGACGCGAAGAAGCTACTCAACCTCGTGGACGCGCTCGAAGAGTCGGATGATGTGCAGAACGTGTACACGAATGCAGATATCTCCGATGAGATCATGGAGTCGCTCGACATCTAGATGTACTGACCGGAGACGTTGATCGAAGCGAGAGATTGACCTTGCCGTGACGTCAACGTGTACAGTCGTGGGCATGACAGTCTCGATGATCGACAGCCTCGCTGGCATGCGGCGCTTGGCTCAAGCACAGCCGGGCGAATGGGATGAGGCGGCCCGTGCCCTGTGGGCGCCGATGGCCGGCATGTACTTATTCATCCCGGGCGGCCCGGACCTGGCCCAGGTACATGCCCAGAACTTCGGTTTCGGACCTGAAGCCCCACGCGACCTGGTCCTCGAAGGCCTGGAGGCCTTGGAAGCAGCCGATGCGTGGGGTCGGGTCGAGCGCGCCGTGCAGGACGGCTTGGAGCGGTTGGCAGCAGCCAACCCGAGTATGTCCATGCCTGACCTTCGCGTGCTACTCGTCCTGGGCGACCCCGACAACAAGCACTTCATGGACGAGATCCGTGGACTGTCGGCCTTCGGCGGGATCAGCGGCTTCATCGCAATCACCGTCTGGCCCACCTCGCAGGTACTGGACCGTTTGGAGGCCATCGCACTGCATGAGCTCCACCACAACGTGCGCTACTCGCCCGGCGGCGTGGTGTGGGACCCCAGGACCGTCACCGTCGGTGAGCACGTCGTGGCTGAGGGCCTGGCGGACCTGTTCGCTGCCGAGACCTACGGTGCGCGGGGATTCACCCACTTCGTCAGCGATCAGACCCGAACCAGTGACCCGGTGCTGGCGCGGGTCGTCGAGGGGCTGGGGGTGACCGGGATGCGGGACTTCAGTGCCTGGGTTCTGGGCGATGCCAGCGCGCGCCTGTTCGGCGGGACCCCGGTGGGCCTGCCCACCGGGGCGGGTTATGCAGCGGGTGCCCGAATCGCCAACGCCTACCTGTCCGCGACCGGTCGCAGTGCAGCCGACTGCGTGACGGTCCCCGCAGCCGACATCCTGGCCGTGGCCCTGCCACAGTTGGGTCTGGCAACGACTGGACAGTGAAGGAGGGTGGGTCGTGGTGGAGTGGACCGTCCAGCAACTGGCGCAACGTGCCGGGATCAGTGGCCGAGCCCTGCGGCACTACCACCAGATCGGCCTGCTGACCCCTGACCGGATCGGCGCCAACGGCTATCGCTACTACGGCCCAACCTCCGTGGCCCGCCTCCAACGCATCCTGCTGCTGCGCGACGCCGGGGTGTCGCTCGACGAGATCGCCACAGTCCTCGACTCCGAACACGATCAGGCCGACGAGGTAGCTGCCCTGGAGAAGCACCTCGTCAGACTCCGTCGTGACCGTGAAGCTCTGGTCCGGCGCATAGCCTCTGTCGAGAACACCATCGCCATGCGCCGCCAGGGGCGTCTGCCCCGCATGGACATGATGCTCGAGGGCTTCAACGACCGCTACAAGACCGAGGTGGTCTCCCGCTGGGGGCAAGAAGCTTTCGACGCCTCCAACCAGTGGTGGCACGCCAAGACGTTGGCACAACAGCAGCAGTTCCAGGCCGATGCCGAGCAGCTACTTGCCCGCTGGGGCGAGCTGCACGCCGCCGGCCATGGGCCATCGAGCCCCGAGGCACAGGCCCATGCAGCTGCGCATGTCGCCTGGTTCGCCCAGATCCCCGGCACCCCCACCCATGCCAACGACCCGGCCAACGCGACCGCCATGGTGCTCGGCATGGCCAACCTCTACGTCACCAATCCCGACTTCCATCCCGCCTTCGGAAGCTCCGAAGCCGCCGACTTCGCGGCCCAAGCACTACGGATCCACGTCAGCCCAACCTGACACTCATCCAGGTCCCACTGCGCGCCGCCCGGCGTAGCACGAAAGGTCCTCATGTCACATCCGAACGCTGCCCTCACGCCGCGCCACCGCTTGATCGTCGCCCAGCTCGTGGTCGACCAAGGCTGGCCGATTAGCGAGGTCGCCGCCAGGTTTCAGGTCTCCTGGCCCACCGTGAAGCGCTGGGCCGACCGCTACCGCACAGGCCAGTCCATGCAGGACCGGACCTCGCGGCCGCACCGGTCACCGAACAAGACCAACCACGCCACCGCGAAGCGCTGCGTCCAGCTCCGCCTCCGACTGCGCGAAGGCCCAGTCCAACTCGCCTGCCGGCTGGGGATCGCACCGTCCACGGTCCACCGGATCCTGGTCGACGCGCACCTGAACCGGCTGTCGCACGTCGATCGCGCCACCGGGGAGCCAGTGCGCCGCTACGAGCACGACCACCCCGGGGCAATGCTGCACGTCGACGTGAAGAAGCTCGGCAACATCCCCGACGGCGGCGGCTGGCGCTACGTCGGCCGACAACAAGGCGACCGCAACCGAGCCGCCACACCCGACAAGCCCCGCAACAAGTGGCGGGATCCGCTCATGGGCAAGGCCTACGTCCACACCGTCATCGACGACCACTCCCGCGTCGCCTATGCCGAGATCCACGACGACGAGACCTCCCTCACCGCCGCCGCCGTGCTCGTTCGGGCTGTCGAGTGGTTCAACGCCCGCGGTGTCACGGTCGAGCAGATCCTGTCCGACAACGGCGGCGCCTACCGTTCACACCTGTGGCGAGACACCTGCGCCGAGCTGGGCATCCGGCACAAGCGCACGAGGCCGTATCGGCCGCAGACCAACGGGAAGGTCGAGCGTTTCCACCGCACCCTGGCCGATGGCTGGGCCTACGCTCGCTGCTACACCTCCGAGGCTGAGCGGCGCGGTGAGCTCGAGGGCTGGCTGCACTACTACAACCACCATCGGCCCCACACGGCCTGTGGGAACCAACCGCCGTTCTCACGATTGATCAACGTTCCCGGTCAGTACA
>NZ_KB892444.1 GCF_000373805.1 Corynebacterium pilosum DSM 20521 = CIP 103422 | reverse complement strand
CAGAGGCTGAATACAGCCACCAGGCCATGCGCATCGTGCTGGCCACCACCGTGTGGATGGCCGTGTGGTGGATGACGGAAGCGATCCCGCTGGCTGCGACGGCCCTGATCCCGATTGCCGTCTTCCCGCTCGCTGGGGTGGCATCATTTTCTGATGTGGGTTCGCCTTATGCGTCCTCCACAATCTTCCTCTTCCTGGGTGGCTTCCTGCTAGCCCTTGGTCTGCAGCGCTGGAACGTGCACCGTCGTATTGCGCTGGGTGTTGTTCTTCTGGTGGGTACCTCGCCGAAGCGCCTGGTCTTGGGCTTCATGCTGGCCACCGGTTTCATGTCCATGTGGGTCTCCAACACCGCGACCGCGGTCGTGATGCTGCCGATCGGTATTTCCGTGCTGTCTTTGACCGCGGACACCGTGGGCGGCTGGCGCTACCAGAAGAAGTTCGCAACCGGCCTGATGCTGGCCATCGCTTATGCGGCGTCGATCGGCTCCCTCGGTACCCTGATCGGCACCCCGCCGAATGCCCTGCTGGCTGGCTACATGAAGGAAGCACACGACATCACCATCGGCTTTGGCCAGTGGATGATGGTCGGCGTGCCCGTGGCGCTGGTCTTCACCATTATTGCGTGGCTGGTATTGGTGACCGTGTTCAAGCCGGAAATGGACGAGATCCCAGGCGGCAAGGAACTGATCCGCGAAGAGATCAAGAAGATGGGCCCATGGACCCCGCCGCAGATCATCGCCACGATTATCTTCGTTGTCGCAGCAGTTTCCTGGGTTGTCATCCCGCTGGTAGTGGACAGTTTCGCGCCAGACTTCCCTTACAACGACGCCATCGTCGGCATCATCGCTGGCTTGCTGATGTTCACCCTACCTGCCGATCCTAAGACCGGCGTGCGCGTCCTCGACTGGAAGACCGCCAACGAAGTTCCATGGGACGTGCTGCTGCTCTTCGGCGGTGGCCTCTCCCTGTCCTCCATGTTCACAGCCACCGGCCTGTCGCTGTGGATTGGTGAGCAGGCGAAGGCCCTGGAGGTCCTGCCAATCTTCCTGCTGATCGGCGCCGTGGCACTGTTGGTCTTGGTGCTCACCGAGTTCACCTCCAACACCGCAACCGCCGCAACCTTCCTGCCGATCATGGGTGGCGTGGCCGTGGGTATCGGTCTGACTGGCGACGGCAACGACATGAACGTGCTGCTGCTGACCATCCCAGTCGCCCTGTCCGCAACGTGTGCGTTCATGCTGCCAGTGGCAACGCCGCCGAACGCGATCGCATTCGGTTCCGGTTACGTCCGCATTGGCGACATGATCAAGGGTGGTATCTGGCTCAACCTCATCGCGGTTGTTCTTATCACCCTGGCTACCTACTTCATCGCGGTGCCGGTATTCGGGCTGACATTCTAGCCAGGTTCTAATCTGTGGCACCCCGGTAAACTGCGCGTGAACGGCTGGCCTGACCAGCCGTTTTTGCGTTCTATGGAAGTGGGTGTAAAGTTACAACTCGTTGCCAGCACGGCTGGTGGCGGTTAGCGCCCGTAGCTCAACGGATAGAGCATCTGACTACGGATCAGAAGGTTGGGGGTTCGAATCCCTCCGGGCGCACAAACAAAATCTCGCGACATTGCTTGGATAAACCAAGCGGTGTCGCGAGATTTTTCTTTCTGGTGCTGCGGGCGGCTGTGGGGCGCCACCCCGTTTTGCAAACTGCTGAACCTAAACTGTTGGAACTGGGCGGTTTTCAAGGCCTGGGGCGCCGAAACGCCCCTGTTCCAACATTCCAGCTCCAACACTTTGCGGTGTGGAGTCACAGCGGGCAGGAAACCAGCCCTAGAAGATCTCGATCCGCCCGCCCAGATCCTCTGCCTGGACCAGCTGGCGCACCCACCCAGGGCCACCCGGGTGCAGGCGCATCACAGGGCGCGAGGAGATCTTCACCGGGGACACGGACTCACGACGAGCCCCTGAACGGGCCTCCAGGCGGGTGTGGGCGCGGTGGCCGGCATCGACAAGCTCAGTGATGTTTGGCTCGTCGGAGTCGAGGTTGTCACGTGCCTCCTGCAGGATCCCGATCATCTCATCCAGCGAGTACACGAGGGCCTTGGCGTTGGTCTCGCACATGGCGCGCACCAGCTCGGGCGCGGTTCCGGCCACGCGGGTGGCATCCTTGAAGGAGCCCGCCGCCAGCGACTGCGCCAGAGTACCGCCGTTATCGCCGACGATCGACAGAGCCTCCGCCACCACGTGTGGCAGGTGGGAGACGCGCCCCACGGCCTCGTCGTGTTTGCGCACGGATACCGGGATGGCCTCCGCTTTCGCGCCCAGGATGATCTGGACGACATCGGTGAACAGAGAGATCCACTCAGAAGGTACCGGGGTGCCCTGCTCTTCGCATTCGAGCGCGTAGTCGTAGGTGACCACCCACGCGGCACCGGTGAACAGGCCTTCGAGGGAGCTGCCCCAACCGGACTTTTCGGTGCCGGCCATGGGGTGGCCGCCCACGTAGCGGTTTTCTAGGCCGCGTTCGCGAACAAGGTCGTAGACAGGTTTCTTGACGCTGACCACGTCGGTAATACCGCACGTTGGGGCGTGTTCGACGATGGCGTCGAGGACTTCGGCGACGGCGTGCATGGGCACGGCGATGACGATTGTGGCGGCAACTTCTTCAGCGCGTTGCAGAACTTCCTCGAGGTTGTCGGAAACTTCGAAGCCTTCTTTGACGGCTGAGCGGGTGCCTGATACGGAGCGGTTATAGCCGAATACGGTGTGCTTGGCCTTGACCAGGTCGCGCATGAGCGAACCGCCGATCAGGCCGAGGCCCACAATGCAGATGGGACTGGATACAGGTCGAGAACTCACAGTGACAATGATGTCATAAACCGACTAGTCTCACTAGACATGGATACTTCAACGGGCTACCCGGATGGATTCGCCGTCACTGTTTCGTGGGTGGATGGTTCGTGGAACGTGCGTTCTTTCAAAGACACGTTCACCCGCTTTTCTCATGCCGTGGATACGGTGCGTAATTTGCGCAGCGAGGGTGCCGCGTTGGCGTTGCTCAACGTTGAGGAAGAGTATCTTGTCATCGTGCGCCCCGGCCCGGACCGCGTCCATGCGCTGTTGTCGGATGTGACGATGGCCGTTGACGATGATTATGCCGCCGATATTTGCGATGAGTTGGGCATCGATATCCCGGACCTGGATCCGGACGAGCTCGATGACATCGACGGCTGGGCGGATGGTGATTTCGACATCCTCGATGATTTGGGCGTGTCCGAGGAGCTGCTGAGCGTGCTTGTCGACGATCAGGATTCGGACCCCTCAGAGATCATTGAGCGCATCGCCGAGGAACTCGGGATCGCCGACCAACTTGATGTGGCACTCTAAACTTTCCCAGCCGCAGCGCCGTGCCGACGACCGCATGGCGCGCGCCCTCGAAGTTGCCCGTAGCACCCCAGAACGCGACGTGCCCGTGGGTGCCGTCATTTTCTCCCCCGATGGCAGAGAGATAGCTACCGGGGTTAATCGTCGTGAAGCGAACAATGACCCCACGGCGCACGCTGAGGTAGAAGCGATCCGGGCCGCCGCTGAAGCCCTGGGCACGTGGCGGTTGGACGGCTGTGAGCTTGTGGTCACGCTGGAGCCGTGCACGATGTGTGCCGGCGCGATTATCGGTGCCAGGGTGGACAGTGTGGTGTTTGGGGCGTGGGAGCCGCGGACGGGCGCTGTGGGTTCGACCGTGGACGTGATGCGCGATGTGCAGCAGTTACACCAGGTGCAAGTGCGGGCGGGGGTGCGTGCCGACGAGTGCGCCGCACTCTTGACCGATTTCTTTGACAGCATGCGGTAACTAAATCGTTATCATGCGTTGATCTTTAATTATGTACGGTGGGGTACATAACATTGAACAAACGTAGAAAAGGAGATCAAAATGGCTGATGTTGATAACCAGTTTGAAAAGGCCGGCGGCAAGATCAAGGAAGGTTTTGGCGAGGCTACCGATAACGATTCTGTGAAGAACGAAGGCAAGGCTGACCAGACCAAGGCTGACCTGAAGGACAAGGTTTCTGAGGCTGGCGACAAGGTCAAGGACGCAGCTAACAAGGTTATTGGTTCCTTCCAGGACGACAAGGACAACAAGTAATTTGGTTACTTGGGCACTGAACCGTTAATCTACTTGACGGTAGTGTGTCCGAGCGGCCGAAGGTGTTCGACTCGAAATCGAATGTGGGTAAAACCACCGCGGGTTCAAATCCCGCCACTACCGCCAAATAGTTGAAAGCCTCTGACCTGCAGGTCGGGGGCTTTCTTCCATTTATCCCCTAAGATGGGGTGTCAGCAAAAAGACATACCAAGTGAGGAAGTTGAAAACTCCGTGGCCAAACTTCTCTTCCGGCTAGGTCGCTGGTCGTACAAGCAAAAATGGCGTCTAGTTATTGCCTGGTTACTTCTGCTCGTCGGTGTCGCCGCCGCAGGTTTGAGCTTGGCGAAGCCTTTCACCTCGAACTTCTCGATCTCGGGCACGCCATCGATCGAGGCACTTGAGAACCTTTCGGATAACTTCCCCGACCAGACCAACCCGGTGACAGCGCCCGGGGTGAACCTTGTGTTCAAGGCGCCCGAGGGGGAGAGGCTGACCGATCCGCAGAATTCCGCGGCCGTCGACGATGTCATCGGCTACCTCGAAGACAACCTTGAGATGAAGGGCACGGAGCGCTTCGGCAACCCCGTGGATGTGTCGCCCGCCATGAGTGAGGCCATCGTCGAGATGGAAACGGAGATGGGCCTGCCGGAGGAGACCGCGCGCCAGGACGCCGCGAACGTCGCGATGCTTTCCGACGATGAGACCATCGGCTACACCACGTTCAATTTCGACGCGGAGTCCAACTACACCGTTGAGCAGTCCGATCGCGACATCGTCACCGAAGCCATGGAGATCGGCCGCGACCAGGGCTTGCAGGTAGAAGCCGGCGGTGCCGGTTTTGGCGACCCGATTGAGATCAAGACCACCAGTGAGATCATCGGTCTTATCGTGGCGTTTTTCGTCTTGATCTTCACCTTTGGTTCCCTCGTTGCCGCCTCGATGCCGGTGATTACAGCCGTGATCGGCGTTGGCATTGGCGTGCTTTTGATCGTGATGACCACCCACTGGGTGGAGCTCAACGAAGTCACCCCAGTGCTGGCCGTCATGATTGGCCTGGCAGTGGGCATCGACTACTCGCTGTTTATTTTGTCGCGCTACCGGCAAGAAAGGCAGCGCATGCCAGGGCCCGAAGCTGCCGGTATGGCGGTGGGCACCGCCGGCTCATCGGTGGTGTTCGCCGGATTTACAGTGTTCGTGGCCCTGGTGGCGCTGGCGATCGCCCGGATCGAATTTTTGACGTGGATGGGCCTGGCCGCCGCCGCTACGGTGCTGATTGCCGTGCTGGTGTCCCTAACATTGACGCCGGCCTTCCTGGGCATCTGGGGCGATCGTGCCTTCGGGGTGAAGATCCCCGGCGTGGCAGGCAACCCGCGCCGCGGTAAGACTGCGGGCAAGGACCTGAACAAGAACTCCCTGGGCCGCAAGTGGATCAACTTCGTGCGCCGTTTCCCGGCGCTGGTGATGGCCGTTGTCGTGCTGCTCCTCGGCGCTTTGTCGGCCCCAGTGCTAAACATGGAGCTGTCGCTGCCGTCGGACTCCACCAGTAACAAGGACACCACCCAGCGTAAATCCGCAGACCTTATGGCCGAAGGTTTCGGCGAAGGCGTGAACGCCCCCTTCTTGGTGATCGTCGACGCGCACAACGTCAACCCTGAAGCACCCGTCCTGCAGCCGTACATGGCCGCGATGGAGGACGTTGAGCCGGTCGAGGCGGCCGCGATGAGCTCCTTCATCTACACGGTGGGCGAGATGAAGACGGTCAACGGGGTGAAGCACGCCCAGCTGATCGACGCGAACGACGACATGACTGCCGCCCAGATCCTGGTCACCCCAACCACCGGCCCGGATGATCAGCACACGGTCTCTGTGGCGGAGGCGCTGCGTTCCCAAAGCGAGCAGGTCACTGATGCTACAGGCGTTGAGATTGGCCTGACCGGCCTGACCGCCGTCCAGATGGACATCACCGAGGAGCTGGAGGGTGCGATGCCGCTCTACCTCGCAGTCGTGGTGGGCCTGGCGATCATCCTGCTGCTGTTGGTGTTCCGCTCCATCATGGTGCCTGTGGTCGCAGGCCTAGGCTTCCTGCTCTCCGTGGGCGCTGCCTTCGGCGTGACCGTGTTGGTCTGGCAGGAGGGCCTGTGGGGCCTGGTGAATACTCCGGCACCGCTGCTGTCCTTCATGCCGATCTTCCTCATCGGCGTCACCTTCGGGCTGGCGATGGACTACCAAGTCTTCTTGGTTACCCGCATGAAGGAGCAATACACCAAACGCGGTGGCCGAGACTACGAGAAGGGCGTGATCGCCGCCGTCGAGGAATCCACCGTGGAAGGTTTTGTCCAAGGCGCGCGCGTGGTCACTGCCGCGGCCGTGATCATGATCGTGGTCTTCGTGGCCTTCATCGACCAGCCGCTACCGTTCATCCAGATCTTCGGCTTCTCACTGGGTGTGGGCATTCTTTTCGACGCCTTCTTCATCCGCATGGGACTCGTCCCCGCCACCATGTTCCTCATGGGCCGGGCCACCTGGTGGATCCCCGGCTGGCTGGACAAGATCCTGCCCAACTTCGACGTCGAGGGCGAGGCTCTGGAGCACGAGTACGAAGCAAAGCTTGAGCAGAAGCAGGCAGAGGCGCAGTCAGACTCCGAGGAGGACAGTCACCCGTCTACACTGGTCAACTATGACTGAGCACCCCACCGCGCCCACGCCGGCCCAGGATGAAACCCAGCACGACGATCTCTCATTCACCCTCGGGGCTCGCCTAGAGCAGCGCCCCGGCCGCAACGGCCGCGCCGGCATGATCCACACTCCGCACGGCGATATCCAGACCCCGGCATTCATCCCGGTGGCCACCAAAGCGACGGTGAAGACGCTCACGCCCGAGCAGATCCGCAACACCGGTGCCCAGGCGATCTTGTCCAACGCCTATCACCTCTACCTGCAGCCCGGCCACGACATCGTCGACGAGGCCGGCGGCCTTGCCCAGTTCACGAACTGGCATGGGCCCACCTACACAGATTCCGGCGGTTTCCAGGTGATGAGCCTGGGCGTGGGTTTCAAGAAGGTGCTGGCCATGGATACCGCTAACCTCACCCGCGAGGACATCCGCGCGAAGGATAAGGAGCGCATGGCTCATGTCGACGACGACGGCGTGAACTTTAAGAGCTTCATCGATGGCTCCTCGCACCGTTTTACCCCTGAGTTTTCGATGCAGATCCAGCACGGTCTTGGCGCGGATATCATGTTTGCGTTCGATGAGCTGACGACCCTCGTCGATACGCGCGAGTACCAGGAGGAATCGGTGGAGCGGACCCGCAGGTGGGCGCAGCGCTGCATCGACGAGCACACCAGGCTCACGCGTGAGCGCCCGCACCGCCCGAAGCAGTCGCTGTGGGGTGTTGTGCAGGGTGCACAGTATGAGGATCTTCGTCGTCACGCGACGCGTGGCCTGCTGGAGCTGGACCGCAACGCGCGCGCCGAGGGTAAGCGCGGTTTCGGTGGCTTCGGCATCGGTGGCGCGCTCGAGAAGGAGAATCTGGGCACGATCGTGGGCTGGGTCACCGACGAGCTGCCGGATGAGAAGCCACGCCACATGCTGGGAATTTCGGAACCGGACGATATTTTCCTGGCGGTGGAAGCGGGCGCGGACACGTTTGATTGTGTTGCGCCGACGCGCCTGGGCCGCCGCGGCGGGGTCTATACCTTGGATGGGCGCCTCAACCTGACCGGGGCGCGGTTTAAGCGCGATTTCACGGGTGTCGACGAGGAGTTCGGCGGGTACGTCTCAGAAAATTACTCGCGGGCTTACATCCACCACCTGTTGAAAGCGAAAGAATTCCTGGCTGGCACCTTGTGTACGATGCACAA
Source organism: Corynebacterium pilosum DSM 20521 = CIP 103422 (assembly GCF_000373805.1). Taxonomy (GTDB): domain Bacteria; phylum Actinomycetota; class Actinomycetes; order Mycobacteriales; family Mycobacteriaceae; genus Corynebacterium; species Corynebacterium pilosum. Next base: position 40,178 of record NZ_KB892444.1, on the reverse strand, counting down.
CCTGGAATTCATGATTCGCCTGGTGGACAATATTCGCGAATCGATCCACCAGGGGCGTTTCGAGGAGTACCGGGACCACTTCCTGGGCCGCTACTACCACTCGAAACGCTAGCTGCTACGCCGGGGTGCAGACCAGTTCTTCCTGGGCCACGTTTTCCCGCTTGCGCACCCACGCGATCACCGCGTATGTGATGGGCAGGAGCAGAACCTCCAGCAACGTCTTCCAGACAAAGCCGACGATCACGTAGTTCAGGAAGTCGCCCGCCGTGGCAATGCCGATGACAGACGCGGCGATGGTGCAGAAAATGAGGGTGTCGCCGAGCTCGCCGACAGCCGTGGAGCCGATGAGGCGCGCCCACATGTTGTCCGCGCCCAGCTTCTCCTTCATCTTCACCAGCACCCACGCGTTGAGCAGCTGGCCGACGAGGTAGCCCGCCAGCGACGCCACCACAATCTGGGGGACCAGGCCCAGGATTAGAGAAAATTCTTCTTGGTGCGGGTAGAAATCGGCTGCGGGCAGCCAGATTGCTATATAGAAAGCGATGACGGCGAGGATCGTCGTCGCAAAGCCTGTGAAAATCGCCCGGCGCGAAGCCTTAAACCCGTAGACCTCGGCCAACACGTCGCCTAAGACATAGGAGAGTGGGAAGAGGAAGAAGGCGCCGTCGGTGATCAGCGGGCCGATCTCCACGCCTTTGGAAGCGGTGATGTTGGAGATCAGGAACACGGCCACGAACATGGCCACCACTACTGGGTAGGGGGAGCGCGTCACGTACTTGATGTCGTTCATGCTGTCATTCTGGCACAGTCCTGCGTTAACGTTGGGGTATGACCTCCACTGCTGCCGGACGATACGCCCCATCGCCAAGCGGGGACCTCCATATTGGCAACCTACGCACGGCAACGCTCGCGTGGCTTTTCGCCCGCTTGAGCGGCCGGCGGTGTGTGCTGCGCATCGAGGACATTGATACTGAGCGTTCGTCGATGGAGTCCGCTTACCGGCAGATCGAGGACCTTGAGGTGCTTGGCCTCACCTTTGACGGGGAGGTCCTCTTCCAGTCCGACCGTTTCGCCGCCTACCAGGAAGCCTTGGACACTTTGTCAACGCGCGGGCTGATTTACGAGTGCTATTGCTCCCGCAAGGAGATCCGCGAGGCCGCTTCCGCACCGCACGTTCCGCATGGCATGTACCCAGGCACGTGCAGGGCGCTGTCCGACGAGCAACGCGCGCAGCGTCGTGCCGAACTATCGGCCCAGGGCCGCGTTCCTGCGTTGCGTCTGCGCGCGGAGGTGGACACGTGGACGGTACACGACGAGTTCGCTGGGGAGATCACTTCGCGTATCGACGATGTCATCGTCAAACGTGGAGGGAACCAGAACCAGAGCCACGACTGGGCCTATAACTTAGCCGTCGTGGTCGATGACGGTTTTCAGCATGTTGACCAGGTGGTTCGTGGTGATGACCTGCTGATGCAAGCACCCGCGCAGGGCTACCTAGCGCACGTGTTGGGACTACCGCAGGTCACTTATGCTCATGTGCCGTTAGTGCTGAATTCTGAGGGGCAGCGCCTAGCGAAGCGTGACGGCGCGGTGACACTGCGTGAACTCTGCGAGGATCAGGGTGCTGGTGTGGGGGCTGTCATCGAGTGGATTGGTGCGTCAGTGGGGGTGCCTGGGGCCCAGTCGATGCAAGAGGTCGCCGACAGGTTTAGCCTTGATTCTTTCCCGCGTCGTCCGGTTACATGGTCTGGGGTGGATAGCTAATTAAAACCTCCGTTTGGGGGTGGCCTCACCTTTCTGTGTCTAGGGTTCCTGTGACGTGGGTAAATGCTGTTTCTTGATGGTTGTTGGCGCTCTCGTCGGATGTGAAAACTAGACGAAAACCTAAGGTATCGTTAGACTTTCCTCAGGTTCACTTAAGGGGAATGAGTGGGCATTTCGAGTGAAGTTTTAGGGTTCATCCCTGTGAGAGAAAGGTAATATCGTGGAGATTACTTCCACCGCACCGGCGAGGAGGAGTGGCCGCACGACCGTGACTGTGATCATGACCGTGCTCGCCATGATCGCCTCGGCGCTGCACGCACCGGCCGTTGGCGCGCAAGAAGCGCAGCGTTATGCGCTAGAGTATGAGAAAACCGCGGACAACACGGTGATGATGTGGCTTGATGAGAATCAGCCTATCGTCCGGGCCGACGGTACCGTGGTCTACTGCTATAACCGGCAGAAAAAGTACCCGATGGATAGCGAGAAGTGGGCGGAGGAAGGCGTATTCACCGCCACCAAGACCATCGCTACCGGGGAAGTCTTCGAGAATTCGGCAGACAATCCTTTGTCTAAGACTAAGCCGAAGCTGCTCGGTGAAAAGTCGCTAGAGGACAATGTCCTCGAGGTATTGGAGACTGGCTACCCGACCGACGTGTTGGGCCTGCAGGAGCGCTACGGCCTGACGGACGCTCAGTTCTACAGCGTTACTCAGCACGCGATCTGGTACTACACAGATTCTGCCGTGGGCGCAGGGTCCAGCCGTTCCTTCACCGCGGAAATGCGCAAGGTGTTCAATATTCTGGTCCAGTCGGAGTCCGCGGAGTCTGAGCGTGCAACGACCCCAGAGAACTTGGCGCTGGAGATGTACGTATCCGTAGACAAGAAGCTGCAGAACCTTCTTTCCACCTTTCGCGTTGATAGCGAGACCGGCGAGGAGCTCGAAAAGCCCGAGCCAGTAGAGGGTGGCGAGAGCGGCTCGGATAGCAGCAGCATCGAAAGCGGCAGCGTTGCCGTTGGCGGAAGCAGCATCATTGGCGGAAGCAACACGGCTGGCGGTAGCAGCGGCTCGGGCGATAGCGGCTTGGGCAGCAGCGAAAAATTGATTGACGGCATCCTTGGCAGCAGCGGCTCCGTAGGCGGTTCCTTGGGCAGCAGCGGTGCTGGTGAGAGCAGCGGCTCGGATGGCAGCGGTACCGAGGGTGGCAGCAGCGATTCGGCTGATGGCAGCCTGGGTAGCAGTGGCTCCGGCGACGGCTCCTTGGGAAGCAGCGGCTCGGATGGCAGTAGCACCGAGGGTGACTCGGCTAACCCTGTAGGTTCGTCCTTCCTTGCGAAGTGCGAGGACTCCACTTCGAGTGTCACGAACCCAGTGGCATGGCTTATCCCGCTTGGCCTGCTTATCGCAGTAGGCGGTCAACTGAGCGGTGTCTTCGGACCGCACATCGATGCACTTCTCGGTAAATTCAACGCAGGGTTCGGCAAGAACTTCCCAGACTTTGGCGTCGGCGGCAGCTCCGTTGATAAGCCAAGTTGGGTTGGCGAGATCGAGGGGCAAATCGCTGCCATCAACCAACAGCTGAACAAGATCGACCCGGCCCTCGGTTCTGGAATCGTCGGTGGCCTACTGGTCGCGATCGGCCTAGGAGCTACACAGGCGGAGTGGGACATCTGCGGTGTCGAGGGCCAGATTGGCTCTTCTGGTTCGAGTGAAATTGACGAGGGCTCCGAAGAGGACTCTCCCTCCTACGAGGATTTTGATGGCGGTTCGCGGTAAAGCTACGCGCTAGATGGCGAAAATTCAGGCATGGGCTTCGGAACTTTTCCGGGTCCGTGCCTTTTCGCATTGTCAGGCGAAGTGAAGAAGGGTTAAGCAGAAAAAGTGTGTCCACCGGTGACACGCCGCAAAGACACACATTTCTTTACTTAACCCCTTAACCCGGCCGCGAGGCACTCCACGGGTCTATCGGAAGAGATTTTTCCAAGGCCTATATGCGCACTGCTGATGGTACGAACTCGCCGCGCATGTATCGCTTCGGCACCGAGGCTCTAGGCCGTTGGGAGCTGCCACCTGGGGTGCACAACTCCATGAATTCTCCACCCTCTACCGCACCTGGATGAACGAAAAGACCAAGGTCAAAGATCCCGCAACAGGGCGCCGGACAAGCACCTGGACACATGCAAATGTACGCAAGGCATACAACAGCCTTCATCACTTATGGCGCAGTAACCTGCTGTTTGTCTACCTCGACCCACCCGACAACGTGCTAGATAAACACCGCATCAAATCCACCACCAACAGCCTCGAAGGCGGGATCAACGCACAATTAAAACTCCTCACGCGCACACATCGCGGCAGAANTGGTGAACACCAACGCCGAATGCTGGATTGGTGGCTGTACTTAAAGACAGAATTGCCTGACGATCCAGTAGACATCGCCAGGCAATCCAACTGGGGACAGGACCAACTCGCCAAAGTCTCACTCCTGACCCACAACGAGAACCACGCCGACCACGAAACAGGACGACCGGCCCTCTACGACAACGCTATCGACACCGAGTACACACATTCAATCGGCATCCAAAAAGGCCAGATCTAACCCCACCTACGACACGCCGACCCAGACACACATTTTGACCCTTAACCCCCTTAACCCACCCTTAACCTCCTATGGAGGCAAAGCAAATGCCCCGAAGCTGTGTGCTTCAGGGCATTTGTTCTGCGGAGGATGTGGGATTTGAACCCACGAGGGGATCGCTCCCCGCACGCGTTCCAGGCGTGTGACATAGGCCGCTAGTCGAATCCTCCTAGTGACGTTAACGTCGGGTTCTTAGCTTAGTTCATCGTTGTATATTGGACAAAACGGCAGCTCAGGGCCATCATCGTGACTCTAAAATGGCGTATTTGGCATTGCGGACTGACTTGGCTAAAGTGAGGGGCAGGATCTCACGCGGTGTATATCTTGTGAACTCCCCCAGGGCAGGAATGCAGCAAGGGTCAGCGAGCTCTAACAGGTGCGTGAGGTCCCTTTATTTTGCCCTGATCCGGGGTGGGAGCCGGGGTGAGTTCTCGTGGTTAGTGGTTGAGCAACGTCAACCTTTCCTTTTGTTTGGGGCCTCACTTTAAAATGTTGGACCTAAAATGTTGGAACTGGGGTGCTAGGGCTCCAAAGAGGCTCAAAACGGCCCTGTTCCAACAGTTGAGCTTCGACAGTGTGGGCGTCGAAACGCACCGAAGCCTCAAATGGTTGTTGCGCGGACCTGCTATGCGCCGTTGCGTCGTCGAGCTTGTTGCCAAATCGGGGTGTGTCTCGCCCGCTGATAGCCCAGGCGAGGGCGGGGACTGCCCACCCTCTCGTGTCCAGCCAGCGCCTCAGCCACGTTGGCAATAAAGCCGGCTGGATCACGAAGGATATCCTGCGGAGAGAATCGCAGCACCCAATAACCGTGGTTTTGAAGGTATTTGTGGCGCGCTGCCTCTTTGCGGAGCGTCTCGGCCACGGAGGCATCATCTTTGTACTTGATCCCACCATCGATCTCGATCGCGATAACCCCGTTGACCACGATGTCGATATAAAAGGGACCCACACGCACCTGCAGTGTGATGTTTCGATAACCTGCCTCCAACAACAACGCCCGCGCCCAACTTTCAAAAGCGGATTGAGAGATGTCAACGGCGAAGTGGATCGCCAACCTGGCCTGCGCTACTCCGCGGACACGCCCCATGCTGGCTAGGGTCGCGGAGAGCTCCTCCTGGCTGTAACCGTGCGCGAGGGCCCAGTCGCAGGCGATCAACCCTTCAGTGAAACCACGGAGGCGGGCGATGTCAATGACGGTCCGGAGCGCCGTGGTAGTCCGACACGTCAGCACGGTCTGTTGCTCATGCTCGCGCACGATGATGCCGTGGTACCTCACTCCAGGTTTTCTGTCTCGTTTTGCGGTGATTCTGCCTTTAGGATTCGTAATCTCAACGTGTTCGTCCGTAGTCGACACCACCCAAATTCCTAAGATCCGGCCCGCCGATCTGCCAATGAGCACGCTCTTTTGAGCTTCGCTGCCAACAGCGAGTGCTTCGAGGGTGCGTTTCTGGTGCCATGCAAGCTGCGAGTGGAGTTGCTCGGGGTAGTAGAACGACCCGTGGAGGTGGACAAGGTTACCTGTGTGAATCGCGTTGAGTTGCGCGGTGTCGTGGAGTTTGAGTCTTCGCGTATCGACGAGGGCCGCTGCAAGTTCTTTGAGGGTTAGTTCTTTGTGCATACCCTCTTAGACTTGGAAAAGGGTGGTTCCGTTCCCTTTCGCTCAATATTGCTTTACTGCTGAAGCTGAACTGTTGGAACAGGGGGCTGCGGACACGGTTTCGTCACTTTTTGCCCCAGATCCAACAGTTCAGGTTCGACAGTTTGGGCCTGGCGGGCACAATGGGGCGCCGCGGCATAAACAAAGGCCGGCCTCGCACCTGGTGGGGTGGGAAGCCGGCCTCTGTAGGTGCCGAACTGGCGGCTAGCCGTCGTGGCGCAGGAACTTCAACGCGTAGTCGAAGATCTTGGTCACACAGAAGTCATCTTCAGCGCCGGTCGACGCGGTGATGAGCAGCTCACGGAGCTCTTCGGTGGACTTGTCCTCGATCAGGTTCTTCTCTTCGCTGTCTTCGAGGTAGGTCTTGAAGTGTCCAACCAGCTTTTCCTCTGGAACGTCCTTGAAAATGTCCCACAGATCAACGTGTGCCATTAGTACTTTTCTCCTTCTAGGGTGTCTGCCGGGTGGCGGGGTAATTAGATGTCCAAGACCAGCTTCTCGCCAGCGCAACCGCGGGACACACAGGTCATGATGGAGTTGTTGGCCTGCTTCTCCTTGGCGGTCAGCACCTGGTCGCGGTGCTCAGCGTCACCGGAGATGATGCCCACCTCACAGGTACCACACAGACCCTCGCGGCACTCTGCGTAGAGCTCGACACCCGCGTTTTCCAGGGTTTCCAGGAGGGTCATGTTCGCAGGAACCTCGTACTCGACACCCGTGGAGTTCAGCTCAACGCTAAATGCCTTGTTCTTCGATGGGTCCAGCAGCGTGGTTGCGGTGAAGGACTCACGACGAACAGTGTCCTCTGGCCAATCCTTGGTGACCTCGAGAACCTCGTTGGTGAAGCGGTCTGGGCCACAGGTCAGCAGCTGAACGCCCTCTTCGTAGCGGTCTGCGAACTGAGAGATATCCATGCGGTTATCTTCGTCGGAGATGTAGAGGTGAGCGTTAGCGCCGTGGTCACGAACGATGTCCTCCAGGTAGCTCATCTTGGTCTTGGAAGAACCGGAGTAGTGCAGCTCGTACTCGATGCCTTCGCGCTTTGCCTCGTCGGCCATGGCCAGCATCGGGGTGATGCCGATACCTGCACCAACCAAGATCAGCTTCTTGGTGTCAACACCGAAGCGGAAGTTGTTACGAGGGCCGCGGACCTTGACGATCGAACCTTCGTTGACGTTTTCGTGGATCCACTTGGAACCACCGCGAGACTCGTCCTCAAGTTGGACTGCAATCTCCCAGGACTTAGGGGTCATGCGGACCAGGGAGTACTGACGGTTCAGGCCACCAGCATCGATCTCGATGTGTGCACCAGAGAATGCCTGTGGCAGGTCGATGTCCTCAAGTGGCTCCAGGGTGATGGAGCGGATCTTGTCGGTGACGTCCTGGACCTTGGTGACCTTCATCTCGCGGGTCTTCAGTTCGCGGGATGGGCCGTTGTAGATGATCTCTGGGTTCTCGTCGGAAATCTCGCCGTGGCGCTCAGGGTTCTTCTCTGGGTCCCAGGTGACCTTGATGGTCTGTGGGCCGCGGAAGGACACGGATGGCAGGCGGCCGAAGTCCTGGTTCGGATCCATCTCGATGTGTGGCAGGCGCTTGAGCAGCTGCTGCAGCAACATCTGGATCTGGAGACGTGCCAGGTTGCGGCCCATGCACTGGTGGATGCCGTAGCCGAACAGCAGGTGCTTGGTCACGTTGTCGCGGTACAGGTCGAAGGTGTGTGGATCCGGGAACATCTCTGGGTCGCGGTTTGCCGCAGAGGTGACCAGCAGGACGCGCTCGCCAGCTGGGATCTTCACACCGCGGACCTCAACCTCGTTGAGGGTGCGACGACGCCATGCGTGGGAACCACCGTTGAGACGGAAGGACTCTTCGATAGCGTTCGGGATCAGCTCTGGCTTCTCCTTGAGCAGGTTCCAGAGGTCTGGGCGCTCGGAGAGCAGGTAGATGAACAGGTTCGACGCCGAGTTCGCGGTGGTGTCGTGAGCAGCGGTCACAGCGGACATGGTCTTCGAACGCAGGTAGTACATCGGAACAGACTCTGGATCCTCGCGGTGTGCGCGGATGGAGTGAGGAACCCAGCCGGTGCCTGGCTCTTCTTCCTCTGCCAGCAGCAACTTGTTCAGCACGCGCTGGGAGTGCTGCCAGAACTTACCGTTGGTCACGGCAACGTTGGCCTGCTGCTCCAGGGTCGCCTTGCCCCAGGTGGCAGTGGCGTGGCCGAGGGAGTAGCGGTGGATCTTCTCCATGTCGTCGGCTGGGATGCCCATGAACTTCAGCGCCACGGTCAGTGGGGAGATGTGGAGCAGGTTCTTGAAGATGTCGGTCTCGCCGTCATCGATGAACTCATCGATGTAGGAGTCCACGGTCTCGCGCACCATTGGCTCCAGCTTGCGCAGCTCGTCGACCATGAATGGCTGCTCAAGCGCACGGCGACGAGGGTTGTGAATTGGCTCGTCGGTGTTCACGATGGTGTCGCGGAAGTCGTAGCCGTAAGAGTCCAGCACTGCCTGGTTCTCGTCGGAAAGCTTGACCGTCTTCTCCAGAGCGGTGTGCGCGGTGTAGTTGTCGGTGTCCTTGAAGATCTTCAAGCAGTCTTCGTAGCGGGTGACTACCCAGTAGCCGGTCTTGTGGGAGTAGAAGACTGGCTGGTTCTCGAAGGCGTACTCGGAGTGCTTCCAAGGGTCGTCGACGAATTCCTGGCTGAGGAAGTCGAAGTCTGCGTCCGCACCCTCGCCTGGGGTGCCGAAGATTTCCAGGGCCTCTTCAACAGAGAGGGTGTCCATCTCGCCGTTGAGGTAAGGGCACTTGGTTTCTGCCGCATTTGGGTCGTTTGCCTGGCCAGCGTTGTTCAGCTGGTCAATCATGTTGTTCACGTCGGTCATGATGTACGCCCCTCCTAATGGGGTTGTGTTCTGTACGCCAAGAAGGCGAAGTGTTGTGTCCTGGGTTACAGCCATGACCCTAAGGTGAGGTTCGGGCCATTACAAGAGGGATTTTGTGACCTGTCCGATAGATTGCCCCCTTTTGGGTTTAGAATAGAACTACCTTTATTTGTGAATGTTGCTAGTGGGGGTGCTTGCAAAGTGTAAATGCACTGTTCGGGCGGGTTTCGGGGGTAGGGTCCGGACACGAGCGGACATTTCGGACAAACCGGCGGAGATTAGCCGCCCCAGGGTAGGTCCTAGGGTGTGAGCTCGGGTTACGGGAAGACGCGGATTAGCCCTCACGAGGCCAGCAATCCGGCGCAGCTGGCGGTGTGCCCTCACCTGTACGCGTCCGGCTGTTCTCAGAACTGGCATCGCGGGAGCATATACTTCGGCGCTACGATGGTCCCCATACGTTTCAGATCACGCTCACGACGAGAACAAAGGAAACCACCACATGTCTCTGTTGAACCTAGACGCACAGGCTCTCGACGAGCTGTCCACTCAGGTCCGCGAACAGTACGAGCAACTCAAGGCATCCGGACTCAAGCTGGACCTGACCCGCGGCAAGCCTTCCGCGGGGCAGCTGGATCTTTCCGACGAGCTACTGGGCATGCCCGGTGCCGGCACCTATACCTCTAGCAATGGTGAGGACGTGCGCAACTATGGCAACCTCACCGGCATCGTCGATATCCGTGCGATCTGGGCTGATCTGTTGGGCGTGGACGTGGACAATATTTATGCCGGTGACTCCTCCAGCCTGAACATCATGTTCGATCTGGTCACGTGGTCCTACCTCTTCGGTAACAATGATTCTGAGCGTCCGTGGCGTGAAGAGGAGACGGTGAAGTGGATCTGCCCAGTTCCGGGCTATGACCGTCATTTCACCATCACGGAGAAGCTCGGCTTCGAGATGATCAACGTGCCCATGTTGGAAGACGGCCCGGATATGGATGCCGTCGAAAAGCTCGTCCAGGACCCGCAGGTCAAGGGCATGTGGACCGTACCCGTCTTCGGTAACCCCACGGGCGTGTCCTTCTCTGAGGAGGTCGTCGACCGGCTCGCTGCGATGGAGACTGGGGCGCCTGATTTCCGGATCGTGTGGGACAACGCCTACGCAGTGCACACGCTTACCGACGAATTCCCCACCCTCTACAACGTGCTGGAGAAGTCGGCTGCTGCCGACAATCCGAACCGTTTCTGGGTGCTTACCTCCACCTCGAAGATCACGCAGGCAGGCTCTGGCGTGTCCTTCTTTGCCTCGTCGAAGGAGAACCTGCAGTGGTACTCCTCGATCGCAGGCGTGCGTGGCATCGGCCCGAACAAGGTGAACCAGCTGGCACACGCGAAATTCTTCGGTGACGCCGACGGTGTGCGCGCCCACATGGCAAAGCATGCTGACATCTTGGCGCCAAAGTTTCAGGCCGTGCTGGAGATCCTGGAGAACCGCCTCGGCGAATATGAGGTCGCTCGTTGGACGCACCCGACCGGTGGATACTTCATCTCCTTGGACGTAATTGATGGCACCGCGACCCGGGTGTGGGAGTTGGCGCGTGATGCGGGCATCACGTTGACTCAGGCTGGTTCTTCCTTCCCGCTGAAGGAGGATCCGAACGATCGCAATATCCGCCTGGCACCGTCGTTGCCGCCGCTGGACGAGGTGGAGCAGGCGATGGACGGCGTGGCCACCTGTGTGCTGCTCGCGGCTATTGAAAAGCTACAGGGTAACTAGGTGACGGGCGAGGAGATAGCAGTCTGGCTCTCCAATATCTATGGAGAGCTCGGCCTTGCTGATATCGACGGCCGTCGCGTCGCTTTTTCTACACTTGAGGACGGTGCACGCGCCGCCACGAGTTGCGGGTTTTCCACAGTAGACACTGGCTTGGTCATTGAGAGGGACCAGACGACGGAGGTGCGCGCGGAACTCGTCGTGACGTCCTCGTCGGCAAGCGATGTTGAGCTCGCCTCCGCGCTCCTTGCCGCGTGCGACATGTTGCAAGAAGCAGCTGGTGGGATTCCGGGGCAGCCGGGCACGCTGCTGCCGGGACTGGTGGAGCGTTCCCATCTAGCCGAAGTATCGGGCGGTGGACGGACGGTGCGCCACGGCCTGTTGCGCGAACCGCGCCTATTTGAGCAGGGCACCCCGAATTTCACGGAGCCAGGCCGGATGACATTGCTGCTGGAGCTGGTGTTGCTGACCGACGAAGAATTCGAAATCGCACGTGACCGCGGGCTGGATGGTTTGGAGACCCGACTGCGTCGGCGGGCAACAGACCTGGGTGAGTGGACCCGCGAGTAGGGGGTAGGGTGGACGGCGTGGCTTTATACCGGAAGTATCGTCCCGCATCGTTTGCGGAAGTTGTCGGCCAGGAGCAGGTAACCAGGCCCCTGAGCACTGCTTTAGACACTGGGCGCATCAACCATGCCTACCTGTTTTCCGGTCCCCGGGGATGTGGCAAGACGTCGTCGGCACGCATCCTCGCGCGTTCGCTGAACTGCGTGCAGGGTCCAACATCTACGCCGTGCGGCGAGTGCCCATCGTGTATTTCGCTAGCGCCGGGCGGCACTGGCAACTTGGACGTGACAGAGCTCGACGCGGCGTCGCACCGCGGTGTCGACGATATGCGTGAGCTGCGCGACCGCGCCTACTACGCACCGGCTGAGTCGCGCTACCGCGTATTCATCATCGACGAGGCCCACATGATCACCACTGAGGGCGCGAATGCCCTACTGAAGATTGTGGAGGAGCCGCCAGAGCACCTGATCTTTATCTTCGCGACGACGGAGCCCGAAAAAATCATTGGCACGATCCGTTCGCGGACCCACCATTACCCGTTCCGCCTGTTGACTCCGCAGGCGATGCGTCAGCTGCTGGAGCGCACCGTCGAGGCTGAGGACGTGCGTGTCGACGACGACGTCTACCCTTTGATCATCCGCGCCGGGGGCGGTTCGCCGCGCGATACCCTGTCGCTTCTAGATCAACTTCTTGCAGGTAGCGGGCCAGATGGGTTGACCTATGATGAGGCACTCCCACTATTGGGCGTGACCGATCTTGGGCTGCTCGACTCCATCGTGAACGCTTTGGCAGACGGCGATGGCGCTGGCGCATTCCAAGCGGTCGACGATGTGATCGAAGCAGGCCATGAACCGCGCCGCTTCGCCCTCGATTTACTGGATCGCCTGCGTGACCTGATGATCATTCAGGCTGTGCCCGACAGTTTCGGCCAAGGGCTCGTTGATGCGCCGACGGATCGCGCTCAGGTACTTACTGAACAGGCTTCCCGTTTCACTGGCCCGCGGTTGGCGCAGCTTGCCTCTGAGGTCAATGAGCGGATTTCCAGTCTGCGCGGGGCGACCAGCCCACGGCTGCTGCTGGAAATCATGGTGGCCCATCTGCTCGCTGTGCCTGCAACGTCAGGCGCGACACCGGTCGCTGGGCCTGCTGGTTCGCAGCCTGCGGCGGCAGGGCCGCAGCAACCTGCTGGCCAAGCTTCACGCGGTGGGGGAGCTGCCGCTGCCCAGGCTGCGGCGGCCGCGGCTGCAGGGCGGACGAAGAGCTCGTCGACACCAGCTCCGCGCCAAGCGCCACGGCCAGAACAAGCGAAGCCTGCACCTGCACAGCAGACGCCCGCACAGCAGGCGCAACCTGAACCACAGCGCGAGGAGCAATCGACACCCCAGCAGCCCGAGCAGAAGGCAGAGCCGGAGAAGTCCAAGCAGCCTGAGCAGCGGCCCCGACAGTCGGAGCGTCCGAAGCAGGAAACGCAGCCGAAGACTGCGGCCCCTGCAGCTGATGACAGTGAGGACCTATTCGACAGGATCAGGAAAAACTGGACCCAACTGCGCCAGTACGTCGGCGGGCGCAACAAGGTTGCCGAAATTATGCTCACTGAAGCTCGCCCGCTGGGAATGGAGGGCAACACCCTCGTCCTTGGGCACAATACCGGGGCGTTGGCGGAACGTATCAACGCGGAAAACAACAACGCAGCGATCGTTTCTGCCTTCTCCGAAAAGCTGGGCACGCAGATCGCTGTAAAGTGTGTCATCGGAACTGATCCTTCCGCAGCGGGGTTTCGCCACGTAGAGAAGAAGCCAGAAGTGTGGAATCCCCAAGCGGAGCGCCAGCAGCCTTCTCAAGAAGGCCATCAGAATTCTGAACAGGGAAGTGACCCAGATTCGGATCCTGAGCCGGCCCCGCCGGTTGGTGCTGTTACAGCCCCGTCTGAGGAAGAGGTAACTGCCCCCTCCGATCCGGAACAGAACCAGAACCAGCCCCAAACAGGCTGGGGTGCGCCCGCACGAATTCCCGGTCAGCAGTCCGCAGAAGAGAACGCGCGCCCGGCAGAGAGCGCCGCGCCAGCTCAGCCCGTCCAGCAGCAGCGACCTCAACCAACAAACGCTGAGAGCGCGCATGACTGGAGGTCCATCGCCCGCGAGGCAGCACAGCGGGCCGGGGAACGTCGAAGGCGCGAGCGTGAGGATATTCCGCTGCCCCCAGAACCCATGGATGAGGACGCCCCGCCACCGCCGGACCACTTCGACGCGCCCCAGCGTCCCCGCGGTGGGCACCAGTTCGGGCAGGCGCAGCCTGGGCAACCGGCACAGCAACCTCAGCAGAATCAGCCTGCCCCGAAGCAGCCACCGCAACCACAGCAGCCCTATTCTCAAGACGATGAGGAGCAGGCGATGGCGGACCAGGCGCAGGAACCGGGGCAATTCGATCGTCGTGATGCGACTCAAGTGGCGATGGAACTGCTGCAGAAAGAACTCGGTGCAAAACCGCTATAAATAGCGCTGAACAGGGAAAATGATTCGCTCACCATTACATCATCCCGTGATGATCAGCGCCAATACACCGCAGCGGAATGGGTATCGATGGAATGGTGAGTGAATCGGTGGTGTGGCCGTTCGTCGGCAAGCGCACGTGTTCGCTGAGGGCGCACGCGACTAGTCCACACGGCGGGGAGGTGGCCGGTACACTAGGAAGAAATCTTCACGCGAAACAAGCGAACGAAAGGCACTTAGAATGACCAACCCACAGCAGCCGGACATGAACGAACTGTTCCGCCAGGCCGCAGAAGTGCAGGCACGCCTCCAGCAGGCGCAGCAGGAACTGCTGGAAGCAACCGTGTCGGGTTCTGCCGGCGGCGGCTTGGTAAATGTCACCATGACCGGTGGCGCAGAGATCACCGATATCCAGATCAGCAAGGAAGCTGTGGACCCAGAGGATGTGGAGACTCTGCAGGACCTCATCCTCGCGGCCTACCGCGACGCGCACAAGAAGGCCGCTCAGCTGGCCGAGGAGAAGGTTGGTCCGCTGACCCAGGGCCCACAGGGCGAGACTGACCTGTTCGGCGGCCTGATGGGCTGATCGCCCCGCACTCACACAGCACTAACACACCACACCAACGCCCGGTTCGTCCGGGCGTTTTTGTATGCTTGGCCTTTGGGCTGCCTGCGGACGGCAGCTTTCCGACGAAAGGGGACACCACATGTTTGAAGGGCCTTTACAGGATCTTATCGACGAGCTGTCGCGGCTCCCCGGCGTTGGCCCAAAAAGCGCACAACGTATCGCCTTTCACCTGCTCAGAAGCGAGCCTGAGGAGATTGACCGGCTGCGTGCCGCCTTGGCAGCCGTGCGCGATGGCGTGACATTTTGTCGGATCTGCAACAACGTTTCCCGTGATGATATTTGCCGGATCTGTGCCGATTCCGGCCGTGACACATCTATCGTGTGTGTCGTTGAGGATGCCAAGGATATCCAGGTCATCGAGCGCACTGGCGAGTACGACGGTCGCTTCCACGTGCTCGGCGGCGCCCTGGACCCTTTGGCGAACGTGGGCCCCAAGGACCTGAACATTTCTTCGCTGCTGCAGCGTATCGGCGGTGTGCTGCCTGACCGAGAGGGGGAGGACGCCCCGCAGATCAGCGAGGTCATCTTGGCAACAGACCCCGATACCGAAGGGGAAGCAACCTCAAGCTATCTGGCACGCTTGTTGAAGGACTTCCCAGGCCTAGTCGTGTCTCGCCTGGCCTCCGGTATGCCTTTAGGCGGGGACTTGGAGTTTGTCGACGAGCTCACCCTTTCACGCGCCCTGTCGGGTCGCCTTCGCCTGTAGCGGGACGGGCCCGCGTGGCTTAGCGCAAGCGCTCGAGGCGCAGGCGATCGACCTCAGGCAGCTCGAGGGGCTCCAGCTCGTTGAGCTTCTTCCCCATGGCTTGGGCCAGGAGGAGATCGGCAAGCTGCGGGTTGCGGGCCAGGGCAGGGCCATGCATATAGGTGGCGATCACACTGCCCTGCACAGCACCTTCGGCGCTGCGCTGGCGAGAACCGTCGGCAATCATGTCCGCCGTACTTGCGGAATCGGTGTTGCCAGTGCCGCGGGTGAGGCGGCCCAGAGGTTCCGCACTGGGGCCGAGGACCGTGCCGCCGAGGTGGTTCTCGAAGCCGGTCAAAGGCTCGGTCAGTTCTGCGGTGATGCCGGCGTGGGTGGGGTGCGAGGTTACTTCGCCGGTGGCGCGGGTCGCCATCGGGAAGGTGGTGGCGTCGATTAGCCCGATGCCGTCGACCTCCTTGCCAGAGGCGCGGAAGGATTCACCGAGCACCTGCATGCCGGCGCACACCGCGAAGATGGGGCGGCGATTAATTGCGGCGCGGACCAAGCCATTGTCCTTTGCCAGGTGCTCCGCCGCCAAGGTTTGGGCGGAGTCCTCGCCACCGCCGATGCAGTAGATGTCCAAGTGTTCGGGGATGGCGTCGTCGAGACGAATGTGGAGGATTTCTGCCTTCATGCCCCGCATGCGGGCGCGCTGGCGCAGGACAAGGGCGTTGCCGTCGTCGCCGTAGGTACCCAGCACGTCCGGTAAAACTAGGCCAATGGTCAGTGAATCAGTCACGGTAATCCTCCTGCTTCGCGATGTCACGCTTCAAATCACGGAAGGCTGTGTAGTTTGCCAGCACCTCGATGCGCCCAGGTGGGCACGCGCGAATCGCCTCGATCGGGTCGTGGATGAGCTCGTGGTCGATGTCTGCATACAGCAGGCGAACGGCTAAGTCAGTGCCACGTTCACCAGCCGCCTTCACGGATGCGTCTTCGAAGTCTTCGAAGCGGACATCCCACAGCCAGGACAGGTCTTCGCCGTCAGCGACTTGGCCGTTCACAGCGATCACGAGGCCGTCGGCCTCGCGGTGCAGCATGGACAAGGCCTCCTGCCAGCCGGCGGGGTTCTTCGCCAAGAGGAAGTGCACCTCACGATCACCCAGATGGACGGTGGAGTAGCGCCCGGCCACATTATCCACGCCTTCTGCCGCGGACACGGCCGCCTCAACGTCCACATCAAATGCCTCAACGGCAGCGGCTACTGCCTGCCCGGCGTTGCCGCGGTTCGCATGTCCCGGCAGTTTCAGATCCAGCTCCACCAGCTCACCGTCTGGCGTGGTCAGTCCCTCCGGGGTGACGATCCAATCCGGGGTCGGTCGTCGGAAAGTGCTGCCATTGGGCAGGGGCTTGACCGCGTACCAGTCATCCCCAGTACGCACCACGTGGCCGCCGCCGCGGGGGTTCGTCACGGAATCACCCAGCCAGCCCGCGCCGGCTGAGACCCAAATGACATTCTTTGCGTCCCACGCCACCGAGGTCATCAGCACATCGTCACAGTTGGCGATCACCGTCATATCAGGGTGCGCCGTCACCGCCGAGCGCAGAGCGCGCTCGATCGAATTGATCTCGCCGACGCGGTCCAGCTGGTCACGCGACAGGTTGAGCAGCACAAGCGCCTGCGGGTTGATCTTGTCGGCCACCGCCGGCACGTGCAGCTCATCAACCTCCAACACGATGTGGCTGGCATCTGGGGAAGCCATCAGCGCGGAAATGATGCCCGCGTCCATGTTGTCGCCGCCATCGTTCGTGGCCACCGTGTACTTTGTCCGCATGGCGGCCGCCAGCATGCGGGTGGTGGTGGACTTGCCGTTGGTTCCGGTGACCAGGACCGCGGGGCGATCGTCGGCAAGCGAAGACATAATGTTCGGGTCGATCGCACCGGCGATGAGGCCACCAATCATGCCGCCCGCGCCACGTCCTGTGGCGCGCGAGGCCGTCGTGGCGGCTTTCGCGGCGGTGGTGGCCACGCGCGTGCGTAGCGACTTCAACCGGCCTAAAGGTGAGGAACTCATGCGTCCACGATAGCGAAATTATGCGCCGGACTTGAGTTCTTCCACCGCTGCCAGGAAATCTTTATCTGTCACCAGGGGAATCTCTTTCCGATGCGCGTGCATGGCCTTTCCCCGCAAGTCAGTGCGCAGATTGGTCACCACCAAAGACGCCGTTCGCGTCAACTTTTCCGTGTAGGTCAACCCGGCCTCGCGCCCAGCGTTAATCAGGTCCTCCGGGGCGATCTGCACATCGTCACTCACGACGAACTCCATGCCTGGCGCGAGCCCCCGCGCAGCGTCATAGACCCCAGGGTTCTCGTGCTCCGGCTCGGCCTTCTCCGCCTCCACGCGGATGTGTGTGCGCTGCAGGCCGAAGCGGTCGGGCTTCAATTCCTTGGGGCCGAAAGAGACGGTAGGGCCGCTGGACCCAAGGGTGCGGTACAGATCGATCAGCACGAGCGTTGCCTCGCGCGAAGTCTCCTCCTCCGGGCGTCCAGCTCGGTCCACGCTGGCGATGGGGCTGGGCGCATCAACTTCCAGCTTGGCGGCCACCGCGTAGAGGCGTGTATCGGTCAGCGCGACCCCGCGACGCCGGGTTGACGCAAGCGTATCGACGATCGCCTCAGGCCGTGGGACGTGGCCGACCCTCTGGCGACGCCTGCCCCGCCCGCGGTTGCGGGAGCGGTTGGCGCGTGCCGCTGCGTTCATGGCGCGGCGTGCCTCTGAGACGATGAAACCCCACACTTGGGGGGCGTCATGCACGATCAGGGTGCGGCCGTCGATGAGCTTGTCCAATGTCTTGAGGTGGGAGGAGAAGCGTTGGGCCTGGGAGAATTCGGAGTAGGGCACACCGTGGCGGTGGATCGGCCCAGGATCGCCCCCAGTGTTGAAGATGGTGTGAAACTCTTCGCCCGTGTTCCCGTCGGCGTCAAAGGTCACCGCGTCGAGAGTGAGCAGGCGCCCCGTCGATGGGTGGATCCCCGTCGACTGCACATGCACCGCAATAAACGGGTGCGAAAACTCCTGCTCAGTGGTCATTGTTCAGATTGTAGCCAACCGCGGTTCAACACATTCCATAGCCATCGCTAGTCGCGTCAGTGCCGGCCTAGAAAGTTTGCTGCCACGGGTTCTGGCCCAGGTCCCAGTTGGAGCGGATCTGGCCGCCGGGGACGTCCACCACGTACTCATCCGGGATCTGATCCCCGTTCGCGGGGGCCGGTGCAGGCGCAGGTGCTGGCGCTGGGGCGGGCGCGGGAGCAGGAGCCCGGTACTGCGGCGCTGGCTGCTGAGGTGCAGGTGCCGGGGCTTGGTACTGCGGCGCAGGGGCCGGTGCGGGCGCGGGTGCCGGAGCAGGCGCCGAGTTCTGCGCTGGCTGCTGAGGTGCAGGTGCCGGGGCTTCAGCAGGTGCTTCACGACGAGCCCTCTCAGCCTCAGCGCGCTCACGTTCTGCGGCGCGTTCGGCTTCCTCGCGGGCCGTGGGCGCGTCCGATGCTCCGGCCTCACCTTCCTGGTCTTCTTCCTTGTTGGTGTCTGCGCGTTCGGCGTCGCCAGATGAGTATGGGAAGAACCGATTATTCGGGTCACGGTCTGGCCCGCCGAAGGTAGCGGCGATATTATCCGCTGTTAGTGGCAGGGAACCGGTGATTCCCAGCACGGCGGTTGTGCCCAGCACCACCGCGCCGATGGCTGCGGCTACGCCCAAGAACCGGCGGCGTGACTTCTTCTCATTGGGAAGGGCGTCCTCTTCAGATTCCTCGTCGGCAAGGCGCGCGGCTTCCGCAGCATCTTGATCGGCTTTGAACTGTGTGATTTCCGGCGCCACCTGCGGAACAATCGCAGTGTCCTCGGGTGCTTCAGAAACTTCAGGATCCGGCTCGGTAACGACCGCCGGCATCATCATGGTTGGCGCGGAGGCCTCTTGGGCAATCTTCACCTCGCGCTTTTCGACGAGGGGAAGTGGCGATACTGCCAGCGAATCGATATCGAAAAAGTCATCGGCGTAGACGACTAGCTCCGGTGTCCCCGCCACAGGCGCGTGATAGGAACGCGCCAAAGTGGCCAGTCCGCGCCTGGACAGTTGGGAAACCGTGGGGTGCAAGGCCTGCGAATCTGCCGGGGAGAGGTCACCGACGTAACGCCCGCCAATAGAAGCAGTGAGTCTGCTCTCGCCCTCGGGATGTAACTCGACGAGCAGGTGCATGCGCTCATCGTGTTCCCCCTCGGCCGCATCATCAGAAAAGTTCACCGTGCGGCTGGGGCCTTCGTCGAGAAGCACCCAGGGGGATTCCGGCGGATTATTGCGCGGAAGGCACAGGCCCGGGCGCGGCAGGCGCAGAGCGATCGTCGGTTCCGCACCTTCGTTGGTGCAAGAGATACGGGCGGTGACCTGCGGGGTGAGCCCAGCGGAGATGATCCAGTCCAGCTCGGGATACTCGCGGCGGTCATATTCGCTAACGCAGCCAAGGATCTGGCCATCAAAGTGTAGGTGGAAACCGCCAGTGTGCTCTGCTGGAGCTAAAGAGGCAGCGACATCGGCCACCTCGGCGCCGGATTCCTCCAGGACGGAACGTGCCACGTCCGCGTTGATATTTTCCACTGGGATATTTCGGACGGCACCGAGACCGTGATCGGGAACAACATACTGCGTCATTGGTCCATCACTACTTCCTCGGTTCGTTTCTGTGTGCAATGCATCGGGAAAGTATCGGTGTGATACATCCCGTCAATCTTACACTTCCGGACATTAGTCTAGAGGAATTCATCGTGAAAGCCTAGCTGCGCAAAAGTAAAATCGCAGGTCACAATGCGCGTGGGGCGGGGCCCGACAGTTTTGCTTAATTCTAAGAAAAATTAAGTAAAATACACATCATGCGCATGGCTAATTTAAGTGAACTCTCAGGTATTGGCGTATCGACGATCAAGTTCTACCTCCGCGAAGGTTTGCTTCACCCAGGGGTGCGGACCCAGGCTAACCAGGCCCGATATGACAATGGCCACCTAGCTCGTCTCCAACTGATTCGAGCTCTCTCCGATGTCGGTCGACTCTCCTTGGCTGAGATCGGGAAGGTGCTTCGCGTGTTTGACCAAGGTGGGTCACCGATCCAGGGGCTTGCCACGCTGCGTGAAAACTCCACTGCAGAATGCGGGCGCGAAGAGTCTGAACGGCAAGCATCCATCAGTCTGGACAGTCTTTGTGAGCGCCTGGGCTGGAATGTGTCAAAAAGTAGCCCCGCCTACCGGGCCGCAGTCCACTCCTTGGGTGCATTGGCCATGGTTGACGGGGAGTTGCCGGAAGACACGCAGCTGGAGGCTTTCGCACAAGCCGCTGAAACCGTGGTGGACAACGACAATGCCTCCCGCCGATCCGTCTGCAGCGACACCGCTGATGTGGAGACAGGTGATTGCGACTACCACCGCCTGCTCGTCGGGGCGATGCGCCGCGACCAGTTGCTCGCAGCGTTGGCCCTGTTGGCAACAGAGAGCAAACTGGCCGGCTAGCCCGCCTCGGCGGAGGCCATCGTCGTGAAGCGAACTGCTACATGCCAGGCGAAACCTGGACCTTCAGTCCACGGTTGACGGCAGAGACGATCGCCTTCACCGATGCGCGGGTGGTGGAACCGGCGATGCCCACGCCCCAGGCCTTAGCACCGTCGACGTCCGCGTAGATGTAGCAGGCGGCGTCAGCGTCATCACCGGCGGAACGAGCCTGCTGGGAGTAATCCTGCACCTCAACATCAATCTTAAGCTGCTCCAAAGCATTGGAGAACGCGGAGATCGGGCCGTTACCGGTTCCAGTGATCGTGGATTCCTCACCGTTAAAGATGACATTCGCCTCGACGGTCGCGTCCTCATCGTCGGTCTCCGCATTCTTCACGCGCATGGAGACCAACTCTAAAGGCTCCTCCAGATCGAGGTACTCACCCGCGAAGATGTCCCACATCCCCTTCGAGTTAACCTCGCCGCCTTCCGCGTCAGTGATCGCCTGGACTACCGACGAGAACTCAGGCTGCATGCCGCGCGGCATATTGATCGCGTGGTCCGTCTTCATGATGTAGGCCACCCCACCCTTGCCGGACTGGGAGTTCACGCGAATCACGGCCTCGTAGTCGCGACCGACATCCTTCGGGTCGATCGGCAGGTAAGGAACCTCCCACACTGTCTCGCGCAGCTCCTCCCACGCGACCTCGGTGGAATCCGCGCCCGGGCGCACCTTGGCAGCCAGCGCATCCAAGCCCTTGTTCACAGCATCCTGGTGGGAGCCGGAGAAAGCGGTAAAGACCAAGTCGCCGCCGTATGGGTGGCGCTCATGAACGCGCAGCTGGTTGCAGTACTCGACCGTTTCGCGGATCTTGTTGATGTCAGAGAAATCGATCTGCGGATCCACGCCCTGGGTCAGCATGTTCAGACCCAAGGTGACCAGGTCCACATTGCCGGTGCGCTCACCGTTGCCGAACAGGCAGCCCTCGATGCGGTCCGCGCCGGCCAGGTAGCCCAGCTCCGCAGCCGCGATGCCTTCACCGCGGTCATTGTGAGGGTGCAGGGACAAGATGATGGAGTCGCGCTTGGCGAAGTTGCGGTGCATCCACTCGATCTGGTCAGCGTAAATATTCGGGGTGATCATCTCCACCGTGGCAGGCAAGTTGATGATCATCGGGTGCTCGGGGGTCGCCTCCATGATGTCTACCACCGCGTCGCAGACCTCGACCGCGAAGTCCAGCTCAGTGCCGGTGAAGGACTCCGGCGAGTACTCCCAGCGCCAGTTGGTGTTCGGGTAGTCCTTCGCGATCTCCTTGATCAGCTCCGCAGCGTCAGTAGCCAACTTCTTAATCGCCGGACGGTCCTTGCGGAACACAACCTCGCGCTGCAGCTTAGAGGTGGAGTTATAGAAGTGCACAATCACATTCGGGGCGCCCTCGCAGGCCTCGAAGGTGCGGCGGATCAGGTGCTCGCGCGCCTGCACCAGCACCTGGATGGTCACATCCTCGGGGATCATGTTCTGCTCAATGATCTCGCGTACAAAGTCAAAGTCTGTCTGCGAAGCGGACGGGAAGCCGACCTCAATTTCCTTGTAGCCCATCTGCACCAACAGGTTAAACATGCGGCGCTTGCGCTCCGGACTCATCGGATCAATCAGCGCCTGGTTGCCGTCGCGCAGGTCCACGGCACACCACTGCGGTGCCACGGTGATCTTCTTGTCCGGCCACGTGCGGTCCGGCAGCTGTACGTCTTCTACTTCCTCAGCAAAAGCGAGGTAGCGCTGGTGCGGCATCTGCGATCCACGCTGCTTGTTCCACACGGGTTGGCCTTCGTTGCGTGGGCCATTCGGGGTGCGGATTTCCGATGGTGCGGAGATGAAAGAATCAGATGGGGTCATGTCGCTCAATATCCTTCGTGAGAGTGCGCTATCTAGCGTCAGTGTCGGTTCTGGGTGATCCACGACCGGCAACGCAAACTCCGCGACGGGGTGCCGGCCGTGTTTTAGACCTGATTCCCGCCGCGGCGTAGAAGGAGAAGACGCGCGTTGATAGAAGCGACGCTACGCGGAGCGTTTGACATAGCTCACACTCTAAACGCGGAACTAGAACTTGTCCACCTCATACACGCGTTAAAAGGCGAAAAGGCACAAAAAAAGGGGGAGTAGCTGCGAGCAGCTACTGTTACGCCTGGCTTGAAGCGAGACGGACGGTGGCCAGGAACATCGTCGCCAACGCCGCAAACATCACCGCCATCCCGGCCACGGAACTGACCGCGAACTGTTCGCCCAACACCGCATAGCCCAGTAAGAACGCAACCACCGGCTCGAACACCTTCATCGCAGGCAGCGACCACTCCAGTGGCCCCGCCGCAAAGGCGTATTGCTGCGCGGCCGTGCCCGCCACCGCCGCGACCACCAACACGTACACAGGCCAGGTGCTAAAAATTGCCGGGAGCCCGCCGGACACATAAAGATCTGCCACCGTCTTCGACAACACGGCCACGTAGCCGAAAATAATGCCGCATACCGCCCCCATGAAAAGAGAAATGGTGCCAGGCGATCGTCGATAAGCAACAAGCGCTGCCACGCCGCACACCGCAACGCCGACGGCGACCGCAACCCACCACGCGCCCACGTCGGGTTCTTGCGCGCCGGGCACGGGCCTTCCTAACACGATCAAGACGATGACGGCGGCGGTCAGTAGCGCGGACCATGTCGCGTCACGACGATCCATGCTGCCCTTGCCCAGGTAAGCACTGAGCATAAGCGTGAACATCAGCGACAACACCAGCACGGGCTGGACGACGAGCAACGTGCCGAACCCGAGGGCCACCACCTGGAGCAGATATGCCGCGAAAGCGGAAAAGATGGATAACCACCACGCGGGGTTGGTCAGGCCGCGGGTCAAGACCGAATCGGTGCGGGAATATGTAGCCGGGGAGGTCACGATGCGGTGGCGGGTGACCGTGCCCCATGCGATGGTGAACGCCGAGGCTAAGGCGAACAACACGGCAAGAACAAGGCTAGGCACGCCCATGATGGTATGGCGTACGAAAAAATAGTGCACCTCAAGGTGTTAGGCGAGGGTAATGCAGGTAACATAACGGCGTGAGTCACGTTGAAAGCTCAAAAACTCACGTTCCCCCGACCTCGACGGAAAGGTGGCCCACCTGTGGCACTGGTCGTACAGAAGTACGGAGGCTCTTCCCTGGAGAGCGCCGAGCGCATCCGCGCGGTAGCAGAGCGGATCGTCGCGCGAAAGAAACAGGGCGATGATGTCGTGGTGGTCTGCTCCGCAATGGGTGATACCACTGACGAATTGCTGGACCTGGCGGAACAGGTCAACCCCGTCCCGCCTGCCCGCGAGATGGACATGCTGCTCACCGCAGGCGAGCGCATCTCGAACTCCCTGGTGGCAATGGCAATCGCGTCCTTCGGCGCGCCGGTGCAGTCCTTTACTGGCTCCCAGGCCGGCGTCCTCACAACGGAGCGTCACGGCAACGCCCGCATCGTCGATGTGACCCCAGGGCGCGTGCAGGAAGCGCTTGACGACGGCAAGATCGCCATCGTCGCTGGTTTTCAGGGCGTCAACCGTGACACTCGCGACGTGACCACCCTGGGCCGCGGCGGTTCCGACACCACCGCGGTGGCGCTGGCGGCAGCGCTAAACGCAGACGTGTGTGAGATCTACTCCGACGTCGACGGCATCTACTCCGCCGACCCACGCATCGTGAAAGATGCCCAGAAGATCGAGCAGCTCTGCTTTGAAGAGATGCTGGAACTGGCCGCCGCCGGTTCTAAGATTTTGGTCCTGCGCAGCGTGGAATATGCGCGCGCATTCAACGTCCCGATGCGAGTTCGCTCGTCTTATAGCAATGACCCCGGCACCCTAGTAACCGGATCGATGGAGGATACCCCCGTGGAAGAAGCAGTCCTGACCGGTGTAGCAACCGACAAGTCCGAAGCAAAGATCACCATCCTGGGCATCCCGGACAACCCAGGCGAGGCAGCCAAGGTGTTCCGTGCCCTAGCGAATGCTGAGATCAACATTGACATGGTGATCCAGAACATCTCCTCCCTCGACGACAACACCACTGACATCACCTTCACCCTGCCTACAGAAGACGGCCCACGCGCCGTCGAGCTGCTGACGAACCTGCAGAACGAGAACGGTTGGGCGAACGTTACCTACGACGACCAGATCGGCAAGGTTTCCCTAGTCGGTGCTGGTATGAAGTCTCACCCAGGTGTGACCGCAGAGTTCTCCGAGGCGCTGCGCGATGCTGGCATCAACATCGAGATGTTCACCACCTCCGAAATCCGTATCACCGCTGTGGTTCGCGAAGCCGACCTTGACAAGGCCACGGTAGCGATCCACGACAAGTTCGAGCTCGGTGGCGACGAGGCCGCCACTGTGTACGCCGGTACCGGGCGTTAAGCCTGCCGGGGCCGTGTAGTGCGCCGACCTGCACACGGGGTACTGTAGGTAGAAGTTCATTCACCCTACGAAAGTGAGTTATACGCACATGACCACCATCGCAGTTGTAGGCGCCACCGGCCAGGTCGGCCAAGTGATGCGCGAGATCCTCGCTGAGCGTAAGTTCCCGGCAGACAAGGTGCGATTCTTCGCATCCCCTCGTTCCGCTGGTAAGAAGCTGGAATTCCAGGGCCAGGAGATCGAGGTGGAGGACCTCACCCAGGTCACCGCAGACTCTGTGAAGGACATTGACATCGCGCTGTTCTCCGCAGGCGGTTCCACCTCTAAGGAGTGGGCGCCGGTGTTTGCTGAGGCGGGCGTGAAGGTTGTGGATAACTCGTCGGCATGGCGCAAGGACACCGATGTGCCGCTGGTGGTGTCTGAGGTCAACCCGGACACCGTGAAGGGCCTGAAGAAAGGCATCATCGCGAACCCGAACTGCACCACCATGGCGTGCATGCCGGCGCTGAGCGCCCTGCACCAGAAGGCTGATCTGAAGGTCCTGCGCGTCGCCTCCTACCAGGCTGTATCGGGTTCTGGTCTGGCCGGTGTGCAGACGCTGGAGAACCAGATCAAGGCTGTTGGAGACAACGCTGAAGACTTGGTCTACGATGGCTCTTCCCACGATCTTGGGGAGAACGGCCCCTACGTCGCCCCGATCGCCTACAACGTGCTGCCCATGGCCGGCGCGTTTGTCGACGACGGCTCTTTCGAAACCGATGAGGAGCAGAAGCTGCGCAACGAGTCGCGCCGCATTCTGAACATCCCTGAGCTGAAAGTCTCTGGCACCTGCGTCCGCGTCCCCGTGATGACGGGCCACACCATGGTTGTCCACGCAGAGTTTGCTCAGTCCATCACGCCTGAAGAGGCGAAGGCAGTTCTGGAGGCCGCACCTGGCGTGACGGTGACCGAGGTACCTACCCCGCTCGCCGCCGCCGGCAAGGACGATTCCCTGGTGGGGCGCATCCGCCAGGACCAGACCATCGACGATAACCGCGGCCTCGTCTTCGTAGTCTCCGGCGATAACCTGCGTAAGGGCGCTGCCCTGAACACTGTTCAGATCGCGGAGCTTCTCGCTTAACGACGACCACTTCGTCAGAATGCCACTTCTCACCCCAGGGGAGTGGCATTTGTATTTTATTAACATTCGATCTCAATGCGGTAACACCGCTTGCAAGGACTCGATGACAGAGACACAATATGGGGAGGTCAAAGAAAGGTCCCGATCTCTCCGCTATCTCAAGGTAGGTAATTGCTCATGGCATCGAAGGCTGGGTGGCTCGCCACCGGCATCGCAGCGATCATGGTCGCCTGCGCGCCGGTAGCAGCAGCGAAGCCAGATCTTGCCTGGGATGATGAGACCGCCAAGCCTGGAGAGACGGTGGTCCTTGAGCCTACGGGCGAACCTTCCTCCTTGGAGTCTGGGCGGGTACGCATCAGCGAGGACACACACCTGCCTGCTGGGTGGAGCGTCTGGGGGCAGAACGGTACCTTCCGCGTCGCCGTTCCCGCCTCCGCAGAGGAAGGCGAGTGCGTCACCCTTGACCTGGTCGCCGAGGACGGCTCGCTGATCGACGAGGTAGAGATCACCGTGACCAACAAGGTGAGCCCGGAAAACACCATGGAGGCAACTCCTACGTCGCAGCCTCCATCCTGGGTAACCGGTTTGGTAGCCACACTGGCGCAGATCTTCGGATAGTTTCAAGGTTTCAAAGAGGAATGGCCCGCCCCACATGGGGCGGGCCATCGTTATTTCTCTGCTCCGCGGGCGCTCTCGGCCGCTAGAAACTGCAAACTGCTGGAACTGGAATGTTGGAACAGGGCGGTTTTCTCCGTTTAGGACACCCAAACGCCCCAGTTCCAACAGTTGAGGTTCGACAGTGAAGCGCGGTGGCGCAGGGCGGCGGGTTATTCGTCGTTACGCGAACGCTCCTCTTCCTCCTCGCGGGCTTCACGCTCCCACTCGGCGAACTCTTCGTCAGTGATCTCGTCCTCGTCCTTGCTCAGAGCATCATCGCGTGGCGGGGTGGTCAGGTACTCCCCGTGCGTGACCGGAGCGGTGTGGGAGACAACGACAACGTCAGATGGCCCATCCTCCGGGTCAAAGTCTGGCAGCTCCTTGTCGGCGGCGAGCTCTTTGGAAATCTCTTCGGAGATGGACTCCTCGAAGATGTCGTTGGCAACAGAGGACGCGGCGGTGAGGCGGGCAAGCTCGCGCTCATTGCGCTTAGTGAAACGCAGGCGGGGATCCATCTTGCGGCGGGTCAGGTCCATCGCGCGGATGCGGATGCGACCTTCCTTATCCAGCTTGGAGCGACCGCGCAGCCATGCGGCAGCGACAACCACGATCATCAACAGGCCCATGTAGCCCAGGATCGGGTAGACGTAGCCGACCAGCTTCTGGAAACCGATGAACGACAAGACGAAGCCAATCAAGCAGCTGGCCACATAAACGATGCGGAACTGCTTCTCGCCCTTCCCGCGGGTCAGCCGCTTCGCCAGCGCATAGAACATGGACACGGCCGTGTTGAACACCATGCCGAAGATCACCACGGCCATGAGCGTGCCCAGTACTGGGTGGATCTCATTGATCAAGGTTAGAACTGGCATGTCGTCGCCATTGACGGTTTCCACCTGGACGTACAGGGAAGAGACCAGCAGAAGCAGCATCACCAGGTAGGCAAGACCGCCCATTAGGCCACCCCAGCCGGCTGCCTTCGTGTCGAACTGGTTGCCGCCGATGACCAGGGCCATGGAGACCACGCACATGACGTTCAGCCCGGTGTAGTTCAGCGCTGAAATCCACCAATTAGGCAGGGTGGTGGCCACCTCGCTGGTGGCGTAGGAATCAATCACGGACCAGTCAGGTGAGGACACCACGAGTGTGTACACGCAGGCGCTAATGGTGAACAGGAGAATGAACGGCGTGAGGGCGCCGATCACGGTGGTGACCTTATCCACGTTGAGGAAACCGGTGGCGATCACCAGCGACAGCATGAGGAAGGTGCCGATCCACAGAGGCCAGCCAAACTGTTGGTTCAGGTTCGAGCCACCACCGGCGAACATCACAAACCCAATGGAGAACAGGGTGATCACTGTGGCGATGTCCAGAATCCAGGAAACGATTTTCGACGAAATATTGCCCAGTACTGCCATGTGCTCTTTGGCCTGGAAGTAACTGCCCAGCTGCAGAATGGATACGCCCATGATGAGCATGAGGAGGGCACCGACGATGGCACCAACCAGTCCCCAGTTACCGAATGCAACAAAGTACTGCACGGCCTCTTGGCCAGATGCAAAGCCGGCGCCGACAACGACGCCGATAAATGCCATACCAATCGCTATGGACTTCTTAAGCATGTGAATACTCCACTATTTAAAAGTAACAATAGTGCGCTCTAGTTAACTCATTTTCGAGTCGAATGGGGAGCGGTATGGGAATACCTAAACCTTGCAAATGGTGCGGATAGTGGGGAATGCCCAGTTGGCGGGCAGGCGGTGCCAATGTTGCTAATGGGTAACAATTTAGCTTTCCTGCGTACCGCCCAGGCGCAGGCGGCTTAGTTGTTGTCTTTTTCGGCGGGGGCCTCAGTGGCTGCGATGAGGTCGCGCCGGGCGCGCGCCACCCGTGAGCGGATCGTTCCCACGCGCACGCCCGCAATCCTCGCGGCTTCCTCATAGGTGTACCCCAGGACCTGGGTAAGGATGAGCGCTTCACGACGCTCCTCCGGCAGCTGATTGATCATCGTGCGCAGGTCAATCATGTCGCTCCACGTGTTGGGGTTGTCCCGCGTTGGAGTGTTGGCCGCAACGTCGTCATACTCAGTGGCGGATTTGCGTGGCCGGGCCATATCGTGGCGCACGCTATCAACCCAGACGCGCCGGGCCAGGGACAAAAGCCAGGTGCGTGCCGACGACCGCGCGGCGAAACTGGGCAGTGACCCCATCACGCGGAGGTAGGTCTCTTGGGTGAGGTCGTCGGCATGCTCGCGCCCTGCGAGGTGGGCCAAAAGGCGCCAGACGTCGTCGTGAGTTTCTTCGATGAATTGTGAAAGCGCACGCTTGTCACCTCTGCCGGCCTTCAGGGCCAGGGAGGTGACGTAATCGTCGTTTCGCCTGCTCACGAAAGTAAAGGTTACCAGCTGCGCCTTTTCGGTACGCTGGGGGCGGAGCGGAAACTCCTTGCCAAGCCCTACCATTTCCCGTAAACTATCAATTGCTACCAATTAATAACCCAAACCTTAAGGAGGCTGTAATGGCTGATAAGTCAGCAGCAGAAAATGTCGTTTCCCGTGGCGAGCGCGCCGCAGGTGACGGCACCACCACTCGCTTGAATGGTGCGCCAGTTCCTTCCGAGAACATCTCCGTCACCGCTGGCCCACAGGGCCCGAACGTGCTGGATGATATCCACATGATCGAGAAGCTCGCGCACTTCAACCGCGAGAACGTTCCAGAGCGTATCCCTCACGCTAAGGGCCACGGCGCTTTCGGTGAACTGCACATCACTGAGGATGTTTCCCAGTACACCAAGGCGAAGCTGTTCCAGAAGGGCACCGTCACCCCAATGGCGGGTCGTTTCTCCACCGTTGCGGGCGAGGCAGGCTCCCCAGATACCTGGCGTGACGTGCACGGTTTCGCACTGCGTTTCTACACCGAAGACGGCAACTATGACATCGTTGGTAACAACACGCCAACCTTCTTCTTGCGTGACGCGATTAAGTTCCCTGACTTCATCCACTCCCAGAAGCGCAACCCAGCTTCCGGCCTGCGTGACGATGAGATGCAGTGGGACTTCTGGACCCGCACCCCAGAGTCTGCACACCAGGTGACCTACCTGATGGGCGACCGCGGTACCCCGAAGACCACCCGCAACCAGGACGGCTTCGGTTCCCACACCTTCCAGTGGATTAACGAGGAAGGCACCCCAGTCTGGGTGAAGTACCACTTCAAGACCCGCCAGGGCTGGGACTGCTTCACCGACGAAGAGGCAGAGGAGATGGCCGGCAAGAACGCCGACTACCACCGCCAGGACCTCTACGAGGCAATTGAGCGCGGCGACTACCCAATCTGGGACGTCAAGGTGCAGATCATGCCATTCGACGAGGCAGAGAACTACCGCTGGAACCCATTCGACCTGACCAAGACCTGGTCGCAGAAGGACTACCCGCTGCACGATGTGGGCTACTTCGTGTTGAACCGCAACCCGAAGAACTACCACGCACAGATCGAGCAGATGGCGCTGGACCCATCCAACCTGGTTCCCGGCGTGGGCCTCTCCCCAGACCGCATGCTGCAGGGCCGTGTGTTCGCATACGCTGACCAGCAGCGTTACCGCATCGGCGCGAACTACCGCGACCTGCCGGTGAACCGTCCGATCAACGAGGTCAACACCTACTCGGAGCGCGGCTCCATGGCTTACTTCTTCAACAACGAGGGTGAGCCAAACTACAGCCCGAACCGCACCGACAAGGGCGCTGGCTACTTGGACAATGGCGAGGATTCTTCCTCCAACCACACCACCTACGGCCAGGCGGATGACCTCTACGTCAACCCAGACCCACACGGCACCGATCTGACCCGTGCTGCTTATGTCAAGCACAAGGACGACGATGACTTCATGCAGGCAGGTATCCTGTACCGCGAGGTCTTCGACGATGGTGAGAAGGAACGCATCGTTCACAACATCACCAACAAGATGCTGCCAATCAAGAACAAGGATGTTGAGGAGCGCGTCTACGAATACTGGACCAACGTCGATGAAGACTTGGGCAAGCGTGTTCGCGAATCCCTGGCACAGAAGCGTGCACAGCAGTAAAGCAATAACACTGCATTAACGCATAAGAACTCCGGCCCGGCTACCGAAATGGTGGCCGGGCCGGAGTTTTTCTTGGGTCACGGGCCAAACTGTCGAAGCTGAACTGTTGGATTAGGGGCGTTCGGGCCTTTGAGGTCGCAAAAACCGCCCTGTTCCAACAGTTGAGTTCCAACAGTTTGCGGGGACAGGGCGGCGGTGGGTCCAGCGAGGCCGGGTTATTCTTCGATCCCGTGCTTCTTATCGACGATGGTCACGCCGTACATGGAGCGGCCCATGATGAAGGAGCCGACCGCGGCGATCACCCACATCGCAGCGATGGCGATGATGGCGCGGATGAACAGGTGCCACTCAAAACCAGTGGTAGACCAGTCGATGACAAGCTTTGCCACGATCAACAGCGGGACTCCCACGCTGGTCAAAGGACCGAGTAGGTTGACGCGGGTGAGCGCGTCGGGTGCGCGGAACTGCAAAATAGTGGTGGAGACCGCCATGACGGTGGCGATGATGACCAGGATGGATGCGATGATTTCGGCGATGGTCATTAGCGTCGCCCCTTCGAGATGATGCGTGCCATCGACATTGTCGGCAGCACACCACCGACAACAGCGGCGAGAAGTGCAACCTCATAGGCGATCAACGAGTCATTGAACAACGTCCATGACAGGAAGATGGCGATCATCGAATAGAAAACAAGGTCGGACAGCACGGCCTTCGTGAAGTTGTCAGGGGTGCGCACGATCAGATACAGGCCAGCGATGAGGCAGCCTGCCATGATGCCGATGCACACGGTGATGATGGTGGTAAACACTCTAGACCTCCTTGCCTGAAGCGGTGATGTCGGCTGCGGGATACTCGTAGTAGACCGTTGTCGGATCCAGCGGTGTGTCCTTGACTCGTGGCGCCATGCGCTCCTCCATGTCAGCGAAGGACGCAATATCATCCAGCGGGTCAGAGCCGAAGGCGGACTGGACGATCAGGATCCGTGGGTCCCCCTCCTTGGTGGGTTCGCGGAAACCCAGCGACAACGTGGTCGGTGTCGCAGTCACGGAGACGGAGAACCAGAAGAGCTCCCAGTCGCTGGTGACGCGAAGCGGGTAGTAGATCACGACCGGGTTGAGCTCATTGGTGGGTTTCAAGCCCTTCCACGCAGCATCGAAGCCGGCGACGAAGATCTCTTTAATCAGCCAGAAAATGTATCCAATGACGTGCATTAGTTACCTCCCTGTAGTTCGGCCACGTTGGGAATGCCGATGGCATCGTCGCCAAGCACTGCTTGTACGTAGGAGTCTACGTCGAGCAGGCCGTCGACACTGGTCAGCACCGACTCCCACAGGAAGCCTGCGCCAAAGAACATCACGAGCGAGACCACCATCAGTGCAGCCGACGGAAGCCACAGGCTCGTGCGTACGCGCAAAGTCTCGGGGAAGCGCTGCATTGGCTTGCCCCAGAACACTTCGCGCCACACCCGCATCATCGCCAAGAGTGCGCCGAAGGACGCGCCGATGATCGCGGTGATGACGACCCAGCTGCGGGCATCGCCCGGTGCGGCCGCGGCGAACACGATGGTCAGCTTGCCCCACAGGCCGGAGAACGGTGGGAAGCCCACCACGGAGAATGCGCCGGCGGCGAAGATCGCGGCCGTCATCGGGTCGCGGCGCATCAGGCCCGCCAGCTTGGATAGGGTGCCTGTGCCGTAGGTTTCCTCGATGGCGCCCGAGTTGAGCACCAGCGAGCCCACGGTGACCATGTGATGCAACGTGTACATCAGGCCGCCGGCCAGCGCGTAGCGCGGATTCTCCGCCACGAAAGCCAGCATGATCAGGATGAACGGCATACCGTTGACCATCTGGTAGGCGAGTACGCGGCGGATCGAGTTCTCCGCCAGACCAGCGAACGCGCCCACCAGCATGGAGATCACCATGATGACGATGATCAACCACTCCCAGCGGCTCTCCAGATCGAAGATGACCACGTAGATGCGGAAGATCATGTACACCGCCACCTTGGTGTGCAGGCCCGAGAAGAGGCCCATGACTGCAGCCGAGGAGGACGGGTAGGTCCGTGGCAGCCAGGTATGCAGCGGGAATACGCCTGCTTTCGCGGCGATGGCGATCATCACGATGCCCATCGCAACCGTGACAGGGCCGTTGCCGGCAGCAGCACCAGCAAGGGAAGCGATATTCACCGCGCCGGTCACGCCGTACACATAGCCCACACCCAGCACCAGCAGTGTGGATGCCGCCAGGTTCACCAGCACGAAGGTGCGGGCAGACAGCAGGCGGTCGCGGGTACCGGTCATTGCGATCAGCCCGTAGGACGGCAAGAGCATGACCTCGATCATCACGAAGAAGTTGAACAGGTCGGCGGTGAGCAACGCACCCGACACACCGGTGATCAACACCAAGGTCAGCGCGGTGTAGAAACGTTCGCGAGTCTCACCGGCCACGGCCGCAAACCAGTTGGACACCAGCGCGATCAACATGGTGAAGATGATCATCAGTGCCGAGAACTCGTCGGCAGCAAAAGAGATACCTGCGCCACCCTTGTACAGGCCGATTACGTGCGCGATCGCGCCGTGGGTCGAGGTGTACCAGTACAGCCAGATACCGCCGGCCAGGTTCACCGCCGGAATGAGCAGCCCAAGGAAGTCATGGATTGGTTTGGACTTGGCCAGTGCCGCCACCGCAGAGGTGATCAGGGGCACGGCCACGAAGAGGGGCAGCATGGCTGCTGCAGTTGTCGTATCCATGGTCTACGCCTCCTTCTTCTGGGTCGGCTTCTGGGCGGTTGCGCGTGCGGTGCGGCCAGCCGTCGTCAAGCTATCGGGCCCCACCACGGCGGCGTCCGGATCGTCGACACGTCCGGCCAGGGTATCGGTATCCTTGGCGCGCGCGTTATCGGACTGGTCGTCGCTCGTGTCATCGTTGCGGCCGAGTGCGGCCAGCATCAGCAAGATGGTGGTGGTGGCCATCGCGATCACGATGGCGGTCAGCACGAACGCCTGGGGGAGGGGATCGGCCATGTCCTCAACGTCGGTTGTGGAGGGGAAGACCTGGCCACGCCACGCGCCCACACCTGCTGCCAGCAGGGTGAGGTTGGAGGCGTGCCCGAACAAGCTCATGCCGAAGACAATGCGGACCATGCCGCGTTGCAGAATCAGGTAGACAGAACCTGCCACCAGCACTGCGATTGTTAATGCCATAATCATCGGCCGTCCTCCTTCTCATGTGCAGAGTTGGTGTGCGTCGCGCGTGCGTTGTGCCCGCCGGCCCCAACTGGTTGTGGGTTGTCCGCCGGGTTGATCGGATCGGGGTACGTCTCAGTCGGGTTCTCCGGCTCCTCCGGCTCCGGCGCGTTCGGCAGCGGATTATCTGGTTCGCTGCGCGTGTAGCTGAGCTCGTCCATGCCCACACCTGGGCGAAGGTACCCACCAAGAGCGTTGATGGCCATGGTCAGCATGCCCAGCACGGCCATGTAAATACCGGCATCGAAGATCAGGGAGGTGGTCAGGTGCTCGCCGGCGATCTCCCCGTGGATGGCATAGAGGAAGCCGCCTTCGATATAGCCCAGGAAGCCGGCGCTGATCGCGACGATGATGCCGATGCCAGTCAGCCAGATCGGGACTTGCTTGCCGACGACGTTCCCGTCCGCACCCTTGGAGATATAAGACAGGGCGAAACCGGTCGCAAGGATGAGTGCTGCCACGAAGCCGCCGCCCGGGAGCTGGTGGCCACGGTAGAACACCAGGATGCTCAGCACGATCAGTACGGGCCAGATGAATGTCAGCGCCTTGCGCAGCGGGATCGAGTTCAGCTGCGACTGGCCGAACGGGCGAGGACGTGTGCCTTCCTCGAAGTTGTGGCGTGGCATCGAGGAGGTCACCGCGGCGATCACCACGGCCGCCATGCCCAGCACGGACAGCTCGCCCAAGGTATCGAAACCACGGAATTCCACGATGATCACGGCGACGATATTGTCGGCCGCGGCCATCGGCCCGCCCTCGTTGATGTACCACATTGCCAGGTCCGAGCGCTCGCGCCGGCCCAGCAGCGTGAAGACACCCAGGAAGGCGGTGATACCTGCCAGGATGGCGATGATTCCGGCGACCACTTTTCGACGAGTGGACGTGTCTGGGAAGAGCCGTGGCTGGTACCGCACCACCATCATGATGACAACGACGGTGAGCGATTCCACCAAGAACTGGGTGAGCGCCACGTCGGGAGCGCCCAGCAGCAGCATCTGCAAGCTCATGCCCACACCCGCCGTACCGATGAGCACGGCGGCGGCGAGGCGGTGGCGGGTGGTGATCAGGCCGATCACCGACACGGTGATGATGGCAAACGGGATGAGGTCCCACCAGTTGTCCAGCCCAGGTGCGCGGTCTGCCATCGGCATGCCGTCGATGCCAGTGGACAGCAGCAGCGTGCCCATTCCCAGCGCGATCACGGTGAGCACCAGCCACACCAGGTGACGCGAAGGGTTGAAGGAGTTAGCCATCTCACCCATGCCACGGCCCAGGGCCTTCATGCCGGTGACGAGGCCATGCAGCAGATCGTTGCCGGACTTCGGCAGGAGTTCCTTGTTCTCCAGGGCCTTCCACACCGGTTTGCGGACGAAGAGGAAAGCGATGCCTGCGACGAGAACGATCATCGACACGATGAACGGGGTGTTCACGCCGTGCCAGATGGCCAGGTGTGATTCGTAGTCTGTGGTACCCGTAATCGCGTGCACGGCAGCGTTGATGGGGGAGTCCACGGCGCCAAGAAGGAAGATGAGCACCAGGGACATCCAGCCAGGTAGTGCTGCCGGCAGCCACAGCGAGACCGGGGCTTCCTTCACACCGCTCATATCGCGCGGGCCATCGACGAAGGCGCCGAAGACGATCTTGGCCGAGTACACGAAGGTGAGAAACGCCGCGATGCCGGCCACGGCGACCAGAACACCGGAGGCTGGCGCCTCCATGAACGCTGTGAGCATGCCTTCCTTCGACACAAAGCCGAACAGCGGAGGTACAGCGGCCATCGACGCAGCCGCGACCACCACAGAGACGAAGGTAAACGGCATCTTGTCGTACAGCTTGCCCAGGCGGCGCACATCGCGCGAGCCGGCTTGGTGGTCCACCACGCCGATCAGCATGAACAGCGAAGACTTGAACAGGGCGTGCGCCAAGGTGTGCACCAGCGCGGCTGCCAGAGCGAACTGGGTGCCCACACCGATGGTGGCCACGATCCAGCCCAGGTGGGACACCGTGGAGTAGGCCGTCAGCTGCTTCAGATCCGTCTTCGTGATCGCGAACACCGCCGAAATGAGGGCGGTACCCATACCGAAAACAATCAACATCGTGTTCCAGGCGGGGACGTCATGGAAGATCGTCGAAAAGCGAAGCAGCAAGTAAATGCCGGCTTTGACCACTGCGGCTGCGTGCAGGAACGCCGAGACCGGGGTGGCCGCGGCCATCGCCTCGGGCAGCCAGAAGTGGAAGGGGAACTGCGCAGCCTTCGTGAATGCAGAGGTGGCGACGAGGATGGCAACGATCGTCGTCAAGCCTGGGTCCTGTGCCCACACATCTGACGAAAGGATCGTCGAAAGACTTGTCGAACCCGCGTTGACCGAGGCCAGCGCAAGGGCGGCCAACAATGTCAGGCCGCCGATGAAAGTCAGGGCCAAGGTGCGGTAGGAGCCGGCCTCGCCACTCGAGCCCGAGCGGGCGATCAGCATGAACGAGGCGATGGAGACCAGCTCCCACGCGATGAACAGGACAACGGCGTCGCCAGCCAACACGAGCAGCAGGACAGACAGCGTAAACGCCGTCATGATCGTGTAAAAACTCGTGTTGCCCTCACCCTTGGGCAGGTAGGCCGCCGAATAGATGAAGACCACAGCACCGATCACCAGCGCCAACAACGCAAAGAAAACACCGAGGCCGTCGCCATTGAGCGACACGGTGACCTCGGTGCCTGGGCCCAAGAGATCGCGGGCCCACACGGCCTCAAAGTTCAGGGCTTGGCCGTTGATGACAGCCGGCAGCTCGCGGCCGATCACGGCAGCTGCGACAACATAGAGGACAGCCAGGGGCCAACCAGCTCCCCGGTCGAACAGGCGCACTGACAGCGGGGCGAGGATCACCGCCACTGCTGCCAGTGCGACTGCGATAAGCAATGTCACGGTGAATCACACCCAACTAGTAGCTGAAAATACGTACACAGTAAGTCCATTTAGCCTACCAACTGGGGGTATGCCGGTGTGCCTACACCCTTTTACCAGTGCAAAGATGTAGGTTCCACAACATGAAAACCCGCTTGGTCCTCGCATTGGTCATCCTCGCCATCGGCGCTTTTATGCCGTTGAGCCCGGCCACCACCTGGAATACCGGCGAGGAGGTCCAGGGGGCACCCGCCATCGCAGGCACGGCAAGTTCGAACGCGCTTGTCGACGCCCGCCGTGCCGCCGGCGAGGCGGGATCCCAGGCCGGGTTCTTGACCAATGGGACAGGCCAGCTCAAAGATGGGGCCGAAGAACTTAAAGATGGCATGACCGAACTAGCCGATGGCGCCGAAACCGCACATTCGGGCGCAGAATCCC
This sequence comes from Corynebacterium pilosum DSM 20521 = CIP 103422, assembly GCF_000373805.1. Classification (GTDB taxonomy): domain Bacteria; phylum Actinomycetota; class Actinomycetes; order Mycobacteriales; family Mycobacteriaceae; genus Corynebacterium; species Corynebacterium pilosum. The sequence goes on along the minus strand of NZ_KB892444.1, from coordinate 2,696 downwards.
TGGCAGGGGGGTTGAGTGAGCTCAACGCGGGGATGGGTCAGCTCGGTAGCGGAGCAACCCAGGTCGCCGATGGTGTAGGCACTGCCGTGGATACTGTCGTCGGTTTCGAAGCGGTCAAAGGACAGGTCATAGCGACGATTGATCGAACCCTTGAAGAAACCAAGGATTCCACCGACCCGGCCATCGTCGATACGCGTGCCACGCTCCAGGATCTGCGAGGCCAGGTTGAAACGGCAGAGTTACCTGCGGATATCGTCAGCCAACTCAACCAGTTGCGCGATGGCTCCCGCGAAATATCGAATCAGCTGACTACCCCTGGCTACGCCTTCTATGACGGGATGAATACTGCAGCCTCCGGCGCCAGCGAGCTTTCCTCTGGGATGACGGCGCTACGTGACGGCACCGCGACCGCCCGCGACGGATCACAGGAGCTTTACGACGGGGCCTCCCAAGTAGATACGATTGCGGGCAACACGAAATCGAAGATCCAGGACGTCCAGACTGCCATTCCTGGGCCCTCCCCGCAAGAGCAAGCAGCCGCGGCCCCGGGTGAAGAGGTTGCGCCAAGCGCGCTGTCCCCGCTGGTTGCCATGCTGATCGCGGCGCTTATGCTGCTGGGCGGTTTCGCGCTTGCCCTCGCCGCGTACGTGGTCGATGGGTCGCGTTGGGCCATCGTCGGCGGGGGCACCGCGTTTCTGACCGTGGTGGGCCTGGTCCTGGTGATGGTGCTGGGAACGGGACTTTCGCCTGTGGCGATGATTGCGATTACCGCCGGACTTGCACTTGGGGCACTCGCCTCAGCCGGCCTGACGTGGATTCTGCTCGCTGCGGTCGGACCACGCATCGGCGCAGGAGTGGCCGCGCTGCTGGCTGCGGTGCAGGCGGGCGTTGTCGGCTGGGTGTGGAATTCCGCAACCACGGGCGCGGTGGGCACAGCCTGGCAGATCGCGGCGAGTGCGATGCCGGCGCACTGGACGACGACCACTCTGTCGGCGGCCGGCAACGCAGGATCGGCGCAGGCCTTGTGGATTTCCCTGGCCCTGGCCGCGGCGTTGGCCATCCTGGGCAGCGTGGCTGTAACCCGAGGCCGCGCAATTGAGGCGGATGCTGATTCACCAGAGTAGACAACACCATTGTCTGAAGTCATCGTCGGAGTTCTTATCTGGACGATCACAGCTTGGGCAGCATGTCTGTTTTGGAAGACCCTGCCACTAACAGCTCAACCAGTGTTTTGCTCATGATTTTATCGGTTGTGCCATGGTTTATGTCTGGGAGGATCGTTTTCCAAAATATTGTGGGTATTGCCTAGTTCATCTCTGGCCGCTTAGATACCCTTTTCCCTCCGTTACTCTGTAGCTCTGCGAGATAAAATAGGTCTGGTTTTCTATACTTTGAGTCGATGCTTTTACTTACCATAGAGCGTTTCCATAACCGACTAAACTGGTAACCAACATCAGTGCTTGGATGCAATTCCGCTTGTTGAACTGGCGGGAAGTAACCGCATGCACGCTGGCGTGACGAGAAAAGTGATGGGGCACTGGATCACCTTTGTTTGGCCAAAATGACTCATGGGCGTTCCAGATAGGTAGCCACACTAAAGCCTCCCGAATATTCATTTGGTCGAATTCCTCGGAAGCGTCTTTGTCCTTCTGACGGTTTCTGATTCGGCGTAAATTTTCCTGATCCGGATACAAGCGCGTGATCAGTGTGTCCAGCGTGACAGTAAACATTGCTTGTGCAGAGGGAGTATACCCCGCACGCAATGCGCCGATGCCATCGCGAATAAAACTAACTTGGTCAGCAATACTCTCTGCCCGTGATTCAGTTAATATTTTTTCGCAATCATCGACGATCGAGTTGAAGCAGCTATTTAGAACTTTTCTCCTGGCCTGTCGATCTTTGGCGCGAATGAGTCGGAGCGCCGTCCGACCCTTCGGGACAAGATAGAGCGGGATTGCTTCTTTTTCTACGAACCGGTTAACTTCTTCTGCCGTAATCTCGTCTGCAAGTTGGCGGAGATTTGGAGGAAAAAGCGTACGGCGGAATCCCGTGGTGGTTGCGACGAGACGGGCCTGCAAGTCCTCCACCCATGAATCGTGAATTCGCATTGCGTCTTGTAGCTTGTCGAGGGCGATCGATTCAATCGCAGGAAAACTGAGTATGGGCGGCAGGGCATGCCCTTTGAGATCGCGTAGGAGGTTGGAAGTTTCAACAGCCCGCATAGTATTAGTCAGGCCTGCGGTGAAAGAAGGAAAATTGTAGAGAGCCGATCCCAGTCTCTCCTGCACTTCCGCAAAAACAGGTTGTAGTGCTTCAGTTACGATCTGGGCATTAGCTGGATGTAGATCTGCCAAATCTTCGGCCATATGCTGGTCGTTCTTTCCACAAAGGGGATCAGCGAGCATGAGCGTGTCAAGTTGTTTGTGTGTGGGGCGTGATTATTAGAGGTAGGGCTCGAAGCGGTCAGGGTAAGCCACAGACATCTGGTTGATGGCCTGCTTCCAGTTCGTCNCCCGCCTGCCCTCGATCAGCCGGCCGCTGGTCGCCGCGACCCGTTTGCCCTGCTTAGCGCGCTTGGCGGCCCGTTTGTCCTCAATGTTGCAGATCATCAACCACAAGGTTTTGATCGCAGACTCATCGTTGGTGAACTGCACCCGATTCCGGGTGGCTTTACGCAGCTCGTTGTTCATCGACTC
>NZ_KB892443.1 GCF_000373805.1 Corynebacterium pilosum DSM 20521 = CIP 103422 | reverse complement strand
AGCCGGGCCATTTCCTCGTTTTCCTCGGTGGTGACACCGGGGGCGGTGCCGGCGTCGACCTCGGCCTGCCGGACCCAGTTGCGCAGGGTTTCCCGGGATACCCCGAGCTCGCTGCCGATGGCGGTGCAGGTGGCGGTCAGTGATCGGTAGTCCTCGCGGTGCTGCTGGACCATCCGGACGGCCCGGGTCTTGAACTCGGGGTCGTAGGACTTTTTCATGCTGGTGATCCTTCCTTATCGGAAGGCGGCAAGAAACCCGTGACGGTTCAGGTAGACGTGATTTGTAGCCAGGGTGGCATTGAGATCAGCAGTATTTGGGAACCGCCCTTTGATGCCTACCCGCTGACTGACCTGTTCGAGACCAGCCAGATCGTGGACATTACCTCGCGCATCAAGAAGATCAACGAAGTTGCCGGGTAGTGCTTCCCTGACCCAGACACATAAAAGGAGAGCGACGTGTGGTTTACATGTCGCTCTCCTTCCGCTCCGTGGAGTTCAACAACGGTTGGCCCGATGAGAAAGAGCGGTTTACACCAGCGCGTAAACACCCCAGGTGATCAGGAATCCGATGACACCGTAAATCGTCGTTAGTGACGTCCAGTACTTCAGGCCTTGTTTCACGTTCAGGCCCAGGTACTTGGTGACAATCCAGAAACCAGAGTCATTGATGTGGGACAGGCCCAAGCCACCAAATCCGATTGCCACCATGATCAGAGTCGCCTCGATGCTGGACAGGCCTGCATCGGCGATGGGCTGGGCGAGTAACCCGGCTGTGGTCAACAGTGCCACCGTGGCTGAACCCTGGGCAGCGCGCAGCGCGGCAGTGAGCAAGAAACCCATCAGGATCAGTGGGAGACCCGTCGAAAGCAATAGTTCAGACAGAACGGAGCCGATTCCGGACTCCACGAGGACGTTGGCAAAGCCACCGCCAGCACCAGTCACGAAGATGATCACCGCGACCGCCGGCAGTGCCGAATCGAGGATGTCCGTGGCCTTTTGGTTGCTCCACTTCTGCTGGCGTCCAATCAGAATCCAGGCCACGATCACAGAGATCAGCAGGGCAACTGGTGAGGACCCGAAGAAGGACACGAACGTGTTAAGGGTGGTCCCTTCGTCGGTAAGCATCTGCCCGGTCGTACCCACCATGATGATCAGGATCGGCAGCAAGATCAGGCCGATGACCAGCCATGGTGAGGGTGGATTGGGAAACTCGCGGGATTCATCGGACTCTGCAGGCGATGAGACACGCGCGATCTTATCCACGCTGATCTTCCGCGAAAAGAAGTAGCCGATGACGGCAGTAACAGCCGCGATGGGCAGCGCCAGGGTGAGAAGTAGCCCCACATCCTCGGTGAGCAGCTCGGCCACAGCCACTGGGCCAGGGTGCGGTGGTAGCACGACGTGGACGGTCAACAAGGTCGCCGCCACCGGCAAACCAATCTTTAGCGGATTGATTCCGGCGACTACCGCGAAACCGAAGACGATTGGTGCCAGGATGATGAAGCCGACATCAAAGAAGACGGGGATGCCAAGAATAAATGCGGCGATCGTAATGGCCACCGGGATCCGGGCACGCCCCAACTTGTCCGTGAAATATGTGGCAAGTGACTGCGCGCCACCGGACTCTTCGATGATCTTGCCCAGCATCGCGCCCAGGCCGACGACGATGGCCACACTACCCAGAGTGCCCCCAACGCCCTTGGTGACAGACTCAACAGCCTCAGACAGTGGGATGCCAGAAGCAGCGGCCGTCACCATTGACACCAGAAGCAATGCCACGAATGCTGGCAAGCGCACCCAAATGACTAGTACGAGGAGAAGCGCGACCGCGGCGATTCCCAAAAACAGAAGTGATACACCGGTCATGGCAGCTTATACTTCCCGCGTCGGGTCGGAGGGGGACACCACTCGGATGATCGACGAATCGTCGTCAGCTCCCATTCCGCGGGCAAGTCCCTGGAGGTACTGTTGCTCGGCGGCTGCAGCAACAGGAACTGCAATTCCTGCGTCTTTCGCGGCGGCAGTCACAATTCCCATGTCCTTGACGAAGATATCGACGCGTGACTTCACCTCAGCCCCCTCGTCGGTGTACGCCTCCAGCATGCGTTTACCGCGATCACCCAGCATGAACGACGAAGCGGCGCCACTCATCAAAGCATCGAGGGCTGCCTTTTGGTCGAGGCCGAGCTTTCCCGCCAATGCCATGGCTTCGCCAGCCGCTGCGATATGTACGCCGCACAGAAGCTGGTTAACGGTCTTCATGGCCTGGCCCTTGCCGGGCTCATCCCCAACGATCACCAAGTTACCGGCCATTTTCTCAAGGACATCGCGGAACTTATCAACCACTTCCGGATATGCGCCAACGGTGACGAGAAGGTCACCTTCGCCAGCGCGAACTGGGCCGCCGGAGACTGGAGCATCGATAATCTCGATGTTGTCGGATTTCAATCGCTGCGCCGCTTCAACGACTGCCGCGATGCCGACGGTGGAGGTGAGCAGGATCGCGGCACCTTCCTTCATCATGTGGGAGATGCCTAATTTCCCGAACAGAACGTCATTGAGCTGCTGTTGGTTTCGCACGGCCAAGAGGACGACATCTGCTTCAGCTACCGCCTCTTGAGAATTTGAAAAGGTGGAAATTCCAGCGGCTTTCGCCAGTGCGAGCCGGGCTTCAGCGATATCGACGCCATTGACCTTGAAATCCTGAGCAAGGTTAGTGGCCATTGGCAGTCCCATCGCGCCTAGGCCGATGACAGTGACAGTGTTAGTCATGGTGAAAACTCCTTTGAGGGTTAGTTGTGTTCAGTGAGTCGAGTGACAACGTCGATAAGCGACTCGTCGTTGCCTACGTTTCCTGCGAATACGATGTACGGGACGCCCTTAGCCGGCCCATCCTCCGACTTCCACAGGCTGATGATTCCGGGCTGCATAGGGCCAACGACAGTCGCCCGCGTCATCTCTAGGCCCTTCGATGCAGTGTCGGAGGACGTGATGCCGCCCTTGGCCACGACAAATTTCGGGGTCACTTGGTGAATCATCTTGTTCACGGTGGAGACCAGGGAATTCGATACTTCGCGTGCAATGCGCAGAGAATCGTCCTTATCCTTGCCGGTGACCAATTCGCGTGATGTGTGGAGAATGACATTGCCCGATTTCAAAGTCTGCGCGATATCGTCGGCAAGCATCTCTGTGTACTGCTCTGGTTCCTCGAGAACCTCGTGGACATTGAGTTCGCGGACCTGGGCGACATTCCTCTCTAACAGTGCGTTGAGCTGACGGGTGGTCGTCGGAACGTGCGAGCCAACGACGATCAACCCGCCCTTGACGTGGTCCTTTGTTACCCCGGCGCTGGTGAGTGCAGCAGCGTCAACGACAGACGGGATATCTTGGCCGATGATGGCGCGGACGAATGGTGGCCCAACACGGTAAATGAAATTCTTACCAGCTTCTTCGGCTTCGTGGAGAGCAATGGCGAGGAGGCGTAAATCATCTTCGGTGACGATGTCGACGGCAATTGGTTGACGGTTTTGCGCGCTTTGAAGTTTTTCTAGCGCAGTCCCACCCCGGAGATCATTCAAGGAAATCTCGATGACGTGGTCAGCGGGGGTTGCTCCCTGGGTTTTCTCCTCCACCCATTTCGCGAGGCGGGAGTGCGAATAGCCAAAAGTGGCGTCCTGGGCGAACTCGGTTTCTGCCACGGGGGTGAAGCCATCGGTGTCATTGCCGGCATAGTGGACGCCATTGACCGTGATGCGCCCCGCATCCCCAAAGGCTGGGACGATCAGATAGCCATCAATATCTTGTCCGGCGGCGCTGGCGACATCGGCCAAGGTGTCGGGTTCAAGTGGGAAATGTCCACGCAAAGTGGAATCGGACCGAGAGACGAAGGTGAGGGCGCGGTTGCCTGCGGCTTCTAATGCCGCGCGGGCTACGTCGCGGTTGATTTGCTCCGCATCAGCAGAGGACAGGGACCGCGAATTGGTCATGATGTAGATCGCCGGCGTGTCTTGGCCCAGTGCCCACCGCAAATCTTCAGGTTCCCAGCGTGTGAGGACGGGAAGATTCGCAACCGATTGAGTGCCAGTTGGGTCATCGTCGAGAACGATCAATGTGTCTGGTCGTCGCGGAACTCCGCTCGCAGCACAAGCAACAGGTGCAAGCATCCCTTCGGTTAGCTGTTCGAGAGAATATGGCATTTTCCATTCCCTTTCTGTCAAGTGTGTCGCCTAACCCCAGACCTCTGTTGCCAGACCTCTGAGGACTTAGGTCAAAGTTAGCGATAAGGGAGTGGAAATGTAAATGGCGGGGGTATTAAAACAGGTAAAAGCCCACTTAAAGCAATTACCGGGGTTAGTGAAGTGGGGGACGATAAGGGTCTGAACCGTCGATGAACGCGCTGATATCGTCGAAGGTCTGGCTCATATGTCCGCGCATCGCATTTTTTGCCCCCTCCGCGTCCCCAGTCTCGATTGCGTGAAGAATGTTGGTGTGATGCTGAATCGCGCGAGCGCGAATTTCAGATATTGAGTTCGTCTCAATCCTGGAATGAGCAAGGGCACCTTTGAGAGGCATGACCATAGCGCGGACGAACGGATTGCCCGAAGCGTCGAGAATAGCGTCGTGGAAATCTACGTCTGCGATGTTAGCCTTTTCTGCATCGTCGGCCGCATCTGCTTCGATGTAGCGGCGCAGGCTGTCTTGCATAATTTCTATTTCTTCTTGGGTTGCATTCTGTGCGGCGAGGCCGGCGGATCCCACCTCGATCATGCGACGCAACTGCGTAAGATACATGCCAACTTGCTTGTTATCGAGTTGCTGCGACAGGGCATACACCACGGTCTGCACATCGGTCCACCGATCCTGATCGGTGACAAAAGTCCCCCGGCCGTGGACGACCTCAAGAACGCCCCGGTTCGCTAGAGTGCGAACAATTTCCCGCATCGTTGGGCGGGATACGTTGAGATACTCTGCAAGCTTGATTTCGTTGGGGAGCGCGTTACCCGGCTGGAACTCACCGCTGATAATGGCGTCGAGAAGGTGCTGAACGCCTTCGGTTACTAGGTCCTTACGCATTTCCTGCCCTACTGTTCAAACATCAACGTATTTAGAGTAGCTGGTGCACAACCCCTATAGCGAGGCCACGACGGTTCTGGATAGGTCTTGACACTACCAAGGTCGCTCAAATTCTATCGAAAAGTAGAAGCGGCGCCGACCTGAACCTTCGGCCCAATGTGCTGACCGGGAACTCGCTTTTCGACGACAGTTTCTGCGGTAATGTTTTCTGAGACGATAGTTTGAATTTTTCAACATCAAGGATGCTCGAAACCATGAAAAAGCTCATTGTTGCTCTTGCCGCGTTGGCCCTAGGCACCGCAGGCTGTACGAATTCGGAGAGCTCACCTGAGCCGACCGCTGAAGAGTCCTCGACATCCAGCGCGTCGTCGACTTCGGTTCGCGAGAATGCGGTGCTGGGCGAAGGAGATAGTTTCGAAGTCCCCTGTTCAACGTTGGATTCGACGAGCTGCATGACAGTTGACATTGTTTCCATCAATGCACAAGCGACCTGCGCAACCTATGAGGGCGCCGAGCCTGGCCGCTTCGTTGCCCTTGAATTCACCGCGTCGATGCCAGAAGACGCAGACGCAGACTTCACTTCGCCTTTCCGCACGATGCCTTGGAGCGTATCGACGACCGATGGCGAAATTAGTCGGGCCGACACAGAAATACACTGCGATGGAGCCGACAGTTACCTCAATTTGATGGACGAATTCCCCGGCTATTCGGCCACCGGTACAGCATACTTGCCGGTACGTGACAACGCTGACTTGGTCCATTTTGAGGTCGCCGATGGTGACAAGGTGAAGATTGCCATACCGGCCGACGAAGGCGGTGCAAAGAGCAACGAGTCTGGTCAGCCGGCGGAAAGCATCGACGAACCTGCACCCGCGGCCTCGCAGCCCCCTGCTCCCACTCGAGCGCCCGCCCCAACCCAAGCTCCGGCCCCTGCGCCAGCACCTGCCCCGCAACAAGAGCCGGTGATCGGCTTTACAGAAGCGCCCGGCCAAGTTGCACCGCACCCGCTGGACAAGCAGATTGCATCATGCGGTGACCCGAGTATCCACGAAACCGGCACCACGTTCTTTACCGATGGCACCTCTGGGTGGACGCAGCAGTGCTCGAACCAGATGATGTAGCTGCTAACAGTGGCCCAACTAAAAGCTTTTTGCAGAAAGCGAACACTTCAGTGCTTTCCCAGTTAAAATACAGCACATGAAACGACTAATCCTAGCTGCGACTGTAATCCTGCCCCTGACGCTAGCTGGATGTGACGAGGCGAACGACGAGCCGGAAACGCTTGCGGAACCTACCTTGGAGACTTCAACAGTCACCTCGGAGGAAACGACCAGCTCAGATAGCTCGTCCAGCGAGGAGAGCGCAGAGGAGCCGACGTCAGAAGAGCCCGAACCAAACTTGGGTCCATGTGATCCGGGCGCCTTTAACCTGGAGGGCCCGACCGAAACGGTGGTTCCTTACTGTGATGGGCAGTGGGCTCACGCGGCTAAGTGGCAAACGGATCACAGGGTTTCTGTCAGGTGGGATGGCTCCCAGTGGACACGACTGGAACATCAGGGCGAGCTTGATAGTGGCGCGTGGTGCTATGACCATGGTTACTGGCTTGACCAGGGTGCACCAGCCGAGTTTGTCGCAGAATTGACGGAGTGCTACTAGTCTGATTCCTCAAATTCGTCGGTTTGAATGGATCTTTTAAAGAAGCAGCCATCTTGCACCAGGTGGGGTGTGCGACGACCTGCAGATTTGCAACGGATCGGTGCGAGATGGCGCCATTCTGCACCGATCCATTTTAAAGCACCTGGTCGTTGGGGAGGGGACCTGGTGCAAGATTGCCCTGTAGTGTCCAAGGGGTCGCCGCTTGCTCGCACCAATCTCCTATGAAAGAAAGCCTTAAGACAAAACTCCCAATCATCATTGGGAAAGTTGGAATGGCTCATTGCAAATGTCCAATGAGGATTTTCCAATGAGGTTCCATCATTGGGAATCAGCTGGTCAGGAAAGTGTAAAACTATGTTAAACTTTTAAACTATGACTTGAGATCATGCGCGATTAACCGACCTGATCGCTAAACTTAGAGCCTTCGGGGATGACACAACGCTGGTGGAGTGTAGAGAAGCGGCTGGTGGCGTGCCTGACCGTCTAGGAGAAACGTTGTGCGCTTTCGCCAATATGCCACAAGAAGGAATCATTGTTCTGGGTGTCAGTGAGCGACAAGGTTTTGCAGTGACGGGTGTAGATAACCCGTCTAAACTTGAGAAGAGCATCGTCAGCGTCAACCGTAACGCTGTAGACCCTGCGCCACAGCTGCGTTTCTTTCACATTCCCGTAGACAGTAAAGACGTGGTGATCGTGGAAGTAGTCCCACTGCTGCCGGCAGCAAAGCCTGCCCGTTTCGAAGGTATCCCGTACTTGAGGCAAGCGGACGGGGACTATGTAATGAACCCTAATGACCTGCGCATGCTCGCGTTGTCAGCGCTGACGGAGAGTGAACAGCCAGAGTTTGACTTCAAGATTTTGCCCGGCACTGATACGGCTGTCTTAGACCAAGAGGTTCTACAGAATTACGTCTCCACGATCCGTCAATCTCGAACGCGTATATCCAAAATTGATGATGACGATCGCCTGTTACAAATGACAAACGTGTGCGATTCAGAGGGAAATCTTCGCTTGGCAGGTCTTTATGCCCTTGGATTTCTCCCCCAATCGACGGAACCTGCCCTAGGGGCGACCGCGGCTGTCCGCCTCAGTAGGGAAGAAGGCGGCGGGAGAAATCGTAATCTCACTGAAATCGAGGGGCCACTGCCAGCGATGCTAGAAGAGGGCATGAACTGGATTCGACGAAATTCATCGACGACCAGCAAATATAACAGTCAAGGGAACCTGGTTGATACCCCCGAGTTCCCACCAACAGCCATTCGCGAGGTCCTTGCTAATGCATTGGTGCACCGCGACCTCGGCCCATCGCTGGACGTGGGGAAGAAGGTAGAAATTCGCATCACTGACCATGCTCTTATCGTCAAAAATCCCGGTGGACTTCGTGGCCTGTCACTTGATCAGCTGGAAAGTAGAACGCTTACTAAGGCTGCGGTGAATCAGCGGTTGTACGAAATCGCCAGGTACATCCGGATGCCCGACGGCGGGAGAGTCATCGAGGGGGAAGGCGGGGGAATTCAGGAGATCTTGGTCTCTGCCAGGGAAGCGCGTCTGCCCAAACCGCGGTTCATCAACACGGGAGTAGATTTTACGGTGATTTTCCGACGAGGCTCCCGTTTTACCCCAGAGGAGGATGCCTGGCTGGCGGGCCTAGGCATTGAACTTGATCCAACTTCCGAAGATCTGTTGGTCACTCTTCGCTCGCATGGTCCGTTGTCGATTGCCAAGATTCTTCAGATCTACCTGCTGATGAGTGAAAAATCATGTGCCACAATGCTGGACTCACTCAGTCGCACTGGGCTGATAGAGCGTGAAAACGAGATCATCCGTCTTGCGAACACTGATGAGGAAGTCAGTAAGCCAAACAATGAAAGCTTTAGCGATCTTGCAGCTCTGGGTAAAAACGTCCCCACAGTTTTCGCAGTTTTGGCGGATGGTGAGTTCACGGTCCGCGAGCTGCAAGAAATTACCAAGCTTTCAGATGGGCAGGTGCGTTACGCCTTGGCACCGTTATTAGAACGCAAAATTGTACGTATGAACGGCGGTCAGGGTAGTAGGAAAACAACTTACTCCCTTCGTGAAGATTTAGAGTCGGAGGCCGCCCGGTCCTGGTAGCGTGAGTGCTCAAAGCTTGCCATAGGTGCAGCCACCCTGCACCAGGTGGGGTGTGCGACGACCTGCAGCTTTGTAACGCAGCGGTGCGAGATGGCGCCATCTTGCACCGATCCATTTTAAAGTGCCTGGTCGTAAGGGAGGGGACCTGGCGCAAGAATGCCCAGGGATTGCCCCCTGCGCGCTGGTCTCCCCGCAAGCCCTGCAGCGGAGAGTCTCGAACCAAAACTCCCAATCATCATTGGGGAAGTTGGAATTCCTCATTGCAAATGTCCAATGAGGAATTTCTAATGAGGGGCCATCATTGGAAATGCACTGTTCAGGAAAGTGCAAATCGCGTTGCACATTCAAAGTATGACTTAAAATGACGTGGATTTCGGTCGCCCAACAGCCCTCTCACCCTGCCAGGATGCGGGTGACCAGCCGGCGCAGCCGGTCCGGCGCGATCTTGCCGGCGACGTAAAGAATCTTGTCCAAGGTAGAGACCCCATAGTGCAGCTTCCCGCGGTTCCATCGGCCGGTCGCAGTCGCGGCGGTGAAGACGGTGTCGGCGACCTGCTCCGGGGTGATGTTTACTCCGAGGCGGCGGACGCTGGCCGCGTCGACGTCGGCAAGCGTCGTCTTTGCCCACAGTGGCCACACGTCGACGACGCGTATGCCGTCGCCCCGCCATTCCAGGCTTAGCGCCTCCGTCAGCGTGCCAACATACGCCTTAGTCGCCGAGTACACGGCAATCGACGGCTGCCCGAAGATCGCCGATGCGCTGGCGATGTTGATCAGCGTGCCGCGCGTTTTCGCAAGGTACGGGTGTGCAGCCCGCGCTCCAAGGGTGACTCCCACGGCGTTGACGTCGACAAGCGAACGGACGCGGTTCGGATCGGCGTCGGCAAGCGGCCCGGAAGCAATGATGCCGGCGTTGTTGTCCACCACGTCGATGCCGCCGCCGGTGTGCTTGGCGAAGTCAGCAAGCGCCGCCTCCCACTGCGCGGAATCGATTACATCCAGCTGACCGGTGACCAAGTTCGGGTGCTCGAGCGGGACATCGGCGATGTCGTAAGCACCGACCAGCCAGCCTTCATCAAGAAAATTCCGGGCCGTGGCCAGGCCGATTCCGCCGGCGGCCCCTGTAATAAAAATAGAACGCATAAGGTCGATCTTAGAAGTTGGACCCACCTCACGGCACCATTCACAGACACAAAGAAACTGCCCGCGCAGACAACAAGTCTGTGCGGGCAGTCTCGATTAAGCGGTTAAGTGCTTACTGCAGTGAACTACAGTGCGCGGACCTGCTGTGCCTGTGGGCCCTTGGCGCCTTCGCCGACCTCGAACCCTACGCTCTGGCCTTCTTCCAGGTTGCGGAAGCCGCTGCCCTGGATCTCGGAGAAGTGCACGAACAGATCGTCGGACCCGTCGTTAGGAGCGATGAAGCCGTAGCCCTTGTCGCCGTTGAACCATTTCACAGTACCCTGTGCCATACATATACCTATTTCTTGCGATGGTGTACGCACATCAGCATGCTTCACTGATGGGCGAGTCGTTTGAACTCCACTGGGACGACTCACTCGAATCATCAGTAGGGCCCGCGTAAAAATTTCCTGCGAGCGAGTAAACCAAATTAAACACTGTGCAATAAAACCGCGACTGGGGCCAATTGTGGCACACATTGGCACGTTCGTCGCACGCGGGTGTGAAAGAGGTTCCTTTCGGCTACCCCCGAGGACGCATCGCAGCAGGCAAAAAGCCCTGTCTCGCGGTCGCACTTGTTCTACGCTTGGGGCTGGAATCCCAACCAAAGGAGAAGCGAATGGCGGGCCTGGTTCTGGAAATTCAGCAGGATGGCGGGGGAGATCCGAGCGTGATCCTAGTGGACTCCTCCTGGACGATAGAAGATCTGCACGAAGCAGTTCAGATCGTCCATGATTGGCCCGGCGAGCTTCTCTTCGCGCCGGAGATTGAGCAGGATCCGTACGCTATCTTGGAAGATGTTTTCGTCGAAAAGCACCAGATCACGGCCGCTTTTCAACCACCGCGCGCATCGCGGATCACGGTGACTCTGCGCGAACGCATCGCCTCCGAGGTCCAATTCCCCAGCCTGCTCAGCAGCAGTAACACCCTCCCGCTCCCGGCCGCCTTCATCCACAATGAGCTGGCAGGGCTCGCCGAGCCCATTTTAACCCCAGTCCCGCGTTCTTTCGTCGAGGCGATGTGTCATGTCAGCCCTACATTCCGCACGCTTTACGACGAGTCCCTCGTGGAACCACACCAGGTGGACACCCCGGAGCTATCCGATGTTGTGACAGACGCGATCGCGCCCCGGCTACGCACAGCTCTGGCGGTCTTCGCGGACGGTGAGATTGAGGTGCCCGAAGTCCCCGAAGACGACATTGATCCGCGCTTAACGACGATGCTCCTAGACCTTGGGATGGACATTGTGGAATCCCCGGAGCTCGTCCTGATTAGTACTGCGGTGGATTGTTTGGAAAGCGCGCAGCTGATTCATGATCCCACCCACTACTCCGTGTACAGCCTGACCAGGGAGGGGGAGGAGGCCCTTGAGCGCCCGGAGCTGTTCTTGGATTATGTGTTGAAGGAGTTGATTGCGGGTTATTCGCCTGATGAGGTGACGGTGGCGTTGATGGACGCGATGGCCTCGTTGATTGGCCGGGAGACGGCCGCGGAGATGATCGATACGCCGGTGGGCATGCTCGACATCACGCTGAGCACGAATCCTGAACTGCCCCCGATGGGCACTGAGGCAGAAACCATTCCCGTGCGCGCTAACGCGTTGCGCGACATGTGGGGCCTACAGGAGCCGAGTCAGGTCAATGGTGCGCCGCCGGAGCTCAACTACGCCGGGGCAGAAGCGCTGCGTTACGCAGTGGGCCGCGCGTTAGGGGCGATTGAGGAGCAAATCCAAGATGACAGCGGATAATTACGCCAGCCCCTGCTAACTCAACGCCCTGCACCCGCTTATGTCCGGAGGGTCTACTACACTGTTCAACCATGACGAACGCGCAACAGGGACCCGCCTTCCGCTACTCGGCGGAGCTGGCGAATACGATCGAAACGAAGTGGCAAAAGTACTGGGCTGACCACGGCACTTTCCACGCCCCGAACCCGGTCGGCGATCTTGCCACAGGCGGTGAGCTGCCGAAGGAAAAGCTCAATGTGCAGGACATGTTCCCGTACCCTTCGGGCGCGGGTCTGCACGTGGGTCATCCGCTTGGTTATATCGCCACGGACGTGTTCGCGCGCTACCACCGCATGCGGGGCAAGAATGTCCTGCACACGCTGGGTTATGACGCTTTCGGCTTGCCGGCCGAGCAGTACGCGATCCAGACGGGCACGCACCCGCGCACAACCACCATGGCCAATATCGAGAACATGGAGCGTCAGCTGGGCTCCCTGGGCCTCGGCCACGATAAGCGCCGCGCGGTGGCGACGACGGATCCGGAGTTCTACAAATGGACCCAGTGGATTTTCCTGCAGATTTACAACGCCTGGTTCGATGAGGAGCAGCAGAAAGCACGCCCCATCGCGGAGCTTATCGACGAATTATCCTCCGGTGCTCGCACCACGAAAGACGGGCGTGAGTACTCGTCGTTAAGTGCTGATGAGCAGCGCGCGGCTGTCGACGAGTTCCGCCTGGTGTACCTGAGTGAGTCGATGGTGAACTGGTGCCCGGGGCTGGGCACGGTGTTGGCGAATGAGGAAGTCACGGCGGACGGTAAGTCTGAGCGTGGCAATTTCCCGGTGTTTAGGAAGCGTCTGCGTCAGTGGATGATGCGGATTACGGCGTACTCGGATCGTCTGTTGGATGATTTGGAGCTGTTGGATTGGCCGGAGAAGGTCAAGGCGATGCAGCGTAATTGGATTGGCCGTTCGCGTGGCGCGGAGGTCGGGTTCACGGCTGTTTCCCCTGGTAGCGGCGAGGAACACACCATCCGCGTGTTTACCACCCGTGCCGATACCCTGTTCGGCGCTACCTATGTTTCTTTGGCACCGGAGCACGAGCTTGTCGCGGCGCTGACCGCCAGCGAATTCCCTGAGGGCACGAACCCGAAGTGGACCTACGGGTGCGAGACCCCGGCAGAAGCCGTGCAGAAGTACCTGCGCGATATCGCGGCGAAGTCGGACCTGGAGCGCCAGGAGAACAAGGAAAAGACTGGCGTTTTCCTGGGCACGTTCGCCACGAACCCCGTCTCGGGTGAGCAGGTGCCTATCTTCATCGCGGACTACGTGCTCACCGGCTACGGCACCGGCGCGATTATGGCGGTGCCGGCTCACGACGAGCGCGACTATGAGTTCGCCACGGAGTTTGAGCTGCCGATCATCGCTGTCCTAGATGGCGACATCTCCGAGACCGCCTTCACCGAGGACGCGGCCCACATCAACTCGGCCAATGACCGCGGGCTGGACCTCAACGGCCAGGGCAAGGAGGAGGCGATCTCCACCACCATCGACTGGCTGGTTGCCGAAGGCGCTGGCGAGGAGAAGATTCAGTACAAGCTGCGCGACTGGCTGTTTGCCCGCCAGCGTTACTGGGGCGAGCCTTTCCCGATCGTCTACGACGAGGAAGGCCATGCGCACCCGCTGCCCGAGTCGATGCTGCCGGTCGAGCTGCCGGAGGTCGAGGACTACAAGCCAGTCAGCCTCGACCCGGACGATATCGATTCCGAACCTTCCCCGCCGCTGGCCAAGGCCACGGAGTGGGTCAACGTCACCCTGGATCTGGGCGACGGCCCGAAGCAGTACAAGCGCGACACCAACGTGATGCCGCAGTGGGCGGGTTCGTCCTGGTACCAGCTGCGTTATATCGATCCGACGAACGATGAGGCTTTCGTTGACATCGAGAATGAGCGCTACTGGACCGGCCCGCGCGGTGAGAACGATCCCGGCGGCGTCGACCTGTACGTCGGCGGTGTCGAGCACGCCGTGCTGCACCTGCTCTACTCCCGGTTCTGGCACAAGGTCCTCTATGACTTGGGCCATGTGACTTCGAAGGAGCCCTACCGCCGTCTGTACAACCAGGGCTATATCCAGGCCTACGCCTACACCGATGCGCGCGGCGTGTACGTGCCCGCCACCGAGGTGGAGGAGCGCGACGGCAAGTTCTACTACCAGGGCGAGGAAGTCACCCAGGAGTACGGCAAGATGGGCAAGTCACTGAAGAACTCGGTGAGCCCAGATGAGATCGCCGATGAGTTCGGCGCGGACACCCTGCGCGTCTATGAGATGTCGATGGGCCCGCTGGACACCTCACGCCCGTGGGCGACGAAGGATGTCGTCGGCGCGTACCGCTTCCTGCAGCGTTTGTGGCGTTTGCTTATCGACGAAGAGACCGGCGAACTGTTGGCCTCTGACGAAGAGCTGACCGATGATGACAATAAGCAGCTGCACCGCACCATCGCGGGTGTGATCGATGACTATGAGAACCTGCGCGACAACACCGTGGTGGCGAAGCTCATTGAGTACGTCAACTACCTGACCAAGACGTACCCGAATGCTGTGCCGCAGGCCGCGGTTGTTCCGCTGGTGCAGATGGTCTCCCCGCTAGCCCCGCACATCGCAGAGGAGCTTTGGGAGCGTCTGGGCAACACGGACACGATTACGTTGGAGCCTTTCCCCACCTTTGAGGAGAAGTGGCTTGTCGACGATTCCGTGGAGCTTCCCGTCCAGATCAATGGCAAGGTGCGCTCCCACATTGAGGTGGCTACCGATGCCTCGAAGGATGAGATTGAGGCGGCCGCGCGTGGCGACGAGAAGGTTGTCGAATTCGTCGGCGACGGCAACATCGTGAAGGTGATTGTGGTCCCAGGCCGGATGGTCAACCTGGTGGTGAAGTAGGCCCGGGCGCTGGGTCAGTTAAACAGCCCGGCGAAGACCACGCCGAACAGAACCCAGCTGAGCGCAAGGCCGACCAGCAGGTTCACGGCGGTGCCGAAGGTGAATACCAGCAGGGGCTTCCACCCGGCTTCGCGCAGGGAACTGAAGCGGAATTCCAAACCGATGGACACGAACGCCAACGTGAACAGGAAGGTTTGCAGTGACTTCGCGGCGTCTAGTCCGGAGTCCAGCCAGCCACCATCAGCGGCTGCGGGGAATGCGGCCGCGAGGATGGTCACCAGCAGTGACGCTGCGATGAAGCCCAGGACGAACTTGGGGAAGCGGGTCCACACTTCGCCCCAGCTTGGTTTGGCGGTCGTCGCGCTGCGGTCCACCTTCATGGTGAAGTAGAGGGACAGTGCGACGGCGACGAAACCGATCAGTGCGTTCTGCGTCATCTTCACGATCGCTGCGTACTGCAGCACTTCCTCGCCAGCCACGGCGCCGGCGGCGGTGACAGCCGCCGTGGTGTCGATATTGCCGCCGATCCACGCGCCGGTCACCGGAGCCGAGAGCCCAAGCACCCCGGCAAGCCATGGCAAGAGGAAAATGGAAGGTACGGCGAAAACGATCACCAAGCCCGCGGTATAAGCGAGCTGCTCCTTGCGCGCGTTCACAGCGCCTGCCGCGGCGACGGCGGCGGAGACGCCACAGATGGATAACGCGGAGGCAAGCAGTGCGCGCAGGTGGTTGTCCACCCCGAGCAGACCTGCGAACCACCAGGTCAGCATGAAGACCGTGGCGATCAATAGCAGCGCCTGGATCACCGCAGGGGCGGCGGCCGACGCGATCACGCCCAGGTTCACGGTTGAGCCCAGCAGGACTAGGCCGGTCTTAATGAACAGCTCGGCCCGGAAGGCGGCGGCCATCTTCTCGGACCAGCCGAGAAGCGAGAGGATGCCGTTGACGGCGAAGCCAAGGATGATGGCATAAATCGGGAACTCGATGCTCTTGGCGAAGGTGCCGAACCAGGTGTCCGCGGTCCATTCGGGTACGCGGGATACAAGCACCGAAACTAAAATCGCAAGGCCGAAGACAAGTATTAGGCCGGCCAGGGTCCACAGCGGGTGGGCCTTGGCCGATTCCTGGTCAGAGTGCTCGGTGGCCTGCGTTGTGTCGGGGGAGGTGTTCTGTGTTGTGACGTGTGACATTAGAACCACTCTCCGATGTTAGGGACGATCCCTGCAAGGCAAGCGATAAGAAGTGCGAGGCCGGCGATCGTTGCTGTCCAGTCCTCGCTGAGTGAGAATTTGCCATGCGAATCCGGTTGCGAAGTCGCAGGCGACGACGAAGCGGGGTCCGCGGGGGACCCAGGCGAATCCGTCGAATGTGCTGTCGTCATGGTGCACCTTTCACGATACAAGTAGACTGAGGGGTCTACCGCGTTTTTGTTAATAGTAGACTTAGCGGTCTACGCTAAAGCTACGGCAGAGACCCAGCGCATTGCACTTTATTATTCAGATGCAACGTCCTGCACTTCAACGACGGTGCGGCCGCTACCAGTGCCGGACAGCAGTGCGGCGCCAGTCTCGATGGCACCTTCAAGATCCACCGTCCGGGTATGGTCGCGCAGCTTCGCCACGTCAAGGTCTTGGGCCAGCAGCGCCCACGCTTCTTCCCGCAGCTCGGCGGGTGCGTCCACCGAGTTCACCCCGGCCAGGTTCACGCCACGCAAGATGAAGGGTAGGACGCTGGCGGGGAGATCGGCACCTGCGGCCATGCCGCACGCTGCCACGGTGCCGCCCCAGGTCACCTGCGCCAACACATTCGCCAGTGGGGTAGAGCCCAGCGTGTCCACCGCCCCAGTAAACCTCGCCTTCTGCAGAGGCTTGCTGGCCTCCATGAATTCAGCGCGGTCAATAATCTCAGCCGCACCCAATTCGCGCAGCCAGTCACTGTGTTCGTCGATACGCCCGGTAGCCGCCACGACCTCCACCCCACGGGAGGCGAGCAGCTGCACAGCGACCGAACCCACGCCACCGGTAGCGCCGGTGACCAGCACGGGGCCGTCGACCTCGCCGAGGGCCAGCACGCACAGCGCAGCGGTGTACCCGGCGGTGCCTATCGCGGCGGCGGTCCACGCATCGAAAGTGTCAGGGACCGGGGTGACGTACTTCGCGTCGATTCTCATCTGCGGGGTATAACCGCCGTGGCGGCGCTCGCCGATGCCATGGCCGTTGACCGTGACCAGGGTGCCGGCCTCAAGCGTGGGGGAGTCCACCACGGTTCCCACCGCATCGATGCCCGGCACCAAAGGTAAGGTGCGCACCACGCCCTTGTTCCCGGCCAGCGCCATGCCATCCTTATAGTTCACGGAGGAATGGGTGACGTTCATCAGGGTGTCGCCCTCGCCGGCGTGCTCCGCGGAAGTGTCGATCAGCTGTGGTCCGTTGTCAGTAACTAGGAGTGTCTGTGTCATGCCCCCACGATAGGGCACCTAGAGGCGAGTCAGCAGCCAACCAATCAGATGCTTGCCCACCTCAGTAGGCTGTACCGCCCCGGACAGCGCATTGATCTTCTCCAAACCGAGCAGCCCACGCAGGTCCTTGTTCAAGGAGCTGGTGGGGGTGACGTGGCCGCCGGTCATATCGTGGATCACCTGAGAGTAGGCGTTATCAAAATCGCTCACACCCACGCCCAGATGGCCTGCCACAACAGAAGCTCCGACCAGCGCGAACAAGGCACTGATGACAGCCTCGATCTGGTGGGTGGAGTTAAAGGCATACGGGAAGTTGCGGTCCACCCACTGCAAGTATTCGGAAGAGTCAGCCAGGCAGTCCTCGCCGCGCTCAGTGAAATACAGCGCGTCAGTGTCGAAGCGGGCCAGACGCATATCCGTCATCAGCTTCACTAAAGACGAGGCCGCCCGCTCCGGCTCGCCCTCCTCAGTAAAGCCACGCTCCAGCGGCACGGTCTGCAACGTCGAACCCACCGGCACCTTCGGGTACTCAATGGGGCCCGCCTGGAGTTCCTCAAGAACAGGGCGCAGAGTTGTGTCGAGTTGCTCGTCGATACGCGCACGCATCTCAGATGAAAGCTCGGCGTAACGGCTAAGGTCAGCGGCCTCAATGATGGGGGCCAGGCGCGGATAACCCTGCGCGAGCACGTCGAAAAGGCCCATCTCGCCCTGCACGGCGACGGAGACACGCGCGTCGCCCTGCTCGAAGTAGAAGACCGCGCCGGGGCTTGTTAGCGCCTCGGACAGAGATTCCATCTCGTCGCCGCCGGGCTCGAGCGTGAAGCGGAAGTCCGCCTCGACGAGTTCGAACAGCGGGCTGAGTACGCGCTGCAGCTGGCTTGGGCTGAGGTCGGTCGGGACGGTGATCGTTTGTTGGACGGGCGGTTCGGTGCCCTCGAGGTCAAGAAACAGGGTGGTCTCGGTCATTGTTCCGAGCCTAGTGACCCTAGCGGCTCTGTGCAAAATACGCGTACAGTGTGGGGCTGTGTCCACCAAAACTCAACGTCATCGTGTCCTCGCCCTGATCACGGGAGTGTTCTGGGCTCTTGTGGTGGCCAGTTTTACGCTGCTGAAGTCCAGCGTCTCCCTGCCCGGGCTGTGGGATGCGGACGTGCACCAGCGACGTGAAATTCGCTTGATCCCGCTGCAGGGTTTCGTGGATCCATATATTTGGTGGGGTCCGGTGCTTAACCTGGTGGGCAATATTGGTTTATTCGTCCCCGTGGGGTTCTTGCTGGTCATCGCGCTGCGTCCCCGTCGGCCGATCCTCACTGCGACCCTTACCGGTTTTGTACTCAGCCTGGCCATCGAGGTCGCCCAGTTTGTGTTCGCGCGCGGCTATAGCGATATTGATGACCTCATCTTCAATACGTTGGGCGCGTTGCTCGGGGCGTGGATCGCGTCGCGCGTGCCGACGAAGGCTGTGACCATGTGTATTGGCTTCATCGTGGCGGTGGGCATGATTGCTGTGCTGCCCTTTGCTGTTGACATGGCGCAATGGGTGCGGGCGGCGGTCATAGAATAGGGGCCATGAAGGATTCTCAGGACGAGCCCCGGGACGAGCGCGGCGCATTAGCGCGCGCGGTGTTCCCGGACGGTGAGGAGCCAGATCCGCGCTTCACCTTGGCGAATGAGCGGACGTTTTTGGCGTGGACGCGAACGTCGTTGGCGTTCCTTGCTGGTGGTATCGCGCTGGAGGCGTTTGAGATGCCCAGTATCGACGAGGGACTGCGACGCGTCGCGGCGGTGGTGATCATCGTGATCGGGATGCTGATCGCCTTGGGCGCGGCAATCCGCTGGGTTCGCGTGGAGCGCGCCATGCGCCACGGGAAGCCGCTGCCGGTCCCGGCGATCGCCCCGGTTTTAGGCGTGGGGATTTTTGTGGCTGCCATCGTTGTGTTGGCGGCGTTGCTGTGAGGCTGCCTCGCGAATTCCCGTCCCGGGTGAAGGATGCGCAGATCCCCATTACGGACCTGGGCCTGCAGCCGGAGCGCACCAGCTTGTCGTGGTCGCGCACCTCTCTTGCGATGCTGGTGTGCTCGGCGACGCTGCTGCGCTGGGCGTGGCACTACGCGGCCGTGGTCTACGTGGCCATCGGGCTGCTGGCGGTGTTGTCGCTGGTCATCGTCGTCACGCAGCGCCGCCGCTACTTCGTCGAGGCCCAGGGCATCCAGCGCGAATCCACCGAACCGAACGTGCGGCCCGTCTTCGCGATGACGGCGGGCATGGTCTTTCTCGGGGCGATCGGGCTATACCTCATCGGCATGCCGTTCTAGCAGCTGTGCCAGGAAGCGCTGCCCGGCTCCCGTCATGGTCAGCCCGTTGGTCGGCTCAAGCACGCCCAAGCCGACGAAGACGTCGGCGGCGCGTTCCACATCCGTGGGCATCGGGGTAGAGGCGCGCAGCAGCGTTTGGGCGCCTGAGCTGGCGGTCAGCCACATCAATACGCTGGGCCACTCGGCCTGTGGAAAGGCTTGGGGCAGCTCCTCCACGAGGTGGTCGACAAGTGCCGGGGTGTCGTCGATAAGCGCCTGGCCCAGCGGCGACAAGCGGACTTCGTGCGCCTTTTCCTGGATCACCCCGGCGATGGTGAGCACCTGGCGCAAAGCGCGGACGGGGCCGGCGTGCTCCTCGACGTGGTTACCGCGCAGGCCCAGGTTGGCGGCGATGGCGCGCACATCCTCCATGCGCAATTGGCCGTGTTCGTCCAGCTGCACGCCGTCGGAAACATAGTCCAGGATCACGGTCAGGTTGTGCTGCATCGGGTCGTCGCCCTCGTCTTCGATGAGGGCGTCGGAGAAGAATTCGGCGATGGCCTGCACCAACGTCGGATTATGTTCCGGGTGCGGGTCCAGGTTGATGATCTGCTGCAGCTCAGGGCGGCTGTCCAGGAAGAGTTCGAACTCGTCGGCAAGCATGTTGGCGCGCGGATCCTGGGCCGCACGCGAGAGGGAATCGATCTGCAATTCCTCGGCGACATAGGCGATGCGCTCAGAGATGGTGACGTGGTCGGCGCTGGTCAGCCTTTGCAGGATGCGTTCCGGGCTCATCACCGGCAGGAAGCTCAGCAGCAGCGGTGCTACTTCCATGTTGGGCACAAGGCCCGCGGTGAGGCGCCGGGCTTCGTGGTGGAAGCGCGTCATCATGGCGGGGCTGCCGCTGGCCTCCACCACGTCGGGGCCAAGCGCGTCCACGAGTAACGGCGTTGGCCCGTCGATTTCGGATTCCCCCAGCGGCTCGACGGCCATGTTCCAGTTCGCGCTCGTGTCATACACGAAGGTGGTTGGGCCAATATCGGCCACCGTGACGGTGTGTTCCGCGATTTCACCTTCCGCGGGTGAGGTCGCGTACACGTTGCGGGTGGGACCGGTGGAGTCCATGTACATGTGCGTGGCCATGCCCGAAAAACCGAAGGCAGCTTCAATAACGTTTGCTAGTTCCCCCAGGTGAATCGAGTCATCCACGTTAATCAGCCGTGACATTTCGGGCTTGGAGCCCTCCACGGTTATCAGTAGTGAGACGATCATGTGTCTTAGGGTACGACGGATCGTCGTCACGCGCGCGCCAAGTGCCCACGAGCGCGCCCGGAACCGTTTAAGGTAGGACTTAACAACAATTTCCTAATGTTTCCTGATCGCCTAGGGAGCGTGACCATCATGAAGGCACCCAAGACCCGCAAGATCCCTACCATGTCCGTCCCGCTGGACGAATCGCGCGGACCGTACGTACTGGCGATGGATGTTGGGTCGACCGCCTCGCGCGGTGGGCTTTACGACGCATCGGGCCGCCCCGTCAAAGGTTCCAAGGAGCGCATCTCCCACGAATTTGAAAGCGGCAATGACGGCAACTCCACCATCGATGGGGACCAGATCGCCGCGGAATGTCGTGAGATCGTCGACGGCATCGTCGCCTTCGCCCGCGACAAGGGCCTGCAGATCAAAGGCGTGGCTTTCGATTCCTTCGCCTCCTCATTCATGCTTGTCGACGAGGATGGCAACGCCTTGACCCAGTGCGCCACCTACGCGGACTCGCGGTGCGCCAAGTACGTGCCGCATTTGCGTTCGCTTGTCGACGAAGATGCCTACCACCAGCGCACCGGCGTACGCATTCACACCTCTTATCACCCCGCAAAATTCTTGTGGGCGCAGGAGGAGTGGACGGACCGCTGGGAGGCTGCCCGCTGGGTGATGACCATCGGCGAGTATGTCTATTTGAAGCTGGCGGACGTGATGGGCTTGGCCGTGTCCACAGGCGCGTGGTGCGGCATCGTGGACGCGCGCACCGGTGAGCTGGACACCGAGATCCTTGAGGCCTGCAACGTGGACCCCAAGATGATTGCCCCACTGCATTTCCCTGATGAGCCCGACTACCCGACGGGCACCGACTGGCCAGAGCTGGATGGGGTGCCCTGGTTCCACGGCATTCCCGACGGCTGGCCCTCCAACGTGGGCCCGGGCGCGGTGGACGAGGCCACCATCGCCGTGGCGGCCGCGACCTCGGGTGCGATGCGCGTGCTGCTGCCGGAGGTTCCCGAGGAGATCCCTTCTGGGCTGTGGTGTTACCGCGTGACCCGCGACCAGGCGATTCTGGGCGGCGCGCTGAATGATGTCGGCCGGGCTGTGAGCTGGATGGAGCGGGTAATCACGCCCGTGGATCCGGAAGATTTGGATGCCGTGCTGCGCGGTGACACCAGCGAGTACGCGCCCGCTGTGCTACCGTTCTTCTCCGGGGAGCGCGCCACCGGGTGGGCGGCCGATGCGTCGGCAAGCTTCGTGGGCATGTCCGACGACACGAGCCCCTTGGACCTGTGGCGCGGCCTTATCGAGGGCCTCGCCATCTCCTATGAGCGCGTCTATGAACAGCTCGACATTGCGGGTGCCAGTCCGGAGCGCATCATCGCCTCCGGGCGTGTGACCACCGAGCACGAAGGGTGGCTGGCCGTGCTCGCCGACGCCTTGGAGTGCGACGTGATCCCACTGGCCATGAAGCGCGCGACGCTGCGCGGCACCGCGATCATCGCGCTTGACGTGATCAACCCCGGTGGAGAGCGCGCCGTCCCACCATTCGGTGAGCCCATTAAGCCAGTGGAAGAGCACCTCGAATACTTCAGGGCCTTGCGCAAGCGTTTCGACGAGCTCTACGGCAGTCTGATCTAGATACTGGAGCGCTAGCCGCGACCCCTCTGCCCGGAGACAGGTGGAGGGGTTTCGTGCTGCTTGGTTGGAGGTGCGATAAAACCACATGACCATTGCGTTCAGATTAGGCTAAGAAAGAATTAAGTTATGGGCCGGGTGAAGGTCTCGTCGTAAAGCATTCTGCGGGAATAAGTATCGTTTGACGTGGAAAAAGTGTCTATGTGGCAAAAGTTTTCGGGTTATGTAACAATGTGTTTCGATTCTAAGAAATCATTAAGATACACCCACAAGAGGAAAGGCCCTTCATGGTTGATAGAAGAGGGACAGCGCGCGCTTTCGCCGTCGCAGGCGTGATCGCGTTGGGAACCACCATGGCCATGCCCGCGGCACACGCACAAGACACTGAAGGCGTGGAGGACCGGGAACAATCGGAAAGCCGCCTAGCCACCACAGAGCTCACGATTGATCAGAAACAGACGGACCGATTCATCGTCCGCTACAAAGACAACTCCGAAACCCCGCAGGACCGCCAGACTGCCACTAACTCCGCCGGCGATCAGGTGGGGGTGGACGTGGACGAAGTGCGCTCCCGCCCTGACGGCACCGTCGTGGTTTCCGTGGACAAGGTCTTGGAACCTGCTGAATCCCAGGAATTCATGGACCAGATGACCGCCACCGGCAACGTGGACTACATCGAACCGGACACCATCATGACGGCGTTTGCCGCCAACGACGAATTCTACAACCTGCAGTGGCCCTTCCACGGCCCCAACGGTGGCCGCGTGGAGGAAGCGTGGGAAGCAAGCCCAACCAGGGGCGACGGCGTGACCGTTGCCGTGGTGGATTCCGGCTACGCTGCCCACCCGGACCTGGATGCGAATGTGGTTGCCGGATATGACTTTGTGTCCGATCCTCAAGCTGCCCGCGATGGCAACGGCCGCGACAACAACCCCACCGACGAAGGCGACTGGTACGCCGCCTACCAGTGCGGGAACAATCCACATGCTGCTGTCTCCTCGTGGCACGGTACCCACGTGGCTGGCACCATTGCCGCCCAGGCCGACAACGGCATGGGGGTTGCCGGTGTCGCACCCAACGCCAAGGTGCAGCCACTGCGTGCCCTCGCTGCCTGCGGTGGGTATACCTCCGATATTGCGGACGCCATCATGTGGGCATCCGGTGCCAACATCCAGCAGGTGCCACGAAACAACACCCCAGCGCAGGTGATCAACCTGTCCCTGGGCGGTAATGGTCGCTGCTCCCGCACCTACCAATCCGCGATCGACACGGCCCGCCAGAACGGCGCCACGGTCGTCGTCGCCGCAGGCAATGAGCGCCAAAACGCCGCGAACGTCCAGCCCGCTAACTGTGAAGGCGTCATCACCGTGGGCGCTTCTGGTGAAACCGGCAACGTGGCTTCCTACTCCAACTTCGGCGACCGAGTCGACGTGACGGCGCCGGGTGGTGACTTCCAGCGTGACAGGGGCGTGCTGTCTACTCTGAACTCTGGCGAAACCCGCCAGGGGCGCCCCAACTATGCCTACTACCAGGGCACGTCCATGGCCACCCCATTTGTCTCCGGGGTCATCGCGAACATGCTCGCGGTTGATCCGAGCCTTTCTCCTGACCGCATCGAGCGGATCATCAAGGACACCGCCCGCCCGATGAACTGCCAGTACGGTTGCGGCGCTGGCCTGATCGACGGTGGCGCAGCAGTTCGTAGTGTCGCCGGCAATGCTCCCGCGCCCGTGCAGCCGGCTCCGGAACCTGAGCCTGTCGAGGCACCGTTGCCGAACGACGAGCAGCGGGAGATTGGCCTACCTGTTCCTCCGGAGGAGAGCGAACGGGATGCGGACGACGATCGCCCACGCCGCTGGACCCCATGGGATCTGCTCGGCGGCAACCCAGACGGTGAAGAGGAAGCAGCACCTGCCCCGCGCGAAGCCCCCGAGCGCCGGTGGAGCCCATATGACCTCCTTAATGGCTACAACCAGACCGCTAACCAGACAGAATCAGAGCCAACCGCCCGCTGGTGGAAGCCCTGGACCTGGTTATAAATCGCATTGCGCGGTGAATGAATATCTAAAAGTGGCTGCACCAGCCAAGGGTGAGTTCTAGGCTTAAGGCTTATGACTCAGCCAATTCGGCGGCTCCGCACCGGCTACTTCGCGAAAGCGAAAGCCGAGCGGCGCCGCTTTTCTATGCTCACCTCCTATGACGCGTTGACGGCGCGCATTTTCGACGACGCCGGCATCGACATACTGCTGGTCGGTGATTCGGCCGCCAATGTGGTCTATGGGATGGAGACCACCCTGCCAATCACGCTTAACGAGATGATCGCCATGGGTGCCGCTGTGGTCCGCGGGTCCCGCCGCGCCTTTGTGGTGGTGGACTTACCCTTCGGCACCTATGAAGCTGGCCCTGAGCAAGCGCTGGCAAACGCGGTGCGCGTCATGCAGGACACCGGTGCGCACGCCGTGAAGCTGGAGGGTGGGGTCGCGCGCGCAGAGACGATTCGCACCCTGGTGGGCGCAGGAATCCCTGTGTGCGCGCACATCGGATACACCCCTCAGTCTGAGCACGCGCTCGGCGGCTATGTCGTCCAGGGGCGCGGTGACTCTGCCCAGGCTGTGCTTGCCGACGCCCACGCGGTCGCCGAAGCCGGCGCGTTCGCGGTGGTACTCGAGATGGTTCCAGAGAAGGTCGCTGCCCAGGTCACCAAGGAGGTGGGCATCCCTACCATCGGTATTGGTGCAGGTAAGAACACTGATGGGCAGGTGCTCGTGTGGACGGATGCCTTCGGAATGGATCCGCACGGCAAAGCACCACGCTTCGTTCGTCGATACGCGAGCCTCGGCGAGGAACTCACCCGCGCCGCCCGGGCCTACCATGACGACGTGATCGCTGGGGACTTCCCCGGCGCGGACGAAACTTTCAAGGAGTGACCATGCTGGTGGTGAGTACCCGCGCCGAGCTGTCCCGTGTGCTGGCCAACATCAAGGGCAAAGACGGCGGGGCAGGCACGGTGGGGCTGGTGCCGACGATGGGCGCGCTGCACTCTGGGCACGCGGCACTGATGAGGGCGGCGCGTGCCGAGTGCGACGTGGTCGTCGTGAGTGACTTTGTGAACCCGTTGCAGTTCACTGACCTTGGCGATTGTGATGACTACCGCCTGTATCCTCGCGATCTTGAGGGCGATGCTGACGTGTGCCGTCGCGCCGGGGTAGATATTCTTTTCGCTCCCAGCGTTGAGGAAATGTATCCCAGTGGTGTGCCTGCAGTGTGGGTGCGTGCCGGGGAGCTGGGGGAGGTGTATGAGGGCGCGTCACGTCCGGGGCATTTCGACGGGGTGGCCACCGTGGTATCCATCCTGTTTCACCTGGTTGGTCCGGACCGCGCGTATTTCGGGCAGAAGGACGCCCAGCAAGTGGTTGTGCTGCGCCGCATGGTGGCTGATCTACATTTTCCGGTTGAGATCGTCGCCGTGCCCATCCAGCGCACCAGTGAGGGCCTGGCGGAATCCAGCCGGAATCAGCGACTGAGCGCCCAGGGAAAAGCGGACGCGCTGGCGTTATCGCGTGCCCTGCGGGAGGTAGAGACGCGGCCGGTGGACGAAGTGCGCGCTGAGCTGGCTGCCGCGCAGGGGGTTGTGCTGGACTACTTCGAACTAGTAGACCCAGCGACTATGCGTCTGCTGCAGGATCCCGCGCAGCGGCCTGCTTTGGCGATCGTCGCTGCCGAGGTTGAGGGCGTGCGTCTGCTGGACAACGCGATTCTGGGAATCACTACCGCGAAGGAAAGTGCTTCAACTAGCGCACGAACGCAGCAGAGATGACGAAAGAGGGAGATATGACCGCACAATCCTGGCATACGAACTATCGAGATCACCCTCGACAGCGATGAGTCAACCTCGTTGAAAAACGCGATTGACTCACATACGCTAGCAGAAGGCCTTATGGTGCACACAGATCAAGGTATTCATTATCAACATTCCAGCTGGAGCGAGCTTATTGCCTCTGTCGATGACTACATCGTCTGGTACAACAACCGACTCCAACAACGACTCAAGGGCCTGACCCCGATGCAATATCGGAATCAGACCCTTGATGCCCTCATCGCCTAGAATTAAACCAGTCCAACTTTTAGGGGCTAGTTCAACCTATAAACCGATAGGATTCGCAGATGCTTACTTGGTTAGGGATAAAAAGAGAAGTCAACACCCCCCCAGGCTCGACAGTTTTTTAGTGGTGTTTCGAAGAGAACAGTCGTCATAACACTGGCAAGTGCATTAGCAGTCATGATAGGCGTCCGGATGAGTTTAGTAACACTTTTACCTGATGTTGTATTGAACGACCCGGTGGGGGCAGTAATGCCAGGGGTCATAGGGCTTTGGATGACCTTGATACTAGTAGGAGTGGTAGAGCGATTGGTTACAGACCAGAACCCGTAGCACTCTGATGAAAATCTAGGAGCTTTTTATAACAGCCATTGCAAGTAGCCTTTACCCGTTCAGAGGCTAGTTCAGCAACTTTTCGTTCTTACAACAAAACCCGGGACACTTCATTTTGGTCAAAATTGAAAACCGAGTTCTACGACCG
This sequence comes from Corynebacterium pilosum DSM 20521 = CIP 103422, assembly GCF_000373805.1. Lineage (GTDB taxonomy): Bacteria > Actinomycetota > Actinomycetes > Mycobacteriales > Mycobacteriaceae > Corynebacterium > Corynebacterium pilosum. Next base: position 25,415 of record NZ_KB892443.1, on the reverse strand, counting down.
TCGGACATGGCAGAACCGTGATCAAGCGCGTCGAGCCGTAGCACATTGGATTGAAGCGTTCTACAACCGGCAGCGGCGTCACTCTTCACTCCGCTACGTCAGCCCCTGCGACCTCGAGAAAGCGAAGGTCGAAGGCGCACTGATTCATGGATGTATGTGTGCGCCCTTCAACTTTCACCACCGAGAATTCTGAGCGTCCGCCTAGACTCCTACTGATACTTCTGCGCCAGCAGGTGGTCCACGCGGGGCTTGACCTCTTCAGCCAGCAGGCGGGTCGAGTCCAGTACGTACTCGTGCGGGGTGGCGCCCACGTCCATCTGGAAGAAGTGGCGCATGTGCCCCAAATGCTCGTGCAGGTTGACGATACGACGAGCAATCTCGTCGGGGCTGCCAATGAAGTAAGCCCCGTGCTCGCCGGCCTGGGCGTAATACGCGCGGGTATCTGGTTCCTGCCAGCCGCGCAGCTGCCCCATCTCAATGTTCAGGTTGATCCAGCCCGGCAGCATTTTCTCAAGAGCCTCATCCTTGGTCTCCGCGATGAGTCCCCAGGTAGCTACGGACACCTTAAGTTGTTCGTCGGAATGCCCTGCCTGGCGCCCGGCCTGCCGGTAGAGCTGGGTCAGGGGTGCGAAGCGGGCGGGCTGGCCACCGATGATGCCATAGCTGACGGGCAGCCCGAGTTGCCCGGCGCGCATGGAGGAACCAGGGTTGCCGCCGGTGCCCAACCAGATGGGCAGCTTTCCTGAGACCGGGCGTGGAACGACGGCTAGGTTATCGATCTCCGGTCGGGTTGTGCCTGACCAGGTGACCTTTTCTGTCTCTGAGTTGTTGAGGGTCAGGAGGAGGTCGAGGCGATCGGCGAAGAGCTCGTCGTACTGTTGCAGCGAGTAGCCGAATAGGGGAAAGGTTTCTGTCGAGGAGCCGCGCCCTGCGGTGATTTCGACGCGGCCGGGCGCGATGGCATCGGCGATGGCGAACTGTTGGAAGACGCGGACCGGGTCATCCGTGGAGATGATGGAGGCGCCAGAGCCGAGTGTGATCTGTTTGGTGGCGGCTGCCGCGGCGGCGATCATGGTGCCCGGCGAGCTCATGGGCATGGTTTCGGTGTGGTGTTCGCCGATGCCGAAGTAGTCGAGGCCCAGTTCGTCGGCAAGCGTGATTGCTTCGAAGAGGTTCTGGATGGTGGTGCCGGTGTGGGTGAGGTTGCCGTCGGCGTCGCGTTGGGTGTCGCCGAAGGAGTAGACGCCGATTTCGATGGAGGGGATCATGTTATGCCTGCGCTTTCGCTAGTTGGAGAAGGTGGGTGAGCTCGCGGGAGTTGTGGGAGCCGTTGAAAATTTCGGTGCCGTTGGCCATCGCGCGGGCGTCGTTGAGGGTGCCGGCGTCGACAGGGTCGAAGCCGACAGTGTCGATGAAGTTCATGACCAGCTGTTTTGCCTCTTCGTCGTCGGCGGCGACGGCGAGCGCTCTGCGGTCGGGTGCGCCAGCGGGACGGTGGTCCTCATCCATGTCGTGGTAGCCGATGTGATTGAGGGTGCGGACCACGGTGGATTGGGCTAAGTGCTTAGCGACGATCTCTGAGCTGGATAATTCTGGGTCCTCGAAGGCATCGATGGTGCCGTCGGTGGGTGCCCAATAATTCATGGTGTCGATCACCACCTTGCCGTCGAGCAGGTCGGGGTCGAGCTCCTGATATTTGCGCAGGGGGATCGACACGACGACAAGGTCTGCTGTGGCGATCTCGTGCGTATCGACGGCGCGGGCCCCGGGAACCATGAACTCGGTGAGCATCTGGATCTCTTCTTTGGGCTTCGCGGTGGCAATGAGCGTGGTGTATCCGGCGTTAGTGGCTAAACGCCCGATGGCGGTGCCTACTTTGCCGGCGCCCAGGATGCCGACGGTGGTGATCTGTGGTGGGGTTTTCGTCATAATGGCCCCAGCCTATCTAGTGATGGTGACTTGTCAATAACCTAGTGTGGGCGTGGCCGGATGCGCCCTTAACGCAGCAGCGGGCGCGACCACAATGCCAACGTCAGCCCGGCCGCCGTTGCGAGCACGCCCAACAGAACAACGGTGCCGGGCAAAAAGCCACCGTCCACAGCGACTGACCCCAGGGCGGAACCCGACGCGATACCTACCTGATATGTGACCACGTAGATGGAGCTCGCGCGGTCCTGATTCTCCTTACCCGCGTGCAGGAAAATGGTCGTGGCCACGGTGGGCAGCGCACCATAACCGGTGCCGAAGATCGCGATCATGAGGAAGATCAGCGCCACAGTGGTCGTGCCCGTCGATGCGAAACCAAGCAGGCCCAGGACGGCGGCGAGCACCATGGAACCAGCCGTCAGAGTATTCAGGCGGATCATGCGCGTATCCACCATGCGGGTCGCCAGCAAGACGCCGACCACCCCGAAACCGCCGAAAGCCGCAAGCCCAATGGCCACCAGCTCGGGGCCGGATGTGACCTCCACGATTAGACCCAAATAGGTATAGGCGGAAAAGGCGGCGGTGACGGCCAGCAACAAGTACACGATCAACGAGGGCAGCGCTGAACGCTGACGCACCTGCTCGGTGGCAGGTGGGGGAGTGCGGGCAGGCATCGTCGGCAAGCTGAAAAACAAAGCGATAAAGGCGAGCACAACGAGCCCGCCCAAAAGCCAGGTGGCGGTGCGCCATCCCAACCACGTGCCGAAGAAGGTGGCCAGTGGGGAGCCAACCACCAGCGCCATCGTCGAACCGATCGAGACCACCCCGATCGCTCGGCCCGCATGACCCGCCGGCGCCAGGCGCGCAGCCATCGGATTCACCGCGGACCAGAACAAACCGTGCGTCAGGGCAGCTGCGACACGGCCGGCCACCAACACCCAATAATTCGTGGCGATCCCCTGCAACACGATGCCCAGGATCAGAAATAACAGCGTGGACATGAACAGTGGCTTGCGGTTCAGGTTGCGCGTGAAATACATCAGCGGGAGCGTGACCACGGCCACGATGCCCGCATAGACCGTCATCAGCAGACCAATCTGCCCCTCCGTCACGCCGAGGTCGCGCGACATCGGAGTGATCAGGCCCACGGCGAACATCTCGAAAGTGACGTAGATGAACGCCGCGAAACTCATCGCGGAAAGGGGCAGATACGGAAACTTTTGTGGCACACCGTGCACCCTAGTCCTTTACCGCACCCGCGTGCTCAGCGGTGCCCCGCGTGTGATCAGCGCCCCGCGATCGCCGCCGCCGTCTGCTTCGCAAACGGGCTGACCCCCATGATCGTATCCGCGCCGGGCCCATTCGCCTCCGCAAAGCCCACCAGGTACAGGCCCTCCACGGTCGGCTCCGCACCATCCAAGAGGTGCTGGACCGGGCCCCAGGCGGGCCGGAAGCCGGTACACCAGATGAGGTGGTTGACACCCTCAAGCTCGTCGAGGTCATCAACCATCGGGCGCGCCTGCAGTCGGCCCTCGTCGCGGGCCCTCTTAACCTCGGGGACCATGACAATATCGCCCAAGTTCTCCACGCCACCTGGGTCCTTTTCGCCCTTAGCGGCGGCCAGGTAGCGCTCCCGGTTGCGTCGGAACAGGTCAGCGCCGTCGATCTCGTCGGGCATCCACCGCGGCTCGCGCCGGGTCAGCCACACCACCTCCGCCACCTCGGAGAGTTCGGCTGCGATCTGCGCGCCCGAATTCCCGCCGCCGACAACGGCCCCCTTCGTGTCCCGGAACGTTTCCTTTCCGGGGTAGTTCGCCGCGTGCCAGAACTGGCCCTCCAGAGTGCCCGGCACCGAGGGCACAAAGGGCGCGGTCCAGATGCCGGTGCACACCACCACGTTGTCGGTGCTCAGTTCCAGCGGCTCGGCGGTAGAGAAATCGTCGGCAGGCGCTGCGCGAACGATGAAACGCTCGCCATCGTGCACCACCTTGCCCACCACGTATGGCCTGCGGATATCGAAGTCATAGCGCTCTTCCCACGCCGTGAAGTAGTTCACCACATGGTCCCGCGGCGGGTAGCCCTCATAGCTGGGCATGGGCATGCCGGGCAGGTTGGAAAAACTCGCATTAGAGAACAAAGTGAGTGAGTCCCAGTACTGCTGCCACGCACCGCCGGGGCCGGGTTGGGCGTCGATAAGCACGGGCGCAATCCCGCTGCGGCGGAGGTAGTAGGCGGTGGCGAGACCAGCCTGGCCTGCGCCGATGATGATGACGGGAACGTGCTGCATGCCCCCCACCCTAAAGCAAGCGCCGCTGGCGTGCCTGATCCACCGCCGCCGTCCGGTTGTCCACGCCCAGCTTCGAATAGATGTGGATCAGGTGGGTTTTCACCGTCGCCTCAGAAATGAACAGCGCGGCGGCGATCTCCCGGTTCGACTTGCCGGTCTGCAGCGCCTCAAGGATCTCCATCTCGCGCGCGCTCAAGGCTTCGTCGGGGCGCATCATCCGGTCCGCGAGCACCTCAGCGACTTCCGACGATAGGGTGCGCCGGCCGGCCGCCGTGGCCACCACCGCCGCATGCAACTCCGACTCGGGCGCGTCTTTGAGCAGGAAACCCATCGCGCCGGCCTCCACCGCGGCCAAAATATTGGCCTGCGTGTCATAGGTGGTCAGGATCAACACCGGTGGCCCGCCCGCAGCCCGCAGACGCCGGGTCACCTCGATCCCGTCCACCCTGGGCATCTGGATATCGGTGATCACCACGTCCACGCTCTCTGGCATCTCGGCGATCGCCGCGCCGTCAGAACCTTCCGCCACCACCTCCACATCGGGGAAGTTGTTCAAAATAGCGCGCAGGCCCGCGCGGACGACCGGGTGATCGTCGATAAGCATCACATGAATCATGGCTGCACCTCCCGCGGCAGGCTCGCTGCCAGCACCGTTCCGCTTGACGACGACTCTACCGTGAATGTTCCTCCCGCTTCCTCCACGCGGCGGCGCAGCTGGGTCAGACCATAACCCGGTGCCGTGTCCATGCCGCTGCCATTGTCGAAGACGTCCACGGTGAGCTGCCCCGGCAGCGCATCCACCGTGATCACGGCCTGGGTGGCGTGCGCGTGGCGGGCAATATTACTTAAGCCCTCGCGCACCACCGCGGCCGCCACATCGGCGGCAGGGCCGGTAATGTTCGGGGCCACGCTGGTGCGGATCTCCAGCGGCGTGCCCAGCGCGTCCTGGCGGCGGCGCACCTTCTGCGCCTCGTGCTCAACGCGCTGGTCAAGCGCAAGATCGGTGTTCTTTTCGCCGCGGATCAGGGCGCGGGCCTGGGCCAGATTGTCCTGCGCGGTCTCCTCAATCGAGTCCAACGCTTCCGCGACCGCCTCGCCCTGGCTACCCCGCCCGGCGCGCGCCAACAACACAATCGATGAGAAACCCTGCGCCAACGTGTCATGGATCTCGCGAGACAGGCGGGTGCGCTCCTCCATCACGCCGGCCTGGTGCTGAGCCTCCGCCAAATCCTCCTGCGTGTGCGCAAGCCGGGTGGCAAGCTTGCGGTAGTGCTCCGTTTCGCGCTTCAAGGCCTGGTAGGAGTAGTAAATCACCACCGCAAGCACGGTGCCGATCCCCGGGCCTACCGCCCCCGCAACACCCGAGGCCGGCACGGAGACCACCACGGCCACCACCCACGCCAGAAAAGTTGCCACCACACCCCACGGCGCCGGCGCCACATACAGCAACAAAAACACCAGCGGGAACAAGAGCCACACAAAACTTGGGGAGGCCCACACCAGCACCACCCACAGCGCGCTGATCACCACCAGCCAAACCACCGCGGCGGTCGTCGAAAAGCGTCCGCCCCGGTTATGCCACACAGTGCCCACCACATACACCGCAGCAAACACGGCGGCCACGCCCACCACCCACGGCTGATCCCACACCTGGATCACGCCCAGCAGCAACAAGAACGCCACCAGCACGTGCGAAGCAATGCGTAAGGACAACAAAATACGGTGCGTGGTTTTCACCCCATCCACGCTAGCCCCGGTTGGTGGAACCGGGCTCAACCGATCGGTTGATTTCAGAATCCACCCCGCAGGCGATGTAGATAGTGCCTGGTCGGACGCATGATGAAAGCATGTTCGTAGGAATGAGAGAATTACGCCGCGCCCCCGGTCGCATCGGCCTGATCACCGCAGTGGTGGGACTGATCACCATGCTGCTGGTCCTGCTGACCGGGCTGACCGCCGGCCTAGGCAAACAAAACACATCCGCGCTTGAAGAGCTCAACCCCACCGGAGTGATCTTCGAGGATCCCGAGGACCCCTCCTTTACTACTTCGCGTATCGACGAAGCCCCTGCCGGGACCACGCCTTTGGGCACTGCTCAGACACTGCTGCAGGACGAGCAGGGTAATGAGCAGTCCGTCGCCGTGCTTGGCCTGCCCGAAGGCACGCAGCTGCCCGGGGGTGAGCTCTTGGGTGATGGGGCGGTGGCTTCTTCGTCGTTAGGCTTGTCGCTTGACGACGAGGTCACCCTCGGTGCTGCCACCACCAGCGTCGATGCTGTGGTTGAGGACACCCACTACTCCCACACGCCCGTGATCTGGGTGCCCACGCAGGTGTGGCAGCAGGTCGCGCACACCGATGCCGAAGGAACCGTGGCGCTGACCAATGACGCCGACGCGCCGGGTGCCGTCACCCTGCAGGAATCCTTCCAGGGGCTCAGCGCCTACCAGTCCGAGCAGGGCTCACTGCTAACGATGCAGGGCTTCCTCTACGCCATCTCTGCCCTCGTCACGGTCGCGTTCTTGTCCGTGTGGACGATCCAGCGCACCCGCGACCTCTCCATCTTGAAGGCCATCGGCGCGACCAACCGATACCTGCTGCGCGACGCCCTGGGGCAGGCAGCAGTCATCCTTGCCATCGGGGTGATCGCCGGCACGCTGCTCGCCGCCGCCATTGGTGTGGCCGCTGCCACCGTGGTGCCTTTCTCGCTGGACTGGCTTTCCATCCTCGGCCCCGCCGCCGGCATCTGGGTGCTCGGCATGATCGGTGCCGCCCTGACCACCCGCACGATCACCCGCATCAACCCCAACGACGCACTCGCAGGAGCAACAGCATGACACTTTCTAACACACCTTTGAGCATCACTAACGCCACAGTTACGTATCCCGACGGCCTTAGCCGGTTCACCGCCCTGGACAGCGCGACCTTGGAACTGGGCGCTGGCGAGCTGGGCTTCGTCGTCGGCGAATCCGGCTCCGGCAAATCCACCCTCCTGTCCGTGGCCGGCGGTTTGATCACCCCGGATTCCGGCACCATCCACGTCGCCGGCGAGGAGCTCACCGACGATAATCGCGCCGCCGTACGCCGCGACCACATCGGCATCATCTTCCAGCAGGCCAACCTCATCGGATCGCTGACCGCCGCCGAACAACTGCTGGTCACAGACCACATCCGCGGAACGCGACCCCGCCGTGATCGCGCCGACGAACTCCTCGACCGGGTCGGTCTTGCAGGGCTTGGCGATCGCCCCATCGGTCAACTGTCCGGCGGGCAACGCCAGCGCGTCGGCATCGCCCGCGCCCTGATGGGTGAGCCTGAGCTGGTGCTTGCCGACGAACCCACCTCCGCTCTTGACAGCCGTTCCACCGCGGAAGTGGTGGAGCTCATCCGTGATCTGGTCCGCGACACCGGTGTGGCCTGCATGTTCGTCACCCACGACAGGTCTCTGCTGCGCGAGGATGACCGCGTGATCACCGTCGCCGATGGCCAGGTGCTGGAGCCACAGTTGATCTAGTTCCGCGGCACCCGGTCCCACACCTCTCACACCCCGCAAACCGATATAGTCCTCGGCCCATAGTGCGTGATGCCATTTCGTTTTCAATAAGCCACTCGCACTATGCACGGAGGACTATATCGGTTTGCAGGTGGGTAGACACGCGTTGAGGTGGGACGGGAGTTAGAATCGCTCACCATGGCCTATCAACCGCCTCCGTGGACTTCACTACACACTGGCAGGTCGCACCAGACCATTACACAGTTCGACCGCACGCACCTCACCGTGCTTGTTTTGATCATCATCATCTCCGGGATCCTCGTTGTCGCAGTGCGTCAACTGCCGAAGAACGTGGTCAAAGCCGCGCGCAAAGTGGCCGGCGTCCTCCTGGGGGTGATGGTCTTCTCCTACTACGCGTATGTGCTGCACCCGCAGCGCATCGTGTGGGATGAGACCGCCCCTTTCCACGTGTCCGACTTCCTACGCGTGATCACCCCATTCGCCGTGCTCTCCGATAACCCCACCGCCACTGCCCTGAGTTTCTACTGGGGCACGCTGCTGAATTCCATGGCGCTGCTCACTCCGGACATGGCGTACGTGCTGGACCGGCCCCGCCTCCAGGAGTTGGCGTACTGGTTCTTCCACGCGGTCGCGCTGGTGGTCCCAGTGGTGCTCACCTTTGGTCTGGGCTACCGTCCGAGCTGGCGCGATTGGCGCGTGACCACCGGAATCACCGCCGCCTGGGCCGTGTTCGCCGCCCAGATGAACAAGGTGACCGGCGGGAACTATGGCTTCTTGGCCCGCCCGTCACGCGGGTGGTCGGAGTTGCACATCCTTGGTGGGTGGCCCACCTATCTCTTTATTCTGGTTCCAGCAGTCCCCGCGATCTGGGCGGGCATGACGTGGTGGGCTAATCGTCGTTAAGCGCCTGTGAGCTGCGCCGATGCTGCCGGGACGGCGTCGGCGATTCTCGTGGCGCTGGTCGGGCCCTCACCGTAGGGGGTGGTTGCGCTGAGCTTCGCGGCCGCCGCGTGGATGGCCACGGCTTGGACCACCGCGTCCGGGGTGTCGGCGGCTAGGTGCGCGCCGGCGATGCCTGAAAGGACGTCCCCGGATCCGGGGGTCGCCGCCCAGGAATTGCCAGCGTCGATGATGTGGGTGCGGCTGCCACCTGCGATGATCGTCGAGCGGCCCTTGCGCACCACTGTCGCCTGCAGGTGCTGCGCCAACGTCTCAGTCTCTGCGAGGCGGCCGGCGGAATCGAGCCCGCACGCCTCCCGCAGGCGCGTGAATTCGCCATCGTGCGGTGTGAGCACAGTGGTCGCTTTGCGCTTAACGACGAGGCCCCTCAAGTTCTCGTGTTCTGCCAGAAGGGTGAGCCCGTCGGCATCAATAAGGACCGGCAAGTCTGTTTCTAGCAGGTACTCGAGTTCCGCGGCGGCGTCTTCGTCGGTGCCGGCGCCGGGGCCGAATACCCACGCCTGGACGCGGCCGGCGTCCTGGATGGTCTCGGTGACCACGACCTCTGGATGGGCGCGCACCACCTCTAAAGCTTGGGGGCCGGCGTAACGCACCATGGCCGAGGTCGCGTCGACAGCCCCTCGCACAGAAAGCAGCGCCGCCCCCGGGTAGGTGCCGCTGCCAGCACGGATGCCGACGACACCACCGCTGTACTTGTCATCGGTGGCGCTTGGCTCCACGCTCGTGATGGCGGGTGGGCGCAGGGTTTGGAGGGATTGAAGCGGTTCAAGCCAGGAGGTGTCTGGCAGAGTCGCGCGGTGCAGAACATAAGGGGAATTCTGCCGCTGCAGAATGTTGGACAGGGGTGGGGTGCCGATCTCCGCGAGCACCTGCAGCCCGCACTCCGGCGCCAAACCGTGCGCTAGCCGGAAGCCGCCAAAGGTGACGGTCACATCGGCGGTGACGTGCTGGGGGTGGGCACGGCCGGTATCGGCATCCACGCCGCTGGGCACATCAACCGCCAACACGGGGACCTGCCCGGCGCGGGCGGCTTCGACGATGCGGTAGGCCTCATCAGCAATCCCACCGGACCCGCCGATGCCGGTCATCGCATCGATCACCAGCTGGTAGCGGGCGCACTCCTCGTCCGTCGGTGCTTCCGTGAGCACCGTGCCACCCGCCTGCTCAAAGACTGTCAGCGCGGGTTGGTGCGCCTCACCCGCGGTGAGAAAAGCGGAGACTGCCACGCCCTGCATCGCTAATTGGGCGCCGGCGTATAAACCGTCGCCACCATTGCCCCCTTTGCCGGCCAGGACCAGAACCGCGGGGTGATCGTCGTCAAGCACCAGTGCCCGCGCCACCTCAAACACGGCCGAAGCGGCCTGCTGCATCAGTTGATCCGGGAAATCCTGCGCCTCAAGCAGGGGCTGTTCGGCGGCACGGATCTGGTCGGCTGTGTAGGCATAGCTCATGGTGCCCAGGGTAGCGCGGGCCGACTAATTCGGCTGGCAGTGCGAACACCAGAACAGGTTGCGGCCCTGCATCACCTCGAAGGACACGGGCGTGCCACACACATAACAGGGCTCGCCCTCGCGGCGGTAGACGTAGACTTCGCCGCCGTGCTCGTCGTCACGCGCGGCGCGCCCCATCGTCTCGGGCATGTGCTCATCGCGCACAGTATTGATCTCCCCGTCGCGCACGCCCAGGCGCATTAGCAGCACGAGGTCGTCCCAGAGCGCGTCGAACTCGGCGCGGTCAAGCTGGGTGCCGGCGAGGAAAGGGGAGATGCCCTGGCGGAAGAGCACCTCGGCGCGGTAAATATTGCCCACGCCGGCGAACATGGACTGGTCCATCAGCATCGCGCCGATCGTGCGGCGGGAACGGTGCACGCGCTCCCACAGGCTGTCCGGGTCTGCGTCGTCGCGGATCGGATCCTCGCCCACCCGCGCCAGGATTGTCTTGCGCTCCTCTTCCGTGATGAGGCGGCAGAACTGGGGCCCGCGCAGGTTAGCGGACTGGTCGTCGGTCTCGATGCGCAGGCGCATCTGGCCCCAGTGGGCGTCGGCAGGCTCGAAGCGCAGGTGCCCGATCAGACCCAGGTGGATATAGACGATGTGGGCGGGGGCCTCCACGTCGAAGTCGATGAAGAGGTGCTTGCCGAAGGTCTCCGCCAGGGCGATCTGCGAGCCATCGAGCACCGCCGCTTCTTGCGTGAACCGGCCCTGCGGGCTGCTGACGGAGAGGGGTTGGCCGCGGAAATCGTCGTTGAGGCGGCCGGCGAGGCGATGGATAATGTGACCTTCAGGCATGAAGATCAGTATAGGGAGGCATGCTGTAACATTGGCCCGTACGTCGTTCATGCGATTCGGAGGACAGGCCGTGCCCCACACCATTGGTTTTGACCGCGAAAGATATATTCAGCTGCAGTCAGAGCACATCAATAAAAGGCGGGCAGAAATCGGGGGCAAGCTCTACCTCGAAATGGGTGGCAAGCTTTTCGACGACATGCACGCCGCGCGCGTCCTGCCCGGGTTCACCCCGGACAATAAAATTGCGATGCTGGAGCGCATCAAAGACGACGTGGAGATTATGGTGTGCATCAACGCCAAGGACCTCACCCGCCAGAAACGCCGCGCCGACCTCGATATCCCTTACGAAGAAGACGTGCTCCGGCTGATCGACGAATTCCGCAGCGCGGGTTTCCTCGTCGAAAATGTGGTGATGACGCAACTCGAAGACGGAAACGCTCCAGCCGAAGCCTTCATCGCCCGCCTAGAACGCCTGGGGCTGAAGACCGCGCGCCACCGCATGATCCCCGGCTACCCCAACAACACCGAGCTGATCGTCTCCGAGGAAGGCTTCGGCCTCAACGAATACGTGGAAACCTCGCGCGACGTGATCGTGATGACCGCGCCGGGCCCCGGATCCGGCAAGCTGGCCACCTGCCTTTCGCAGGTCTACCACGACCACAAACGCGGCATCAACGCAGGTTATGCGAAGTTTGAAACGTTCCCGATCTGGAATCTGCCCCTCGAACACCCCGTGAACCTGGCCTATGAGGCCGCCACCGCGGACCTGGACGACATGAACCTGATCGACCCCTTCCACATGAGCGCCTACGGGGAGCAGGTGACCAGCTACAACCGCGATGTCGAGGTATTCCCGCTGCTCAAGGCGTTGCTGAAGCAGGTGCTGGGGGAGTCGCCCTACCAGTCGCCCACGGACATGGGCGTGAACATGGCCGGTTATTGCATTTCCGACGACGAAGCCTGCCGTACTGCATCCCGCCAGGAAATCATCCGCCGCTACTTCAAGGCGCTTGTCGACGAACGCCGCGAGGACCGCGACGAAGATGAGTCCACCCGCATCTCCATGATCATGCGGAAAGCCGAAATCACCGTCGCCGAGCGCACCGTTGTCGCCGCCGCTCAGAAGGTCGCCGCTGAGACCGGCAGCCCGGGTGCCGCACTGGAGCTGCCCGATGGCACCATCGTCACCGGCAAGACCTCCGAATTGTTGGGTCCGTCCGCCGCCGTTGTGCTCAACGCGCTGAAGCACCTAGCCGGCATCCCCGACGAGGCCCTGCTACTGTCGCCGGAATCCATCGAGCCGATCCAGACGCTCAAGACCGAACACCTCGGCTCCTCCAACCCGCGCCTGCACACCGACGAAGTGCTCATCGCCCTCAGCGTGTCCGCCGCCGACAACGAGGAATCCCGCCGGGCGCTCGCCGAACTACAGAACCTCTCAGGCTGCGACGCCCACACCACCACCATCCTGGGCAGCGTCGACGAAGGCATCTTCCGCAACCTCGGCGTGTTGGTCACCTGCGATCCGCAATATTGGAAGAAACGCCTCTACTACAAAAGGTAGGGTGGGGTCCATGTCTGTTGACTTCAATCATGTGGAATACATTGGCGGCTACTCCCTGATCTTCGAGGCCTTCACCACGGACGTGGATCAGACAATCGCAGACCGCGGCTTCTCACCCATGGGCTACTTCTGGGAGCGCGTGGTCGTCTACCTGTGGGAATGCGACCGCCTCAACGGCCCCTTCTCCTTCGACTGCTCAGCCGACTTCTTCTCCGCATCCTCCGCCGAAGCTGAACCGATCGAGCAGCTCAAGACCACCCTTGAGGAGCTCACCTCCCAGCCCGCCGCCATCACCTCGCTTATCGACGAGGCCCTCGACGACGATTTCGAGCTCGAGTTCTAGGGGCTGTTAGGCACCTAGGCAGCCTGCGATTATTCTGGGATTATGTCGCAGAGCAAAATCCTTCTTTATTACCAGTTCCGCCCTATCGCTGACCCAGAGGCGATCCGCTTGTGGCAGCGTGACCTGTGCGAATCCCTCGACCTCCACGGCCGCATCCTCATTTCCGAGCACGGCATCAACGGTACCGTCGGCGGCAGCATGGACGCTTGCAAGAAGTACGCGAAGAAAACCAAAGAGTACTTCAAAGGCATGGAGTACAAATGGTCCGAGGGCGGCAAGGAAGATTTCCCGAAGCTATCGGTGAAGGTGCGCGATGAGATCGTGGCTTTCGGCGCGCCGGGTGAGCTCAAGGTGGACGAGCACGGTGTGATCGGCGGGGGCGAGCACCTGAAGCCGCACGAGGTTAATGAGCTCGTCGAAAAGTACGGCGATGACGTGGTGTTCTTCGACGGGCGGAATGCGCGTGAAGCGGAGATCGGCAAGTTTAAAGGCGCGGTGGTGCCCGATGTGGAGACCACGCATGACTTCATCGATGAGCTGGAGTCTGGCAAGTATGACTGGATGAAGGACAAGAAGGTCATCAGCTACTGCACGGGCGGCATTCGCTGTGAGATCCTCTCGTCGTTAATGAAGAACCGCGGGTTCAACGAGGTGTACCAAATCGACGGCGGCATCGTCCGCTACGGCGAAAAGTACGCCAACTCGGGGCTGTGGGAGGGCTCGCTGTTCGTGTTCGACGCGCGCCAGCACACCCAGTTCGGTGACCCGGATGACCCGAACTACATCCAACTAGGGCACTGCGTGCATTGTGGCGCGCCGACGAACCAGTTTCAGAACTGCAGCAACGAGCCACACCATCGCCAGCAGTACCTGACCTGCGATGAGTGCTGGGAGTCCAACCCGTTCTGCGCGGAGTGCACCGCGGCGAACCAGCCGAGCTAGACCGCCGGGTACTCCATCGGGGAACCCGGACCCAGCGGAATGCCCATGTAGTACCAGGCGAGGAAGAAGAGGAACCAGCCGCCCATCATCGCCATCGAATAAGGCAGGGCCAGCGACATCAGGGTGCCCACCCCGGCCTTGGAGTAGTAGCGCTGCAGGAAGGTCAGGGCCAGGGCGAAGTAGGGCGACATCGGGGTGATGATGTTGGTCGGCGAATCACCGATGCGGTACAGCATCTGCGTGACCTCCGGTGAGATGCCGAGGTACATCATGATGGGCACGACCACCGGCGCCATCAGCGCCCACTGGGCAGAGCCCGAGGTGATCAGCAGGTTGAGCATGGCGACCAGCAGCACGAATGCGGCAAACAGCGCCCAGTGCGGCAGGTCTAAGGCTTGGAGCAGTTCGGCGCCGCGGATGGAGGTCCACTGGCCCAGGTTGGACCATTCGAACCAGGCCAGGAACTGGGAGACGGCGAAGAACAGCACGATCATCGGCAGCATCGTCTTGAGGCCCTCGGCCATCATCTCCGGCACGTCGGCGGCAGAGGTAATGGAACGCGCCACCACACCGTAGGTGATGCCGCACAGCAGGAAGAAGGCGGTGATCGGCACGGCAATCGAGCGGATCAGCGGCGAATCCATCACCTGCCCATCGTTGACGAAGGGCGAGCCCGGCACGAAGAGCAACGCGAAGTACACCGCGAGCAAGATCACCAGCACCACGCCAGTAACCTTCAGCGCCTTCTTCTCATGATCGTCGAGCTTCAGCTGCTCCAGGCGCTCCTCCTCGGACTTGGGAGCTTCGTCGCCGAAGGAGACTTCCTCCTCATTGATCTCATCGTGATTGATCATCTGACGAGCTTTCTTATCGACGAAAAACTCCGTCACGACTGTGATGATCAACGACAGCACGATGGCCGATGGGATCACGAAGAAAATATTGGCCAGCCCAGACACTTCATAGGTGTCGTCGACAAGCTGCGCGGCCGACGTGGAGATGCCGGCGAGCAGCAGGTCGGTGATATTCAGGACCAGCGAGGCGTTGAAGCCTGCCGACGAGGCCGCGAAAGCTACCATCGCGCCGACGATCGGGGAGCGCCCCAGCGCGTAGAAGGCCATCGCGCCTAGCGGAATCACGATCACGTAAACGGCATCAGAGGCCACCGAACCCGTCACGCCGGCCAGCGCCACCACAAAAGTCAGCGTGCGCGGCCCCGTTTTGGAGACCATCCCACGCACGGCCGCCGACAGCATTCCCGAATGCTCAGCGACGGCCACACCTAGCATGGCCACCAAGATGACACCCAGCGGCGGGAAGGTAACAAAGTTATTCACCGCGTCAGAGACCATCTGCTGCAGCCCGTCACGGGTGAGCAGGTTCACCACGTCCACCGTCTCACCGGTGTCGGGTTGGGTGGCGCTCATCCCGATGCGCGAGCCGATCCACGACGCGACCAGCGTAATGCCACCCAGGATCACGAAGAGCCAGAAGGGGTGCGGGAGCTTGTTGCCTATCCTTTCGACATATCCCAAGAAGCCCTTGGGTTGGGCTTGAGTGTCGCTTGTCGAGTTTGTCGAGGAGTCGTCGTGTTCAGCAGTTGTGCTACCCGAAGTGCGGGCCTCATGGTCTTTAGTCATGGGTGTCCATTCGTAGGCTGTGATGTAGGTGACAGGTTATTGTGATCTACCTGTCAGCGCACAACTGCACCCCCATCAGGTGGGGGGTGCTGCTGGGCAAGCCCAGCAGCACGGCTTACATGAAGTCGGTGGCCAGGATGCCCACGGTGATGGTTAGCCACCACATCGTGAAAGGCAGCAGTGGCAGCCACAACACACCCATCCAAGGCATCCACCGCTCATAGCGGTTGAGCTTGCGCACCATAATCACCGCGCACCCAATCAACGCCGCCACCGGCGGAATCGAACTCAACACCGCCCACCACGTGCGCTGCGACTGCGAGCACAGCCATACGGCCTCGCCGGCTTCGCACAGCGGTCCGCCGATCAGCCGGAAGATGAGGGCGAGGGTGCCGGCGACAGCGAGCGTGACGACGATCGACGAGACCATATACAAGATGGCCTGCCGCGTTGAGGCCTTGTTCCGCTCGGCAACCACGAGCGGGTCCGGCTGGTCAGCGAGCTCATCAAAAGACTCTGCATCTGGCCGGGCCCGGTTCGAATAGTCATAATCGGAGGACAGATCATTTTCGGGGTGAGTCATAGTCCCCAGCCTAGGCGCTCCGGTACGGGTGAATCACTACGGGCACAGTCACGTGCCGCAAAAATTCATTCGCTGTCGAACCGACAAACACGCGCTCCAAAGTCCCCATGGGGTGGGAGTCCATGCAGATCAGGTCGCCCTTCTTCCACTTCAGGGAATCGACGGCATTGCCCCAACCGCGGCCCGAACCAACCTCTGTTTCCACCTCGATGAAGTCTCGGTGCTCAATAACGCGGTCCCGGGCAAGATCCAACATTCCAAGGGATTGCTCGTTCCACTCGTCGATAAGCTCGCTGCTCATGCCCTTCGGCTTGCTCAACGTCACATCGGACAAACCGGTGGGGGAGAAGGTGATGATGCGCAGCGGCACCTCGAGTTCGGCCGCCAGCTCCGCGGCGAAGAGGAGGCCGGGACTATTTTCGTCGGCGCGATCGTCGATATACGCGAAGTTGACGCGGGTCACGCCCTTCTTGGACAGCTTCACCGCGCGCGGGGCCAAGCCGAGCGCGGTTGGCGAAGAGTGCATCAGGGCATCGGTGGTGGAGCCGGCGAGGAAGCGGCCTTTCGACGCCGCCGCGTTTGAGCCGAAGAGGATGAGGTCCGCTTCGAAACGCTCCGCCTCGTCGGTAAGCAACTGAGCCTCATTCTGGCCGTCGGCGAAGGTGGAGAACTGGGGGTCCCACTGAGAGCGGGGCAGCTCGACGTCTGTCAGCGCCTTTTCGACGGCCTTGGCGCAGGCCTCGGCTTCATTCTTGCGCCACTTCTTGTATTTCTTCCCCGACTTGTTCAACGATGCAGGCCACGGGCGCAAGAGGGTGGACGCGACACGCACGGTCACCGGCATGCTGCGGCCCAGCCAGGCGGCAAATTCGAGGGCTTCTGTGCCGCCGGTATCGTCGTTCGCGGGGTCCCAAGCAACGAGGATGCGGAGCGGGCTCTCGCCCAGGAGGGCGGCGGCGGTGGCAGTCGATGATTGATCAGTGGGCATAAAGAAGTCGTGAGTAATGCTCAGGTAGTAGTAACTATGTAACTACCATTATCGCAGCCTACTCAGACTTATTGGAAATCTGCTCCATGCTGTAGGTCTCTGCCAGCACATTAATCACATCGGCAAGCTCCGCGGCCTTTGCCCGATGTTCGTCGTCAAGCGTTGCGATCATGTCCGCAAGGTAACGGGTGCGCTCGTCGCCAACGCGCTCCAACTCCTGCTCCCCGAGGGGAGTGAGCTCGACCAGCACGCCGCGGCGGTCCGATGTTTCGCGGATGCGACGGACCAAATCGCGCTGCTCAAGCTGGTGCAGAGCGTTCGATGCGGTGGGCATGCGGATGCCCTCTGCCTGGGCGACGTGGCTGATGCGCGAAGCACCGTTTTCCTTCAGCCGGGCCATGATCGACAGCTGTGGGCCCGTCAGATCCGACTGGTCAGCAATACGGAAATAGGTCACGTACAGCTTGGTCAGCGACGGGCGGATGCGTGCCGCAATGTCTAGGGGGTCAAGAGATTCAGTTGAAGCCATGACCCCATTGTAGACATAGTTGCGTGGACGAAATTGTCTAGCCAGCCTGATTTATCTAATCTTCAGACCCTGCGATATAGCTTTCCAGCTGAGCGCGCGCGTCCTCGTCGCCAAGCTGAACTGGAGGAGACTTCATCAGGTAGGCGCTGGCCGGCAGGATCGGGCCCGCATCTCCGCGGTCGAGGGCGATCTTCGCAGCTCGCACCGCATCGATGATGATGCCGGCCGAGTTCGGGGAGTCCCACACCTCCAGCTTGTATTCCAGGTTCAGCGGGACCTCACCGAACGCGGTGCCCTCGAGGCGGACGTAGGCCCACTTGCGGTCATCCAACCACGCCACGTAGTCGGACGGGCCGATGTGGACGTTTCGGTCTTCCTTCTTGCCGGCGATCGGCGATTCCTTCAGGTTGGACGTGACAGCCTGGGTCTTGGAGATCTTCTTGGATTCCAGACGGTTGCGGTCCAACATGTTCATGAAGTCCATGTTGCCGCCCACGTTCAGCTGCATGGTGCGCTCCAGGCGCACGCCGCGGTCCTCGAAGAGCTTCGCCATCACACGGTGGGTGATGGTGGCGCCCACCTGGCTCTTGATGTCATCGCCGACAATGGGCACGCCGGCCTCCTCGAACTTCTTTGCCCACTCTGGGTCCGAAGCGATGAAGACGGGCAGAGCGTTGACGAAAGCCACGCCCGCATCGATTGCGGCCTGCGCGTAAAACTTGTCGGCCTCCTCAGAGCCCACTGGCAGGTAGGAGACCAGGACGTCCACCTTGCGCTCGCGCAGCACAGCGGCCACGTCGACAGGTTCCTCCGCGGATTCCTCGATGGTGTCCAGGTAGTGCGTCCCCAGACCGTCGAGGGTGGGGCCGCGCTGAACAGTCACGCCCAGCGGCTCCAGGTCCGTGATCTTGATGGTGTTGTTCTGGCTGGAGCGTGTGGCGTCGGCAAGATCCTTGCCCACCTTGTCCGCGTCCACGTCGAAGGCGGCGACGAACTCGAGGTCGCCTACGTGGTAGTCGCCGAATTGGACGTGCATCAGGCCAGGCACCTTGGTTGCGGGGTCGGCGTTACGGTAGAACTCCACACCCTCGATCAAGGAAGTGGCGCAGTTGCCAATTCCGGCGATGGCTACTCGGATTGTGCTCATGAGATCTGTCTATCCCTTTCGTTGAGACTGACCTGCAATTGTTGAAATTTCAGGTATATCTCCATCAGACTAGAAAGGATTGGCCGGAAATACCCCATCCGGAACGCGAAAACTGCAGGTTGATCGATCAAGTAGGATGGTTGACGTGATCAAATACAGTCAGCAAATTTCACATGAATGGGAGCGCAGAAACCTTCTGCGCCACGTTCATGCTGGGCGCGTACCCC
Source organism: Corynebacterium pilosum DSM 20521 = CIP 103422 (assembly GCF_000373805.1). Lineage (GTDB taxonomy): Bacteria > Actinomycetota > Actinomycetes > Mycobacteriales > Mycobacteriaceae > Corynebacterium > Corynebacterium pilosum. Next base: position 6,480 of record NZ_KB892443.1, on the reverse strand, counting down.
GCGACAACGTGTGTGATGCTGACTTCCTCCTCATCACAGCTGCACAATTTCACGGGCGGTCGTCGTCACGCGCATGCCCCATCTGTGAGAGCGAGATGCGGAACGTGAAGTGGATCTACAGCGAGAAGCTTGGTCGGCGTTCGGGCACGGCGCGTAACGACGAAGAGATCGCCGAAATCACAGCTGAGATCGGGGAACTCACCGTGCACACGGTGGAGGTATGCCCCACATGCCATTGGAATCATCTGCTTGTTGAAGAGCGGGCGCACGTGAGCGCGTGAATAATTCACGTATCTCTACAAAACGAAGTAACCTGCACTAAGAGCAATAATCGCAAATTCATAAGTGAACCGGTAGGACAAACTGCGTGGCTACAGACTCTGAGAATGGTGGCAACACCAAAAACGGTGGAGGCGCGACATCCTCGCGCGCCGAAAAATCGACCAGCAAGGGCTCGTCTTCAGCGAAGGGCCGTCGAAAAAGCAATACGCGCCAGACAATTTTGGCGACCCTCGCCGTAGTCATGGCGCTGATCATCGCCATCCCTATCGGCGCGTTCGGCGTGGCCTACCTCAAGGTGGACGTACCGGAGCCGCAGGAACTGCAGGCCGCCCAGGTCTCCTCGATTTACGCGGCGGACTCCACGACGGAACTTGCGCGCATCGTGCCCCCGGAGGGCAATCGCGAGCAGATCCCGCTGGAACAGATCCCGGAACACGTCCAAAACGCGGTGCTTGCCGCGGAGGACCGAGAGTTCTGGACAAACCAGGGCTTCTCCTTCACCGGCTTCGCCCGCGCTGTCATCGGGCAGTTGACGGGCAATGACTCTGCCGGCGGTGGCTCCACGATCACCCAGCAGTACGTCAAGAACGCCCTGGTCGGCAATGAGCACTCTTACGTGCGTAAGGCACGCGAGCTGGTCTATTCGGTGAAGATGACCAACCAGTGGGAGAAGGAAGACATCCTTGCCGCATATATGAACACGGTGTACTTCGGGCGCAACGCCTATGGCATCGAGGCTGCAGCGCACGCCTACTACGCCAAGCCCGCGTCTGAGTTGACCGTTGAGGAAGGCGCGATGCTGGCCGCCCTGATCCAGCTGCCAAGCCAGCTTGACCCATGGACCAACCGCGAAGGCGCTGAGTCCCGCTGGAACTACGTCATGGACGGCCTGGTGGAGATGGAACATCTCTCGCCGGCGCAGCGCCAGGCGGCCCAGTTCCCAGAGGTCCGTGACCCTGCCGAGTACTCCGCCTACACCGAGGCCTCTGGTGCTAACGGCATGATCAAGAACCAAGTGATCAGGGAGCTCGAGCTGATCGGTATCACCGAGCAGGACGTGACGAACCGTGGGCTGCAGATCACCACGACGATCGACACGAACGTGCAGCAGGCCGCCCTGGACGCGGTGGACCAGAACCTGGCCACGCTGCAGGACGATGCTCGGGCGGCAGTGGTCGTCGTCGAGCCCGGCACCGGCGCTGTGCGCGGCTACTACGGTGGCGACGACGCGTCCGGCTGGGACTATGCCGACGCAGCGCTGCAGACCGGTTCCACTTTCAAGATCTTCGGCCTGGCAGCCGCACTGCAGCAGGGCATCCCGCTGAGCGCGACCTATGATTCTTCGCCAGTGACGCTGCCTGGCGGGATCACGGTGACTAACGCCGGGGGTGTATCCGCGGGCTATACGACGATCGCGAACGCCCTGACGCACTCCTACAACACCTCCTTCATCCGCCTCCAGGACGACCTGGCTGATACCACTCAGGACACCGCCGACATCGCCCACGCGCTGGGAATCGCGCGTTCGTTGCCTGGGATCCCAGAGACCTTGACGGAGAACGGGAAGAAGCCTTATGAGGGCATCGTGTTGGGCCAGTACCAATCTCGCGCCTTGGACATGGCGACCGCGGTGGCAACCTTGGCCAACCACGGTGTGTGGCACCCCACCCACTTTGTGGAACGCGTAGAAACCGTCGACGGTGAAGTGCTGTACCAGTTCGATCCCGAATACTCTGAGCGCCGCGTGTCCGCCCAGGTTGCGGATGCCACCATCAACGCGATGGAACCCGTGGCTGCGTACTCCAACGGCGCGCTGGCCGGTGGCCGCCCCTCCGCGTCCAAGACCGGTACCTCCCAGTTGGGCGACACCGGCCTGAACAAGGACACCTGGATGGTGGGCACAACGCCACAGCTGACCGCCGCAGTGTGGGTGGGCACCGCCGATAACACCTCCGCCATCTTCAACCAGTGGGGTGGCAACATGTACGGTTCCGGCGCCGCCACCGACATCTGGAAGCAGGTGCTGGACACCTCGCTGCAGGGCCAAGACTTCGAATCTTTCCCCACCGCTGACCCGATTTTCTGGGGTGTGAACGGCTCCGGATACACCGGTGGCGGCTACGCATCGGGCTACGGCTCGACGGATTCCGGTTACTCCTCGGGCTACGGTTACAGCTCTGAGTCCACCGGGACGAGTGGTAGCGGTGGGAGTAGTTCCAGCGCCGTACAAGCGCCCGCACCGGAGCCTGAGCCCGCACCAGAGCCAGCTCCCGTTCCACCGGCCGCGCCTGCACCAGCCCCTGCACCAGCCCCTGCACCGGCACCCGCCCCGGCCCCAGAACCTGTGCCGGCACCGGTACCGGACGTCGGCGAAATCCTCGACGGCCTCGACCTCGGGTTGTGATAGCAGTGTCCAACGGCGGCACACAAGCTTCTTCCAGCACCGCCCCGCACCCGCGACACCGCGTCCAGCCCGCGCACACAGAACCTTTGGCGGCGGGCGTCGTCGACAAGCTGGGCGGGCCGATGGGACGTTTTGCCCGCATCGGCAGGGCCCGCTGGTGGACACCCCTGCGGGTCCTGATCGCCCTCGCCTGGGTGTTCCTGGGCTTCGGGTTGCTGGCGAAGGCGAACTGCGCCGGCGGGGCGCGTGCCGACGACGGCAGCATCGTGCTCAACTGGTCAGGTAACCGCCAGTACACCTCTTTTTGCTACAACGACATCACCCCGCTCTACGGCGGGCGCGGCCTAGACCAACCCGGTTTCGTCTATGCCTACTCCTGGGTGGACGGCGACCTGACCCGCTACATGGAATACCCCGTGCTCGCGGGACTCTTCCAAGGCTTTATGGGCTGGATTGCTCGCAACACGTACGGGCTTGTCGACGACTTCCTGCCCGATGCCGGCTGGTACTTCTATCTCACCGCGCTGGTCTTGTCGATTATCTGGGTGTGCACCATCCGCATCGTGGCGGAGCTTGCAGGCAACCGGGTCTGGGACACCATCTTGGTGGCCGCATCGCCGCTGTTGATCATGCACGCCTTCACCAACTGGGATATTCCCTCCATCTTCTTTGTCGCTGCAGCACTGTTGCTTGCCCGCAACAAGAGGTTCATCTGGGCGGGCGTGATGATCGGGGCGGGTGCCGCCTTCAAGATGTGGCCACTATTTCTGTTGGGTGCCTATCTGGTGGTGGCGATCCGCCGGCGTTCCTTCATTCCCTTCGGGATGATGACGCTTTCCGCAGTTGCCACGTGGCTGGTGGTTAACGTTCCCATTATGATGGCGTACCCGCAGGCGTGGGCGGAATTTACCCGCCTGAACTCGGAGCGCTCCTGGGAATGGACCACCATCTATGCGGTGATCTCACGCATGACCGGTTGGGCAGGTTTCGACCAGGGCGAGGGCGCCCCGGAGATCCTGAACACGGTCACCCTCGTCCTCTTCATCGCAGCCTGTGCGGTCATCTTGATCCTGGGCTTGAAAGCGCCGCGCACACCCCGGATCGCGGAGCTGCTTTTTCTGATCGTCGCCTGCTTCCTCCTGATCAACAAGGTGTGGAGCCCGCAGTACTCACTCTGGCTAGTCGTCCCAGCCGTCCTGGCGCTGCCGCAGTGGCGGTTGCTGCTGAGCTGGATGACCGTGGACATGCTCGTGTGGCCCATCCTGATGTGGCACATGCTGGGCGTGGAGAACAAGGGCTTGCCCGGGGAGTTCCTCAATCTCGTTGTGCTTGTGCGCGATGGGTTTATCGTCGTCATGATCGTGCTCGTCGTAAAGCAGATGTGGAACCGCCGCCCCGATAAAGTTTTTGCCGCCCATGGTGGCCATGATCCGCTGCTCACCACACCTGATGTGTGGGGAAAGGAAGACCAAGGATGCTCAACCTCACCACAATCCTGGGAATCATCTCCATCTTCATCTCTTTCATCCTCTTCGGAGCCGCCTTCTACTCCGTGATGAAGAAGAAACCGTGGAAGGTTCCCATCACCTTAGGCGTGCTGGCTTTTCTGTTCATGACGATCATCCCGGTCAGCCTGGCTATCTTCTTCGCCGTGCCCGAGGGAGCGGCGGGCTAAAGCCCTAGCTTGGGGCGATTTTTTCGTGCTTGACGGATGGGGTACGCTGGGGTGGTTGCTTGACGCAACGAACCCTCCTGCTATCGCCAACAGTGGCGATGGCCGAAACCGATAACAAGACCATAGGAGGTGATGAGGTCCGTGCGTCACTACGAAGTCATGATCATTCTCGATCCGCAACAAGATGAGCGCACTGTCGCCCCGTCCCTGGATAAGTATCTAGAGCGCGTCCGTAAGGACAAGGGCACAGTGGAGAACGTTGATGTGTGGGGCAAGCGTCGTCTTGCGTACCCGATCAACAAGAAGGAAGAGGGAATCTACGTTGTTGTCAACCTCGAGTGCGAGGCTGACACCGTTTCCGAGTTTGACCGCGTTGTTAACCTAAGCGACAACGTCATGCGTACCAAGGTTCTGCGAACCGACAAGTAAGAGCGAAATCTGGTACACAAGCCAGTAAGAAGCTCATTAGTTCACTGACTTTTACGGACAACTTGTAGGAAGGCAAAAACCATGGCACAAGGAGATACTCCCATCACACTCGTCGGCAACCTGACCGCCGACCCAGAGCTGCGCTTCACCCCATCCGGTGCTGCCGTAGCAAACTTCACCGTCGCATCCACCCCGCGTCAGTACAACCGTGACTCGGGCCAGTGGGAGGACGGCGAAGCCATGTTCCTGGATTGCAGCGTGTGGCGTCAGGCCGCAGAAAACGTTGCTGAGTCCATGTCAAAGGGCATGCGCGTGATCGTTACAGGACGTCTCCGCCAGCGTTCCTACACCAACCGCGACGGCGAAAAGCGCACCGTTTTCGAGGTCGACGTTGACGAAGTTGGACCATCCCTGCGTTGGGCATCCGCTCAGGTGAACCGCAATCCCCGCGATGGCGGCGGGTCGGGCGGCAACTGGGGCGGAGGCAACCGCGGCGGTGGCCAGCAGCAGTCTCAGAACGACTTCGGCGGCCAGCAAAGCAGCCCGAACCAAGGCGGCTTTAGCCAGGGCGGTCAAGGTGGCCAGCAACAGTCACAGGGTGGCTTCGGCGGCCAGCAGCAGGGTCAGTCCCAGCAGCAGGGTCAGCAGCCGGCCAATGATCCGTGGAACTCAGCCCCGCCAGCCGGTGGATTCGGCGGCGGAATGGACGATGAGCCTCCGTTCTAAACGATCACATTTTTCAACTGAAGGAAGGTAATGGATCATGAAGCTGATCCTCACCGCTGCCGTTGATAACCTTGGCGCACCCGGCGATATTGTCGAGGTCAAGGGCGGCTACGGACGTAACTACCTGCTTCCACGCGGCCTGGCCATCGTGGCCACGCCTGGCGCAGAGAAGCAGATCGAAGGCATCAAGCGTGCCCAGGAGCAGCGCGCAGTGCGCGACCTGGATCACGCAAAGGAGCTGCGTACTCAGCTCGACGAGCTCACTGGCGTGACCGTCAAGGTACGTACCTCGGAGTCTGGCAAGCTGTTCGGCTCCGTCAACGCTGGCGACATCGCAGATGCGATCAAGGCAGCAGGCGGCCCAGCTATTGACAAGCGCATCATCGACCTGCCAAAGGGTCACGTGCGCAAGACCGGTAACCACCAGGTCATCGTCAACCTCCACGACGACGTGGAAGCCAAGGTGAACTTCGCGGTCGAAGGCGCATAAGTTCGCTTTTCGACGATCCACTGGCTGCAGCAGTGGCACCGGGTGAGGCCGGTCCCTAATTTCGCAGCCTGACTGGATCTTATGACAACAGCATTTTTGGGCGCAGCCCCCGCACTTGTGAGGAGTGCCGGGGGCTGCGCCCTTTTTCGCGCCATTCGGCCCCAATTCTCCCGTTACCGGGCCGAACTGTCGAAGCTGAACTGTTGGAACTGGGCACTTTTTGAACCGTCACGGGTTTCTTGCCGCCTTCCGATAAGGAAGGATCACCAGCATGAAAAAGTCCTACGACCCCGAGTTCAAGACCCGGGCCGTCCGGATGGTCCAGCAGCACCGCGAGGACTACCGATCACTGACCGCCACCTGCACCGCCATCGGNANNGAGCTCGGGGTATCCCGGGAAACCCTGCGCAACTGGGTCCGGCAGGCCGAGGTCGACGCCGGCACCGCCCCCGGTGTCACCACCGAGGAAAACGA
>NZ_KB892442.1 GCF_000373805.1 Corynebacterium pilosum DSM 20521 = CIP 103422 | reverse complement strand
GAGTCGATGAACAACGAGCTACGTAAAGCCACCCGGAATCGGGTGCAGTTCACCAACGATGAGTCTGCGATCAAAACCTTGTGGTTGATGATCTGCAACATTGAGGACAAACGGGCCGCCAAGCGCGCTAAGCAGGGCAAACGGGTCGCGGCGACCAGCGGCCGGCTGATCGAGGGCAGGCGGGNGACGAACTGGAAGCAGGCCATCAACCAGATGTCTGTGGCTTACCCTGACCGCTTCGAGCCCTACCTCTAATAATCACGCCCCACACACAAACAACTTGACACGCTCCCAGCTCTCCTTCCTTGGAAAACATCGTTGGTTCCTAAGCCTAGTAGTTAAGAGAGCCCATCATCAGAAGACAGCGCGCTAACCATTTGTGCCGACTGGGATATAGCCGCAGTTAAACTGCCGAACCAAGTGACCACGGATAATCGCCGAAAGCGGCACAACCGCGAGAACCCCAAACCCGAAGGTGAGGCCGATGATCAGCTGGCTCAGCACGATCTCCACGATGAAGTACACCAGCAGTGCTAGCCAGTGTTGCCGGCCCGCCTGAATATTGTCGCCGATCGCCTCGAACACGCCACGGCCATCAGCGATGAAATAGGGAACGAGGAAGAAGAACGGGATCAGTGCTATGGGCAGCACAATGAGCCCAAGGAGGATAAGCATATCGGCCTTCGGGGAGCCCTTCGCCAATTCAAAGAGCAATCCGATCGGAAAAATCAGCACTAACGCCACCGCGACGACCCCGATAATCAGTAACAACTGGTGGCCGACTCGGGCATTGGTATAGAAATCCCGAAACCGGATCGAAGGCTCAGCCGCTTGCACCACCCCGCCCCGGTAGATCCACAAGTTCACCACTGTTGTGAGCACGACTGAGGCGACGACAAGAACAGCCATCAATGCAAAAGATAGGTTATCGGCCGCATCCGACCTTATCGGTACTACCTCACCGAAAAATATGAGAACAAATGTGAGGGCGAAGATCAAGACCCCTGGAGCGACAAGGAGGAGACCCCAGGTTAACCAGTTGCTCCTCGAAGCCCACCGCGTAAATCCATAGTTGACAGCCGCCAACACGTTGATTTCACCATCGCCTCTGTCTAGTGGGCTGTGGTCTGGCGCGTAGTGGGTGAAGTGCTGCGGGTAGTTCGGTGGCACAGTATTCACCGCCTCTGTCCTTAGTTTCCTCTTAGCCCTTCCGGGCATGTGTAGGCCATTTTCCCTGTCTTGTACAGGCGAATATGAAGCATAATGTGAAAACGCCCAGATTTCTCTACAAGTTTGTTTTAAGCTCTCTACCGGTGCTAACCATGGACCTTCGCGATCAGCGACTAGACTGCATACTCAGCTATGACTACTTCCTCTACCCCTACGCGCGACGAGCTCTATGCGCGCCTCGATGAACTCACAATTTCGGATGCCCGCCGCTTTAGCCGCCGCCTGCGAAAGGCTCGCTCCCCTCAGGCTCTCCAGGCGATAGGCAAGGATCTCGATGAGGCGGCCCTCAAGGTGTCGCTTATCGACGAAAACATCCCTGAGATCTCTTTTCCCGAACAGTTACCGGTCTCTGAGCGACGCGACGACATCATGGAGCTGATCAGCGACAACCAGGTGGTCATCATCGCCGGCGAGACCGGTTCGGGTAAGACCACGCAGATCCCGAAGATGCTGCTGGATCTGGGGCGGGGCCGGCGCGGGTTGATTGGGCATACCCAGCCCCGGCGTTTGGCTGCACGCACGGTCGCGGAGCGCATCGCCGATGAGCTAGGTCAAAAGATTGGTGATTCTGTTGGCTACGCTATCCGCTTCGATGATCGCGTGTCCGCCACTACCGCCGTCAAGCTGATGACCGATGGCATTTTGCTGGCGGAGATGCAGCGTGACCGCTACCTCAATGCTTACGACACGATCATTATCGACGAGGCGCACGAGCGTTCCCTCAACATTGACTTCTTGCTGGGCTATTTGAAGCGCCTACTGCCCCATCGCCCAGACCTGAAGGTGATCATTACCTCCGCCACGATTGATCCGGAGCGTTTTGCCGAGCATTTCGCGGACCAGGACGGCGCCCCTGCCCCCATCATCGAGGTCTCGGGCCGCACCTACCCCGTGGAGATCCGCTACCGCCCCCTGGAACAGGAGGTGGGCGACAAGGTTGTCGACATCGACATGCTGGACGGCCTCGTGCTAGCGCTAGAAGAACTGATGGCTGAGGGGCCTGGCGACATCTTGTGTTTCTTCCCCGGCGAGCGCGATATCCGCGACGCCATGGAAACCATTGAGGCGAAGAAGTGGCGCGGGGTGGAAGTCACTCCCCTGTTCGGCCGGCTTTCCAACCAGGAACAGCACCGCGTCTTTTCCCCGCACTCAGGTCGACGCATCGTGTTGTCCACCAATATTGCAGAGACGTCTCTGACGGTTCCCGGCATCCACTACGTGGTGGATACCGGTACCGCGCGCATTTCCCGCTACTCCACCCGCACGAAGGTCCAGCGACTACCGATCGAGGAGATCTCTCAAGCAAGCGCCAACCAGCGCTCCGGCCGCTGTGGCCGTGTCGCCGACGGTATCGCCATCCGCCTCTACTCCGAGGACGATTTCAATTCCCGCCCCGAGTTCACCGATCCGGAGATCCTGCGCACCAACCTGGCCAGCGTGATCTTGCAGATGATTTCACTGCGTCTGGGCAATATCACCGCTTTCCCCTTCATCCAGCCACCGGAGCACAAGGCGGTCCGCGATGGCCTCGTGTTACTCGACGAGCTGGGAGCGCTAGAGGGATCGTCGGCAAGCAAAGATGAGCCGCGCTTAACGACGATCGGCCGCGACCTTGCTCGCATCCCGGTTGATCCGCGTATGGCTCGAATGCTGGTAGAGGCCAATACCCTCGGGGTGCTGGAGGACGTGACGGTGATTGTGTCCGCTATGACGATCCAGGACGTGCGCGAACGTCCCCTAGAATTCCAGGCACAAGCCGACCAGGCGCATGCCCGGTTTAAAGACACGGAGTCCGATTTCCTTTCCAGCCTGAAGCTGTGGGACTACATCACTGAATCGCGCGATGAGATGTCCGGAAACGCGTTTCGAAAGCGGATGAAGAAGGAATACCTGCACTACATGCGTATCCGTGAGTGGTACGACTTGGTGCGGCAACTGCGTGATGTAGCCAAGCAGTTGGGCTGGCCGCGGACGGAGAATGTCATCGGCAAGCGCGATCAGGATGCTATTCACCAGTCTCTGCTGTCCGGGCTGCTGTCCAATATTGGTGCCCGCGATGGCAACAAGAAGGAATACCAAGGCGCGCGCGGCACAAGGTTCATGATCTTTCCGGGTTCCGCCTTGGCGAAGAAGCCACCGGAGATGGTCATGGCCGGTGAGCTTGTTGAAACCTCGCGGCTGTGGGCCCGCGATGTTGCGAAGATCCAGCCGGCGTGGGTAGAAAAGTTGGCGGCGAACCTGCTGAAGCATTCCTATTCGGAACCGGTGTGGTCCACGAAGCGTGCCGCGGCGATGGTGCACCAGAAGTCGATGCTGTACGGCGTCACAATCATCGCTGACCGCCTGATCCCCTATCACCGCGTGGATCGGGAAGCTGCACGCGACATGTTTATCCGCCACGGTCTGATCGGTGGCGAGTGGAATACGCACCATAAGTTCCTCAAGCACAACCAGCAGATGCTGGAGGAGGCCAGCGCCGTCGAGGACAAGGTGCGCCGCCGCGGACTGGTCGTCGATGAGGATACGCTCTTCGAATTTTATGATTCCCGCCTGCCAGACAACGCTGTCACCGGGCGCCACTTCGATTCGTGGTGGAAGAAGAAGCGTCACAATACGCCGGATTTCCTTGACTTTGATCCCGAGAAGCTTCTCGACGAGGAGCACTCGGCCAGTACGGACGCACAATTCCCCGACCACTGGCGCCAGGGTTCAGTGACCTATGAGCTGCAATATAAGTTCGAACCGGGCGACCCCTTCGATGGGGTTACTGCCTTAGTACCTGTCCCGTTGCTAGCCAACGTGGACGATGAAGATTTTGACTGGCTTGTGCCCGGGCTGCGCGAGGAGCTTGTCACTGAATTCATCCGGTCCCTGCCGAAGGCTCTGCGCAAGACGGTGGTTCCTGCCCCCGATTTTGCTCAGCGGGCCGCGCCGAAGCTGATTCCTTTCGAGGGGCGGATTACAGACCAGTTGGCTGAGGTGCTGCGTTCTTTGGGGGGCGCTGGTATCAATGGTTCCGATTTCCGTCCCGAAACACTGCCGCCCCACTTGCGCATGACGTTTGCCGCTGTGGACCGACGTGGCAAGATCATCGACCACGACAAGGACCTCAGCGCTTTACAGGCGCGACGCGCAGGCCAAATTAAATCATCCATGTCTAAGGCTGGGCGAAAGGCCGAGTCGAAGGCTGTGCGGGAGTGGACCGATGACACGCTTGGGGAGATCCCCGAAACTATCACCACGAAGGTGGATGGTAACGAGGTCGAGGCCTTCCCTGCTCTTGAGGCGACACCAGACGGGGTCAAGGTGACCGTCCATCCGACGAAGGCTGCGGCGGAGCAGTCAATGGTGACTGCAACGCTCACCATGTTGCTGCGCAAGATCTCTGTATCGGCCTCACAGATGACGAAGGGACTGCCGCTGCGCCAGCGGGTTGCTGTCGACAATTACCCGCATGGCGGTGCCGAGGGGCTTGTGGAAGATGCTCGGGTAGCAGCAATTCGTGATCTGATGTTCGATCACGGTGGACCTGTGCGCACTCCTGCTGAGTTTGATGAGCTGTTGAATAAGGTCAAGCCAGAAGTAGCGGGCCGGGTACGCCGGTCCGTCGTCGCCCTCGCTCCCGGTTTGGTCGAATATGCCAACGTGGCCGCAGAACTTGAGAAATGGGAAGGGCCTGCGATCGACGATATGCACGCACAGTTGAAGTTCCTCTTACCGCCGCATGCAATTACGGTGCATGGTACGGAGAATCTTCAGCACCTGCCTCGCTATATGGAGGCGATCAAGATCCGTCTTTCTGACATGGCGATAGACCCAGATCGCGACGCGGAGCGCCAAGATGTGGTCGACTCAGCCAAGCGTTATCTTGATGCGAAGCTGAAAAGGCTCCCACCTGCAGCGCAGAAATCGCGCGCGGTGAAGGACATTTTGTGGCGAATCGAGGAACTGCGGGTGAGCCTTTTCGCTCAAAGGCTGGGCACACCAAAGCCGGTGTCTGAGCGGCGCATCCAGAAGATGGTGGACAAACTGGGCTGATTAGTATTCGCGGTCGCGGCGCCGCATCAGCCTGATTTCTGATTCGAAGTCGTCTGCGCTTTCGAAGGATTTGTACACCGAGGCAAAGCGCAGGTAGGCGACCTCGTCAAGTGCGCGAAGGGGTTCGAGGATAGCTAAACCGATGTCATTGGCGTTGACTTGGGAACTGCCTTGGCTGCGAATCGATTCTTCAACTTCCTGGGCGAGCAGCTTCAAGGAGTCGTCGGATACATCGCGCCCTTGGCACGCGCGCCGCACACCGGTAATAACTTTGTCGCGGTTGAATGGTTCAGACAGGCCGTTGCGTTTAATGACGGTGAGAATTGCTTTTTCTACCGTGGTGAATCGACCGTTGCACGACGTGCATTCGCGCCGACGACGAATCGCGGCACCATAATCGATAATGCGTGAGTCAATGACACGCGAGGAATCATTGTGGCAAAAAGGGCAATGCACTGGCAGCTAACCTATCTGAATTGAGGAAGCGGGATCACTGTGGTTAACCCACAGTTCAAATTCTACCGTCTCCTCCTGCTCTGCTTCACCTTGGCTCTGGTCCCCGCCAAGTTCGCTGCCAGCGCTAACGGAACTCCTACCTGCGGTCGAGAGTTTGGACTTCTGCCGTGTAATCGACAGGGGCCTGATCGCCTACCTGGGCATCTTCGAACACGCCACCCATGGCTGCCCCAACGATCAGGCTAAATCCCATGAAGGAAGCGAGAAGAATTGATCGGATGGAATCGTGGCGATTTTCGAGTTGCTTTCTGGTTCCATCATCCTCTCGATGATTCACACCTCCTAAGCGTCCCTCCGTTCGATACCTCCCGGGAAGTGTTCGAACACTCTTCGTGCGATGCGTGACACTTTCAGTCGGGCTAAGATCCCATACCGACGCAGGAGGCACCACCATAGAGTGGGCACGTGGGCGGCACTGTACAGTGTTAACGTTGATTTCTTGGATCGTCATAGTTTCTTCCCTTTCATTGTGTGACTATCGTATGAAGCGATTGGGACAAACTCGAACACCAACCTCGCTTACATGTTCGAATTAGCTTCTATGTTCGATTTATAGCACGGCGAGAAAACTTTGTCCATAGTTTGTCCGTCTTCTCGAACAAACTTGCAGTTTCGTGGTACACATGTAGTAACGAAACTTTTACGGACAGCCCCAGTCCGTCTGACCCCACCCCGCTTAGGAGTAACCATGGCCCGCAAGAAGTCGGACCCCAAGAAACCAGACCCCGCAACCCTGTCCGCTAGGCAAAAGCGCATTCTCGAAGTGATTCAAGATGCCGTCGTCCTCCGGGGATACCCACCAAGCATTCGCGAAATTGGTGACGCAGCAGGCCTACAGTCGACCTCCTCGGTGGCCTACCAACTCAAAGAGCTAGAGAAGAAGGGCTTTCTGCGCCGCGACCCGAACAAGCCGCGCGCTGTCGACTTGCGCCACTTCCCTAGCGCGAACATGACTAAGAAAAAGGACACGTCACAGGACACTACCGAAGTTCCGGAGAACACCGTTCAAACAAGTTATGTTCCCGTGGTCGGGCGCATCGCCGCCGGCAACCCCCTCCTCGCTGAGCAGAATATCGATGAGTATTACCCCATGCCCACTGACATCGTGGGCGATGGTGAGCTTTATATGCTTCAGGTCGTTGGCGAATCAATGCGGGACGCCGGCATCCTCGACGGGGATTGGGTCGTCGTCAAGGCACAGCCAGTCGCCGAGGAGGGCGATTTCGTCGCCGCATTGCTTGACGACGAGGCCACCGTCAAGGAATTTCACCGTGATTCCACGGGTGTGTGGCTCCTCCCCCACAATGATGCTTTCGCACCCATCAAGGGAGACGAAGCCCAGATTATGGGACGCGTCGTTTCCGTGATGCGCACCCTCTAATCTCGCACAATCCTTTTCCACCTCTCTTAACGCGCTTCAGCCCACCTTGGCTTGGCCCGCGCTTTCATGCCCCGTAGGCGGGGTTAATCGACGGTTCTATTGGTCCCCCATAATCGCCGACTTCCTCTTAGCATGTGTCCGTCCAGTACACCCTGACGGGGGCATTCGGGCACCAACTCACATTCTCGGGCAGCGAAAGTTTGGAATACTGGACGAAAGGTAATATCCATTTTCAGCACGCAGTTTGCTCGGAGGCCCCAATGTATGCAGAGGAACGTCGGCGACAGATCGCGTCATTGACCGCTGTGGAAGGGCGGGTCAATGTCACGGAACTGGCCCAAAAATTTGAGGTAACGGCGGAAACCATCCGCCGAGACCTCGCGGTCCTAGACCGCGAGGGCGTGGTCCACCGCGTCCATGGCGGTGCGGTGGCGAGCCAATCCTTCCTCACCACCGAGTTCCCCCTGGATACCCGCTTCCGGTCATCGCCTACCGCAAAGTCGGCAATCGCCCGTGAGGCGATGAAGTTCTTGCCATCCCGTGGAGGCGGGGTTTTCCTCGATGCGGGCACAACGATCAATGGGCTGGCGGACTTGATGACCGAACACCCCGACGCCAAGACGTGGTCGATCGTCACCAACTCACTGCCGATCGCTTTGGAACTCTCCGGCGCAGGCCTGGACAATGTCCAGCTTCTTGGGGGAAGCGTTCGCGCCATCACCCAGGCGGTGGTTGGCGATACAGCGCTGCGCACCCTGGCACTGATGCGCGCGGAAGTCGCGTTCATTGGCACGAACGCACTGACCATCGACCATGGCCTCTCCACCGCCGATGCACAAGAAGCTGCGGTGAAGTCCTCGATGGTCACCAACGCCCGCCAGGTCGTCGTCCTGTGTGACTCTACAAAACTCGGAAACGATTACCTGGTGAGTTTCGCTTCGCTGGATCAGGTCGATGCAATCATCACCGATGCCGATGCACCGGAGTCCTTCATCGCTGATCTACGCGAGCAGGGCATCGACGTCCTCCTCGCCGAATGAAAACAATGTTAATTCAGACACAATTCCACAGTTTTGTGTGAATGTTCCCCATAAACCATTGCCCGATCGGAAACGATCGGGCATACTTATTGGCAGAGGCCGATGTGCCACCAGCCACGAGTAGTGGTTTCGGCCAGAAACATCACAACAGAAAAGGAACCACGACCGTGATTCTGACGCTTACTGCTAATCCCAGCATCGACGCAACACTGAGTCTCGCAGACCCACTGAAACGTGGAGAGGTCCAACGCCCCACCCACGCACAACGCAGCGCCGGCGGCAAAGGCGTGAACGTCGCCAACGCACTACACCGCGGCGGCGTGGAGACCCGCGCACTCTTCCCTGCCGCAGATAATGACCCATTCGTCGCCCTCGTCCGGGCTGCAAAGGTCCCCTTTACCAATGTTCCCATCCCCGGGTCGGTGCGCACCAACACGGCCGTCACCGAACCAGACGGCACCACCACCAAGCTCAACGAACCAGGAGCGGAGCTTAACGACGATCACCTCCGCGAGATTGAAAACATCGTGGTCGACGCTGCCGCTGACGGCTCGGCCATCGTCATGTCCGGTTCCCTTCCTCCCGGCGCACCGCTGGATTGGTACGCCATCCTCGTCGCTAAGTGCATCGACGCTAACCCTGACGCCCTCGTTGCCGTCGATACTTCTGATGCGCCCCTGCAAGCCCTTGGTGAGCGGCTAGAAGACTGCGCTCCCACATTGCTGAAACCCAATGGGATCGAGCTGGGTCAGCTCACCGGGTTTGATGGTGAGGACATCGAAAGACAAGCAGAGTCCGGTGATTTCGGACCGGCCCTCGACGCAGCCAGGCCACTGCTGGATAAGGGTGTCTCCGAAATTTTGCTCACTCTAGGCGGTGCCGGTGCAGCGCTGATTACCTCCGACGGTGCGTGGGTTGCTACTCCACCGCCAACACAGGTGGTGTCCACGGTCGGTGCGGGCGATTGCTCGCTGGCAGGCTATCTCCGCGCTCGGTCGCACGGTCTGGATTATGCCGAGTCTTTGGGCTGGGCGGTGGCCTACGGTTCTGCCGCGGCTGGCCTTCCCGGGACGGAAATCCCCGGTCCTGATCTTGTGAATTTTTCTGAAACAACTATCCGAACCATTGTCCATTCTGAAAGCAAGGACCTACGATGAGTGACTCATTAATTACGTCAAACCTCGTCAGCCTTGATGTCGACTTCGATACGACACCACGCGACGTCATCACCCACCTCGCCGACACCGTCGCCGCCGCCGGGCGTTCCTCGGATGCTGCACAGCTTGCCGCTGACGCCTACGAACGCGAAAGCAAAGCAGGCACCGGGGTGAATGGCCAAGTGGCTATCCCCCACTGTCGCTCCGCTGCCGTCAGCCAACCCACGTTGGCGTTCGCCCGACTGTCCCGCCCCGTTGACTTTGGTGGCCCAGACGGGGATGCCGAACTTGTCTTCCTCATTGCCGCACCTGAAGGTGGCGGCAAGGAGCACATGAAGATCCTCTCCAAGCTGGCGCGCGCCCTCGTTCGTGGTGACTTCATCGACAAGCTGCGGGCAGCTTCCACCAACGACGACATTGTCGAAGCGGTGCTCGCGGTCACCAACGCGGAGAAAAAGTCGTCGAAGTCTACCTCGACGGCCGCTGCTCCAAGCACGCCTGCAGAGACCGCACCCGCTCCGGCAAGCGTCGCGCCGACGATCGTTGCCGTGACCGCCTGCCCCACCGGTATCGCCCACACCTATATGGCAGCCGATGCACTCCAGCAAGCTGCGGACAAGCGTGAGGACGTGCACCTTGTCGTCGAAACGCAAGGCTCCTCCGGTGGAGAGCAGCTTGATCCTGCGATCATCGAGAAGGCGGAGGCCGTCATTTTCGCCGTCGATGTTGCAGTCCGCGACAAGGAGCGCTTCGCCGGCAAGCCCTTTATTCAAACCCCGGTGAAGCGGGGAATCAATGAGCCCGACGCCATGCTGGACGAGGCGTTGGCCGCCGCGAAGGATCCCAACGCACGACGGGTCGTAGCGGACGGCACCGCCAGCTCCGCGCAATCGGGCTCCTCGAGCAGCGAAGAAAGCTGGCCAAAGCGCATCCAACAGGCAGTGATGACGGGCGTGTCCTACATGGTGCCTTTCGTCGCAGCCGGCGGGTTGTTGCTCGCGCTGGGATTCCTTATCGGCGGTTATGACGTCGCCAACGGCTGGCAGGCTATTTCCACCGGCTATTCGCTATCGAACCTGCCTGGCAATGAGGTGCTTGTCGACGGCGCCACCGTGGTCTTCGACCGTTCTGGTCTAGCGCTCTACTTGGGCGCTGTGATGTTTGCGATTGGCCAAGCCGCGATGGGCTTCGTCGTCGCAGCGCTCTCGGGCTATACCGCATTTTCGCTGGCCGGTCGTCCGGGTATCGCGCCTGGTTTCGTCGGCGGTGCTATCTCAGTCATGCTGGGAGCAGGCTTCATCGGTGGCTTGATCACGGGTATTCTGGCCGGTGTTGTCGCCCACTGGATTGGCAACTGGAAGGTCCCTGCGTGGCTGCGCTCACTGATGCCTGTGGTCATCATCCCGCTGCTGACCTCGCTGATCGTCGGCTTGGCGATGTTCCTGCTGCTCGGCCGCCCACTCGAGGCACTAATGACTGGGCTGACCGATTGGCTGAACTCCATGTCCGGTTCTTCGGCTATTCTTCTGGGCCTGATCATCGGCCTGATGATGTGCTTGGACCTGGGTGGCCCAGTAAACAAGGCTGCCTACCTCTTCGGTACCGCTGGACTGTCCGCCGGTACGGAGGCCAGCTACCAGATCATGGCTGCGGTCATGCTCGCCGGTATGGTTCCGCCGATTGCTTTGTCCATCGCTACGTTCATCCGCAAGCAGCTGTTCACCCCGGCGGAGCAGGAAAACGGTAAGTCCGCATGGCTGCTGGGCCTGTCATTCGTCTCCGAGGGCGCGATCCCATTCGCGGCAGCAGATCCCCTGCGCGTGATCCCTTCCATGATGGCCGGCGGCGCTGTCACCGGCGCGGTGTCCATGGCCCTCGGTGTGGGCTCGCGCGCACCACACGGCGGTATCTTCGTGCTGTTCGCCATCAACCCGTGGTGGGGAGCACTGATCGCCCTGGCAGCAGGCATCGCAACCTCGACCGTGGCGGTCCTCGCGCTCAAGCAGTTTTGGCCAAACCGTGCCGTCGAGGAAGCAGCGGAAAACGGAGTGCACAACAATTCACAAGAATCCTCCGCAGTCACCGCATAATCTTCTAGACTTGACCCAGATCAACTAACGAAAGGAAATTATTCTCATGGCATCCAAAACCGTAAAGGTTGGTTCTTCGGTCGGGCTGCACGCCCGCCCCGCCACCGTAATCGCTGAGGCAGCTGGCGAGTATGACGACGAGATCTTGATCGTCCTCGCTTCCGATGAGGACGAAGAGGCGGATGCCGCGTCCTCGCTGATGATCATGGCCCTTGGCGCTGAGCAGGGCGATGAGGTCATCGTCTCCTCCGACAACGAGGAAGCCGTCAACAAGATCGCTGCACTAATTGAGTCGGACCTCGACGCTTAAGGTCCACGCTTAACGACGACCACCTGGCTTTCCTAGGTGGTCGTTTTCTTGTGTGCTAGAACCGGGCGTGCTGCTGGCCTTCGCCCAGGGTGGTGTAAGCCCACTTCATGATTGGGTACACAACGATGATGCCCACCGAACCCAAGGCGATGCCCTCCAGCGGTACCCCACCAATGGTCAACGACAGGTTGCCGATGCCCACGACCATCGCCACTGCTGCAGCAGTCAGGTTGACGGGGTTATTGAAGTTGACGTTATTGTCCTGCCAGATGCGCACGCCGAGCATGCCGATCAGCCCGTACAGCACCAGACAGGCCCCGCCCAATACGCCGGCGGGAATGGTGAAGATCAGCGCACCGAACTTCGGAATGAACGCCAGCGCGATAGCGAAAATGGCAGCCACCCAGTACGCAGCGGTGGAATACACACGCGTTGCGGCCATCACGCCAATATTTTCGGCATAGGTCGTGGTACCGGAGCCGCCGAAACCACCGGCCAAGGTCGTGGCAATGCCGTCGCCAATCAGGGCATCGCCGGCCAGATCATCGAGGTCAGCCTTCGTCATCTCGGAGACGGCCTTGACGTGGCCGACGTTTTCTGCGATCAGCACGACGATCACCGGCAGAGTGACAAGCACCGCCGGCACGGCCACAGCGGGGTCAAAGTTGGGGGTGTGGAAGGTCGGCAACCCGATCCACGGCGCCTGGGCAATAGTCTCAGCGGCATCGTCGGCAAGGTTGCCGGTCAGCGCCGCGAAGACCCAGCCGACGACCACGCCGATCAGGATGGCCAAGCGGGTGGCCATGCCGCGCATTGCCACGGTAAAGACGATGATGGTTACGAGGGTAACGGCCGCAACCAGCGGCTGCGTCTCCACATTAGATACCGCCGTGGGCGCTAGGTTAAACCCGATCAACGCCACGATGGCGCCTGTGACCGCGGGAGGCATGACAGCATCGATGACGCGCTTGCCTGCGGCTTTCACGATGAAGCCAACGATGATCAGCGCGATGCCGGTGAAGAATACACCGGTGATCTGCGCTTCAATACCGTACTGCGCCGACGCGCTCAGCGGCGCAATGAAGGCGAACGACGAGCCCAGGTAGGAGGGCAGCCGGTTCCTGGTGATTAAGAGGAAGATGATCGTGCCCAGGCCGGAGAACAGCAGCGTCGTGTTGACAGGAAAACCTGTCAGGGTTGGCACCAACAAGGTGGCACCGAACATCGCAACTACGTGTTGCATGCCGATGCCGATGGTGCGTGGCCAGTTCAGCCGCTCGTTGGGGGCAACTACTGCCCCTGGAAGAATTTTCTTACCGTCGCCGTGGAGGTCCCAGCCCAATTTATTAGTCACGAATCTTCATTATTGCCCTTCAGGCGGGAAATCAAGAATTGTGTGACTATATGGGGGTGCGCTGGGCCCGCAGGTTAATCGTCGGATTCCTCGTCGACCACAAACTCCGCGTACTGCTCCGCCAGAACATGGGGCAGGCGCACGTCGATAAGCGTTCCCTCCGCATGATGCTCTTCGGAACGCACCGTGCCCTCGTCGTGTACGTGCGAGACAACATCGCCGCGGGTATAGGGCACGAGCAGCTCAACATGCCGGTCCAGCGTGTTCAGAAACTGTTCGATGCGCGCTTCCAGCTCGTCGATGCCCTCGCGCGTAAGTGCAGAGACAAACACGAGGTTGTGTGTGTCTGCTAGGGCGTGACGCACCTCCGCCAGGGTCAAGGGATCAGCCTGATCGATCTTGTTGACCACGATGATCTCCGGTGGCGCCTGCTCGCCCGTGTCCCGGACGATATCCGAGATCACGGTGTTGACCGCATCGATCTGCTTCAGCGGGAATGGATCAGAGCCGTCCACCACGTGCAACATCAAATCCGCGTTGAGGACCTCCTCCAAGGTGGACTTAAACGCCTCGATCAGCTGCGTGGGCAGGTGCCGGACAAAACCGACGGTGTCGGTGATGACGATGGAGCGGCCATCGGCAAGCTCCGCCTTACGCGTGGCAGGGTCCAGCGTCGCGAAAAGTGCGTCTTCCACCAGCACGCCCGCGTCTGTCATCGCGTTGATCAGCGAAGACTTGCCCGCGTTCGTGTATCCCGCGATCGCGATCTGCGGCAAAGTGGATGCTTGTCGACGAGAACGCTTCACCTCGCGCGAAGTTTTCATCGACGCCAGTTCCTTGCGGATCTTCGCCATGTCCGTGCGCAGGCGGCGACGATCGGCCTCAATCCGCGTCTCACCGGGGCCGCGCAAACCCACGCCACCATTGGAACCGGCACGACCACCCGCCTGGCGCGACAGGTTGCCGCCCCAACCACGGGTGCGGGTGTACAGGTACTGCATCTGCGCCAGCGAGACCTGCGCTTTACCCTCCTTGGACTGCGCGTGCTGCGCAAAGATGTCCAAGATCAACATGGTGCGGTCAATCACCTTGGTATTTAGCGCTTCCTCCAGCGCGACCAGCTGCCCGGGCGAGAGCTCGCCGTCGAAGACCACGGTATCTGCGCCCGTGGCCTCCACGATCTGGCGCAGGTCCTTCACCTTGCCGGAGCCGATGAAGGTGCTCGGGTCCGGCTTGTCGCGCTTCTGGTATAGCATTTCGACGACTTCAGCGCCCGCCGTTTCGGTCAGCGCCGCAAGTTCGGCCATGTTGGCTTCCACTTCCGCGGTTGTGCCCTCGGTCCACACCCCCACCAAGACGACTTGCTCCAGGCGGAGTTTGCGGTACTCCACCTCGTAGATGTCCTCGGCGTCGCGTGAGCGGACAGAGTCTGAGCGCTCCACTCGTCGGAAAGCATTACGGGCCTCCAGGTCCAGTTCACCGACGGTCGGCGCGTCCGTATCTACTGCGCTGCCTGCTGCGCTCGGCTGCGGCTGATTGTCGCGGAACGCTTGAGCAAGAAGTTCGTCGTGTGTCTGGTTCTCATTCGGCACTTGGTTCATTCAATCCTTAATGTAGGTCAACGTAAATATCGGTGCGATAGCTCTTCCTTACTTTAACCAATACCTGCCCAGTTCTATTCCTTGGCGCTGCTTGGCGGTAGAGTAATCCGGTATGAGTAGTGACCTGAAAAGCATCGGCCTGAAGTACCCGAAATGGCAAGATGCCGTCGAAGCAGCGATTGCAACAAATAACCTGGCAGTCACCGGCGAAGTCCGCGGCGGTCAGCTGATCCAGTTCAACGATGGGTCAGGTGCACAGATCAACATTCTGGCGGTCGAGCCCTTCGCCACCTACGCAGGTTTTGACTCCACCACCCGCACCAACGCGCACGTGACCATGCTCAACGATGTTGTGGCGTTCTGCGAAATTCTGGACCCCTTCGGCAATGTCATCGCCAATGTAACGGTGAACCTTGCACAAGGCCCGCTCATCGCGGACGAGGATACTCAGCAATGGCAGGAGCTTGGCGTGACAGCTCTGGCGATTGAGGCGCAGACCTACGCCACCGCCGAGGAGTTCTTGTCGACGACCGGCCGGGACCTCGGCGTGATCGAATCCCCAGGGGCGCAGGCCGTCGCCGATGGCAACGGTGCCGTCGCACCTGATGCCGCGGCGCTGTTCTCCGCGCGCGTCTTGGAAGCGGAGTACCGCAACAATCAGCTGACGGGGCAGCGCTTCATCCATGCCTCAGTAGATGGGGCCTTCCCCTTCGACGTCTGTCTGCCAGATGGTGACCTGCCGCAGCGCGATAACGTGATCGCTGGTTCTGCATTGCTTACCGGTTCGCTCATCGCACCTGCCGGGTGTGGTGGCTGCGGTGGCAGCTGCGGATGCGGCGGGCACTAAAACAGTTATGGGACCTGGGGATAGTCGACGTGGGCTGACCAGCATTATTGCGCTGGCGGCCCTCGTTTTGGTGATCTCTCGGTTCAACCTGGCCATCACCGTGATGGTCATCATCGCGGTGGCCATCTGGTTTTTCTGGCCCCGGCGCGATACCCCTGAGGTGGCGTCGCTGCGCACCTCCTTGGCTATTTCGCGAGCGGACATCACCGATACCTTGGATGCTTACGACACTTTCCTACACGGCACCGATACGGAGTCGATTGCTGATCGCACGCTCTACTACCCCGCTTTGGCGCAGCCTAATGCGGATGAGCCGGCGATCGAGGAGTTTCAGCTGCGGGCCAGCTCTGCGCGCAGGTTTGTTTCGCGTATCGACGCCCACTTGGCCGATCCGTCTTTGACGAGGGCGACATTGGAAAGGCTGCTGGCGGTCACCGATGAGCGCGCGGCTGAGCTGGCGATGTCCTGGCACGATGCTCGCCGCGCCGCCCGCCGACTGGGCCCCGGCAACAAATAGACCCGCTGCGGGTCACTGCAGCGCGCTGAGCGCCTCACCTGTGACATCATCGCCGGCTGCGTCCAGCCATGTGATGCGCTTATCCCGGTTGAACCAGGAGCGTTGGCGGCGCACATAACGTCGCGTACCTGTGACGGTGCGTTCCACGGCTTCCTCGTGGCTGAGCTCACCGGCAAACATATCTAGTACCTGCGCATATCCGATGGCGCGTCCAGCGGTGGAGTGTGCGACGAGGCCGTGGTCGTCGACAAGCGTGCGGACCTCGTCGATAAGCCCATGCTCAAACATCTGATGCGTGCGCTTCTCGATGCGCGGGTTCAACCACTCAGATTGCGTGCGCAGGCCAAGCAGACGGGTGCCCCACCGCGGAGGTGCGTCCTTGGGTGGTTGGGAGGCCTTGTAAGGCTTGCCGGTGAGTTGGATGACCTCCAAGGCACGGACGGTACGCCGCGGATCTTTGTCTTCGATGATGGCTGCGGCCTCTGGGTCGATCGCGGCGAGCTCCGCGTGTAGATTATCGATCCCGATGTCTTCCAGACGTGCCTGGTAGGTCGCGCGCACCGCTGGGTCCGTGGGCGGAAACTCCCAGGCGTCCACGAGCGATTGGACATACAACATGGACCCTCCGACCAAGATCGGGGTGACGCCACGCTCAAGAAGGCTATCGACGGTGCGCACCGCACGTTGCTGGAAGTCCGCCACCGAAGCGGTCTGGGTGACCTCCCAGATGTCCAAGAGGTGGTGCGGGATGCCCTCACGTTCCTCCACGGGCAGTTTGGCGGTGCCGATATCCATACCGCGGTAAAGCTGCATGGAATCTACGTTGATCACCTCGCCGCCCAGTTCGTGTGCCAGCGTGATACCTAGAGCCGATTTTCCTGAGGCAGTTGGCCCCACCACAGCGATTGGGGTTGTCATGCCTGCACCTCCCATAAAGCCACATACCGTCCGACACCTAAGGTGTCATCCACATCCAGTAATTCTGCGTGAGTAGGGCGCAGTTGTACCAATTGCAGCCATAGATCAGGCTCGATCACGCCGGCGTGCGCCAAAGAGTCGGCATCGAACTGCGCAGTGAGGTCGCCGGCTAAAAGTTCTTGACACTGTTCGTGTACCCGCGCCGCACCATCAATCAGCGCCAGCGGGGCCCGCGCTGTGAGTCCTGCTGGGCCATCAAGAACCAGCACCGTCACCGCCTCCGGGTTCAAAGGAGACAACTCTGAACGAAACGTGGTGCGCGCGTTAGCGCGAGAACCAAGCAGGTAGCGGGCAACAAGCTCGGCCAAATTGGTGCCGTGACCAACGTGTACTTGTGGGGCGCCCCAGGCCGCGAAGGAACCAACATGCTGCGTTGCCCACCGCGGATCCCCGCTGCCGATGATCTGGCAGGGGCGATCGTCGATAAGCGAAAGCGCCTGCGCGACCGACCGGCGCAACCTGTGGCTGGCGGGATCAGCTGGGGCGAGCTCGCGCACCAGCGCAGGGCTGCCGGGTACGACAAGCAGATTTGGGGTGTTCACGCTTCTACCCTAGCCAGCCACCCTCACCGGGGTTATAACTAAAGCCGGATTCCGGTGAACATTTGCTGACATTGACATGCATCTAACGGTATGTTTAATAGACATACTTCCAGGCAGCCGTGTCGCGCGGCGAGAGACCAGAAAAGGACGCATCCCATGACTACACCGTCGCCTCCTTCCCCACAGCCTTCTGACAAGCCAGGCACCAACGCGGCTCCCTCACCAGCGGCGATGGCGAAGCGTGGCCCGAAGCCAGGTCCTCTCCCGGGGGCAGGAACGCACCGTCCTACCCCGTCGCCGGTCCCGGTGACCGCGCCGGAGCCGACCGATCCCACGAAGTTTGGGCGTATCGACGATGACGGCACCGTCTACGTCACCCAGGGTGGCAATGAGCGCGCCATCGGGTCCTGGCAGGCCGGCACGCGCGAGGAAGGCTTGGCGCACTACGGCAGGCTTTTCGACGATCTTGCCACCGAAGTGGAGCTGCTCGAGGCGCGCCTG
The DNA here is from genome assembly GCF_000373805.1 of Corynebacterium pilosum DSM 20521 = CIP 103422. Lineage (GTDB taxonomy): Bacteria > Actinomycetota > Actinomycetes > Mycobacteriales > Mycobacteriaceae > Corynebacterium > Corynebacterium pilosum. The sequence continues at coordinate 35,605 of NZ_KB892442.1, read as the reverse complement.
GTGGCACATCCTGACGATGCCGCATCCATTCGCGAGTCCGCAGAACACCTTCGCTCGGGCCTGGGTGAGCAGGCTGTGATCGGCGACCTAGATGCTTTGGATAGGCGTCTGGCTACCATCATTGAGCATTCCGACGAGGCCGGCGAGAAGGCAAAGGAAGCGAAGGCGCAGCGCCGGGCTGCTGCCATCGCGCGCAAGGAAGAGCTGGCCGCTGAAGCGGAAAAGATCGCTGAGAACTCGACCGAGTGGAAGGCCGCGGGTGACCGGATCCGCGCGATCCTGGAGGAATGGAAGACCATCCGCGGCATCGACCGCAAGACGGATGACCAGTTGTGGAAGCGTTACTCGCGCGCCCGTGACGCTTTCAACCGCCGCCGTGGTTCCCACTTCGCTGAGCTGGACCGGACACGTGCTACCGCCAAGAAGAAGAAGGAAGAGCTTGTTGAGCGCGCTGAGGCCCTGCAGAACTCGACCGACTGGAACGAAACCGCACGCGCCTACCGCGACCTGATGAGCGAGTGGAAGGCCGCCGGCCGCGCACCACGTGGCGACGATGACAGACTGTGGGCCAAGTTCCGCGCCGCCCAGGACCACTTCTTTGACGCGCGCAACGCGGTGAACGACGAGCGCGACCGCGAATTCGAAGCCAACGCGGCGGCGAAGGACAAGCTGCTGGCCGAATACGACCCGCTGATCGATCCTGCCAACGGGCTCGAGCAGGCCAAGAACAAACTGCGCGAGCTGCAGGAGAAGTGGGAAGAGATCGGCTACGTACCACGCGGCCAGGTGCGCGAGTATGAGGACAAGATCTCTGCGGTGGAAAAGCGCGTGAGCGATGCCGAGGAGTCCCGCTGGCGCCGCACCGACCCGGAGGCCCAGGCACGCGTGGACCAATTCCAGTCCAAGGCCGATGATCTGCAGCAGCAAGCCGAGCAGGCAGCGGCAGCAGGCAAAGACAAGAAAGCCGCAGAACTACGCGAACAGGCGCAGCAGTGGCAGGAGTTCGCCGACGTGGCCGCCAAGGCCATCGACGAGTAAGCAATCTTGTTGTACCCCGTAGTTCTCGCCCGCCCTGTTCCTGGGGCGGGCGGCGATCTTTCACCCTCCGAAGCTGTCAGCGCCTACGCTTTCTCCTCCACGCTGTCCATTCAAGACATCACGGGCGATCCGACGTCCGGCACCTCTGCTTCGCGTCTGGTTACCCGGTTGCAAGGTTCCGCGGAATCGGACGCCGTGTTGCTGGCCCTGTGTGCAACGCCCCCGGGCCCGCGCCCGACAGGTCGGTTTGGGCTGCCCGAAGTTCCGTCGACCGGCGATGTGGGCGAACCACTGGACTATGTGGTGTGGGTGATGGTGTCCCTGCCTTTGCTGGAGGACCTTCGCGTGCTCGAGGCGCACATTACCTTTGATTCCTCGATCGCTCCCCTGCCCGGTGAACGGTTGGATGCTGAAGCGCGTGAAGCGTGGCAGTCTGCGCTCGATCTCGTCGACACGCTCGCTGCGGACACCGCGCGCCCGATTTGCCAGCTGTGGATCACCCACGCGCCCGACCAGCCGGGGCCCGAGGTGCCCGGGTATCAGCGCGCTTACCTCGAATACCAGGCAAAGCTGGACTTAGCGGCGGCCGCAGACCAGGAAGGCCCACACGGCGCGGCCGTGCAGCTGGCCTACGACATGAATTTCGACGAGCCTGTGCGGGGTTCTATGTCTGACATGTACCGCTTGGCTTCCGAGAACCTGCCACGCGGCAGCCTGATCATGGACACCATCGAATGGACTCCGCTGAGGATCTCCCAGGCATCGGGGCGGCTTGCCGACAAACAGGGCGAGCAGATCAGCGCCTACCTCACGGATCCGGACGACCCCACCACCGTGGTCGCTTTTAGCGAGGTGACCCGATTTGCCGGCGCGGAAGCCAGCGTCGTTGAGCTCGGGGCTACCTATGTGCGCCAGCAGTGGCGTGGCAAAGGGTTGGCCCGGGCCGTCATGATGAGTGCCATCAGCCACGCGCAACTGCGTTGGCCCGAAGCCCGCGTGGGCTATACCTCCTACCCCGCCGGCGTTCCCGAGATCGCCTCCCTCCACGCGGTGCTTCACGACGAGGTCATCTCAGCAACAACCGCCTGGCAGAAAGTGGAGAGCTAGAGACCTTGGCGGCGGTGACGTTCCGCAGCTTTCGCGCGGCGATCGTCGACAAGGGCTGCGGGTACCTCGCCCGTCTCCTCTGCTGCGCGGCTAGAGGCGGAGAGCTGAGCCCTGCCTACCTCGTCGGTGTCATCGACTGAGCGGCGCTGGCGGGCAATCTCCTGCTGCTCTGGGCTGCGGCGCGTGGCCAGCATGACGCACACGACCTCCGCGACGACGACCACGGCGATCGCCAGGTACAGCCCGAAGGCTGTCGTATACCCCTCGGAGGTCTGGCGCAACCAGATAGCGAGCAGTGCTTCGATCAGCGCGATCGTGGTCAACGCCCACGTCAGCAGGAACGGGGTGGACTTGCGGGTGATCACGGTAATCAGCCCGAACACAACGACGCCAAGGGTGCCCACCCAGACAAAGAGGTTCTCGGTGATCTTGACATCCGCACGCGAGGCCTCAGTGTATGCCAAGACCTCCAGCCCGGAATGCCCGCCTGTAAATGGCAGCAGCAAAGCGATGACGAAGACGAGAATGCAGCCAGCGAGCACCCAGCGCAGGTTGCCCATCTCCATCACACCGGCTACTTTGCGCTCTTGCTTCGCCAGAGCTTCAGCCGTGCTGCGGTTGTGCTGTCCTTCAGGTGGGGTGGTCACAGAGTTTGCGCCTCAATTCACGAATGCCTGTAGTACTGGTGGGCTATTCTATCGCACACCCGCGAAACAGCCGTATTCTACGCAGCGGTGGCGGTTTAGCAGCATCCCGACGACGGCGCGGGTTCAGCTGGTTTACCTACCGTGGGTAGCCCCAGCCCAACACCGATTGGGGCGGTCGTCGGCACCGCTCCTGCAGCATGATTGTCGCCCGCCTTCGTGCGGCGATGGCTAATGATTCCCGCGTCCGCGATGAGGAAGTAGGACTTCGCGTCCGTTACCTCGACTTCCACGATGTCGCCTGGGCGCACAGAACCAGCGGCGTCGATATTGCCTTCGACCGCGAAATGCACCAGCCGGCCGTCACGAGCACGCCCAGACATCCTGTGAGTTGCGTCATTCTTGCGCCCATCTTCCTGCACGAGTAGTTCTACGCGCGTGCCGACGAGCGCCTGATTATCTTCCAGGCAGATGGAATCTTGCAGCGCCACGAGACGCTCGAAACGTTCCTGGACGACATGCTTGGGGATCTGGTTCTCCATCTCCGCCGCAGGCGTGCCCGGGCGCGGAGAATACTGGAAGGTATATGCGCTGGTGAACCGGGCGCGGCGCACAACGTCAAGGGTTTCCTGGAAATCTTCTTCGGTCTCCCCCGGGAAGCCGACGATGATATCTGTGGTGATGGACGCGTGCGGGATTTTCTCACGTACCTCGTCGAGAATGCCCAAGAACTTCTTCGACCGGTAGCTGCGACGCATGTCCTTCAACACCTTGTCGGAACCGGACTGCAAAGGCATGTGCAGCTGCGGGCAGACGTTCGGAGTTTCCGCCATCGCATCAATCACATCGGAGGTAAATTCCGCCGGGTGCGGGGAGGTAAAACGCACGCGCTCAAGTCCCTCAATGTCACCGCAGGCGCGCAGCAGTTTGGAAAAGGCGCTGCGGTCTCGCTCCATGTCTGGGTCGGCGAAGTTCACGCCATAGGCGTTGACATTCTGGCCCAAGAGAGTGACCTCAGACACCCCTTGGTCCACGAGGGCCTGAACCTCTGCAAGGATCTCGCCTGGGCGGCGGTCGATTTCTTTGCCACGCAGGCTCGGCACGATACAGAAAGTGCAGGTGTTATTGCACCCGACAGAGATGGACACCCAGCCCGCGTAGGCGGATTCGCGCTTCGCCGGCAGCACAGAGGGGAAGGCCTCGAGTGACTCGACGATCTCCACTTGCGCTTCGTCGTTGTGGCGTGCGCGCTCGAGCAGCGCAGGCAGCGCAGAAATATTGTGGGTACCGAAAACAGCATCGACCCACGGCGCCTTTTCGACGACGGTGTCACGATCTTTTTGTGCCAAGCATCCACCCACAGCAATCTGCATGCCCGGGTGAGCCGCCTTCGTGTTCTTCAGCTGCCCGAGGGAACCGTAGAGCCGTTTGTCCGCGTTCTCGCGGACCGCGCAGGTATTGAAAACAACGAGGTCAGGTTCTTCCCCCTCGCCTGCTGCCGTGTAGCCAGATTCCTCGAGCATGCCGGCAAGCCGTTCCGAATCATGCACGTTCATCTGGCACCCGAAGGTGCGGACTTCATACGTACGGTTTTCCTGTACTTTTTCGCTGAACACGTTGGGCATTCTAGCGCCCCTAAGCAAGGGCACCTAATACGAGCGGCTACCCCCGACCCACGTGGCTTTTTGCTGGTTTCTTCTACCCTCACTCATCTTTTCTTCCCATTCGATTCCCATCAGCACTGTGATCCAGTAAACATATTGGAATGACGCAGGACACTTTCCCCGCCCGCGGTGGCTCAGGGCACATCCCCATGATTCGAATGCACGGCGTGCAGAAGTACTTTGATGACTTCCACGCGCTGAAAAATATCGACCTTGATGTCCCCCGCGGGCAGGTCGTCGTCGTGCTTGGCCCATCTGGATCGGGTAAGTCCACCCTGTGTCGTACGATCAACCGCCTCGAAACCATCGAGGACGGTGTCATCGAAATCGATGGCCACCCCCTTCCCGAAGAAGGCAAGCAGCTTGCCAACCTCCGAGCAGATGTGGGAATGGTCTTCCAGCAGTTCAACCTGTTCCCACACCTGACCATCAAAGACAACGTCACCCTCGGTCCACGCAAAGTCCGCAAAACGTCCAAAGCCGATGCGGACAAGCGCGCGATGGAACTGCTTGACCGCGTGGGCATCGCCAACCAGGCAGAAAAGTATCCCGCCCAGCTTTCCGGCGGGCAGCAGCAGCGCGTCGCGATCGCGCGAGCACTGGCCATGGATCCCAAGTTGATGCTTTTCGACGAACCCACCTCCGCTCTCGACCCAGAGATGGTCGGTGAGGTACTCGATGTCATGGCCAAACTCGCCGAAGGCGGCATGACCATGATGGTGGTCACCCATGAGATGGGCTTTGCCAGAAAAGCCGCCGACCGCATCCTCTTCATGGCTGATGGCGAAATTGTGGAAGACACAGACCCAGAATCCTTCTTCACCAACCCATCATCCGATCGCGCTCGAGACTTCCTCGGAAAAATCTTGCCCCACTAACACACCCCCATAAAGGAGACAACAATGAAACGCACAATCCGTACCCTCGCACTCTTTGCAACCATGTCCGCCACCGCCGCCGGTCTTGCTGCCTGTGGCTCTGACTCCGAAGGAGACGGAGCTGGCCTGCTGGCCGCTATCGAGTCTGGCCAGGTAACCATCGGCACCAAGTACGACCAGCCAGGCCTGGGCCTGCGCGAACCCGACGGTTCCATGACCGGTTTCGATGTGGACGTAGCCACCTACGTGGTGAACTCCATCGCGGAGGACAACGGCTGGGAGGCACCCACCATCGAGTGGCGCGAAACCCCATCAGCACAGCGCGAAACGCTGATCCAAAACGGTGAGGTGGACATGATCGCTGCGACCTACTCCATCAACGCTTCGCGCGCAGAGTCCGTGTCCTTCGGCGGGCCGTACACCTTGACCCACCAGGCGCTCCTTGTGAAGGCTGATAACTCCGACATCGACGGCCTGGAGGCATTGGATGGAAAGATCCTCTGCTCGGTCACCGGTTCGACCCCAGCACAGAAGGTGAAGGATGAGCTACCCGGTGTTCAGCTCCAGGAGTATGACACCTACTCGTCGTGTGTCGAAGCCTTGCGTCAAGGAAATGTCGATGCCATGACCACCGACGCATCCATCCTGGGCGGTTACTCTGCCCAGTCCCCGGGCGATTTCAAACTGGTCGCTCTCGAAAAGGATGGCGAGGAGTTCACCAACGAGCACTATGGCATCGGTGTCACCAAGGATGACCAGGCAGCAGTTGATGCCGTCAATGCTGCACTGCAGGCGATGTACGACGATGGCTCCTTCGACACTTTCGTCAACGACAACCTTGACGGTGGCGAAGGCGTCGAGCAGGACAAGCCCGGCGACTTGTCTTTCCTCGAGCAGTAAAAGATTGACCACCCCTTAGAAAGGTAGAACGCGCATGGACGCATTATGGGCTGATCTCCTGCCAGATCTTTGGCCCGCCTTCTGGACCACCATCAAGCTGACCATCTACTCAGCAATTGGGTCCATGATTCTCGGCACCATTTTGACCGCCATGCGCGTCTCTCCCGTTGGTGTATTGCGCAATATCGCCAGTTTTTATATCAACACGGTGCGCAATACTCCCCTGACGCTGGTCATCCTGTTTTGCTCCTTCGGCTTGTACCAGAACCTAGGGTTGGAGCTGGCCAGCCGCGAATCCTCGACGTTTTTGGCCGACCAGAACTTTCGCCTCGCAGTACTTGGTTTCATCCTCTACACGTCCTGCTTCGTCGCGGAGTCCCTGCGCAGTGGCATCAATACTGTCGACTTTGGACAAGCAGAGGCGGCAAGATCCCTCGGCCTAAATTTCGGCCAGATCTTTTCGCTCATCATTTTTCCGCAGGCGACCCGCGCAGCAATCGTGCCTCTGGGTAACACCTTGATCGCTTTGACAAAGAACACCACGATTGCCTCAGTGATCGGCGTCGCCGAAGCATCCTTTCTGATGAAGTCCACCATCGAGTTCCACGCCAACCAGCTATTCATCATCTTCGGCGTATTTGCTCTTGGTTTCATCATCCTCACTCTTCCCATGGGCCTGGCCCTTGGAAAACTCTCTGACCGTCTGGCGGTGAAGAAATAATGTCTGTACGCGCAACAGTTCTTTATGATGCACCCGGCCCACAAGGCCGCCGCATCAATCGGATTCTCACCGCGGTCACCTTGGTCATTCTCGCCCTCGTGCTCTGGTGGGTCCTGTCCAAATTGGCCGAAAACGGCCAGCTAGAAAAGAACAAGTGGCTGCCGTTCCTCCAGGCCAACACGTGGACCACCTACCTTCTGCCGGGCCTATGGGGCACGATCAAAGCCGCGGTATTCAGTATCGTTCTGGCCTCTATTTTCGGTGTTGTCTTCGGCCTGGGAAGGCTGTCCGAAAACCGCGCGGTGCGTTGGATCTGCGGAATCGTGGTGGAGTTCTTCCGCGCCATCCCCGTCTTGCTGCTGATGATTTTCGCCTACCAGCTTTTCGCGGTGTATAACCTGACACATCCGCGGCAGCTCGCCTTTTCCGCAGTGGTGTTCGCGTTGACCCTGTACAACGGGTCGGTGATCGCGGAAATCCTGCGCGCGGGAATCAGGTCTCTGCCGAAAGGTCAGACTGAGGCGGCGCGCGCCTTGGGCATGTCTCACCGACAGACCGTGTGGACGATCCTGTTGCCCCAATCGGTGGCTGCGATGTTGCCGGCGTTGATCGCCCAGATGGTGATCGCGTTGAAGGACTCGGCTCTGGGCTACCAGATTGGCTATGTGGAAATTGTGCGCTCTGGTATCCAGTCGGCCTCGGCTAACCAGAACTTCCTCGCGTCCCTAGCCGTGGTGGCCACCGTGATGATTCTGATTAACTGGTCGCTGTCCGAACTAGCGGTGCGCATTGAGCGCCAGCTGCGTGCAGGCAGGGCCCGCCGCAACATCTTTGCTCGTGTCCCCGAGGCGAAGGACCAGGGCATCGACACCAAAGACAACGTCAATGTCGACTGGCGTGCGCCAGGCTATCGACGAGTGGACACACCCGACGAATAACCACCACCCCGGCGAAGTGGCTAGGCCAGCTCCTCAATACGCTGGTCCAGTACCTGCTTCGAGATGCTGAAGCTCATCCCGCTGGGGAAACCGCGGCGGGCCAGAGCCCCCACGATGCGGCGTAGCACTTTGTCGTATTCGGCGCGGTCGTCGGGCACGGTTTTCACGGAGCGCGCCTTCTTTTCGGCGATGCCGTGGGCAATCTCGTGCTCATCGTCTTCAGACAGTTGAGATACTGCCTCGGCGCGCACTGCGGAGGCCACACCTTTGTCTTTCAACTCCATGTCGAGTGCACGGGAGGATTTCCCTCGGCGCGCCGCGCGTTGGCGGACCCACTCATTGGCAAAGGCTTGGTCGTTAAGCAGCCCGGTTCTTTCAAACTCATCGCATACCTCGTCGATAAGCTCCGGCGCGAATTCGGCTTTGATCAACCGCTCACGCAGCTCATGCCGGGAGCGCGCCCGTTGATCAAGCAGACCAAGGGCCCGCTTGCGTATGGGTGCCAGCGCCTCCTCGGCCGCACGATCGAACAGGCCCGGTGAGGCTCCAGATTCATACTCTTCGATCGCAGCTTGGAGCCGTGCTAGTTTCTCCGGGTCGGGTGAAGCGGACACTACTTGTCGGCGCCCTCAGCATCTGCTCCTGCGGCTGCCAGAGCGTCGTCGTCTTCGTCATCAAAGTCGATATTTGGCACCATGTCTACCGGCTCATCAGACAGTTCATCGTCGGCGTTGGCGAACTCGCCTACCCCGAGCTTCTGGAAAATCTTGCGCTCGATCTCGTCGGCAAGATCTGGGTTCTCTTTGAGGTTCATGCGGGACTTTTCCTTGCCCTGACCCAACTGGTCGCCCTCGTAGGTGAACCAGGAACCGGACTTCTTCACGATGCCCTGCTCAACACCCATGTCGATGATGGAGGATTCGCGAGAGATGCCTTCGCCGTACATGATGTCGAACTCAGCGATCTTGAATGGTGGCGAGACCTTGTTCTTCACAATCTTCATCCTAGTGCGGTTACCGATGGCATCCTGGCCCTCCTTCAGGGTCTGAATACGGCGCACGTCCGCACGCACCGACGAGTAGAACTTCAGTGCCTTACCACCAGTGGTGGTCTCTGGAGAACCGAACATCACGCCGATCTTCTCGCGCAGCTGGTTAATAAAGATGGCGGTAGTGCCAGTGTTGTACAAAGCACCGGTCATCTTGCGCAGCGCCTGCGACATCAGTCGGGCCTGCAGGCCCACGTGAGAATCGCCCATTTCGCCTTCGATTTCCGCCTTCGGTGTCAATGCTGCCACGGAGTCAATGACAACCATGTCAATGGCACCGGAGCGGACCAGCATGTCCGCAATCTCTAGCGCCTGCTCACCGGTATCCGGCTGCGATACCAGCAGGTTGTCGGTATCAACGCCGAGCTTGCGTGCATAATCAGGATCAAGCGCGTGTTCTGCGTCGATGAAGGCCGCAATTCCGCCAGCGCGCTGTGCCTCCGCAATCGCGTGCAGCGCGACAGTGGTCTTACCCGAGGACTCTGGGCCATAAATCTCCACGATGCGTCCCCGCGGCCACCCGCCGATACCCAGCGCAACATCGATGGCGGTGTTGCCCGAGGAAATCGACTGAATCGGCGGGCGGTTATCGTCACCCAAACGCATAATGGCGCCCTTGCCGAAGTCCTTTTCAATCATCGACATTGCGGCGTCGAGTGCTTTTTGACGATCGCCAGCCCCTGAAGCTGCAGTCTTTTTCTTTGTAGCCATCTCGTGAATCCTCGTTTCGTTGTCTTAGTTCTAGGGTTATCACGGGGTGCTACCGGGTGGTGGCCCCGTTTACTTCATTAGACTCTCGCGGAAGCTGTTTGGTTCCCCGCATGTGATGAATTCACTATAAGGAACGCTTCCGACACAACTTCGAACATACACGCACAACTGTTCGAAAGATAGTTTTGTCGGTGCGTGTTGCCTACCAAAACCGCAGCGGAGGTTCGTCGGGCTCTTCCCCCGGCCGATCCACACCAAGCCGCCGCTCCTCAGGCACATCAAAATCATCACACAACCCGAGCCACGCGCGGCGCGGATCCATCCCGCCCTCAATCAGCTCTTCGGCCGTGCCTCCGAGAGCAGAGATCACGTGCGAGTGCACAATCCACTCCCCTTGCGCGGAGCCAAACTCGTCCTCGATGAGCTGATGAAATTCGGTCAAACGCATGCGCCCCAATATACGCGACTCAGACGCGGACAAAAATTAGGAATATATTTGCCCGTTCCTCCCCGATTGGTAACTATTTTCGTTATAGTTCTTCGCATGGCAAAATCATCACGATCCGCCGCGATGGACATCGCGTATATCGCAGTCTTCGCAGCCCTCATTATTGTTCTGGCGTTCGTGGCCATTCCTGTAGGTACCGCCGGTGTTCCCATTGTGCTGCAAAACGCTGCATGCATTCTGGCCGGTCTTATCTTGGGTGCGCGCCGCGGCTTCCTCTCTGTTCTCTTATTCCTCGTTCTTGGCCTCGTCGGCCTTCCAGTCCTGGCCGGCGGACGCACCACTCTTGCCGCCCTGGCCGGCCCCTCGGCCGGCTATCTCCTCGGCTACGTATTTTCAGCACTTCTTGCCGGCCTCATCGCCTATAGTGCTCTGCGGACCAGCAAGAATATGGGCTACCGGATCGGCATGTTCATCCTCGCCGGCATCGTCGGCCTGCTCACCCAGTACGTTTTCGGCGCAATCGGCCTGATGATCATCTCTGATCTCTCCATCGGTGCTGCCGCTGCCGCACAGCTTCCATTCATCCTCCCCGACGGTGCAAAGGTCGCCGTCATGATCATCATCGCGCTGGGTGTCCACCAGGCGTTCCCCGATCTGGCCCGAAAGAACTAAACTAAGGCAATCGTGCCAACAATCCACTTCGATCACGCGCATGTCGCTTTCGATGACGCTGTCATCTTAAGCGACATTTCGCTTACCCTCACACAACGCCGTATCGGCATTATTGGCGCCAACGGGTCAGGCAAATCGACTCTGGCTCGGCTGATCAACGGGCTTATCGAGCCGACTTCCGGGCGCGTGCTTTACGACGATCAATCCACCACCGACCACGGTAAAAATATCCGCAGACAGGTCGGATTCGTATTTTCGGATGCCGAATCACAAATCGTCATGCCACGTGTCGCAGACGATATCGCCTTTTCCCTACGCAAATCATCATTGTCTAAGCAGGAACGGCGCGCGCGTGTCGACGACATGTTGCACCGATTTGGGCTCGAGGATCTTGCGGATAACTCGCCCCACACACTCTCCGGGGGTGAAAAGCAACTCTTAGCACTCGCGGCAGTTTTGGTGATGGAGCCGCGAACGATTATCGCCGACGAACCCACAACTTTGCTTGATTTGCGTAATCGCCGCAGAATCGCCCGTGAATTCGCGCAGCTGGAACAACAGTTGATCGTCGTCACGCACGATCTTGAACTGGTCGACGATTTCGAGCGTGTGCTTGTCATCGACGACGGCGCCGTCACCTTTGATGGCCCTGCACCGGACGCGATCCGCTTTTATACTGACCTGATGGATGCGCGCCCATGATTAAAAACGTGCCGATGGGCGTCTATGTCCCAGGCTCCACGGTGCTGCACCGCCTCCCCGCATGGAGCAAAATGCTCGGGCTAATCGTTTTCGTGATTTCCACAACGGTCTTCGCAAATACTGTCGTCACTGCCTGTGTGGCGCTGGCCATTGTCGCGGCAGGTTACTTGGTCGCCCGGATTTCGCGGCGGACAGCAGCAAGCCAAACGCTTCCCGTACTGCCACTACTGATCTTTCTTTCCGCGTTCCAGGTCTGGCAGAACTCGTGGGCGGATGGTTTCACCCTGCTGATCAGTCTCTTTTCCTGCGTGGCTGCAGCCTCGCTGTTAACGCTGACCACGACGATCGCAGAACTGATGGAGTCTCTCGAAAAAGCTCTACGCCCGCTTGGACGCTTGGGTCTTCCGGTGGACACCATCAGCCTGTCCTTAAGTTTGACGATTCGGCTGATCCCCCTGATGCTCGATACCGTCAACGAGGTAATGCAGGCCCGTCAGGCCCGCGGGGCGGGGATGAGTTTGCGGGCGTTTGGTACGCCGGTGCTCATCCGTTCAATTCGACGCGCACGCGCCTTGGGTGAAGCCTTGATGGCGCGTGGCGTCGTCGATTAGTTTCTTTATGCCTCGCCGCGCAGTTCGCGCATCCGCTGCTGAACGGCGTCATTCGAAACCTCGGTGTTCGATGCCTGCGGCGCGGAGGTGTTATTGCCCTCAATCGCTGGCTTTTCAGCGGAGCCCAAGGCTTCGCCCTGCATCTCGGCACGGATCTGCTCAAGGCGCGAGTGGCCAGCCATCTGGATGCCTGCCTGCTCCACCTCGGCCATGCGTCCCTCAACGGAGTTCTGGGCCAGCTCAGCCTTGCCCAAAGCGTTGGAGTAGCGGCGCTCGATCTTGTCGCGCACCTGGTCCAAGTTCGGAGTGTTGCCGGAGGTGATGGAGTTCATGGAGTGCAGGGACTCAGATACCTTCTCCTGCATCTTGGCCTGCTCCAGCTGGCTGAGCAGCTTGGAGCGCTCTGCCACTTTTTGCTGCAGCGCCATGGAGTTACGCTCCACAGCGTTCTTCGCCTGCTGCGCCTGCTGGAGAGCCTGGTCGTGCAGCTGCTTGGTGTCCTCCACGGACTGTTCCGCGGTAACCAGCTGTGCTGCGAAAGCTTCGGCGGCGTTTTCATATTCGATAGCCTTCTTCTCGTCGCCGTCGGCGCGCGCCTTGTCTGCCAGCTGCAGGGCCTGGCGGGTATTAGCCTGGAGCTTCTCAATATCACCCAGGCGACGGTTCAGCTGCATCTCCAGCTGACGCTGGTTACCAATCACCGCTGCCGCCTGCTGCGACAGTTCCTGGTGCTGGCGCTGTGCCTCACCGATGGCTTGTTCGATCTGAACCTTTGGATCAGCGTTCTCTTCGATCTTGGAATCGAACAGCGCCATGAGGTAGTTCCACAATTTCTTGAACGGGTTAGCCATCTGGTTTAACCGACCTTTCCTGAGGGTGTTAGGGGCAGGCGTTAATCTTCGTTAACGCTTTCATAGTAGCGGAGCTTTAAGCGTCACGCTTCTGCCGCAGCCGGTGAAGTTTGTGCAAGTTCATCTGCCATCGACTGCAGGGTCATATTCGACGCTGCTTCGACCAAGACTTCAGCCACCGTCGCGCCCAGGGCGTTGCACACCGAGGCTAGGAGCTCAGAAGAAACTTCCTTCTGTCCGCGCTCCAGTTCCGACAGGTAGCCTGGCGACACACTGGAACGCTGAGCGAGATCGCGCAGAGTAATTCCCTTATCTGCACGAAAAGCCCGCAGCGACAGCCCCAATGCCTCACGCAGCAGAGGTTCTGGTTGACGCGTGGTTTTCTCCACGGTCTTCATGGTTGTCGGTTTATCTAAAAGTGCTGTTGTAGTTGCCATCATGTAGTCCAACGATTCAGTGCGTCGATTTGTTCCCGTTCTTGGTGACTTTTAGCTCGCGGGTTTCTGCTCGCGGATCACACGCACCAACATTTCTAGGCAGGCGTCGACCGCGCTGCGCCGAATCTCTGCCCTGTCGCCAGAAAGCACATGCAGGGGCGTATCGCGCGTCTCGACGACCACGAATCGCGCTCGAGCCGGGTCAACGACTTCGGCCGCCGGCCATGCCGCGGTCCAATAGGGCCCAGAGACACCGACATAGACCTCTCCGACGGGATGCCCGTCTTGAGTGTCTGGCCCAGCTACCCCGGTGAGCGACACTCCCCACGTGGCATCGCACGCCTTGCGCACCCCGCGGGCCATGTCTCGGGCCGTTTCCTCAGCCACGGGCCCGTGCGCGTCCAAGACGCTCTCGGGGACCCCTGCCAGGCTATGTTTCAAGTCGGTGGCATAAGTGACCAAACCGCCGCGCAGCACGGCCGATGCTCCAGGCACCGTCGCAATCTCAGCACACGCAGCGCCTGCGGTGAGTGACTCGCACAGGCTCACGGTCTCTCCCCGAGAGTTCAATAGCGCAACGAGTTCTTCGGCCTTGCTAGGCACGGTTCGCCTTCCTTCCGTCCACCAAGTACTGGATACCGGTCACAACAGTGACGATCACCGCCGCCAGCATCACCAGGTAGCTGGGGATGTCCATCCACTCCGGCAGCGGGCACAGATACAGCGCCACGCCCAAGGCTTGCAACGTGGTCTTAATCTTGCCGCCCTGGGAGGCCGGAACAACTTTGCCTTGGCGCAGTAGCACCATCCGCCACACAGTAATTCCGAGTTCGCGCACAACAATCAACACAGTCATCCACACCGGCAGCGTCGACGCGATATTAAGGGTGACCAGCGCTGTAATCATCAGCGCTTTATCTGCGATGGGGTCTGCGATCTTCCCGAAATCCGTCACCAGGTTTCGCGCCCTGGCAATATCGCCGTCCAGCTTGTCCGTGGCCATCAACAGGGCGAACAGGCCAAACGCCCACCACCATTGTTGCGTTAGCACCAGCCAGGCGAAGACTGGGACGAAGAGGATTCGCAGAGACGTCAACACATTGGGCAGGTTGAAGTTCGACGGCTTCTCACCTGCCAATTGGTTGTCACTGTGCTCTTTCACGCACCCCACCCTACCTGCCTGCACTCGTACAAGTTGAATCTGGCTCCGTGCCACCCCAAGGCCGCTAAGATGAACCTTATGAAATACTTCGCAGTTCACTACACCTACGCCGACGAAGCCGAAGAAATCGTCGCTCTACGCCCCAAGCACCGCGAATTCTTGGGCTCGTTGAAGGACCAGGGCAAGCTGGTTGCCTCCGGCCCCTACACTGACGGCCTGGGCTCGGCACTGATCATCATCCGCTTGGAGGACCCCGCGTCCATCGACGATGCCATCCAGCTCATGAACGATGATCCTTTCCACATTGAGAAGGCCATCGCCGCGCGCACGGTGCGCGAGTGGAACCCTGTGCTGAACATTTTCGACGAGGTCTAGCTCCTCCATACTGGCGCTTAACGACGAACGCCTGCCCCACTGTCTTTGTGTTGCAGTGCGGGCAGGCGTGTTCTTTATGTTCTTTAAAGATCGTCCGGATGCGGTTCTGGCTCTAGGTGGTCCACATCGCGCGAGCCGGTAGCGGTGTGGTCACCCTTTCCTGAGGTTGCCGGATCATCGATCCACTCAATGTGGCGGCCGCGGGAGTCCACCTTGCGGCGGTTGCCGTGGTCGTCATAGTCGATGCGGGTCTTCGGGCCGCGCTTGCCGCCCTGGGCCTCATCGCGCTTGTCCTTGATCAGGGACGCCACGACGGTGATCACAAGGATGCCCACGATGATCACCAGCGACCAAGTGGTTGGAACCTCTGGCACGTTCAAGTTCTCGCCACCGTTAATGAACGGCAGGTTGTTCTCGTGTAGTGCGTGGAGCAGCAACTTCACACCAATGAAGCCCAGGATCAGTGCCAAGCCGTACGGCAGGTAGACCAGGCGGTCCAGCAGGCCATCGAGCAGGAAGTACATCTGGCGCAGACCCATCAGGGAGAAGGCGTTGGTGGTGAACACCAGGTATGCCTCAGAAGTAATGCCGTAGATCGCAGGGATAGAGTCGAAGGCGAACATGACGTCAACCAGGCCGATGGCTACGAGAGCCACGAACAATGGGGTCAGTGCGAACTTACCGCGGTGGTCCTTCGTCGTCAGCTGATCACCGTGGTACGAAGCGGTGACTGGGACGACCTTACGCAGCCACTTAACGATGGCCATATCGTTCGGATCGGTCTCCGGTTGGTCGGTGGCCTCGTCGTAAATCAACTTGATTGCGGTGTACAGCAAGAAGATGGCGAAGATGTAGAACACATCCGACCATGCGGCAATGACAGCAGCACCCAGCAGAATAAAGACCAAGCGCGCGATCAAAGCGATCACAATGCCCAGCAGCAGCACCTTCTGTTGGTATTTTCGCGGAATCTTAAAGGCGCCCATGATCAGGGCGAACACGAACAGGTTGTCTACTGAGAGGGCTTTTTCTGTCACATAGCCCGTGTAGTACTGCAGGCCATGTTCGGCATCCCAACCGAACCACACGACGAGGCCGAAGACTAACGCCAAGCCGACATAAAAAAGAGTCCAGAACCCGGACTCTTTCAGAGTCGGTTCGTGGGGAACTCTGACGTGGGAGTAGAAATCAAAAATGAAGAATCCGGCGATCACGACAAGCGTGACAACCCAGACCCATAAAGGCACAGACATAAAGGTATTAACCCTCCGGTCGCTTAGGTAGATGAATGTGACCGGAGGTCTCCCCCACCATTACCGATAGGGTTGGCCGGCTCGACCGGGGTGACAGCCTATTTTAGGTGCCACCCGTGATGACGATCGAAGCCGTTGTCGGGGTACTCCCCTCCGAATACGAACCGACTATACCTGATAACACTATTTATTGTGTGTCGCGCCGGCGAGGAAAGCCGCCTGGCCAATGTGCTGCAGCGAATCGACCAAAACCAGCGAAATACGGTCCTGACGCTTCTCCGGCTTGCCATGGAATTCACCAATAATCTCATCCCACTGGTGGGTCTCCAGGCTGTTCACAAAGGTGCGCAGCTGGTCCAGCCCCGCCTTGATGTAGTCCACCAACAGCGAATGCTTCCGCACATAGATCTGCGCTGCTTCTTCCTTGGACTGCCCGAAGCCGGTGCCTTCAGCGACATCGCCCAGCCCGAACTTCTCGCGGAAGCCCTGCTCCTCCCACACCGGGGTGGTGCCGGCTACAGGGGCGATCATGCCATCAAGCACACGGCCGGTGTGCCACAGGTTCCACGCCACCGAGTTCGGGTGGCCGGCAGCCTTGTAGTTGAGCTGCTTTTCGGTCAGCGCTGGGATCTTATCCAGCTGTGCTTCAGTACGGTTGATCAGATCAAGATATGTGTTCTTAGTATCCATGCGTTCAACAATACTGAAAACGAACTGGTTTAGAAGGCGCCTCCCGAAGGATTGTAGGTTGCTTGGACAACGCGGGTGTCTGCGTCGCCACCATCGGTATCGCTGTCACCAGATTCGGCAGGGGCATCGTCGTTAAGCGCCTGCTCCTCAAGGACCTCCTTGGGTGCTTCGGCCGGGTCGGCGCCCTTAATCATCCAGATGATCGTGTCCAGCTCCTCGGGCTTGACCAGCACCTCGCGGGCCTTCGACCCTTCAGAGGGACCCACCACCCCGCGCGATTCCATCAAGTCCATCAGTCGTCCCGCCTTGGCGAAGCCGATGCGCAGCTTGCGCTGCAGCATCGAGGTCGAGCCCAGCTGGGAGGTGACAACCAGCTCGACGGCCTCGAGCAGATCGTCCATATCCTTGCCGATGTCATCGTCAATGACCTTCTTGTCGGAGGCCTTCTCTTCGGTGACGTTCTCGACGTAGTTCGGCTCCGCTTGGTTCTTGGCGGCATCGACCACGGCTTGAACCTCTTCGTCAGTGACGAAAGCACCCTGCATGCGCTGTGGACGGCCCGCGCCCTGCGGGATGAAGAGGCCGTCACCCATGCCGATCAGCTTCTCTGCACCGGCCTGGTCCAAGATGACGCGGGAGTCGGTCAACGACGAGGTGGCGAACGCCAAGCGCGAAGGCACGTTCGTCTTAATCAGACCGGTCACCACATCCACCGAAGGGCGCTGGGTCGCCAGCACCAAGTGGATACCAGCGGCACGTGCCTTCTGGGTAATGCGCACGATCGAATCTTCGATCTCCTTCGGCGCGGTCATCATCAGGTCGGCCAACTCGTCGACCACACACACGATGAAGGGATAAGGCTTCATCTCCCGCTCGGATCCCGGAGGTGACTGCAGCTCCCCGGAACGAACCTTCGCGTTGTAGTCCTTGATGTGACGCACGCGCGCGGACTTCATGTCCAGGTAGCGCTGCTCCATCTCCTCCACCAGCCACTGCAGCGCGGCCGAAGCCTTCTTCGGCTGCGTGATAATCGGGGTGATCAGGTGCGGGATGCCCTCATAAGGCGTCAGCTCCACCATCTTCGGGTCCACCAGAATCAGGCGGACTTCCTCAGGCGTTGCGCGCGTGAGCAGCGAGACCAGCATGGAGTTCACAAACGCAGACTTACCGGAGCCGGTAGAACCCGCAACCAACAGGTGAGGCATCTTCTGCACCGAGTGCGCGACAAATTCGCCCTCAATGTCCTTGCCCAGGCCGATCAGCATCGGGTCATGATTACCGCGGATCTTCGGCGCGTCCAGGACGTCGCGCAGACGCACCATCTCGCGGTCAGCATTCGGCACCTCAATACCCACGGCTGACTTCCCCGGGATCGGGGTGAGCAGGCGCACGTTATCGGTGGCTACGGCATAAGCCAGGTTCGACTGCAGGTTCGTAATCTTGGACACCTTCACGCCAGGGCCTAGCTCGACCTCGTAGCGCGTGACTGTCGGCCCACGGGAGAAGCCGGTGACTTGGGCATCGACCTTGAACTCGTCGAAGACTTCGGTGATGGCCTCGATCATGCGGTCATTAGCCGCGGTGCGCGTCTTCGGCACATCGCCGGCAACTAGCAAATCAGTCGACGGCAATACATAGTCGGTGGTAGGTTCCGGCGTGCGCGCCTGTGGCGCGGGCTCACTCTTCTCTAGTTCGGATTTCGGCGTGGACGCTGGAACTGCGCCAGCATCGATTCCCGATCGCGCGATGATCGCCTGGCGGGTCTTTTCCAGCGAGGTGGTCACCGCGTCCGAACTGTTTTCTGCCGGTTCGTCGACCACAGGAATTTCATCGGTGTCGTCGTGGGAGACGCTCGGTGCCGGGGCAGATTTCGCTTGTCGACGACGCGACGGCGCACGCTTAGCTGGCTTCGGCTCCGCGGGCAGGACGGTCGTTGCATCGGAATCGTCGAGTTCTGGCTCCGCGTTCGGGTTAAACTCATCGCTCGGCGTTTCGGCAGACTCGCGGGGATCAGCGAAGAGTGTGTGCTGCTGTGCTGATTCATCCGCTGGGTAGTTCTCCAACGGCGAGGAGGCCGCCCGGCGCCGCTTGGGGCGGGCCGACCGGAAGGATCGCGTTGCGCTGGTGCGTTTGCGTTTCTCGGCGATGTCGTCGACATCCTCGGCCACATGGGCGTAACGGTCGTCCGAGTCCTTTTCTTCGTCGTCTGAATCGTCGGTGAAATTGCGTGAGCCCATCGAGGAAACAAAGTCACCAATCTGGTTGAACAGTTGGCGTACGGTCACCCCGGTGATCATCAACGCCCCATAAATGATGATCAAAATCAACAGTGGGACGGCCACGTAGGAGGAAAAGCCGGCGGACAGGCCCCCGCCGATGAAGGCACCAATCGCGCCACCAGCGATCTTTCGGGCTTCCCATTCCGCTGGGTTACCGGCAAAGATATGCATCAGCGACAGCATGGCCACCGCGATCAGCCCAACACCCACGCCGATGCGGGTCTTCGTGTTTTTGTCGGCGCGGTAATCCAGCATGAGCATGATCGCAACGGCGACGAGTACGACTGGAAGGACCAGTGCGCCCGCACCAATGATGAGGTGGGTCACCGAAGCAATAGCAGCGCCGATCGGCCCTGCGATGTCCAGCCAGACTGATGCACCAAGAACGGCGGCCAGGCCGATCAGGACAAGTCCGACGGTATCCCCGCGATGGGATCCACCGCCACGGGTAATTCCCCTGCCCTGGGTGTTGTCAGCATCCCCAGACTCGTCGTAAGAATCGTCGGTAGTTTCTTCCTGCGCTGCGATGTCCTTATCCCCCTCGTCGTCGTACTCACTGTGTTCTTCGTGATCCTCGTTGTCGCGTCGTCGGCCCACCTTCGAGCCGATAGAGGCGACGCCGCGTGTCATGGAACCCAATCCCCTAGCGGTGCCCCGCGCGATCGCACCGAAGGTGGAGCCAACCGCCTTGTAGGCGGACCCCACCCGCTCATCAGCTGTGTCTGCAGCCAGTTGAGTAGTCGATGTAGTGTGCGGGCGCGCTAAACGGGTAGTGCGACTCGTGGAACGGGTCGACTTGCTACCGCTTGCTCGGCTCTTCGGGCCGCTGGAAGAGCGGCGCGTAGAGCGCGACGGGGAATTCTTGACAGACATGCTCCAAGGATAACCCCAGGAATCACATTGTTCACATTTGCCACACCGGGCACGTGCGTAATTTTTGCTATCTCGCGCCTCGTCGCGTCAGGTCTAGCCCCTTGACTGCCCAACATGCTGTGGGTCTCCGGTCACCGTCACCTCAACAACGTCGCGACCAAAAACCCACAGCAACAGTTCGCCCGGTTCACCAACCACCCGCACAACATCGTCCCCTTGTTCGGCCACCCCACGCCGATCCCCCACCGTCATCGGCGGCAACGTCGTCGGCGACAAGACGACAGGAACCGGAGCAGAACGCAACAGCAGCTTTCCGAAGCGACCAGCCAACAAAGCCAGTTCTTTGTTCACGGCCTTACTGAACTCGCGCGGCCGGGCTACGCCGTCGCCGCGCAGCACATCTTCATGGTGGACGAAGTGCTCGGCAGTGTTCATCATCGAATCGACGGGCTTCAGCAACAGAGGTGGCCCCGCTGCCCAGTCCTTTACCAGGTCAGCATAATCACGGTTCGAAATTTTATCTGCGAAAACTTTACCCACCCCGGGCATCAGCGCCAGCTGATTATTTTCGCGGACGTACAGGTGTTCCGCTAAGTCGCGGGTTTCCCACCCCTGGCACAAAGTCGGGGCATTAGGGCCTACGCGCAGCAGCGTATCTGCAAGGCGCGACCGTTCTGTTGCAGCAAAAGACATGCGCCCCAGCATAGCTGAGGCGCATGAATTAGTGGGCTGCTTTAATGCGAGGACGCTTAGAGCGACTCGCGAGCTGCCTGGACGTCTTCGTCGTCAAGCGGAGTATCGTCCTCGGTCACGGGAACCACGGTCGGCAGAATGACTGGCTCGCGCTTGTACTTCTGCTCGATGGCGCGGGATACCTTACGACGAAGTTGCTGCACCATACGGTACGGGTCATTTTCCCGCTCCGCTGCCAGATCGTTCATCGTGTCTTCGACAAGCTGCACAACCTCTGGCACTACACCTCGGTCGTCCTCGGAGAAGCCCGTGGTCGAAACGGCAGGCTTTTCCATCAGGCGGCCCGTGCGCGAATCGATGACCGCGGTGATCGACACCACGCCACCGGCAGCCAAGTTGGTGCGGTCCGCCAGCACGTCGGCCTCGACCTCACCCATCGTTTCACCGTCAACGTAGAGGTGACCCACCTGGTACTGGCCCACAACCTTCGCGTGGCCGTTGACCAAGTCAACCACCACGCCGTTTTGTGCCAGCACGGTGTTCTCGCGCTTCACGCCGGTAGAGATTGCAAGCTCATTGTTGGCGCGCATGTGGCGCCACTCGCCGTGCACCGGCATCGCATTCTTCGGGCGTGCCGCGTTGTACAGGAACAGCAGCTCGCCGGAGTAGCCGTGGCCGGTGGCGTGCACGTGCGCATCCTTGTTGGTGATCACGGTGGCGCCAATCTGGGCCAGGTTATTGATCACAGAGAAGATGGCCTCTTCGTTGCCCGGAATCATCGAGGACGACAAGATAATCAAGTCACCCTCACGGACCGTGATCTGGCGGTGCTCACGACGCGACATGCGCGACAACGCAGCCATCGGCTCACCCTGAGTACCAGTGGTGATCAGCAGCACGCGGTGCGGAGCCATCTTGGAGGCCTCGTCGATGGAGATGATGGTGCCCTTCGGCGCCTTCAACAACCCCATCTTCTCGGCGATCTCCATGTTGCGCATCATCGAACGGCCGTTGAAGGCCACCTTGCGGCCCGCAGCGACAGCAGCGTTCACTGCCATCTGCACACGCGAAACGTTGGAAGCAAAGGACGCCAAGATGACGCGCTGCTTTGCCTCGCGCACAAGGCGGATGAAGTTCTCCTCGATGCCGGCCTCAGATTCAGAGAATCCCGGGGTGGTGGCGTTCGTGGAGTCACACATCATCAGGTCCACGCCCTCGTCGCCAAAGCGCGACAGGGCAGGCAGGTCAGTGGGCTTGCCGTCATAAGGCGTTTGATCCAGCTTGATATCGCCAGTCATGATGACCTGGCCCGCGCCAGTGCGGATGGACAGGCCTAGCGCGTCCGGGATCGAGTGGCCCACCGTCCAGAAACGGATGTTGAACGGGCCAACGGTGATCTCCGAGTCCTTGTTCACCTCATGCAGCTTCGGACGTTGACGGTGTTCCTTCGTCTTCGCCGCGATCAGCGCGTTAGTGAATTTCGCCGAGTAAATCGGCAGGTTCGGGCGCAGCTTCAGCAGCCATGGGATAGCACCGATGTGGTCTTCGTGCCCGTGCGTAACGACGAGGGCCTCAACCTTATCCAGCTTCTTCTCAATGGGTCCGAAGTCCGGCAGGATCAGGTCCACGCCTGGCTCGCCCGAGGAGGGGAACAAGACGCCACAGTCCACGATAAGCAGACGGCCGTTGTATTCGAAGACCGTCATATTGCGACCGATTTCAGAGATACCGCCCAGGGCATAAATGCGCAGGCCGTTCTGCGGTGCCTTCGGAGGAGCGGGCAGACGCTTAGTCATGTCGGTGCCCTGCATGGACTTCATTGGGTTGCGGCGGTTTTGCCCACCACGTCCACGACGGCGACGGCCACGGTTATTGTTGTTATTTCCGTTATTACTGTTGTTGCCGTTGTTATTGTTGTTCGCCTTCTTGGGTGCGTCACCCTTCTTCGCACCGTCGGCAGCCTGGAATACAGGCGCCTGGTCTCCGGTCTCCGGCGGGCCAGCCTTTCGCGTGACCTTCCGGGACCGATTACGGGGTTCATTCATATTTAGAGGACTCCAGCCTTCTTCAAATCATCCCGAAGAACCTCGATCTGGTCGTCGCTAGCAGCAGCGACCGGCAACCGAGGTTCCCCGACATCCAAGCCCTGCAAACGCAAGGCTGCCTTAGCAAATGTTGCACCACCCAAAATCGCCTGCTGAGAAGCAAGCACATGCATGGTGTTGGCGTTGATTTCCCGAGTACGGGCGAGGTCGCCTTCCTCAAAGCTTGTGTGTAATTCACGGAGAAGTGCCGGCGCAGCATGCCCAATCACCGAAATGAAGCCGGTGGCACCGAGCGCAAGCCATGGCACGTTCAACGGGTCGTCGCCAGAGTACCAGGCAAGACCAGTTTCCTGAATTAATGGGGCTGCCTCAAACATATCACCCTTCGCATCCTTCATCGCCTTGATGGTCGGAAGCTTCGCGAGTTGACGAATCGTGTCCCCGGCGATCGGGATACCCGAGCGGCCAGGAATGTCATAGAGGCAAATCGGTAGATCCGTCGCACCGGCCACTGCCGTGAAGTGCAGGACCAGGCCCTCCTGTGAGGGCTTCGAGTAGTACGGGGTGACCACTAGCAGAGCGTCAGCACCAGCCTCCGCAGAGGCTTTCGCCAGCTCAATAGAGGTGCCCGTGTCATTGGTGCCGGCACCGGCGATGAGCTTCGCCCGGTCACCTACTTCTTCCTTGACCGCCTTGAGCAACGCCAGCTTTTCTTCCGTGGTCGTCGTTGGCGATTCCCCCGTGGTGCCTGCGAGGACAAGCGAGTCAATACCGTTGTCCACCAGGTGGGCGGCCAACTTTCGACCTGCGTCGAGATCAAGTGCGCCACCGCGGTCAAACGGCGTGACCATGGCGACACAGACGGTGCCGAAGTCAGATGCTCCGACCTGTGCTGTCAAAGTAGTGCCCATGAGGCTCAAGGTTACCTTCTTCCTTAGTCGCGTGTGCAACCCGCCACAGTAGAAGGGTCGCGCATGCGCTTTTGTTTCGCTAGTTAATGTAGGGGCTCGCCGCCATTTTCGACCCATCGGTCAACGTTGTGACCAGGAAGTCGTCGAAAAGCGTCGGCGCTTGCTGCTTTAAAATCTCTAAACAACGGATGGCGAGGCCGCGGATTTCCACATCGGCGTGCTCTGTGGCGCGCGAGGCGATGAAGTGGCGCCACGTGCGGTAATTGCCCGTGACGACGATGCGTGATTCCGTTGCGTTCGGCAAAATTACGCGCGCAGCCTGGCGGGCCTGTTTCTTCCGCAGTAAGGCGTTGGGCTCGTCGGCAAGCTTTTCTTCCAGCGCGTCCAGCAACTCCTCATAGACGAAGCGGGACTCATCGACGCTGCGCAGGAACAAGCGGGTCAAGTCTTCGTCCTGGGAGATGAGATCCGGCACGACCACGTGGTTCGTGTCCGAATGCACAAAACGCTGCGAGAGCTGCGAAAAGGAGAAATGCCGGTGACGCACCAACTCGTGTGTCGCCGAGCGGGACAGCCCGCGAACGTACATCGTGGCGGTCGCATGCTCCAGCAGTGCGTGGTGACCGACTTCCATGATGTGCCGCAGGTAGGTCTCATTGGTAGCCGTGTGCGGGTTCGGCTTGTCGAAGGTTTCATAGCACGCGCGCCCGGCGAACTCCACGAGGCCCTCGGCATCGGTGGCCGTCTTGTCGGCCTGCCACTCCACATCGTCCGGGGAAGAAAACTGGGTTGCCGCGATCAGCTGAACATCAAGCCGAGTTGGCTGCGCCATCGTGACCGCTCCCCTACAGACCCAAGTAGGAATCGAGCCCGATGGTCAAGCCCTTGTGCTCTTCCACGTTGCGCACGCCGGTGAGCACGCCGGGGACGAAGGAATCGCGGCCATAGGAATCCTGGCGGATCGTCAACGTCTGATCCTTGGTGCCAAACACAATGTCCTCGTGCGCGACCATGCCGGTCATCCGCACGGCATGCACCTTCACGCCATCAACATCGGCGCCGCGAGAGCCGTCGAGGGCCTGCTCCGTAGCGTCCGGCATCGCCTCCATGCCGGCGTCCTTGCGCGCCTGGGCGATGCCCTGTGCGGTCTTCACCGCGGTGCCCGAAGGCGCGTCCAGCTTGTTCGGGTGGTGGTATTCCACAACCTCCGCCGACTCGAAGAATGGGGCTGCCTGCTTCGCAAAAGCCATGGCCAGCACCGCGGAGATGGCGAAGTTCGGGGCAATGAGTACCCCGACCTCTGGGTTGTTCTCCAACCAGCCGCGGACCTCGTCGTAACGCGCGTCATCGAAACCGGTGGTGCCGACGACCGCGTGGATGCCGTTGTTAATGCAGAACTCGAGGTTGCCCATCACGGCATTGGGCGTGGTGAAGTCGACGATGACCTCTGCGCCAGCATCGATGAGGGCATCGAGGGAATCATCAGCATCAATCTCCGCGACCAGCTCAAGGTCATCCGCCGCCTTCACACCAGCGACAACCGCCGAACCTACGCGCCCCTTGGCGCCGAGAACGCCTACCTTAATTGCCATAGTTGTACTCCTTCGAAGTTGTTTTCGCTGTGGTGCGCCGCGCGCACGTTCTTCCGCCTAGTCTATTCCCCGCGCTTTCGATATGGGGCAGCGGCAGGCACCTTGGCAGTGCCAACCCGATGCCAGACAACGATTCGCTTACGATCGCGACATTTCCTTTACCTGGGTCCGCGCCTCGGGTTACCTTTAACTTATGAAACAAAAGACACTCGCACTCATTTCCATCCCACTGGTTGCGGGCGTCGTGCTGGCGGGTTGTTCGTCCAGCGACGACACCCAAACACAAGACCAAGCACAAGAAACCGTGACGACGACGGCGACATCCCCCGTCGAAACCACCGACACCACCACGGAAACCTCCACAGAGACCTCCCCTGTCGACACCGAACCTTCCAACGACACGGCCCTGGCTATGCTGGGTGCCGCATCGACCGACCCAACAACAAATTGGGAGGAAAGCAACGGCGGGGCCTACGCAGACCTGGACATCAAAGACATCCGCGTCGGATCCCACGATGGCTTCGACCGCTTCGTCCTCGAGTTCGCCGGCGAAGGGCTCCCCAGCTACCACGCTGGCTACGTCGAGGAACCCCTGCAGCAAGCCTCCGGCATGCCTATCGACGTCGCCGGCCCCGCCACGCTAGAGGTCATGGTTCACGGCACCGCGGCCGCGATGATGAATACCGACAACCCGCTGCTGAAGTCCGTCGGCCCGATGGACAAGGCAGCCGGCAATGTCCAGGGTGTTACATACGGTGGCACCTTTGAGGCGGACTCTCAGTTCTTCATCGGGCTGGACAAGCCGCGCCCCTACAGCGTCTCCGTCTTGGAGAACCCCGCTCGCCTTGTTATCGACATTAAGAGCTAGTTCGCTTGTCGACGAAAAACGGCCGGCTCCTCGAATTTCGAGGAGCCGGCCGTTCGTCGTTAAGCGCGATCTGCCTTAGTCTTCGTCGACTGGGACCAAGGAGATCTTGCCGCGGTTATCCACGTCGGCGATCTCGACCTGGACCTTGTCGCCCACGTTGACGATGTCTTCCACCTTGTCGATGCGCTTGCCGCCACCGAGCTTGGAGATGTGGATCAGGCCATCTTTGCCCGGGGTCAGCGACACAAACGCGCCGAACGCGACAGTCTTTACCACGGTGCCCAGGAAGCGCTCGCCCACCTTCGGCATCTGCGGATTAGCGATCGAGTTGACCTTCTCAATCGCCTGATCAGCGGACTCTCCAGATGCGGCAGAGATGAAGACGGTGCCGTCATCCTCGATGGAGATATTTGCGCCGGTGTCATCTGTGATCTGGTTGATGGTCTTGCCCTTCGGCCCAATGACCTCGCCGATCTTGGACACAGGTACCTTGATCGTGGTGATCTTCGGTGCGAACGGGCTCATCTCGTCTGGGCCATCGATGACCTCAGCCATGGTCTCCAGGATCGCCTCACGTGCTTCCTTCGCCTGTTCCAGCGCATCTGCCAGAACCTTTGAAGGAATGCCGTCCAGCTTGGTGTCCAGCTGCAAAGCGGTGATGAAGTCCGGAGTACCGGCGACCTTGAAGTCCATGTCACCGAACGCGTCCTCCGCACCCAAGATATCGGTCAGGGCGACGTACTCGGTCTTGCCGTCGACCTCACCAGAGATCAGGCCCATCGCGATACCCGCGACAGGGGCAGCCAGTGGGACACCCGCGTTGTACAGCGACAACGTGGAGGCACAGACCGAACCCATCGAGGTAGAGCCGTTGGAGCCCAGAGCCTCAGAGACCTGGCGGATCGTGTACGGGAACTCCTCGCGCGAAGGGATTACCGGATCAAGCGCGCGCTCAGCCAAAGCACCGTGGCCGATCTCGCGGCGCTTCGGGGAGCCCACACGGCCAGTCTCACCAGTGGAGTATGGCGGGAAGTTGTAGTGGTGGATGTAACGCTTGGACTTCTCCGGGTGGAGCGAATCCAGCTGCTGCTCCATCTTCAGCATGTCCAGGGTGGTCACACCAAGGATCTGGGTCTCGCCGCGCTCAAACAGTGCGGAGCCGTGAGCGCGTGGGATGAGGTCGACCTCAACGCCTAGGTCACGAATATCGGTGGTGCCACGACCGTCGATGCGGTAGCCCTCGGACAGGATCTTGCCGCGCACAACCTCCTTCATCACGGCGTTGTACGCTGCGCGGATCTGCTTGGAGGCGGCCTCCTCGCCAAGATCATCCTCGAACTTGTCCAGCAAGTCGTCCTCGATGTCTTCCATATGCTCGTTGGAAGCCTCGTCGCGGTCCTGCTTGCCGGCAATCGTCATGATCTCGCCCAGCTTCTTGCGGGCCTTCTTGTCCACTGCCTTGTACACCTCTTCGGTGTAGTCGGGGAACAGTGGGAACTCCTCGGTCTCCTTCGCGGTACGCTCCGCCAGGCCAGCCTGTGCCTCGCACAACGTCTGGATGTATGGCTTCGCAGCCTCCAAGCCCTCTGCGACAACCGACTCGGTTGGGGCGATCGCACCATTGTTGACCTGCTCGACCACGTTGACGCCAGCACCGGCCTCAACCATCATGATCGCAACATCGTCGACGTTCTTGCGCCCCTGCTTGCGGGTGACCATGCGGCCAGCAACAACCATCTCAAACAGTGCGCGCTGGTGCTGCTCATAGTTCGGGAAGGCGACCCACTGGCCTTCAGGGTGCTTGTCATCGGCGATCAGTGCCATGCGGACGCCGCCCACGGCGCCAGAGACTGGCAGGCCGGACAGCTGCGTTGCAGCAGAGGCACCGTTAATGGCGACCACATCGTAGTAGTCATCAGGGTTCTGCGACAGCACGGTGATCACGATCTGCACTTCGTTGCGCAGACCCTTCACGAAAGTCGGGCGCAGCGGGCGGTCAATCAGACGGCACGCGAGGATTGCCTCGGTCGACGGGCGACCTTCGCGGCGGAAGAAACCACCTGGCAGCTTGCCAGCTGCGTACATGCGCTCTTCCACATCGACGGTCAGCGGGAAGAAGTCAAAATTCTCACGCGGATTGTTCGACGCGGTGGTGGTGGCCAACAACATGTTGTCGTCGTCCAGGTAGGTGGTCACCGAGCCACCAGCCTGGCGTGCGAGCTGGCCAGTTTCGAAACGGATGGTGCGTGTGCCGAAGTCGCCATTATCGATAGACGCTACAGCTTCAGTAATTCCGTAATCCTCATCAAAATGGAATTCCACGGAGTTATCAGGAGTGAAGTTACTCAAAGAAGGATCCCTTTCCTTTAGGTCAATCCCGGCGATCTTCGGTGCCGCCGCTTAAAAGATGTTTGGTAACCTGCGCCATACTATCAGGCCAGCTGGTGGAGTGCCCAGCCCGCCACGGGGTTCCCGCCATTCTGCCAAACTGTCGAAGCTGAACTGTTGGATTAGGGCGTTTTTCGCCGCTTCGGGCCGCCGCGGGCCCCTGTTCCAACATTTTAGGTCCAGCAGTTTGC
Source organism: Corynebacterium pilosum DSM 20521 = CIP 103422 (assembly GCF_000373805.1). GTDB lineage: Bacteria > Actinomycetota > Actinomycetes > Mycobacteriales > Mycobacteriaceae > Corynebacterium > Corynebacterium pilosum. The sequence continues at coordinate 6,915 of NZ_KB892442.1, read as the reverse complement.
GGTGCTGGGTGGAAAAGCGCAAAAGAAAAACCACCTACTCCCCTCTCAAACAGAGGGAAACAGGTGGTAGGTGTTCGTCGAAAAGCGAACCGTTCTTAGCGACGCAGACCCAGGCGGGCGATCAGCTCACGGTAACGCTCGACGTTGTTGTCTGCCAGGTACTTCAGCAGACCGCGACGACGACCGACCAGCAGCAACAGACCACGACGGGAGTGGTGATCGTGCTTGTGGAACTTGAGGTGCTCGGTGAGGTTGTTGATGCGCTCGGTGAGCAGGGCAACCTGAGCCTCGGTGGAACCGGTGTCGGTCTCGTGCAGGCCGTACTCCTTGAGGATTTCAGCCTTCTTCTCGGTGGACAATGCCATGAGATGTACTCCTTGTTTATTTCAGTCCACATTCTTCGGAAAAAGTCTTGTGCCCGCGCGCACTGCTGTGGACCACAGTGACACATGCGGAAGACCTCAGAAAACATTACCTGAGGTCGGAGGGAAAACCAAACAGTACCCGTGGTTTAGGCGGCTGGGGTGTCCTTGGCCAAAGCGGTCAAGCGCTGCATGAACTCATCCAGGAACCGCTGCACTTCCACGCCGACGGCCACCTGGGCGGTCTTGGTGGCATCGTTCAGGCGGGTCTCATCGCCGATGGTGCGGCCGCGGGTGGCGCCTTCGGTGTCGCACTTCATGTTCATCGGGATGGTGGTCACCAGGCTTGGGTCCACTGCCACTGCTACCGCGAGCGGGTCGTGCAGGCCACAGCCACCCAGGTGCGGGCTGGTCGTCTCGTAGGCCTTGATGTAGTAGTCGGTGGCATCGGCCAGGAAGTTGCCACCCGTCGTTCCCAGCGCGCGCCACTTGGCCGTTTCCTCGCTGGTCAGCAAGGTCTGCAGGGTAACGTCCAGGCCGATCATCGTGACGTCCTGCGCCTTCTTGAACAGCAGGTCGGTCGCCTCAGGGTCCTGGTTCACGTTGGCCTCAGCCCACGCGGACACGTTGCCCGGAACGGTCAGGGCACCGCCCATCATCACGATGTGCGCGTTGGCAGCGAAGTCCTCATCAGCCCCGATCGCCGCTGCGATGGTGGTGGATGGGCCGGTGGGCACGATCACCAGGTCGTCGCCGTACTCACGCACGGACTCCACCAAGAAGTCGACGGCGGACTTGCGCTCCACTTCGCGCTTCGGCTCCGGCAGCTCCGCCTCGCCGATTCCGTTGGCGCCGTGGATGAACTCGGAGACCTCGAGCACCTCGAAGGACTCTCGCTTGCGCGCATGGTCGGGGCCGGCGAACACGGGGACATCGGTGCGGCCGAACAGTTCCAGAATCGCCAGCGAGTTGCGCACACCGGTTTCCACCAGAACATTGCCGTAGGTTCCGGTCACACCGATCAGCTCAAGCTCCTCCGAGCCAAGCGCATATGCCAGCGCGAGGGCATCATCAATGCCAGTGTCCAAGTCCAAGATGATCTTACGTGCCATAAAAGGGGTGGCCTCCTTAAAAATTTGAAAAGAACACACCCTACTGTAGGCCAAGCATCTCGCGCGTGTTGGTCACGTCGCGCGCCATGTTCTCCAGCAATTCCTCTACTGAATGGAATTTCACCATGTCACGAACCTTTTCGACGAACTCCACCTTGGCGATCCGCCCGTACAGGTCCGCGTCCTGATCCAGAATGAAGGACTCCACGGAACGGCGGTGGTCCCCAAAGGTCGGGTTTGTCCCGATCGAGATCGCCGCGGGATAGCGCTCGCCGGGTTGCATATCGCCCTCGATGGGTTCGTCGTCAAGCACCGTGAACCAGCCTGCGTAGACGCCATCAGCGGGTAAGGCGACGCTTTCAGAAAAGTACTGGTTCGCGGTGGGGTACCCCAGTTCCTTGCCCCCGCGACCTGCGCCGCGTTCGATCTCAGCCTCCACCGAATAGTTCCGCCCCAGCGCCTCATTGGCGGCGGGGATATCACCGGCGGATAGCCGCTCGCGGATATAGGTGGAGGAGACGCGGTGGTCGTCGTCGACAAGCAAATCCACGATCTCTACCTTGACGCCGTGGCGCTTGCCCAGCTCGCACATAGTGTCGGCGGTGCCTTCCGCCCCTGCCCCGAAGGTGAAGTTTTCACCGACGGCCACGCTGTGCGCATGAAGCTTATCGACGAGCACCTGGCGGAAGTACGCTTCTGGGGAGACTCCTGCGAGCTCTTTGGTGAAATCGACGACGAGGAGGTTGTCCACGCCAAGTGCTGCGACGAGTTCGGCGCGCTCTTCAAGGGTGGTCAGCATCGTGGGGGTGCGTTCTGGAGCGAAGACTGCAACTGGGTGGGGGTCAAAGGTCATCAGCACGCTGGGCAGTCCTGCCTCGCGTGCGGTGTCCACTGCTTCGCCGATGAGGCGCTGGTGACCGCGGTGTACCCCGTCGAAGACGCCGATGGTGACCACCGAGGCAGCGAGTTCGTCGGGGACTGCATCTAGTCCGTTCCAAATATCCACGACCATTAGATTACGGCATACTGTAAAGCTATGAATCATCCCCAGCATGAACACCAGCACGACCCTTTGGCGGATTCCGGATTGGTCGTCGTCGATAAGCCCCAAGGCATGACTAGCCATGACGTCGTCGCCAGGCTGCGCCGCTTCTTCAGCACGCGCAAGGTGGGGCACGCGGGCACGTTGGACCCGATGGCCACAGGCGTGCTGGTAGCGGGCGTGGGCCGGGGCACGAAGTTGCTGGCGCATCTGGTCGCTCACGACAAGGTGTATGCTGCGACGATTCGCTTGGGCCAGGCCACCTCCACGGAAGATGCCGACGGGGAGATCATCGCCTCTACCGATGCTTCTGGTGTCACCGATGCCAAGATCGCCCAAGCCGTGGCGGAGCTGACCGGGGAGATCATGCAGGTGCCCTCGGCGGTGTCCGCGATCAAGATCGACGGCAAGCGCGCCCACGAGCTCGTCCGCGAGGGCAAGGAGGTGGAGATCCCGGCGCGCCCGGTGACGGTGTTCGGCTTCGAGATCGTCGATACGCGCCGCCACGACCAACTGGTGGATGTGGATGTGCGTGTGCATTGTTCCTCCGGCACCTATATCCGGGCTTTGGCGCGCGACCTCGGCCAGTCGCTGGGCACCGGTGCACATTTGATCGCTTTGCGACGAGAGGCCGTGGGGAGCTTTACCCTGGGGGATTCTCGGACGCTGGAGGAGTTGGAGAACTCCCCTACTTTTTCTTTGAGCATTGATGAGGCGTTGAAGCGCGTGTGGCCGCACCTAGACGTGACTGAGCAGGAGTTTGCGGACCTGGCCATGGGCAAGTGGTTGGAGCCGCGCGGGCTGGAGGGCGTCCACGCCGCGGTGGGCCCGGATGGGCGCGTTGTGGCCTTGGTGCAGGAAAAGGGCAAGCGCTTATCGACGATTTTTGTGGCGCGTCCTTCCACTCTCTAAGCACCGTTCTTGCTGCCCGAAGGGCTGCAAACCCAGAATGAAAGCTTCCTCATTCTGGTGTCATCTTTGCTTCACGCTGCGGTTCCATACTTGGTTATTGACGTTATTGACGAATTTATTTCGCCTGACTCTAACCAAGGAGGACCACCCCTATGCGTCGAGATTTTCGCACTCGCATAGTTGGAATCTTCGCTGTCCTCATCGCCTTGTCTTTCACGGTGATGCTGCTGACAACCCGGCAGGTGATGCATTCTGTGACCACGCAGGAAGCATCAGAGGACATTGCCCAAGAGATCGATGAGTTCACAACCTTCGCGGAGACCGCCAAGGACCCAGACACTGGCGAGCCCATCAACAACGCGGCCCGGCTGCTCGAGGTGTACTTATCCCGGCAGGCCCCCGATTCTGGGGAGGCCATCGCGGCGGTAGTGGATGGGAAGCTGGTGGAAAACTCCACGGCTCCCCGCCCCTTGTCCGCGGAAGGACCGTTAGTCACCGACGTTCTGGCCTCGCCTGCACCGTCCGGTGGGTTCGATGACAATGCCCACGGCGAAGTGCAGTGGGGCAAGGTTTCCATCACTGCTGGTTCTGAGGACGCCACGTTGATCGTCGCAAGGTTCCTTGAGGAAGACCGCGCCATCGTCGGCGCGAACCTGCGGCTGATCACGCTGATTGCTTTTGGCTCCGCGCTGATTGCCATCATCATCGCGTGGATCGTCGCCGGCCGGCTGATTAATCCGGTGCGCCAAGTTGGCCGCGAGGCCCAGGACCTGAGTTTGGTCAAGCCTGGCTCCACGCTGGAGACAACAGGCCACCCCGATGCCGACGCGCTGGCAACGACGTTTAACACCATGCTGACGCGTGTCGACGCCACCGACGAGGCCCACCGCGGCGTGATGCGCCGCACCGTCCATCAACTGGAAACAGCAGGCTCTTCCGCCAATGGCAAGGCGCACACGCTCGATGCTTTGCGCACGCTGCAGGATCTGCCTGTCGGTCGTCGGATTCCACCGGCCACGCCGGCAACCCTTGACCACCTGTATACCCGCATCCGTACCGCGGTACGCGACGAGATCGGCGCCCAGGTCAGTTTCTCCTCAAAGAATATTGAGGACCTCAACGTTGAGCTCTCCCCTGATCTGATCGTTCTGGCTGCACGCCATGTCGCCCGCTCCGCACACATTCGCTCCGGTGAGGCGATCGTCGCTATGCGCATGGAGTTTGTCGACGGCGAACTGACCATCGACGCCGCCGACAGCGCCGGTGTGATCGAGGCAGAGCACCTGCCCGCATTCTTCGAGTGGGACCCGGATCCCCTGGCCATTGAGGCGCTCTCCGACCAACCCCACCTGTCGCACGCCATCATCCGCATCGTCGCCGACATCCACGGCGGCCACGCCTGGGTGGAATCGGAGCCGGAGCTGGGCACACGCATCGGCGTGACCATCCCCGCCCCGCTGACCTACCCAGACGATGAAGAACACGTGGAGGAGTAATGAGCTTGCCGACGAGGTATTCCACCACTCCTCCACCGGAGTATGACCTCTCCCCTCCCGCGGGTTATGGCGACGACTTCCTGCCGGAACTGCGGTGGACACCGAAGCTTCTCATCCAGATCATCACCGCCATCGCGATCGTCATGTTCTGGCTGCTGCCCACCCCCTTGGAGCCGGAGGCCCGCACCACCCTGGTGGTGTTTGCTACAGCGATTTGGTTTTGGATCTTCTCCTCCGTCCCCGACACCTATGTGGCGTTAGTCTCGGTGTCCGCGGTGGTGCTTCTCGACATCATCAGTGTCGATGCCATGTTCGCACCACTCGGTCACGACACCACGTGGCTGCTGATCGGCGCGTTCATCCTCTCCACCGCGATTACTTCCTCCGGATTGGCCCACCGCGCCGCGGTAGCCCTGACCGTGGGTGTATCCAGCCCGCACGCACTTGTTCATCTTTTGACCTTTGCGACGGTGCTGACAGCATTCGCGGTGCCGGCCACGTCCGGGCGAGCAGCCTTAATCCTGCCGGTCTTTATCACCATCGCAAAGGTGGTTCCCGAATGGTTGCGGCGCGTCCTGGCATTGAGCTTGCCGTCGGTCGTGCTCTTTTCCGCCGTCGCATCACTGATCGGTGCCGGCGCCCACCTGATCACCAACCAGGTACTCGCCGGCAACGGATTCGAAGCCATCAGTTTCTCCCGCTGGATCGTGCTGGGTTTCCCCTACGCACTCATCGTCTCGCACGCCGCAGCAGAGATCATTTTCCGCGCATTTTCCACAGGCGAACAGCGCGCGGAAAAACTATCCATCACGCGCCGCAAGCTCACCCGCGACCATCCGCTCTCCAACCGGATGCAGCGCGACGAGGTCATGGCCCTGAGCATCCTGGGCAGCGCCATCGTCTTGTGGTTCACAGAGAACCTGCACGGCATCCCGCCCTCGTTGGTGGCTGTCTTGGCAGCACTGTTGGCATCCTCGCCAGTCATCGGAATCACGAACTTCGGCGACGCCATCAAGAAAGTACCGTGGAACCTCCTCCTATTCATGGCAGCAACGGTCGCCCTAGCCCAAGCGCTCACCGAGTCCGGTGCCGCGCACTCGCTGGCCACCATGGCCTTCGGCGAACTGCCGGGCTGGCTCTACGTGGTGATGATCATCCTGGTCTCCACGGTCGCTCACCTAGTCATCCAGTCACGGTCCGCACGCTCCGCGGTACTCATCCCGATCGTCATCGCCACCGCCCCCGTCGCAGGCGTCAACCCCGTGGCCGCCGCGTTCATCTCCACCGCGGCAGCAGGTTTCTGCCACACGCTCCCCGCCTCGGCAAAGCCGCTAACAATCTTCCGCGGCGACGACGAGAACCCCCGATTTAGCAACCAGGAGCTGCTCCGCACCTCCGGGTTACTCGCACCCATGTTTCTCGCAGCCACACTGCTGTTCGCTTTCGTCGTGTGGCCGGCACTCGGCCTGCCACTATTCGCTTAACTTCAACCAGAAAGGACACTTCTTATGTCTATGACCATGTACTCCCCGGCCCGCATCCTTGTCGCACCATCCGGTTTCAAGGAGTCCCTCTCCGCCGTAGAAGTCGCCGACGGCATCGCAGCTGGTGCGCGCCGGGTACTTCCTGGTGTGCGCGTGGACCAGTTCCCTGTACCCGACGGTGGTGAGGGAACCCTGGAGATCCTGTCTCAACGCCCCAACTCGCGCTTCCACAATTCCCACGTCACTGGCCCGGTTGGCCAGGAGGTACGCTCCCGATGGCTAGAGTTCACCGGCGATAGCGACGAAGGCTCCATCGCTGTCATTGAAATGGCCTCCACCGCAGGCCTCTCACTGGTGCCACGCGATATGAACCGTCACGGTTTTGTTGCCACCGTTAGATTGGCTGAGCCACCCTCTCAGGTGACTCGGTGATTGTAGCGTGCCCGGCCCAGTAGGTCTCCTCGTGCTCCGCGGGTGGGACCATCCCGAGGGTGGAGTGCAGTCGAC
>NZ_KB892441.1 GCF_000373805.1 Corynebacterium pilosum DSM 20521 = CIP 103422 | reverse complement strand
TCTCCTTGCGCAGCCGGGCCATTTCCTCGTTTTCCTCGGTGGTGACACCGGGGGCGGTGCCGGCGTCGACCTCGGCCTGCCGGACCCAGTTGCGCAGGGTTTCCCGGGATACCCCGAGCTCGCTGCCGATGGCGGTGCAGGTGGCGGTCAGTGATCGGTAGTCCTCGCGGTGCTGCTGGACCATCCGGACGGCCCGGGTCTTGAACTCGGGGTCGTAGGACTTTTTCATGCTGGTGATCCTTCCTTATCGGAAGGCGGCAAGAAACCCGTGACGGTTCAACATGTCCGGCGCCAAGCTTGCCCAAGCATTTGCGTCCGGCGACGTGTTCGCCTTCCCCTCCACGACCGAAACCTTGGGCCTTGTCGCGTTGGAATCATTCGCCTCGGGTGTGCCGGTCGTCGGAGCGCGCGCGGGCGGCATCCCCTACGTCATTGACGATGGCACCACAGGCTTCCTCGTCGATCCCGAGGCCCCCGATTCCGTGTGGGCCGACCGACTTGCACAGGTGCTTAACGACGAGAGCCTGCGGCGCCGCCTCGGGGCCAACGCCCGGGAGGAGGCGGAACGCTGGAGCTGGCGTGCCTCCACCGAAAAGGTGGTGGAGTACTACCAGGAGGCCATCGAGCTGCACTCCCGCCGCGTCGTGAAAAAGGGCCGCCGCTAGCCTAGCGGATGTCCGCTGGGTCCTTGCGCTGTGGCAGGACGCGTGGGCGGACACCACCGATCTCCTCGACGATGCGGATCACCTGGTTGGAGTAGCCGAACTCATTGTCGTACCAGACGTAGAGCACCAGGTGATTGTCGGAGGCAATCGTTGCCAGACCGTCGACGATGCCCGCGTGGGTGGAGCCGACGAAGTCGGTAGAGACCACCTCTGGTGAGTGGATGTAGTCGATCTGCTGGCGCAGGTTCGAATCGGTAGAGACGCGGCGCAGGTAATCGTTGACCTCGTCCTTGGTCACCGAAGTCTCTAGCTCCAGGTTCAGCACTGCCATGGACACGTCTGGGGTTGGCACGCGGATCGCGTTACCGGTGAGCTTGCCCTCGAATTCAGGAAGTGCCTTGGAGACCGCCTTGGCGGCACCGGTTTCGGTGAGCACCATGTTCAGACCGGCGGCGCGGCCGCGGCGGGGACCCTTGTGGTAATTATCGGCCAGGTTCTGGTCATTGGTGTAGGAGTGCACCGTTTCCACGTGCCCGTGGCGCACACCGTAGCGATCACCAATCACCTTCAGCACCGGGGTGATGCCGTTGGTGGTGCACGATGCGGCAGAGAGCACGCGGTCCTCATCCGAATCGGTGATGGCACTGTGGTTGATGCCATACACGATGTTTTTCACATCGCCCTTGCCCGGCGCGGTCAGCAGCACGTTAGCTACGCCCTTGGACTTAAGGTGCTGGCTGAGACCTTCGCGGTCGCGCCACGCGCCGGTGTTGTCCACCACGATCGCGTCGTTGATGCCGTAGGAGGTGTAATCGATCTCCGCGGGGTTGGAGGCGTAGATCATCTGGATCGGGGTGCCGTTTGCCCAGATCACCTCGTTTTCGTGGTCGACGGAGATGGTGCCGTCGAAAGGTCCGTGTACCGAGTCGCGGCGCAGCAGGCTGGCGCGCTTCACGATGTCCTCATCACCCTTCTTGCGCACCACAATCGCGCGCAGGCGCACACCGCCATAGGTGGCCTCCCGCTGGATCAGGATGCGGGCCAGCAGGCGGCCGATGCGGCCGAAGCCGTAGAGCACCACGTCTTTTGGCTCTAGGTTGCGTTCGGAGCCGATGACGTCGGCAAGCTCCCGCTCGAGGAAGCCGCGCAGGTCGTCGGATTCCTCGCGGCTAAAGTTCTTGGCAAGTCGGCCCAGGTCAATCGACGCGGTGCCCAAGTCCATCTGGACGAGTTCACGCAGGATCGGCAGGGTGTCTTCCAACGCCAGTTCGCGTTCGACGACGCGGCGTGCGTAGCGGTGGGCCTTAATGATGTCGATGTCGGTGACGCCGACGAGCAGGCGGCCAAAAATGGAGGTCACTGCGTTGTGCTCGCGGTGAAGGGTGCTGATCAGCGGCAGCATTTCCTGTGCCAAGGACAGGCGACGGTTCCAGTCGTCTTGTTTCTGCTGCATGCTGTCGTGGTTATTCACGGTTCTCCTCTTCGGGGTGTCAAGATGGATGAATAAGGCGAGAATGTTTCTCCCCCGTTAACCCTAGAAGACATTCATGTTCATGTGGGTTTCCGGGGGTAGCGCGCGGGCTTTTCGGCGCTACGATGAAGGGAAGATTGTCCGCCCCATTGGCCCCGTACAAACCAGAAGGACTGTATCTATGGAGTTTGGTATGCCGACATCCCTGACGGACATCGCCACTGACGGGGTGCTGGCGCAGCATGATGTCGACGCAACCACGGAGACAGTGCTGGGCCCTGTGGAATCCGTCGAGTTTTCGGGTGCCGCGCCTGACGACGATACCCTCGACGCTCTCGTTGACCTGCGCATTAGTCGGGCGGGTCGGCGCCCTGAGGTGGCTTCCGGCACTCGCGCCGCCATCATCCGGGATGGCCAGTGGCACTGGCGCACCGCGCGGATCGACTCTTTCGATGTCCCCGCGCTGCTGGAGGTTCAGCCTGCCGACGACCTTCACTTGCGCGTCACCCGCACCCTGTTCGGCAACGCGCAAGTCTTCCTTGCCCCGCACAAAGATGGGTCCTGCAGCGTGGTGGCTTTGAACGGCACTTTCCCAACCAGCCCGCTGTCCCCAGCGTTAGTTCAGGGGGTAGCAGCCATGAACCCGGAGGTAGACCTTTATCGCGCGATCACCTCTTTCGCTGCTTCGCGGGGCCTAGGCGCACAACGTAGCGAGGACGGCATCACGCTGTCCGACGGCACGCAGATTGTGATTCGCAACAACGCGGTCACATCTGTCGGCGGTGGTATAACTTTCGACGATGTCTACGCCGACGGAGTCCTGACTTCCATTGAATCGCGGCTCTTTTTCGGCAGCCGCTACCCGCAGGCGCACGTCATCCCTAACCTGGCTACCGGCCGCGCGCTTATCCAACCACAAGGTCAGCCGCCTTTTGAGGTGGCTATGCAGGTTATCGCCACCCGCACGGGTGACCAAGGGACGTGGGCGTGGGCGGACCAGAGCCTCGCCGGATCGCCTGCAATGCAGGCGGCAACAGCCGTGCGCCGCTTCGCACGTGATAACGGCATTCCCCAGTTACTCCGCCCGCACTTCTCGCCGGAGCTTATCGACGACTACCTGGTCGTTGCCGCGCCGATTACCGGGCTGTGGACCCCCGCCACCGTGTACCTTGCGCCATAAACCAGCGGCTACGTTCTGTTGAGTGGCCCGCAGTTGGTTTTGCCCCAAGCCACTCAGGAAGCGGTGGATGCCACGGTTGCGCGCCTGCCCCACACGGTCGAGCGTGAGCGTGCGCTGGTCGCTTACGCCCGCAACCGTGCGGTGGCCGTCGATACGGACGGCACCATCACGGTGTAGCAGCTAGCTCAGCACCTCGCGGTAGCGGCTGGGATCCGCCTGGGGAGCAAACTTCGCGTCCTTGGACTTGTCGACGAGCACCGCGCGCACACCTTCCACGAAGTCCGGTTCGCGGCGGGACACCTCGCCCAAAGCGCGCTCATTGTCCAAGGACTCGGCGAGCGTCTTGGTGGAGTTAGCATCGAAAAGCTCGGCGGCGGCCACCATCATGGACGGCGAGGCCTGGGCGGTCAGCTCTTCGACCATGCCCTTCAAATCGCCGGAGAGGTTCGCTGTGATTTCTGGCCAGGAGCCGACGAAGGCCTCGTCGATATCCGTGTAAATCTTCGGCAGCTCAGCGTGGTCAGGCTGGATCGCGGCCTCCTCGATGGCCTGCGGGCCGCGCTCGATGATCGCCTCGAGCAGCCCGTCGAAAGACTCCACCTGGTGGGTGGCAAGGCCGGTGGCCATCATGTCGCCGGCGGTCAGCCGGTAGCCCGTAATCGCCAGGAATTTTCCCAGCGCGGTCGATGGGTGGCCGGGCAGGTTCTGGAAGGTGTGGGACATGCCCACGTCCGTAATATAACCAATGTTCATCTCCGGCATGGACGCCCACGTGTCCGCGGTGATCACGCGGTGTGAGCCGTGCGCGGACACACCCAGGCCCCCGCCCATGACCACGCCGTTCATCAAGGCGATATAGGGCTTCGGGTATTCGGCGATCTTCTGGTTCATGGCATATTCGGCAGCCATGAAGCGGTCAACGTCCTCGTGGTTGCCGGCCAGAATCGTGTCGCGGGCCCAACGAACATCGCCACCAGAGCAGAAGTGCTTGCCTTCGGTGCGGATGACTACTTGCTGGATGCCATCGTCGTCACGCCACTGGTCGAGCGCTTCTGTGATGATCGCGATCATTTCGGGACTCAGGCTGTTGAGCGCTTTGGGACGATCTAAGGTGAGCACTCCGGTAGACTTTTCAACGGTAACAATCACTGGTTGGTTCATATCAGCCAGTGTTCCACATCACAAGAAAGTTGGCTATGAGTTCCCCTCGACTGGTGGCATTGGACATGGACGGCACGCTTCTCGACGAAAAAGGCCGCATCCCCGACGAGTTCTGGGACCTTCTGGGGCGAGCGAAGCAGCAAGGCGTGACCATCGCTCCGGCCTCCGGGCGCCAACTGGCCACCCTGCGCGACATGTTCGAAGTGACCAACGAGCGCCCTGACACCTTCATCGCTGAAAACGGCACGGTCGTCTGGCACAAAGGTGAGATCGTCTCTGAGAAGCCGATGCGCAAAGACATCGTGAACGCGGTGCTGGATGCGCTTGACAACGTCGGCTTCCCGGTCCATGTCGTCCTATGCAAGGCTCAAGCCTCCTACACGGATGAGAACCTGCCCGCCGACGTGACTGCCGAAGTGGACAAGTACTATCACGCGAACCAGCACGTGGCGAGCCTGCGGGATGTCGTCGATACGCACGTCGTGAAAATTGCGCTGTATGTGGAGACTGACGCCGAACGCGATGCCCTGCCCGTGGTGCGTGAAGTCGCGCCGGACTACACGCTGGCGGTAAGTTCGAAGCACTGGCTGGACGTCATGGCACCGGGTGCAAACAAGGGTGTGGCGCTGCTGGATCTTGCCAAGGCCCTGGGTATCAAGCAGGAGGATACCGCGGCGATCGGCGATTACCTGAATGACTATGAGCTTCTGCAGGCCGCCGGCACCGCCGTGGCCATGGAGAACGCGCATCCTGATTTGAAGGCGATTGCCGACGAAATCACCACCTCCAATATCGATCACGGCGCGCTGAAGACGCTGCGAAAGTGGTTGAGCTAACTGTCTGTGATTGATTTCTCCGCCCCAGCTGATGAGGTCGCCCCGCAGCTACTCGGATGTTTTCTCACCCATGCCGGCGTGACCATCCGCATTACCGAGGTAGAGGCCTATCTTGGTGCCGACGACGAGGCCTCCCACACCTACCGTGGCAAAACGGACCGTAACGCCTCCATGTTTGGCCCGCCCGGGCACATGTACGTCTACATATCCTACGGGATCCACAGGGCAGGCAATATCGTGTGCGCGCCGGAAGGCATCGGGCAAGGATGCTTGTTGCGCGCTGGCGAAGTTGTCGCAGGTGAAGAGGCTGCGCGCACGCGCCGTGGTGGGACGGACTTCCATAACCTGGCGCGGGGGCCGGGCAATCTGGGGTCAGCGCTCGGCCTTGATCTTTCTGACAATGGGCAGGCCGTGACCGGCCCGGCTATCACGCTGCAACCGCGGGAGGCCGAACCCGAATGGGTCCGGGGTCCGCGCATTGGAATCAGTAAGAACGCGGACGCGCCCCTGCGCTTTTGGATCCCGTTCGACCCCTCAGTGTCGGGCCGGCGTGGGTATCCGCAGGGGCATCGTCGTTAAGCTTTCTTCTTTTTCTTTTTCTTGCCGTTTTTGGACTTCTCCAGCTGGGCGGCATGGTCGGGGACGTAGCGGAACTCCCCGCGCGGTGGGCGCTGATAGTCGCCGGCCTCGGGACGCTCCGGGATCTCCGGCAGGGGGCGCTCAATCTTCTCGTAAGGAATCGTGGACAGCAGGTGCGAGATCACGTTGATCCGCGAGCGCTTCTTGTCCTCCGACTCCACGGTGTACCACGGCGCGGAAGGAATATCGGTGTGGATGAACATCTCGTCCTTCGCGCGAGAGTACTCTTCCCAGCGCGTAATGGACTGCAGGTCCATCGGCGACAGCTTCCAGCGACGCAATGGATCCTCCAGGCGGGACTGGAAGCGGGCGTACTGCTCCTCATCGGAGACGGAGAACCAGTACTTGCGCAGCATGATGCCGTCCTCGACGAGCAGGCGCTCGAAGATCGGCGCCTGGTGGAGGAAGCGGCGGTACTCCTGCGACGTGCAGAAGCCCATCACGCGTTCAACGCCGGCGCGGTTGTACCAGGAGCGGTCAAAGATGACGATCTCGCCGGCAGTCGGCAGCTTTTCAACATAGCGCTGGAAGTACCACTGCCCCTGTTCACGCTCACTGGGCTTAGGCAAAGCCTCAACGCGGCATGTACGCGGGTTCAGGTACTGCGTGATGCGCTTAATCGCGGAGCCCTTACCAGCGGCGTCGCGGCCCTCCATGATGATGACCACGCGCGCGCCGGTTTCGACGACCCACTGCTGCATATCCACCAACTCAGCCTGCAGCCTCTTGAGCTCATCCTCATAGGCCTGCTTGGACAGTTTTGGTGGCTTTTTCGTCTTGTCAGATCCCATGGAAAATACGGTACCTGAGCTGCTAAAGGAAAGAAAAGCGGGGGTTACTTGACTTGGAACTCTGCCATTTCGTCCCACTCGGTCTTGCCCTCGATCAGAGTATTGATGATCTGCGGGGTCTCAGTCAGCAAAGTGGGGAACAATTCCTGAGCGGCCTTGAAGTGCTCCGAGTTCACGTGCGCCTCAGCAGCATCATCCTTGAAGCCCTCGACCAGGATGTACTCATTGGGATCATCGGTGTTGCGGAACCAGTCGAAGAACAGGCAGCCATCCTCCGCGCGGGACGCCTCAGTGAAGTCGGCGACCTTCTCGCGGAAGTCCTCGACGTGTTCTGGAAGTGGACGGAAACGAACGTTAATCAAAATCATGCCACCAATTGTACGCGTGATAATGGATCCTATCCGCCGAGAGCGCGCGCCTGCTCCATCTGCGACTGCACCCGCTCGATATCGGCACGGTCAAACCTGCCCGGTTCCGCCACCGCGGCAAAACCAGGCACCATCGAGTTCCCGTAATTGTGGCCGTGGCCATCCGGCACGTTCTGCGATACAGGGAGATCCGCCGAGAGCTGGAGGAAAGTCACGATCGGTGCCCAGCGCATGGCCGGCAGCCTGTCAAAGCCTGCCTCTTCGATCAACCAATCAGGTTCGCGCAGGATAAGCTCTGGACTCCACCACGTCACCGGGTCTGACGGGTGCTGGACGTACAGCATGCGCGTTGGCCCCCACTCGTCGCCATCATCGAGGTGGCGCAGAATGTCCTCGTTACGGTTGGCGAAACGCACCACTATGCCGCCGGAATACTCAGGCAGCACCTCACGCGTGCCAGGGTCGCGCCGTTCAGTAAACACGGACCACAGGGGGTTGAAGTTCGGCGGGCCAGCCAGCAAGATTCCGTCGACCGAATTCACTATGTCCCGCATTCCCGAAAAGGCAGATTCCACACCGGTGGAGCCCAACGACTCCCCGTAGAGGTAGAGCTTCGGCCGCGAGTCCTCATCAAGCGTGTTCCACCAGTCGACGATCGGTGTGATGAAATCTCGGCCTGCGGTCTGCACCACGTCTCCCCCTGCAAGGAAGTGATAGGCCGAGGGCACCGCAGAATACTGCTCGGAGATAATCGCTGTGTCACCGCCGTAGAGCAGTTCAAAAGCCTGGGCCGTAGCAGGGTTCACCCAACCGGTGCCGGTGGTCATGATCAGCAAAATTGCCTCGCGCTCGACTGCGTTGGTGCGTTCCAGCTCGTCGATGATCACCTCTGCACGGGCCCCATCGGTCGGTGCTGTGGCCAAGCCAGCGTAGAGGCGAATCGGCTCAACAGCGGGCTCGCCCGTCACTTCTTCCAGTTCGGCCGCGCCGGCACCCTCGTTGAGGAAGCGGGACCCGTACGCGCCCACGTCTTCCCACTCCACCACGGAGTCGGGCGAACCGGAACGCTCCGGCTGCGCAGGCTGAACCCGCCCCTGCTCAGGGTGAGCGTTTCGTGGCTCGAAGATCTTCTCCCCGGCAGCCACAATCGTGCCGGGAATCGCCGTCTCCACAGCCCACACCACAACCATGAAGACCGCCACCCAAGACACACCCATTCGCAGCCGGTGATGGGCAGAGTCCGGAAACAGCCGTCCAATCCATTCCGCACCACGACTTAGGCCACGGCCCAGGCCGATCACCAGCAACGCAATGACTACACCCACCGGTGTAATCGCCAGGATCAACATAGTGGGCTGGATGTCCACGCCCGTAAGTTCCGCAAGGTCACCCTGCCAGCTGATAGACAACACCGTGGTGATGATCATCCACAGCACGACGACCGTCGCCACCACAGCATCAATTACAGTGCGACGACGCTGCGGAATGACGATCGGCCGCCAGCGCGCAAGACGTACAACTAA
Source organism: Corynebacterium pilosum DSM 20521 = CIP 103422 (assembly GCF_000373805.1). Taxonomy (GTDB): domain Bacteria; phylum Actinomycetota; class Actinomycetes; order Mycobacteriales; family Mycobacteriaceae; genus Corynebacterium; species Corynebacterium pilosum. Next base: position 61,193 of record NZ_KB892441.1, on the reverse strand, counting down.
CCAGTGCACCGCCACACCAACCCCATAGCCGCAGCCCGCGGCCAGGCCAGAGACAACGCCCTGGTAAAACCAGTCCCGCAACAGCAGGGACGGAGTCAGCCCAATAGTGAAAAAGATTGCGGCGAAAACAAGGCCCCACGGGTGCAGCCGCGCCATTTAGCCCTCGAGCTTCTCTCCGAGCTCGAGCCACTCCATTTCGAGCTCCTCGTGTTCGGAGCGCACATCGTTAAGCTCCTCGTTCACCTGTGCCAGCTTCGCGAAATCGGGGTCGTCGGAAGCAGAGATCGTCGCTAACTCCTGCTCAAAGGTGGCGATCTTTTCCTGCAGCTTGCCCATCTTGCGCTCTGTCGCGTTCATCTGTTTGCGCAGTTCGCGCTCTTCCTGCGAGCTCAGCCCGCTGGGGGTTTCGACAGGTTCGGGAGCCTCCTCGCTGTATTCGCCTAGGTCCAGCACTCCGCCGGAGCCTTCCATCGCTTCACGACGAGCCAGGTACTCCCCAATCCCGCCGGGCAGGTTTGTCAGCTTTCCGTCACCAAAGAGGGCGTAGGTGTGGTCGGCAATACGCTCGATCAGGTAGCGGTCGTGCGAAATCACCACCAGCGTGCCGGGCCAGTTATCCAACAGGTCTTCGAGCTCTTGCAGAGTATCGATGTCCAAATCGTTGGTCGGCTCGTCGAGAAGCAGTAGGTTCGGCTCCCCCATCAGCACGCGCGTCAACTGCAGGCGACGCCGTTCACCGCCGGAGAGGTCGCCGACGGGCGTGCGCTGGCGCTTCGGCGAGAAACCGAGGCGCTCTGCAAGCTGGGAGGCTGATACCTCTTTGTTGCCCAGCATGACGTAATTGGCCACGTCCTCCACTGCGTCGAGGACACGGCGCGTGGGGTCAAGGTCATCGAGTTCCTGTTTCAGCCAGCCGATACGAACCGTCTGGCCTTCGATTCTTCTGCCCGCGGCCAGCGGGTAGTCGCCGGCGATGGCGCGCAGCAAAGTCGTTTTGCCGGACCCGTTCACGCCGACCAGGCCGATGCGTTCGCCGGGGGCCAGCCGCCACGTGAGGTGGTCGACGAGCACGCGGCCGTCGGGGGCGTCGATACGCGCGTCCTCCAGCTCCACGACGATGCGCCCCTGGCGTTGGCGCGAAAAGCTCATCAGCTCGACTTTGTCGCGCGGGGCAGGAACGTCCGCGATCAATGCTTCGGCGGCTTCGATGCGGTAGCGCGGCTTCGAGGTGCGTGCTGGGGCACCGCGGCGCAGCCAGGCCAGCTCCTTTCGCGCAAGGTTCTGGCGGCGCTGTTCGATGGCATCAGCCTGGCGGGCGCGTTCCGCGCGCGCGAAGGTCCAGTCGTTGTAACCACCTTCATAAACATCGACTTGGCCGTCGTGCACTTCCCAGGTCAGCGTGGCAACGGTGTCGAGGAACCAGCGGTCGTGCGTGACGACGACCACCGCGATCTTGCGCGACAGCAGATGGTCCGCGAGCCACTGCACACCTTCGACATCGAGGTGGTTGGTCGGCTCGTCCAACACCACTAGGTCCAAGTCCTGCACGAGTGCCGCGGCGAGGTTCACGCGACGGCGCTCACCACCAGACAGGTTACCCACCGTGGAATCCAGTCCTAGGTCCACAACGCCGGTTCCGGCCAGCACCTCGCGCACCTTGGCGTTGGAGGCCCACTCAAAGGTTTGCAAGCCCAGTGGTTCGACGACCACTTCCCCGATGGTCAGATCGTCGGCAAGATCAAAGCGCTGGGTGACCACGGCCATGCGCAGGTCCGAGTTATGGGAAACACGCCCCTCATCGGGCTCTTCGATGCCCGTCAGAACTTCGAGCAGGGTGGTTTTTCCGCCGCCGTTGAGGCCGACCACGCCGATGCGGTCGCCCGTCTGCACCCCGAGGGATACCTTATCCAGCAGGGTTTTTAGCCCCCACGTCTTGGACACATTTTCCAGGTTGATCAGATTTGCCATGATGGGTTCTTATTCTAGGTCACGGCCACACTGCACGACATGGGCGCCACCGGCCGGCGATTGAGCGACAAAACCTTCCGAGGCAGAAGCATCGTCGGCACGCACCAGCGTATCGACGACGGCCTGCGCCTGCTCCTCGCTCTCGCACAACACGGCCAGGGTGGGCCCCGAACCCGACACAACGGCAGCCAACACGCCCAGCGTGCCCACTTGATTGAAGGTGCGGCGCAGGTTGGCATGCATCGCCAGTGCGGCCGGCTGCAGGTCATTGTGCAACGCCGCAGCGACCTCTGCTGGCTCCCCGCTAATCAGCGCCTGGCCGATCTCCTCTGTATTGAGGCGTGGAACGAGGGTGACATCGTCGTGACGCAGATCATCGAGGCGCTCGAACACCGTGCCCGTCGACAGCCCCTCGCTTTGGGCCAGAAATGCCCACCAGTACTGCCCGCGCCCCATCATGGGCGCCAGCGAATCGCCACGGCCCGTACCCAGCGCTGTGCCACCCATGAGGCAAAATGGCACGTCAGCGCCCAAGTCGGCCGCAATTTCGTAGAGGGGATTGTCCTCGAGGGCACGCACGCCGTGCACATCGAGAAACTCGTTGGTGGCCACCAAGGCAGCGGCGGCATCGGCGGACCCACCGGCCATGCCCCCTGCGACGAAGACGGTTTTGTCCACGCTGATACGTACTTTCGGCAGGGTCGGCTGGTGCTCACCGAACATCGCTTGGTGCTTATCGACGACCGCCTGCACCGCTCGCCAGGCGAGGTTGCCGGGCCCGTCGATGTCTTCCTCGGGGGCGTTGACGTGGAAGGTGGTCTCCATCGACTCCACCACGTTGGCGGGGTCAGTTTGCTCGAATGTGGGCGAGACATGCAGGGTGACGGTCTCTGGCCTGTTGATGGATTGGAAGACGGTGACCAGCTCGTGGTAGCCGTCGTCACGCGCGTTGCCTACACCGAGGTGCAGGTTGACCTTGCCGTAGGCGCGGGCGGTAAAGGTCATGGGGACGATGGGTGCCTGCATCTAGGACACCTCCGCCAGACGCACGTAGTCAGAGACATGGAGCTTCTCCCCGCGCAGCTGTGGGTCGATGCCTGCTGCGCGCAGCGCCTCCTCGGCCGCGGCCCCCGAGCCATACACGCTGGATAGGCAGGCGCGGAGCGTCTTGCGCCGCTGGGCAAAGGCCGCATCCACCAGTGGAAAGACCTTCGAACGTAGCTCGCGTGGGTAGGGGTCGCTAACATCGATACGAACCAGGCCGGATTCGATATTGGGGGCGGGCCAGAACACGTTCTTGCCGATCACACCGACCCGGCTCACGTCCCCATAGAAGGAGGCCTTCACGCTGGGCACGCCATAAATCTTCGTGCCTGGTTCGGCAGCTAAGCGGTCAGCGACCTCAAGTTGGACCATGACGAGGACACGACGGATCGTCGGAAAGCACTCCAGGAGGTGAAGCAACACCGGCACAGACACGTTATAGGGCAGGTTCGCCACCAAGGCGGTGGGTGCTTCGGGCAGGTGCTCGTCGGAAAGCGTCAGAGCGTCGGTGTTGATGACGTCCAGGCGGTCGGCGAAGTCGGGGGCGCGCTCGGCGACTGTGCGCGGTAGGCGGTCGGCGAGGCGCGGGTCAATCTCGACGGCGAGGACGCGCCGCACGGAGTCGATCAGCCCCAATGTTAAAGACCCCAAACCGGGGCCGACCTCGATGACGACATCATCAGCTTGAAGGTCGGCGGCAGCGACGATACGGCGAACCGTGTTGGGGTCGTGGACGAAGTTCTGGCCGAGCTTCTTCGTCGGGGTGACATCCAGTTCTTCTGCCAGGGCCCGGATTTCTACCGGGCCGAGCAAGTGGGAGTCAGCAGTGGTCATAAACCACGAGTCTAGCCGGTGACTAGCGGATGCCCAGCTTCGCGGTGCAGGCAGGCCATGCGCCCCAGCCCTGGGAGGCCTGGGTCTTCTGCGCGATGGCGATCTGCTGCTCACGTGTTGCCTGGTCGGCGGTCGGCGCGTATGCCGTACCACCGTAGGCAGCCCAGGTGGACTGGGAGAACTGCAGACCACCGTAGTAGCCGTTGCCGGTGTTGATGGACCAGTTGCCACCAGACTCACACTGAGCCAACGAGTCCCAAACGGAACCACCAGCAACTGCAGGTGCTGCTGCACCAGTATTACCGGACGCGCCAGTGGAGTTCACGGCCGCAGTCACAGTCTGCTGTGGCGCCTTGGTACCACGCGCGATGGTGGCTGGTTTTGCAGCGCGGATTTCTTCCTCCGACAGCTGCTCCTCAGACTCCACTTCACCGTTGACGTAGGTGACGCGGTTGACTACACGCTTTTCGCCGGCTTCGCCTTCTTCGCGGACCTCTTCGGTGCCACGCTCAAGATTGGCATCGTCGACGTAGTTGACAGGGGCATCCACCGCAACGGTTTCAACGTTGTCACGCACATCAACCCGGTCAATGCGAATCTCCTGGTTCGGGGTCAAGGGCGCATCAAGAGCTGGGGTCACGCGATCGTAAGAATCCACGGTGACACCGCGTGCTGCGAGCAGCTCGCCGACAGTTTTCTTAGCCATGGACGTGTAGGTCACCGTGCCACCGTCGTTAATGGCGACGATCTTTGGGGTGGTCACATCCAGGGTCATACCCTCGGTGACAGGCGCGTTCGGGTCCGCGTTGTAGGTGGAACCTGGGTTGACCTCATCAAGCTCTGCCACGAGCGACTCAACAGTCGATGCAGTGGAGGTGACGTTTTGCTCCTCACCGTCGACGATAACGGCGACCGGCTTCGATGTCTTCACGGTGATGACATCACCGCTGGCAAGCTTTTCGGACGGCGCTGGGTAAACCAGGTCCTCGGTACCGACGGTGACACCTGCTGCTTCAAGCGCGCCTTCCACATCACCGGAGAAGGTCGACAGCGACTGCTGCTGACCGTTGATATCGACGGTGACATCCTTCTGCGAAGCGCCCGCTACGGCCACACCGCCGACGACGAGGCCACCCAAGACGGTGCCGGTGGCAACCTTCATGGGAAGGGAGGTGGACTTGTTAATCCGCTGAGCTGACATAAATACTCGGTGTCCTCACAGTATTGGAAGTATCGGAATGACTTTCGGTAACGATACGGTAACACAAGCATTTTTACCAGAACGTTACCCAACGGCGCGTCTCACTATTCACATCAATAACGTCCACCCCTGCGGAAACGTGATACCTGCACAAACGCGAGAGTGAAATTAATCACACACTAGCCGTCTGGAAAACACGGTCGAAAGTGCCACGTAGCTCGTCGGCAAGCGCTGCTACCTCTACCCCACGGGCCTCCGCCACGCACAACGCCGTGTACCCCACCAAGGCCGGCTCATTGCGCGAACCACGGAAAGGCTCCGGCGTCATATATGGGGCATCCGTCTCGATGAGCAGCTGCCCGGCCGGGGCCTCGGCGGCGGCCTGGCGCAACTCCTCGTTGCGCTTAAACGTCACGTTGCCAGCAAAGGACAGCACGTACCCGCGCTCAATCGCTTCGCGCGCCACCTCGATCGGCGAGGAGAAGCAGTGCAGCATCACCTCTCGTGGGCGCGGCGCGTCGGCCAAAATGCGCATCATGTCCGCATCGCCTTCACGGTTGTGGATCATCAGCGCCTTCCCCGAATCTACTGCCAGCTGGATATGCCAGCGAAAGGCCTCTTCCTGCACCTCTAGTGGCGCTGTGCGGCCCGGGTCATGCTGCAACCAGTAGGTATCGATGCCCGTCTCCCCTATCGCCGCGCACCGCGGGTCCTGCGCCATCTCTGTCAAACGAGTGCGGGCATCGTCGTCAAGCTCATGCGCACGTGTGGGGTGAATCGCACACGCCGCGAACACGCGCTCGTTGAAATGCGCGGCCTGCAGCGCCAGCTCCGCCTCCGCCAGCCCATCGCCGACGGTGCACAGCCGCTCCACCCCAGCATCCACCGCGCGAGCAACGATCGCATCCACCTCGTCCTTGGTGCGCGCCTTCGCGCTGGCCAGGTGCGTATGCGCATCGATCAGGCCGGACAGGCCTGGCGCGGGAACGGGCGTGGGACGTGGCTTCTTCTTAGACATGAGGCTTATTGTATCGGCCGCCGTAGGATGGTCTCCATGAGCTTTTCGCCTATCGACGATGCCACCCGCACCCAGATCACCGCCGACCTCGCCGAAGCAGCCGTGCGCGGCCTCAACGGCGCGACCGACGACATCGTGGCCAGCTTCGAGCGCGACCTCGGCCACTACCTAGGCCTGGACCCCGACCTGCAGCGAGAATTCCCCCGTGGAGAAACCGCCCGGATTTACGGCACCGCGCTCGGTGAGGCTCTATGCCGCGAGCTCAACTTAAGCTGGCAGATGCTTGCCGACGATTATGGCACCGACCTTGTCGTCGCCGATGAGGCTGGCGAGCACTATGCCGCCCCGCTGGTGATCGTGATGTCGCGTTTCGACGACGAAGAGACGGGCAAACTCACCGCCTTCGTGAAGCAGTTCCGCACACGTTAGAGTTTTAGGCCCCGCCCGCCGCGATCGCTAAAGGCATCACCTCTGTGGAAAACTGTCGCGCGAGGTCCGCGCCGGCCACGGTGACAGACCAGCCGGTATCCACAACATCGGTCACCAAAAGCACCGGCCCCGCAGTCACGTGAACATCGCCATAACTGAAATGGTCATGCAACGCGTTGACCCGGAAGGCCGAGTTGTGGGCGGTGACCTCTTCGCCACGCGTGCCGACGACACCACCGAACTTCATCTTCCCCACCTGGGCTACTGCCTGGGCGAGCGCCACCACCATGTCGTGGCGCGCTGGGTCCTCGCTGCCTAAAGCGACAACGGTGCTCGGGCGGGTCTCCCACTCCCAGTCAGCGAGCACGGCAACAACGCGGCGCAGCCAGTCATCATTCTGCCAATCGCCGCTCGGCCGCCAGGCGTTGTGGGTAAGCAGTTCCGCTAGCGCCGGGCCACGAGCAACATCATTGAGTCGGCCCAGCGCACGACCAGGAAGTACTCCGTGAATCTTGCCCTTACGGGCAGAGCCGGTCGGCCACATCTTGCGCTGGCCCAGGCGCACGCCGGGGCTGCGCAGGCGCTCGTCGACACGCTGCGCCACAGTTGGGTCCACTGCAGTGGAATAAGGGTTACCGGTGCAATTATCGCAGCGACCGCAGGTCTCGCCCGGTTCAGCGGTGGGATCGTCGAGCTGGTTGCGCAGGAAAACCATCCGGCAAGCATCTATGCGCTGGTACTCAATCATGGCGTCCTGCTCGGCCTGACGCGCGGTGGCCAAGCCTCCGTAGCGGGCGCGGTCATACTCCCAGTCCATGCCCGTGGACACCCACCCGCCACGCACACGGCGGACCGCCCCATCCACGTCGAGCACCTTCAGCGCCTGATCGATTCGCGAGCGCGAGAGGTCCACCACGTTTTCCAGTTTCGGGGTTGAGGTGGGGTTCTCGTCGTCAAGCGCGCCGATGAGCTGGTACACGGTGGACTCATCCGGCATGGAGACTGAAGCGAAGTAGTCCCAGATCTCCTTGTCCTCAGGTCCGGGTAGGAGGATGACCTCCGCGTGGTCAGTGCCGCGGCCTGCGCGCCCCACCTGCTGGTAGTAACTGATCGGGCTACTCGGCGCGCCCATGTGCACCACAAAGCCAAGATCCGGCTTATCGAAGCCCATGCCCAAAGCACTGGTGGCCACGAGCGCTTTGAGCTCATTGTTGATCAGGGCGTGCTCGAGGCCTTCGCGCTCTTCCGATTCTGTGCGCCCGGTATAGGAGGCCACGTTCCAGCCGACGGTCTCCAGCGCCTCTGCCAAGTCCTCGGCGGCTGACACCGTGAGGCAGTAAATGATGCCCGAGCCGGGTAAAGACTCCAATTGTGACGCAATCCAGGCGGCGCGCTGGGTGGAATCGGGAAGCTGAACCACGCTGAGCGCCAACGACTCTCGATCCAACCCGCCGCGCAACACGCCGGTACCTTCGCCGAGCTGAGCGGTCACATCGTTGACCACGCGGTCATTGGCCGTGGCCGTAGTGGCCAGCACCGGGGTGTTGGCGGGAAGCTCGTCGAGAAGCGTGCGAATCCTGCGGTAATCCGGGCGGAAATCGTGCCCCCAATCCGAAATACAGTGCGCCTCATCGACCACCACCATGCCCACGGTCCGCGCCAGCTGTGGCAGGACCTGGTCGCGGAAGTCTGGGCTGTTCAGGCGCTCGGGGCTGATCAACAGCACATCGACTTCGCCGCTAGTGACTTGTTGCTGGATCTGTTCCCACTGCGTCATGTTCGCCGAATTGATCGTGGCCGCGCGGATTCCGGCACGACTGGCGGCTGCGACTTGGTTGCGCATCAGGGCCAGCAGCGGCGAAATGATCACCGAGGCACCGGCACCGCGCGCCCGCAGCAGCTTTGCCGCGATGAAGTAGACCGCTGACTTTCCCCAGCCTGTGCGCTGTACGACGAGCATTCGTCGGTGTTGATTGACCAGTGCGTCGATGGCTGCCCACTGGTCGTCGCGTAGCGTGGCGTGCTCCCCCGCGATCAGTTTCAGCAGCTGATCGGCTTCACTGCGTGTGGCGTGTTGTTTCATCCCCTGAGTTGTCATGATCCCCACGCTAGCAAGTGGGTCGGACATCGGTTCTACGTTAGTTCTGAGCTGCTAATTCGTCATCGATATAGACGTTACGTGAAGCGGCGATTCCTGTGATGCCCAGTAGCAAACCGAGGACGATGAGAACGACCAAGATGGGTTGGAAGGAACCGGTGAAGTCATAGGCGATGCCGATCAGCAGGGGCACGACGGCGGCGACGATATAGCCGTAAGGCTGGACGAACCCAGAAAGCTTCGCGGTGACGAAAGGTGAACGGGTGCGGGCCGGTATCAATGCGATGGCCAGTGGGAAACACCAGCCACCCACACCGAGGATCGTGGCCCACAGAAGAGGAGCCGCCGTTGGAGCCAGCAGCAAGGCCAAGTAGCCACCAGCGCATAGGGCACCGAAGGTGAGCACCCACGGGGTGAGACTGCGCGACCGTTCAATGACGGTGGGCATGAGCGAACCGCCGACCACACCGGCGAAACCGATGATGGACAAGGCGGTAGCTGCAACAGCATCGCTGACTCCGGCATCGATCAAGATCGCGGGCAACCAGCCCATCTGCACATAACCGTTCATGGACTGCAGCCCGAAGAACAGCATCAAAGCGACGGCCGTCTTGGAGCGCCACAGGCTGCCGTGCAGCTCTCCTTCCGCCGCAGAGGCGTTGGGGATATCCACCTTGGTGAAAGCGCCGACGTAGAGCCACACCAGCACCTGCAGAATGGCTGGGATCGCCCACACCACTAGAGAGCCCTGCCACGTGTCGGTGATCATCGTCGACAAGGGGCCGACTGCGCCGGACAGGCCAAGGACGGCGGAGTAAATCGTCGTTAAGGCAACGATGTGGCGGCCGCCGTACATCTTGATCCACGCCGGCAGCAGCACATTCGCCACCGCGATACCGGCGACCACGCCGACGGTGCAGACGATGAACAGGCTGATCGTCGGCGAAAACGGACGGGCGGCAATGCCAACGGCGGTCAAGATCGCGCCCGACAGCACTGTCGGTGTCACGCCAATCTTGCGGGCCAAGGGCACAGCGCTTAAGCCCATGATGCAGAAAAACGCACCTGGCAGCGCGGTAATGATCCCGGCCAGCGAGGCCGGCGCATCATAATCGGCAAGCACCGCGTCGAGCACCGCACCGACCGAGGAGATCCCGGCGCGCAGGTTGATCGCGGCGGTCAGCACCGCCACAAACAACGCAATAACAGGCATTTATTGCACCGGAGCCCATTCTGGTCCGGTCTGTCCCAACTCTGGTTCAAGCTTGGCGATGAGCGGCTTCGGCTTTGCCAGCTCGGTGCCCGGTTCCACGTCAATGCGCTTCCACACAGCTTGCTGCTGGGTGTAGTCACCAGTGATGACGGGATAGGTCTGGCCCTTCTCCGGTAGGTCAACGCCCACGAGATCAAACTCGGCGTCATCGACGACCTCGCGGATTTCTGGGGTGGCGGCCCACTGGCCGGTGCGTCCCAGGGTTTCGTGGACCGCTTGCGCGGTGTGCGGCAAAAATGGGGTGAGCATAGTGTTGCAGTCGCTGACAACCTGGAGGGCCGTCCACAGCACGGTTGCTAGACGGTCACGCTGGGACTCGTCCTTGGCCAACTTCCACGGCTCCATCTCGGCGATATATGCGTTCGCCTCGCCGACGACGTGCATCACCTTAGAGATGGCGTTCTTGAACTTGGCCAGTTCCAGATCGGCTCCGGCCTCGTCGAAAGTCTTCGCGGCCAGTTCAAGGATGGCGGTGTCTTCGTCGGCAAGCTGCGCGGGCTGCGGAACCTCGCCGAAGTTCTTGTGCGCCATGGAGACGGTGCGGTTGACCAGGTTGCCCCAGCCGTTGGCCAGCTCGTTGTTCACGCGGCGGACGAACTCCTCCCAGGTGAAGTCGGCGTCATTGTTTTCAGGGCCTGCCACGGCGATGAAATAACGCAGCGGGTCTGGACCGAACTCCTTGAGGAAGTCCTTGACGTAGATGACCACACCTTTCGACGAGGAGAACTTGGAACCGGACATGGTGAGGAACTCCGAAGAGACCACTTCGGTGGGCAGGTTGAGCTCACCCAGAGCATGCTGCTCGCCGCCCTTGGAGCCCTTGCCGGCGTAGCCCAGCAGCTCGGCAGGCCAGATCTGGGAGTGGAACGTGATGTTGTCCTTGCCCATGAAATAGAAACCCTCGGTGGCGGGATCCTGCCAGAAGGCCTTCCACGCGTCCGGGTTACCGATGCGTGCCGCCCACTCGATGGAGGCAGACAGGTAGCCGATCACGGCATCGAACCACACGTAGAGCTTCTTCGATGGGTTATCCTCCCAGCCCTCCACGGGGATGGGGATGCCCCAATCGATGTCACGGGTCATGGCCCGCGGGCGCATATCCTCCAACAGGTTCAGGGAGAACTGCAGGACGTTCGGGCGCCAGTCCTCGCGGCCTTCCAGCCAGGTCTTCAGCGCGTCGTGCAGCGCTGGAAGGTCCAGCATGAAGTGTTCGGTCTCGATGAACTTTGGGGTTTCGCCATTGATCTTGGAGACAGGATTGATCAGATCGATCGGGTCCAGCTGGTTGCCGCAGTTATCGCACTGGTCGCCACGCGCACCGTCCGCTTTACAGATGGGACAGGTGCCCTCGATATAGCGGTCCGGGAGAGTACGCCCAGTCGACGGCGAGACCGCCCCCTGGGTTGTCTCCTTAATCATATAACCGTTGGCATGCAGGCCCTTGAACAGTTCCTGCACCACGGCGTAATGATTGCGCGTGGTCGTGCGGGTAAAGAGGTCATAAGACAGCCCCAGGCCCGCCAGATCCTCGACGATCTGGCGATTGTACTTGTCCGCCAGCTCCTTGACCGAAACCCCTTCCTTGTCCGCCTGGACCAGAAGCGGGGTTCCGTGTTCATCGGTGCCGGAGACCATCAGTACAGTGTTGCCGCGCATTCGCTGGTAACGGGCGAACACATCCGACGGGACGCCGAATCCGGCGACGTGGCCAATGTGGCGCGGGCCGTTGGCATAAGGCCACGCGACACACACGAGAATATTCTGGGCGGTGGTTTCAGTCATGGTCTCTAGCATAAGTTATGCCTCTAATCCGGGTGGATTAGAGGCATAGTCGATCGTCGTGAAGCGTTACTTCTGCTGGTTTAGCACGTTACGACGACGTTTCTTCTGCTCCTCTCGATACGCCTTCTCACGGTGTAGACGGCGTTCGATCGCCAGTTTCTGGGCGAACTCCTTCTGCTCGCGGGCATCGAGGTAGATCACATCGTTGCGCAGATCCTTGACGATGGCGAACATCAGCAAGATGAGAATCACCAAGAACGGGCTGGCTGCCACGATGGTGACAGACTGCAGTGCGTTCAATGCGTCGTCGCCGCCTGCAATGAGCAGGGTCATGCCGACGAGCGCGGTACCAAGACCCCACAGTGCGGAGAGCCATGGCTTCGCGTCTGCCACGCCGTTCTGTGTCATGGAGCCCATCACTGTCGATGCCGAGTCCGCCGAGGTGATGAAGAAGGAACCCAGCAAGATGATGGCGAAGATCGACATGATTCCGCCCAGTGGCAGGTTTTGCAGCAGGTTGAACAGCTGCTCCTCGCTGGAGCCGCTGCCGTAGATGGACTGTCCGTTCTGCTCCATCCAGATTGCGGTACCACCGAAGATGGCAAACCACACAGTGGACAGGCCTGCAGGAACCAGCAGGATACCCAGGCAGAATTCGCGAATGGTGCGACCGCGGGAGATGCGTGCCAAGAACATACCGACGAATGGCGACCAGGAGATCCACCATGCCCAGTAGAAGATGGTCCAGCCACCGAGCCACTCGCCAGCAGTGCCGTCAGCGGATGCTGCGGTGCGCGATGCCATCTCAGCGAACTGGGCCACATAGGAGCCCAGGGAGGTCGGCAGCATGTTGAGCAGGTTCACGGTTGGGCCAACAATGAATACGAAGATTGCCAGGGCGGCTGCGATCACCATGTTGAAGTTCGACAGGTACTGGATGCCCTTGCCCACACCCGACATTGCCGAGATGAGGAAAGCCAGGGTCAGGACTGCGACGATGCCGACGATCAGGGCATTCGAAGAGCCCTCGATCCAACCAGCGGCCTCCAGGCCGGCAGTAATCTGCAGAGCGCCCAAGCCAAGGGAACATGCGGTGCCGAAAATGGTGGCGAACACGGCGAGGCCATCAATGACCTTACCCAGCCAGCCATCAGCACGACGCTGACCAATCAGGGGAACGAACGCGCTGGAGAGCAACTGCTTGCGGCCTAGACGGTAGGACGAGTACGCAATGGCCAAACCAATGATGGCGTAGACGGCCCACGGGTGCAGCGTCCAGTGGAACATGGACTGCGCCATCGCAGTGCCGACCTCTTGCGGTTGATGGGCCGGTACGCCCTCGCGGTAGAAGGCCAATGGCTCCGATGCGCCGTAGAACATCAAACCGATGCCCATACCTGCGGCGAACATCATGGCGATCCAGGATGAGGTGCGAAACTCGGGTTGCCCGTCAACTGGGCCCAGTCGAATCGACCCGAACCGCGACAAAGCGATGATGATGACAAAGATGACGAAGATTGTGCCGAAGAGCACGAACGCCCAACCGAAGTTGTCCATAACAAAGGAGAAGGAGGCGTTAGCGAAATTGGAGAAGCTCTCCTGCGCCGTCAGGCCCCAGATAACCACGGCTGCAACGATTGCGACCAAGGGGATGACGATGGCCCAGTCGATGGGCGCATCCTTGCGGTCGGAGAGTAGTTCAACAGGCTCTTCCGGCTCGGCGACCGTCGTCGAGCCGTCTTGGATCATGGCAGCCAGCTGGCTGGTCGCGGACTCCGAATCGAGGTGTTCTTTCACCGTCTCGTAATCAGTGTTGCCGCGATCAGACTTGCTACCGGGAAAAGTTTCGGACACAAGCCCCGACTCATTGTCGGGGCTTGTGCCTGCGGAACGATCAGCAGAAAGATCATGGTCATGAGTGGACATGGCTACCTAGAGTGGTCCACCTTGCCAGCTCTTTCAAAGTGAATCAGCAGTTGCTGTCCATCTCAAGCGATCTGCCACCAGCGCCGTTATATTTTCGTTACATAATATATGGCCAGCTCACGACCACTAAGTAGTCGTTGCAAGTAACAAACGTATAACTTCTGGATTTTTTATGGGGAAGATCATGTTATTTAGCGTGATCTAACGCTTCGGTGCACGGTCTTTGCGGGCAGCTTTCTCTTTCATGCGCTGCTCATGGCGTGCGGCCAGCTCTTCTCGACGCTGGTGGTCCCGCACCGCACGACGCTCACGGGCCAACTTGGTCGCAAACATTTGCTGGTCTTGATAGTCCTGGTAAATCAAATCCTTGCGCATGTCCATCAGGGTGGACACCATCAGGCCAATCATGATCACAATGAACGGGCTGGTAGCCACAATGGTCACGTTTTGCAGGTTGCTCAGTGAATCAGAGCTAGGCAGCAGCAGGATCAGCGCCACCACCGCGGTAAGCAGACCCCACAAAGCGCTGAGTAGTGGGCTGGCATCAGAACGCCCATTCTGGCTCATAGAACCCATCACCGTCGCTGCAGAGTCCGCCGAGGTGACAAAGAACGTGCCAAGCAGCACCACTGCAAGAACGGCGAAAATGTTCCCGCCAGGCAGCTCAAAGAGCAGGTTGAACAGCATGTTTTCGGCAGAGCCATCACCCCACACGGACCGGCCCTGCTGCTCGAACACGATGGCACTGCCACCCATAATGGAGAACCACACCACGGAGACAGCCGAAGGCACGACCAGCACACCAAGGCAGAATTCACGCACGGTGCGGCCACGAGAAATACGCGCAAGGAACATGCCGACGAACGGCGACCACGAGGACCACCACACCCAGTAGAAGATGGTCCATCCACTGAGCCACTCCCCTGCGGTGCCGTCGGCGCTCATCGCGTTTCGGCCGGCCATTTCGAAGAACTGATCAAAGTAGGCGGCAAAAGAACCTGGGATCAGGTTCAGAATCGACACGGTGGGGCCGACGACGAACACGAATATCGCCAGGATCGCGGCCAAGATGATATTGAAGTTCGACAAGTACTGGATGCCCTTACCAACGCCGGACACTGCGGAGGCCAGGAAAGCGATCGTCAGTATGCCGATGATGGCAACAAGCAACCAGTTGGTGGTCTCGTCGATAAGCCCGATGGACTGCAACCCAGCGCTGATCTGCATGGAGCCCACACCCAAAGAAGCTGCGGTGCCGAAAATTGTGGCGAACACCGCGAACATATCGATGAATCGGCCTGCCCAGCCGTTAGCTGCGCGCTGCCCGATCAGCGGGACGAACACGCTGGACAATAGTTGCTTGCGCCCCAACCGGTAGGTCGAGTAGCCAATCGCCAGGCCCACAATGCCGTATAGGGCCCATGGGTGCAGCGTCCAGTGGAACATGGCGTTGGCCATAGCCGCGCCCACTTCATGCGGCTCGCGCCCAGGCACTCCTTCACGGTAGAAGCTCAGCGGTTCCAGCGCGCCGTAGAACATCAGACCGATGCCCATGCCGGCCGCAAACATCATGGCGATCCACGAAACGGTGCGGAACTCGGGGCGTTCATCGTCGCCGCCCAGCCGGATTCCGCCGAAACGCGAGATCGACACACCGATGATGAACACCACATACAAGGTGCCACACAGCACAAACGCCCAGCCGAAATTATTCAGCAAGAATTCCATCGAGTTCGACGCGAAGGAAGCGAACTGGTCTTGAGCCAACAAACCCCACAGCACCACGGCCGCCACTAGGGCGACCACGGGGACGACGATCCACCAGTTGACCGGCGCACTCTTGTTCTCAAATTCTAGAACTGGCCGCTGCTCGGAGTAGTCCAAGTCAGCGTCTGACTGCTGGGTCTCCAGCATGTCCACCAGCTCTTCTGTGGCGGTGCGGTTCTCCAACTTCTCGTCGACAGTGAGATATTCCTCCTCGGCGTAAGGGCCGGAGTAGACCTCTTCTTCTTTCTTTTCTTGATTAGTCACGTTGCAAGCGTAGAGAAACCTGTGTGCGAATCCAGCTTGATCAGCGCCCCTGTAACGGCCCTGAGCGCCAAAGGTCCTACGCCAGCGGGCAGGAAATACCAGATGAACTAAAGAATTCTTCCCTACACAACGATCAGGTAACGACCATCAGCAAGTGGCCCAGATCACTCCTTGGGGCGCGCAGCCAACGCCTCGTCGTAAAGCTCACTGACCTTCACCCCATGCGCGTGCGCAATCTCCTTCGCCGCGTCCTTCAAACGCGTGCCACGGGCTTCCAACGCAAGAACCTGAGCGACCAAGTCTGCAGGTTCAGCGCTCGAGCCCTCCCCGCCTTCGATGACAACGGTGATTTCACCGCGCACGCCTTCCTGCGACCACTGCGCCAGCTCGGGCAGGGTGCCGCGGCGCACCTCCTCATACGTCTTCGTCAGTTCACGGCACACCGCCGCCCGTCGCTGATCCCCAAGCACCTCGGCGGCATGCTCCAATGTGGCGGCAAGACGGTGCGGGGACTCGAAAAAACACACGGCCCGCCGCTCCGCGATGAGGGATTCCAACCAGGTCTGCCGGGCGCCGTGCTTGCGCGGGGCGAAACCGTCGAAGATGAAGTGGCCCACGTTCAAACCCGACAGCGCCAGCGCCGTCGGCACCGCGGACGGCCCCGGAAAACAGGTGACGGGCACCCCAGCATCGTGGGCAGCGGCGACCAGCGAGTGGCCCGGATCAGACACCACCGGCATACCCGCGTCGGACACAACAAGGACTAACGACGTGCGGCCCGCCGCAATCAGCTCGTCGACACGCTTGTCCTCGTTGTGATCAAAATTGGAGACCACCCGGCCCTTCATCTCCACGCCCAGCGCCGCGGCGAGCGAACGCACCCGGCGCGTGTCCTCTGCCGCGACCACCGCCGCGCGCTCTAGGGCGGCGATAAGGCGCGGGGAGGCATCGTCGATATTGCCCAGCGGGGTTGCCGCGATCACGATGCCGTGCGAAGGGAGCTGAACGGAAGTATGCATAAGCCCCAGCTTTCCACACTGCGCGGGGTTTCAGCACGTTGCGCGTAATGTCGGGGTCACCGGCTAGTATTTAGCGCGTGAGTAGCACCGTCCGCGCATCGTCCGCCCGCCCCCAGGGCAGTGGGGCCATTGCCCCGCCACGCCCAGGGACCCCGATCACTGTTCCGTGGTCGCGGTCCGACACGTGGGCGATGCTCTCTGTGGCGGTCCTTGCGCTGGTGACGCGGTTTCTTGGGTTGACCTCCACCACCGCCAGTGGGACACCCATTTTCGACGAGAAACACTACGTGCCGCAAGCCTGGGACATGGTGCGCAGCTGGTTTAACCCTGTACTGGGCGGAATCGAAGTCAATCCCGGCTACGGGCTGGTCGTCCACCCGCCGCTGGGGAAGGAACTTCTCGCGCTAGGCGAAATGCTTTTCGGCTATACCCCGCTGGGCTGGCGTTTCATGACTGCGCTCAGCGGCACCGCCGTCGTTGTTTTCACCATGCTGCTGGCGCGCCGGCTCACCCAGTCGTGGCAGGTCGGCCTCTTCGCAGGACTCATCGCGGTGTGCGATGGTGTCCTGCTGGTTACCTCGAAGTTCGGCATGCTCGATATCTTCCAGGTCCTCTTCATCGTCGCTGCCTCCTGGACCTTGGCCGGAGACATGCGCCAAGTACACACGCGTTTCGACGAGGCGTTCCACGACGGTCGCTTCATCGAAGCAGGGCCCTTCGGTCCACGGGTGGGGTTCCGTTGGTGGCGCTTTGCCACGGGTGTGCTGCTGGGGCTTGCACTGTCCGTGAAGTGGTCCGGCTTGTACTACATCGCCTTTTTCGGGCTGCTCAGCGTGTTCTGGGACCTGTATCTGCGGCAACGTTACGGAGCGCGCCGGCCAGTCGTCGGAACGCTCATTCGCGATGTTTCAGCAGCCCTTGCTTCCCTCGTCCTTGTTCCTGCTCTGCTGTACATCTGGTCGTGGCGCGCGTGGTTCGCCTCAGAGACTTCTGTTTACCGGCATGCGGCCAGTGACGGCACGATCCCTGATGAATCGCCTCTGCACATGCTTCCGGATGCCTGGGCGGGCTGGTTCCACTACCACTTTTCCGTGCTGGAATTTCACTCCGAGCTCACCAGTTCGGGCGGGCACTCCCACCCGTGGGACTCGAAGCCGTGGTCCTGGCTGGTCGCGGCACGGCCCATTTTGTACTTCTCGTCGACTGACATCTCTTGCGGCGATACCACCTGCCGTCGGATGATCTTCTTGTTCGGCACCCCGGCGATCTGGTGGCTCACTGTACCCGTGCTGCTCTGGGCCGTCTGGGTGTGGGTGGTCCGCCGCGAGCTGCGCGTAATCCTGCCACTGGTTGCTTTTGCTGCAGGTTTCGTTCCGTGGTTGATCGCATTTGATCGCCAGATGTACTTCTTCTACGCCACAGGTCTTGTGCCCTTCACCATCGTGCTGATCGCCATGGCGTTGGGCTACCTGACGCGACGTGGAAAGATCATCCAGCAACCCTGGATCCGGCAGATCGCGGGAATGCCCTTGCGGTGGGGGCACCTTGCGGTGATCGCGTATCTGGCCGTGGTGGCGGGAATGTTCCTCTACTTCTCCCCTATCCTGTACGGCTACATGATTCCCGAATCCATCTACCAGCAAATCATGTGGTTGCCGAGCTGGCAGTAACGTGACAGAGAACGGCGCGCTGGCCGCCCCTTATGTCGGCTGAGCATTCAAACTGTGCCACATGCGCCTGAACTCGTTACCGCGGTCAGCAAACCACGTGGCACCAAGCAGCACACAACTGATGAAGAGGGAGCCCATCTCGCCCCAGTTCTCCGCCGTGCCCAACACCAGGTAATCGCGCACCGCGAAACCAAGCGTGAAAGCAAAGGCGGTCCCGGCGATCATGGTGACTCCCGGGATCTGTGAGGGCTTCCACGCACACAGGAACAGCGCCAGCGCAAAGCCGAAACGCACACTGGCTGCCTGGAGCAACAGTGCCCCAGTCTGCGGGTCTGCGCCCGCGTCCAAAGCCACATCTGCGCTGGTCGTTCCCAGCAGCGGGCCCGACTGCGCCACAGTCAGCATCGCCCACACAAGGAAGAGCGCGCCCATGACGACAAGCCCGATCCGCCCGATCGACAAGGCCACCTGCCGGCGGCGCGCGAACCGACGCCACTCAGGCTCCACTCCCGCCAGGATCGAGTCGCTGAGATCTTTCGGCGGGGCCATTCCCCCATCAACATCGACAAACGCAAGAGTGCGGGACAGTGACAGTGCCTTATCCCAATAGGCTTTGCACTTCTCACAGCTCGCCAAGTGCGCATCGATCACGGCATCGTCAAGACCGGTAGGTTCGCCGTCGATACGCGCCGAAAGCGCTTGCTGGATCTGAGCGTGATCAACCACGGTTAAGCACCTCGTCCAAGCTGATGCGCCCAGCACCAAACACGACGATCACCAGCAACGTCACCACCAAGACCAGCGGGTACTCCACACCGCCATCCTGGACGAAAAACCCCTGATCCAAGTGAACAAAATAGGCCGCCGCAGCCACCAGCAAGGCCAGAATGCCTGCCATGAGCGTGCTCAGCAGCCCGATCAGCAGCAGCGCTCCCGCAATCAATTCGACAGATCCCGTCAGGTACGCCGACAGTTTCGGCTGCGGGATCCCCCGGCGCGCAAAATCTGCTGCGACGGCGCCCATGCCGTCAATAAACCAGTGCTGATAACCGCGCGCGACAAAGACCACTCCCAGTGCGATGCGCACCAAAAGCAGGGTGATATCACGAAGCACGGGCCTGTTCATGCTTGTTAGACTACCTGTTCCCCGATCCATCCTCATTCACAAGGACACGGTTGCGTTGATCTGGCATTCTTTCGACTCCCCCATCGGCACACTCTCGTTGGCGGCGACCGGCCGCGGTTTAGCTCGCGTGGCGTTCGCTTCCGAGGACCCGCCGGCGCCCACCACCGCAACGGGTGAGACCAGCGAGGTGGTGGACGCGGCCTGCTCATGGCTGGAGGCGTACTTCGACGGGACCTTCCTGCCCGTCACGTTTCCACTTGCGCTTGACGACGATTCCTTTACCCAGCGTGCCCAATGGGCTCTCGCCACAATTCCCGCGGGTGAAACACGCAGCTACCTCTGGTTGGCCGCCGCGGCTGGTTCCCCCAACGCGGTGCGCGCGGCGGGATCAGCCTGCGCGACTAATCCCCTTCCCCTTGTCCTGCCGTGCCACCGGGTGGTCCGCACCGACGGGACGATTGGGAACTACCGTGGCGGACGAAAGGCAAAAGAGTGGCTTTTAGCGCACGAAGGGAACCTTTCACCGTCTGGAGGAGTCTAAGAGGTTATGAACGCAACCAACACAGATTTAGTCATCGGCGACGACGGAAAAGCACGGCCACAATGGGCCGCCAGCAATGAAATGTTACGCACCTACTATGACACCGAATGGGGCATGCCCGTCCGCGACGAACAGGGCGTCTATGAACGCTTATGCCTCGAAGGTTTCCAGGCCGGCCTTTCCTGGCAGCTAGTTCTGCGCAAACGCGACGCGCTGCGCGAGTACTTCCACGGTTTCGATCCGGACCGCGTAGCAGAGATGGATAGCATCGAGCCGGCGCTTAACGACGAGCGCCTGATCCGCAACCGGCTCAAACTCAAGGCGGTCATCACTAATGCTCGGGCGACTATCGCGCTGCGCGATGATCCAGAGGTGGACGGGGACTTAGCGGATTTCATCTGGTCCTTCCAACCCGCTACTACCCCGCAGCCACAAACCATGGATGAGGTGCCTACTCAGTCCGAGGAGTCCCACGCCATGGCGAAAGCGCTGAAGAAGAAAGGTTTCAAATTTATCGGCCCCACCACGTGCTTCGCACTGATGGAGGCACTAGGAATCGTCGACACGCACCTGATCGGTTCGTGGCGGCGTGGCTCTTCCGGAGTGTGGGCAGACTAGCTCACGCGTCGCTGCGGAGGCTGGGGTGCGGGTGACGGGGAATCGTCGTCATCCTGCTGCGCCCGGGCGTAGGTTACTGGCAGGTGATCGAAATCGGGGGAATCATCATCCATCTCCACGATGATGGCACCAGGGCGTCGCAGCTCTGGTGGCACCGGCGCCTCCTTATCGGAGGAACGCACACCCATCCGGGCGCGACGCAGCTGACGCACCCGGCGGGCCCGCAGCTCCTGCTCCAGGCGCACAAGGTTCCGCAGCGCAATCAGGTACCAAGCGATCAGCGCTGCGACAACTACGGGTGCTGCCCAGGCCCATCCGCCGACGATGAGCGCGCAAACAACACCGACGACGAGCGCGGCGCACAGGCCAATGAAGGTTCGCTGGCGGCGTTGGTAGCGCGTCAAGCTGTGGGTTTTGTCGGCCACCGGGTCCCAACCACCGCGGCCCCGGCGCGACGCGGCGAACTCGAGTTCGTCTTCAGTCAGCTCGTCATCGGTGCCCCCATGGGCCTCGTCGACTGGTGGCTCGGAGGCGTCCTCGAGCTCATCGGAAGTGTCTTCAACCATCGAAATGACGGTCGATCCCGATTGCTCATAACCCGTGGAGGTTTCGTAGCCTAGGTCCTCCGGGCTGAGGTAGGATTCGTGCGTTTCGTAGGTGTCCTCTTCCTCATCGGTGTCTTCGCCGTTCTCGAGGATGAGGTTCATGCTGTAGGAGACGCCTTCACTCTCGTCGGCGACCTCTTCGTCTTCGCTTTCGTCCGCGATGTCTTCATCGCCCTCGACCACTTCTCCGTCGACGGTGTCCGGCTTGCTCGCCAGGTCGTCGATAAGCACGGTCGAACCAGACACCTCGTCTTCGTCCTCGGCGTCGACGATTTCAAGATCGCGAGTGTCATCCTCGTCGTCGTAACGCACGTCGGCGCGAGTGAGCTTCGGGCGACGGCGCGGCTGTACCGGCTCGGTCCCTCCTTCGTGCAGCACACGGGTCTCATCATAAGCCTCACCGGAACGACGGATCGGCTTGCTATTTCCACCGAAAACCAGCGGCGCAAGCACAAATAACCACACGATGACGATGAGGACGATCATCAGACTGCCGGACATGATCGCGCCACCTTCCCACTTGAAAACACTTTCTCAAGATTTCAGGCTATCGGCACAAACCACTCCGGCCACGTGCCACGCCGAACAAAAAACGAGGAATCACCTCAAGAATCCGGCAAAACTCTGTCCGCTTCGATGAGGCGGGCGATGGCGGATTCCGGATGGTCGTCAACATTCTGCGCCACAAAATGGTGATCCCGCCAACGCCCATCAATGTGTAGGTTGCCCCGCAAAAACCCCTCATTGCGATAGCCGACCAACTCCAGCACACGGCCGGAGGCCGAGTTATCTGGCAGAAATGTCGCGGTCAACCGGTGCAGGCCCACCCGCGAAAACCCATGATCCGTCCCCAACGCGCAGGCCGCAGTGGCCACCCCCTGCCCCATGTGCGGTGAAGCCACCCAGTATCCAATCCAGGCCTCCCCGATCGACCCGTGCTGAATATTGCCAATGGTCACCTGGCCCGCGAACTCACCGTTGAGCTCAATCACGAACGGAACGACCACCCCTTTGGTGGCCCATCCGCGCAAGTTACTGAAATTGGTCCGCCAGGCCTCCGCGTTATGTGCGGTCTCCCACCTTCCGGCCACCGTCGGTTCAACGGGGCGGAGCCATTGCTCGTCGAGAATGCGCAACTGGCTCCACGCCGCCCCGTCCGAGGACAGCAGCGGGCGCAACCGAAGACGCGCGCCACTAGGAAGCTGTACGGTGCGGGTCGCTTCTGGCCACCCCGGATGAATGGGGTGGCGGGACCCGGTTGCGGGGCTGGTGAAGCGTCGGGACGCATAGCCGAAGAAGTCAAACATGCTGTGGCAGGCTCACCAATTAGGACCGCTGTTGCATGAACAGCACGTCAACGACATCCCCGGGACGAACCTCTGTGACATCTTCTGGGATGCGGATCATTCCGTTCGATTCGGCAAGACCTGCCAGCAGGTGTTCCCCGCCGCCGCGCGTGCCGACGAGCCCCTCAACCAAGTAGTCGCGCGTTTCCGCGTCGCGCATCAACCGTGCACGAACATAACCACGCCGGCCACGCACGGAAGAAATATGGCCCAGAGCACGGGCCTGCACAGAACGCCGCTGTGGGACGCGTTTGCCCAGGGAGGTGCGAATCGCCGGCCGCACGATCACGTCAAAGACGACAAGGGAGCTCACCGGGTTGGAAGGCAGCAGGAACACCGGAACGCGGTCCTCGCCTAGCAGCCCGAAACCTTGGGTTGATCCGGGATGCATCGCAACCCGCGAGGTGTCAATATCCCCTAGTTCCGCCAGAACTTCCTGGACAGCCTCCGCGCCCGAACCGCCGACCGCGCCGGCGATCACGAGGAACTCGCTGCGCGAGACCTCATTGGCGATCAGCTCACGCAGACGCCGCGGCTCCGCGTTCGCGATGCCAACGCGGTGGACGTCCGCCCCCGCCTCCTTTGCGGCGGCAGCTAGCGAATAGGAGTTGATGTCGAAAACTTGGCCCAGGCCGGGGTCGCGGTCAATATCGACCAGCTCGAGGCCAAAGGACATGATGGTCACGCGGGGGCGCGGATACACCAGCACCTTGTCGCGTCCAGCGGCGGCAAGCAACCCGATCTGCGCCGGACCAAGCACCACGCCAGAGGACACTGCGACATCACCAGGCTGGATGTCCGCGCCTTCTTTCCGGATGAAATCTCCCGAGCTCACGGGGTGGTGAGCCGTCATGCGCTTGCGTCCTCGGTCCGACCACTCCAGCGGCAACACGGCATCTGCCAGAGTAGGGATTGGGGCACCGGTGGCAACACGCACCGCCTGGCGGGGCTGCAGCCGCAAAGGTTTTTGCGAGCCCGCAGCCACTTCCCCGACCACGGGGAAAGAGCGCTCAGCTAAAGGAGTATCGTCGCGCTCCCCCTTCTGGGCGCTGCCTAGGCCGCGTGTGCCGCCGACATCAACGGAGCGGACCGCATAGCCATCCACCGCCGCCTGGGCAAAACCTGGCACCGTGCGGGTGGCCACGACCTCTTCGGCGCACATCAGCCCGAGGGCATCGGTAATGCCGATCCGGACAGGCTCAGGAGTCGGGGCGGCATCCACCACCATTGCTAGTTGATCGTCGACACTGCGCACAACAACTCCTCCTTTCCGTGCACCAGACTAGCGATTCTTAGCTATTCTCCGCCTCGAAATCAGCCAGAATCTGCTTGACAGCCTTGTGAATCGCCGGCCCATACTCGGGATGGCGAATACCAAAATCGACATTGGCCGGGATATAACCAGCCGGGCTGCCTAAATCGTGGCGCTTCCCCTCGTGGATCACAATGTTCACGGGGTGACCCTCTTGGATCATCAGCTCAATGGCGTCAGTCAGCTGGAGCTCGCCGCCCTTGCCGGGGGTGATTCGTCGCAAAGCATCGAAAATATCCCGATCGAGCAGGTAACGCCCCGCCGCGACCAGCGTCGATGGCGCATCTCCAGGGTCAGGCTTCTCCACCATGCCGCGTACCGATTTCACGCGCGCCGCCGGCAACGAGGAATCTTCATCAATCTCTTCGACGTCAAAGACGCCGTAGTTGAACACTTCCTCGCGTGAGACGTTGAAGGCGCACAGCACACTGCCGCCCAGCTCAGCGCGCACCTGTGCCATCTTGCCCATCACATCAGTGGGCAGCACAATATCGTCAGGCAGCATGACGGCGACCACGTCCTCGTCGTCGTCAAGCACCGACTCCGCCAAACCCACCGCGTGCCCCAGGCCCAAAGGCTTGTCCTGGGTAACCGCAACGGCGTTGATGAGGGAATGAGCCCGCGCGACCTTCTTCACCTGCTCATCTTTACCGCGGCCGGACAAGGTGGCGCACAGCTCTTCGAATGGCCCGAAGTGGCGCATGACCTCGCCCTTTGCCGGTGCGGTGATGACTGCGAGTCGCTGCGCCCCCAGCTCCGCGGCCTCCTCTGCGATCAGTTCAATACCTGGGGTATCGACGACCGGCAAGAGTTCCTTGGGCACCGTCTTTGTGGCAGGGAGGAACCGCGTGCCCATGCCCGCTGCTGGCACGACCACGGTTTTCACTCCTTGGGAGAGATTGTCGTTCGGCTTCCGCATAACGGCCAATTCTACCCCGCATCTCTACCAAAACCGAGGAGCGCCCCTCTATGGTTGTGTTATGCCTGAGATTCAGAAGCGGAAAGACGAGATCCGCACTCGCATGCGCGCGGCCCGCAGCGCTATGTCCGCTACGCGTCAAGAAAAAAGGCGCGCTGACGCCTCCATCGTGGCCTACGCGGCCGCTTATGTTCGCGGCTTGAAGAACCCTCATCCGCATGTCGCCGCCTACTCGCCGCTTCCCGACGAGCCCGGCAACGATTTCCTCCTCACCGCCTTGGCATCACAAGCAGCATCCATTTTGCTGCCAATTTCTCTGGATAACGGGGAGTTGGAGTGGGCAACCTATCGTGGCCAAGCGGACCTCGAATCGGGGGCCTTGGGCATCTGGCAGCCCACTGGTCCACGCTTTGGAAACGAAGCGCTAGCTTCATGCGACGCCATTTTCCTCCCCGCCCTGGCCATCGACACCTCCGGTAACCGTCTGGGCAAAGGCGCAGGCTACTATGACCGCGCGCTCGCCTCTATCGCAGGGCGTGTCCCCCTGATCGCGCTGGTCTACGATCACGAACTAATCGACGAGATCCCCTGCAATGACTTTGACGTCCCCGTCGACCTAGTCATCACACCTTCAGGCGTGAAAGAACTTCACCGCTAACACTCTTTTCTCATCGCGCGGGAACCGTGGCGGCGCCAACTCAGTCTAAAAGAGCATGGATGCCATTTTTAGCCGCTTTTCCCAGACCCGCTCAGCCCTTGCAACACCCGGTTACCGCCGCGCCCGCACACTGCGCCGCCTGATTGCGGCAGCGTTGTGCGGTGCCGCGTTAATCAGCGGGGTGTCGTCTTTACGCGCGACGGATCCGGCGATCGTTACGTTTAGCGCCGATGTTCCAGCAGGAACGGTGCTTGCCGACGAGCACCTGCAACTGACCCACCTGCCAGCCAGTGCGGTGCCTGCGCAGTCCACGTCTGAGCTCGAGGATGTCGTCGGAAAGGTGGCTGCGGCACACGGCTCGCCAGGGCAACCGGTCGCCCTTAATCAGCTCCTAGGTGAGGAACTCACGGCAGCCTATGTGGGTGTAAACACAATGGAGGGTGACCCTGTGACGATGACCATGGTTCCCGTACAGCTTGCCGAACCCGATATCATCCCACTGCTCCATCCTGGCGACGAGGTCAGTGTTATATCAGCGACAAACGATGAAGCCCAGCCAAAAGTCATCGCAGCAGGTGGAAGGGTGATTCTCGCCGGGACGGCGGGCGACTCTGCGACAGAGTCGGTACTGATCTTAATGAGTGAACCTGACGCACACGCGGTCGCCTCTGCCTCCCTCAACCAGCCCCTCACAGTAGTCTTGACAGGTGAGCGAGCAGGACGTGAATAGCTTGGGCGGCACCACGGTTGTAAAGTGCTACCGGTAACTGACACACCAGAACATTTTTTACTGCGCTAGAACTGGCGCGGCTTCAAGGAGAGCATCATGCTGCAAGGCTTCAAAGAATTTATCATGCGGGGCAACGTCATCGAGCTGGCCGTCGGCGTGGTCATCGGTGCTGCGTTCACCGGTATCGTCACCGCGTTCTCGGACAACCTGATCAACCCGCTGATCGCGACCCTCGGCGGTGCAGACTTCTCCGGTCTTGGTTTCTACGTTAACCCTAATAATGAGGCCACCTTCCTGGACTTCGGCGCCGTGATCACCGCGGCGATCAACTTCTTGCTGATCGCCGCCGTCGTCTACTTCGTCATCGTCGCGCCGATGAACAAGTTGAATGAGGCACAAGCACGCCGCAAGGGCGTCGAAGAAGAGGAGCCAGCACCAACCGATGTTGAGCTGCTCACCGAGATCCGTGACCTGCTGCAGGCGCAGAACGGCACCACCGATGCCACCGGCAGCACGAGCACCCGCCCGACCGATACCGTCTAAGTGAAGCGCCTAAAACACGCCAAGAGCCGGGGCCTCAACCGCCGTGATGGGGAGGACGCTCATTCCGGTAGAATTCTTCCCCCTCAAGGGTGTCGGAGCTGGAGTCGTCGTCAAGCTCCACGGCGCGAACGGCATCACTACTCGACGCCACCTGGGTGCCGGGGGCATCCATCGACCGGTCATAATCACCGGCGGGCGACTTCTTGACGATCCGCCGCCCCCGCTTGCGCGGACCTAGGGCCGAAGAAGAATCGGACGATTCAGTCACTGCACTTCCCTACTTTTGCTTTCAGCGCGCAGCCTACTGGACGCTGTACTTGTTCAATTCGCTGAGGAGATGCAACACCAGCGGAGTCGCGGTGGCGATACCATCACGGACCGCCTTACGCGATGCCGCAAGGTTCAGTACTACAGTACTGCCGGACACTCCACAGATCCCCCGCGAGGTCGTCGCATCCACCGCGCCGACTGACTGGCCAGAGTTGCGCACCGCTTGGCCGACGCCGGGCACCAGCTGGTCGATGACGCTGCGAGTCGCCTCTGGTGCCTTGTCGCGCGGGCCGACGCCTGTGCCACCCACGGTGAGCACCAAGTCCACGCCACCGACGACGGCGGTTTCGATGGACTTGCGGATGTCCGACTTCTTCGACCGCACGTTGACAACGCCGTCGACTTGGAAACCCGCCTCGGTGAGCAACCCGAAAACGAGGTCGCCTGTCCCATCGTCGCCTTCGTCGTATTTGTGGTCCGAAATCAATACGACCAGCGCGCGGCGGACGCGTGGCAGATCATCTTCCAGGTCGGCGGCCCTCAAGTAGGCATCATCGGGTTCCACAAACTCCAGCGCATCGAGGGTTTTACTCACGGCTTCTCCTTTAGCAAAAGGTATATAGGCAGACTCTTATTTAAGGTCTACTGGTAATTTACTCGGAACTGAGAGTTACCTCTACCTCTCGGGTATCATCCGAGTCTCGGGGGTGGACCAAGAGGGTGACGGTTTCACCAAAGCCCTGCGAACGCGTGGCCGCGATCAGAGCATCAGCGGTATCAATCTGGCGATCATTCATCTGCACGATCACGTCGCCCTCCTGGATGCCTGCTTCGGCCGCGGGGCTGCCCTCAGGAACACCAACGACGAGCGCGCCGTCCACCGGGTTGCGGCTATCCACCTGGACTCCCAGCATTGGGTGGGTTGCCTGCCCCTCCTGGATCAGCTGGTCTGCCACCCGCTTCGCGAAATTCGAGGGGATGGCAAAGCCCAAACCGATTGATCCTGCTGAATCCGAGCCTGTGGCCAGGGAGGCGATGACGGAGTTCATCCCGATCAGATTGCCGTTCATGTCCACCAGCGGCCCGCCGGAGTTGCCCGGGTTAATAGCGGCGTCCGTCTGAATTGCGTCGATCAGCGAGCTTTCACCGCCGCCCTGGGCAGCACGTACTGGTCGATTGAGGGCGGAGACAATACCGCTGGTCACTGTGGCCGACAATCCCAAAGGTGAACCGACAGCCACCACCTCCTGGCCAACTGACAACTCATCCGAATCGCCAAACTGCAGCACCGGCAGCCCCTCGACGCCGCGGATCTTAATCACCGCGATATCGGTGTTGACGTCCGAAGCGATGTAGTCGGCGGGATACTTTTCACCGTTGTTCAAGGTGACTTGGATTGCGCTATCGCGTCCCTCTGGGACCGAAACGACGTGGTGGTTGGTCAGCACGTATCCATCCGAGGAAATGATGGAACCTGAGCCGTCAGCCACGCCAATCTCTGATGCCACTTGAATCGACACCACAGCGGGAAGCACCTGCTCTGCTACCTGCTCAACAGAACCTTCTGGAGCTGGATCGGGCGAAGACACGCTGGGGTTTTGCAAGCTGTTGTATGCTTCAGCGCTGCCAGAGTTGCCCAATTTGCCACCCACGTAGCCAGCGCCGCCACCGACGAGCAGAGAGATGATCGCTGCCAAAGCGATCGCGGTGCCAGTGCCCATCCCCTTCTTCTGTTTCACTGGTTGCTGCTCCGCTGGCGGGACGGGCGGTGGGTAAGCGCCCGCTGCTTGCGGGGAACCAAAACTTTGGTCCTGAGGATAACTTTGTGTGCCCTGATTGCCGCTGCCGAAGTTCGGCGCTCCATAGGGATAGTGTGGTGCCCCAGAAGGCTGTGGCCGTGGGGTTCCACCGCTTTCGGAGTTTTGTCCGAACTGTCCAAACTGCGAGTCTCGATTATCAGGGTTGCTCATAAGCGGTAATTATGCACCTTCGCGCTGTGGGATTACTTGTTCTGTACAAATACAACGCGTAGCACTTACTGAATGTTCCCTGCATGCCGTGAGCTGCGTTAACTACGCGGCTTACCTGGGAACACTACTCTGAACCGCGCTCCCCCATCGTCGGATTCCTCCACGTCGATAGTGGCACCGTGGCGATCAAAAACCTGCTTACTGATCGACAGCCCGAGGCCGGAGCCCGGCATTGCCCGGGACTCAGCGGCCCGGTAAAAACGCTCGAAGACTTTCTCGCGTTCTTCCTCCGGGATTCCCGGGCCGGAATCGTCGACAAGCAACACGGCCTTGCGCCTTCCGGCCTTCAACGAAATGCGCACGGTGCCGCCTTTCGGAGACCATTTTCCGGCGTTATCCATGAGGTTAAGCGTTGCCCGCGACAACGCGTGGCTGTCGCCCTCGATGATCCAGGGATCAGCGTGGAATTGGAAGTCCACATCCATCCGGCGGCGCCGCACGCGCTCCAACGAGTTCTCCAGCACGTCATCTAATAAGACCGCTTCGAACTCGTTGTCAGGTGATTCTTCTCGGGCCAGGTCGACCAAGTCACCGATCAGTGTGGACATTTCTTCCATCTGAGCCAGTACGTCGCGCTCCAGGTCCTGGCGGTCCTGCTCCGAAATCTGATCCTGCTGGCCGGTGCGGTAGAGCATCATCAGCAGTTCAATATTGGTGCGCATCGACGTCAGCGGAGTCTTCAATTCGTGGCCCGCGTCGGCGACCAGCCTGGCTTGACGCACACGAGATTCCTGCAACGCTCCCAGCATCTCATTGAACGATTCGGTCAGTTGCGCCAACTCGTCGTTGCCTGCCACCTCAATGGGCTTGAGATCGTCGGTACGCGTCACGTAATTCACCGCGCGCTGCAACCTAGTCAGCGGGCGCAGACCGGCGGTCGCTACCACCATACCCACAGCGATGGCCAGCAAGATACCCAAGCCTGCGATGACCAGAAGCACAGCCCCTAGTGCACCAATCAAGTCCTGCGTCGGCTCCATATCCTGGGCCAGCACGACGGTCGCGCCAGCGGCATTACGCTTGGTCAGGATGCGCTCATTACCTACGGTGCGAACGGACGTTTCCTCGCCGTCGCCGGACCGACTAAAGTCGCCTCCAACAGGAATGGTGTCGCCGACGAATAGCTGCCACGCCGGAGGAGATACCGAGATGCGGATATCTGGGTTGTACGTCCTGAACCGGACAACCTCGTTGCCAAGATTATTTTGATAGAGCGGATCAAAGGTACGCGTGATCAACGAGGAGGCTTTGTCATCAAGGTTTTGGTCCACCGAGGCCGTCAAGGATTCGGACAACGTCCAATAGGTCACGGTGGTCATAGCACCCACGGCAATAGCCACCATTACCGCGGTCATCAGCGCCAGCTGCCACCGCAGTGAGGTACCTTTGCCAAAAAGGGTGAGATTGCCGAGGTCGGTTGGGCTACCTACGCGGTAGTCCTCGCCCTCGGCGGGTTGCCGCAGGATCACGGAGCGGTATCCCGTAGGACGTATCCAACGCCACGCACGGTGTGTATCAGCCGCGATTCGTCGCCAGCCTCTGTTTTGCGACGAAGATAGCCAATATAAACCTCGAGCGCATTACCCGACGTTGGGAAGTCATAACCCCACACCTCTTCCAGAATGGTCTGGCGCGATAGAACGCGGCGTGGGTTCTGCATCAACAGCTGCAGCAGGGCAAACTCAGTACGCGTCAGCGAAATGGAGCGGTCGCCGCGGCGTACGTCGCGGGTCTCCGGGTTCAAGGAAAGGTCGTCGAATACCAGCTCCCCTTCGTCTTCACCGTTGTTATTGTTGGCATCTGCCGCTGCGCGACGTAGCAAGGAGCGCACGCGGGCCAGCAACTCTTCGAGCGCGAAGGGTTTCGGTAGGTAATCGTCGGCACCTGCATCCAGGCCAGCAACGCGGTCGGATACGCCGTCACGCGCGGTCAGGATCAGGATGGGCAGGTCATAGCCTGAAGAGCGGAGGGTGCGGCAGACGCCGAGGCCATCGAGTTTTGGCATCATCACGTCGAGCACGATGAGGTCGGGCTGCTCCCGTTTGATCGCAACGAGTGCCTCTTCCCCATCCTCCGCAAGGCTGACATCGTAGCCATTAAAACGTAGGGACCGCCGCAATGATTCGCGGACGGCCTGCTCGTCGTCTACCACTAGAACTTTCATGACTCTATTATCACCTACCGATCTGACAAAAGTTGGAATCTGTGTGGAGTCAGTTTCCGTTTCAACTCCACAGTAACTCTATCCTGCAGTTCGCTACGGAGTTGGATGGGGCCTTCCCTCAACGCAAAGGCAACCCCCGACTATGCCGGGGGTTGCCTAAAGGTTGCTGAAAGCCAAGCGCTCTTTAGAACTGCTCGACGTCGATCAGGCCTTGCTGAGCTGCCTTGACTAGGCGGCGTGGGATGCGGACGGTCTGGCCGTCGATCTTCACTTCCTGCAGCTCAACCTTGTCAGCTTTCCACTGGGAGCGGCGCATGCGGGTGTTCGCGCGCGACATCTTAAACTTTGGGGTTGCCATTGTGTGCTTTCCTCCTTCGACCTATTAATCGGCGACGACGTCGCCCTACTCTGCGGACTTCCTCTTGCGGCGAGCCATGCCGCCGAAACGCTTGTTGAACTTCTCAACACGGCCAGCGGTGTCCATGACACGCTGTGCGCCGGTCCAGAATGGGTGAGACTCACTGGTCACGTCAACGACGATCAGCGGGTACTCAGCACCTTCATACTCAACGGTGCGGTCGGAGGTAGCGGTGGAGCGAGTCAGGAACTGAAAGCCAGTACCTGCGTCCTGGAACACTACCGGGTGGTAATCCGGGTGGATATCCTTCTTCATCTTGATTCGTTTCCCTCAGGTTTGAGACTACGGGTCGGTTCTCCGGCACGTATAGTGGCCGGGGATCGTGCCCGAGTTGGGTGCGAAAATGTACTCTTATCCTGCATGGATCGACGCTTCACGACGATTCCTTGCGGACAACTCGACCCATCTTACAGGTCAAGGCCACTTTTCTGAAATCACTACCCGCCAATTTTGGCACCCTTCCCTGATACCCATTGTTTCCACCCTACCTTTGGAAGTAACCTGGCGATTAGGAATTATGGCAACAAACGGGTAGTGTTGTGTCTCGCTGTTGTCGAAGTACACGTTTACGCCCCGTCAACCGGCACCCTGTGACGCCCTTGGGCCCAGGCCAACCTCACTTTCCGGTCTATCCTCACTTGTCCAAGCGCGGTGTTACACCAAAGGGAAGGCCATGTCGTGGGCGGCAAGGAGAAAGAAGCACACCCATGTCGGCTATTTGCCAGGTCACGGGACGGAAGCCGCAGTTCGGCAAGACCGTCTCGCACTCGCACCGCCGCCACTCGCGCCGTTGGAACCCCAACGTGCAGCGCAAGCGGTTTTACCTGCCCTCCGAGGGCCGTACCATCACTTTGAACGTTTCTACTAAGGGTCTGAAGATCATCGACCGTGACGGCATTGAGTCTGTCGTGGCCGCGATCCGCGCCCGTGGGGAGAAGATCTAACAGATGGCACGTAATGATATCCGCCCGATCATCAAGCTGAAGAGCACTGCGGGCACCGGTTACACCTACGTAACCCGTAAGAACAAGCGCAACAATCCGGATCGGATCACTTTGAAGAAGTACGATCCAGTAGCGAAGAAGCACGTCGAATTCCGCGAGGAGCGATAATTTATGGCTAAGAAGTCTATGATCGCTAAGAATGAGAAGCGCAAGGAGATCGTCGCTCGCTACGCTGAGCGTCGCGCTGAGCTCAAGGCAATCATCAAGAACCCCAACACCTCTGACGAGGACCGCTTGGATGCACAGTTCGAACTGAACAAGCAGCCACGCGACGCCTCCCCAGTCCGTGTTCGCAACCGTGACGCACGTGACGGCCGTCCACGCGGTTACCTGCGTAAGTTCGGTCTGTCCCGTGTCCGTATGCGTGGCATGGCTCACCGCGGTGAGCTGCCAGGCGTTCGCAAGTCCTCGTGGTAAAAGGGAGAGTGTCTCTACATGAAGCGTAATAATCGCAAGCCACGGGTTGAGCAGTCCCGTCGCCCTAAGAAGAACCCGCTCAAGGCCGAGGGCATCGAGAAGGTGGACTACAAGGACACCAAGACCCTTCGTCTGTTCATTTCCGATCGTCACAAGATCCGCTCGCGTCGCGTCACCGGCCTGACGCCTCAGCAGCAGCGCCAGGTCGCTACCGCTGTGAAGAACGCCCGCGAAATGGCTCTCCTGCCGTTCACCAGCCGCTAAAAACGGTTGTTCGGACGATAGCAGCATAGAGTTCGAGAAAGTGCCCGCCCCACATTATGTGGAGCGGGCACTTTTGCATTCCAAGATTCGGTCCCCTACTGGCACGCCGCCAAGGGAAACTCATGGGCGATCGTCGATAAGCCTTGTGCTAGCTCATTCGCCATCGCCTGAGCTGTGGCATAGGAGCCATCCGCCGGCGAAGCCGTCAACGCGACAGCAACATCGCCTTGGGCGGTGGAAAAGCGGCCGAACTGGCGGATGTCGTACAGCCCGGAGGTGTCAGGCCCCCAACCGCCTTTGAAACGCGCCCTTGGCAGCTGGCCAATCCCATAGGACTGCTCGGGCACAATCTGCCCCATCAAATCCAACACCGGCTGTGCGCCATCGACACACGCTAGGTTCGCTACGAATCGAGCCTGCTGGCTAGGCGACCAGGGAGTCTGGCCGAACGTGGACACTCCAGGGCGAGTCGGAATCGCGTTGACCGATGTCGGAGCCTCCGCTTCAGCCAGGACAGCCTCCACTAGCGGCGGGGTCACAGAACTCCATAACACCTCTGCCGCCGCGTTATCAGATGATTGAATCGCTGCGGCCGCGGTAGGCGCGAGGGACGGGTCCTGGCGCAAGGCTGCGATGGCGATCGGTACCTTGATCGTCGACCACGCTGGCAGGGCGGCATCGTCTCCCCCGACGAGTTCATTCGTCCCGTCAGACACCGCGACCGATGCGTTTCCGCCGTAGCGAGCGATCACCTCATCGACGATACCCTGCAGTGCGTATGAAGAGAGCTCCGCGGGAGGAGGCGGCGGCGACTCCTCGGGTGGGATGGTAGTCGTGGATGTCATCGTCACCGTGCCGTCCTGGGCGGTACCTTCGCTACCTGGTACATCGACGTTACCGATCGTGCACGCTGATCCTAACGTGAGGACGAGAACAAGGCCAGCGGATGTCAGAAGTGGCCGACCAGGCTTGAGGCTCATCATGAAATATGGACGAGTGCATTGTTACCGCCCGCGCAGGAAACGTACGATCCGTAGTCAGCGCAGGACATCGTATATGTCAAGCCGGTCACCGGACTGTAGGCTGAAATTGTTCCGCTGGTCCTACCTGTGCGGTCGACGTGTTCCCGAAACGCATCGCCCACAGAGCGGGCAAATGCGTCACTTGTCTCCGCAGTAGCGGCGTACTGCGAAGTGTAGTCCGAACCCCGCGGCCGGTTCGGCTCTGGGCTGCGCTGGGAACGAGAGAACGTCGTGGTCGCTTCCTGGCGTTCGCTGCTGGATTCACTGGTTTCTGAATCCTGCTCACTGCTGCTTTCCGACGAAGACTCCGAAGAGGTTTCGGTGACCAATTGCACGGTCGTCTCTGGGCCAGAAGCTGAGCGCCCGCCAAAAAGGCCGAAGTTCCAGGCAGCAATACCAGCCACGGCAAGTAGAAGAAGGACGATTGCGACAACCAGCCCCACGATCAGGCCGGTATTACGCGAGCCTGACTGAGCAGCAGATGCTTGGTTGTACATCGGGTGCTGCGGCGGAGGCCCGCCGTACTGGGAGGAATCCTGCCAGCTATTCGGGCTCTCCCAGCTGTAGCTTCCCTGCTGCTGCGGGAACTGCTGCTTCGGTTTGTCTTGACCTGGGTTGGTGTCCCCATCGGACCCGCGGTACGTCATGCCTCATCCCCTAGATTTACGTATCAAGTTAGGGCTTAACTTTAGCATGCGACCAACCTATTTTTAGTGCGCGAAGTGGCGAGTACCGGTGAGATACATGGTCACGCCTGCTTCCTTGGCGGCAGCGATGACCTCCTCGTCACGAATGGAGCCACCCGGCTGCACAACGGCCGTGATTCCGGCATCGGCAAGCACCTGGAAACCATCGGCGAACGGGAAGAACGCATCCGACGCAGCGACGGCACCGTTGGTCCGGTTGCGCCCCTCGTCGAGGGTATTCGCCCTCTCTACCGCAAGCTTCGCCGAATCAACGCGGTTGACCTGGCCCATACCCACGCCCATCGTGGCGCCGTCACGGGCGACGAGGATGGCGTTGGACTTCACGCAGCGGATCGCATTCCATGCAAACTGCAGGTCGGCTAGGACCTCCTCGGACGCAGCCTCGCCAGAGACGAGCTCCCAGTTGGCGGCGTCATCGCCCTCAGCCTGGAGGAAGTCACGTTCCTGAACCAACAGGCCGCCGGAGATCTGCTTGAACTCATTGCCAGCGCGCGAAGGCGCCTCTGCTTCGAGAACGCGCAGGTTCTTCTTCTCCTGCAGGATCTCCAGAGCACCCGGCTCATAGCTTGGAGCGATGATGACCTCAGTAAAGATCGGCTTGATCTGCTCGGCGAACTCTACGGTGACCTCGCGGTTCGACGCGACGACGCCGCCGTAGGCGCTCATCGGGTCACACGCGTGCGCCTTCTTGTGCGCCTCCGCGATCGACTCATCCGACACACCGATGCCACATGGGTTAGCGTGCTTGATGATGGCCACGCACGCACGCTCATGGTCCCAGGCTGCGCGCCATGCAGCGTCAGCATCCTGGTAGTTGTTATAGCTCATCTCCTTGCCATTGTGCTGGGTGGCCCCGGCCAGGCCGGTGCCCTCGGAGTAGAGTTTCGCCTCCTGATGTGGGTTCTCGCCATAACGCAATGGGGTTGCATCCTGATAGGCAGCACCGAAGAAGTTATCGTCGTCAAGCTGCTCGCCCAACCACGCCGAAACAGCAACGTCATAGCTAGCCGTGTGGCGAAAGGCCTCAAGCGCCAAATGCTTCCGCTGCTCAAGATCGAATCCGCCGCCCTTGACTGCGGAGATGACATCGTCGTAACGCTCCGGCGAGGTCACCACAGCCACGGACGGGTGGTTCTTTGCCGCCGCACGCACCATGGAAGGTCCGCCGATGTCGATCTGCTCAACGCACTCGTCATAGCTCGCGCCGGAGGCTACCGTCTCCGCAAATGGGTACAGGTTGACGACGACCAGCTGAAATGGCTCTACCTCCAGATCTGCAAGCTGATCCAGGTGGTCCTGCTTGCGCGTATCGGCCAGAATTCCCGCGTGGACGCGCGGGTGCAAAGTCTTGACGCGGCCTTCAAGGCACTCTGGGAAACCGGTGAGCTCTTCCACCTGGGTGACCTTGACGCCCGCGTCAGCGATACGGGCTGCGGTCGAACCGGTGGAAACGATTTCCACACCCGCCTCCCCTAGCGCCTGCGCTAGTTCTTCCAGTCCGGTTTTGTCGTACACGCTGATCAGCGCGCGCTTGATTGGGGTGCGGTTGTTAGTCATGAAACTAGAAACTCAACTTTCCATCTGGAGTAGAAATCGACATTGAGCGTAGCACCTCAACAATCAGTGCACGCTCAACCACCTTGATCCGCTCGTGCAGGCTCGCCTCATCATCACCAGGCAGAATCTCCACGGCCCGTTGCGCGATGATCTGGCCGGTATCCACGCCACTATCGACGAAATGCACTGTGGAACCGGTGACCTTCACGCCATAGGCCAACGCATCACGGACCGCATGAGCGCCCGGGAACGACGGCAGCAGCGCCGGGTGCGTATTAATGGTGCGTCCTTCAAACCGGGCCAGGAATTCAGCGCCCAGGATCTTCATGAACCCGGCCGAGACCACTGCGTCTGGGTAGGCCTCGCTGACGGTGTCCGCCAGCTGCTGATTCCACTGTGCGCGATCCAGAAGCATGGGCACGCAGCGAGTGGCTATACCCGCGGCCTCCGCGCGCTCCAGCGCGGGACAGTCCTTGTCCGCGACGACAAGCACTACGCGATACGACGAATCTTGATTATCAAGGATGGCCTGCAATAAGGTCCCACTCCCTGACACCAAGACGGCAACAGAATAAGGCTGCGGATTAGTCACGCGCCCAACATTAGTCCTTTGTTTCAGTCTCTGCGGAATCTTCGGGTTCAGGCTTATCGACGACCTCTTCGTCTTCCGTGTCTTCTAATTCTTCAGACTCCTCAGGCTCTTCGGGATCTTCGGGCTCTTCTACCCCCTCGTCCTCTGGATCCTCGACAACGTCTGCCTCTACGGACTCTTCTTCAACCGAGGCTTCTTCGGGCGGTGCTTCTTCAACCGAGGCTTCTTCGGCCGATGCGACGTCCTCGACACTGCGGTTGCGCAGCACCGCAATCCCCCAAACGGCTCCAGCGATCAGGCCGACCCATGCGGTCGCCAGCACGGCAATGAGCCAGTGGACCGGACCACTGTAGCCGTAGCCGCCGAGCTGCCCCGAGACAAAGTAGGCCGCGACCAGCGCCCACATCCCCGCAAACACTGCGGTTGCAGCAACCATCGGACCGTCCCACGCGCGGGTGATCGCGTAATGAACGACTACCGCAAATGGGATCAACAGCAACACCGGCGCCCAGGCTGCCGCGGTGCCCGGGATTGCCGCGAACAGCGGGAACACCGGAAGAGGGACAAGGTCGATAGCGAACAAGCTCACGCTGGCCGCCCCGATCGACACTTGGCCGCCGAAAAGGACAGCAAGCGTTCCGACGATCGCGTTTGGAAGATAGAGCAGGGACACGACGACCAGTCCCACGACTCCGAGACCAGACAAGGCCGGGTAGGCAGCCGCGAGCTCCCCGAGTCGTTCATGTCCAGCGATCAGAACAGCCAAGTACACGATGAGTGCTGCCCCCGCGAGTCGAAGCATGAGTTGATGGGCGCGGGTGGCACCGTCGACAAGCACTTCAGCAATACCGAACCGGCGGGCAAGTGCCTTCCACAACGTGGGGCCCATGCCGATGATCAAACCGATGAGATGAATAGCGACTGGGTGCAGGATTGTTAGCCCCACTGAGGGCGCTTCGAGGGGGAATACTTTGGTGGCATCCCAGACCATAAACCAGGCAATTCCTGACAGCGTGAGAGGAATCACAATGATGACCCCGAGGATGGCGGCAAGGTCAAGAATGCTCACTCTGTCCTTGACCGCCCGATGCACACTAGAGGCGATCAGGGCGATCACGCCGAGCGCCGGGGCGAGCGGCAAAACACCCAGAGTCACGCCCTGGAAACTCACCGGTACAAGATGGGTGATAAACCACGCTTCACCGATTGCAGCTGGCAAGGCGGCGAACGTCTCTCCGGCGAAAAGGACGCACGCGAATGCTACCACGATTACCGCAAGGACCAGCACCAAATTAGGGATTCCGATGACGGTGAGAAACCGTCGGAGCCTCTGTTGTGCGGTCACGTTTTCGGGGTCCTGCGGCGGGGTCGGCGACGCAACATTTGCGCGGGGACGACGCACACCGGAGCGAACCGAAGTCGGCGCCTTGCGGGAGGGCCTGGACCGAGGACTGGACTTGTTATTCATCCTGTCCCAGTGTTCCATGAACGCTTCAAGACGGCGCCGAAGGACACGGAAAGATCACCCCAAGTCACGATTCAATAACGAATGTAACGCTGCGCCAATTCGACACAATAAATATTTTTTACGAAAATGGGTTGCCGGTCCACCGATGACTCGCTATTGTTAGCACTCGGCAGATAACAAGATGGTTACGATCCCGACACAGAACGGATCGTGAACAGTTTTGAAAAAGAGGATTCATGCTTAACACGACTACCCGCGCGGGACGCACCGGTGGAAAGCACCGTAAGCAAACCCCTAATAAGGGCCGCGTAGCACTCGTTGCAGTAGCAACCGGCGCGCTCTCCACTGCTGGCGCCGGCGGCGCCGCTGCCGCCAACTTGCAGGCAGCACAGCAGAGCACTCCTCAAGAGTCCAACGTTGATTACACGCTGGCCAACGATAGCGACGTGATCGAACAGACCGACGTGGCAGTCGAAGAGGCTCCACAAATCCTCGCAATCTCCGAGTACAAGCCCACCGAGAACCTGGACGAACAGCTGGGGAAGGCTGTTGAGTACTCCACCGAACTTGCTGAAGCAGATAAGGCAATGCGCGGCCCAGCAGTGGTCAAGCCTGCTGAAGGCGCATTCACCTCTGGATTCGGCCCACGTTGGGGCACCATGCACAACGGCGTTGACATCGCCAACTTGGTGGGCACCCCAATCCTGGCAGTCATGGACGGCACCGTGATCGACTCCGGCCCAGCTCAGGGCTACGGCCAGTGGATTCGCATCCAGCACGGCGACGGCTCCATCTCCGTCTACGGACACATGGAGACCTTGGACGTTGCCGTGGGTGATGCCGTTATCGCCGGCCAGAAGATCGCCGGCATGGGCAACCGTGGCTTCTCTACCGGCTCCCACCTCCACTTTGAGATCCACCCAGCCGGCCAGGGCCCAATTGACCCGCAGCCATGGCTGGCACAGCGCGGCATCTTCCTCTAACTTTTTCTGTCGAATCACCCGCTTCGCAGCGTTGCTGCGGGGCGGGTTTTTCGTTATCCCTCTTGACCACATAAAGGTTACCCAGTAACTTGATGGTTACCGAGTAACCAAGCTCGATATCCAAGCCAAGGAATCCGCCTATGTCAATCAGACACTCCCTTTTGGCCTTGCTCACAGAGCAGCCACGGACGCCGGCCGAACTTCGCCATTCCTTCCACGAAGCCACCGACAACTTCTGGACCCTCAACATGGGGCAAGTCACTCAAACCTTGACCCGGCTTGAGCGCGACGGATGCATCACACCTGTGGGAAGCACCCTGACCGCTACCGGGCACGAAGCTGTCAGTTATGCGATTACCGACGAGGGTCTCGCAGAAATTGCGGCGTGGTGGACCAACCCAGTCCTGCGCCCTGCCACAGAGCGGGACGAACTTGTGATCAAGGTATCGCTGGCAATCGACCGGTCAGATGTTGATTTTCTCGACGTCTTGGACACTCAACGCCGTGCAGTGCTCGCTCAAATTCAGCAGGTCAACAAACTACTACGACAGACCGATTCGTCGTTCAGTGCGCAGCGACTTGCCGCTGAACGCCGCATCTTCGACCTCGAGTCCGATGCCCGCTTCCTCGACCGCGTCGAGGCCATGATGAATGACTCCTCCCGAAAAGGACCCAAGCCATGACCTACCCACTCGAAATGATTGACGTGACGTGCATTTTCGGCGACGGGAGCCGCACAGTCACCGCGTTGGACAGCGTGAACCTGACGGTGCAACCTGGCGAACTAGTCGCCGTAATGGGGCCCTCCGGGTCCGGAAAATCGACCTTGCTCAACGTAGCGGGGCTCCTCCAGCCGGCCACCAGCGGGCGCGTCCTGCTCGACGGGGTCGAAGCCTCCAGCATGTCGCCGAAGAAGGCTGCGGAGTTAAGGCGTAGGAAGGTCGGGGTGGTCTTCCAACACTACAACTTGGTGCCGACACTGACTGTCGGTGAAAATATCTCCCTCCCGCTCGAGCTCGACGGAATGCGCCCTGCGGACTGCCGGGACGCCGCAACCCGCGCACTGGACGAAGTAGGGCTTGCCGGCCTGGATGACGCTTATCCTGATGAAATCTCCGGCGGGCAGGCCCAGCGTGTGGCGATAGCCCGCGCCTTGATCGGCCAGCGGACCTTGTTGCTTGCCGACGAACCCACCGGCGCCCTCGACTCTTCTACCAGCGATGATGTGATGAACGTTTTGCGCGCACGCGTCGACGCCGGGGCAGCCGGGCTGCTGGTCACCCACGAACCGCGATTTGCGGGCTGGGCCGATCGCACCATTTTGATGCGCGATGGACGGGCGAGTTAACCATGAGCACTTTCACCGCCTTAACCCGCCCCACCCGGCGCGATATGCGCCGCCACCCGTGGCGCACGCTTGCTGCTTTCCTCATGATCCTTGTGCCAGTCGCACTGCTGACTGGCCTGTACATGGTGGATGAATCCACGCAGACCCAAAATGCCTTGCGCGAGCAGCGGAATACTATCTGGGTCAGTGGTTCGGCCGAGTGCACGCAAACGGCAGAGGAACGCGGGCCGGCATGCACAGGCCCCAACCCACAGTTGCCGGTCCAGCGCACTTTGGAGGCAGCGCTCCCAGACTTTAATATCGCGTCTACTGTGGACGCCACGGTCGATCTGTCCGCTGGTGGCCTCACCGCGTCAATCAATGTTATTCAGGTCAGCTACTCCCCGGCCACCGCTCTGCCGGGGCCCAACGAGGTCTATCTCCCAACCGAGATTATGCAGCGCCTCGGAGTGAATATCGGCGACACGGTGACTGCAGAGGGCCATGGCACGTGGACCATTACGGGGCGGGCGGCAACCTACCAAGCCGTCGTGGCCGCACCGACGCTGCTCGACCCGGCAACTGTTACTACCGACGATGCGCTGGACGACGCTGGTGTGTTTGTCACGTGGCACGCTGTCGGTTCGGAAACCATGACGTGGGAGGATGTGCAGCGCCTCAACGCGCAAGGCTTTATCGTGGAGTCGAAGGATCTTCACCAGCACTCGGCGCTAAGTGACCAAATCTTCATCGATGTTCTTGCATGGGCCACCCTACTGGTGGCAATGATCTTCCTGTTCCTCTTTGTCACGC
Organism: Corynebacterium pilosum DSM 20521 = CIP 103422; assembly: GCF_000373805.1. Lineage (GTDB taxonomy): Bacteria > Actinomycetota > Actinomycetes > Mycobacteriales > Mycobacteriaceae > Corynebacterium > Corynebacterium pilosum. The sequence goes on along the minus strand of NZ_KB892441.1, from coordinate 19,466 downwards.
CCGTGTTTTCCCTCGCGGCAGGAAAACAGGCCCGAACTTATGCCTTGATGCGGTCACAAGGTGCAACGCGAGGGCATATTCGGCAGTCAGTTGTCGCCTACGGACTATTCACTGGCCTGATCGGTGCTACTGCCGGTGTGCTGCTAGGCATCGGAGCCGCCAGTGCGTATTGGCTGGTGCGCTACCCCGAGTGGCCGCTAGCGATTGACGTACCGACGACGGGTGTCATTTGGTTAGGTGCCGTGATCGGCGCGTTTGTCGCAGCATTTATTCCAGCAATTATTACTACACGCCTGCCTTTGGCGGCCGCGATTGCGGGAGGTGCGCCCGATAAGATGCTGCGATTCAGGCCCTGGATGCTCCTAGGGTTGGTGTTTCTCGCGGTTGGTATCGGCCTTTCGCTGCTGACTAGCGCTAGCGAAACGACCCTCTATTCGGCAGCAGGCCTCGAAGCGTTTTCGTGGCCAGCCATTCTCCTCTTCGTTCTCGCACGCACCTTGTCGTGGCCCCTGATTGTGATTGGGCTAGCCGGTTGCGCGCCTCTGCTTGTCTGGTTGGTGTCGAAGGCGGGATCGTCGTTAAGCACCGTTCCGCGCCTTGCGATGCGCGATGTAGCGCGCCAATCCCTGCGCTCTGTCCCGATTGTTGCTCTCGTGCTCGTGACAAGCTTCATCACGGTGTCGGGCATCACGGGATCGATGGCAAGTAGCGCACGTTCTGTGTCGCTGAGCAATGCCACTTTTAATTCCAAGACAATGTTCTTGTTCGACCACTCCAGCAATACTCTTCCCGACGATGGATACGGTCCTGCGATCGCGGCCGTGGAGCAAGTTGTGGGCCCGACTTCGCAGTACCAGCTCACCCAGGTTGCCACCGACCTGAACGTGGTCGCTGACTCTTCGTGTGTGTCTGGCGGGCGTGACGACGATAGTCCTGAAACCGCACGCCAGTGTTATCCACAGAACAAAATGGACTTTATTAGTCTGCCTGTGTACACCACGCTGGTAGCGGACAAAGACACGTTACGCGCTTTCCGCTTCCCTACCCCAGAAGCCGAGCGCCGCGCACTTGATGCCCTGCAGGAACCTGCCGTTTTGGTCGCCGAGGGCACAGCGCCGCAAGGAACGGGGGATATATGGATCGCACCCAAGGCACACAACGAAGGACCTATAAGAACCAATCAGGCATTCCTTGACGTGCTTCCGGGCCACGCGGGTCCGCCCCTCATCACTGCCGCACTTGCAGAGCAATTAGACCTTGAAACGGAGCCCGGCCCCATGCTGCTCGAAGCTCGCGAGCCGATGACCGACAAGCAGGCCTATGCACTGACGGATTACTTCTCCGGTCCCACCATTCCCCACTCCTTCACCGCCGCCGTCCAGAGCGGACAGCCACGTTACCTACCCGCACTTACTGGGGCCGCGGTCATGCTGCTCATCCTCGTCGTGGTTGCGCTGACTCTGGCACTGTCCACGGCCAGTACAAACCGCCAGTTCGCACTTCTGCGCGCGGTCGGTGCGGATCCTTCCATTCCGCGAAGAATCTCTGGGACCTTCGCCAGCATCCTCGTTCTGCTGGGCACGGTCGCCGGTTCCCTGGCAGGCGTGATCTTTGCGTGGATCACCGCTTCCTCCGACAATGTTGATGCGGCCGGAAATATCCTGCTCACCGGGTCACGTGGCTTCATGGAGATTCACTGGGATCTACTCGGCATCCTCGTGTTGCTGACCCCAGCGTTAGCGTATGCGGTGGGGATCCTGTTCCACCGCGAAGGTCCGATGGAGGTCCAGCGCCGACAGTAACCACCCCCATTTCACCCCTGCCACTCCTTATGTCACATGCGCAACATTAGCCCCACCTGCCCCTTGCGTTTGGGTGGGGTGAGCTGGCTTTATGAAAGGATCTTTACGCAGACAGTCGACATATCCGCACGTCACAGGCATGACGAGCCATTGCAGCCTCCTCTTTCCGCGACTATGTTGAATACGTTTAGTGAACAACTCGATGCTTTGTGAATAAGGACTACTCAATGAAACGTCGCTTGATTGCCGTGGCCACCGCCTGTGTGGTTGCGCTCTCCCCGACCGCGCACGCCAACGCGCTGACCGTGAACCTCGACGGCGCTGAAATCACCGATTATGGTGCCGCCCTTGATTCGTTGGTGAAGGTTGCAGAATCCATCACCACCGCGGGAGCGACGGTCTCCGCCGGCGGGTATTCCGTGGTCTACGACCCTCGTACCCTCCCCGAGTACGACGAGGCCGAAGCTGAAGCAACGACGAGCCGCTACCCGCTCTCCCACCAGGAAGGGTCTGACTCCCAGGGCCGCCGCGTGGTTCTGCCCTCTGAGGGCACGTTTACCTCCGGTTTTGGGCCCCGTTGGGGTGCGATGCACCAGGGCATCGATATCGGTGCGCCTTATGGCACTCCGATTCACGCGGTCATGGACGGTACCGTCGTGAACGCTGGCCCGGCACGAGGCTTCGGAAACTGGGTTGTGCTGGAGCACTCTAATGGCGAGCGCTCCGTGTACGGCCACATGCAGTCTTATAACGTCTCGGTGGGCCAGGAGGTGTCCGCTGGCCAGGTGATCGCTTCCGTCGGCTCGGAAGGCCACTCCACCGGCCCGCACCTGCACTTCGAGATCAAGCCGAATGGCGTAACGCCAGTCGACCCAGTCCCATGGTTTGCGGCACGCGGGATCTACATTTCGTAGCTACGCCTCAATTTAGAGCTTCTCCATTGGTACCCCGCCGATAAGCATCAGGCGGACAGTACCGGAGGAGCCAAAATCGATAGTCACCGTCTCACGCGCGCCTACACCGTCGACGGCAGTCACTGTGCCTAGGCCGTACTTTGCGTGGTTGACTTTGTCGCCCGTCGTTAGATCAAGGTCCTTATTCACCTTCACGGCTGGCTTCTGAGGCCGGCCGCTTGCCCTAGAACCGAAGCGCGAGGGCTGGGATGGGCGTGACGACGAACCACTGCCCCAGGCACTTGCGGAGTGACCATAGGTGGGCTCTTCCCTGCGCCAGTCGATGAGATCCTCCGGGATCTCTGCGAGGAAGCGACTGGCCGGGTTGGTCACTGAGTTACCCCACGAGGAACGCAGCATCGCCCGCGAGAGGTAGAGCTTCTCGCGGGCACGCGTGATTCCCACGTAGGCCAAGCGTCGTTCCTCAGCCAGCTCGGCGGGATCCCCCAGAGCGCGCAAGTGCGGGAATTGGCCGTCCTCCCACCCAGTAACAAAGACGACCGGAAACTCTAGGCCCTTTGCGGTGTGCAGTGTCATGAGTGTGACCACACCCTGTTCATTGTCAGGGATCTGGTCTGCATCGGCGACAAGAGACACTCGTTCGAGGAAGGCTTGCAAACTGCCAGGTTCGGGCTCACCATCGTCGGCCTCGACGATCTCCGCTCTGCCGACCGAACTTGTGAGGTCGGCGTCGGCCTCGACCTGGTACGCCATCTGGTTTGCCGCTTCTGAGGAGAACTCACGTGCCACGGAGACCAACTCATTCAGGTTGTCTAAGCGTGCGCCGTCTTGTGGATCGTTTGAGGCCTCCAGCTCAGCTTTATACCCGGTGATATCCAGGATGCGGGAGACCAACTGCCCAAGATCCGGCATCCCTGTGACCTCGTTGGTCATGCTCGGCAGTTCTGCGCGCAGGGTATCCATCATGTCGACGAAGCCCGTGATCGCATTTTTCGCCCTCGTCGCCAGCATGTCCACGCGGCCCTCGGAGGCGTCGATAAGCGCCTTACCAAAGCTGATGTCATTGTTGTCGGCATGCAGCGCCACCATTGCCTGTGCCTTATCGCCAATAGCGCGCTTCGGCACGTTGACGATGCGGCGCAGGCTGACGGTGTCGTCGGGATTGTCAATCACTCGCAGGTAGGCGATGATGTCGCGGATTTCTTTGCGCTCATAGAAGCGGGTTCCGCCGACGACTTTGTAGGGGATGCCGGAGCGGATGAAGATGTCTTCAACTGCGCGTGAGGCATTGTTGGTGCGGTACATCACCGCGATATCGGAATAGTTCACGCCCTGGTCGGCCAGGCTATCCACTTCGTTGGCGATGAATCGCGCTTCGTCGTGCTCGTTATCGGCGACATACCCGACGATCTTGTCGCCAGAGCCGTGGTCGGTCCACAGGTTCTTCGGCCGTCGGCCCTCATTCTGGCTGATGACAGCGTTCGCTGCTTCCAAAATATTCTGGGTGGAGCGGTAATTCTGCTCCAGCAAAATAGTCTTCGCCGCAGGATAATCGCGCTCGAATTCTTCAATATTGCGGATTGTGGCGCCACGGAAAGCATAAATCGACTGGTCCGAGTCACCCACGACAGCCAGCTCCGGTGCGTCCGGCCCCTCGCCCACCAGAGTGTGCACGAGTTCGTACTGCGCGTGGTTCGTGTCCTGATACTCGTCGACAAGCACGTGCCTAAACCGGCGCCTGTAATAGTCCGTCACCTGTGGGTGCTGCTTGAAAATGCGGACGACTTCACCAATCAGGTCATCGAAATCCAGTGCGTTCGATTCACGCAGTCGCTTTTGGTACTCGACATAAACTTCCGCAACGGTGGTTTCGAAAGGGTTTTTCGTGGTCTGCGCGCTGGCGCTGGCCTGGTCTGGGTCAATCAGCTCATTTTTCAGATTCGAGATCGCGTTGGCCAGCGTGCGTGCGCTGAACTTTTTCAAGTCCAGGTTCATGTCCTTGGCGATCATCGTGAGCAAACGGCGCGAATCGTCTGAGTCATAAATGGTGAAATTGGTGTTCAATCCCGGCACCAGTTGTGCCTGCTGCCGCAATATACGGACACACACCGAGTGAAAAGTAGCCACCCACATGCGTTCGGCTTGCGGGCCAATCAGGCTGCTCACGCGCTCCTTCATCTCGGCGGCAGCCTTGTTGGTAAAGGTAATGGCCAGGATCTGCCATGGCGCTACGCCCCGCTGCGTCAGTAAATACGCGATGCGGCGGGTAAGCACGGCCGTCTTGCCGGAACCAGCGCCCGCGACGATCAAGAGGGGGCTGCCGGAATGCTCTACGGCGGCGGTCTGCTGCGGATTAAGTCCTAAAGTCAGGTCTGTAGTCATAATGACTCTAACCTACTAGGTGGTCAGGACATTGCTGATTTTATGGCCCTCACGTGGCACAATGTCTTTCATGAGTGATTCCCGTGATAACAATCTTGAGATCCGCATGCCGTCTGGTACTGACGACCCACTCTCCGATGCAGAGATCCAGGAATATCGCAAGGAAATCGACCGGCTCAACCGCGTCATCCTCGACGCGGTGAAGCGCCGCACCGAAGTAGCCCAGGCGATTGGCAAAACCCGCATGGGCTCCGGCGGCACCCGCTTGGTGCATACTCGCGAAGTTGCCATCATCAATCAATTCCGCGAGGAGCTGGGCGAAGAAGGCCCTGTTCTGGCTGGGGTCCTGCTGCGCCTGGGGCGCGGCAAGCTCGGTTAATTCTTGGTGGAATCCAGGACCACTTCGAACTCAAGAAGTTCAGCCTTGGTGGCCGCTGGCTTGCGTGGCTGCTCGCCGTCCGCAGGCTGTGCGTGTGCGGTGCGGGCATCGCCATCGCGCCACGCGGCATAGGACTCTTCGTCCGCCCACTGCGTGACGACGAAGTAGCGGTCCTCGCCCTTGACTGGGCGCAGGAGCTGGAAACCTTCGAACCCTGGGGCGGAATCGACGGCGTGCTTGCGTGCTGCAAAACGTTCCTCGAGGGTCTCTGCAGATTCAGCGGGGACGGTCAGTGCGTTAATTTTAACAATGCTCATGAGCACCAGTATGCCCTTTTTCGCAGTCCTCAGCACGAAGGTGCAATTCCGACTAGATTTGATGTTATAGAAACCACCAATCAGGAGGACCTATGTCTGACATCACAACCACTGCTGCCTGGAAGAAGCTCGAGGAGCTTTACCAGTCCAAGAAGAACACTACTCTGCGTGACCTGTTCGAAGAATCTGATCGCGCAGCGAAGTACACCCTCGATGCTGCTGGCCTTCACGTGGATCTGTCCAAGAACCTCATCGACGAGGAGATCGTCGATGCCCTCGTTGCCCTCGCCGATGAGGCCGATGTCACCGGCGCCCGGGAAAAAATGTTCACCGGCGCCCACATCAATAACACTGAGGACCGCGCTGTGCTCCACACGGCTTTGCGTCTTCCCGTCGACAAGGACCTGGAAGTCGACGGCCAGGATGTGGCCGCCGATGTGCACGAGGTGTTTGGCCGGATGCGCGATTTCGCCTCGTCGCTACGCTCTGGCGACTGGTTGGGCCATACCGGCCGCACCATCAAGACCGTGGTCAATATCGGCATCGGCGGCTCGGACTTAGGCCCTGCGATGGCGACGAAAGCACTGCGCACCTACGCGACTGCTGGCATCAATGCGGAGTTTGTGTCCAACGTCGACCCAGCAGACATGACCCGCGTGCTCTCGGAGGTCGACCCAGAGTCGACTCTGTTCATCGTCGCCTCCAAGACCTTCACCACCCAAGAGACTCTGTCCAATGCTCATGCCGCGAAGCGCTGGCTGCTGGAGAAGTTCGACGGCGATGAGTCGGCGATTGCGAAGCACTTCGTCGCGGTATCAACCAACGCGGAGAAGGTCGCGGAGTTTGGTATCGATACCAACAACATGTTCCCCTTCTGGGACTGGGTGGGCGGCCGCTACTCGGTGGACTCGGCCATCGGTCTGTCGCTGATGGCTGTAATCGGCCCGCAGGACTTCATGCGTTTCCTCGAGGGCTTCAACGCGATGGACGAGCACTTCCGCACCGCCCCGGTGCGCGAGAATATCCCGGCGCTGATGGGCCTGATCAACGTGTGGTACCGCAACTTCTACGGTGCACAGTCCCACGCGGTGCTGCCCTACTCGGAGGATCTGGGACGCTTCCCTGCTTACCTGCAGCAACTCACCATGGAGTCCAACGGTAAGTCGGTCCGCCACGACGGCACCGCGGTTACTTATGACACCGGCGAAGTGTTCTGGGGCGAGCCGGGCACCAATGGCCAGCACGCCTTCTACCAGTTGATTCACCAGGGTACGACGATGATCCCTGCGGACTTCATCGGTTTTGCAAACCCGAAGGAGGACCTGCCTACAGCCTCCGGAGAAGGCTCCATGCACGATCTGTTGATGGGTAACTTCTTCGCCCAGACCAAGGTCCTCGCCTTCGGTAAGACGGAGCAGGAGATCCTCGACGAGGGCGTGGCAGCCGATGTTGCGCCACACAAGGTGATGCCGGGTAACCGCCCAACCACCACCATCTTGGCACAGGAGCTCACCCCGTATGTGCTGGGTTCCCTGATCGCGCTGTACGAGCACATCACGTTCACTGAGGGGGTTATCTGGGACATTAACTCCTTCGACCAGTGGGGCGTGGAGCTTGGCAAGCAACAGGCTAACCAGCTTGCGGCAGCCGTGTCCGGCGAAGAGAAGGCTGACACCGGCGATTCCTCCACCGACGCGTTGATCGGTTGGTACCGCGACCAGAAATAACGCCTAATTTTGGTGTAATTTAGCTCACGCCCATACCCGTATCTGTCTAAGCTTATGGGTATGGGCGACGCCGTTTCTTCTGACACTTTCTCCCCCCGCCAGCACACCGATTACCGCAGGCGTCTGATGAGCGACCTCGAGGTCTTCGATGCTCACCTCCAGAAAGCCGAGTTCATCGACCACGGCACGATCGGCCTGGAATTAGAGCTAAATCTCGTCGATAAGCACATGCAGCCAACCACTCGCAATCAGCAGGTTCTGGCGGAGCTTGACGATGAGTACCAGTCCGAGATCGGTGCCTACAACGTGGAGCTCAACCATCCTCCATTGTCTTTGGAGGGTGATGGGCTGCGTCGTTTGCACGCAGGCCTAGATGAGCGGCTGGCCTCTGTTCGTTCTGCGGCATCAAAGGCCGGCGCGCAGGTAGCGATGATTGGCACGTTGCCGACGATGACCACTGAGTTTCTCGAGGATCCTGCCTGGATGACCAAGGAAAACCGCTACCAGGCGCTGAACAATGCAATCATTACCTCGCGCGGGGAGCTGATGCGGCTAGATATATCCGGCCCTGAGGATTATGCCCACGAGTTCGAGGACATTGCACCAGAATCAACGTGCACCTCGATGCAGCTGCATTTGCAGGTCGCCCCGAACCGTTTCGCCGATGTATGGAACGCTTCCCAGGCGATCGCCGGTGTCCAAGTGGCGCTGAGTGCGAATTCGCCGCTGTTCATGGGGCACCGCTTGTGGCATGAATCGCGGATTCCGGTGTTCGAGCAGTCGATTGATACGCGCACGCCCGAGCTAGTGACGCAGGGTGTGCGGCCACGGGTGTGGTTCGGGGAACGGTGGATCACCAGCGTCTTTGATCTGTTCGAGGAGAACGTGCGCTACTTCTCCCCCATCCTCCCGGAGGGCCGTTCAACACCGATCATGGATGGTGATTCGCCGTCGCTGCACTACCTCAACCTGCACAATGGCACGGTGTGGCGCTGGAACCGCCCGATTTATGATTCCAGCCTGGACCTCTCCCATATCCGCGTGGAAAACCGCCTGCTGCCGGCCGGTCCCACCGTGGCTGACATCGTCGCCGACGCCGCCTTCTACTATGGCCTGGTGAAGTTCCTCGCGGAGCAAAATCGTCCCGTCTGGTCACGGTTGACCTTCGATGATGCTCGCGATAACTTTTTCTCCGCCGCACGCAATAGCCTCTATTCGCGCCAGGTCTGGCCGACCCTGGGCCGGACAAGCGCCGCCGAGCTGGTCGCGGAACACCTACTTCCCCAGGCGCGCGAGGGTTTGGTGGCCCTGGAGGTTGAACGGGAGCTTATCGACGAGTACCTGGGCATCATCGAGGGCCGTTCCACCACCAGGCAAAATGGTGCCGCCTGGCAACTCGGTGTTGCTAAAGTTTTTGGCCGTGGGTCCGCCCCGGATTCGGAGGATCGTCGTCAAGCAATGGCCCGGATGCTAGAGCTCTACCTAGAGAACCAAGCCACAGGCCGGCCGGTGCACACCTGGGAGATTCCTACATCTTGATCATCGGTTCCCAGCCGACGGGGATGTGATCGCTGTCGACGATGCGCCTTCCGAAGGGGAAGCACGTTACGGGGATCATGCGGAGGTTGGCGATAGCCAGCGGGATGCCGATGATGGTGATGGCCTGCGCTGCCGCTGTGGTGATGTGACCGATGGTCAACCAGAGGCCGGCGATCACGAACCAGATGATGTTGCTGATCGTCGAGAAGGTGCCGGTGCCCTGGACGGGTTGGACGACGGAACGGCCGAAAGGCCACAACGCGAACTTTGCCATGCGGAAGGACGCGATACCCGCGGGGATAGTGATGATAAAAATGCAGGCGATAATTCCGAAGAGGAAGTAGCCGATCGCCAGCGGTAGACCTGCGAAGATGAGCCAGATGATATTGAGGATGAGGTTCATGCTTCCAAGGTTATAGGAGTACGGTGTGTGAAAGTGTGCCGATCGCTGGGAACTTGCACTATTGGTTTCGTCGTGAGGGACAACTAAGGCAGAATGGGATAACCATTTTATTATTGACGAGTTTTGTAGAGAGAAGGCGTAGTGCAGGCAATCATTGATTGGGTAGTCAACCTGATGGAGGTCCTTGGGGCCCCCGGTGTTGGTATCGGTATCTTGCTGGAAAACATTTTCCCACCAATTCCGTCTGAGGTGATCCTCCCCCTCGCCGGCTTCACGGTGTCTCAAGGCTCGCTGAACATGCTGAGCACCTTCATCTGGGCAACGGCCGGCTCCGTGGTCGGCGCCTACCTGCTCTACGGCTTGGGCGCGTGGCTGGGTGCGGACCGCCTGCGCCGCATCGCCGATAAGATGTGGCTAGTTGACGCGAACGACGTCGACAAGGCCCTGAACTGGTTTGAGAAGTACGGCGCCCCGTCTGTGTTCTTTGGCCGCCTGATCCCGGGTGTGCGTTCGTTGATTTCCATCCCAGCCGGTATTGACCGGATGAACCTGCTGAAGTTCGGGCTGTGGACCCTGGCCGGTTCAGGTGTGTGGAACGCACTGCTCATCTACCTGGGCTATGTGCTGGGCGACCAATACACCAAGGTGGCCGACGTGATTGACCAGTACTCGACTGTCATTTACATCATCATCGCGGTCGCCATCATTGCCCTGGTCATCTACCTCATCGTGCGCAACAACAAGCGCAAGAATTCTGGGGAGTCCGAAAAGACTGGAGAGACTGAAAAGTCCTCTTCCTAAGGCTCCGGCTGGCAGCGCGGACACCACCAGATGACGCGCTCCAGATCCCCCTCCCCGCCAAGAAAACCTTTGGTGATCAGGGTCCCGCACCGCCTGCAAGGCTTGTTATTGCGCCCGAAGACATAGCTTGTTTCCCCGGCCCGTTTCACCCCAGTGGTGACGCGGACCGGGGAATCTTTATTGGCCCACATCAACCGCCGCGAGATCTCAAGAATGCTTCGCACGTCGACCTCACTGACAGGTACCGCGGGGTGGACGCCAGCGATGAAGCAGACCTCTGCGCGGTATTCGTTGCCGATCCCCGCCACGTTCTTCTGCTCCAGCAGGGCGCGGCCAATCTCCCTGGCGGGTTGGGCCTCGATCCTGCGCACCACTTCTTCAATGTCCCATTCCTCGTCCAAGATATCGGGACCAAGATAGCTTGTGCGCTGGGAATACTCTGCCGTCGGATAGACCTCGACCAGCCCCAGCCAGTGCCCGACCACCTCGATATTGCGGGGGTGATCGTCGTCAAGCTCAAGCACAACGCGCGCAGAATGCCCCGGCTTGCGCCACCTGGTGCCGGTGCGATGGATGGCCCAGGTGCCCTCCATTTTCAGGTGCGTGTGCAGGATGTTGGTGCCGAACTGCATGAACAGGTGCTTTCCGTAGGGCCACACGCGTGTGCAGGTCAGGCCGGTGAAGTCGACGGTTGCAGCACTAGGCCAGCGTATCGAGCAGCGCGTCACCTCCCGCCCCTCCATGAAGTTCAGGCGCTTGGCTAGTTGGTAGACGGAATCACCCTCAGGCATGCCCTGAAGACTAGCCTGCGCTGATTAATCGTCGAAATTCAGCTCTTCGATCGCTTCGGCAACGGTGCGGCCGCGCTTCTTGCTTGTCGACGATCCCCCGCGCCCACCAATCTTCGCGCCCCGCGGGGTGACTGCCGCCCCGTATTCGCGCAGCACGTAGGCACTCTCACCGTTGAGTTTCTCAACGTTCAAGGGCCGGATGCGGCCGTGGCCTACTTCGTCGATCAGTGCCCCAACGACCATGCCCATGGGGTCGCCCACCCCGTCGGGGAAGCTGTCGAAGAAGGTGGTCATTGTCTTGCCACCGCGGGTGATGTGGGCGGCGAGGAGCCCGTCGATGAGCACAACAAGCGCCCCGGCACTTCTGGTGGGCCCCTGCACGGGCCACGGGAGTGCCGCACCATAAGGGTTGGCGGGGTCGGTGGCCGCAAGCACGTGCACCTTGGGCTCGCGGGTACCGGAAGGCCAGCCGACAACATCGTCGGTGTCCTGGTGGCCGCGGAGGCGGTCGATCACCGCCGGGGTAGAAAACTGGGCCGCGCCCAAACCTTCCACCAAGTATCCGCGCATGGCTTTGCCGGATTCCTCAAAGCCGCTGAGCACCTTGTAGGCCAGCGCAAAGCCGCCGATCACGTCCTCAGAGACCACCGATCCGCGAGTGACCACCCCGTAACGGTCCAGCCACGCTTCGCCCTGCGCCATGGACCGGGAGGTGGCATCGGTATCCGGCGCAGGCGTGGCCGCCCAGCGCCCCGTCATATCTGGTGGTGTGGCCGGGGCGAATGTACTGCGCCCCATGCGCACCCGTGAACGCGAAGGGCGGCGCTTCACCTTGTGCGCCGTCTTTCCCCCGGATAACCGGGCGCGGATCGGGGCAAAGGAATCGGGCGCGATCTGGCCGGCCTCCACCAAATCCCACATCGCCTCGCGAAGTTCTTCTGTAGTGGTGCCTTCCACGAAGTCAGAGAAAAGGAAACCTCCACCGCCGCGCATGCGGTCCATGATCTGCTGCTGGGTCAGGCTAAGCACCGGCGCTTCAGACTGCGGGATGAGCTGCTCGGCATAATCTGCGGGCAGCAACATGATCCACGGGTCACGCGCCCCCGCTTTACCGGCGCCGACGATGAGAACCTCGCCGGAAAGGGTCAGCTCATCGAGCATCAGCGGCGAATAATCGCCGACGCGCGAAGGAAGCACCAAAGACTCCCACGCGCTGGCCGGCAGACGCACCCCGGCCAGCTGTTCAATTACGGTGTACACCCCATCGGCACCCCGCAGCGGGGCGCGCACTCCCTGGGGTGCCACGTTGGCCCAGTCCACGCTAAAACGTGCAAGTGCCGACTGCGTCACGGGCCTAGTCTGGGCACGCGCTGCCGCCAAAGAGCGCGAACGAATAATCCGCAGCACCTCGGCGGCCACATACTCCTGCTCCTCCACACCTTGGCGGTAGCGGCCTTCGATCACCTTGTCCGCATCGACTAGTGGCTGCAGCGCGGAGTAGGCGGCACCGACCGCCAACCCGAAAGCCCCCGCCAGATCACGCAAAGTAAAAGGCCCACGGGTGCGCACCCACCGGCTCACCAACTGTTGCAATGCGTCTTCCACGGTATCGACCTGCGCCGCCACCCCAGGCGGGACAGGCACCCCCAGACCATCGCGCAGCAGCGGCGCATCCAACACTTGGGCCACGTGCTCATGCCCGCCGATGCGCACCCGCATGATCCGCCCAGCCAAGGATTGCTCCAGCGCGTGCAAAGGCACAGAGGTATAGGTCTCCAGCTCGTCGATACGCACCGGGCCCGTCATGCGCAACGTGTCAGCAAACTGCTCCGAAGTGGCGGCCTTACCCACGCGCCGCAGCGACGCATCCACCTCGGCGATAATCTCCGCGTCCAAGAGTTCGCGCAGCTCCACCGTGCCCAACAGCTTGGCCAACAACGAAGGATCAAGCGCCAGAGCAGATGCCCGCTTCTCCGCCAGCGGGGTGTCCCCCTCATACATGAAAGCGCCGGTGTAATTGAACAACAGCGATGAAGCGAACGGGCTGGGCTGCTCGGTGGTCACCTCCGCGATCCGCACCCGGCGCGTATTCAGATCCCCCATCACCGTTTCCAGCGCCGGCAGGTCATACACATCCTGCAGGCACTCGCGCACAGTCTCCAAAATGATCGGGAAGGAAGGATACTTCCGCGCCACATCCAGCAGCTGCTCCGCGCGTTGGCGCTGCTGCCACAAAGGCGCACGCTTCCCCGGGTTCCGCCGCGGCAACAACAGGGCGCGGGCTGCGCACTCCCGGAAGCGGGAGGCGAACAGCGCCGAATTCCCCACCTGATCAGTCACGATCTCCGCGATCTCATCAGTATCAAAAACAAACAGCGAACCATCCGGTTCCTTATCCATCTGCGGCAAGCGCAGCACAATCCCGTCATCGCCCGCCACCGCCTGCGCATCCATCCCGGTGTCCTGCGCAATCCGCCAGCCCGTCGCCAGCGCCCACGCCGCATTCACCCCCTTGCCAAAAGGCGTATGCAACACCACCCGCCAGTCCCCCAGCTCATCCGTGAACCGCTCCAGCACCAGCGTCGTATCGTCCGGGACCACGCCAGTGGCCTCGGCTTGCTCCGCCAAGTAGTTCGCCAGGTTGGCCCGCGCCTTCTCATCCAGGCTCTTATCGACGATCCCCAGATCCGAGTGGGCCTCTCGTCGATAAGCACCCAAGGCCTTCCCCAACTCATAAGGCCGGCCCTGCGCATCGCCAGTCCAAAACGGCAGGCGGCCAGTGTGCCCCGGCGCGGGTGTCACCTGCACCTGATCACGCGTGATGTTCTCAATACGCCAGCTGGACGCGCCCAGGGTGAACACGTCGCCCACACGCGACTCATACACCATCTCCTCATCGAGCTCACCGACGCGCCGGGGTCCCTTCCCCTCTGCCTCGGAGCCGACGAGGAAGACCCCGAACATGCCGCGGTCCGGGATAGTGCCGGCATTAGTCACCGCGACGCGTTGAGCGCCGGGGCGGGCGCGCAGCACCGTGCCGTCGAGGATGGCGCGCGGTCGCAGGTCCGAAAAATCGGTGGAGGGATACACGCCGGTGACCAGGTCGATCACCGAGTCGAAGACCTCGCGGGCCAGGTCGCGGTAGGGCCAGGCGCGGCGGACGGTCTCGTACCAGTCGTCCACCTCGATGTCTTCCACGGCCACCGCGGCCACGGTCTGCTGCGCGAGCACGTCCAGCGGATTGCGCGGGGTGTGCAGCTCTTCGATCAAACCCTCGCGCATCCGCGGCACAGTCACCGCCGTTTGCACCAGGTCAGACCGGTGCTTCGGGTAGAAAGAGCCATGGCTGACGGCACCGACTTGGTGCCCGGCGCGGCCGACGCGCTGCAGGCCGGAGGCGACCGACGGTGGGGATTCCACCTGCACCACCAGCTCCACCGCTCCCATGTCGATGCCCAGTTCCAGCGAACTAGTGGCCACCACGGCCTTCAGGGTGCCTTCTTTCAGCATCCTTTCGGTGATGGCGCGTTCATCTTTGCTGACGCTGCCGTGGTGGGCGCGCGCGATCACCGGCGCGGCGTGCCCTGCGGTGTCTGTGTATTTCATCAGTTGGGCTGGGGTGCGACGCTCGGGCGCGCTTAACGACGAAGGGTCGTGCTCCTTCGCCCACCGCTCATTGAGTTGGGAGGTGAGTCTTTCTGCTGTGCGCCTGGAGTTGACGAAGACGAGTGTGGAGCGATGGGCCATGATCTCGTCGTAAAGCTGTGCCTCGATGTGTGGCCAGATGGACTTCGGGGCGGCGGGTGTGTCGTCGAGGGTTAGGTCATCGTCGATAATGGCGTCGCCAATGGTGGAGGCGTCTTCGGGCACGGGCAGGTCGCTCATGTCGTCGACGGGCACGCGGACGTTGAGTTCCCACTCCTTCTTGGCGGTGGGGTCGATGATGGTGGTGTTCTCGCCGAGGAAGTTCGCTACCGCGTCGAGGGGACGGACGGTGGCGGAAAGCCCGATGCGCTGGAAGTTGCCGGCAATTCGGCGCAGGCGCTCCAGGGTCAGGGTGAGGTGGACGCCGCGTTTGGTCCCGGCGAGGGCGTGGATTTCGTCGATGATGACGGTGTCCACGTCTTTTAAGATCGCGGCGGCCTTGGAGGTGAGCATCAGGTAGGCGGACTCCGGCGTGGTGATCAGGATGTCCGGCGGTTTTCGTACCTGGCGGGCGCGTTCGGACTGTGGGGTGTCGCCGCTGCGCACGCCAACGGAAATGTCAGGCATGGGCCGGTCCATGCGTTGTGCCACTCGTGCGATGCCGTTGAGTGGTGCCCGGAGGTTATTCTCCACGTCGACGCCCAGGGCCTTGAGTGGAGAGATATAGAGCACTTTTACGCCACGGGTCTCAGATCCTGTCGCTTGGCCGACCGGCAGGACTTGTTGGCCGTGGCGTTCCACCAGTGAGTTCAGCGACCACAGGAACGCAGCCAGCGTTTTACCGGAACCCGTGGGGGCTACTACCAGCGAGTTTTCTCCAGCGGAGATGGCTTCCCACGCCTGGGCCTGGGCTGGTGTGGGGGCTGCGAAGACTTCCGAAAACCATGTGGCCACCTGTGGGTGAAAGCGGTCCAGGATGTTTTCGGTCATGGGCCTACTTTAGCGTTATTGTTCTGCATTGTTACTTCCCGCGATGCGCCGTTGCACTGTAGTCTGGGAGGCATGACCGCTCAGTATTCTGATTCTCGGCTGACAAACCTTATCGCCCAGGGCACCGGCGAGATCCTGAAGGGGATCCGCGGTGTGGGCACGCTTCGGGGGCGTGAGCTCGGCGAGGCGGGTGATGATCTAGCGCAGAACTGGATCGCGCGCGTGCTGCGCCAGCACCGCCCCGATGATGGTTTCCTCTCTGAGGAAGCTGCCGATAACCCGACCCGCTTGGACAAGGACCGCGTGTGGATCGTCGACCCGCTCGACGGTACGAAGGAGTTCGCGACGGGACGCCAGGACTGGGCCGTACACATCGCCCTCGTCATCAATGGTGTTCCTGAACACGCCGCCGTGGGTCTGCCGGACTTGGGCGTGGTATTCAAGTCCTCGGACGTGCGCCACGTCTCCGGCCCGTTTGCCGGCAAGATTGCGATTTCGCGCAACCGCCCGCCGAAGATTGCACAGCACGTGGCTGACGGCCTGGGCTTTGAGGTCGACGGGCTGGGCTCTGCCGGTGCGAAGGCGATGCACGTGTTGCTGGGCGACCACGATGCGTATGTTCACGCCGGTGGCCAGTATGAGTGGGATCAGGCAGCACCGGTCGGTGTCGCGCTGGCCGCGGGCCTGCACGCCTCCCGCCTCAACGGTGAGCCGCTGCGCTACAACAATGCGGATACTTACATTCCGGATCTGCTAATTTGCCGCCCAGAGTTGGCGGATCAGATCCTGGAACTGACCACCTCCTTCCTCGACGAGCACGGCAGCTTCGAGGCCTAAGCTTTCCACGTTCGCGTGATTTGTTCTAAGGTGACCGGTATGACTGTGCCTACTCCCTATGAGGACCTCCTGCGCGACATCCTGGACAATGGCCAGGCCAAAGGCGACCGCACCGGAACCGGTACGCGAAGCGTTTTTGGTCGCCAGATCCGTTATAACCTCGCTGATTCTTTCCCCCTGTTGACCACCAAAAAGGTGTTCTTCAGGGGTGTTGTCGGCGAGCTGTTGTGGTTTTTGCAGGGTGACTCCAATGTGAAGTGGCTGCAGGACAACAACATCAAGATCTGGGACGAATGGGCCGGCGAGGACGGCGAGCTCGGCCCCGTCTATGGCGTGCAGTGGCGCAGCTGGCCCACCCCAGACGGTCAGCACATTGACCAGATTCAAGGTGCGCTGGATACCCTGCGCAATAACCCGGATTCGCGCCGCAATATTGTCTCCGCCTGGAACGTGGCGGAGTTAGACAAGATGGCGCTTCTGCCCTGCCACTTGTTGTTCCAGCTGTACGTGGTGGACGGGACGCTATCCATGCAGGTCTATCAGCGCTCCGCGGACATGTTCCTTGGCGTGCCGTTTAATATTGCGTCCTATTCCCTGCTGACCCACATGTTCGCCCAGCAGGCTGGCCTAGAGGTCGGCGAGTTCATCTGGACGGGTGGCGATTGCCATATCTACAACAACCACGTCGACCAGGTCCGCGAGCAACTCAGCCGGGAGGCTCGCCCCTACCCGCAGTTGAAGCTGAACAAGGCTGCCAGCATGTTTGATTACACCTTCGACGACATCTCCGTCGAGGGCTATGATCCGCACCCGAAGATTTCGGCCCCGGTGTCAGTATGATCGGCGCGATCTGGGCCCAGTCCCTCGATGGCGTCATCGGCGACGGCGCCACCATGCCCTGGCACCTGCCTGAGGACCTGCGCCATTTCAAAGAAACCACGCTGGGCTTCCCCGTGGTAATGGGACGCCGCACCTGGGAGTCCCTACCGAAGAAGCCCCTGCCCGGCCGCGAGAACTTCGTCGTTTCCTCGCGCGAGGCCGGCGAGTGGTCCGATGGCGCTTTCGTCGTCCCCGAAGTCCCCGAGCTAGACACCGAGGCTTGGATCCTTGGTGGTCCGCAGCTGTGGGAGTCCTATATGGACTCGCTGGACGTCATTGAGATCACGCTTATCGACGCCCACGTCGCAGACTTCTACGGCCGGCGCGCCGTTCTGGCCCCACAGGTGCCTGAGCACATGTTCGCCCTGATGCTAGATACTGAGTGGATGACCTCAGAAAAAGGTCGCCTGGTTATCCCCGGCGCCCCCGCGGACCATTCTCCTGAACCGTTGCGTTACCGGTTCCTCCGTTACGAAAGAAAGGTTGCTAAAGACCATGTCTAACCCGACTGATCACGTCACCATGTACATGACCACCTGGTGCCCACACTGCGCGAAGCTGCAAAAGCACTTGGACCGCACCGAAACCCCTTATGCCACCATCGATATCGAGGCAGAAGGCAACGAAGATGCCGCAAAGTGGGTGGAGTCCGTCAACGACGGCAACCAGGTCGTGCCCACCATCCGTTACTCGGATGATTCACATATGACGAACCCGCGTGCTTCCGCCGTACGGGCGAAGTTGCGCGAGCTCACAGGCGAGGAGTAAACCCCTGTTCTAGTCCTCGTCGTCAATACCGAACAGGTCCAGCATGTCCTGCGGCGACAGGGACGCCGTGTGTCCGCTCAGCTCGCGTGCCGAAACCTCGTTGAGGTAGTTCTCAATCGCGGTTTTGAGCCGGCGCGCGTCGTGTGGATTCAGCAGGAGGACGCGTTTCGACGATCCCCCAAGCAGCTCCTTATCCACGGATAGGGCGGGGATCCCGTCTTTGCTGACGATCTCAACGTCGATCTTGCGGCGCTGGATATCGGTGAAACTTGGTTGGGTTTGTGGCATAGTCCTCGAAGATTCCTTCCGGTCTTGAACTAGGTTTTGCTTTTCAGCAAGAAACAGTACGTCCAGCCTAATTTATGTTGCTTTCGCTTTGTGCGGTAGCCTTAGTTTTCGTTGCCTCGGGTGCCCCTGTCCTCGGCCCTCCGCCGGAGTTCGGTCACCAGGTTCCAAGGCGACGGCATCACTGCCCCAGTAGCTCAGTGGATAGAGCACGGCTCTCCTAAAGCCGGTGTCGGAGGTTCGATTCCTCTCTGGGGCGCTTTGTGATTAGTCGGGACATACTTGACAGTATCCGTCGCGACATGGTTGACAGTCGGCCTCACCGGCCTAGAACAGTGTTCTTGGGTGGTGGGGCCTTCTTTGTACTCGGGGTAGTGTTCTCGATGATGTTGGGCTGGTAGGGCATGGCCGCTGTGTGAGCACTCTAGGAAATGGTGTCTGGGCCGTTGTCGGCTCCTTTAGAGGACAGTTCGCGGCGGATGGCGATGATCTGTTCGATGGTTGATTCTGGGGTTGTGTGTGGTTGTGATCGTGGTGTGCGTGGTTGGGGTGTGAGTGCGTCTAGTCCTCCGGCGTCGTAGCGGGCCAGCAGGGTGTAGATCCATTGTCGGGAGCGTTTGAATGTGCGTGCGGCTTCGGAGACGGTCATGCCTTGGCGTCTGATTGCGGTGACGATCGCGATGTTTGTTTTCTTACTCAGGTTGAGAGGGTGTCAGATGGTTTGTGTGTGAGGGATTCCCCTCACACCAAGGAGATGAACCAGAATGACTACCGTGGCACGACGAAACCCAGAGGACTCCGCAAAGATCAAAGCGATCGAGGAAAAGCTCCTCGCCAATCCTGAGATGGCGAAGCTGATCGACGAGCTCGGCACCTCCACCACGGATGCCAACGATCTCGTCCGGGGCCTGCTCCAGGCCTCGATCAACCGGGGCCTCAACGCCGAGATGGATGCCCACCTCGGCTACCAGCACGGCGACCGGAACAGCAAGGAAGCCGCTGGTCAG
>NZ_KB892440.1 GCF_000373805.1 Corynebacterium pilosum DSM 20521 = CIP 103422 | reverse complement strand
ATTATTCGCTGCCTGAAGCGCGCGATCGTCCGGGAGATCTACCGGGTCATATGCACCAGGCGCAGTACGCCACAGCCCAGGGATCTTCGTCGGGATGAGTTGAAAGAACTGCGTATCGCGAAGCATCTCACCCAGGTGGTTGTAGCGAAGCATTTGGGGTGTGCCCCGGCGAGGATCAGTGACATCGAGACTGGAAAACGTCCGTTGACGGAATTAGCATCGGCCTACGAAAAATTTCTGAAAAGCGCTTGACACAATATAGGAGCATCGCAACCGTTGTATCGAAGAGTATTCAAAAAATGCGACATGTGAGATGGATACTGATGTAATAGAGATGGACCTTAAATGGCCTAAACTCCCCAACAGGCCACTGACAGGACAGTTGACTTCCGCCGGTGACTTCTTCGTCGGGGCCGACGGTAGCCTGTACGGTGCAGGCACTACCGATCAGCTCGAATCTGGCTCTCGTTCTTACTTGGTTAGGTGGCAGGCAATAGAGCCAGGAAACCCAGCAGCCGGGCGTGAAGCAACGGCGGAAGTTTTAGGACAGTTTCCCCGTCCGACGTATGGGATGGGCCGGTTTGGTGACTATATTTTGTCAACACAAACTGGAGGAACCCACGATGATTATGCGAATTCCGGTCTAGTGTGGTCCCGTTTAGTTCAACGGGATGATGGCACCTACGATATTGATGGTTCCCCACTTCCGGCCAAGGTTCGCGGCACTGCCTACGGAGAGGTCGAACCAAATGTCCCACTCTGGGGTGCGACTTCTATATACGATTCCGGCCCATTTCGCGAGATGATTCTGCGGGTCGAAAAGGAAGTACGCGGTGACCGAGTAAATGCTGACGACCAGTTTGAACTTGGGACTTTTTCAACAGGTGGTCTCGCCCCCTCGGGGAGAAACTATCTGAGCCCTCCTGTAAAGGCATCGTCGCCAGCAACGGGTCTTCAAGTCCAAGTTGCGTTTAATTATGTTAAGCCGGGTGAGAAATACACAGTTTTTGAAACTTTTCGCAATGGAAATGGCTCTGCTGACTCAGGCATAAGCGCTGGGTATAAGACAACTCTCAAGTGTGTAGAAGGCCCCACTTGGGATCCGAACGGGAAAGAAGTCCCCACCGAACAACTGTCGGAGATCAATGATAGGGCTGAGCGGACAGCTGATATCACGATTCCAAATGATTCCGAGCTGGAGTTTGTGACCTGTAGATTCGCCAACTCGACGGCACCAGACAAAGCATCTCTAGCGTTGTTCAAAGTTAGTGATGCCGACGGTCGCGGGAACGTAGCACGGTTGGATGGTGCTGAGTTTGCCCTGTACGAGGCTGATGTAGAAAGACCCGATGGTTTTGGCGACAAGGTCGCCGACATCACGCCGAATCCGGAGACCGGCTATTCAGCGGACGGATTGGAATTCGGTCGCGACTATATCCTCGTCGAGACGAAAGCCCCGGCGGGTTATGCGTTATTGACCCAGCCGATTCGTTTCAGGATAGAGCTGGGTGAGAACGGAAACGTTGAACTCAAGCTGCTGGAACAGCCGTCTGAATCTGGGGTCGTACTTGCTGCCGATGATCTGAACGCGCAGCAAGTAGTAGAACCTGGTGATGCGTACGGTGTCTCGATGACGGTCATGAACGTTGAGCAACCTGAATTACCTAAAACGGGTGGCCCAGGTGTGTACTCATTGGTCGTCATGGGCGCATTGATAGTCATATTGGGTGGTTCTGCTGCTCATCCCTCTCGCCGACGTTTCACCCGGGTTTAAGGAGGTGTGATGGGTGGACTTGTCGTCAAGGCAGGCCTCCGCAATGGTGACCGCCCGTAGTTGCATGCGGTCCTGAGCTTCCGAACTATGCTTAGACCGCACTGCCGGACACAGTTATTGAACTGCTCCCCGTTAGTTGGAAACTGGTTTTCTCAGTCCAACTAACGGGGTCTCTGCCTTTGGAGAACACTGGGCACGGAACTGCCTTGAGTCTATTGTGCTCAATCTTTTTTGCCTTGAGTGGAACATTATCAACTTTGGTAGCGTTGGTATTAGTGACAAAGAAAAATAGACGAAAGGAATTGAGCACTCATGAGCTCGTTTAGTCCCACAGCTAAAACACAAGAGGCACTGCAGTCCGCATTGCAGACCGCCTCGGCGAAGGGTAACCCGGATATCCGTCCGGCGCACCTGCTCGCCGCAATTTTAGAACAAGAAGACGGGGTCGCAGCACCAGTCCTTAAAGCGACCGGTGTGGATGCAGAGACCGTCGCAGGAGAAGCCCGCGATTTAGCGGACTCCTACCCGACGGCGTCCGGGGCGAACATGGCTAACCCCAACTTCAACCGAGAGGCACTCAACGCCCTCACCGCCGCCCAAGAACTGGCCGGCGAATTGGGTGACGAATATGTCTCCACTGAGGTGCTGCTAGCCGGGCTGGCGAAGGTCACCTCGGATGCTTCTGAATTATTGACCAAGCGCGGCGCTACTTATGAGGCCATCACGGCCGCTTTCCCCTCAGTGCGTGGCAACCGAAAGGTGACCACGCAGGAGCCGGAGGCAGAATTCCAGGCCTTAGAGAAATACTCTACGGACCTCACTGCGAGGGCCCGCGAGGGCAAGATTGACCCAGTTATCGGGCGCGACTCTGAGATCCGCCGCGTTGTTCAGGTACTCAGCCGCCGCACGAAGAACAACCCCGTGCTTATTGGCGAACCTGGCGTCGGCAAGACGGCGATCGTCGAAGGCTTGGCCCGGCGTATCGTTGCCGGCGACGTTCCAGAATCGCTGAAGGGTAAGACGCTGCTGTCCCTGGACCTGTCCTCCATGGTCGCGGGCGCGAAGTTCCGCGGCGAATTTGAGGAACGCCTCAAGGCAGTTCTGGAGGAGATCAAGGATTCGGACGGCCAGATCATCACGTTTATTGATGAGCTACACACCATCGTCGGCGCCGGCGCGTCCGGCGAGGGCGCAATGGACGCTGGAAACATGATCAAGCCGATGCTTGCCCGCGGTGAACTGCGCCTTGTTGGCGCAACCACCCTGGATGAGTACCGTCAGTACATCGAGAAGGACGCCGCCCTGGAGCGCCGTTTCCAGCAGGTCTACGTCGGTGAGCCCTCGGTGGAGGACACCATCGGCATCCTGCGTGGCCTGAAGGAACGCTACGAAGTGCACCACGGCATCCGGATCCAGGACTCCGCCCTGGTGGCGGCCTCGGAGTTGTCGAACCGTTACATCACCAACCGCTTCCTTCCCGATAAGGCCATTGACTTGGTTGATGAGGCCGGCTCGCGCCTGCGCATGGAGATTGACTCCTCGCCGCAGGAGATCGATGAGCTAGAGCGCGTGGTGCGCCGCCTCGAGATCGAGGAGATCGCCTTAGAGAAGGAGACCGATGAGGCCTCCAAGGAACGCCTCGAGCAGCTACGCCAGGATCTTGCCGACGAGCGCGAGAAACTCTCCCAGCTCCAGGCCCGGTGGGCGAATGAGAAGAGCGCGATCGACAAGGTGCAGGCAGCCCGCGAGGAGCTGGATCAGCTGCGCCAGGAATCGGAGATCGCTGAGCGCGAAGGCGACTACGGGCGCGTCTCCGAGCTGCGCTATGGGCGTATCCCTGAACTTGAGGCGGAGCTTGAGAAGGCCGAGTCGGCCTCTGACGCCGAAGGCCACATGCTGGAAGAAGAAGTCACCCCGGAGACCATCGCGGATGTTGTATCGGCGTGGACGGGTATTCCGGCCGGAAAGATGATGCAGGGCGAAACCGAAAAGCTGCTCAACATGGAATCCGTGCTGGGCAACCGCGTCGTCGGCCAGAAGGAAGCAGTCCAAGCAGTCTCCGATGCGGTACGCCGCTCCCGTGCAGGTGTCGCGGACCCGAACCGTCCGACAGGTTCCTTCCTCTTCCTCGGTCCCACCGGCGTGGGCAAGACCGAGCTAGCGAAGGCACTCGCGGAGTTCCTCTTCGACGATGAGCGCGCCATGGTGCGCATCGACATGTCGGAGTACGGAGAGAAGCACTCCGTGGCCCGTCTCGTCGGTGCCCCTCCGGGATACGTCGGTTATGAGACCGGCGGCCAGCTCACCGAGGCTGTCCGGCGCCGCCCTTACACCCTCGTGCTTTTCGACGAGGTGGAAAAGGCGCACCCGGACGTCTTCGATGTGCTGCTGCAGGTGCTTGACGATGGCCGTCTCACCGACGGGCAGGGTCGCACCGTGGACTTCCGCAACACGGTGATCATCCTCACCTCCAACCTGGGTGCCGGTGGCACCCGCGAGCAGATGATGGACGCCGTCAAGCACACCTTCAAGCCGGAGTTCATCAACCGCCTCGACGATGTGGTGATCTTCGAGCCGCTCTCGCAGGAGCTGCTGCGTGGCATCGTCGATATCCAGATCGGTGACCTGCAGGACCGCCTCGCAGAACGTCGCTTGACCTTGAAGGTCTCGGACTCTGCGAAGTCCTGGTTGGCTGATCGCGGTTATGACCCGGACTACGGTGCGCGTCCGCTGCGTCGCCTCATCCAGCAGGCCATCGGCGATCGCCTGGCCAAGAAGTTGCTGGCCGGTGATGTCGTCGATGGGGACACGGTCCACGTCGATGTTGAGGACGGGGGAGAGGCACTGTCCATCAGCGCCTAAACCCGAAAGATGGCGGCACCGGGCTACGATGGTGGAATGACTTCGCCGACCACGACCATCGTGACCCGGGTGCCCATCCCCGGCATCAATAATGAGGAGCTTGCAGCACATGATCTCGGCGGCGGCCACTTCGTTGTGGCAAGCGTGCCGTTTGTGGATACCACTTTGGCGGTAGGAGACATCGTCGAATGCGTCCGCGTCGGCGGCCAGTACCACGTCAACCAGGTCGTGGTCCGTGGTGGTGCCTCGACGGTGCGCATCCTGCCCAACGGCCCCGATGACATCGCCGGCACCTTGCTGGCCTTCGGATGCCGCGTCGAGATCGGCCCGGGTGGCATGCTCGCCGCCTCGATCGGCGCGGACTGCCCGCAGGAAGGGATCCAGGAGTGGCTTGAATCGCTTGTCGACGAAGGCGTGATCCAAGTAGCTCCTGGGTATACGGCGGGAACAGCTTAAAGCACTTACACTTGGTGCTATGAACGTCTTCATTTCAGCAGACACCCTCAACGATTACATCCGCAACGGCAAGAAGCTGACCATCCTGGCTTCCCTGTGGAGCCCGAAGGAAGGTGGCGCGGCCGCTAAGTTCCAGTCGCACCACATTCCCACCTCCGTTTTCTGCCACGTGGCCTTCTCCCTAGCGGGCCTCCCGGGCTCCGGGGCGGGGCGCAACCCCATGCCACCGGTGGAAAACCTCGAAGAATCCTTCCGCGAGTGGGGCCTGGAGAAGGACCGCCCTGTCGTCGTCTACGACGAAGGCAATAACGTCTATGCGGCACGCGCGTGGTGGACTCTGCGTTGGGCGGGCGTGGAAGACGTGCGCATCCTCGACGGTGGCCTGCGCGAATGGGACCGCCGTGGTTATGACACCATCGCCGGCCCCGGCAACATCGTCGTGGGCTCGGACATGGAGGTCCAGCCGAACACCCTTCCTACCGCGACGATGCAGGACGTACGCGAATTCGACGGCATGCTTCTCGACGCCCGCAATGAGTCCCGCTTCGCTGGCCGCCGCGAGATCCTCGACCTGAAGTCCGGCCACATCCCAGGGGCAGTAAATATCCCTATGCCGGACCTCTTCGACGACCAGATGCGTGTGAAGCCCGAAGACGAGATCCGCGACAAGTTTGCGGAGTTCGGCATCACCCAAAACACCGATCCTGCATCCGTGATTACCTACTCCGGTTCGGGTAACCACTCCTCGTCGTTGCTTGCCGTGATGGCACATGCTGGACTGCCGATCATCACCCACTATGTGGAGGGCTGGTCCCAGTGGGCCGCCAACGTGGAGAACAAGGTCGCCCGCAACATCTAGCCCGCCCGTGTCTGCCCGGCCGAACCGCGCTCAAGGTTATGTTGCGCGGTTCATGCCCCAGGGCGCTTCAGGCACTAGAGTTTCTACTGATGGCATACTTAGCGCTTATTATTGCAGTGCTCGCTCTAATCGGAGCGGGCGTTTTGTTGTACCTAGGCCAAAAGCAGGCCCGGCAGGCCCGGCAGGCTCGGTCTGCTGAGCCTGCCCAGCCTGCCCAGCCGGCCGAGCCTGCTGAGCCGGTGCTTCACGACGAGGGCTCTGTCGAGCCCGAACGCGAACCGGAGCCAGAATTTGAGCCGGCTCCGGAACCCGAACCCGCTCCGGAACCAGAGCTGGAACCTGAGCCAGCTCCAGCGCCCGAACCGGATCCGGAGCCCGCTCCAGAACCCGAGCCAGAGCCTGCTCCCGAGCCCAAGCCCGCACCGCGCCCCATGCGGCGCTCCGGCCTGCAGCTTCCAGGCTCAACGCGCCGTGAACGGCGCGGGTGGGCAGAGCAGCGCGAGTTCGAGTTCCGCCGCAGCGACGAGTACCTGATTGACGAATGGTCCCGCGGGGCAGCCGCCTCGGGCGCGGCTGCAAAAGATATCGTGCAGGGATTCGTCTACGGGCACGAGATGCTGCTCATGGATCTTGGCGGCATCAATACGATGGCCATGCGCACTGGTGTGGTCAGCGATGTGGTCGTCGATATGCGACGCGAGGGATTCCACGCCTCAGCCTCCAGTGACCTGCTCGAAGTCATGAGCATCGAGGGCTTCACCATCTATGCCACGGATGTCGGCCCGGCGGAACGCATGATCGATGACCGCGTGGTCACCGCCCTGGAAAACCTGCCAGAAGCGGTCACCGCCGTGTGGTTCGAAAGCGACTGGGCGCTGGCGCAAACGGAACGCGGCTCCACCCCGGAGGACTGGGACGCGATGCTGGCCCCACTCGGGCTGTTGGCCGATGCAGCACGCGTCCTGCCCCCGCAGACGTGGCAGAAGCTCGAGTTTGAGTACCCCACGCGTGAGATGGGGGAGCCGGTTAGCATCGCCCCGGAGCCTCAGGAGGAAGCCGCGGAGGATATCGTCCCCCATGTGGTGCGGCCGGAGGAGCCATTGGAACTGCCCACGCGCATGACGGGCGCGGTGCGCGGTGTGATGGAACCCCGTTCGCTGGGCGCGGATGAGGTGGAGGCGATCGCCGACGGCCACGACAAGCCCATCCAGAACGACGGCACCCGCGCCACCCGCGAGCAGAAACCCCCAAGCATTTTCGACGACCGCACCGACACCTCCACCGACTAGTATTGATCGCATGGCTGAAACACAGATCGATCACAAGGCGAAGGCCGAACTAGCGGAGCTGGTCAAAGAACTAGCGGTTGTGCATGGGAAGTTGACGCTGTCCTCGGGCAAAGAAGCCGATTACTACGTTGACCTGCGCCGTGCCACGCTGCACCACAAGGCATCGCGCCTGATTGGGCAGCTGCTGCGCGAGCTCACCGCGGACTTGGATTACATCGCCGTCGGCGGCCTGACCTTGGGCGCGGACCCGGTCGCAGCCGCCGTCATGCATGCGGACGGCTCCCCGGTGGATGCCTTCGTCGTACGCAAGGAAGCCAAGAAGCACGGCATGCAGCGCCGCGTGGAGGGCCCGTCGATCGTCGGCAAGCGCGTGCTCGTCGTGGAAGACACAACGACCACGGGCAATTCGCCGCTCACCGCGGTGGAGGCCGTGCGCGAAGAGGGTGCGGAGGTCGTCGCGGTGGCCACTGTGGTGGATCGCGCGACAGGTGCGGACACCGTCCTGGCCGACGCCGGGCTGGAGTACCGCTACCTGCTTGGCCTGGAGGATCTTGGGCTTGCTTAACGACGAGCAGCCCGGCCCCACCGAATGGGGCGAGGGCAGGCATGGTGTGGGACCGTGGGCCGGTGAATGGCCGACAGATCCGCGTTACGACGAAGAACTCTTGCGCGAAGGCGACACCCGGAACGTGGTGGATGCCTACCGGTACTGGACGCGCGAGGCCATTGTGGCGGACATTGATCAGCGCCGGCACCCGCTACACATCGCGATTGAAAACTTCGAAAATGATGCCAATATTGGCACGGTGGTGCGCACCGCGAATGCTTTTGCGGTGGACACGGTACACATCGTCGGCAGGCGGCGGTGGAATCGTCGTGGGGCGATGGTCACCGACCGCTACCAGCACCTAGAGCACCATCCCGATATTGCTGAGCTGGTGCAATGGTGTGTGGAGCGGGACTTGCCGATCGTGGCCATCGACAATACGCCAGGTAGTATCCCGCTGGAAACCGCTTCACTGCCTGAGAAATGTATGCTGGTGTTTGGTCAAGAAGGGCCGGGGGTCACCGCCGAGGCACAGGGGGCCGCGGTGATGACGTGCTCGATTGCCCAGTTCGGGTCAACTCGCTCGATCAACGCTGGTGTCGCTGCCGGGATTGCGATGCATACGTGGATTCGTCAGCATGCGGACCTGAAACATTCGTGGTCCTAAAACATATGGATAGACTGTTCAGTATCCAGCAGCAAGGAGAACCGTGCCAGAGACGTGGGCGCACCGCGCCGATCTAGCTGAAGCAGCCATCACCGAGCGCCATGCCACCCGTTTGTGGGGGATCCCGCGCACCAACCTAGCCATGGTCAGCTGGCCGCCCACCAACAAGGAACGCCTCTTCATCCACTGGCACTACTGGTGGCAGGCACACTACCTGGACTGCCAGGTCGACGCCACGCTGCGCCGCGACACAAAAACCCGCCGCAAGCGCATCGGGCACACCATCCGCGGCATCAAGATCCGCAACCTGGGCAAGCTGAAGAACAACCGCTACTACGACGACAAGGCGTGGATGGCGCTGGCCTTGGACCGGGTCGCGCAGCTGGACAAGTTCAAGCGCGGCAAGCAGCTAGATAGCCTGGAATTCAACCTGCTGGCCGGTATTGATTCCGTGACGGGCGTGTTGCCGTGGCGCAGCGGTGAGACGTTTTTCAACGTGCCCTCCAATGGGCCTTCGGCCATCATGATGGCGCGCACGGGGCGCGTCGACCAAGCCCGCCAGATCGTGGACTGGATCTACGACAATCTGATCGCGGACAACGGCCTTGTCATGGACGGGGTGCGGATGCGCATGCACGGCCCCGAGCTGGTCACAGCGCAGTACACCTACAACCAGGGCGTTCTGTTGGGGGCGTCGCTGGAGATCGTGCTGGCGCTGCGTGAGGCCGCGGGTTTAAGTGGCGACGAGGCGATCGACTCCTACGACGAGGCCGATTCCGCCAGCGATTCCATGCAGTACGTCACCCACATCCGCTCCCTCGTGCAGTCGATTGCGCTGCACATGGCCTCACCACAGTCCGTGATCTTGGGTGGTGGCGACGGCGATGGCGGCCTGTTCAAAGGCATCCTCGCCCGCTACTTGGCCGATATTGCGGTGCGGCTGCCTGCAGATTCCCCAACAAATATCGCCACGCGCAAGGTCGCTCGTCGTTTAGTGCTGGCCAGTGCGGAATCTGTGTGGAACCACCGCCTCGAGGTCGACGGGCTGCCCGTGTTCTCCTCTGACTGGACGAAGGACGCCCGCCTGCCGCACAACTACGGCATGGGCCCGTCCACTGTCAGCGAGGCGATCGGGCTGGTGCGTATCGACGAACGCGACTTGTCCGTGCAACTATCCGGGTGGATGTTGCTCGAAGCCGCCGCACGCGTGGAGGGCCAGAAGTAGGCCACAACTATGGCGTAGGTATCACTTTGCGGATTGGCGGGCATACGTCGCGAAAAGAGGGCATACTGGGGGTGTATCCCAATTTCGCGAAAATGGAGGAAATCAAAGCATATGCCTATCGCAACTCCCGAGGTCTACAACGAAATGCTCGACAGGGCGAAGGCGGGTGGCTATGCCTTCCCAGCCATCAACTGCACCTCGTCTGAGACCATCAATGCTGCGCTGAAGGGCTTCGCTGAGGCGGAGTCGGACGGCATCATCCAGTTCTCCACCGGCGGTGCTGAGTTCGGCTCTGGCTTGGCCGTGAAGAACAAGGTCGCTGGCGCCCAGGCCCTGGCTGCTTTCGCACACGAGGCCGCGAAGCACTACGGCATCAACGTCGCACTGCACACTGACCACTGCCAGAAGGAGGTCTTGGACGAGTACGTGCGTCCTTTGATCCAGATCTCCCAGGAGCGCGTGGACCGCGGCGAGCTGCCGCTGTTCCAGTCCCACATGTGGGATGGATCCGCAGTCCCCATCGACGAGAACCTCGAGATCGCCCAGGAACTGCTGGAAAAGGCACACAAGGCGAACATCATCTTGGAGATTGAGATCGGTGTCGTCGGTGGCGAAGAGGACGGCGTTGAGGCAAAGGCCGGCGCTAACCTCTACACCACCAAGGAAGACTTCGAGAAGACCATCGATGCCATCGGCACCGGCGAGAACGGTCGCTACCTGCTGGCAGCAACCTTCGGCAACGTGCACGGCGTGTACAAGCCAGGCAACGTGAAGCTGAAGCCAGAGGTGCTGAAGATGGGCCAGGAGACCGCAGTGGAGAAGCTGGGTCTTGAGCCAGGCTCGCAGCCATTTGACTTCGTCTTCCACGGCGGCTCCGGCTCCGAGAAGGAGAAGATCGAAGAGGCGCTGTCCTACGGCACCATCAAGATGAACGTGGACACGGACACCCAGTACGCGTTCACCCGCCCGGTTGTCTCCCACATGTTCGAAAACTACGACGGTGTGCTGAAGATCGACGGCGAAGTGGGCAACAAGAAGGTCTATGACCCACGTTCCTACATGAAGAAGGCTGAGCAGTCCATGTCTGAGCGCGTCATCGAGGCATGTAACGACCTGCACTCTTCAGGCAAGACCGTTTCCAAGTAAGGAAGACCCAACGGAAGCACTGAACCGGTCTTCCCGCCCACTGTTGGCGGGGAGGCCGGTTTCTTTCTTGGGTAGCTTTCTGCCAGTACAGTGAGAAGTATGTTTCGTCATAAAGCGTTAGCGGTAGTCGCGGTGGTGGCGGCAGGGGCTGTGGCCCTGCCGTCCTCGGGGGCGCAACCGGACGAACAAGAAGTGGTCCCGGGCTGGAATATCATCGGCGAGGAAGAGTTGGGCGCACTCAAGCCCGCAGCCAAGGCGAATGTGCGCGGACCGCTCACGCCCGGGCAAGCGACGGCCTATGACTTCACTTTTCAGCCCGGCATGCCGAAGGAGGACCGGGGCGGCTGGACCGCGCAGACCTGGGCCACCTTGGTGGTGTGCGAGGACCCGGACGTGCCCTTTGATCGGGCGCCCACAGCCGAGGACATCAGCTGGGCTGGTGGCACTGTCCACCACGTAGAAATAGAACCGGGGCGCACCCCGGGGTGTTGGGTGGCGTTGTTCGGCAGGGCCTGGGACCCGGTGGAGGGGTTGGTGCGCACCAACTCAAACCACCCCCAGTTTAGCGACTTCGGCTTCCCCTTCGTCCCGCGGGAATACGCGTCCCCGGATGAGATTCGCCTGTCCGTCCCGGCGACAGTGAGCGAGCGTGCCACTTCTTTTGAGGCGGAGGCGTCGATTGAGGTCGGGCGGGTCGTCGACCGCGCACTGGACACCACCCACGAGAAATTTGTGATGACGGGCGGAGATAACGGTGCCGGGCTGTGCAACTATTCCGTGACCTCGCAGAAGGAGATGAAAGACCCGGGCATGTCGGGGGCATGGGGCTATCAACTGCAGTTTGATACCAGCGAAGTCGAGGCGCCTGCGGCCTGGGCAGAACAGGGGCGCACATGGCGTGACCTGGGCCGGGCAGCCCGGGCCGTGACCACGGTGACCACACCCGGCGGTGAACAAGAACAACGCGCGGCCACCTCGAAACAGTTGGAGCCTTCCCTGACCAATCCAACGGGTGGGCACGTACCGACGAGGCGGATGCTTGTTGATCAACTCTTCCCGCTAAGCAGCGACTTCTCTTCGGACCTGTGGGTGGGCCCGCACGACAGGATCGACGTGTCGATTGACTACACGGCCCCGTGCCTTCCCGAAATAGAGGTCGGCGATGACGTCCCGATTCTCGGTGCCTCCGAGCAGGAGTTGTACCAGCTGACACTGTCCGTGTCGCGGCCGCCTGAAATCGCGACGGCTAAGGCCACCATTGATGCTGATATAAGGTAGTGCACCGAGATGGCAAAACAACGTATGAGCACGCGCGACCGCCTCAAAGCGGTCGACCAATCACTGCAGTCCCGGGTGTTGCGGCTGCGGAAAAGATTTTTCCCCATCCTGCAATCGGCACTCGCCGCCGGCTTAGCGTACTGGGTGGCCAGCGAGGTTGTTGGCCACCACCTGCCCTTCTTCGCCCCAATTTCCGTCATTATCGTGCTGGGCTTTTCGGGCGGCGACCGCATCCAGCGCGCCCTCGAGATGTCCTTTGGCTGCGTGCTGGGCGTGCTGGTCGGCGACCTCCTGTTCGGCAGCTTGGGGGCTGGCGGATGGCAGATCGCGGTGGCGGTCGCCGGAAGTTTGTTGATCGCGTCCTTCCTCAGCGGCTCAGTGCTGGTGAACAACCAGGTGGCCATCGGCTCCATTTTGATTGCGACGATCATGACACCGGAGTCCGCCACCTCGGGCATCGACCGCACGATCGATGCCATCATCGGCTCATCGATTGGTTTGCTCACGATCGCGCTGCTGCCGTCTTCGCCGCTGGTCTCTGCGCGCCACGAACTCTCCAAACTGTTGGGGATCGCCTCATCGGTGCTTGACGACGTGGCCGAAGGCCTACGCAAAAAAGACCCCGAGCTGATCGAGGGCGCCCTGCAAGCCATCCGCGGCACCCAGAGTGACGTCGACGCGATGCTCAAAGCCACCCGCTCAGGGTCGGAGTCCGCCCAAATTTCCCCGTTCCTGTGGAGTTCTCGTCGATACGTGCGGTCCTTGAGGCGCACCGTCGTGCCGGTGGACAACGTGGTGCGCAACGTGCGGGTGCTTGCGCGGCGGGCCCTCGTGCTGGTCCAAGATGAGGACCAGGTAAGCGAACGCCAGCTGGAAATCATCGATGCACTTGCCAAGTACACCCTTGACCTGTCCGAAGTCTATGAGGTAGGCACGGACGTCAACCAGGCCACCGAGATCCCGATCCTGGTCAACCAGCTGCGCAAGCTGGGCGCGGAGGCGTCGATGGATGTGGTCGACGAGGACACGGTGCTTAGCGGCTACGTGGTGCTGGCCCAGTCGCGCTCGATCATCGTCGACTTGCTGCAGATTTGCGGAATGTCGCGGGCGTCCGCGGTCGCTGTGCTTTCGCCGACCTCGGACACGCCCGCCTACCCGCCGGAGCTCTGGGACGACTAGCTAGCGGGTCTCTTCCGCCTCGATGCGCTCCTTCGCCACGTCTTCGCTGACGGTGGCCGTGTCGCGCACGATCTCCTTGCAAAGGGTGACGCGCTCAACCGGCACGATCTCCTTCTCGATTTTCACGCGCTCCTCGTAGATGACCAGCGAGGCTGACTCCTCGTCGACACGATCCTCTCCGCCACCGGAGCTTGCGTCGCCGGAGCCTGCGACGGCGTCGTCGGTGATGGGTTCGCGCTCAATGCGGTATTCCTCGCGTCGCACGGGAACCTCGATGGTCTGCGTTTCCTCTACGACGTACTTGCGCAGTACAACGCGCTCCGCCGGGCGGCGTCGCTTGCTCACATTCAGGCGTTCCTCTGAACGGATCAGTGCTGCGTCGGCAGGGGCGTGTGCTTCTCGACGATCGCCCGTCCCCGCCGCAACCTCTGCCGCGGGTTCTGCAAGCCCGTAGTAGCGCAGGTAGGCCTCCTTCTCGTCGACGGACAGCGCGGTCGGGTCCTGCACGTTGGGCGCGTCCTGGATGCGCTCCTTAGCAAACGGCAGGTGGATCTCGCCTTCGCGGAGGGAATGGCCGGTCAGTGGGACCAATGAGCTGCCCGTGCCGAACAGCCCGGTGTTCACCTCGATGAAATCGGGGCGGCCGGTGGCGTCATTGATGAACACGTCGCTGACGGAGCCGATCTTGTCGCCGTTGGCGTCGTAGGCGGTGGCGTTGCTCAGGTCGGTGATCTGTTGCTCGCGGGGAGTGTCTGCGGAATTCACTGGGGTGCTCCTTTAATGGGGTGGGGATTAGGCCTGGGGTTGCCAGCGGCGCAGGCGGATGCCGTCGTCGTTCTGCGCGGCGTTGTCGTCGTTAAGCTCGGCGGGCTCGCCGGTGGTGTAGGTGGTGCGGTCCTGCACGGCGTCGAGGCCGTAGTGGCGGTAGAACGCGTCCTGCTCCTCGGTGGTGAGGTAGCCGCTGGTGTCCAACAAGGGGGCGTCTTCGATCCGGTCGCGCTCGAAGGCCAGGTGTAGTTCCCCGTCGCGTAGCGTGTGGCCGCGCAGGGGGACGATGGAATCGACCAGGCCGGACATGCTGGTGTTGACTGCCACGAAGTTAGGCTGGCCGGTGCGTTCGTTCACGTAGATCTCGTTGATGGCGCCGATCTTGTCGCCAGTGGAGTCATAGGCAATGGCGTTGGCGAGGTCGTCGATGGGGAATGAGTCTGTCATGGGGGCGGTCCTTTCTACTGTCGGCCTACTGTCGGTAGGGATAAAAAACCCACCGCTGCGGTGACCCGAAGCGGTGGGATGCGTCAGGCCTAAGGCGTGACTGGTTTATTTATCGTCTGCCTTGGTGTCCGCCTCGCCGATCGCCTCAATGCGTTCGCGGTCTGCGTCGGCGTGGCTATCGTCAAGGTCCGTGCCGCCGAGGCCACGCTTCGCGCCGGTGCGTGCCTGCGCCGGGCGGGCCTCCTGGTCGCGGGTCAGCTCTTCCAAGGTGTTCAGGTTGTAGTGGCGGTAGAGGCTATCGCGGTCAGTCGCGGAGAGGTGGCCGCTCTCGCCGAATTCCGGCGCGTCCTTAATACGGTCCTTCTCGAACGCGAGGTGCAGTTCACCGTCGCGCAGGGTGTGGCCGCGCAGCGGGACCAGGGAGCTCTTGCGCCCGAACAGTCCGTGGTGGACGTCGACGAAGTCAGGTTCGCCGTCGCGGTCATTGATGAAGACGTCGTTGACGGAGCCTAGCTTGTCACCGTCGGCGTCGAATGCCGTGGCATTGAGCAGATCATTTGTCTTTTGAGAGTCGGTCATAATTTCTCCTTCATAAGTAGGGGGTGAGCCCCACCTTAGCGATTTTCCCGGCAACACTGCCGGCCCACACCACCCACAACCTGGGTATAGCAGGGGAAACCCCCGGGGAGGCTGGATGGTAGCCAGGCCCGGGGGTACTTCTTCAAGCCAGAGGGGCTTAGCGACGATCGCGCTTGTTTGCGTTGTCGACGCCGTCAGCCTCGATGCGTTCCTTAGCAACATCTTCGCTCACGGTCTCGGTGTCGCGCACGGTTTCCTTATCCAGGGAGACCTTCTCTACTGGGACGGATTCCTTGGAGACGTTAACCTTCTCCTCGTGCAGGGTGAGGGAAGCCTCATCGTTGCCCAGATCCTGGCCGCGCAGGTTAGCTGCCTCGGCTTCGGAGATTGGCTCACGCTCAACGCGGACCTCTTCGCGCTCGACTGGGACCTCAACGGTCTCGGTGTCGTGCTCGACGTACTTGCGCAGGGAGACGCGGCCGGTTGCCTGGCGCTCCTTGTCGACGTTCAGGCGCTCCTCGGAGCGGACCATGGTTGCGTCGTCGCCAGCGGTACCAGCGGTGCCAGCTGCAGCGCCTGCAGCAGCGTTGCGCTCTTCTGCTGCGTGGCGGCCAGCGTTTTCGTTTGCGACGCCGTAGCGTGCGGTGTTCTCAACGTTCTCAAGGCCGTAGTGGCGGTAGAAAGCGTCCTGGTCCTCGTTGGTCAGGTGACCGTTCTCGCCGAGCTCAGGTGCGTCCTTGATGCGGTCCTTGGAGAATGCGAGGTGCAGTTCGCCGTCGCGCAGGGTGTGGCCACGCAGTGGGACGATGGAGTCGTTCATGTTGAACAGGCCGTGGTTAACATCGACGAAGTCTGGCTGGCCGGTTGCGTCGTTGATGTAGACATCCTTGACAGAGCCGAGCTTGTCACCGTCGTTGTCGTAAGCGGTAGCCTTTGCAAGGTCTTCAATGCGGTAGGTCTGGTTAGGGTTCGTCATGTTCTAACTCCTTGTAATGATTGATGAATAAATTCTCTCTCCGCCACTGTGTTGCAGTGCCACTGTCGCTGTGCGTTCTGACTGCGTGGCGGAACACCATCAACGATAAGGAAAATCCGGTCACCCGTGCCGGGACCAGAGATTAAATCCAACGCTCGTCCAAGAAATTCGCTGCAAAAATCCCCAACTTCCGTTATCATTGCGCGCGAATTGCCCGAACAGTCCCTGTGACCTGCAGTGTTGTGCCATATAAGAAAGACGTAATGGACGGGGGAACCGTAGGGTTAGCTGTGAACCCGCTGGATCAAAATGTAGAAAAAAGGGCTTATGTGATGTGGGTCACTTTATTTGCTTTTCGTAAAAATCCGAGTAGTGGGTGTCGTCGGAAGCGACTTTAAGGGCGAACCGCTTGCATGTCACGCAGGTGCCGATAGAACGTCACACGCTTCACCGGCCGCGGGTGCGGCACCCCATCGATCGTGATCAAAATATCAAGGCCCCCGGACTGCACCGCACGCCCCGTCAGCATGCGTGAACCATCCACACGATTTTTCGCTACCGCCTGATTCCGCGTCCGCCAGCGCAGCCCAGGCGTGGTCGACCAGGCCTGCAGCTGCTGCGGATCGCGTGACGACGAACGCCCCTGACTTTCCCGCGGAGTCACCAAAGGGGCAGCAACGATGCCAGGCGCATCAGTCATCGGCACCAACCGCGCACCGAATTGTCCGAAGAACTTCGCAGAATCGCCATCATCCTCGCGGTGGATAAGAACGTCCGAATCCACCACAATCTCACCGATATATTCGCCAACCCCACCGGCGGCCGGGCCCTCGTCGTCAAGCGAAAAACGCGTCAACGTCGCAGAGCCAGCGACGACAGTGGAGGTGTCAGTGCGGATCGTGGGTACAGGCCGGACGTTGCCGCGCAGCGCGGTATCCCACGCGTTATCGCTGGTGAGGCCCCAGTTGATGGCGGCGGGGGAGGAGAAGTCGGTGGGGATATAGGCGATCTGCATCCACATGTAGTCGGCGCGCATCATGCGGGTAAGAACGGCTGAGAGAGCGGCGTCGCTGCCGTGGACGATGACGCGCACAGGGTTCTCAATGGGCTGCGGCGCCGGTTGCGGGGTACCCATGTGGGCCACATCGGGTTGCGCGGCAATCTCATCCAGTGAGGGCGTGGGATCATGGGGCAGGACTTCGTCGGCAAGCGAATCAAGGAAGCTTAAGTCCTTGCGCGACGGGACTTCTGGCAGCTGAACCACGTCCATATTCTCTGCACCCGTGGGGTGCGTGTGGCCGGCGGGCACGCAGGAAAGCAAGATCAGGCGCATGTCGGTAGATCCTAGCCTGCCTAGTACAATAAGCCCGGCATGAGTTCATCGAATGATCGGAAGTGATCACCATGGCTGCGATTGTCATCGTAGGCGCCCAGTGGGGCGACGAAGGCAAGGGCAAAGCGACCGATATCCTGGGCGGATTGGTCGACTACGTTGTTAAACCCAACGGCGGCAACAACGCCGGGCACACCGTCGTTGTAGGCGGTGAGAAATACGAACTGAAGCTGCTTCCCGCCGGAGTGCTCTCCGAAAACGCCACCCCAATCCTGGGCAATGGCGTGGTGATCAACCTTGAGGCGCTATTCGAGGAAATCGACGGACTGGAAGCCCGCGGCGCCGATGCCTCCCGCCTGCGCATTTCCGCCAACGCGCACCTCGTCGCGCCCTACCACCAGACCCTCGACCGGGTGCAGGAACGCTTCCTGGGCAAGCGGGCCATCGGCACCACAGGCCGCGGCATCGGCCCCACCTACGCTGACAAGGTAGGGCGCGTGGGTCTGCGCGTGCAGGACATTTTCGACGAATCCATCCTGCGCCAGAAGATCGAATCCGCACTGGACGTGAAAAACCAGATGCTGGTGAAGATGTACAACCGCAAGGCCATCGACCCAGAAGAGATGGTGCAATATTTCCTGGGCTACGCGGACCGCCTCAAGCCCATGGTCATCGATTCTGAGTACGTCCTGAACAAGGCCCTCGACGAGGGCAAGCACGTGCTGATGGAAGGCGGCCAGGCCACCATGCTGGACGTCGACCACGGCACCTACCCCTTTGTTACTTCTTCGAACCCGACCGCGGGTGGCGCGTGCGTGGGCGCGGGCATCGGCCCGACCAAGATCACCGCAACTTTGGGCATCATTAAGGCCTACACCACGCGCGTGGGTGCTGGACCGTTCCCCACCGAGCTTTTCGATAAGTGGGGCGAGTACCTGCAGACCACCGGTGGCGAGGTCGGCGTGAACACTGGGCGCAAGCGCCGCTGCGGCTGGTACGACGCCGTGATCGCCCGCTACGCCGCGCGCGTCAACGGCTTCACCGATTACTTCCTGACCAAGCTGGACGTGCTCACCGGCATCGGCGAGATCCCTATCTGCGTGGCCTACGACGTGGACGGGAAGCGTTTCGACGAGATGCCACTGACCCAGACCGACTTCCACCACGCTGAGCCGATTTTCGAAACCATGCCGGCATGGGACGAGGACATCACTGGGTGCCGCACCTTCGAGGAGCTGCCACAGAAGGCCCAGGACTACGTGCTGCGTTTGGAAGAGTTGTCCGGTGCCCCGATGAGCTATATCGGTGTGGGGCCTGGCCGCGACCAGACCATCGTGCGCCACGACGTGATGGATCGCTAAGTTTCTCTTAGGTGCGATGCATCTTTTTCGCTGAAAGCTGTACTATCATCTGGAAATTGCCTGCGTTTTTAAGGAAGCGGTGAATATAACCGCCATTCCTGTTAAGGTTTTCTTGATATGTGATATGTGCACAGCGAAAGGTAGAGAACCGTGATTCCCTCCACTCCACGTCGTCGCCGGAGAAGAACTGTGGCAACGGCCGCACTTGCCTTTTCTTTGGCTTTTAGTGCAGGGACCGTAGTCCCGGATTCCCCACTAGGCGGTAGCCTCCCCGCCGCGCAGGCGCAGACGCGATCCGCCGGCACTCCTCAGGACACCGCCATCAAGGCGGACTTGATTGCGGAGAACCCTGAGATCGCTTCAGAGTTTGACTTAAGCGCAGACGAATTTAAAAACATGGTCTCTGGCACCGCCCGCCAGAGCGACCAGATCAACGTAGCTGTTCCAGAGGGCACCCCGATCTACCTGCGTTACCAGAAGACCAATGGCTCCTGGTCGGACTACTACGTCACGAAAACACACAGCCGACTGGGCCAGCAGGGTGTGTACGCGTTTGATATGTCCGAGACTGACTTCGACGTGAGCAAGCACTCCGTTGAGCTCTCCCTGGGCCAGGGCAGTAAAACCGAGATCCTCGAGACCTCGATGAAGTACGGCGCGTTAGAGATGAACCACCGAACGAACTCGATTTCGCGCGTAGGCATCAAAGCGTCCAAGACGGGCGAGAGTGCTCACGGGCGGGACGCGGGAATCCGCATTGCGCCCCCTAATCTTCAAGAAGCACGCACCGTGGCCGTCAGCCAGACCTACACCGCGAAGCGGACCCACACGTACGTCCGCATGTGCAATTTCAGGGTTTCTCAACCCCAGGACGACGGCACCACCGACCACATCGAGGTCCCAGGCGTCGTCGAAACGCCTAAGGACGAGGAGCGGTGGGTCGGCGGCTACGAGGATGTGGCCGGCCCAGCAGGTGCGCCCATTTACGTAGACGCGCCGCTTTTCGACGATGCGACCACCGATGTCGTCGAAAAGAATGAAGCGCCACAGCGGACGGAGTTCAAAGAGGCTGGAAACACCCTCCCCGAGGGGTCGACCGTGAAGGTGGACAGGAAGACCGGTGCGATGGAGATCGTCACCGATCCAGAGACCGCGCCGGGCAATTACACCGTCGACGTCAAGTTCATCTTCACCGATGGCACTGAGCAGACCGAGACCGTTAATATCACCGTCAAACCCGCCGATATGGGTCTGGGCGAGGAGATTGCTGAGCTCATTGATTCCCGCCCGGACGATACCCCGCAGGTCGACAGGGAAAAGTGCGTGCAGAGCGTGGTCAACTACGGCCTTCCGCTGCTGGCTCTGATCCCGCTGGGCTTAGCGACCCAGATCAACATCCCCGGCCTGAAGACGCTGGTGGATGAGATCGATGCCTGGTTCATCGCCAACAACAACAAGCTGCAGATGGACCTCGGCATCTTCGACCGCGAGGCAGCCGATTATGCGCTGCGCTTCAACGCGAAGCTGCGCGAAGTGGCCCCCTACGCAGCTGATGCGGCGATCGGCGTCACGATGGTCGCGATGGGCGTACTCGCCGGCACCATGATCTACGATGCCTGCACCCCAGACGACCCACTGCAGGCCACCTCTTCGCTGCAGGGCTCTTCAGGAAACACCTACGGGTCAGAAGGAATTCAGCGCAACGAGACTCCAGCTGGTTCCTCCTCGCAGGAGTAATCGTCGTTAAGCGATACGAAACACACAGACGCCGCTTGAACCCGCGTACAACGGGGGCCGGGCGGCGTCATCGTTTATCTATGGGATAATGCGGGATATGCGCAATTCACCACTTGGTACACCTATGACCGAGAACGCCACAAAAGTTCTGCTTCTGGGCAGCGGCGAGATCGGCAAGGAACTCACCCTGGCTTTTCAGAGGCTTGGCCTGGAGGTGCATGCCGTCGACCGCTACGAGCACGCGCCGGCGCACCAGTCAGCGCACTTCTCCTACCTCGCCGATGTCTGCGACCCGCACCAGGTGGACACGCTGATCGAGAAGATCCAGCCGGACTTCATCGTCCCGGAGATCGAAACCGTCGCGACCGAGGCGCTGCGCCGCGCCGAGGAAGACGGCCACACCGTGGTCGTGCCTTCCGCCAAGGCCTGTGAGCTGACGGTCTCGCGCGAGGGGATTCGCCGGGTCGCGGTAGAAGAGCTGGGCTTGCCGACGACCGCCTATCGCTTTGCGGCCAGCGTGGAAGAGGCGGAAGACGCAGCTGAGGAACTCGGGTTCCCATGCATCGTGAAACCGGCGGTCTCTACCTCCGGGCAGGGCCACACGCTGGTCCAAAGCCCAGACGAGATCGCGCGCGCCTGGCACGACGCATATGAGCCAGACTCCATCGACCCGCAAGTGGTGGTGGAACGCTTCGTCGATTTTGACTATGAGGTGACGATCCTCGCGGTACGCTCCATCGACCCCAACACCGGCGAGCTAGCCACCTGGTTCTGCGAACCAGTGGGCAGACGCTATTCCCACGGCCGGCTGGTGGAATTCTGGCAGCCCGCACCAATGAGCGAAGGTGCGATGGATAACGCGCGCTCCATGGCGGCACGCATCACCAACGCCATGGGCGGGCGAGGCGTCTACGGTGTGGAGCTATTTGTCGCAGGTGACGACGTATATTTTTCGTCGGTAAGCCCGCGCCCACACGACACCGGCGCACTCACGACGGCCACCCAGCGCTTCTCCGAATTTGATCTCCACGCGCGCGCCATCATGGGCCTGCCCATCGACGTCACCCTGATCTCGCCGGGGGCGGGGAGGTTCGTGCACGCTCTGGAAGACACGGACACCGTGAGCTACCGGGGTGTGGCCGATGCGCTGGAGATCCCAGAGACGAACGTCCGCTTCTTCGGCAAGCCGACCGGCTACCGCGGCCGGCGCATGGGCATCGTGGTCTCTACTGCCGACACGATCGAGCAGGCCCGCGAAAGGGCGGAAGCGGCTGACCGCGCGATCACGGTCGGGCCTTGATTTCCCTTACGTAAGCTGGTTGAATAGTTTCTAACGTTCTATTCAGGAGGTGAGGAAGATGACGGTAGCAAACCGTGTACAAACTGCGATGAGTACCGCAAACATGAGCCAATCTGCGTTGGCGGAAGCCACCGAGATTAGTCAACCCTCTATCTCCCGAATCCTTCATGGGAGGAAGACCCCGAGTCTTGACGAATTAGGACAGATTGCGGAAGCGACGGGGCAGCCGATCTACTTTTTCTTAAAAGAAGAAGGTTTGCCTGAAGGCGTTCAGTGCGCTGCGCGAACCTCAAGAGGTTCAGACATTAGACACCTGGAGGAGAAACTTGCGGAGTACGTAGAACTTGACCG
Organism: Corynebacterium pilosum DSM 20521 = CIP 103422; assembly: GCF_000373805.1. Classification (GTDB taxonomy): domain Bacteria; phylum Actinomycetota; class Actinomycetes; order Mycobacteriales; family Mycobacteriaceae; genus Corynebacterium; species Corynebacterium pilosum. Next base: position 71,087 of record NZ_KB892440.1, on the reverse strand, counting down.
CATGCTAACCTCATACTTTATTTAGTCCAACGCACATTGGGGGATTGCTATGGATTACGAACAAGAAGCAAAGCAAAAGGCAGCAGAGTTAAGAGAAGGCCTGGGGAATGAACCGATCTCAGCTCTCCTGCCTTTCATTGAGCAACGTTTACAGATTGACGTGGCGGTCGTCAGATCAGTCCAAAATCAGCACGGAATCTCTGCTTACGATTCTGCAACCGGCAATCGATACATCCTTATCGAAACCACCCCGCATCCATTCCGGTGGCGCACCAATTTAGCACACGAAGTCGCGCACGTTTTATTCCGCGACCACAACGCTAATCTCAAAGAAGGTGCGGGGGATCGAACTTACGCAGAAAAAAGAGCAGACAGCTTTGCCAGGCACCTGCTTATCCCGGAAGAGGGCTTAAAGGAATTCAACGACGCTGCCGGCCCGCTGCCTTTAGAGAACTTCTCGCATGTAGTGCGAATGTATCGAGTGTCGCCGAGAATGGCATCAATCGCGCTCAGACGTATCGGACGGATTAGCAACGAAGAATACGAGTATTTCGCAAGTTTTTCTGCTCCGAAGTTAGCAACCCGCTTTGGCTGGAGAAAGGAATATGATGACCAAGCACAGGAATCGAACCAGCCGAAGCCACCTCGCAGACTGCTGGCGAGAGCGATCCAAGGTTATGAAGAAGGAATTGTACCTTTAGCCCGTGTGGCCGCACTTGCGGGTGAAACAACCCAGAACATGGAACAAATTTTTGATGAGGCAGGAATTACAGTGCGTGACCTCGGGGAAGATGCGTTCTAGTGGCAGTGGACAATGAGCCGGAGCGAGTCATCATGGATGCTGGCCCAGGCCTGAATTTTCTTGCAGCTGGGCACGAAAGAATTCTCACCGCCGTAGTGGGGCGCCTTCATGTTCCAGAAACAGTGATCGCTGAGATTAGTAGAAAATCAGCGAAAGACTCCCGACGATTCCGGCGCGCTGACAGCACTCTTCGGAAAATGATTCCCGGTTGGGTCACCGTACTTGAGGACAATATTGAAGACGAAGGCTTTCGCAAGATTCTTGAAATGATTTCTAGTGCACAACTTCAAGAGAACTGGCAGAGAGAATGATGCTGGAGAATTGGCGGTGCTGACACACGCGGTGTTGAGAGCAGAAGCCGGCGGTTCAGTCGTGGTCATAATCGACGATAGGGGCGCTCGGAGGCTCGCTAGGATCCAAATTGAGCGACTCAAGCGACGAAGGATAATGCACCCTGACACAGGTGATGTCCAGCTCGAGTCCACATTAAGTGTGTTGAGCAAGGCAGCCACGAGGGGAATAATTACGGATTCGAAACAAATGAGAACCATCTATCAGGCGATAGAACCCTTAGACGATGGGTTGGTTCCCCTCGAACAGACTGACTTGCTCAAACCCTTTAAGAAGCACCCTTGAGCACATACTGCGCGAGCTGCGCCGCCGTCATCCGCATTTTCTGATGCGGGGTGCCGGTATCGTCGTAAAGCTCGCCCTCAGGCACGAACCCAAACGCGCCATAAAAACCAGTCAGCTCCGCCTGGGCCTCCAGGGTGACGTCCTTGCCTGGCTCATTCTCAAAGGCGTAGGTCAGCGCGCTGCGGATCAACTGCTGCGACAACCCAGTGCCACGGAATTCAGGCTTGACGACGAGGCGCCCCAACACCATCGCATCATCGGTGGGGAAAACGCGGGCCACGCCCATGAGCTCATTGTCGGTGCCACCGCGGCGCCACGCCAGGACGTGGCGGGTGTCCTGGTGCGCATCGGTGTTATCGATCTCGGCATAGGGCGTCTGCTGCTCATGCACGAACACGTCGACGCGCAGCTTGTACAGCTCGTGGACCTCCAAAGGAGAAAGGTCGGTGAGGGGAAGGACAGTTAAGAGTGGTTTCATGCACTTAAAGATAGCGGTTTAGCGCTCCGTGTGGGCGTGCTTCACCATGTCCGCCCACTCCACGATCTTCTTCCGCTCGCGGCCCTCAGCTTCGCCGAGCTTGCGCTCAGCAGCATCCAGGCTGTACCAGCCATCCCACGTGGTCACAGGGATCTCGCGCTCCTCCAAGAAGTTGAGAATGTCCTGCGGGTCACGCTTCTGGGCCTGCTCAAGCTTTCCGGCCTTGTAATCGTCGAGAAGCATCGCGGTGGTGTCTTTCGCGTCGGACTTCGTGTTGCCGATCAGGCCCACTGGGCCGCGCTTGATCCAGCCGGTGGTGTACAGGCCGGGGACGATGTCACCCTCAGGCTCGGTGAGTACGTGGCCGTTGTCGTTGGGCATGACGGACTTCTGATCGTCGAAAGGCACGCCCTCGACGCCCTGCGGACGGTAGCCAACAGCGCGGTACACGGCCTGGACATCCCAGGTGTTGTACTCGCCGGTGCCCTTGACGCCGCCGTTGCCGTCGAGCTCGGTGCGCTCGGTCTTGAAGCCGACGACCTTGCCGTCTTCGCCCAGGATCTCCACCGGGGACTCGAAGAAGTGGATATAAATCTTGTGCGGCGCTTCCTTCGGGTCGCGCATCGCGTAGCCCTCGAGCACCTGGCAGACCAGGTCGGTGGCCTTGGTTTCGCGGCGCGCCTTAACGCTGGCCTCGTCGTAATCGATGTCCTCGGGGTCGACGATGACCTCGATGGTGTCAGACTGGTCCAGCTCCTTGAGCTCCTGCGGGGTGAACTTCGCCTGTGCGGGGCCGCGGCGGCCGAAGATGTGCACTTCCTTCGCGGCGTTCTTCGACAGGTTGTCGTAGACGTTGTCGGGGATCTCGGTGACCTTGAGCTCGTCGGCGGTCTTCGCCAAGATGCGCGCAATATCCAGGGCCACGTTGCCCACGCCGACGACGGCGACCTTCTCCGCGGATAGGTCCCAGTCGCGGGTGAAGTTCGGGTTGCCGTCGTAGAAGCCGACGAACTCGCCTGCGCCGAAGTGGCCGTCTAGGTCCGCACCGGGGATCGGCAGGTCCTTATCGGCGGTGGCGCCGGTAGCGAACACGATGGCGTCATAGAAGTCGCGCAGCTCATCGACGGTGACATCCTTGCCGATCTCCACGTTGCCAATCAGGCGGATCTCTTCGCGGTCCAGCACGTTGTGCAGGCTCTTGATGATGCCCTTAATGCGCGGGTGGTCAGGTGCCACGCCGTAGCGGATCAGGCCGAAGGGAGCCGGCATGCGCTCAAACAGGTCAACCTGGACATCAACATCGGACTTAACAAGCAGGTCAGAGGCGTAAATTCCGGCTGGGCCGGAGCCGACGACTGCAACGCGAAGCGGAGTACTCATGCAATTCCTTTACATTAATGTGTTCTAAATCTGATTTCTGCAGACCAGTGTATAGGGTGCTGCAATGATGGCCGAATGTGGCCGTCGAAACGGTCATGTCTGCACCACCGTTTATAGCTAGAATAGGGCGAAGAACTTTCCAGAGTGAGAACACACGACGAAAGGTAAGGCCCATGGCAGAAAAGCGATCAGCATTGATCACCGTAATCAACCGCAACTTTGATGGCATTGACCTCGAAGAACTGGCTCAGAAGCACGATCTGAACCTGGTTCGCCTCTATGACTTTAACGATTCTGTGGGGGAGATTTATGCTGCCCAGCCGCTCGCCGATGGCCCCGCCCTCGTCGTCGGCACGGGCAGTTTAACCTTCGACGGCGATGCCGCGGCAGCGCTGGGGATCCCTCTGGTCATGGTCACCGATGGCGATGAGCGCCGCGCCGCCCTGGCCGCAAAGCGCGCCGCCGAGCTGGGGGCAGTCGTCGCGGACACGGTGACCGCAGATCAGTTGCTTGACGACGATCGCTTGGCCGCAGCCCTGAACACCCATGCTCCGGAGGTCGTCTCTGAGCCGGTCTTCGAAGCCCAGCTGCTGGAGCGCGCCAAGGCCGCAGGTTCTCACATCGTTCTGCCCGAGGGCGAAGATGACCGCATCCTCACCGCGGCCGATCAGTTGCTGCGCCAGGGCATCGCCAAGATCACCATCCTGGGGGATCCGGCGGCGATGCAGGCGCGTGCCGACGAGCTCAGCTTGGATCTGTCTAAGGCAACGCTTCTGGATTACAAGAACTCGGAGCTGCTGGACCAGTTTGCTGCCGCGTTCTATGAGCTGCGCAAGCACAAGGGCATCTCGGAGGAAGATGCCCGCAAGACCGTGGAAGATGTTTCCTACTTCGGCGTGATGATGGTGCAGGAAGGCCTGGCCGACGGCATGGTCTCCGGTGCCGTGAACACCACTGCCGCCACGCTGCGCCCGGCCCTCCAGGTGATCAAGACCACCCCGGATGCGTCGGTGGTTTCCTCGATCTTCCTGATGGTGATGCGCGACCGCCTCTGGGCATTCGGCGACTGTGCCGTGAACCCGAACCCGACCGCGGACCAGTTGGGTGAGATCGCTGTGGTCTCGGCCCGGACCGCCTCGCAGTTCGGTATCGACCCGAAGGTCGCGCTCCTGTCGTACTCCACCGGTGCTTCAGGTGCAGGCCCGGACGTCGAACGCGCCGTTGCGGCCCTGGAGAAGGCACGCGAACTCAACCCCGATGTGGCTGTGGATGGCCCGCTGCAGTTCGACGCTGCCTGCGACCCAGGTGTTGCGGAGCGCAAGATGCCAGATTCCCCAGTGGCAGGCCACGCCAACGTGTTCGTGTTCCCCGACCTGGAGGCAGGCAATATCGGCTACAAGACCGCTCAGCGTACCGGTGGCGCGCTGGCCGTCGGCCCGATCCTGCAGGGCCTGAACAAGCCGGTCAATGACCTCTCGCGCGGTGCGACCGTGCCCGACATCGTGAATACCGTGGCTATCACCGCGATCCAGGCTGGAGGCTCGAACTAATGGCATATGCACTTGTGATTAACTCCGGCTCCTCCTCGATCAAATTCCAGATCGTGGACCCTTCAGCCGCAGCTTCCGACGACCCCTTCGTCTCCGGTGTCGTCGAACAGATCGGGGAGCCCCAGGGCCGCCTGACGGTGAAGCATAACGGCGAAAAGCACGCTATCCAGCAGCCGATCCCGAACCACACCGTCGGCCTAGAAGCCTCCATGAAGCTGCTTGAGGAACTTGGCTGCGGCCCCACCCAGGTAGACATCACCGCGGTCGGCCACCGCGTGGTCCACGGCGGCATGGTGTTTTCCGCCCCAGAACTGATCAACGACCAGGTCGTCGACATGATCCGGGACCTGATCCCACTGGCGCCACTCCACAACCCCGCGAACATCGACGGCATCGAAGTGGCCCGCCAGATCCTTCCGGACATCCCCCACGTCGCCGTCTTCGACACAGGCTTCTTCCGCGACCTGCCACCAGCTGCAGCGATTTATGCCATCAACGCCGAAGTGGCCACTCAAAACCACGTCCGCCGCTACGGCTTCCACGGCACCAGCCACGAGTTCATCTCTGAACAGGTTCCGCCACTGCTGGACCGCCCCGCTGCGGCATGCAACCAGATCGTCCTTCACTTGGGCAACGGCGCTTCCGCGTCCGCGATCAAGAACGGGTACCCGATCGATACCTCGATGGGCCTGACCCCACTGGCCGGCCTGGTCATGGGCACCCGCAGTGGCGACATCGATCCGGGCATCATCTTCCACCTCGCCCGCAACGGTGGCATGTCTATCGATGAGATCGACGACCTGCTCAACCGCAAATCTGGCGTGAAAGGTTTGTCGGGTGTCAATGACTTCCGCGACCTGCACCGCATGATCGAAGAGGACGAAGACGAAAACGCGTGGCTTGCGTACAACGTCTACATCCACCAGCTGCGCCGCGTGCTCGGCTCCTACATGATCGCGCTGGGTCGCGTTGATGCGATCACCTTCACCGCGGGTGTCGGCGAAAACGACCACCGCGTTCGTCGTGACGCACTAGCCGGCCTGCAGCACTACGGCATCAAGGTCGACCATGAGCGCAATGAGGCGCGTGGCGACGAGGCGCGCCAGATCTCCACGGACGATTCCACCGTGCGCGTCTTCGTGATCCCCACTAACGAGGAGCTCGCGATCGCGCAGAAGGCGATCAAGTTCGCCTAGCAGCAATCCTGCACCAGGTCATGGTGCGCGTGACCTGCGGGTTTATTTGGCAGCGGTGCCAGATGGCGCCATCTCGCACCGCTGGAATCCAAAGCCCATGGTCAGCGGGGTAGGGACCTGGTGCAAGATGGCCCCTACCAACGGGTCCAGTACGCCGAGTACTCGTCGCGAAGCCCCTTATGCCAGTTCCATGGCAAAGCCCAAGACGGCCTCTTCGAAGCAGGGTTGCGATGCCACTCAAGAGCCTGCTTGACTACCTCGACGCACTTCTCCGGCTCCAAGTCGATGCACTTCGCTGTGAACTGCAAGACAATCACCCCGTTGAGCACGGCCCAGTTCATCTTCCACACATCGCGGATGTAATTCTGCCAGCCTGAATGGCTGCTGGTGTCGCGGTGGAAATCGAAAGCACCGATCTCGATCCGGAAGCGCGCGCAACAGCAGGCCACAAAATCCCACATGTACCCATTGAGGTAGACATTATGGTCGAAGTCAAGGCCCGCCTCCTTCAGGTACGCCCAGAATCTGCTCTCTAGCCGGCTATCGGTACCTAGTGCCGTATTGGACAGAATGTCCTGGAGTTCCTCCGGTACCCGGTAGAGAATCTCAAGGTCCTCGCTGAGTAGCGCCTTGCCCCCGCGCTTGCCATAGTTGCGTTGCAGAAAGGCCCTGACGTCTTTCTTATCGACGAAGCCCAGGGCGTCCGCGGCTGCCACCACCGGAGGCACCACGCGTAGACCTTTTCGGACGTGGTCGTTCTGGCGGGCCCTGCGGGTGGTGACCATCCAGTCATTGTCCCGGGCGCGCTTGGTGCGAGGTATTTGGAAGTGGAGTGGTAGTTGGAGCGGTTTGTCGTCGTAAAGTGCCATCGCGGACGGTCCCGTGAGTGGATAGCTTTCGTTTCTCCACTGGAACTGCCAGGCCGCCTCGGCCGGTGTGAGGCGCGCCGCGACATAGATGTGCTTGTCGACGCGGGTGATCTCCCCGGCCTCGAGCATGCGGTGGAATTGGTTCTTGCTGATCCCGAGCTGCGCGCGCAGTTGTGACGCGTTGTAGAAAGAATACTTTTTCATCAGGCCCCCCTGTTGTGAAATTGTGAATGTCCCTCCCCGGACGTGGATTAGTGTAACCCGCGGAGCCTGATGTGTCGCGGGATAAGAAAAAGGGGCAATCTTGCACCAGGTCAGGGGGCGCGTGACCTGCGGTTTTATTTGGCAGCGGTGCCAGATGGCGCCATCTGGCACCGATCGGAAACAAAGGCCCAGGTCGCAGGGGGAGGGATCTGGTGCAGGATGGCCAGGCTAGAACCAGGTGGTGGGCCGGACCTGGTTCGCCATGTCCACCAGCGCATACCTATGGCGGGGATAAGGGGAGAGACGGGCCTGTTGGCGCAGGGTATAGGCCAGGCCGTAGCGCAGCCCGTTCTGGGTGAAGTCAAACTCGAAGAGGGGGTTGGGGGAGGCGGCGGAGTCCACGCCCGCGTCGCGCAGGAAGTTCAGGCCCGCGTTGAGCACGGCGATCTTGATTTGCAGGAAGCGGGGCTCATTGGCGGGGATGTCGTCCATGCGTCGGGCGGCGCGCCGGATGCGGGATTCGGTGAGGTCGTCGGCGATGAGATTCAGGATCGAGGTGAGCTGGGCCATCCGGTGGTGGCGCGAGCTCTGCGGCACCTTGTCCAGCGCCATCACGGCCAGTTCTACCTGCCCTTCGGCCATGAGTTGCCGCGCCAGGCCGAAGGCGGAGCTGACGGTGGTGGGGTTGGTCAGCCACACCAGGGAGTACAGGCGCATGGCGTTAAACCGCAGGTCCATGGGGTCGCGGGTGCGGTGGGTCCAGTCGGCGGTGAGGTCTTCGAAGCGTTGGGGGTCCAGGGTTCCCAGGTGGGAGGTGATGCCGGAGGTGGCGCGGGCGGTAGCGTCGTCGAGAAGCGATTCGCCGGTCATGCCTTGGCTTTGCAGCATCAGCTCGTCGACGGCGGCGATCGCCAGTTTCGGGGCGGCCTCGCCAGGCAAAATCTCCAAGACGCGGACGAAGAATTCTTGGGCGGCGGAGTAGTCGTCGAGAAGCAGTTCGGTGATCCCGGAGTACCACTGGAAGCGCCAGTTGGACGACAACTGGTCGGACATCGACGCCAGCCAGGTGCGCGCTTGCATGGTCAGCCCAAGTTCGAGCATGGCTCGGACCACGGCGAAGGGAATTTCGTCGGAGCGCTCGTACTCGGCGGTCTGCATGGCCTGGCGCAGCGATTCCAGCGTTTCCTGCGGTTCGGCGTAGGAGGAGCCGGAGAGCATGGGGGCGGCGACGTCTTCGCGGTTGATCAGCGGCGTCGGCAGGGCGGTGACCACTTCTTGCGCGGTGATTTCCACGGTGCGGTCGATGCCGTCGAGCAGCTGGTCCGTGCGAAACACCAGGTGTTTGGTGCCGAAGGTGGTACGTTGCGGCGAGAACAGCGAGTGCTGCGCCGGGTAGGTGATGCCGTCGCGCAGGGCGATGACCTCGCGCAAGACGCCAAAGAGTTGCGGTTCCAGCTCGCTTATCGACGAGAACCTGCGCTTCGGGTCGGGGTGGCAGCAGCGTTGGAGGAACCTGTAGAAGGAGAGGTAGCGGCGGAATGTGGGTTCTGTCGTCGGCGAGGGCAGTCCTTGCTGGTAGATCCCATTGTCTTGGGGCAGGTTCACGGTGAGCGCGGCCAGGGTGCGGCCGATGGTGTAAATATCGGAGGCGATCGAGGGGCCCTCGGTGGCCACCTCGGGTGCTTGGAAACCTTTGGTGCCGTAGATGAAGCCGTAGGCGCCGATGCCGCTGACCGCGCCCAGGTCAATCAGTTTTACCTGGTCTTCGGTGACGATGATGTTGTCCGGCTTGAGGTCGTTATAGACCACGCCGCGCGAGTGCAGATAGTCCAGCGCGGGCAGCACTTCGAGGATGTAGGCGATGGCCACATCGATGGGCAACACGCCCTTATCTGAGGCGTTGCGGCGCACACGCAGGGAGGGGCCGCCGACGAATTCCATGACGATGAAGCCGCCGGGCACGCGCGGATCGTCAATGAAGTTGAAAATCTTCACGATCCCCGGGTGCGTAATATCAGCCAGAAACTCGCGCTCCGCCTCCGCGGCCGCGGTCTCATCCGCCGACTTCTCCGCCTGCATCCCCTTCAGCACCACCACGCGTTCCGACACAAAATGGTCCTCTGCCAGGTAGATCCAACCCATGCCACCGTGCGCGATCACACCGAGCACCTCGTACTGGCCAGCCACCATGTCGCCAGGCTGCAGCTGCGGCGCGGGGATCCCCTTGTCTTCCTGCGCCTTCTTCGGGTCTTTCAGCGCGTCGGTCGGCTTCGTCGGCGGCACCCACGGCAGCTCGACCATGCCGTCGGCCACGGTGCGGGAGGTGCGCCGGGTGCCGCGCCGGGACCTGAAGGTGGACAGTGCTTGTCGACGAGAGCGTGTCGACGTATCCTCCTGCTGCTGTTCAGCCTGCGAATCCCGCAGGGAGTCCAGGTCTTTGAGCAGGTGGGAGAGGTCGCCAAGATCGTCGTACTCGTCGTCCTCATCGTCGTCGGCAAAAGGGTCAAAGGCGACGGCTGCGGTGCCGGGTTCCTCGTCGGCAAAGGGGTTGAACGCAACCGCCTCGGTGCCGTGCTCTTCGCCGCTGGTCGGTGTGTCATTCATCGGCGGGTTCCTCCTCCCGGTAGTGCAACTGCGGTGGCCCCTGGGAATTTAGGTAGGGGCCGAACCATTTCTCATACATCTCCCACCAGGTGCCGTCGGTGCGCAGGCGCTCCAGGGTGGAGTTGACCTGGCGGACCATGCCGTCGTCGCCCTTTTTCACGCCCACCCCGTAGGCTTCCTGGCGCAGGGGCATGGACACGATGTCGGTGGAGGGGTCTTGGGCGGCCATGCCGGAGAGGATGGTGTCGTCGGCAAGCACGGCGTCGGCCTGGAACTGCTGGATCGCTAGCAGACAGTCGGCCCATTTCGTCGTGAGCAGCAGGCGGGCGTCCGGTGCGACCGCGCGGGCCACGTTGACGGTGGTGGAGCCGTCGGCCACGCACAGCACCCCGTCCCCGATGGAATCCACCGTGGCCAGCCCAGATCCGCGCGGCACCAGCAGGCGCATATTCGCGTCCAGGTACGGGGTGGAAAAGTCGACGACCTCCTGACGGTCACGCGTGATGGTCATCGTGCGAATCACAATATCCACCCGCCCCTCTTGCAGAGCCTTCGCGCGATCCGCCGAGTCCACGAAGCGGAAATCGACCGGCTGGTTCGGCCCGAAAATGTCGGCGGCGATCTCGCGGGCCAGATCCACCTCGAAACCACCCAGGTCCCCGGTGACGGGGTCACGGAAACTGAGCAGGTACTGCGATTGGTCCACGCCCACGATGAGGCGCCCGCGCTGATAGACCTCCGGCACGCGTTCCTCTGGGGTGGCGTCGTCGGGGCGCAGGGAGCCGTAGGGTTCCTCTGCTGAGTCCGGCTCGACAGGCTCGGTGTCGGCCGGCTCGATCGTCGAACCTGCAGGCAGCGGCGGCCCCGCCCGGTGTACAGGCGGTGGCTCGGGTGGCGCGGTCGGGGCGTCGGTGGTGCACGCGCTTAACGACGAGGCCAGCGCGGCCGTTGTCACTGTCAAACCCATGAGCCGGCGCATCACATGTACTCCTGAATTCGGGGGCGGATGCCCAACCAGATCGCCACGATAGACAACAGCGACAGCACCAGCACCGAGGCGGCCACCAGGTTGGTGGCGGCAAGGCCGTCGTTGATGAAGGTGCGCATTGTCTCGCGGGACTTATTGATCAGTTCGGCCATGACCGCATCGAGGCGCTGGTAGGCCTGGGCGGCGGTGGGTTCTTCGTTGGGGGCGGATACTTCGCTGGTGGCGATGTAGACGGCCTCGTCGTAAGCGCCGTTGTCCATGGCTTCACCGAGGCGACCGTGGGCCGCCTTCCAATCGTCCAGGCTGGTGCGGGCAACGCGGATCACGTTGGTGTTCTGGTCGTTCTCTGCGTTGTCCAGCGCCTGGGCGACGGCGGTGTAGGTGTCCACGAAGGACTTCGCGTTCTCATCGACAGAGGTGCGTCGCACCAGGGCCAGGGTCTCGTCGGTACGCGTCTGCTGGGCGGCGATCCGGCTTGTGGTCAGCTCGTCCCAGGGCTGAGCAGCCTCCTCGAAGCCGCGGTTGCCGGCCACCCACGCGCCGTAATTAGAGGCGATGACCCACAGCGCTGCCACGCTCATTAGGGCGGTGGCTGTGAGGAAGCCTTTGTTCAGGCGACGATGGGTGGTGCGTGCCAACCAGATCTGCGCGAGTATCAGGAAGAAGATGGCGGCCAACAGGCCTGAGAGTGGGAAGAGCTGCGGAAACGCCAGGCGGCGCTGTTCAGTGGAGACTTGGCCGCGGGTGATATCGAACAGGCGGGAGGCCTGGGGGAGGAGCTGATCGCCCATCAGGGCGGAGGCGTCCGACATGTAGGCCGCGCCCACAGGGTTACCCAGGCGGTTGTTGGTGCGCGCCGTCTCAATCATTCCGGTGTAGGTGAGCAGCTGGCGCTGGATATCGGTGACCAGCGTCTGAACTTCTTCGGTCTCTTCAATATTGGAATCCGCGGCGTTGGCCAGCACCATCGTCGCCGCCAGCACCGAGCGATCAATGGCCGCGGTGTACACGGCGCGTTCCTCCGGGGTCTCCACGCCAGTGCCCACGAAACTGGTGGTGGCCATCGTGTTCGCCTGCGAGAGGGAGGTATACAGCACGTGGGTGGAGTGACTCATCGGCTCGGTGGCGTTGACCAGCGTGTCCAGGGAGTTCTGGCGCGCGGCGGAGGATTGGGACATCGCGGTGCCCGCGGCAAATAGCGCCAGCGTCAATAACACGGTGATGGCCACCATGGTGCCCGGTGTGGTGGACATGAATGACCAGGTGCGTCGGGCCCAGTGTGCGGGCACCGTGAAAGATTCACCGAGCCGATCTTTCCAGGATTTGCGCTGCGGGCGGTCATGGATCCGGTCCAGCCAGGCGTCCTCGCCAGCGTCGAGTGCATGGCCTTCGTCGTCAAGCACTGCGTGATCAGTGTGATCCAGGCGATCAGGCATGGCGGCGGCAGCGTCGTCGAACCCATACGTGGAGCTCGACGCTGAGTCTGGTGTGCTGCGCCTCATATAAGTACCTTAACGTGACCCGAACCGTGTTGACTACTGAGAGGTTTCTACCCTTTGTGGTTTAAGGCTAGTCTGGAAAACATGATAGGTGACGGCAATGGTTGGCTTGAAGGTCCGGGTGGCACGCGGCTGTGGGGGCGTTACGGTGCCGCGGGCCTCTTCCTGCAGGCAGGTCGCACCGTATTGTTACAGCACCGGGCGGAGTGGACCGCCAACGGGGGTACGTGGGCGCTGCCGGGCGGGGCGCGCGATAGTCACGAGACCGCCGTTGATGCGGCCCTGCGCGAGGCGATCGAGGAGACAGCCCTGGACCCGGACCTGGTGCGCGTGACGGGTGAGCTAATCACGGCCGGGCCTTTTGAGTCCGGGTGGAGCTACACCACGGTCATGGCACGGACGCGTGACGACGAACACATCCCGACGAATCCCAACGAAGAATCCTTGGAACTGCGTTGGGTTGACCTGGAAAATATCACCGAATTGCCCCTGTTGCCTGCGTTTGAACGCTCACTGGAGCAAGTTTTGTGGCACGCTGGTACGCATGATTGAGATTCGTGGCCTGACAAAGCAGTATGGGCAGGTCCTGGCAGTCAACGACCTCACTTTTGATGTCAATCCAGGTGCGGTCACTGGCTTCCTCGGCCCCAACGGTGCAGGTAAATCCACCACCATGCGGATGATCCTGGGGCTCGACGCCCCCACCGCAGGCACCGCCACCATCAACGGCAAAAAGTATCGTGAGCTACGCAACCCACTGAATACCGTGGGCGCTCTCCTCGATGCGAAGGCCACCCACCCCAATCGCTCCGCCCGCAACCACCTGCTGTGGATGGCGCAGGCGTCGGGGATTAGCACCTCGCGTGTCGACGAGGTCCTCGGCCTGGTCGGACTGACAGAGGTAGCTGACAAGAAGGCCGGCGGCTTCTCCCTGGGCATGGGCCAGCGCCTTGGTCTGGCGGCAGCACTGTTGGGGGACCCGGAGATCCTCATCCTGGATGAGCCGGTGAACGGGCTCGACCCAGAAGGCATCCGCTGGGTCCGCGGCCTACTGCAGTCCCTAGCGAAGGAGGGGCGCACCGTGCTGGTGTCCTCCCACCTGCTCAGTGAGATGGCCCTGACCGCCGAGGACTTGGTGGTCATCGGCCGCGGCGAGCTGGTCGCCGACACCACAGTGCGCGAATTCATCAAGGACCACTCCACAGTGACCACCGTGGTGCGCACCCAGCACTTCGAGGAATTCAAGCAGGCCCTCGGCGCAGAAGGCATTCCTTTTGCTGAGGCGCAGGACGACGACGGCCGTCCCACCTTGGAGATCGCCGATTACAGTTCCGACGACATCGGCGCGTTGGCCTATTCCACCGGCGTGATGCTGGCGGAGCTGGCGGAGCGTCAGGCTTCGCTGGAGGACGCGTTCTTGCAGACCACCGAGGATGCGGTCCAGTACCAGGGAAATATCGGCGAGGAGGCCAAGTAAATGATCGTGCGAAATATGTTGGCGGAGTTTACGAAGCTGCGCACTACGGCGTCATTCTGGTGGACCACTGGGCTGATCTTGGCGTTCACGATCGGCTGGACCGTTCTTTTCGCAGCGCTCGATAGCGCTGAGGCGCCGGCCTATGATGTGAGCTTGGTCGGCTCTGGGTTCTATACCTTTTCCCTGGCCGTGGTGATGATCCAGGCGATCATGATGGTCACTACCGAATACCGTTTCAAGATTTCGGGGACGAACTACCAGGTCACCCCGAATCGCTGGGAAGTGGCGGTAGCAAAGCTGTTGCTCTATGTGATCATCGCGGTGGTGCTGACCTTCATCACCCTGGTCCTTTCCTACACCATCGGCGACATGGTGGCCACAAATCCTGGCGACTGGACGAATAATGACGCCGCGCTGCGCAACCTGTGGGCATTCCCGCTGGCAGTAGCGATCGCGATTGTGTTCTGCCAGGGCATCGGTTGGATCGTCCGCCAGACAGCCGGCGCAGTTTCCCTGGTTCTTGTGTGGTGGCTGATCCTCGAGGGCATGCTCAACCTCATCCCGCGGGTGGGTAGTGACATCTACAAGTATGCTCCCTTCCACAACCTCAGCCGGTTCATGATGGACTCGCCCGGGCCGGACTGGGGCGTGTGGGCCTCCCTGGGTATCTTCTCCGCCTTCGCCGTGGTCTTCTGGATCATCGGCATCTTCATGCTGGAAAAGCGCGACGCTTAACAGCGAAGGCAAGCCTTCGCTGCAAACATAATCGATGCTAGTGCGTGATGGTATAAGCCAGCATGCACAGCGCTGGCAGCGCGAACCAGATTACCGCGATGAACGCCGCCGCGGACCACGCGGAACGCTGGGCTTGCTGGCCCTGGTATTCGGCCAAGCGGTAGATCAGGTGGCGCAGGGGGCTGATGATTGCCACTGTGATGGCGCCCGCAACGTTGAACAGCACGTGGACGAGGGCGGCCTGCAGGGCGATCGCGGAGAAGTCGCCAGGGGTGGCAAAGGCGGCCAGCACCGCGATGAACGTGGTGCCTACGTTGGCGCCGGTGATGATGGCCAGGTAGCCGCGAGCATCGGCAAGCTTGGCGGTGGCAAAAGGCAAAGTGGCGGACACTGTCGCCGAGGACGCCTGAATGAGCAGCGTCAGCATGAGACCGCCACCGAAACCAGCCAGCGCGCTGCGGTGAGAGGTATGCCCTAACACGCGCCAGGCAAGCGGGGTGAGCAGGTGCTTCAACTGCCTGTCGATCAGGTGGATACTCACGATCAAAAGAACAACGCCCGCAAGAATTGCCCAGCCGCCATAGACGGGGAGGATGGTGGCGATTTCGAAGACGGGCCCGAACCACAGTTGCTCGTCGGGAAGCGAAATCTCCGGCAGCAGGCGCCGCGCTGGGCCGAAGAAGTATTCCAGCGGGAACACCAGTGCCACGCCTATCGCGTTGAACCAGAAGTGCAAGGCTGCGGTGGCATGCGCTCGTCGAAAAGCGTCTTTGTCACGAACGTAGGAAAAAGAAATCAGCAGCGGGGTAATGGTGGTGCCGATATTCGCGCCCAGGATCAGCGGGATCGCCGAGGACAGGTCCAGGGCGCCCGTGGCCACGGCGGCAACCGTGAAAGTAGTCACCGTCGACGAAGACTGCACCAGCGCCGTCGCCAAGACACCCACGGCAAGGGCAACGATGGGGTGGCCGGCGAAATCAAACATGCGCTGCGCGCGGGTTGCGCTTAGCTCATTAACACCCAAAGCCACCAGGTAGACCGACAGCACCAGAAGGAAGACGGCGACCACCACCACAGCGATGCGCACCGCTTTGCCGGCGGTGGACAGCGCGACCCGGTCAGTACCTTCCTCCAGGGGGAACACCGTGGAGATGGTGCCGGGGCCGCGAAAGCTGGTGGTCACTGGCGCTCCTTTCTGGGCTGGTTCTAAGACATCGGTATTCTACCCGCTCTGCCCAGTGCTTTTGCTACTTAGTCAACAGCGTGACTGAAACCGTCACCACAACAAACGCGCAATAGTGATATTATTCACAGAGAAAGGACCCATTTGGTCGAATCAATCATTAGACTTGGTAATGGAACCCTTTCTAAGAACTAAGGAGTGTTTTAGATGGTCAATTTGAAAGCCACCCCGTACAACCTTGATGATGAGGGCGTGAAGTGGGTCGAAGACACCCTCGCAAGCATGACCGACGAAGAAAAGATCGGTCAGCTCTTCATTAACATGGGCTCCTCCCGCACCGCGGAGTACCTCACCGACGTCCTAGACAACTACCACATCGCTGGTGTCCGCTACCAGAAGGGCCCAGCAGATGAGATCTGGGAGCAGAACCGCATCCTGCAGGACAACTCCAAGATTCCTCTGCTGATCGCCGCGAACACTGAGGCCGGCGGCGACGGCGCTGCTACCGACGGCACCTACGTTGGCCACGAGGTCAAGATCGCGGCTACCGACGATCCGAAGTACGCCTACGAGATGGGCCGCATTTCCGGTATTGAGGCTTCGGCGATCGGCTGTAACTGGTCGTTCGCGCCGATCGTGGACCTGAATAACAACTGGCGCAACCCGATTATTTCCGTCCGTACCTGGGGCCAGGACCCAGACATGACGCTTGAGATGTCTAAGGCCTACATGAAGGGCATCATGGAGTCCAACATCATGCCCGCTGCGAAGCACTGGCCTGGCGACGGCATCGACGAGCGCGACCAGCACCTGTCCTCCGCACCGAACTGGCTGTCCATGGAAGAGTGGGACGAGACCTTCGGCAAGGTCTACAAGGGGCTTATCGACGCAGGCCTGCCTTCCATGATGGCTGGTCACATTGCACTGCCTTCTTACCAGAAGCACTTCAACCCGGACATGACCGATGAGGACATCATGCCGGCAACCCTCTCCTACGAGATCACCACGCAGCTGCTGCGCGAGAAGCTCGGCTTCGAAGGTGTTGTGGTGACGGACGCATCCCACATGGTCGCGATGACCGGTGCGATGCCTCGTCGTGAAGTACTGCCAACCGCCATCATGGCTGGCTGTGACCTCTTCCTCTTCTTCAACGATCCGGATGAGGACTTCAACTGGATGATGGAGGCTTACAAGGATGGCCGCCTGACGGAGGAGCGCCTCAACGAGGCAGTCACCCGCACCCTAGGCCTGAAGGCGAAGATCGGTCTGCACAAGATGGACCGCAAGGACATGCTCAAGCCAAAGGATGAGGCAATGGCCACCATCGGCACGCCAGAGCACAAGGCTGTCGCAGAAGAGGTTGCGGACAAGGCAATCACCCTGGTGAAGGATCAGGACAAGCGCTTCGAGCCGCTGCCGATCTCCCCAGAGAAGCACAAGCGCGTCCTCATCGTCCCGATCGAGGGCTCCCCGAACCCCATGGCATCGCTCGGTGGTGGCTCCGGCCGCCCAGCCAACAAGCTGGCCGACAAGATGCGCGAGCGTGGCTACGAGGTAGAGGTCTTCGAGACCCTGCTGGACAAGGCCAAGGGCAAGGGTGACGACGAGCTGGAGAAGCTGGTCATGAGCGCCTACGAGGGTAAGGCACCGATCGCCGATATCACCGATAACTATGATCTGGTGATTTCCGCTGCGAAGGTCAACGGCCTGATGCAGCCAGTCGAGCGCGTGTACTGGCCGTCGACCAAGGGCACCATGGATATCCCATGGTACGTCCACGAGGTGCCGACCATCTTCATCTCGTTCGCCTGCCCGAACCACCTGCCAGACGTCCCGCAGATCAAGACCTTCATCAACGCATACGACGACAAGGACTACACCGTCGACGCTGTCCTAGACAAGCTCGAGGGCAAGTCCGAGTTCACCGGTGTCTCCCCAGTTGATGCGTTCGGTGGCCTGCCGGATTCCCATATCTAATCCCCACAACGACACCTAAAACTTAAGCAAGGAGAGAAGATATATGTCTGACAAGATGCCAGAGCGCGCCAAGGTCCTCCAGGATTTTGAGCCGACCTCTGAGTTCTTCGTCGGTATTGACTCCGACGGCTGCGCCATGGACGCCATGGACATCAAGCACTACGAGTGCTTCACCCCGTCCTATATCAAGGGCTTTGACCTGCAGGCAGCGTCCACGCTTGTCCGCGAGACAGCCCTGTTCGTCAACCTGTACTCCACCACCCGTGGCACCAACCGTTGGGTTGCGCTGTCCCGCCTGTTCGACCTGCTGCGGGATCGCCCCGAGGTCAAGGAGCGCGGCGTGGAGGTTCCGAAGGGCGATGACCTGAAGGCGTTCCTGGATTCGGGCTACCCGCGTTCGGATGCCGGTATCGCCAACTACGCTGCCGCTGGCAATGACTCCCCGGAGATCCAGCAGTGCATCGAGTGGGGCCACTTGGTCAACAAGATGATCGAGTTCATGGTCAAGAACGCTGCACCATTCCCAGGTGCCCGCGAAGCCATCGAAGAGATGCAGAACCGCGGCGTCGACCAGCTTGTCGTCTCCGCCACCCCGATCGACGCGCTCGAGCGTGAGTGGAACGAGCACGACCTGGCGAAGTACATGAAGGTCATCGCTGGCCAGGAGATGGGCTCGAAGGCAGACCACCTTCGCTACGCCGCGAAGGGCAAGTACCCAGACAACCACATCATGCTGATTGGTGACGCACCTGGTGACCGCGACTCCGCGTTCTCCGAGGGCGCGCTGTGGTACCCGATCCTTCCTGGTAAGGAGAAGGAGTCCTGGGCACGCTTCCGCGAGGAAGCACTGGACAAGTTCCTCAACGAGGAGTTCGAAGGCGACTACCAGCAGCAGCTGGTGGACGAGTACAACGCCTTGCTTCCTGAACTGCCAGATTGGCCAACGTTCTCCGGTAACAACCGCTAACGTGTGCTAACCATAAGGCCGCCCTCGGGGCGGCTTTGTGCTTGCCGACGAGGGACAGCCCCCGCTACTGCAGGGCTACTGCAAGGCAGAGGACAGCTTCATCACGTTGTCGATATAGCGGCGCGTCCACGGCCGCTTGTTCCACTCCGCAAGGGTGAGCTCCTTGCACACGCGCAAATAGTTCGCCGCCAGCTCATCGATGTCTTCCAGCAGGGAACCGTCCACCACCAGCAGGGTATTTTCGTAGTTCAGCTGGAAGGAACGCATATCCATGTTGGACGAACCGATCACGGCGATGCAGGAATCCTCACCTGGATCGGCAATTGCGAACTTGGTGTGCAAAATATAGGGCTCCGGGAACTGCCAGATCCGCACCCCGGCTTCCAGAAGCTGCTGGTAGTAGGCGGATTGTGCGTGGTGCACCATAAACTGATCGGCCTTTTCACCCACCAGCAGGTCCACCTGCACCCCGCGGTGGCAGGCAGTTTGCACCGCGCTCAGCAAGGATTCGTCGGGCACGAAGTAGGGAGAGCAGATGACCAGGCGCCTCCTGGCGTGGTACATCATCGAGTTGAACAGTTTCAAGTTCGGCTCAGCGGTGTAACCAGGCCCAGAGAGCACCAGCTGCACCACGTTGATGTCTGCCAGGGAGGGATCGTCGTCACGCGGGGGCTCAAGTTGTAGCGCCTCGCCGGATTCGGTGTACCAGTCCACGGCGAACATCGTTTCAAGCGACGTCACGATGGGCCCGGTCAGCTCCACCATCACGTCGATCCACTGGCGTCCGGCCTTGCGGTGGTTGCGCATCAGGTAGGAGCGATCGATCAAGTTATAGGAACCCATGAAGCCTACGCGCCCGTCGACGATAACGACCTTGCGGTGATTTCGCAGGTCGGGGCGGCGGAAGCGGCCACGCCAAGGCAGCAGTGGCATCATCATTTTCCACTCCACACCGATCTCGTCGAGGTGCTTGCGGAAGGCGTACCGGCGTGGGTACTTCCAGGAGCCGATGTGGTCGAACATCAGGCGTACTTTCACCCCGCGGGCCACGGCGCGTTCCAGCGCATCGTAGAAGGCGGCGCTGGTCTCATCCCATGCCTGGATGTACACCTCCACGGAGACATATTCCTCGGCGGTGTCGATGACTTCGGCCATGCGCAGCATGGTTTTCTCGTAGTCACTCCACAGCGCTTTGACGTGCCCGTGCAGCGCTGGGTAGCCGGTCAGGCGGCGGTTGAGGTGGATCATCCCGTCCACCTCGTCGGAAAAGGCGGTGCCGGCGGGCACATCGGGTACGTCGCGCTGGACGTCCTCGATCATCACTTGCGCCTCTTGCTGGATGCGGTGGCGCCGCCGGTTGATATAGGAGGAGCCCAGGATCAGGTACAGCGGGAAGCCCACGACCGGCAGGAACAGGATCAGCAGCAGCCACGCGTTCGAGGAACCCGGTTTGCGGCCCTCCGGGACAATACCGATCGCCGCGATCTTGATGGTGTATTCAACAACAAGGCCGATTATTTGCCAGGTGGAGAATTCACTTAGCCAATCAAAACTCACTAGCGGACCTCGTCGAAACGCACACCGGAGACGTCATAGTCCGCGATCACCAGCGTGTGGTCGGACGCGCCTTCGCCCGCACGTTCCTGCTTATCGACGAACACCTCGCCCACCTTTTGCGCCAGGATGCTGGTGGCCAGCTGGAAGTCAATGAGCATGCCCTCATTCTTCTGAAAGCGCATGCCTTTGTAGTCCCAGTAGGAGTATTCGTCGTCGTGCGTGATCTCTTCCAGGCCTGCCTCGAGCAGCATCTGGAAGGCGGCGCGCTCAGGTTCGGTGATGTGCGTTTTGCCTTCGAAGGCGCGGATGTCCCACACATTCTCGTCGCGGGGTGCCACGTTGAAGTCGCCGCAGAAGACCTGCATCTCTGAAGGGTCGACGGTGTTGGTCAGTTCGTAGAGGAAGCGCAGCTTGTAGGTGTAGTGCGGGTCGCCGATTTCGCGGCCGTTGGGCACATAGAGGCTCCACACGTCGACCCCGCCGCAGGTGGCACCGACTGCGCGGGCTTCGCGGGCCTGTTCCTCGGTGGGGTCTTTGTGGAAGCCGGGCTGGCGGTCGAAGTGGTCGCGCACGTTTTCTAGGCCCACGCGTGAGGCGATGGCCACGCCGTTCCACTGGTTATAGCCCACATGCGCCACCTCGTAGCCTGCGGCTTCGAAGACGGAGTAGGGGAATTTGTCGTCGGCGGTTTTGGTTTCTTGCATGGCCAAGACGTCGATGTCGTTGCGCTCGAGGGCGGCGATGATGCGCTCGGCGCGGGTGCGGACGGAGTTGACGTTCCAAGTGGCAATGCGCATGGCAGTAATCCTATTCTTTTTCCATCTCCGTGGCGAAGGCATCGGCCGTCGCGTAGCGGTGCCGGTGGTGTTCGATGAATCCAAGTTTTTCGTACAGGCCAATTCCCGCCGCGTTGGTGGAGATGACCTGCAGGTACGCGTGTGTTGCTTGACGACGAGCGCCCCACCTCAACATTTCTTGCCCAAGGCGGGTGCCCAGCCCTTGGCGGCGGTAGTCTTCTGCCACCTCTACCGCGGAATAGCCCAGCCACCGCCGGCCATCTTCACTGTCGGTGATGGTGCCGCGGGTGATCGCGACCGTGCGGCCTTCCGGGGTGCGCAGCCTGCCAAAGCCGAGCTCACCGTCGATGGTCTGGGAAAGTTCGCGTAGTGCTTCCACGGGCAGTTCTTGGCCGCGGAAGTGGTACATGTCCAGCCAGTCTTGGTCGGGTTTCTCGTCAACTGAGAAGGTTAGAGCGTTTTCGTCGGCAGCGACGACTTCGTCGACGCCGACTTCTTCGGTGACGGCGGAGCCGTCGCCGCCGTCGCCCCCCAACTCGCGCGTCATCACCAGGATCTCAGGCGATAGCGTCCACCCTTCGTGCTGGGCCACCCATCTTTCGGCGGCGGCACCGATGCGTTCGGGGATGAGTAGTTGCACGGGCATGTCGCGCTGGCGGTAGAACTCGGTGATCTCGTCGATCGGCAAGGGCTCAAACCCTACCGAGCGGCCCAGGGGAGTGGCTGAGTTGGACCGTTCCGCGATCTCTGCGCCGGCGCGTGCCAGCCAGCCGCCGCACCACTGTTGTTCGCGGCCGGGGAAGGCCAGGGCGGTGGCTGTTTCGACGGCACGGATGTCGGAGTTGCGGATCCTGCGGGGGCTCAGACGCTTGATGATGTGCAGCTCCTCGGGTGACACGGTGATCGTCGGCAAGCTGGAGGGGTAGCCGCCGACTTCCTGCGGGCGCAGGACCAGCGGTTCAAGCGAGACGACGTGCCCGATGACGTCGGAGAACTGGTCGCCGATGCGGCGGCGGACCACGACGCGTTCGCCGACTGAGACCTCGTCGGAGCGGAAGATGCGGCTCATTAGTGTCCGAAGGGATCCTCGTCGACACCCGGCATCCAGGTGTTGCCCGGCTCGGTCCAACCATTCGCCTTCACAACTTTTTTCGCCTGGCGCTTGTAGCGGCCGGTCAGCACGTCCAGGTAGGTGAAGCCGTCCAGGTGGCCCATCTCGTGCTGCAGGCAGCGGGCGAAAAAGCCATAGCCTTCGACTTCGACCTCGTTGCCGTTCTCATCGAGACCCGTGCACTTTGCCCAGTCGGCGCGGCCGGTAGGGAAGCCCTCGCCAGGCACAGAGAGGCAGCCTTCGTCGTCGGAGCCGTCGTCGGCGGGCATGGTCTTGGGGATCTCGCTGGTTTCCAGCACGGGGTTGATCAGGGTACCGCGGCGGATCTCGCCGTTGTCCGGGCAGGCGTAGACGAAGATGCGCTTATTGATGCCGATCTGGTTCGCCGCCAGCCCCACCCCATTAGCCGCATCCATGGTTTCATGCATGTCGGCGATGAGTTCCTGCAGGTCCTCGATAGGTTCGGTGACTTCCTCGCAACGGTTGTGCAGGACAGGGTCGCCGTGGATCACGATTGGTCGAATGGTCATGCCCTACAGTTTAGGCATGCCCCAGAAACTAAACGACGAGGACCTCCGCCTGCTGGACTTCGAAGCCAGGGCCCCGCGTTCCGTCGGCGCGAAGGAGGACGCGATTCGGCGCGAGCTCGGCCTGAGCGCGGTGCGTTATTACCAGCGGCTCAACATGCTTATCGACGACCCCCTGGCCCTGGCGGCGCGTCCGCAATTAGTGCGGCGTCTGCAGCGTGTCCGAGATGGCAATAGTGGCGGAAGTGACTAATGTTGCGTGTGTGACTAATGAGAATCAGAACGATGACTTCTTCGATGACAACGTAGAAACCGACGCTGCTGAGACCGTCGCCGCGGGCTCTACCTCTGCAAGCTCGACCGCCGCAGGTGGTGCCGCCGCGGGCGCCTTCCCGTACCGCGGTCTGGCCATGATCCTGATCGCCGTGGCCGTTGCCCTGGGCCTGTGGGCGCTCTACGCGCTTACCCAGGGCGGCGATTCTGAGAACACAGCTGCATCTGGCGACGTGGACTCCACCGCGACTGCCGAGCAGGGCGCCGAAGGCGTGGCAGGTGCTGAAGGGACCAATGGAGCTGATAACCCGCAGGCCGGTCAGCCTGCAGCCCCAGGCGGCGACGCCGCCCGCGAGGGAGAAGGCGCTGACCGTGATCCTGCACGCGAAGGCGAAGCAGACCGCGCGCCAGCTCCCGCGGGTGGCGCAGACCGGGCGGGGGACTCGTCGGTAAGCAACCGCGGAGCGGCGAACGCACCGGACGCGCCCAAGGCTGACGTGGTGAACGTCTACAACAACTCCACCATCACCGGTCTGGCGGCGGACGTGTCGCAGCAGCTGCGCGAAGACGGCACGAAAGTCGGCGTCGAATCCGGCAATATTCCCGAAGAACAGATGATCCTCACAGAGACCACCGTGTTCTTCGACCCTGCAGTTGATGGCGCGGAGAAGAAGGCGCGTGATCTTGCCGACAAGGTCGGTGGTGTTGCACGCGCTAATGTTGATAATCTTCCCAGGGAAGCAACTGAGGGCGGTGCCCTCACCCTCGTACTGACAGGACAGGTAAACCTCTAGTGGATCCATACCGGGACTTTGCGCGCTCACCCGAACCCACCCTTGGTGTGGAGTGGGAGATCTGCCTCGTTGACCCAGAAACGCGCGACCTCGTACCTTTCGCCGTCGAAGTGATCGAGGAGGTTGAGCAGCGCAATCCTGGCCTGCACCTGGAACGCGAATTCCTGCAAAACACCATCGAACTGGTCACCCCTGTCTGCCACACCACGCCCGAGGCCGTCGCCTACCTGGACGACACCTTGGGCAAGATCCGCGAAGTCACCGAGGAACGCGGCCTGCGCCTGTGGGCCAGCGGCGGCCACCCCTTCTCTGATTTCCGCAAGCAGCCGGTCTCGGCGAAGATGACCTACGCGGAGATCATCAACCGCACCAAGTACTGGGGCCAACAGATGCTGCTCTGGGGCATCCACGTGCATGTTGGCGTGCGGCACGAAGACCGCGTGTGGCCCATCATCAACGCGCTGATGACGAAGTATGCGCACCTGCTGGCGATCTCAGCGTCCTCGCCGGGCTGGGACGGGCTGGATACCGGCTACGCCTCCAACCGCACCATGCTCTACCAGCAGCTTCCCACCGCCGGCATGCCTTACCAGTTCGGCTCGTGGGAGGAATGGGTCCAGTTCATGACGGACCAGCGCACCTCCGGCGTGATCAACCACACCGGGTCCATGCACTTTGATATCCGCCCCGCCGCCAAGTGGGGCACCATTGAGGTGCGCATCAGCGACGCTACCTCCAACCTGCGCGAACTTGCCGCCATCGTGGCGCTAACGCACTGCTTGGTGGTCTACTACGATTCGCTTATCGACGAGGGCGTGGAACCTCCCACCCTGCAGCCGTGGCACGTCGCCGAAAATAAGTGGCGTGGTGCCCGCTATGGTTTGGAAGCTTTGGTGGTGACCTCCCGCGACACCGATGAGCGCTGGGTCACCGAAGAACTTGTGGAGCTTGTCGACGACCTACGCCCCGTAGCGGAGCGCCTGGGCTGCGTCGACGAGCTCGAATTAGTTCTTGAGATTCTTGAACGCGGTGGCGGCTACCAGCGCCAGCGCCGCATCTTTGATGTCACCCGCGATTGGCGCGACGTTGTCGACGCCACCTGCGAGGAGATGGAGACGCTGGTCTGGAAACCTTAGCGCCGCTCGCCGCCAGGCTTGCCGCGGCGCGGGCGGTGTTCGGCAGGGGCGTCGTTACGCGACATGTCCTTCTTGGAGCCGTAGAGCGCTTCGCGGCGCGAAACACGGCCCAAACGCTGCGCGGTAACCGGGTTGGTCATCAGCGCAAACAGAATCAGCAGGATCAGCATGCCGATGTCGGAGCGTTCTGCGACCCCGAAATCGGGAGAGCCCAGCAGCCGGACGATGGCGCCAATCACCATCAGGATCAGGCCAGTGGTCTGTGGCTTGGTCACCGCGTGAATGCGGCTCATCGTGTCCTTGAACCGGATCACGCCCACCGCCGCGGAGAACACCAGGAAAGATCCAGAGATGATCAGGATCAGCGAGATAATGTCGCTGATCAGTGAGTAATTAAAATCAGACATTTAGGAACCATCCCTCTTGCGGAAGCGTGCCACGGACAGGGATCCGATGAAGCCCAGCAGGGCGATGACCATCATGACATTGGCCACGGTGGTGTCCAGTGTCCAGCAAATATAGGTGGCCAGCGCGCACTGCAGCATGGCGACCACGCCGTCCATACCCAGCATGCGGTCCAGCGAGTCGGGGCCGACCATGATGCGCCAGGTCATCAAGAGGAAACCGGCGGTGAGGAACACGGCCGCGATGAGGAGAAAAGAGTTATACAGTTCGGGATTCATTTATAGCCCCCTTTCGAAGATGGCCAACATGCGGCGTTCCAGGGTGGCCACACTTTCAATTTCGCGGTCGATGTCTTCTTGGTCGTCGGCGTCGAGAACGTGGATCGTCCACATCCGGTTGGCGATGTCAATATCGCTGACCGAACCACCCGGCTGCAGGTTATATGCGGAGGTGGCGAAGTAGAGCACGAGCTCGTTCGACACGCGCATCGGCACATGTAGGATGGCGGTCTTCGGTGGGTCCTTCGGGCGGATCGCCAACCAGGACACCTTCACCGACGCAACGATCAGCTCACCAATCCAGGTGAACACGAAACGGATCGCGGCCGGCCAGTAGATGCGGAAGTTGTCCAACGGCATCGCCGGCAGCGGCAGCAGCAAGACGATCAGCGTTCCGACGGCAAAGCCACCGAAGAAGTTCGCCCAGGACAATTCGCCCATCAGCAGGATCCACATCAGCGTGAGCCAGATGATAAACGAGACGCGTAGGCGGTTGCGCACTCCAGACATTAGCGGGACACCTCCTCAGTGGGGGCGGGCAGCGGGATAGGTTCCGTAGTCACGCCAGACATGGTGGGGGTTTCTCTCGTGATTCTTTCCGTCGGGGATTCAGGGGCACGGCTCTCCACGATCCCTGGTGCCGGCTCTGGCAGCTCGTGCTTGCGCTGGTCCAGGGAGTCGGTGCCATCGTCGAGACGCTGCTGGTCGACGGTGCGTCCAGGGTTATCAGCCCGGTCGCCCAGAACGGCGGTGCGGTAAATATTGACGTCTTGTGCGGATTCGGCGGCACGTCCGGTCACCCCGGAAATCGGGCCGGCCAGCACCGTCACGGACAGCGAGGCCACGATGAGGGTGGCGGTGGATGCGACCATGCCGAAAGGCAGGCGTCCCACGTCAGCGCGCTCCTTCAGGGTGATGGTGTCGGTGACATCAACCAATGGGGACGGTTGAGCATCGACAAGCTCGCCCTCCGGTGCGTCCTTGCGGTCGCGCCAGAAGCCCTTCGACCACACCAGAACCATCACGTAGAGGGTCAGCAGGGAGGTCACCACGGCGCCACCGATCAGGACCCAGGACAGCCAGGAGCCCTCGTTCGCGCCGGCCTCCAGCAGCAGAATCTTGCCCAGGAAGCCGGAGAACGGTGGGATACCGCCCAGGTTGATGGCGGGGATGAAGTACAAGACGGCGATCACCGGCGCGGTGTACATTAGCGAACCCAGCCTGCGTAACGACGAGGTACCGGCCTGACGCTCGATCAGTCCAACCACGAGGAAGAGACTGGTCTGCACCAGAATGTGGTGCACCGCGTAGAAGATCGCACCACTGAGTCCCTGGGCGGAACCCAGTGCGATACCGAAAATCATGTAGCCGATATGGCTGACCAGGGTAAAGGACAGCAAACGCTTGATGTCATTCTGCGCCAACGCACCCAAAATACCCACGATCATCGTGGCCAGCGCCACCCACATCAGCAAGGTATCCAGCGACCCGTCCGTGAACACGGCGGAGCGCATGCGGATGATCGAGTACACACCCACCTTCGTCAGCAGGCCTGCGAACACGGCGGTGACCAGCGATGGGGCGGTGGGGTAGGAGTCCGGCAGCCAGGCATCCAGCGGGAAGATCGCCGCCTTAATGCCGAAGGCCACAAGCAGGGTAGCGAAAATGGCGGTACGGGTGCCGTCCGGGATGTCCTCCATCCGCAGACCAATCTGCGCCATGTTCACTGTGCCCACCGCGGCGTACACGCCGGCTAGGGCGAACAGGAAGATCATGGAGGACAGCATCGAGACCATCACGTAGCCGATACCGGCACGCACACGATCCGGCGATGCGCCCAACGTGAGCAGCACGTAGGAGGCGACGAGGAAGACCTCGAAGCCGACGTACAGGTTGAAGAGGTCACCCGCCAAGAAGGATAGGTTCACGCCCATGGTCAGCAGCATGTACACCGGCAGGAAGACAGCCACTGGCTCTTCGTCTGTGCCGTCGCGAACACCCTGGGAGATGGCGTACCACATCACACAGAACAGGACGATGGCGGAGACGAACAGCATCATCGTCGACAAGCGGTCCGCGACCAGCGTGATGCCGATCGGCGCGTCCCACCCGCCCAGCTGGACGGTCTGGATGCCCTCGAGGTCGGTGACCAGGATCATCGAGCCGTTCAGCACCATCAGCATGATCAGGGTGATGATTGCGATGGTGCGCTGGAAGTTGACGTGCTTGCCGAACAGCAGGGCCAACGCGGCAGCGATCGCCGGCAAGAGTACCGGCAGTGGGATCAGATAGGGCATGTACGGAAGCAGCGCTTCGACGTACTCTGCGGAAAAACTAGTCATCGTCGGCCTCCGTGACTGGGTCTTCGAATGAACGCGGGCCGAAGGCGTCGCCTTCTGCAGTGAGACGCCCAGTTTCAGGGTCATCGGAGGCGTCATGGTCCGGCGCCGCCGAAGCGGTGGCCGGACGCGCCGCAATTGCCTGGTCCTCCGAGTCATCCTCAATGATGTCGGCGGTGCGGTAACGGTACTGGCGGTAGGCCAGCGCGAGAATGAACGCGGTCATCGCCATCGAAATCACAATGGCGGTCAAGATCATGGCCTGAGCCAGTGGGTCGGCGACCTGGTCACCGTAGACCTCAGAGTCACGGTTCATGATCGGCGGTGAGCCCGCCGAGCCACCGGCCTGCAGGATCAGCAAGTTCGCGCCATTACCGATGAGCAGGATGCCCATCAGCATGCGCGTCATCGCACGGTCCAGCATCAGGTAGGTGCCACACGCGATGAGGGCGCCGGAGGCGAGGATGAGAAAGAGATTGGCTTCCATTTACTTGTCCTCGCTTTCTTCTTCTCGGTTCTTACTGTGGTCTGTTTCTTGGCCCTTTTCCAGGGTGGCTACCGTGGAACCGGATGTCTCGCTTGCGCTTGACGACGAACCCGGCGCATTGTGCTGAGCAGCAATCCGCTTCTTGCGCTGCTCCTGTTGGCGGCGGCGGAATTCTGCCTTGCGCTTGAGTGAACGAGCACGGTCGCGTGCGCGCTGCTTGCGCACCTCTTCCTCCTGGTCGAGGTGGCCGCCCATGGAGGTGAGGATGTGCATGATCAGGCCGACGACGATGATGTATACGCCGGCGTCGAAAAGCAGCGCGGACGGGATGGCGATTTCGCCGATCAGCGGCAAGGTCACTTCCGCGAAATCCGAGGTCAGTGGCGGTTGTCCGCGGAACATCGGGATCACTGCGGCGGCTGCCGACAGGATCAGGCCGGTGCCCAGGATCTTCGCGGGGTCGATCGGCAGCGTCTCTTCCAGTTCGTCGCGGCCACCCGCCAGGTAGCGCAGGGTGATCGCCAAGGCGGCGACGAGGCCGCCGGCGAAACCGCCACCCGGAGCATTGTGGCCCGCGAAGAAGAAGTAGAGGGACAGCGCCATCATCGATGGGAAGAGCACGCGGGTGACCACGTCCACCATGAGCGAGCGGTTCTGTGCCTTCTCCGAATCCACATCGGCGGCCAGCCAGCGACGAGACGTCGTCGACAGGGTTGGGCGACGCGACGGGCGCACGAAGGAGCGGGTGCGGTAAATCAGGCTGGCCACGCCGGTCGCGGCGATGACAAGCACGGAGATCTCACCGAAGGTATCCCAGGCACGCAGGTCCACGAGCAACACGTTGACGGTGTTGGCGCCGTGGCCGATGTCGTAGGCCAGGTCCGGCATGAGATCCGAAATCGGGCGCTCCGTGCGCGCCGAGATAGCGAACACAGCGACGATGGTCACCGACAGGCCCACGGCCACGGACAGCCACGCACGCAGGCGGTTGTCCTGGTTCTGCCGTGGTTCGATCTGGGTGGGCATCTTGCGCAGCACCAGCATGAATACCACCATCACGATGGTCTCCACCAGGGTCTGGGTGAGCGCCAAGTCCGGTGCGCCGTGCAGCGCGAAGATGAACGCCAGGGAGTAACCGGTCATGCCCACGGCGATAATGCCGGACAGACGGTTTTCCATCTGGGTTGCGGCGAAAGCCATCACGATGATGATCACCGAGGCGATCGCCTGCCACGGGCTATCCCACAGCACCATGCGGATATCGGTGCGCTCACCCAAGATCAAGGACACCAGCGGCACCAAGATGAGCACGGCGAAAATCACACCCAAGTTAATGGTGAGCGAACCGCGCTGGGTGGACGCCGTCAAACGCAGGGAGATCTGCGACAGGCCACGCAAGGTGTTGTCGTAGACAGTGTCGGCGGAGCCCAGGGCCGGCTTCTCATCGTAGAAGTACTGCAGCAGCTTGCGCTTCCAGAACAGCAGCGAACCCAGGACGATGATGACCACGGTGAGCAGCAGCGGGATATTAAACCCGTGCCACAGTGCCAGTGGCTCCGGCTGGGTTTCTGGGTAGCGGGCGTTGAGGTGCGAGGTGATCGCGCGGTCCAGCCAGCCAGGGAACAGGCCAAGGAAAACCGTCAGTGCGGTGAGCACAGCCGGGGAGAACCACAGGGACGGGCCAATATTGTGCATCGTCTCCACGGCGTTGTCGGTGCCGTCGGCAAGCTCCTTCGTCGAGAAGGCTCCCCACAGGAAGTAGAGGGAGTAGGCCATCGTCAGAATGGAACCGACGACCACGCCGACCAGCAGCAACTGGCCCGGCATGCCGGTCAGCAGCGGCTCGGTCAGCGCGTTGGTCAGCGCTGCTTCCTTAGCGATGAAGCCCAACAGCGGCGGGATACCCGCCATCGATGCGGCAGAGATGACCGCCAAGGTGGCTATCAGCGGCTGCTTGCGGCCCAGGCCGGACAGTTCGCGGATATCGCGGGTGCCGGTGGTGTGGTCGATCGCGCCGACGATCATAAATAGCGCTGCCTTAAACAGAGAGTGGCTGAAGGTGAGCACCAGGCCCGCCTGCAAAGCCTCTTCCGAACCGATGCCGATAATCGACATGATGAAGCCCAGCTGGGAGACCGTACCGTAGGCCAGAATCAGCTTCAGGTCCTTCTGGCGCAGCGCCATCCACCCGCCCAAAAGCATGGTGAACACGCCCAGCGGAATCACCACCAGGTGCCAGGTGCCAATCGCATTGAAATCCGGGGCTAAGCGCGCGACCAGGTAGATACCGGCCTTCACCATGGCCGCGGAGTGCAGGTAAGCCGACACCGGGGTGGGGGCAGCCATCGCGCCGGGCAGCCAGAAGTGCGTCGGGGCAATCGCGGACTTGGACAGTGCACCAGCCAGAATCAAAATCACGGCGGCGGTGGCATAAGGGGTTTCGCCCACGGCGTCGAAGGTGGCGATCTCACTGAGGCGCCACACGCCAGTCTGGCGGCCAAACAAGATGATGCCCACCAGCATGGACAAACCACCCAGGGTGGTCACCATCAGGGCCTGGCCTGCGGCGCGGCGGGAAGAGGCACGCTCGCCGTAGTATCCGACCAGCAGGAAGGATAGAACGGAGGTGATCTCCCAGAAGATGTACATCAACAGGAAGTTGTCGGAGATCACCAGACCGTACATGGCTGCCGCGAAGCAGACCATCTGGGCGCCGAACATGGAAAGGCGCCGGGGATTGGAATCAAAATAGCCCCAGCAATACAGCAGGACTAAAGCACCGACGCCTAAGATGATAAGACTGAACAGACCAGCCAGCGGGTCCAGGCGGAATTCGAGGTTGAGATGCGCCGACGGCATCCATTCATAGGCCGCTCGAATTTCTACGCCTTGGGCAAAAGCGCCGGTGGTGAAGAGGCTGACTATCCAGACGAAGCCTGCCGCCGGCACCAAAGCCAGCAGGCAGAACGCAATCCGCCCCATCGATCTGATGAGGAAGGGTGCAGCAATCGTCGCGATAGCCAAGGCAACAAGCAGTGTGAGCACGTTGGGCAGCTCCTCTTTATTGCATTGACGGACACGAGACATCAAGCCGTGCTCTATCAACGCCCATGCGTGCTGCCCCCAGCGGCTGGCGGTCCACAAACGCGGACACTATGTAGAACTGAGAAACACCCAAAAACGGCGGCGTCAAGGAGGCGCGGCCAACGACACACACCTTACCCATAAAAATCGTTGGGTGCGAAGTGTCAGTTATATATAGTGCTGTTGCATCCCGACGATTATTTCCCGAACTGTTGCAGGAAGTTGGCCTCGGCCACGGCGATGTTCTCGATCTCCGTGGGGTCCACAGACTCGTCGGGGGAGTGGATCGTCGACTGCGGTTCCTCCACGCCGAACAGGGCAATCTCCGCGTCAGGGAACTTTTCCTGCAGCTTCGCGGTCAGCGGGATGGAGCCGCCAGAGCCGACGATGCTCAGCTCGGATGCGTCGTAGGCGCGCACGAGGCACTCGCCCAAAAGCTTCGCAGCGGGCTTGTTCGGGTCGGTGGAAAATGGCTGGTTGGTATCGCTGGCTGTGACGGTGACCTTGGCGCCCCACGGTGCGTGCGCCTCCAGGTGAGCCACGAGCTTATCGACGGTATCCTGCGCATCCACCGCCGGTGGCACACGCAGGTTGAGCGCTGCCGACGCTGTGGCCGGTACCGCGTTGACCGCCTCCGATACTGGGGTAGAGCTAAAACCAATCACGGTGACGGCCGGGCGCGCCCACACCATGTCGGCGGGTTCGTCCTCGACGGTGCCCATCAGCTGCACTCCTTCCAGCACGCCAGCATCCTCGCGGAACTGGGCGCGGTCATAGGGCTCGCCTTCCCACTTCTGCGCGGTTTCTACGCCGTCGATGACGGTGCGGCCGTGCTCGTCGCGCAGCGAATCCAGGATGCGCACCAGCGCTGCGACCGCGTCGGGGGCAGCGCCGCCGAACTGGCCGGAGTGGACCCCGGTGCGCAAGGTGTCTACAGTGACATCGACGCGCGCGCCGCCGCGCAGCATGGTGGTCAGGGTGGGCACACCCACGGCGGAGTTGCCGGAATCGGCGATCAAGATGGCATCAGCGGCAAAGAGTTCGGGTTGATCGTCGATAAGCGCCTCCAGCCCGCTGCCGCCCATCTCCTCGGAGCCTTCGACGACTACCTTCAGGCCGGCATCGAATTCGCCGGCAAGGCGCAGGGCCTCAAGGTGCATGACTAGGTTGCCCTTGCAGTCGGCGGAGCCGCGGCCGTACCAGCGGCCATCGCGTTCGGTCAGGGTGAAGGGGTCGCTGGTCCACGCGTCGGGGTCGCCGGCGGGAACGACATCATAGTGCGCATACAGCAGCACGGTCGGGGCATCGCCGACGGGGTCCTTGGTGCCGATGATGGTCTTGGTCCCGTCGATCGTGGCGTACGCCGTGGTGTCCAGTCCAGCTTCGGTCAGCTTATCGACGACCCACTGTGCGGCTGCGGAGTGATCGTCGGCAAGCTCCGGCACTGAGTGCACGGAATTGAAGGCGACGATCTCGGACAGGTTCTTGAAAATGAGTTCACGGTTTGGTGTCATACTGCCCAATTCTTGCACTCGTCGGCGCTGAGTGCTAAAAAAGGTGTTAGCACTTGAACGATCAGAGTGCTAAAAACTGATCGCCGAGTGGGATGAGGCTGAAACACACTCATCAGCCGTGCCGTCGCGGGCGCCTGCTTGGACACAGACGTAGAGTGTCGTCGCTTTTTCCACTATATAGAGGAGCAACAAACACTATGGCAAAAATGATCGCATTCGACGAGGAAGCACGTCGCAGCCTCGAAAACGGTCTGAACACTCTGGCAGACGCAGTCAAGGTCACCCTCGGCCCCAAGGGCCGCAACGTGGTCCTGGAAAAGTCCTGGGGCGCGCCGACCATTACTAATGACGGTGTATCCATCGCCAAGGAAATCGACCTTGAGGATCCTTATGAGAAGATCGGCGCAGAGCTGGTCAAGGAAGTAGCGAAGAAGACTGACGATGTTGCCGGTGACGGCACCACCACCGCTACCGTTCTGGCTCAGGCGCTCGTCCGCGAGGGTCTGCGCAACGTTGCGGCTGGTTCCAACCCAATGGGCATCAAGCGCGGCATCGAGGCGGCAGTAGAGAAGGTCAACGCTGACCTGCTGGACGCTGCGAAGGAAGTGGAGTCCCAGGAGCAGATCGCTGCTACCGCAGGCATTTCCGCTGCTGACCCAGAGATCGGCGCGAAGATCGCCGAGGCAATGTATGCAGTGGGCAACGGCGAAGTAAACAAGGACTCCGTGATCACTGTTGAGGAATCCAACACCTTTGGTGTGGACCTTGAGGTCACCGAGGGTATGCGCTTCGACAAGGGCTACATCTCCGCGTACTTCGCTACCGACATGGAGCGTGGCGAGGCAGTCCTGGAGGATCCATACATCCTGCTGGTCTCCTCCAAGATCTCTAACGTGAAGGACCTGCTGCCTCTGCTGGAGCAGGTCATGCAGTCCGGCAAGCCACTGCTGATCATCGCAGAGGACGTTGAGGGCGAGGCCCTGTCCACCCTGGTTGTGAACAAGATCCGCGGCACCTTCAAGTCCGTTGCTGTGAAGGCACCTGGCTTCGGTGATCGTCGTAAGGCAATGCTGCAGGACATGGCTGTCCTGACCGGCGGCCAGGTCATCGCTGAAGAGGTTGGCCTGTCGCTGGAGACCGCAGACCTGGGTCTGCTGGGCCAGGCACGCAAGGTGGTGGTGACCAAGGACGAGACCACCATCGTCGACGGCGCTGGCAACAAGGAGCAGATCGACGGCCGCGTGAAGCAGATCCGCGCTGAGATCGAGAACTCTGACTCCGACTACGACCGTGAGAAGCTGCAGGAGCGCCTGGCAAAGCTGGCCGGCGGCGTGGCAGTGCTCAAGGTTGGCGCAGCCACCGAGGTGGAGCTGAAGGAGCGCAAGCACCGCATCGAGGACGCTGTGCGCAACGCGAAGGCTGCTGTTGAGGAAGGCATCTTGGCTGGTGGCGGTGTGGCACTGCTGCAGGCTGCGAAGTCCCTTGAGGGCGACCTTGGCCTGGAGGGCGATGAGGCAACCGGCGTGAAGATCGTGCGTGAGGCACTGTCTGCACCGCTGAAGCAGATCGCACTGAACGCTGGCCTGGAAGCAGGCGTTGTTGCCGACAAGGTGGCTAACCTGCCTGATGGCGAGGGCCTGAACGCTGCGACCGGCGAGTACGTCAACATGATGGACTCCGGCATCAATGACCCTGCGAAGGTGACCCGTTCCGCTCTGGCGAACGCTGCATCCATCGCTGCACTGTTCCTGACCACTGAGGCTGTCGTTGCTGACAAGCCTGAGCCAGCAGGCGCAGCAGCACCAGACATGGGTGACATGGGCGGCATGATGTAAAACGCACGCCCCAAGTGCGTAGCTTTTAAGCCCCGCTTATCGACGATTCCAGCGCCGATAAGCGGGGCTTCACCCATTCGGGGGTATGTGTTTTCTGCCAGGCGCTTTGGGAATGCGCTTTATCGCATGCTGTGTCATGTGCGTTACACGCTTTGGGTGCAGTTCATGCGCCATTAACTTCCTCGGGGAAATAGTTGCAGGTAGAAGTGTGTCTGTGAATTCTGTGAGCGAAAAGTGAACAACGGATTGATAACGTTAAGGTTACGGAAATTTCATAATCGCAGCGCATCACCGCTTGACGTACGAAAAATTTGTGACAAGATATTTCTCGATGACGCCGACAGGGTGTCAGTGAATTGAAAACTTCCTGTCACCCGCCTGGGTGGCATTCCAATTGAGGAGACACAATGGATCTTTCTGTAGTCCAGGACATTCTGAACAACGTTGCAACCTTCGGCAAGAACATCGGCCAGTTCCTGGAGGGCCCGGCCGAGATCATCAAGACCCTGGGCGGCTTCTTCTCCCAGGACGTTGCTGAGAAGACCGAGGGCACCACCCTGTCCTCCGCTTGGGACACCACCGCTGGCCTCCTCAGCTCTAGCAAGTAATCACCCGTCACCCACTGGGTTCTAACTAAGCTAGAACCCTGAACACCAAATCTTTTCAAGGAGTAAACATGGATTCCGCACAGAACTTCGCAGACGCAATGGAGACCTGGTCCGAACTTTCTTCCACTGGCCTGGTCGAGCAGCTGACCGGCTTCGCAGAGATTCTCGGCAAGTGGGCAGAGGCTGCTGCTAAGCTCATCGGCCTGGTTGCATAAGCACCCTTACGCCTAGCGCGTAAAAACGGAACCCACCGCTTCGTGCGGTGGGTTTTTGCATTCCTGGCAAAAGCGCACCAGGTCCCTTCTCGCGCGACCTGCGGTGCTCAAATGAATCGGTGCAAGATGGCTCGCGAGGGCTGGCGTGGGGCGCCCGCTGAAGAGTTTTCGTGTAGCGCACAAATGGCTTAAGTGAAAATGCTGTCCAATCAAGCGGTTGCTGTAATGGCGCTGTAACATAAGGATATGGCTGACCACAAGGATGACGAACTTCCGATGATCGACCTCGCCGAAACCGAAGGCTATACGGTCGACGATTCTGACGAGGACGACCCAGTTCTCCTGACTGCAGACGGCAAGCCCATTGAAACCTGGCGCGAGAATTACCCCTATGACGAGCGCATGGGCCGCGACGAATACGAACACAAGAAGCGCCAGCTCCAGATCGAGCTGCTGAAGTGGCAGAACTGGACCAAGGACACCGGCCAGCGCCACATTATCCTCTTTGAAGGCCGTGACGCAGCAGGCAAGGGTGGCACGATTAAGCG
Organism: Corynebacterium pilosum DSM 20521 = CIP 103422; assembly: GCF_000373805.1. Lineage (GTDB taxonomy): Bacteria > Actinomycetota > Actinomycetes > Mycobacteriales > Mycobacteriaceae > Corynebacterium > Corynebacterium pilosum. The sequence continues at coordinate 35,034 of NZ_KB892440.1, read as the reverse complement.
TTTCAACGAGCATCTCAACCCCCGTGGCGCCCGCACCATCGCCTTAGAGAAGCCAACGTCGAAGGAAGCTACCCAGTGGTACTTCCAGCGCTATATCGAGCATTTCCCGTCGGCAGGCGAAATCATCTTCTTCGACCGTTCCTGGTACAACCGTTCCGGCGTGGAGCGTGTCATGGGCTTCTGTACCGAAGCGCAGCACGCAGAATTCCTGCGCGAGGTGCCGATGTTGGAGAACATGATCTTAGGCTCCGGCATTTCGCTAACGAAGTTCTGGTTCTCGGTGTCCCAGAAGGAGCAGCGCACCCGCTTCGCCATCCGCCAGGTCGACCCCGTGCGCCAGTGGAAGCTTTCCCCCATGGACCTGGCCAGCCTGGACAAGTGGGATGACTATACCCGCGCGAAGGAAGAGCAGTTCCGCTACACGGATACCGATGAGTCCCCGTGGATCACCATTAAGTCCAACGATAAGAAGCGCGCCCGCCTCAACGCGATGCGCTATATCCTCAGCAAGTTCGAGTACACGAACAAAGATCACGAGGTCGTCGGCGAGCCCGACCCACTGCTTGTGATGCGCGGACGTGACCAGATCGGTGACTAGCCTCGTTGAGCTTTCGCTTATCGACGATCGCGTGTGGCGCTTAGAGCTGGCGCGACCAGAAAAGCGCAACGCGCTCAACATCGCAATGTGCCACGAGCTCATAGGCGAACTCGACCGCTGCGTGGATAACGGGGCTCGCGCCATTGTGATCACCGCGCAAGGCCCCGTATTTAGCGCCGGAGCTGACCTCGGAGAAAAGGATTTCAGCGGTGGGCTGTATCCACAGCTGGAGAAGCTCTTTGCCCATATCCAGCGCTTGCCGGTTCCCGTGATCGCCTTCATCGAGGGCCCCGCGATCGGCGCCGGCATGTTGCTGGCCATGGCCTGCGATCTCCGCGTCGCAGGCGGCGGCGAAGGCATCTACTTTTCGCTCCCGGTGGCAAGAATGGCGATCGGCGTGGACACCGCAACCGTCCGCAACCTCGAGCTGCTGATTGGTGGTTCCCGTGCGCGCCAGATGCTGCTTGCTGGTGCCACAATGAGCGTCGAAGAAGCGCAAGCCTGCGGTTTTCTTTTCCCAGAGCGCGGCGAGGAAGCGGTGACCACGCTGGCCACGACCGTTGCGGGCCTCGCTCCGCTGACGCTGCGAAACCTCAAAGCTGAGCTCGCCCACGCCTCTTCCCAGCCTTTCACCGAGGTCGAGCGCGACGCCGCGCGCACTGCCGCGTGGGAGTCGGACGATTTCCGCGAAGTCGGTCGCGCCCGCCAGGAGAGGAGAACGCCGGTTTTCCGCGGAGAGTAGTTGAGGGCAAGCTAATAATGCCCCCGCTTTATGACAATTTACTCATTAAGTAGCCAATTCGGTCGGAATATTGTTGACTTAAGAACATGATAAAAGTATCTACTTCAAGTAAGCCAGTGGTGCTTGCTACATCAATCCTTACCAGTATTGCTGTGGCAGCAGGATCAACAAGCGTCGCGCACGCACAGTCGAGTCAAGCTGACCCGTCTGCAACCGGCTCCAGCCTCAGCAGCAGCTCCAGCCCGGAAAGCAGTGAAAACTCTGACCAACGGTTTCGTGAGCTCATCGCTAACTCAAGCCAGCGCCCACTGTCCTCAATTGCAGCGATCGAAGCCGTCCTAAGTTCCGTCACCCTCCCTGGTTCGAGCGCGTTCTCTGTCCCGGATGATTTCGTTGAGCTGCCGGAAGGCTACCCCTATCCGGTCGATCCAACGATCACCGAAGTACGTCTGGTCAACCGCGAGACCTCGCCGCAGTCGCCCAGTGCGGCAGAGCGTCGCATCGAGCGCTGGACCGTCGCATCCCCATCGATGGGTAGGAACATCCTCGTCGATGTCCGCCCGACCGCAGAGTCCGAGGGGCCAATCGTCGTGATGCTGGACGGCGTGGAGGCACCAATCCGCTCCGGCTGGCTCTACGGCCCAGGCGAAGAAGAGATTGATGAGACATTTGGCGACGAACCTGCCACCCTCGTCTTCCCACTCGACGCCAACGGCACCTGGTACGCCGACTGGGCGGAGGACGATCCAAAACTTGGCCGCCAGAAGTGGGAGACGTTCATCATGGAGGAGCTGCTGCCACTCATTGAGGAGCAGCCAGACATCCAGTTCAATGGCAAGCGCGCCATCGGCGGCCTCTCTATGGGCGCGACCGGCGCGGTTCACCTCGCGGCGACCCACCCAGATAAGTTCGACGGCGTCTTCGGCCTATCAGGTTGCTACTCGACGATGGATTCCATCGGCTACCAGATCACCAGCGCGGTCGTGGAATCTCGCGGCGGCGACGTGACCAACATGTTCGGCCCTTATGGTAGCGAGCAGTGGCGCCGTCATAACACCGTCGCGCATCCGGAGGGCCTCGCCAACATGCCTGTATACCTCTCCGCAGCTGATGGTGGAATCTCCCCGGTGCCTACCGAAGACGAGTCCTCTACTGAAGGCATGGTCGTTGGCTACGTCCTTGAAAACGGCGTGCTGCAGTGCACCCGCAACCTGGACAACGCGATGCGCGCTGCCGGCATGACGCACCAGAAGGTCCACTACAAGGGCGATGGACGTCACAACTGGGAGAACTTCGAGGAAGAGCTGGAGCCAGCCTGGCAGCACATCCGCCCAGCGCTGTACTAAACCAGCTCTGATTCAACTCAGCTAATTGCGCGGCTCGATCGGGTTGCCCTGCCACACAGTGCCGGCGGGAACCTGGTCGCCGCGCATCATCAGGGAGCCCGGCCACACGGTCGCGCCTTCGCCTATCGACGATGCCGGCAACGCCACAGAGTGCGCCGCCAAGGTGGCACCGGCCTCAATGGTGACGGTGTCCAAGCTCATCACACGGTCCTGGAACAGGTGTGTTTGCACCACGGTGCCAGGGCCAACGGTCGCGCCCTCGCCGACAAAGCATAGGTCGGTTTCGGGGAACCAGTAGGACTCGATCCACGCGCCCCGGCCCACCTTCACACCCAGCGCCCGCAGCGCCAGATTCAGCTCACCCGAACCGGAGACCGGGTTGAGGAAGTACGGGGCGGCGACGGCCTCCACGAAAGCATCCTGCAACTCATTGAGCCACACGAACCAGCTGAACAGTGGGTGGTCGCCGGGGCGATGCGTGCCCACGCACACCCACTTCGCCACCACGGTCACCAGCATCGCGACCAAACCGGCTGCCATCAAGATCAGGCCGCCGAAGACGAACGGCGCCCATACGCCCAAAGAATCCAGCAGGTAGTGGAATCCACCAGCCACCCCGGCCGCGATCAGCGCGAAAGTCATCGGCGCCAACAGACGCATGGTCTCAATGAACCCGCGGGCCACCTTCATCCCCAGCGATGGGGAATAGGTGCGCGCCTCACCGGCAGCGTCCTCCACTTCGACGCGACGCATCCGCTCAGGCGGGGAACCCCACCAGTTTGTTCCCGCCTTCGCCTTCTTCGGCGTCGACGAGAGCACGGCCACCAACGAGTTCTTGGACAGTTTGCGCCCGGGCGCGGTAATGCCCGAGTTACCCACGAAGGAGCGCTTTCCGACGGTGGCCTCACCAGTCATCATCCAGCCACCACCAAGTTCGTAGCCGCCGATCAGGGTGTCGTCGGCAAGAAAGGCGCCTTCGCGCACCTCGGTGAGGGTGGGCAGCATGACCGCGGTGGATACCTCAGCGTTCGTGCCGATCTTCGCGCCCAGGCTACGCAGCCACGCCGGCGTAATCGCGCCAGCGTAGAGCGGGAAGAGGCGGGTGCGGGCATCGTCCATCAAGCGGGTGATCGCCCAGATCCGCCAACCACCGAAGGAACGCACCGGGGTCACCCCAGGTTTCAGCCCGATCTGCAGAACACGCACGCCGATCCATGTCGCCACCATGGTGAACGCGAACATCGCCAGCCCACCAAGCGGGGCGAACAGCAGCGCGCCCACATAAGGATTGCCGCCGGTGGTCTCGATCAGCGCGACGGTCACGGCCACCGCCAGGGCGGCAGCCACCACGGGCAGTAGTTCCAGCGCCAGCGACGTCAGCCCGTAGCCCCACACCCAGTACGAACGCCGCGGCGGCAGCTCATCGGGGAAGCGGTGCTTGGAACGGCCGACCTTCTTCGCCGGCGACCCAGACCACCGCGCCCCCTTCTTGATCGGCTTATCACCGGTCACGGTGGAGCCCGCCTCAACATGGGCGCGCGTGCCGACGACCGTCCCCGGCAAGAGGGTGGAGCGAGCCCCAATGCGGGCCTCGTCGCCAATCGTGATCTGGCCGACGTGCACCACATCGCCGTCCACCCAGTAGCCGCTGAGGTCCACTTCGGGTTCCACGGCGGCGTGGTCACCCAAGCTCAGCAGACCGGTGACTGGTGGCAGCGAGTGCAGGTCCACACCCCGGCCCACCGAAGCACCCAGCAGGCGTGCATAATAGTTCACCCAGGTCGCACCCGAAATGGCACGCGAGCCAGAAGCATCCGCCCAGCGCTCCGCCATCCAAATCCGCAGGTGGGTCCTACCACCGCGCGGGTAAGTGCCCGGTTCTATGGAACCGATGAGCAGGCGAGCGCCCAGCCCGCCGATCGGAATCCGGCCCAGGGGAGTGGCAAACACAAGAACAAGAACGACGACCAACCACCAGTTGGTGTGCACCGCCCACTCGATACCCACCATGAACAACACGTTGGAGACCACCAGCCACAAAGACACAAAGCTGGCCGCCTGCAGCGTCATCGCAGCCACATTGAACAGCGTTTGGGCAACACGTGTGCTAGCCCCCACGGGTGTGACAGTGCGGATTTCGGCAGGGGTATCGTCGTTAAGCGAAATGCCCCGATCGGCAGCGATCTTATCGATCGTCTCCGCAAGCTTTTCCAAACGCGGGTGATCATAAAGATCGCGCACCGCGACCGTGGGGACCTTCTCGCGCACCCGCCCCACAAGGGTCGCGGCGGCCAGCGAAGAACCGCCGAGCTCAAAGAAATCCGCATTCTTGTCGTCGACGGACACGCCCAGCACGTCCACCCAGATCTCAGCCAGCCAGGACTCGGTCGGGGTCAGTCCCGCTGCCTCCACGCCCACGCCGGGCAGCGGCCATGGAAGCGCCTTCTTATCCACCTTGCCGGAGGTGGTCACGGGCAGCTCATCCATCACGCACATGCGCGGCACGAGCGCCGCCGGCATCGTCTCCGCCAGCTGCTCCTGGGCCTGCTGGTGATCAAAGCCCAGGTCCGGATCATCCAGCGACACGTAACCGACCAGCACGGAATCGCCCGCGCCGGTCTTTTGCACCGCCACCGCCGAGTTGTACACGTTCGGCAGGGCGGCCACATTCGCGTCCACCTCGCCCAACTCGATGCGCCGGCCGCCGATCTTCACCTGATCGTCAACACGCCCCACGAAATACAGGCCGTCCTCCTCCAAGCGCACATGGTCGCCCGAGCGATACGCCCGCTCCGCGCCCAGCGTGGGGATCGGCGCATACTTCTCCGCATCCTTCTCCGGATCTAGATAACGCGCCAGGCCAACACCGCCGATGATCAGCTCGCCGACCTCGCCGTATCCCACCTGCTCATCGTTCTTATCGACGACCGCCAGGTCCCACCCGTCCAAAGGCAGACCAATGCCCACCGGCTGACCCGGATGTAACTGTGCGGCCGACGCAACAACGGTGGCCTCCGTGGGGCCGTAGGTATTCCACATTTCGCGCTCTGGCGTGGCAAGCCGATCGACGAGCTCCTGCGAACACGACTCACCGCCGACAATCAGCAGGCGCACGTGGTCGAGCGCCTCCGCGGGCCACAGGCCAGCCAGGGTAGGAACAGTGGACACGACGGTAATGTCGCGGCGGATCAGCCACGGACCCAAGTCCTGGCCCGAACGCACCAAAGAACGCGGGGCCGGCACCAGGCACGCGCCCGAGCGCCACGCCAACCACATTTCTTCACAGCTGGCATCAAACGCGACCGAGAGACCCGCGAGCACGCGGTCCTCAGGGCCCAGCGGATTATCGGCGCAGAAGATGCGCGCCTCCGCGTCCACGAAAGCGGCTGCACTACGGTGCTGCACTGCCACACCCTTCGGGGTGCCGGTGGAACCGGAGGTAAAAATGATCCAGGCGTCGTCGTCAAGCGCTGGCAGCTCGGTGTCGCCGGAGCGATCGTCGGAAAGCATGCGGAAGCCATCGTCGGTGAACATGCCGTTCACGCTGGCTTCCGAAAAGACCAACTCCGCGCGCTCGTCCGGATCATCCGCGTCCACGGGCACGTAAGCGGCGCCGGCGTAAAGCGTGGCTAGGATCGCCGTGTAGAGCTCGCGCGAACCGCTAGTCATGCGGATGCCGATGCGATCCCCACGACGAATCCCGTTACGATGCAGCTCAGCGGACCACGCCTGGACCTCCTCGAGGAGCTCGGCGTAGGTGACCACATCGCCATCGTCGATCGCCGCGGCCTCCGGAAACTCCGAGGCGGTGGCGACCAGGATATCGATCAGTGTGCGCGGAGCGGGAGCCTTATCACTTGCGTGGAACTGCTGCACTAGTCCTCTTCCTTGAGGATCGCCTTAGTCAGCTTCTTCAAATGCTTCAGCTGCTTCGTCGTCGACGCGTCTAGGGCGCGGTCCTCTGCTTCAGCGACAAGGGTGGACAGGTGTTTCTGCGCCTTCTTGCCTTCCTTGGTGGGTGCGATGATCTGGCGGCGGCGATCATCGGCATCGCGCTCGCGTGCGGCCCACCCGTGCTTCTCTAGCGCATCAATGAGGCGCACCATGTCGGAGGCGTCGATCGCCAGAGTTTCTGAAAGGTGGGTTTGGGAAGCTGCGTTTTCTTCAACGATGCAGGTGAGTACCCAGTATTCGCGCATCGTGGTGTCTTCTTTCGCCAGCACAGCCTCGACCTCGTCGCGCGTGCGGCGGCGGACGCGCTCAATCTGGAACGAGGGGGAGGACAGCAGTGCTGCGGGGAGAGTAATCGGCTGTGACATGTCCACTATGGTAGGAATCTATCTTTAGAAAGTAAAATGATTGTGGTGCGCCCACTGATTTGGGGCAAAGTTGCACCAGGTCAGGGGTCACGTGACCTGCGGGTTTATTTGGCAGCGGTGCAGGATGGCGCCATCTTGCACCGCTGCAATCTAAAGCCCCTGGTCATAGGGGGAGGGACCTGGTGCAAGATGGCCAAGGGCACAAAGAAAACCGCCGCCATCGCGCAAAACGATGACGGCGGTGAGCTAGAAAGACTCAGTTACTCAGTGGGTAGGCCTTGCTCCACCCATTCGGTGGTGCCACCAAGCACGTTGATGGCCTCCCAGCCGCGGACATTCTCTAGGTACTCCGCGGCCTGGGCGCTGCGGCCACCGGAGCGGCAGATCAGGTAAATCGGCTGGTCCGGGTCGATCTTGTCTGCCAGGTGGGTGAGGTTGCTCAAGGGCAGGTTCACAGCGCCTTTGGCGTGAACCTCCTCAAACTCGTCGACCTCGCGTACGTCGATTAGCTGGGCATTGTCGGGAACTTCTTTTACGTTAACTTCCTTCATGCTGCCCAAGTTTACGCGGTTTTAAAGCCTGCGCAGGAAAGTAAAGCCCTTAGTTTTCGGTCTTTGCTTCCTTCTCGGCCTCGAGGTTCTCGCGAGAGTTGTCGCCAACCTTCTTGAACTGGTCAAGGGAGTCCTGCAGAATGCGCTCTGCCTCTTCGCGGTTGCCCCAACCGGAGCCGGTGACGTGCTTGTTTGGCTCGAGGTCCTTGTAGTGGACGAAGAAGTGCTCGATTTCGTCCTTGGTGAAGTCGTCGACGTCGTCGATGTCCTGGTACTTCTCGTAGCGCACGTCGTCGAGAACGCAGAGTAGCTTGTCGTCGCCGCCAGCCTCGTCGGTCATCTTGAACACACCGATGGGGCGGGCGATGACGGTCACGCCTGGGAATACGGGCTCTGGGGTGATGACCAGCGCGTCGAGTGGGTCGCCATCGTCGGCAAGCGAGTTGTCGATGAAGCCGTAGTCCGCAGGGTAGGCCATGGGGGTGAACAGGTAGCGGTCGAGGAAGATCTTGCCGCTTTCGTGGTCCACTTCGTACTTGTTGCGCGAACCCTTAGGGATTTCGATGATGACTTCAATGGCCATGGGGCGTACTCCTTTATCTATAGGCGTGAAAATCATGTTCTACCTTACCTTGCGTATGCTGGTTGCTTGTGAGTGGGAAGAAAACAGTGGCAGCAATCGCGACGGTGGTCGCCCTCGGCGCGGTCGGCGCCGTCGCGGGTACGGGCTATTACGTCCATTCGGAACTATCCGAGCTTGAGGTCGCCCCCGCATATAGCCTGCCCACGGCCACGGACATCCTGGTCCCCGCTACGCCGGACCCGATCGACCGGGACGCATTGACCGCCACTTTGCAGGCGCTTGCCGACGATCCCGCCTTGGGCACTTTCCACGCCCGCGTTTCCGACGGCTTCACAGGTGAGGTGCTTTTCGACGCCTCCTCCGAACAACCGCTGACGCCGGCCTCCTCGACGAAGGTCCTCACCGCCGCGGCGGCCTTGTACACGCTGGAGCCCACGGACCGGATCACCACCCAGGTGGTGCGCGGCGCCAATGAGGGCGACGTGGTCATCAAGGCCGCCGGCGATGTGTGGTTCACCGAGGAGACCATCGCCCAGCTTGCCGAGCAGATCGGCGAGGCCAACGCGGTCTTCGTCGATACGCGCGCGTGGGCAGGCCAGCAAGAAATGATGCCCGAGTGGGACCCAGAAAACGTGGACTCCGGGTACGTGGCGCCACTGCAGCCGGTGATGATCAACGGCGGCCGCATCGGGGCGTCCGAGGGTGATGTGCCGCGCTCCCACACCCCGGCACTCGACGTGGCGCAGGCCGTGGCCGACCAGGTGGGTGCAACCACCGTGGGCTTTTCCGAGGCCCCCGACGCCGCCGAAGTCGTGGCCGAGGTGGAGTCGCCCGAGCTGATCGAGCGCCTGCGTGTGATGATGAAAAACTCTGACAACGTCATGGCCGAAGCGATCGGGCGCGAGGTCGCCGCCGCGGTGGTCGGCGATAGTAGTGCTGTGGTCAACGCCCCGCAGCACACCCTCGACGTGCTGCGCGATCACGGCTTCGACCTGACCGACGTCACCCTCGCCGACAACTCCGGCCTGTCCACCGTGAACAGCATCACGCCGGCGCTTATCGACGACATCCTCGTCCGCAGCGCCGGCGAGGACGAGATCCCGCTGCTTCTCACAACCCTGCCCGTCGCCGGTGGTGAAGGCACCCTGACCACCCGCTACGGTGACCTGCAGGGCAAAGGCTGGGTACGCGCCAAAACCGGCACCCTCACCGGCGTCAACGCACTGGCCGGCACCGTGACCAGCGATAAAGGCAACGTGTACACCTTCGCGTTCCTCTCCAACGGGGTAGAGATCGACCCGGCACGCCGGGCAATGGACACGATGGCCTCGGCCCTGCGCGATTTCTGATGGACCCGTTCTGGCCGCGTCATTCGCCGCACTTCTTGGCGTGTCGGCAGGCGGTGCGCCGGTGGGAGGGCCCGGCGGTGGTGGGCCTGTCTGGTGGGCCTGATTCGTTGGCTCTGGTGGCGGCAGCCGCCGCGGAGAAGAAGGACGTGGAGGCCGTGGTGGTTGATCATGGCCTGCAGGAAGGTTCGGCCGCGATCGCGCAGCAGGCCGCGGATCAGGCCCGCAGCCTTGGCGTGCCTGCGCGGGTTGTCGCGGTGGAGGTCGCGCCGGGCAATGTGGAGGCGCAGGCCCGCACCGCCCGCTACGCCGCTTTGCATGAGGTGGCTGGTGGCCGCGATATTTGGGTAGGGCACACCCGCGACGATCAGGCCGAGACCCTGCTGTTGATGGCGTTGCGCGCGCGTCCCATCGGGATGAGTGAGCGCGCCGGTCAGGTGGTGCGCCCGCTGTTGAGCGTTCGCCGCGCGGACACGGTGGGCGCCTGCCAAGAACTTGGTCTGGCGTATTGGCAGGACCCGATGAACGCGGACAGTGCTTATCGACGAGTGCGGGTCCGCCAAGAAGTGCTGCCCCTGCTGGCGGAGGTCCTGGGCGGGGATGCAGTCGAACCGTTGGCGCATGCCGCTGAGCAGCTGGTCGCCACGGAAGATTTCCTCACGCCTTTGGCGCGGCCCACAACTGATTGCGCTGCTCTTGCTGGAGATCATCCCGCGGTGCGTGAGCGCAAAATTGCTGCGTGGCTGCACGAGAATGGGATAGTGCCCAGTGCGTCGTCGATAAGCGAGATCGCGCGGCTGTGTACGCACTGGCGTGGGCAGGGCCCGATCCCGGTAGGTGGCGGGCTGGCGGTGGTGCGCGAGGGCGGGCGCCTGGTGATGCGCGGGACGGAAATAAACGGATAAAAACAGGCTTATTTGTCGTGGGGTCGGTAGTGTGGGTAGGACCATGATCGAGTTCGACAATGTGACCACGACATACCCCGGCGCGACGGCCCCCGCTGTGGAGTCGTTTAGCTACGCCATCACAGGCGGTGCGACCACCGTGATTGTCGGACCCTCCGGCTGCGGCAAGACGACACTGCTGCGCATGATCAATCGCATGGTGGACCCGAGCGCGGGCCAGGTGCGTATCGACGGCAAAGACATCGCCGAGGAGGACGCGGTGCATCTGCGCCGCTCCATCGGGTATGTGATGCAGAATTCCGGCCTGCTGCCGCACAAGACCGCGCTGGAGAATGTGGCGGCGGTGGCCCGGCTGTCGGGGGCTAGCAAGGCGCAGGCGCGGGAGCGGGCGGCGCAGTGGTTGGAGCGCGTTCACTTGGATGCGGCGCTTTTTGATCGCTACCCGGGTGAGCTTTCGGGCGGGCAGGCACAGCGCGTCGGGGTGGCGCGCGGGCTGGTGGCCGATCCGACAATCGTGTTGATGGATGAGCCCTTCGGCGCTGTGGATCCGGTGGTCCGGCGTGAGCTGCAGCGCGAGGTCCTTGAGTTGCAGCAGCGGTGGAGCAAGACGATCGTGCTGGTCACCCACGATATCGATGAGGCTTTTTTGCTTGGCGACGATATCGTCTTGCTCGGCGAACGCGCCCGCATCCAGCAGGCCGGTACTCCGCATGATTTCATCACCGACCCTGCCAACGGGGAGGTTCGTCATTTCGTCGGGATGGATTCCCGCCAGCTGCACGTGGAGCGCCGCGATGGCGTTGAGGTGGTCGTCGATACGCGCGGCAAGGTCGTAGGGCTTTACGACGATGGGGCCGAACGCCTATGAGGTGGGACTGGATCGGGGCCAATTTTCCGCGGATCTGGGACCTGACGGTCGACCATCTGCTGCTGGCGATCCCGGCGATCGCAGCGGCGTTCGTGCTGGCCTTGCCGATCGGGTGGGTGGCGCACCGCTACCCGCGTGTGCGTGAGTGGGTGGTGGCGGCCACCAGTTTGCTGTACGTGATCCCTTCGCTGGCGCTGTTTATTATTTTGCCGCTGATTCTGGGGACCTCGATGCTGTCTCCCATCAACGTGGTGGTGGCCATGACCTTGTATGGGCTGGCGCTGCAGGTCCGTTCGACTGCGGATGCTTTCGATACGGTGCCGGATAGTGTGCGCCAGTCCGCGATTGCCATGGGGTATGCCACCCCGCGGCGCATCGCCAGCGTGGATCTGCCGTTGGCGGGTCCTGTGATTTTGTCGGGACTGCGCGTGGTGTCGGCGTCCACGATCTCGTTGATTTCGGTGGGCGCGCTGATCGGCGTGCAGTCCCTAGGCACCCTGTTTACTGAAGGCTTCCAGCGCAATTTCCCCACCCAGATCATGGCCGGCCTGATCGGCACGGTGCTGTTAGCGGTCGTGGTGGACTTGGTACTGGTGATCGTCGGCAAGTGGCTGATGCCCTGGACTAGGTCGAGGAGGGCAGCCCGATGAACTTCCTTGTCGAAGCGTTGAGCTTCATCACCACCGCGGAGAACTGGTCCGGCGACCAGGGTATCGGCGCGCGCACGCTTCACCATGTGCTGTACACGCTGGTCTCCGTGGGGATCGCGGCCCTGATCGCGCTGCCGGTGGGCATCGCCATCGGGCACAGCGGGCGCGGCGCCAACGCGGTGGTCGCGCTCTCTGGGGCGATGCGCGCGTTGCCTTCGTTGGGCCTGCTGACGTGGCTGACCCTGGAGATGAGCATCGGGGTACGCATGCCCATCGTGCCTTCCATCATCGTGCTGGTCATCCTGGCGATCCCGCCGATCGTCGCCGCGACCGTCTCGGGGTTCGTCGCCATCCCACGCGACGTGGTGGACTCCGCGCGCGCCTCCGGATTTTCCGAAGCCCATATCGTGCGCGCGGTCGAACTACCGCTGTCCGCGCCGGGTATCGTCGGCGGTATCCGTTCCGCGACCGTCCAGGTGATCGCGACGGCCACCATTGTCGCCTATATCGGGCTGTCGGGCCTAGGCCGCTACCTCATTGACGGGCTGGCGCTGCGGGATTATCCCCTCATGCTGGCAGGCGCCATTCTCGTCGCTCTCCTTGCACTCATCTTTGACCTCATCCTCGCCGCCGGCCAGAAGCTGGCGCAACCGAAAGGAATCAGGCAGTCATGACACACTTCTTCTCCCTCCCCGCACGCCGCGCCCCGCTGGCTGTGGCCGCACTCGCCGCGACCAGCTTCACGGTCACCGCGTGCGCGTCTGAGGACCCGTTGGCCACCGACCAGGCAGACAACGGTGGTGGCGCAGATACGATTACGATCGGCACCGCCAACTTCCCCGAATCTGAAATCATCGGGCAGGTGTGGGCCGAGGCGCTGCGCGAGGCCGGCTTCGACGTGGAGGTCACCTCCGGCATTGGCTCGCGGGAGGTGTACCTGTCTGCCCTGGAAAACGGTGAGGTAGACATCGTGCCCGAATACACCGGCAACCTCTCCCAGTTCTACGGAGCGGATATCGAGCAGGGCGCCGACGCGGAGGCGGTGTACGCGGAGGTAGAAAACGCTCTCCCCGAAGCCCTAGCAGCAGGCGAGTACGCCCCGGCCGAATCCAAAGATGCCTACATGGTCACCCCGGAAGTCGCCGAGCAGTATGACCTGAGCACGCTCTACGACCTCTCGGCGATTGATTCCATCGTCCTGGCCGGCAACCCCGAGCTGGCCGAGCGACCCTACGGCCCGCAAGGCCTCGACGAGGTATACAACGTGCCGGCGGACTCCATCACCATGAACCCCATCTCCGACGGCGGCGGCCCCCTGACCATCGCCGCACTCCTGCAGGGAGAAGCCACGGTGGCCGACATCTACACCACCTCGCCCCACCTGGACTCCGACGGCAACGAGGTGGAGCTGGTCGAGCTAGAGGACCCGGAAAATATGATCCTGCCGCAAAACGTGCTGCCGATCTACACCGCCGGCGGCGTACCTCAGGAAGCCCTCGACGCGCTCGCCGCGATCAACCGCGACCTGACCACGGAGGACCTCACAGCGATGAACCTGCGTAACGTCGGCGAAGAAAAGGCGGAGCCGTCCGTGATCGCCACGGACTATGTTGCCGCGCGCTAGGACAGAACGGGGGCGGGCACAGTTTCCCCACTTAGTCAGCAATAACTAGACTAAGGGCCACAATTCCCAGCAGCCACCTTTCAGCGAGTATTCGAGGGCGTCCATGACTGACATGCATGACAAGAAAGACTTCAACGTACCTGCCAACCGCTACGGCGACGATGTTGAAGCGGTCCTAATCACCCAGGAAGAAATCCAGGAGCGTATCCAGGAACTTGCCGACGTGGTGAGCAAACAGTACGCCGACAGCGAAAAAGACCTCATCTTGGTCTGCGTGCTCAAGGGCGCGGTGTTCATGCTCACCGACTTCGCACGCGCCTTGTCCATCCCCTCGGAGATGGAGTTCATGGCGGTGTCGTCGTACGGCAACTCGACCACCTCCTCGGGCGTGGTGCGCATCCTGAAGGACTTGGACAAGGAAATCGCTGACCGCGACGTCCTCATCGTCGAAGACATCATCGATTCCGGCCTGACCTTGAGCTGGCTGATGAAGAACCTGCGCGGCCGCCACCCCCGCTCCCTGCGCGCGATCACGCTGCTGCGCAAGCCAGAGATCCAGACAGCCGACGTGGACCTGCTGGACATTGGTTTCGATATTCCCAACGAGTTCGTGGTGGGTTACGGCCTAGACTATGCAGAACGCTACCGCGACCTGCCGTTCGTCGGCACGCTCCATCCGCGTGTGTACAGCGACAACCATTAGACCAGGCAGAAGACCGGGGAACGAAAACCCCGGGTGAACCGTTACACCCAGTAGCTACTTTTCCGGTTGACGAAAGTATTCAATGAAAAATTCGAAAGTCTTGCGCTACGGCATCATCGCAGCCGTAGTGCTGATGATTTTGTACCTCTTTACGTTGCTTGGCGACGACACCCGCAGCTTCCAGCGCGTGGAAACCTCCATCGCAATGGAGCAGTTGGAAAACCAGAACGTCAAAGAGGTCCAAATCGATGACCGCGAGCAACGTCTGCGTCTCACCCTGCATGAGCCGATCACGGTAGAAGAGCGTGAAGGCGTCGAAGAGATCATGACGCAATACCCCGCGCGGACCACCCCCCAGGTGTTCGACGCGGTGACCAACTCCGGCGCTGAAGAATACACGACGAATGTCACGCAGGATTCCTTCCTGATGAGCATTCTGAGCTTCATGCTGCCGATGATCCTGATCTTCGGCCTGCTGTTCTTCTTCATGTACCGCATGCAGTCAGGCGGCATGTTCGGCATCGGCAGCTCCAAGGCCAAGGAGATGACGAAGGACAACCCCGACAACACCTTCAAGGATGTCGCAGGTGCCGACGATGCCGTGGACGAGCTGCAAGAAGTCGTGGACTTCCTCAAGGACCCTTCCATCTACGAGAAGCTGGGCGCGAAGATTCCGCGCGGCGTGCTGTTCTACGGCCCTCCTGGAACGGGTAAGACGCTGCTGGCCCGCGCCGTTGCAGGTGAGGCCGGCGTGCCGTTCTATACCATTTCGGGTTCGGACTTCGTCGAAATGTTCGTCGGCGTGGGTGCCTCGCGTGTGCGTGACCTGTTCAAGCAGGCCCGCGAGAACTCGCCGTGCATCATCTTCATCGACGAGATTGATGCGGTGGGCCGCCAGCGTGGCTCCGGCATGGGCGGCGGTCACGACGAGCGCGAGCAGACGCTGAACCAGTTGCTCGTCGAAATGGACGGTTTCGGCGACCGCGAAGGCGTCATCCTGATGGCGGCGACGAACCGCCCCGACATCCTGGACCCGGCTCTGCTGCGCCCGGGCCGTTTCGACCGCCAGATCCCCGTGACCAACCCGGACCTGGCGGGACGCGCCCAGATCCTCAAGGTGCACGCGGAGGGCAAGCCGCTTGCCGACGACGCCAACCTCGACTCTTTGGCCAAGCGCACCGCCGGCATGAGTGGCGCCGACCTGGCCAACGTGCTGAATGAGGCGGCGCTGCTGACCGCGCGCATCGGTGGCAACGTGATTACCGCCGACGCCCTGGAAGAGGCAACCGACCGCGTGATCGGCGGGCCACGCCGTTCCTCACGCGTGATCTCTGAGCGCGAGAAGAAGATCACCGCCTACCACGAAGGCGGCCACACCCTGTCTGCCTGGGCGCTGAAGGATATCGAGCGCGTGTATAAGGTGACGATCCTTGCCCGCGGCCGCACCGGCGGATACGCGATGACCGCCGCCGAGGACGATAAGGGCATGTACAACCGCGATGAGCTCTACGCCCGCCTAGTCTTCGCCATGGGTGGGCGCGCCGCCGAGGAGCTGGTCTTCGGCGAGGCCACCACGGGCGCATCGGCCGATATTGAGCAGGCCACGAAGATCGCGCGCGCCATGGTCACCGAGTACGGCATGAGTGCGAGCCTGGGCACCGTGAAGTACGGCGATGAGCAGGGCGATCCTTTCTCTGGTCGCGGCGGTGGGGGATCCCTGGATTATTCCCCGCACGTGGCCGAGACGATCGACCGCGAAGTCCACGCGCTGATCGACGCCGCCCACGAGCGCGCCTACACCATCCTGCGCGATCACCGCGAGTACCTAGACACTCTGGCTACCAAGCTGCTGGAGAAGGAAACTCTGCGCCGCCCGGACTTGGAAGTGATTTTCGACGACATCGAGCCGCAGCCTTCGGGCCTGGAGCTTCTCGACGAGCGCTTCCCACAGCAGGCCGGATACGAGCCAGTGAAGACACCTGTGGAGCTGGCCGAGGAACGCGGCGAAGAGCCGCCGAAGCAGTTCTCCCTGCTGGAGGCCTCGCGCGCGGCGCGTGCCAAGCGCGCGAAGGAACGTGAGGAGCAGGCCAAGCGCAACGCTGGGGCGCCGAATCCGGCGAATGCTGGTTCCACCGCGATCGGTGCGGGCAAGCAGCCCGGCCGCAGCGCGCAGCCACCACGTTACGACGGCGAGCAGCCGCCAGCTGGGTGGCAGGTGCCAGGTGGCGCATGGCCGGGCACCCCGAGCCAGCCGGCACAGCCGGAGCAACCAGCGCAGCCGGAGCAACCAGCGCAGCAGGCTCCCGCCGAACACCCCGGTGTGAAGAACTATGGTTCCGGCGAGCAGAGCCAGCAGCAGCCGGAGGAGCAGATCGGTTTCCGCCTCCCGGAGCACGAGCGGCCCGACCACGCCTGGCCGTCTGAGGAAGAAACCACGCAGATGCCGAAGGTTGACCCCACTGAGGTCGCGCAACCAGAAGCACCTGAGCCACAGCTGCCGGATGATCCGGCAGACCACGCTGATAGTGACGACCCCGGAAAGCACCGGAGGGACTAAAGATGGACAAGAACCCCAATATCCCCGCAGTCGCCGACTTCGACCACGCCCGCGCTGAAGCCGCGGTGCGCGAGCTGCTTATTGCCGTGGGCGAGGACCCGGATCGCGAGGGCCTGCAGGACACGCCTGCACGGGTCGCGCGCGCCTATGCCGAAACTTTCGCCGGCTTGCACAAAGACCCCACAGAGGTCCTCGGGACCACCTTCGCGGAGAACCACCAGGAACTGGTCTTGGTGCGCGACATCCCGATCTACTCCACCTGCGAACACCACCTGGTGCCGTTCTACGGCAAGGCGCACATCGGCTACATCCCGAACAAGGAGGGCAAGGTCACGGGCCTGTCCAAGCTGGCCCGCCTGGCGGACATGTACGCGAAACGCCCCCAGGTCCAAGAGCGTCTGACCAGCCAAATCGCCGACGCCCTCGTCGCAAAGCTTGAAGCCCAATCGGTGATTGTGGTCATCGAATGCGAGCACATGTGCATGGGCATGCGGGGCATCCGCAAGCCGGGCGCGATCACTACTACCAGTGCGGTGCGCGGCGGTTTCCAGCGCAATGCGGCCTCCCGCGCCGAAGTTCTCAGTCTGATTAGGGGATAACAATGGTTACAGTTGCAGATTTGTCCACGCCCGGCCGCACGATGGTCATGGGCATCGTCAACGTCACCGAGGACTCATTTTCGGACGGTGGGCAGTGGCTCGCCATCGACGACGCCGTGGCCCACGCGCATGACCTCGTCCGCCTCGGCGCCGACATGATTGATGTGGGCGCCGAATCCACACGCCCAGGCGCAACCCGCGTCGACCCCGAGGTAGAGGCGCAGCGGGCATCGGCGTTGATCAAAGTGCTTCACGACGAAGGCATCCGCACCTCTGTGGATACGATGCGTGCTTCTACCGCGTTGGCGGCCGCCGAAGCTGGTGTGGACATGATCAACGATGTGTCCGGCGGGCTCGCCGATCCACAGATGTATAACGTGATGGCTGACACGCAGCTGCCGGTGTGCCTGATGCACTGGCGCACTGTTCAGTCCGGCGAGTTTGGTGATGCGGCCGGTTCCGCCGACCACGGCGGTGACGTGGTGCGCGACGTCCATGAGATGCTGGGGCGCCTCGTCGATAATGCGCTGGCTGCCGGAGTAGAGCGCAACCAGATCGTGCTGGACCCGGGCCTGGGGTTTGCCAAGACCGCCGCCGATAACTGGGCGCTGCTTAACGCGCTGCCCGAGTTCATCGATAGTGAATTCCCGCTGCTGGTGGGTGCGAGCCGGAAGCGTTTCCTCACCGGGATCCGCGCGGCGCGTGGTTTGGAACACGGGCCACTCGATGCTGATCCGGCCACCGCGGCCGTCACCGCTTTGTCCGCACAGCTGGGCGCGTGGGGTGTGCGCGTGCACGAGGTCGCCGTCTCCCGCGACGCCGTGGACGTGGCTGCGTCGTGGCGCATGGGCACCCCACCTGAGGATATGGCCGGCCAGGGGAAGAGCTAATGGCGGACCGGATCGAACTGAAAGGTCTCCAGGTCTACGCCCACCACGGCGTTCTGGAACATGAAACGGAGCACGGCCAGGCATTCAGCCTGGACATCACCTGCTGGCTCGACTTCGCAGAGGCCGCGGCCGGGGATGATCTGACGAAAACCATCAACTATGCCGAGCTGGCCCAGTTGGCCTACGACATCGCCGGTGGTACGCCGCGCCAGCTCATCGAGACGGTGGCCTCAGAGATCGCCGACACTGCGATTGCGCGTTTTGAGCAGCTCCACTCCGTGGAGGTCACGCTGCACAAACCACACGCGCCGATCCCGCTGGCGTTCGAGGACGTGGCAGTGGTTGCTCGTCGTTCGCGCAAATCCGGGCCGCGTATCCTCCCAGCAGAAGCTAGAGAGACCAGGAGGGCTTAATGCGCGCAGTACTGTCCGTCGGCTCCAATCTGGAGGATTCTGGGGCTCACCTCGATAGCGTGAGCCAGGCCTTCGGTTCGAGCGTCATCGCTTCTTCGGGTGTGTACTCCACCCCGCCGTGGGGGCCTGTGGAACAAGGCGACTTCCTCAACCAGATCCTCATTGTTGAGGTCGATGGCACGCCCGACGAGCTGCTGGCACGGTGCCAAGAGATCGAGAACCAGGCCAACCGCACCCGCGAAGTGCGTTGGGGTCCGCGCACGTTGGATGTGGACGTGGTTCAGGTGATCGTCGATAAGCACGAAGTGACAAGCGACGATCCGGTCCTGACCTTGCCGCACCCGCGCGCCCACGAGCGTGCGTTTGTGCTGGTGCCATGGCTCGACGCCGACCCGGATGCGCAGTTGAACGGCCGGCCGGTCGCGGAGTTGATCGGCGAACTTGATGCCGATGAAGTTGAACAGATTCGGTTGGTGCACAGGTGACACGCACTCCCATTTCAGGACTCGTCGGGGCAGGACTGTTCACAGCAGCCGCCCTGGCCATACTGACCTGGGGTTTTTACGGCAGTTTCACCGCGATCTCCCCGCTGGCGTCCGCAGCCTTGTGGATCATGGCGGTGGTGTGCGCCTTCCTGACGTACTGGGTGAAGAAGCGACGCAATGAGGGGCTGATCGGCCTGGACCGCTCCCAGCTTAACCCCATGATGGTGGCCAATTTCATGGTGATCGGGAAGGCGAGCGCGTGGACGGGCGCGATCGTCAGCGGCGGATATGTGGGCATGGCGGTGTACGTGGTGCCGAACGCGTCCGTGCTGGCAGCGGCCCAGGCGGACCTTCCGGGTGTGCTTTCCGGGGCAATTGGTGGGGTAGCCTTGAGTATTGCTGGAGTTATTTTGGAGCGGGCGTGTGAGGTGTCGCCACCCGCTGACGGCGAAACTGTTGGATAGGGTAAACAATATGACTGAGGACAACCGCTCGAACGATCGTGGCCAGTTGTGGCTGTGGGGGCTCGTCGGTTTGGCGATCCTTGCCACAATCATCATGTTGCTCACCGACTCCAACGTGGGATTGAAGATCGCCCTCCTCGCCGCACTGTGGGCCGCCGCGATTGGCGCCTTCATGGTCAGCCGCTCCCGGCAGGACAAACTTGCCGCCGAGCGCGAACTGGAACTGGCACAACAGGCACACGCCGCGGAACTCAAGGCCCAGGAAGCTGAACTAGAAAACAGCAGGACCTCCTTGGAGCTCGCACGCGCCCAGGAGGGCCTGCCTGTGGTCGACACGGATGTGCTCCAGGAAATTAAGGACGAGCTGGCCGCCCTGCGCGCCCAGCTTGAGGACCTCGCCGGCCGCGAATGGGGCTACGAGCCCGCCGCCCTGCAGGCCGAGGCGCGCCGCGTACGTGAGCTGCAGGCTAAAACCGAGGCCGCGGAAAAGAAGGTGCTTGACGACGAAGCCCCCGTCGATTCGGAACTGATTCCGGAGGAGGAATCGCCGAAGAAGGACAAGAAGGACTTCGCACCGCGCCCATCCACCGTGGACACCACGGAGCTAGGCGTTGTCGAGGACGCTCCGAAGAAGGAAGAGCCTGAAGCGCCGAAGGAGCCTGCCGAACCCGCAAAGCCAGCCGCTGCGCCGACCCCGCGCGCACCTTCACCAGAAGCCGTGGCCGGCCGTGTTGGCGGATACGAGCAGCCAACCAACCGCGAGTCGAACCCGCTGTCCCAGCTGATCAGCGAGCGACGCGAAGAAGCAGCGGAGAAGTCCGCACCACAGTCTGCACCTAAGCATGCAGAGCCAGCGGAGGATTCCCGCGGACGCCGCCGCCGTGATGAGAACAAGGACGGCATTTCCGTCGCCGAACTGCTGGCGCGCGCAAAGCGAGCTGAGCGGGAGTGAGCGCACCACGCCTCAATATTGGCGTGATCGGTGATCATTTCTTGGCGGACAGTTTGGAATCCACCGGTCACACCGTGACGCGTAATGCGGATCCGGCCGAGATCAGCCTCTACGACCTCGTCGTGATTGACTTCGACGACCACGATTCTGCCGCTGCGCTCGTCGAAAAGATCGCCGATCACGCTCGCCACGGGCAAATGTTCATCCACACCTCGTTGGACCACGGGGTGCAGGTGCTGGACCCAATCGAGGTCACCGGCGCCATCGTGCTGGCTGCCCACCACATCGGCGACAATAATTGGATCACCGCCGCCACCGATGAGCTCGGGGAGACCATCATCGAACTGCTCGTCGGCGAGTTCGGCGGCACATCCATCCCGGTCAGCGATGACCAGCGGATAGCCATCCGCACCGCATTGGAATACCGGGACCTCGCCGTGGAGGCGGAACTGGATGCGCGCGCCATGCTCGTCGATACGCTTGACCGACCGGAACTGGCAGACGACCTGATTCCCGCGCCCCCGCGGCCCCCACACACGCGCGAACACCTCGACGCGCAGGCCTACGACCGAATGCACCGCACCATCGAGGATTCCGGGCGCGCGCACATCTTTGCCTCTCTGGTGCGCCGCCGCGCCGAGTTGCAGCACGACCAAGACCTTGAGCTGTGGGCAATTTCCCAGCTGGACTACAAGGAGTGACATGACTTTTACCCCAGGCGAAGCCACCGTCGTCGACGATCTTGCCCTGTTCAAAACCTACGGCCGCGCGTTCCGTAAGACCGGCCGCCGCATCGTCCTGATCCCGCTGGGGCGCGGTGTTCACGCCGGCCAGATCTCCCTGATCCGCGCCGCCCGCTCGATCACGGGCGCCGTCGTCATGGTCACGTTCAGCGGCGACGAGGTGCCTGAGGATTTCGCCCGCGAGAAGGTGGACGTCGTCTACCACGGCGAATTCCCGACCCACGGCGTGCGCATCACCTCTGGCTTGGATCACCTAGAGCAGCCGGCGCTTATCGACGACGCCACCACCCGGATCCTGGCCGCTACCATCGCGGCGAGCGCTACCGATGTGGTGCTGGGTGAGAAAGACTTCGAGCTGTTGGTTGCTGTGCAGCATGCCGTGTGGGCGCTGCAGCTGGAGGTGCAGCTGCATTCGGTGCCGACGGTGCGCATGCCCGACGGGCTGGCAATTTCGCTGCGCAACGCCGATGTCGCTGAGGCGGATCGCGCCAAGGCCGTCGTCGTCTCCGCAGCACTCACCGCCGGTGCCCACGTGGCCGAGCAGGGCGCCGAGGTAGTTGTGTCTACCGCCCGCGGTGTGCTTGAGGCCGGGGAAGTAGAGCCCGCCTACTTGGAGCTGCGTGACCTCGGTTTTGGGCCCGCCCCAGAGAAGGGCGATGCCCGCCTGCTGGTGGGTGTGGACCTAGGTGGGGTGCGCCTCATCGATAATGTTGGCGTGCCCGTGGGCATCGGGTTTAAGAACCTGGGCGACGAAGCTTAAGTCGACTAAAACGATGAGCCGCCCAGGACCCTTGCGTGGGTTCTGGGCGGCTTGAGCGTTGATTGTGGTTAGGCGATGCCGATTGGGCCGCCGTCAGACTTCCACACGACCACTGCTGCTGGGCGTGGCTTGGAATCCCCACCACCTGGCCAGTGGGAGGATGGGTTCTCAACGGTGGACTCGTCGCCCTCACCTGGGTGTTGGATGTTGACCAAGACGCGTTCGTCGTCAATGTGTGGGCCACAGGTTTCAGCGTCCGCTGGGACGGTGAGGAAGCACTTCAGCTCACCGCGGGTGTCACCCTCGGTGTTGGTTGCGTACAGGCCGTCGTGGGTGCCCAGAGCGTTGCCGTCGGTGGAGATCCACAGCAGGCCGTGGTTGTCGAATGCGACGTTGTCAGGACACGAGATCGGGGAGACCTTCTCCTTGTCGAAGCCACCGAAGTAGGTGTAGGCCTCTTCTGGGTCGCCGCAGACCAGGAACAGGTTCCAGTTGAATTCCTCGGCGGTGCCCTGTGCGGCATCGTCGATTTCCATGACCAGGCCGTTCTTGTTTTCCTTGATCGGCGCGTACTCGGTGGGGTCTTCCTCGTTCTTGGCAGCGTCGTCGCCAGTGGCACCGCGGTACTTGTTGTTGGTCAGGGCCACGTAGGCCTTGCCGGTCACAGGGTTCTGCTCGAAGTCCTCGGGGCGGTCCATCTTGGTAGCGCCCACGGTGTCGGCGGCCAGGCGGGTGTACACGCAGACCTCTTCCGGGGTGAAGCCCTCAATGTGGGACTCTGCGTTGCCGTCCAGGTCCACGGTGACCAGCTTGTGCCACGTGCCCGTGCCGTCGAACTGGCCGTCCTCAGGCAGTTCTCCGGAGCCGTCGATCTCGTCTTCTGGGGAGTTGCCCTCCAGGGAAGCGACGTACAGGGTGCCGGCGGTCATCAGCTTCATGTTGTGTTCGCGGTCGCCCTCGATGTACTTGTCGGCGGTGACGAACTTGTAGATGTACTCGAAGCGCTCATCATCGCCCATGTAGACAACGGCGCGGCCATCGTCGGCAATGTGCGTGTTGCCAGCCTCGTGCTTGAAGCGGCCCAGCAGGGTGTGCTTGACCGGGGTGGAGTCCGGGTTCATCGGGTCGATCTCCACGATGTAGCCGAAGCGGTTGATCTCGTTTGGCTCCTTGGCCATGTCGAAACGATCGTGGTACAGCTCCCATGCACGCTCGGACTGGCCTTCCTCGGCCACGCCGATGCGGTCGGCGTATTCCTTATTGCGGCCGTCCAGTGCGTTGGAGTTGGTCCAGTACTGGTCGATGTTTTCCTCGCCGGACAGGTAGGTACCCCATGGGGTGACGCCGCCCGCGCAGTTGTTCAGGGTGCCCAGGACGCGGTTGCCGGTCGGGTCTTCCTTCGTCTTCAGCAGATCAGAGCCGGCAGCAGGGCCGGAGAAGGTCATTGGGGTGGTGCCGGTGATGCGGCGGTTCAGCGGGCCGAACTCTGCCTTCAGCTCACCGGTGCCTTCGACCTTGGAGACCTCGAGGATGGACTGGCCGTGCGCTGCCAAGCCAATGTTGACCTGCTCTTCGGTGGGGTTTTCCACGTCGTAGTTCGGGTGCATCTGTGGCTCGGTGGTGTACTCGTGGGAGCACACGTAGACCATCTTGTTGGGATCTTCTGGGTGCTCGAACAGGCCCAGGAAGTCATTGTTGAAGCCAAACTGCTGTTCCTGCGCGGCAGCGGTCTGGTTGTTGATATCGAATTCTGGTGCGCCCTCGAACATTGGGTCGCCCCAGGCGATCAGCACGGAGTACTCGTAGCCCTCTGGCACGGTCACGTCGTCGGTGGTGTTCGGCGCGACTGGCTCGAACTGCATGCCTTCGACGGAGACGTGCTCCACCTGCGCCTCGGAGGTGGGTGCTGCGTCAGAGGAGGACGAACCTGCAGCAGAAGAGGAAGCCGCCGTATTTTCTTCCGCAGGGGAGCAGGCTGCCAGGGCTGCACCGCCACCAACAGCGACGACGGACAGGCCGCCGGCCTTCAACACGTTACGACGAGTCATGTCGCCGAAGTACTCATTATCAGTAGTGTTCTTGCACTCGCCGAAGCAGGCGTTGCCGCACTTATAGGTACAGGTCAAGCGTGAACGGCTTGACTGAAATGGGTTGGCCAACAGGTTCAGGCCCTTAAACGCCATGGGTGTCTCCTCTGGAATGTTCATCGGTGGTAGTTCCATATCTCAGGACTGAGGAAAGCCTAGGAGGCGGATATGACCAGTCCGCTAAATCTGGGAGACAAGTTGGTGAATAGTAGCGGGGTTATTTTGCCTATCTAGCCGATAGGAAAGTTGACATACCGGCATTGACAAGCGAATTGACTCAGCCAGATCGCTGGAAAGCGACACCGCAAAACGGCCGGTCTCGTCGTCGGGAAGCACCGTGAACGTCGGCACCTGCGTGCCCGGGACCTCCGCTGAGCGCATCGAACACCCAGCGGAAGAAAACCTCTGCGCCCCCTCCGCCGGGATCTTCTCATCCCGGCTCTCCTGGGTCCCGTAGTCGGCCACCGTGAAAGCCTCGGCCCCGTTGCGGCACACGATCTTCGCCAGCTGCCCCTCATCCGGACGAGCGCTCTCGCAGGTGGCCTCCCGCCACCCCGAGCCACCCTCCTCGTCGCTGACCAGCGCCGGAAGTGCCGCACCCACCCCGACGCCCAGCACGATGACCCCCAGCGTCGCCAGGACTTTTTTGCTTGTCGACGAGCGCTTCCCAGACACTTGCGGGGCAAGAAGAGCATCGAGAAACTCAGTGGAGCTGGTGAAACGGCGCGAGGGATCGTCGTGAAGCGCACGCTCAAACACCGCGCGTGCAGGTGCCCCCTGAAGCTTGAACTTGCGGGGGCCGCGCCACGCCGCAGCCTGAAAGCGGTCCCGTAGCGACACCCCGGTGCACATCTCGAAGGCGACGAGGGCGAGGGCGTAGCGGTCGGAGCTTGGAGTGGGTCCAGGCGCGGGTTGATGTAGCGATGCGCCGCCGCCGAACAATTCCGGGGCCATGTACGCATCGGTGCCGATGACCAGGCCCTCGGCGGTGCAGCGGGTCACCTCAGATTCCAAGGCGATCCCGAAATCGGTCAGCTTCGCTCCCTCTGGTGACAGCAAAATATTGCCCGGCTTGATATCGCGGTGCACGATCGTGCCATGGCGGTCAGAGGGAGAGTGCAAATAGTCCAGCGCAGAGGCGATGGGGCGCAAGATATGGACGGTCTCCCGCAACGACAGGGGTTGGCCGCGCTGACGCAAGTAGTCCGCGAGGCTTTGTCCCTTGACCAGCTCCATCGCGAAATATGGCACGCCGCTAGCTGTGATTCCCCCGGCATAAATCGTGACGATGCCAGGATGGTTGAGCTTCGCCATCGTGCGCATTTCATCGGTGAAACGCTTCTGTGCCTTTGGCTGAGAAATCAACTGCGGCTGAATCGCCTTCAGGGCCACCTCCCGGTCCAAATGCATATCGCGGGCCGCGAATACCGTGCCCATGCCACCTTTTCCGAGCTGGCCCGCGACCTCATAATGTTTTGCGCGGGCATCGGCGATGAACCGGGCGCGCTGCTCAGCAGAGAGGGGATGATTACTCATCGCAGCGTGTGTCCCCAGACCTCAGCCGCGTAGCGCGCCAACGGGATACGCCAGTTCACCCGCGTTGGACCAGGCTGAAACTCGGGCACCCCGGCCTGGGCCAAAGCATCAACGATGTTGGCCATCTTGCGGTTCGTCTTCTTCTCGCTCCACCCCAGCTCCTCGGCCAACTGGTTAATGCCGGGGACCACCTGGTGGGCGGGCTCCGTCGGATTCTGAAGCACCGGCAGCGCCAAAGCGCGCAGCAGCACGAACTGCTCCTCGGTCGGTTCGAAATGGTGTTCCGTCAGGCCAACGAAGCCGGGGTGCTCTTGTCGCGGCGGACGGGCCGTGCGCGCATTAGTGATTTCCATTTCATAGGCCATCATTGGAGTCTCAAAGGTGATCGTCGAATAGCCCAAAGGCACCGGCAAGGACTGCCCCGGCGACAGACGTAGAGGTGTGTAGTACTCAGAGTTGCCTGTGGCAGCGAACGTGGCGACCAGGCGCGACCCCATATTGTGCACCTGCCACGCACCATTGACATCCCAAAACTGCAAAAATTTCCGATGCATGGCCATGTCATCCGTGCAAATTTTGAAATTTCCTTTGCGCCCCACCACCACCGATGTGCCAGGGGTCAGGAGAATCGTGGACCCCGCAAGATCATCGATATACAGTTGCCCAGGGCGAAGCACAGTCCGTACACCTTCCTTTGAATACACCGAGCCGTCACGGTGCCGTCACAGTTTCCTCAACTTCTTAAGCGGTTCAACTAGTACAGGCAGCATGCGATCGTCTACATTCAGCCGAATCCTCCCTCTCCTCGCCGCCACGGCCCTATTGACAGGGTGTGATGTCGGCGGCGGTGGCAGCAGCAGTGGTGGCGGCCAAGCACTCACCTCTGCCGCGTTCACCACGGTGGAGGAGACGACGGAAGCAGAAGAAACAGACGAATCAGAAACGACAGAGCCTTCCTCGTCCGAATCCTCGTCGACAAGCGAAACAACGACACGCAGTGGCTCCCACACCCAGGTCAACCCGGCGGACTACGAACGCGCCGGAATGAGCATTTTCACCTACAACATCGACGGCGTGCAGGGCGACTGCGCCATCAGCCCCCACGGCGCGACCTGCCAGGGCGGCACCCCCACCGATGCGCCGATGGTCACCGCCCGCCCGTTGCCGCCGCGTCAAGCAGACGCCATCTATATCGGGCGCGACGGCATGCACTGGACCATCTTCGAGGGCGTCGGCCCCTCCCAAGGCAAACTAAACCCAGGCCAGTCAATCTCGGTGGGCAACGCAAAGTGCTGGTACCCGGACGACGGCACCCTCCAGTGCACCTCCGGCCACGACTCCTTTAAGATAACGGCGCCCGACGGGAAAATTTCCATCTCCGGCACGCTGGTGGATACGCCCGTGTGGGACCTGCCTGAGTACTGGTAGAGCCGCATAAAGCGGGTTGGGGCACTACCGGGCCGATTGATCGGCTACCCTGTTGTGTTGTGACTAACCAGGACCTTTCAGAGCAGCAGAAGATTCGTCGAGACAAGCGCGATGCGCTGATCGACGCCGGCCATGACCCGTACCCGGTGTTCGTCGACCGCACCCACTCCCTGTCCGAGATCCGCGAGAAGTACCAGATCGTGGACGAGGGCCAGGGCGACGGCCAGCACAAGCTGGAGGCCGGCCAGGAGACTGACGACGTGGTTGCGATCGCTGGCCGCATCATGTTCCAGCGCAACACGGGCAAGCTGTGCTTCGCCACCCTCCAAGAGGGTAACGGGACGCAGCTGCAGGTCATGCTGTCGCTGGCGGAAGTCGGCGAGGACGCCCTGGCTGACTGGAAGGCGTTGACCGACCTTGGCGATATCGTGTCGGTCCGCGGGCGCGTGATCGCTTCACGACGAGGCGAGCTGTCGGTCCAGGCGCAATCGTGGCACATGGCCTCGAAGGCGCTGCGCCCGCTACCTGTGGCTTTTGCGGATATGAACGAAGAGCAACGCATCCGCCACCGTTATACCGACCTGATCATGCGTGAGGATGCCCGCACCAACGCCATGACCCGCATCAAGGTGCTGGCGGCACTGCGGAAGTACCTCACCGGCCAGGACTTCGTGGAGATTGAAACCCCGATGCTGCAGACCCTGCACGGCGGTGCGGCGGCACGTCCATTTATTACGCACTCCAACTCCCTGGACATTGACCTGTACCTGCGCATCGCGCCGGAGCTGTTTTTGAAGAGAGCCGTCGTTGGTGGCCTCGAGCGCGTCTTCGAAGTCAACCGCAACTTCCGCAACGAGGGCGTGGACTCTTCGCACTCGCCAGAGTTCACCATGCTGGAGACCTACCAGGCGTGGGGCACCTACGAGGACGGCGCGCGCACCATGCGTGAATTGGTCCAGTTCGTGGCGCAGGAAGTCTTCGGCTCCACCACCGTCACGCTTTCCGACGGCACCGAGTATGACCTGGGCGGGGAGTGGAAGGTCTTCGAAATGTACCCGTCGCTGAATGAGGCGCTGCAGCGCAAGCACCCGGGCCAGCCAGAGGTGACCGTCGAAAGCACCGTCGACGAGCTGCTGGCCATCGCGGAGGCCGTGGGCCTGGATGTGCCGAAGGGCCAGGGCTGGGGCCACGGCAAACTCGTCGAAGAGCTATGGGAGCTGCTGTGCGAAGACCAGCTCTACGGGCCGGTGTTCGTGAAGGACTTCCCGGTTGAGACTTCTCCGCTGACCCGCCAGCACCGCGAGAAGCCAGGCGTTACTGAGAAGTGGGACCTGTACGTGCGCGGTTTTGAGCTGGCCACCGGCTACTCCGAGCTGGTTGACCCGGTTGTGCAGCGTGAGCGTTTCGTCGACCAGGCGCGCCTTGCCGCCGACGGTGATGACGAGGCCATGGTGCTTGATGAGGACTTCCTGCAGGCCATGGAGCAGGCGATGCCACCGACCGCCGGTTGCGGCATGGGCATCGACCGCCTGCTGATGGCCCTGACCGGGCTGGGCATCCGCGAGACCGTGCTATTCCCGATGGTCAAGCCCGAGAAGTAGCCCCGAGGTTCGAGACGCGGTACTGCCTATTCGTAGCGCAGCGCGTCGATCGGGTGGAGCTTCGCTGCCTTCGCGGCGGGGTAGTAGCCGAAGAACAGGCCAATCCCCAGCGAGAACAGCGAAGCAACCAGCACGGCCCACAGCGGTGGAAGCCCCGGGGCGCCGAACGCGGAGCTGGCCGCGAAACCGAGCCCGCCGCCAAGCAGAATTCCAAGAATTCCGCCGAGCAGGCACACCACCATCGCTTCGGTGATGAACTGCGTCTTAATCGCCGCGTTCGTGGCGCCGAGTGCCTTGCGGATCCCGATCTCCCTCGTGCGCTCCGTCACCGACACCAACATAATGTTCATCACGCCGATGCCACCGACCAGCAGAGAAATCGCGGCGATGGCAGACACCGCTAGCGAAATCGACGAGATCACAGTGTTGATCTCTTCGATGCCCTGAGAAAAGTCAGACACCTTGGCTGTTGCCACCGTGCTATCGGCGTAGGCAGCGGTGAAGAAATCGACCAGCCGCTGGCGCATGTCCTGCAGTGAGTCTTTATCCGCGGGACGGAATGACACGTTCGCGAAGCCTTCCGGGCCATCGACCATGGCATTGAGCGCCGGGTAAGGAAGGTACACGCGCGCTTCTCCGTCGTTGAACCCGACCAACCCGGAACCCACCTGAGATTTCGCCACCCCGATGACGGTCACCGTGGCCTCGGACGTGGCATCGCGCACCCGAATATCTTTGCCAAGGGCTGCCGACGCATCGCCCTGGAACATGGCCTGGACAGCCTTCTCCGAAATCACCGCGACGGGCCGGGACTGCGTCACATCTTCTGCGCTGATACCACGACCGGCCGCCAGATCCGTGCTGTTAAAAGACAGAAAGTTCTCGTTGATACCCTGCACGGAGGCCGACGTTGTGGCGTCGGCGAGAGTGCCGGTGAAGCCGTCGTAAAGCACCTCCGCTTTCGGGATGCTTCCCGACGATACGGAGTAGCCCACCAAGGACGGGCCGAGCTGCTGGGAGATGCGGCCGAGCATCTCCTCCGTGATCAGTTCCTCCGGGTGGTCCGCGGCTCTGATGGGCTCGACCCACTCGCCGCTGTCGGAGCCTGCTGAGTCGTCGGAGGTTTCGTCGTCACGCGCTGTTCTCTCCGTGACCGTCACCTGGACGTCGCCCGCGCCGAAGGACTCGAGCCCCTCCATCGTCTGGGCCTTCAGCGATGAACCGATGGTCATGATCGCGATGACGGAGGCGATCCCGATGATCACGCCCAGCAGCGTGAGCAGGGAGCGCAACTTGTTGGCGCGCAGGCTGGTCAAGGCCAGCTGTGTTGATTCCCAAAAGTTCATGATTATTCCGCCTTCACAATCGGCGCGGTGACCGGCTCGCTGCCAGAGATGAAGAGGCCGTCGCGCATGGTGAGCACGCGGTCGGTGGCCGCGGCGATCTCCGGGTTGTGGGTGATTAACACGATGGTTGTTCCGGCAGCGTTAAGCCGGGTGAAAATGTCCATCACCATCTCGCCGGTCGCGGTGTCGAGGGCACCTGTTGGCTCATCAGCCAAGATCAAGCTGGGGTTATTCGCCATGGCGCGCGCGATGGCCACGCGCTGCTTCTGTCCACCAGACAGCTGACTAGGATCGTGATCCATCCTTTCGCCCATGCCCACCGCGGCCAATAATTCTTCGGCGCGATGGCTGCGCTCCCGCTTCGACACGCCGGCATAGAGCATGGGGACCTCCACGTTCTTCAGCGCCGAAATCCGCGGAATGAGGTTGAAGTTCTGGAACACGAAACCGATCTCCAAGGAACGGATCAACGCCAGTTCGTTGTCGGACGCCTCCAGCACATCTCGGCCACCCAACTGGTAGGTGCCGGTGGTGGGCCGGTCGAGCAAGCCGATGATATTCATCAGCGTGGATTTGCCGGAGCCGGACGTACCGACGATCGAGACGAACTCGCCGGGGGAGACCTGCACATCGATTCCCTTGAGGACAGTCAGCTCATTGTCAGTACCCTGCCCGAAGGTTTTGGTGATGGCACGCATATCGACGACCGACATTATTTCTCTTCTTCCGTAGCCATGAGCAGGACTTCTTGGTCTGCGAAATCGCGGTACTTTGTCGCCTGGTTCAGAACCTTGATGCCTTCGTCGGCAAGTGCCTCGCCCGTGATCTCTACGTAAAAATCATCCTGTATACCCGTGGTGACCTCGCGCTTTTCGACGAAGGTAAGGCCGTCGCGTTCCACCACGACGAGAACGCTGGTGGTGCCGTCCTCGTCGACAAGCACTGCCTCCCGCGGCACGGCCAAGACCTGCTTGACCTGCTCGCTGATGATGTGCGCTTTGGCGCTGGCCCCGATGGCGAGGTCCTCCTTTTCGCCGTCGACGATGATCTTGACGGGGAATTTCTTCTCGTTCGGTTTCATCTCGGCGGCCATCTCCTCTGGCGAGGGAGTCTGCGCGATCTTAGAGACCGAATCGACGCGGCCGGTGAACTTCCTTTCACCGGTGGCGCCCGTGGTGAATTCCACCTTCTGTCCAGGGGTAATGCGGCTGAGCTGTTTTTCGTCGACCGTGCCGTTGATGATGAGCTGCTGGTCGTCGGCGACCTTGACCAGTACTCCGCCGGCGGGCTGGCCGACCTGAGCGTTGACTTGGGCGACCACGCCCGGCATCGGGGAGATGATGGTGGTGCTGGCTTGGTCATTTTCCAAGTGGCCGATCGTCGCGTCGGAGGCCAACGTGCCGTTGTTGTACGCGCTTTGTGCCGCGGCGAGGGCGGATTCGGCTTCGGTGAGTGCGCTGCGGTCGACGGCTTCTGCGCCGCCTTCAGAGACCGCTTGGTTGTAGGCGTTGTAGGCCTGGTTATACGCCTGCTGAGCGGCGCGCAGGGCTTCTTCGTTGCTGGCCTGCGTGGAGTTTTTGGTGGCCTGCTCGACGGCGATTTGGCGGGTGATCTCGGTGCCGTCGAGGCGCAGCAGTACCTGGTCTTTCTGGACGCGGTCGCCGACCTTCACCGCGACCTGGGACGCCGGGGCCGTAAGGCGCGTGTAGACTTCCGCGGTGTTGTCGGAGTCGACCGTGCCTGAGGCGACCACGGAATTCGTGATATCGCGCCTTTCCACTGCATAGACATCGCTGGAATCGACGTGGTTGCTTGGGCCCGCCTGCGTTAGCGCGAACACGCTAATGAGGGCGATGGCCACGATGACGGCTGCCGCGCCCGTCAGCCACACCCAGAGGGGTAGATTACGCAATTTCGCCAACATGGATGTGGCCTCTTTCTTCGTCGGAGCGACCTCTTATTGAGCCGCCTTTTCAACTTAAGCAAGTTAAAGATAAGCCTTAAAGATCGGCGAAATCAACGCTTGAGCTGCAGTTCCCCTTTAACGGGGTCAGGGATCACCCTTAGGGTGACGGGTTGCTTTACGACGAAAAACGCGCCCCACACAACCGTGCTGTGTGGGGCGCGCCCGGTGGTTGGGCTGATGCGTTTAGCAGATCGGCATTGACAGGCGTTTCTGCTCGGCGTCTGCACCGTTGATGGTGATCAGGTAGGAGCTGTTATCGCCCTCTGGCGCCATGATGAAGGCAGGTGGTTCCTGACTTTCGATCTCGTAGGAAGTGACTTCGCACTGGTCAGCGCCCAAGGTAACGGCATCGCCGTTGGGCAGCGCGTCTTCGCGGTCCTCCTCGGATGGGAAGCGCGTGATGGTCACACCGAGTGCTTCGTCAGCGCAGCGAATCTCAGAGTCCTGGCAAGCTTCTGCTTCCATGGACGTGCAGGTCAGGTCTTGCCAGCCAGAACCGCCTTGGTTCTCGGAGACGATGCCTGGGAAGGCGTCGACGGTCTGCTGGTCGGTGTCGGACCATGGCTCCTTATTGAAGAAGAAGTACCAGACGGCGACACCACCGGCGATCAGAGCTAGGATGAGCACCAGCGCAAGCACCCAAGGCCATACCTTGCGCTTCTTCTCGGGTTCTTCATAGCCCTGGTAACCCGGTGGGGGCCCTTGGTAGTCCTGTTGGGAGTAGGCATATGTGCCATCCTGCTCTACGGCACGCATTGACGGGTCAGTGCTGGGGTAGTGCTGGACGGGGCGAGCATCATCCACTCTGGCCGGGGAGTCATCCGAGTCATTTGAAGTGTTCCGACTGTCGGCGTGATGCACGTTTTCCCCATTGTCAGCGTGCTCTTTAGTGCTCGCAACGTCAGTGACTACAGTATCTTCCTCAGGGTTCGAGTTCTCATGGTGTTGTGCGTAATCGATAGTGTCAGCTTCTGAAGGCCCCACAACGCTGAATCCGGCAGCATTGGAGTCCTTGGATGGGGCGGTTGATTCTGGCTCTCGGGAAGCTGGGCGCGTCAGAGCCTCCAAGTACTCCGTACAGCTAGCAGCATCGGCAAAGATATCCTCGTCGATGGCTGTTCCAGTCATCTTGGCTATGACATCTGCGAAAGCGCGACGGTTATCGTCTGGTGAAGCGGTGCCAGCGCCAATAGAAGGACCAACCAACGTTAAAATCGCCGGGTTAGACCCGTCCTGAATGAGTATCCGTTCCGTATTGATGCTTCGAAGCAAGAACGACGAATGGTTGGCCTTATTGAACTGGTCAATAGCGCTCGCGATCTGCTGAAGAAGTTTGGTAGCTTCCTCTGTGGTGAAGTGATTGCCCCATGCCGCACGCCCTTCGATAAGCGACTCTAAACTGCGGCCAGTAACTTGGTCTCTGAGAACGAATAGTTGGCTGCCGGGGGTCAAGCCACATCCTGTAACTGTGACTGACCCTGGGTGAGCACTTGACTGAAGTGCCGCCTCAAGCTGAGGGACACTATCGCGGTCAGGTTCGGGCACTTCTTTGCGGAAGACTTCGACTTCGCGGACCGTGGTGCCCCAGGTGTTTGTTGCACGCAGGAGAGTAGAAATCTCGGTGGTGCCGATCTCTTTAAGCTGGCTGAGGCCGTACTGATCGTTGAGCTGCTGGGCTAGGGCCGTCGTGTCCATGAGAACATGATTCCTTATCAAATGGTGTGTGAGGTGGGAGTACTAGTGCTTATTAATACCTCAGGGCATCCCTGTCGATGCGTGGAACGTCGTCTAGGTCGAATAGCTTCCAGTCGTTGTCGACCGATACAAACATCAGGCGATGTTCGGTGTCTTCTCCGTCCTTGTTGTTGACGGTTACCACAGCCATTTGGTCGAAGCCTGCGGCGCGGTAGGCAGTCTCGTAATCCTCTTCAGATCCATACGAGAAAGCGTGGAAAACACCGTCCAGGTTGATAACTTCGCCAGCCCGAGGATCGGTGACCTTTAACGTATTATCGATACCAGCGAAGTCGCTCTTGACGCTGAGGCCGGACATCAAAATGTCACGCCTATCACTGAATGCATTGTCTGCAAGCCATGACTCCGTTTCTTCGCTGGTGCGCAGTTCTAGGAAATCATTGGCTACTGCTTTTACTTGACGTTCATCGTTACCAAGCCGCGGCACGAGAGCGAAAAGGACGAAGATCAGAACAATAACCAGCGCGATTATAAGAAGGAGTCGACCGTTAATGCTCCCGGAGGAGCCTTGAAATTTGTCGCGCGTTTTTGACACAACAGGTGACAATTTGTCCTTTGCGCTGCTCCAACTCTTTGCTGAAATTTTGACGCGCTTTGTCTGCCGAAGAATGTCCTTGGTTCTGCTGGGGTGAGTTAGGGCTCGTAAACTGCAAGTTGTTTGTCGGCGAGGCAACTGTGGGAGCAGCATCCGCTGTCGAGTTGCTTTCGACGACCTGTAGCTTCGCCAGATCACGCAGAGCAGCAATGTTGATTTCTGGCGCGGTAGAATCATTGAGCTTGGAATCGTACATGCGGCGACGCTGATCGTTGCCCAAGATATCCCGCGCGATGCGAAGTTCCTCTGGTCCACCTGGATTGGTAGCGACCCCGGAGTTGATCTTCTGATCAATCTGCTTTGCGAGATCAAAGGAATTTTGGGAGCGGTCGAGCCCTAATGCATCGTACAAGAGGGTGTCAGATGGTTTGTGTGTGAGGGATTCCCCTCACACCAAGGAGATGAACCAGAATGACTACCGTGGCACGACGAAACCCAGAGGACTCCGCAAAGATCAAAGCGATCGAGGAAAAGCTCCTCGCCAATCCTGAGATGGCGAAGCTGATCGACGAGCTCGGCACCTCCACCACGGATGCCAACGATCTCGTCCGGGGCCTGCTCCAGGCCTCGATCAACCGGGGCCTCAACGCCGAGATGGATGCCCACCTCGGCTACCAGCACG
>NZ_KB892439.1 GCF_000373805.1 Corynebacterium pilosum DSM 20521 = CIP 103422 | reverse complement strand
TGCTGTTCCGGTCGCCGTGCTGGTAGCCGAGGTGGGCATCCATCTCGGCGTTGAGGCCCCGGTTGATCGAGGCCTGGAGCAGGCCCCGGACGAGATCGTTGGCATCCGTGGTGGAGGTGCCGAGCTCGTCGATCAGCTTCGCCATCTCAGGATTGGCGAGGAGCTTTTCCTCGATCGCTTTGATCTTTGCGGAGTCCTCTGGGTTTCGTCGTGCCACGGTAGTCATTCTGGTTCATCTCCTTGGTGTGAGGGGAATCCCTCACACACAAACCATCTGACACCCTCCGTGAAATCGGCAGAAAATTGTCACCACCCTAAAAGTGGTGAGCATGACAATATACTAGACCTATTTCTCAACAAAGGTCTAAGCCCCAGCCAAGGGGCGAAAAGGGCCGCAGCAATCGAGCAGCGAAAACACTACACTGCATGGGAAGGGCGCGAAAGAACGCGCGAGAAGAACCAACGTGAAAAAGGGAGCAGGTGTCGCACCATGAAAGCTAGAAAGACCATGTGGTCCGGGCGGCGCCCCCACCAGCCAGATCCAAACTTCCCCGGGCTGGAC
This sequence comes from Corynebacterium pilosum DSM 20521 = CIP 103422, assembly GCF_000373805.1. Lineage (GTDB taxonomy): Bacteria > Actinomycetota > Actinomycetes > Mycobacteriales > Mycobacteriaceae > Corynebacterium > Corynebacterium pilosum. Next base: position 237,611 of record NZ_KB892439.1, on the reverse strand, counting down.
CGCCGCCGGGCCTCTTCGTTACGTACCGAAATCCGCACCGCCGCGGCACAACGGGGTGCCTCCGCACGCATCAGCGGACGTACGCTGCGCATTGACCACCCGCGGCTAGGTTCAGTGGATGCGGATCTGACCGGGACCATCAACGCCTTGGCAGGCAATGAGCACCCCAAGGCGCCGCGCCGGCTTGCCCAGTCACTCATCGACCAGATGCTGGCCACCCCGAAAGGCGAAGGGACCACCACCGCCAACGTCTATGCGGCACTTCGACCACGGCTGAGGGCGGTGCAAGATGGCACCGGAACGTTTACGCGAGACACAGAGCTGACCGTCGTCTTGGACACGGGGGAGGGCTTCAAGACGATGACCGAGGAGGCACTTGCGCGTATCGACGATCCCGCCTCACTGCGGCGTGCGGCCAAAGTGAACCTCCGTGGTGATATTGAGTCCACCTTCGACGTCCAAGTGACCGAGCAGGGAGGTGGTGTTGTCGCGATTGAAGCGGTGGGCTCTGAGCTTGCCTCCGCGGCCGTGGACTTAGACCTTGTGCTTGATACCTTTGCCCCGCGCATCGATCGCACCCAGGGATTATTGTTCGGAATCCCTGCGCACTCGACGATTCTCGTCGCCCCAGTTATCGCCGGCGAGCCCCTTATCGAAGCGTTGAACTCCATGGCGAAGCTGTGCGTGAGCTATCCGACGGACCAACCACTGTCGCGGCTGGTGCATTTCTGGATGGATGGTGTCGTCGAGACGCTGTCCAGTTTCGACCGGGAGGCTCAGGCCATCGTCATTACTCCCAACGATTACCTGACGCGCTTACTCCGGCCGGACGGGAACCCCGAGGGATAACGTCCCTTCGACAGTAGGCACCCCGTTGATCTCATAAGCAAGGTCCAGCAGCCCCGACTCTGGCTGGCTGACCTGCCAGAAGCCCTCGGTGGCCGTGCACGAATCAGTCAGCGGTGTGGAGCGGTAGGTCTGCTGGCTCAATGGGGTCAGCGATACTGTACAGCCCTGGTCGGGGTAGACCACCAGCCCAGTGTCCCCGCCGAAGGTTGCTACTGCCTGCCACGATCGCCCGGCCGTGTCCTCTTCAACGCTGGTGAGCGTTCCGACGAAGGTCCCCTCGGGACTATTTTCTGGGTCAAAGTCTGGCTCCGGTGGGGTAGCGGTCACAGTGACCGTCTCTGGTGGGGTAGCGGAGGCCGCGGAGGAATCGTCGTCACGTGACAAGGCCACCACAGCGGCGGCGATCGCGGCAATTGATGCTACGACGAGAACGATGATTCCGCTAATGACCACGGGGCGGTTGGAACCGCCGGACTTTTTAAGCTGGGAGAATGAATCAGACATAAAGCACCTTAAAAAGCCCCGGCGCCACACGAGAATTGTGGCGCCGGGGCGGGATGGCTAGGGATTAATCGCGATCAGTGTTGGCCATGTCCAACACGTTGAGGCGCTTATCCAGCTCTTCCTCGGTGAGGTTCTCACCATCGACGAAGCCCAAGTCAATGACTGCTTCGCGGACGGTCATCTTCTCATTGAGGGCGTGCTTCGCAGCCTTTGCCGCGTTCTCGTAACCAATCGCAGAGTTCAGCGGGGTCACGATCGAGGTGGAGGACTCCGCGAACTGCTTCATGCGTTCCTCGTTGGCCGTGATGCCGTCGACGCACTTCTCAGCGAAGACGCGAGCGGTGTTCGCCAGCAGGCGAGCGGACTCCAGCACGTTGCGTGCCATCATCGGGATGAACACGTTGAGCTCGAACTGGCCCTGGGTACCACCGAAGGCTACTGCTGCGTCATTGCCGATCACCTGAGCGGACACCTGGGTTGCGGTCTCACACAGGACAGGGTTGACCTTGCCCGGCATGATGGAGGAACCAGGCTGCAGGTCCTGCAGGTGGATCTCTGCCAGGCCGGTCAGTGGGCCCGAGCCCATCAGGCGGATATCGTTAGCGATCTTGTACAAGGACACTGCAACCGAGCGCATAGCGCCAGAGAATTCAACGAGGCCGTCGCGGTTGGCCTGTGCCTCGAAGTGGTTCTCGGCCTCCTTCAGGTCCTCCAGCCCGGTGAGCTTCTTCAGCTCTTCGGTGACCTTCGCGCCGAAATCAGCGGAGGTGTTCAGACCGGTACCGGTAGCGGTGCCGCCGATAGCGAGCTCGCCGAGGCGTGGAAGGGTTGCTTCGACGCGCTCGATGCCCAGCTCAATCTGGCGTGCGTAGCCGCCGAACTCCTGGCCCAAAGTGACAGGGGTGGCATCCATCAGGTGGGTGCGGCCAGCCTTGACGACCTTCGCGAACTCCTGGGACTTATTCTTCAGGGACTCATGCAGAACCTTCAGGCCTGGGATGAGATCGTTGACAGCTTCGTTTACTGCCGCCACGTGGGTTGCGGTAGGGAAGGTGTCATTGGAGGACTGGCCCATGTTCACGTGGTCGTTCGGGTGGACCTCAACGCCATTTCGTGCCGCTAGAGACGCGATGACCTCGTTGGTGTTCATGTTCGAGGAGGTACCCGAACCGGTCTGGAACACATCGATGGGGAAGGACTCGTCGTGCTTGTTCTCGCCAATTTCCTTGGCTGCCGCGATAATCGCGTCTGCCTTGTCGGCGTCGAGAGCACCGGAATCCTTGTTTACCTGCGCGCAGGCAGCCTTCAGCAGGCCAAGAGCGCGGATCTGAGCCGACTCCAGGCCGCGGCCGGAGATCGGGAAGTTGTCTACCGCACGCTGGGTTTGTGCGCGCCACAGTGCGTCCTTGGGCACCTTAACTTCGCCCATGGTGTCGTGTTCGATGCGGTATTCCTGCTCAGTCATGTATTCATCCTTTGTCAAAGGTTGGAAAAGTGGTTTACGAACTCTAGGGTAGCGATTTTTCTATTCCACCGGATCGGAATAGTCCACCACGGAGTACTCCTGCAGCTTCGACAGCTTGTGCAAGCTTTCGACGTAGCGCACGGTGCCCGACTTGGAGCGCATGACCAGCGAACGGGTCGTTGCACCATTGGCGCGGTAGGACACGCCACGCAGCATGTCGCCGTTGGTCACACCGGTTGCTGCGAAGTAGCAGTGGTTCGAGGTGACCAGATCCGTGGTGAGCAATACCCGGTCCAGATCGTGGCCGGCGGCCAGAACGCGCTCGCGCTCTTCGTCATCCTGCGGTGCCAACATGCCCTGGATTTCGCCATCGAGGCAGCGCATCGCGCACGCGGTGATGACACCTTCGGGGGTGCCGCCGATGCCCATGGCCAAGTCAATCGAGTTGTTGTCTTGGGCGGTAGCGATCGCACCTGCAACGTCGCCGTCCATGATGAAGCGCACCTTTGCGCCGGCCTCACGAATGTCCTTGACCAGCTGGGTGTGGCGTGGGCGGTCCAAAACCACCACTGTCACCTCCGATGGGTGGACGCCCTTGGCCTTCGCGACCACCTTGATGTTGTGATCCACAGGCGCGGTGATGTCGATCTTGCCAGCAGCTTCTGGGCCGGTGGCGATCTTGTTCATGTAGAACGCGTCCTTCGGGTTGAACATCGAGCCACGCTCAGCTGCCGCGATGACCGAAATGGCGTTCGGGCGGCCTTCGGCCATCAGGCGGGTACCGTCGACGGGATCGACGGCGATGTCCATCGGGGCACCTGCACCATTGCCCACGTTCTCACCGTTAAAGAGCATCGGGGCTTCGTCCTTTTCGCCCTCGCCGATGACGATGACGCCGTCCATATTGACGGAGTTGATCAGATGACGCATGGCATCGACCGCGGCGCCGTCGCCTTCGTTTTTCTGGCCGCGACCCACCCAGCGACCGGAAGCCAGAGCGGCGGCCTCAGTCACGCGCACGAGCTCCATTGCGAGGTTACGATCCGGGCGTTCCGGGGAATTGGTGGTCATCAGCAGTCAGCCTCCCAAGGCGAAAAATACATATAGGTGGTACCAAAAGGGGTGAAAAGGCGCGGACGCCTTCCTCCATTGTTGCACTTTTGTGTCCGCTAATGGGGCACATTCCCACCCGGAATGGGGCAGTCAGAGAAATAAGTCTTTGATCTCGACACCTCTGCCCGTTGCGATCTCACAAAGAACCTCTGGCCCCCAAGTCTGGGGGTGCAGTCCGGTAGGGAAGCGGGGCGTGACATACTTATGCCCGTGGCTGAAGAACAAAAACCCCGTATTTTCCAGGGCGGGCGCGACATCCTCATTTCCATGGGGGTCCTCCTCCTGCTCATGTTCGTCGCTGTGGGCTTTACAGGAATGTGTACCTTTAACCCCGGCGCGCCGGAAAGTGGCCCCGTTAAAGAGGTAGATGCGAAGACATTTACTGAGATGGAGGCGCGGGGAATGAACTTCCCAGTGCGCTACCCAGAGATGGGCGAGGGCTGGATGACAAACTCCGCGCGCCGCGCCATGGTGAGCGGCGAGCCTGCGCCGGTTGTCGGTTGGGTCACCCCGAATGAGGGCTATGTGGCCATGACTCAGACGGGAGTCGACCTTGACAGTGCTGTCCGAGGTGTCGACTCTGATCCGCGCGAGTATGAGTCCTCGACGACGATTGCCGGCCACGAGGTTCAGCTGTATACCTCGGAGCACGACGACGTGCGTGATCTGCGTGTCGTCGATATGGGGGACTCCGTGTTGTTGTTTACGGGCGCGGGTTCCGACGAGGAATTTCATGAGCTGATCGACACGGCGGTTAACACCGAGCCGATCGATACTACGACCTAATTATCTTGTTCTTCGCCGTTTGTGGTTGGCGCCTGCGATTGCTGGAGGGCCTGCTCGACACGTTGTGAGGCGCCGTCGAGCAGCACCTCGCACCGCTTGGCCAGGGCTTCGCCGCGCTCCCAGTAATTGAGTGATTCGTCGAGGCTCATTTGACCCAGTTCGAGGATTTTTACTGTTTCGACGAGTTCGTCGCGTGCTTGTTCGTAGGACAGGGTGGATACGTCTGGGAAAGCGTCATCGCCGGCCTGGCCGGTGCCGATGGTGTTGGGGTTGTCCATGTCTAACTCCTTGTTGTGTTGGGTGCTGTTTAGTCTGCTGGGGTGGTGCCCATGCCGGCGGCGGTGATGGAGCCGTCGCCGACACGGATGCGTAGTTGTGATCCGGGTGGGGACTGTTCGATGCTGGTGACCACCTGGGCCCCGGAGCCGTCGCGGGGCAACACTTGGACGACGGCGTAGCCGCGTTCGAGGGTGGCCGACGGCCCGAGCGCTGATACCTGGGCGCGCAGCGCTTGAATCCGCGATGTATCCTGTCCGAGCAGGTAGGTGATGTCGCGGCGGATCAGGGAGAGCCCTCGTTCCAGTTCTTCCCGGCGGCGGTGGATCGGGGTGAGAGGATCCGCCAATACTGGCCGGGACCGCACGTTGGCCAGGCCGCGGCGTTCGCGTTGCACCCATCCGCGCAGGGAAGCTGCCATGCGTGCGCGGGCTTCGTCGATAAGCGCATGCTCTTGAGCAACGTCGGGGACTACTCGTTTTGCGGCATCGGTCGGGGTGGCGGCGCGAACGTCGGAGACATTATCCAGTACTGGGTTGTCCGGCTCGTGGCCGATTGCCGAGACAACCGGAGTGCCGGCCGCAGCGACTGCGCGCTGCAAGGCCTCTTCCGAAAACGGCAGGAGGTCCTCCACCGAGCCCCCGCCGCGGGCGATAATGATGACATCGACGTCCGGGTTGGCGTCGAGCTGCTGTAGAGCGGCAATTACCTCGGGTACGGCGTTAGCACCCTGCACCGCGGTGTTGATTACCTCGAACTGGACTGCGGGCCAACGCGTCTGCGCCACGGAAATAACATCGCGCTCGGCGGCAGAACCGCGGCCAGTAATCAGGCCGACCTTCTTCGGGAGGCAGGGCAGTGGACGCTTGCGGGAGGCGTCGAAAAGCCCCTCGGCGGCCAGCTGCTTGCGCAAAGCCTCGATGCGTGCCAAAAGTTCGCCTTCGCCGACGTGGCGGATCTCTGTGACCCAAAGTGAGAAGGAACCACGGCCCGCGTAGAAGGCTGGTTTGCCGTGGACAACCACCCGGTCGCCGTCGCGAAGCGGGGTGGGCATGGAGCGCAAGAGGTCGGTCGAGCAGGTGAGCTGAACACTGACCTGCTCTTCGGTGTCGCGCAGCGTGAGGTAGGACAGCTTCCACGTTGGCTTCATGTTGATCTGGGTAAGCTGGCCCTCGACCCACAGCCACCCCAGCCGTTCGATCCACCCTTTAACCGTGGTGTTGACCCTGCGTACAGGCCACGGAACTTCGGGCGTGCTGGCCGGCGGCTTTGCTCCTGATTGTGATCCGGGTTGTGTCACTGTGTCGCACCTCTCATTGCATTCGCCGTTCTCAGCGGGCTCACCTACTCTATCCTGTCGTGTTAGCTCTCTGTCCTTTTAGACTCCGATTAGCTACTGTTGGTTCCATGAGTGCTACAAAAAACGTCCTGTTGGCTGCCCCGCGCGGCTACTGCGCTGGTGTCGACCGCGCTGTCGATACTGTTGAAAAGGCCCTAGAGAAGTATGGCGCTCCTATATACGTGCGCAAAGAAATTGTTCACAACAAGTATGTCGTCGAAACGCTTGAGGAACGCGGAGTAATCTTCGTCGACGAAACTGACGAAGTTCCTGAAGGCGCGCACCTCGTGTTTTCTGCCCACGGTGTGTCTCCCGCGGTGCGTGAATCGGCGAAGCAGCGTAACCTGCTGACGCTCGACGCATCCTGCCCATTGGTCACCAAGGTGCACAATGAGGCGAAGCGTTTCGCCCGCGATGGCTACCAGATTTTGCTCGTTGGCCATGAGGGCCACGAGGAAGTAGAAGGTACCGCTGGCGAGGCGCCAGAGGTAACCCACTTGATTGACGGGGTAGAAGGTGTGGACGCGGCACCGGAGTTCCCGGAAGACCAGAAGCTGGTGTGGCTGTCTCAGACCACGCTTTCTGTGGATGAGACAATGGAGATCGTCGCCAAGTTGCGCGAGAAGTACCCGAACTTGGAAGATCCGCCGAGCGACGATATCTGCTACGCCACCCAGAACCGCCAGGGCGCGGTCAAGGCCATGGCGAACCGCGTGGAACTGATGATCGTTGTGGGGTCGCAGAACTCGTCCAACTCCAAGCGTCTCGTCGAAGTTGCTTTGGACGCTGGCGCCGATGATGCACACTTGGTGGACTACGCACACCAGATTGATGAAGCATGGCTGGAGGGCGTGACCACCGTCGGTGTGACTTCCGGCGCTTCGGTGCCTGAGATTCTGGTGCGTGAGGTCATCGCCTGGCTGGAAGAGCGTGGCTACGGAAACGTCGAGGAGGTCACGACGACCACCGAGACGATCCAGTTCGCGCTGCCACGCGAGCTGCGCCCGGCGCGTACCTAGTACTTAGTCGTTGTAGAGGTCTTCGCTCAGCGACCGGCGGACAGAGTCCGTTCGGGACCTGGGCTTTTCCTTTTCTAAACGCTCCACGGGGCGACGGCCGCGCGTGGGGCTGACTTTCCGGCGGGCGGCGCTGCGCTCCAGCAGTTCCTGCACCGTGACCTGATTGGAGCGGGCGCGGGCGCGCTGTGCGACCCGACGATTGCACACGTTGGTATTGGCGGTGTGCCGGCGCCACGATTGCTGCGTGCGGTCGACCTGCTTGTTGTAGCGTTTCAGCAGCCAGATGCGCACCACGGCGATGATGATCGAGCCCACGAACCCTGTAATTAGGGAGGGGAACCCTTGGACGAGTGGGTACACAGAAAAGATCAGGGATGTGCTGGAGAACGGATCGCCGCTCTCGGGGAGGTCGGAGCGGTTGACTACCCAACCAGTCAGAATGATGAAAAAGGCGAACAGGGTCGGGATACTCACCACCGTGAGATACAGGCCCTTAGGGTTGACCAGCAGGGTAGAAACAATACTGGCGATGATAAACAGCAGGAAGAAGGGCCAGCCGATCGCCTGAGCGTTCCAGCTAATCAGTAAACCGGTGAGCAATGCAGCCGAGATGATCCCTATCGCTGAAATGGTAGGGATACCGTCAAACGACGCTGACGCGCGGCTGCTTCTCCGATTCGACTGATGTGACACGCCTCAACACTCTACCTGCCCCGTCAATAAATAGTGTCTTTACCAGCCTTGTGTCTGCTCGTGATTCTCATCGTCTCCACGCGGAGGTGGCACAATGCGCACGGGAGCCGTTGATGTTTCTAGGCGCGTCGGCCGCCGTGAGGAGCGTACGGGAATATCAAGCTCTGCAAGCTTGCGGGCAGTGACCATCACCCTGGAATCCATCGATCCCAAGGTCGCGTTATAGGCATCCACCGCCTTTTCCAGTGAGGCACCGACTCGGTTGTAGTGTTCTCCCATCGTGTTGATACGCGTGTAGAGCTCGGCACCCAAGCGCTGGACCTCTCGGGCACGTTCGGAAATGTCCTCGTGGCGCCACCCCAAACCGACGGTGCGCAACAATGCGAACAGGGTGGTAGGGGTTGCGATGACAACGTCGCGCTCGAAAGCGTAGTCCAGCAGTTCCGGATCCTGTTCCAAAGCGGCATCCAAAAAGGGGTCTGCGGGAACGAACATGACGACGAATTCAGGCGTCGGCTGAAAGACGGTTATGTAGTCCTTGGATGCCAGCGCGTCGACATGTGAGCGCAAAAGGTGCGCGTGCCGACGAAGGTACCCGGCCTTCTCTTCGGGGTCGTCCGTGTCCAGTGCGTCCAGGTAGGACGAGAATGGCACCTTGGCGTCGACGATGATGTTGCGCCCTCCGGCAAGGTGGACGAGCATGTCGGGGCGGAGCTGTTTGCCGTCAACGGTGGCGGAGACTTGGACGTCGAAATCACAATGCTCCACCATCCCGCCGAGCTCCACCACGCGTTCCAGCTGAATCTCGCCCCAGCGGCCACGGATCTGAGGCGCGCGTAAAGCGTTGATGAGCTGGTCCGTGCGGTCCGAGAGGCGGGTTGAGGTGCGTGTAATGGCCTGGACCTGGCTCGCGATTGCGGAATAGGCCACTGCGCGATCTTCATCCATCTCGTCGATCTGCTGGTTGAGACGCTCGAGCTCACGGGTAAGCGGTGCCACATCTAGCGCCGGCTGCTGTTGTGGAGCAGGAGGTGGCGATGCGGGTTGCTTCTGACCCCGATAAAGGTAGCCCACGACGGCGCCGATGATGAGGCCGAGGATGAGTGCGAGGAACAGGGAAGCGGTGGCAGTCATGTCTTGAATGGTGCCACATGCCTAGGACATCACTTCGACCGGCGCTTAATTTTTTCGAAAATTTGTGCCATTGTGCGTGAGGGGACGCGGGTAAAGGTTCGTGTGCGGGAGGGTTTTTCGTCGTTAGTTCCCGCGATCTCGTCGATATGCGTCTCCGGCACATTTTCCGGCTCCCAGCCTAATTCCTCTCGCCACGCGCGGCGTTGCTGGTGGGCTTCGCGTTCGGAAATTTCACCGATCAGTTCACCTTCGTTGGTGACAAACTCGATCTCGTCGGTGGTCTTTTCGCCCGCGTGCAGGGCGGTCATGTCCTGGAAGTAGCGGAACGCCACAGCGACCATGGCCGCGAAAGGCACGGCCAGGAAGGCGCCGACGAGGCCGAACAGGCCGCCGCCGACAGAGACGGAAATCAACACGATCACGGCGTGCAGGTTCATTGCCTTGGACTGCAGTACTGGCTGCAAGACGTTGCCCTCGATCTGCTGGACCGCCAAGATGATGATCAGCACGATGACCGCCTCGGTAAAGCCGAGCGAGACGAGCGCCACAATCACGGCGAGAGCGCCCGCCGTCACGGCACCGACGATGGGAATGAAGCCCGCAATAAAGGTGATCACCGCCAGAGTAAACGCCATGGGCACGCCGACGATCCAAATACCGATACCGATAAATGCGGCATCGACGAAAGACACGATGGCCTGAGTACGGACATATCCGCCCAGTGTCTTCCACGCGCGCGTAAGCAACTCAGTGGCGTGCAGCCCGGCGCGACGGCCGACGGCGGAGCGTACCCAGGGGAGGAACTTGTGGCCGTCTTTGAGGAAGAAAAAGGTCAAGACGAGGACAACCACGATGGTGAGCACCATGGAGGTTGCCGTCGAAATGCCGGCAAAGACACCGCTGGCGATGGCACCCGCCTGCTCCTGGAACCACGAGGCGATATCGTTGACCACCTGGTCGATGTCTTCGGCGTCAAGGTTAAGGGGTTCGCCTTGTGCCCACAGCTGCAGGCGCTGCACGCCTTCCACTGCTTGCAGGTAGAGGACCTGGGAGTGCGTCGCGATGTCCGGTGCGATAATGCCGACCAGAAGGCCAAGACCGGCGAAGAAGGTCAGCAGGGACACTATCGACGCAAGCGCCGAGGGGATTCCGATTCGCCGCATCCACGTGGTCGGCGGAGCCAGGACCGTACACACGATGACGGCCAGGATCACCGGAAGTACGCCGGCCCAGAATGTCTTCAGGACGTACCACAGGGCGTAGAGCGCGACACCGATGATCAGCAGGCGAAGCGCGAACATCGCTGCGGTTTTCAGCCATGAATTAACCACGACCGCCCGGTCGATCTGGTCGGGGCGTTCGTCGGCGAAGGACTCGGTGACGTCGTCGATATCTGCGGACGCCGAATTTTTGCTTGCGTCGCTGGAATCGATATCGGAGCGGCCGTGTGGAGTTGTACCTGAACTCGTCCCTGAAGTAGTCACGTCTCTATATTGCCCTATTCGTGTTCTTAATTCCCACGTGAGATAGGATAAGCGCCTGTGAGCCTTACACTTGGAATTGTTGGATTGCCCAATGTCGGTAAATCGACGCTATTTAACGCCTTGACGCGAAACGATGTGCTTGCTGCGAACTACCCGTTCGCCACCATCGAACCGAACGTCGGCGTCGTCGAGCTTCCTGACGACCGCCTGAACCGTCTCGCTGAGATCTTTGGTTCAGAGCGCATTTTGCCTGCCACGGTGTCATTCGTCGACATCGCCGGCATCGTAAAAGGCGCGTCGGAGGGCGAGGGCATGGGTAACGAGTTCCTTGCGAATATCCGCGAGGCCGATGCCATCTGCCAGGTGGTTCGCGCGTTTTCCGACGAGAACGTGATCCACGTCGATGGTGAGGTTGATCCGCAGGAGGACATCTCCGTGATCAATACGGAGCTGATTTTGGCGGACCTGCAGACCATCGAGAAGGCCCTGCCGCGCATGGAGAAGGAAGCCAAGAAGGATAAGGACATGGCTCCTCAGGTTGAGGAGGCGAAGAAGGCGCAGGCTGTCCTCGAAGATGACAAGACGCTGTTCGCCGCAGCTAAAAACGGCGAGGTGGATCTGGCGCTGCTGCGCGACCTGCACCTGATGACGGCGAAGCCTTTCCTCTATGTCTTCAACTCCGATGAAGCAGTGCTGACCGACGAGGACCGCAAGGTAGAGCTGCGCGAGCTTGTGGCTCCGGCTGAGGCAGTGTTCCTCGACGCGCAGACCGAGACCGAATTGCTTGAGCTTGACGACGAGGATGCTGCCGAGCTTCTGGAGTCGGTCGGCCAGGATGAACCGGGGCTGCAAACTCTGGCGCGCGCCGGTTTCGATACCTTGGGCCTGCAGACCTACCTGACCGCTGGCCCCAAGGAGGCCCGCGCGTGGCAGATCCGCAAGGGTGACACTGCACCGCAGGCAGCCGGCGTGATCCACACGGACTTTGAAAAGGGCTTCATCAAGGCGGAGATCGTTTCCTTCGAGGATCTTGATGAGATTGGCTCCATGGCTGAGGCCCGCGCGAAGGGCAAGGTGCGCATGGAGGGCAAGGATTACATCATGCAGGATGGCGACATCTGCGACTTTAAATTCAACGTGTAGCACCCGATCTTTGGGTGATACTGGCTGGGGTATGGTGGCGGGCATGAATAGTTCGCCACAGTATTCTTCCGATGCCGCCGAGTGGGACGCCCGCTACAGCGAGTCCGGCCACATATGGAGTGGCAACCCCAACAACACGCTTATCGACGTGGCCAGCGACCTCACGCCGGGCACAGCCTTAGACGTCGGGTGCGGGGAGGGCGCCGATGCCCTGTGGCTCGCAGAACACGGCTGGACCGTGACCGCCATCGACCCATCCCAGGTAGCTATCGATCGTGCCATGCTTCACGACGAGAACCGCAACGTCACGTGGAAAGCCGCAGGCATTACTGACTTGCGCGGAACTGGACAGTTCGACCTAGTTAGCGCCATGTATCCCGCCGTACGCAAAGAAGCTCATCCCGAGGCCCTTGATGTGCTGCTGGAATTGGTCGCGCCGGGCGGACATCTATTATTCGTCCACCACGTCGTCGACGAAGAAGCACTGGCGGAGCGCCCACACTTTGCAGGAATGTATCTGCCCGATGACGCAGAACAGGCGCTAGCTGCGCGGCCGGAGGAGTGGGAACTCGTCGCAGCCGAGGACCGGCAGCGACAAATCGAGGGCGGCCGCGGCGCGCACCATACGGTCGACCGAGTCGTCATCGGCCGCCGCCGAGCATAACGTGGGTGTATGTCTCCCGACAATATTTTGCTTCGCCTGCCGGAGGACCACGACGCCTATGTCCGCGAGATTTTCGCCAAGCTTGAGGCCCGCGGTCTACCGAAACAGCACCAGAGCCCGCACATCACCATCACCTTCGCCAAGGACATGGCCCCGCACGTGGTGGAGCGTGCCCGCGAACTTTTGCCGCCCCTGATCCCGGCCACCTTGCGCCGCGCGGGCATCGTCGTCTTCGGCACCAAGTCGAAACAAACCGTCTGCTGGTTGCTCGAAGCCTCCGAGGAACTGGAAGCAGCCGCGCGCGAACTCAGCGCCCTCAACCCGGAAGGTCGCGGCGCGCGCTGGGTACCGCACCTGACGGTGGGCCTGCGCATTCCGCGCGGCCTAGTCCCTGAGTACATCGCAGCGCTTGACGACGAGACCTCCGGCCACTTCAAAGACATCGTGGGCCACCGCGCGGTACTGTGGCAGCCACGCTTCCAGAAACTCACCGAGCTGAGCTAGAAACGTTCCTAGTCACGCAGCGGCGGGGTAGCGGCCGCCAACTCACGGGCCCACTGACTACCTCGGTGGCTTTCAGCGCCGAGATACTCAAGCGGCTGATCGCTGCCCCACAACACAATATTTCCGTACGCGCGCCCCTCCAGCATGTCGCGCGGGCCGATTGCACCTACGTGTTCAAAGACCTCCAGCATCCCGGCCAGTTCCTCGCGTGCGTGCGGCAACTCTGCGTAGTCGCCGACATTAGCGATATAGATGCCACCCGGCGCGAGTACTCGCCGGACATCGAGGAAGAATTCGGCGGTGCGCACATGCGTCGGGGTATCGGGACCGGCGAATACGTCGCGGATGATCACGTCGGCTTCGTTATCGAGGAGTTCGGCCACGGCCTGGCGGGCGTCGCTGATCTCAAACAGGAGGTCGTCGTTAAGCTCAAAGGCCCAGCGCACAAGATCGGCAAGCGCTGCATCATATTCAACGACGGTGTTGCGGGAGGCGTGGAATTTGTCAGCCACAAAGGACGGGAGTGCGCAGCCGGCCCCGCCGAGGTGGAGCACGTGGGCGAGCGGGCGCTCGTCGAGAAGCGGTTCGATGGCCGCCGCGATCCAGCGCATGTAGGGAAAGACCAGCACGCGCGGGGCCCCGAGGATGATCTGGGAGGAAGGGACATCATTGAGCTCGAGGACGTAGGAGCCATCGCGGGCGGGGTCCGCCACGATGCGGGCTGTGCCGGTATCGATGGAGTACTCGTCCGCAATGCGCTTCTTCGGGTGCCGTGGCTTATGGGGTTTGGCCACGGTGATCACCACTGCCCCCGGTATCGCAGGTATTCACCCAGCACGGCCGAACCCAGCTCTTCCAACTCGGGGATGACGAGCCGGCCATTGACACGGTTGGTCAGGTCCTGCAAGAACTGGGTCAGGCTTGGGTCGTGGCCCAGCTGGAAAAACGTGGAGTGGGTGCCGCGCCGGGTCAGGGAATCCAGCTCGGTCACCGTCTTGCTCAGCGTGACGGGGTGCGTCGGCCAGTTGAACCAGGCCTCACCCCAGGGCTCGAGGTGGGCGGTCGGCTCGCCGTCGGTGACCACCAGCAGGGTCGGGCGCATGGTGTTGTTGCGCGCGAAGAACTGCTGGGCCAGCATCAGCCCGTGGTGCAAGTTCGTGCCCTGCTCATGAACCGGTGGCAGCGCGGTGAGCTGCGAGATATCCATGGACTGGGCGTAGCGGCCAAAGCTGATTAAGGCCAGCTCGTCGCCGCGGAACTTGGTGGAAATCAGATGATGCAGGGCCAGTGCCGTGCGCTTCATCGGCACCCAGCGGCCTTCCGCCGCCATGGAAAATGAGGTGTCGACGAGCAGGGCCACCGCCTGCTTCGTGCGGGATTCGGTCTCGATGACCTCAATATCACCGACTTCGATGTCCACACCGCCATCCGGGGTGCTTGCACCGCCGCCACGCAGCAGCGCATTAGTGATGGTGCGGGTGGTGTCCCACGGTTGGGTATCGCCAAACTCCCACGGCTTCGATGCACCGGTCGGTTCACCGGACGCGCCCGCGGCATGCGAGTCGCGCCGGCCCTGGTTCAAGCTATCGGAGGCATCCTGCAGCAGGCTGGCCCCCAGCTTGCGCATCGCCTGCGGCGACAGTTTCAGTGTGCCGTCCGGCTCCTTGCGCAGCAGCCCGGAATCGCGCAGAGCGCGCTCCAGCTCGGCCAAGGTGCGGGCGCTTATCGACGAATCCTCGCCCAATAGATTCTCAATTGCATCCAGATCCAAGTCCCGCGGGCGGGCCTGGGAGAGCTGGTCAGCAAGGTTGTCCAGGTCACCCAGGTTCTGGATCGCGCCAGTACCATCGCCTAAGCCCAGGCCTTGATCGCCGCGGAACTGCTCGCCGCCGGTCCAATCCAGGTCCGGCCGGATGGTGCGCAGGTGCGAATCCATCTCTGTTAGCTGTGCGAAAAGCTCGGGCGAGCCGAAAGCCTGCGCGGATAGTTCCATGAGCTCGCGGCGCTGTTCGTCTGTCATGGAGTTCAGCATGCGCTGGGCAGCTGCAGAACGCTGCGCCAAAAGGTCGATCAATTCATCGACATTGGCAGGCTGCTCGGGGAATTGGTGTCCCCACTTCGCCATGAAGTTATCGAAGTCCTCCTGGGTGTCCTCACCCAGGCGGTGGGCAGCCAGCAATGTGTTCAGATCGCGCATCATCTCGTTGATGGCGGCCCGGTCTTCATCGGTGGCATTTTCAAGGGCGGATTTCATGCCGGCGAAACGCTGCTCCAGCATCTCTCGTCCCAGAAGGTCCTTGATCTGCTCGAACTTCTCGCTCGCCTCAGACGATGCCCAGTCATAGTTGGACAGTTCATTGACCGCCGCTGCCGGGGAGTGCGGCAGATTCTCCAGCTGCATCTCGCGCAGCGTGCGGTCGGTGTCATCCATGTCGATGTCGCGGGCGAGCTGGCCACGTTCGGCGAGCACCGCCTCGTTGAGAAGCTTCTGAATGTCTTGCATCGTGCCGCCGAGGTTGTAGCGGTCCAGGATTTCCTGGCGGGCTTCGAAGGTGCGCTCCATCAGGTCATCGATGCCTGCGCGGCGCAAATACTCGCGCAGGGCTTGCTCGGGGGAGTAGCCGGCCATTACGTCGTCGGCGATCTCTCCGAGGGCACGTGAAAGGTCCGGCGGGGGAGCCAGCGGGTCGGGGCCGCCGGTATATCTGGTATACCGGCGCCGGTTCCGGCCGGAGCCGGAGTTGTGAACATTAGCCATAGATCGTGTCGCCCTCCCCCGAATCCTTCGAGATCTTGCGCGACAAGAACAAGGTCTCCAGACCCAACTCGATGGCCATGGCGCGCTGACCGATAGTCGGCTCTTCGTCGCCAACGACGAAGGCGGCGACCAGATCGTCGTAAAGCGTGCCCTCAAGCTCTGGGAGGGAGGAGACAAACTCTTCGGCGGTGATGTTTTCGCCGGTCGACACGGTGCGTGTGCCGTCGAGTGCCTCAATCAGTGGGTCGAAATCGATGTCGCGCACCCGTCCGCGCACGGCGTCGGCGGTGGCATTGCGCAGGAGGTACTCCAGGATTTCCCATTCGCGGCCTTCCTCGCCGGACTCGAATTCCACTTTGCCGGCCAACACGTCGACGGCCGCCTCGAGGTCGACCAGGCGGGCGACGGCCTGATCCTCACCGTGGATGGCTGCTCGTCGCAAAGCGCTCGCGGCGATGGTTTCTGCGCCGGCGATCGCGAAACGGGCAGACACCCCGGCGCGCTGGTTCACCGCATCGGAGCTGCGCAGCGCCTGGGTGAACCGGGCGAGGATCTCCAGCAGAATCGCGGGCACCTCGGCGACCAGGTTCGCCTCTTGCCTGATCACGCGCAGTTCATTGTCCAACTCCAGTGGATAGTGCGTCCGGATCTCCGCGCCGAAGCGGTCCTTGAGCGGGGTAATGATGCGGCCGCGGTTGGTGTAATCCTCCGGGTTGGCGCTGGCTACGATCAGCACGTCCAGCGGCAGGCGCAGCGTGTAGCCGCGGATCTGAATATCGCGTTCCTCCATCACGTTGAGCATCGCCACCTGGATGCGTTCTGCAAGGTCGGGCAGCTCATTAATAGCGACGATGCCGCGGTTGGAGCGCGGGATCAGGCCGTAGTGGATGGTCTCCGGATCGCCTAAACGCCGGCCCTCAGCCACGCGCATTGGGTCCACGTCGCCGATCAAGTCCGCCACAGAAGTATCTGGCGTGGCTAGCTTTTCGGAATAACGCGAGCTGCGCGGCAGCCATGTAATGCGCAGGTCATCGCCCTTCTCCTCGATCAGCTCACGTGTGGAATCCAGCACCGGAGCCATCGGGTGTTCACGCAGTTCAGAACCTTGAACCACGGGCACCCACTCGTCGAGAAGCGCCGTAATGCTGCGCAGCAGGCGGGTCTTGCCCTGGCCACGTTCGCCGAGCAAAACGATATCGTGGCCGGCGATAATGGCGCGCTCGACCTGGGGGATCACCGTGTGCTGCAGGCCGAACAGGCCAGGCCACGGATCCTCGCCAGCGCGCAGTTTCGTCAGTAGATTCTCGCGCAGTTCTTCGCGCAGGGTGCGGTAAGTGTGTCCGGAAGTTTTCAGTTCGCCGAGTGTAGAGATATTTGGTCGTGAGGTCATAGCCCCAGGCTACCCATGTTTGATGTGATTAGACTGTGGGGGCAATGGACACCACGATTTTGCTCATCCGCCACGGCAAGACCCCCACCACCGGCCAGATCCTGCCTGGCCGCGCCCCAGGGTTGCACCTTTCTGATGCAGGTGTGCGCCAGGCCCGCGAGGTCGCCCGCCGCATCGAGCGGCTCGATGCGATCTATTCCTCCCCGCTGGAGCGTACCCAGGAGACGGCGGCGCCTACCGCGGAGAAGTTCGGGCTGCCGGTGCTTATCGACGAGCACCTGATCGAATGCGACTTCGGCGAATGGACTGGGGCGAAGCTCACGGAGCTAGCGAAGCTGAAAGAGTGGAAAGTCGTTCAAAATGATCCGGAGGCTTTTCGCTTCCCAGACGGCGAGAGTTTCGTCGACATGCGTGACCGGATTGCCGCGGGCCTCACAGCGATTGCTCGCGCCCACCCCGGTGAGGTGGTGGCCTGTTTCAGCCACGCCGACCCCATCAAAGCTGCGGTGACCTGGCTCGATAACCAAGACCTGAATGCTTTTCAAAAAGTTGCGGCCGATACCACTTCGATCACCGTGGCGCGTGTGGGCCCGACCAGCCGCGAGGTGCTGGTGCGCAACTCCACCAGCGGTGACCTCGTGCTGCCGGAGTAGCCATGGACGATCTCGAATTACTCGCCCGCGGCGAGGTTGGCTGGGTGGCCCAGATCCAGGATTCCTCCAACGGCACATTCGTCTTGGACTTAACGCTTGACGACGACTACGCCTGGGCCGTGTTCAAACCGGCACTGGGCGAGGCGCCGCTGCATGACTTCCCGCCGGGGCTTTACCGCCGCGAGGTGGCCGCCTACCAGCTGAGCAAGCACCTGGGCTGGAACCTGGTACCGCCGACGATCGTGCGCGACATTGAACCTTTCGGCGTGGGATCCCTGCAGCTTTTCATCGAGCACGAAGGCTGGCACTACTTCCCGATGGTGGACCAGCGCCCCGAGCTTCATCTGCAGCTGCAGAAAATGGCGGTATTCGATCTGTTGGCCAATAACACGGACCGCAAGTCCGGTCACTGTCTGCTGGGCACAGTGCGCGATGGTGAAGAACAGGTCTGGGGGATCGACCACGGCCTCTGCTTCCATAGCGATCCGAAATTGCGCACCGTGATCTGGGATTTCGTCGGCACTAACATCCCACCGGAATGGGTAGCCCAGGTAGAGACACTGATCGACGAGGTCCCCGAAGCTCTCGCCGACCTGCTCACCGGAGAGGAAGTCGCAGCCCTGCAGCGGCGCGCCAACCGCATCTCACGGCTGCCGTGGCTGCCCCAGCCGACCAGCGAGTACCCATTCCCGTGGCCGCTGGTTTAAGCGTGTGAGGCACCTTCGATAGTGACGTTGGTGGACTTGATCACGGCGGTGGCCATGGTTCCCACCTCTAGCTCAAGCTCATTTACGGCCTCCGTGGAGATCAGCGAGACCACGCGGAATGGGCCACACAGCAGCTCAACCTGGCTCATTACAGGATCGGAGGTCACTTTTGTGACCAGCCCGGTGAGGTGGTTGCGCGCCGAGCGCTTCCCGGCGCCCGCATCGAGCGCGTCGAGGTCCTTTTCTTCGGCAATTTCTTGGGCGACGGCGGCCAACTCGGCACCGTCGACCACGCTGCGCCCGGACTCATCCTTGGCGGAGCTGAGACGCCCCTGGGACACCCAGCGACGGACAGTGTCATCGGAAACACCTAGAAGGTGAGCTGCGGTACTGATCTTAATTTTCGACATAGTCTCACCATATACGCTTGATCACATGAGTAATAGAGAAAGCATCATTGGGGTGGACCTTGCCGCCGAGCCATCGCGCACGGGGGTGGCGGTGCTTAACGACGACCACCTCGCCTCCGTCACCGTGGGCGTGAGTGATGAGGACATCGTCAGTGCGATCGCGGGTTCGCAGCGCGCTGGGATCGATGTTCCTTTCGGGTGGCCGCTCGCATTTACGGAGTTCATCGGGGCCCATGCACGCCACTCGCAGCTTGCACCGCAGTCGACCGATACGGTGTGGCGGCGCACGATGGCATTGCGCGCGACAGACCGTGACATTCACACGCGCCTCTCGATGACACCTCTGAGCGTGTCCACCAACCTCATTGCCTACCCGGCGCTGCGCTGGGCTGGGATCGAAGCGCGGTTGAGGGAACAGGAGATTGATACCCGCCGTGACGGTGCAGGGCGTGTGGCCGAAGTATATCCCGCGGCAGCGTTGAAAGTGTGGGGCCTCGCCTTCCGTGGTTATAAGGGGAAGGGGAAATCGTCGGCACGCGAAGAAATCCTGGAGGGTTTGAAGCTCAAATTCCCTGCGCTGCGCTTTGATGACGCGGTTGAGCAGGCCGTGTGTGAAGACGATAATGCCCTCGACGCGGTGATCGCTGCGTTGGTGGCCCGTGAAATCGCCCAGGGAAACACGCAGCCGCCCCCGGCTGAACTGCGGGAGGCGGCTGCGGTGGAGGGATGGATTCACGTCCCTACGCGCTAACCGCTGAGGCATGCTGGTGTCCTCGAGGTCTCGAGTGGCTCTGGCTTCGGAGCGGACAGATCAATGCCGAAGAACTTGTCCACGCCCTTCACATTGAACTGGGTTGTGTCAGAGCGGGAGTTGTTGGAGGTATTCCACTGGGAGACCACTAAGTCCTTGTTTTCTTCACGGTGTACTCACTTCATGGAGAGCGGAGGGGTTTCACACGAATGTGACACGAAATATTGATGCACTTGACAGTCGAAAACACTGTGGACATCAGCACGATTTCGCGTGTCAATTCCGCAAGCAAGCGTGCTGCCCATGGCCTAATCTTTTGAGGTATGAATGATTTTTCCGGCCACACGATCATCATCACAGGAGCTGCATCGGGCATCGGTCGTGCGACGGCGTTGGAGGTAGCTCGTCGCGGGGCAACGGTTGTTGCGGTGGACCGGGCCGATAGCGTTGATCAGCTTATCGACGAGATCACCGCTGCAGGTGGTGTAGGCGAAGCCATTCACGGCGACCTGACTGACCGGGGCATTGTCCGTGCTGCGGTGGAACGCGCCATCGATCTTGGTGGGCAACTCGGGCCGGTTAACAACGCAGGGGTGATGGATGGTTTCGAGGGCGCAGCCGATGTCAGTGATGAAATCGTCGAGCGATCCTTCGGCATTAACCTTTACGCACCGCTGAACATGGTCCGGGAGGTCCTGCCACACATGGTGCAGGCAAAAACGGGGGCCATTGTCAACGTCGGGGCGGAGGCGTCCTTTCGCGGCGGGGCCTCAGGCGTGGCAGATACCATGGCGAAGCATGCCTTGGTGGGGCTGACGCGCAACACTGCCTATACCTATGCGAAGCGGGGGATCCGTGCGAACCTCATTGGCCCGGGAAGCGTGGAGACAAACTTGGCGAGTGGTTTCAATGTTGCAGACCTCAATCCAGAGCACGGCATGGATGCCATAGCTCCGGTTCACCAGGCTGCAATTCGCACCGCGAAACCGGAGGAGCTCGCTCGCGTCATAGCTTTTCTGCTGTCGGACCACGCCAGTTACGTCAACGGTGCTGTCATCCCAATCGATGGTGGGTGGATGGCCGGGTGGGGCAGCGTCCTGGGAAATGCTTACAGCGTTGAGGTACTCCCCTTTTGGGGGGTGAGTCGGCGGGAGCGACGTCATGTAGTTCAGCCCTTATAGGTCGGATCATTTAAGATGCTCCGATGTGATTGAATTTCTGGAAAGCAACGTGCTGCTGACGCTCTTTATCGTCATCGGCCTGGGTACCGCCTTCGGTGCTATCCCGTTTGGGCCTATTAAATTCGGTGCCGCTGGCGCCCTTTTTGTTGGTCTCTTCGTCGGCGCGGTTGTCGACCTGCCGCCGGACGTCCTTACTTCGCTGCAAGATCTTGGTCTCGGACTATTCGTCTACATGATCGGTCTGGAAGCAGGCGAATCCTTCTTCAAGAATATTCGCAAGCAATTCGGCCTCATGGTGATGTCGATCGTCTCCATTGTGCTGGCAGCAGTCACCGCGGTCTTGGTCGGTGGGCTGCTCGGCGTGGCACGCGAAGTATCCGTCGGTGCGTTCGCCGGTTCTCTGACGTCCACGCCCTCGCTGTCGCTGGCACAGGTACAAACCGAATCCGACCTGCCCGCTGTGGGTTATTCCATTGGCTACCCGACGGGCATTATTGTGGCCATCTTGCTGGTCGCAGTGACCATCGGCCAGAACTGGAAGGCCAGCCGTGACGAGGACAACTCGGCTGGTAGTGAGCTGCGTGGCGAGCGCATGGCCGTGCAGCACGCCGTCACCTCGGAGGAGCTAATCGAGGAGTTCGGTTCCAGCATCACCGCTGGCATGCGTCGCCGCAATGGGGTGACCCAGGTGCTTGATTCCGCCTTCGAGCTGAAGCCGGGGGACACCGTCTTCATGATGATGGAAGAAGGTGTGCGTAAGGACGTCGTCAAGCGCATCGGCCGCCCTCTCCAGCCTTTGTCCCGCCGACTGCCCCAGTTAACGGTGCAGAAATTCAGTGTGTCTAACCAGGACATTGCCGGTAACCGCCTGGACAACCTGCCCTTGTACGCACGTTTCGGCGCGCAGACGCTTCGTATTCGGCGTGGCGACGATGAAATACTTGCTACCGACGATGTGAACATCGCACCGGGCGATGTCATTGAGGTGATTGTTCCCACCAAGAATGCCACGCGTTTGGAAAGCTACCTGGGTAACTCAATCCAGGTGGCTAACGAATTGGACTGGATTGCCACGGCGACCGGCCTAGCACTTGGCTTCATCCTCGCGGCGATCCCATTCCCGCTGCCGGGTGGGGCAAGCTTTGTTATCGGTGCGGCGGGTGGACCACTGATTTCGGGCCTCGTCCTTGGCGCGCTCAACCGAACTGGGCGCTTTGCGTGGCAGCTGCCACGTTCGGCGAACTATGCGATTCGCCAGTTTGGCCTCATGCTGTTCCTCGCGTCGGTCGGTACTGCGTCCGGCCCAGCCTTCGCTTCGACGGCCTTCTCTCTGGATGGTTTGATCACGATCGGCCTCGCCGCGCTGGTCGGCCTAGTGGGCTGTGGATCCCTCCTGCTCCTCGCGTGGGCATTTGGGCAGTCGGCCGGCCGCGCCAATGGTGCGGTGGCTGGCCTGCTTGGCCAGCCAGCGGTACTGCAGTACGCGCTGCAGAACTCCAGCGATAACCGGATCATGGACGGCTACTCCACAACATTCGCGGTGGCGTTGATCTTCAAGATCGTCGTCGTACCGTTTATGTTGGTGTAGCTCTTAGGGCACGCGGTGGGTCCACTCTTCGGTGGCATACTTCGTGTCCACGAGGTGCTGGGCTGCGTCGAGATCCTCTTGCGAAAGCTCCGCAGGCTGGGCCCCGTAGCGGTTGGCGAACGTGGTCTTCATCGTGTCGATCACGTCTTCGCGTGGGGCACCGGTCTGGCGGCGCAACGGGTCCACGCGCTTCTTCGCTGAGCGGATTCCCTTGTCGGCGATCTTCGCCTTACCCACGCGCAGCACGTCCATCATCTTGTCCGCGTCGATGTCATAGCTCATCGTGACGTGGTGGAGCACAGTCGAGCCTTTCCGCTTCTGGGCGGCACCGCCGATCTTGCCGCCATCAGAGGTGATGTCGTTGATCGGCACGTACCACGCGTTCACCCCGTGCTCGGCAAGCGCTGCCAAGACCCAGCGGTCCAAGAACTCATAGGAATCTGCGTAGGACAACCCCGCCACCAGCTCCTTCGGTACATAGAGGGAGTAGGTGATGCAGTTGCCGCCTTCCATAAACATGGCGCCTCCGCCGGACACACGACGAACAACTTGCACGTCATGCTCGGCCACACCCTCGGGCTGCAGCTCATTGACGTAGGACTGGTAGGAGCCGATCACGGTTGCGCGATCCTCCCACTCCCAGAAACGTAGCGTAGGGCCACGCTGGCCTGAATCAACCTGGTCCATTAAAAGTTCGTCTAATGCAACGTTCATCACCGTGGGCAGGGGACCGGGGTGGATGATCTCCCAGGTCAAATCGGTGAAGTCGACGGCACCGGTGACTGCGCGGCGCACGGTTTGTGCGACATCGCGGGTGGTGAAGCCGTGCAGGGCCACCCCATCGATGGAGGCTAAAGCAGCATCAAGGCGATTGGTCAGTGCAGCGGTGTCGTCGTTGGTGGAAGCACCCTGCAGGGCGGGCCCCAGGGCATCGTAGGCTTCTTCGGGTTCGAGGAAAAAGTCCCCGGAAATCTTCGCGTTAGTGATCACGTCGCCATCGGTGTCGATGTCGACGACCACCAGTTTTCCTCCGGGGACTTTAGTTTCAGAATGAAATGATTGCGTCATACTCCCCTTTGTACCGGAATTTCAACACACTTGTGTGTCTTAATTCCTGTGGCCGCGGGGGGAGTGAGCGGATGACCTACTTCTCCGCAGCAGCTTGCACCGCAGCACTGACGGCTGGAGCAACGCCTGGGTCCAGCGGCGAAGGCATGATGTAATCGGCCGCAAGCTTGTCGCCGACCTGTTCCGCGATCGCCTTCGAGGCCGCCAGTTTCATCTCCGTGGTGATGCGCGTGGCTCCGGCAGCGAGCGCGCCGTGGAAAATGCCTGGGAACGCCAGGACGTTGTTCACCTGGTTGGGCAGGTCCGAGCGGCCAGTGGCCACGACCGACCCATACTTTTCTGCCAGCTCCTGCGGGATCTCCGGATCGGGGTTGGCCAGGGAAAACAGCAGGGGGTCCGGTGCCATGGTCCGCAGTAGCTCTTCACCGACCTGGCCACGCGAGACACCGATGAATGCATCAGCATCGCGAAAGGCTTCTTCTGGGCCGCCCGTGATTCCTCGCGGGTTTGTCTCGTCGGCAAGCGCTGCCTTGATCGGGTTGAGGCCCTCGCGGTCCTTAGAGATGATGCCGCGGGAATCCAACACCACAATGTCACGCACTCCGGCATCAAGCAGCATGCGGGTGCACGCTACGCCAGCGGCGCCGGCGCCGGAAATGACAACGCGCAGGTCTTCGAGGCGCCGGCCGGTGACCTTGCAGGCGTTGGACATCCCGGCGGTGACCACGATGGCGGTGCCGTGCTGGTCATCGTGGAAGACAGGAATATCCAACTCCTCTTCGAGGCGGCGCTCCACCTCGAAACATGCGGGGGCAGCGATGTCCTCCAAGTTGATCGCGCCGAAACTCGGGGCGATCGCCTTCACCGCGTTGACGATGCCGTCGACATCGTGCACGTCCAACACGATCGGGATCGCGTTAAGGTCAGCGAAAGAGGTGAACAGCTGGCACTTGCCTTCCATCACCGGCAAGGAGGCGTGCGGGCCGATATTGCCCAAGCCTAAAACGGCAGTGCCATCGGAAATCACCGCGACGGTGCGGCCGGTGCCGGTAAGTTCACGGACGCGCTCCGGCTTGTTTTGAATTGCCGTACACGCAATCGCCACACCTGGGCTATATGCGATCGACAAGTCACGCTTGGTCACTAGTTGGCGGGATGACGTGACGGTCAACTTGCCGCCAGCATGGGCGTCAAAGACCTCGGCATCAGTAATCGGACTATCTGGGGATGCGGGTTCAGGAGTGCTCATAGAGACTAGTGTCTCATTGTTTTGTGTTGAAATGTGAAGTTACGACACGGTTAGCCCCGGTAGTGACGTGGGCCATGCCCTTGGTCGCTGAGTGGGCGCGCAAAGACCTCAGTGGTCTCCGAAGCGTGGCGCGGTCCGTCTGATTTTTTGCGCTGAGCGCGACGGGCACGTAGTTTCTCGACTTCGGTGAGGTAAGCACCGTCGATGGGCAGAGAGTTCTCGGCAGGCTCGAGTGTTGCCTCCGGCTGCGGATCAGGTGCTGCGGGTGACTCCGGCTTCTCCTCGCTAGCATCGTCGGGCTCAGAAGCCATGCCATGAGGGGAGACCACGCGCCGGGCGTGTGAGTGGGGGTTGGCCTCGTCGGCAGGATCAAGTGCTGCCACGCGGTCCACGCTTACGACGAGCGCCCCGTCCTCTGCGAGAAATAGTTGACGGGCGCTGCGTGGCCTGTCATCGGGAACCTTCAACGCCGGTAGCTGGTATTCGTCGGCACGCGGAAAACCCGCGTCCAGCACAACGTCACTATCGACGATGAAACCTCGCACGGCAATGGGAGCGTCGGGGTGTCGCTGCTGGGCTGCACGGAGATAACGCAGGAGTGTGTCGTTGAGTCCTTCGCTGATGGTCCCGGCCGCGCGGCCATCGATGGTGGCCACCACGGTGCCATCGAGCTCCACTAGGGTGACAAGCCATTGGCCGGGGGAGTAGAGCACAAGGTCCAGCGCGTCGATTTCCCCGTCCGAGGTGTCCACGGTGAAGGCGGAACCAGTGGGCAGAATCCACGCCTCTGGTGAAACATCGTTGCGGGGAACGGCAAGGTCCGGGGGAGGAAGAAGTACCGCAACCTCGATCCCGGCCGGCCCTCCGGCGCTGATGGTGGCCTTCGTCTCCGGGACGAAACCAGAGGCGATCACGCGGTTAAGCGAGGAAAACTCCTCGCGGACCTCTGCCGGGATCTCCCCGAGCACGCCGAACTCCCAGCGCACACGCCATGCCTGGGTTAGCGGATCAACAGTTAAGGTGACCGGCACTGTCGTCTCGTCATCGCTGGGGACCATGTGCGCGAAAATGGAGGTGGCGACGATATCGTTCACTGGCAGACGGACAAAGTCCTCCAGGGCGGTCGGCGTCAGCCGATAGTGGGGTTGTTCGATCATTACGGCGTCATCACTGCATCCTTTCATCGTGCTCGTCGTGGTTATGCTTAGCCGCCAAGTTTACTCGTTGCGGAAAGTTTTCTTGTGAAGGTACTGGCCAAAGAATGTACTCTTGGCCGAACCTATGGCGGCGAATGAAAACACCATCGAGGGTCTTCGGAACGAATATGGCGCTGCCAGCGTTAGGGGCTGTGTGAACACAAATAATTTTGCATTTGAAGGATTAGTCACCCTCGACGGTGTCAGCGACGCGCTGGTGTGTGGCCCAGACGGGTGTGCGCCGGCGCCCGAAAAGCAAGATAAAGAACGGGCAACGCACGACAACGGCGAAGAAGAGAATATTATGTAACGCATGTACACCGCTTCGCAGCTCGCGCTCGCCTTCGGCCTCACACTGTTAGCGGGTTTGGCAACCGGTATTGGCGGCGCAATCGGGGTTGCGCGCAAAGCACCGGGAGAGCGGTTCATGGCCGCTGCCTTGGGTTTTTCTGCGGGCGTGATGATTTACGTCTCCTTGGTGGAGATCCTGCCCAAAGGCACCGAGGCACTGGCCGAAGAATTAGGAGAGCGTGGCGGGGCCTGGGCCGGGATCGCCGCTTTTTTCGCAGGCATCGCGTTGATCGCGATCATCGATCGGCTCGTGCCCGAGGAAATCAACCCTCATGAGCCGAAAACGCTCCAAGAAGACGCCAAACTGGCCCGGCGCAGGTCGCGCATGATGAAAGCAGGCACGCTGACTGCCGTGGCCCTGGCGCTGCACAACTTCCCCGAAGGCTTCGCCACGTTCATCGCGGCGCTGGAAGACCCAGAGCTGGCCCTGCCGATCGTCGTGGCTATCGCGATCCACAACATCCCGGAGGGTATCGCCGTGTCTGTCCCGCTGCGTGAGGCAACTGGGTCACGGTTCAAAGCGTGGGGTTGGGCCACCCTGTCGGGCCTCGCTGAGCCAGTCGGCGCGCTGGTCGGGTTCTTGTTGCTCATGCCGTTTATGGGGCCGACGACGATGGGCATCGCCTTTGGTGCGGTGGCCGGCATCATGATGTTCATTTCGCTCGATGAACTGCTGCCAACGGCAATCAGCACCGGCAAGCACCACGCGGCCACCTACGGGTTGATCGCAGGCATGGCCGTCATGGCTCTCTCGCTGGTGCTGATGATGTAGCCAGGAGCTGGCTAGAGCTGGCTAGTCCTCGTCGGCAGTGCTCAAAGCGGTGGAACCGGTCGACTGGTTCCCGTTTGTGCGAGCCTCTTCGGCGCGGCGGCGCAGTTCATCGCGCGCCTGGGCTGGGGTGAGGTCATCGTCGTTACGCGTGGACTGCGTGGAGATCAAGGCCTTGGCCAGGGCGATGATGCCCACGATCACAAGTCCCCAGATCAGGCCGACGACAAAAGAGCCGGCGGTGTTGACCAGCCAGCCGATGAATCCGCCGCCAACAGCGGTTTCCCAACCGTGGATGGTCTCGTACGGCCAGTGCATTCCGAACTCGTCGGCGCCGACGACCATGATGTGGCCGCCCACCCACAGCATGGCGATCGTGCCGACCACGCCGATGATGCTCAAGACGATTGGCATTGCCTTGACTAGGGCGCGGCCGAAAGCAGCGCCGGAATCACGCTTGATCATGCCCAGGCCGATATCGTCGATTTTCACAAGCAGTGCCACCGCGCCGTAGACGGCGATGGTGATGCCGATGGCCACAACGATCAGGACCATCGCGCGCATCAGCAGCGTCTCATCAGCAATTTCATTCAGCGAAATCACCATGATCTCTGCGGACAGGATGAGGTCAGTCGTGATCGCGGACTTCACCAGGGAATCCTCGTCCGCGGCGCTCTTATTGGCCGCCTGCTCTTCGGCCTCATCCGAATCGTGCGTGAACTTGTGCACGATCTTATGCGCGCCCTCGTAACACAGGTACGTGCCGCCGACCATGAGGATCGGTGTCAGGGCCCAGGGCGCGATTTCGGAGAGCAGCAGCGCGATCGGCAGGACGATCACGAGCTTGTTGAAGAAGGAACCCTTGGTGATCCGCCAGATCATCGGCAGTTCGCGGGCGGGGGAGACACCGTCGACATACTGCGGGGTCACGGCGGCATCGTCGATGACAACGCCGGCGGCCTTCATCGATGTTTTGCCAGCGAGGGCAGCAACATCGTCGACGGATGACGCGGCGGTTCGGGCAATCAGCGCTACGTCGTCGAGAAGCGCAAGTAGGCCACCAGCCATATACATCAACCTTTCACAAGAAGATCACTATCAAATCAAATTTTGTGCATTTAATTAGTTTCGGGATAAGTCTACTCCTAGCCGCTAAAATCGTCGGGTATGCGAATAGTG
The DNA here is from genome assembly GCF_000373805.1 of Corynebacterium pilosum DSM 20521 = CIP 103422. Taxonomy (GTDB): domain Bacteria; phylum Actinomycetota; class Actinomycetes; order Mycobacteriales; family Mycobacteriaceae; genus Corynebacterium; species Corynebacterium pilosum. The sequence continues at coordinate 209,388 of NZ_KB892439.1, read as the reverse complement.
TTCATTGGTGCAGGTGCGGTTGGTTCTTGGTTTGCAGGCAGCCTTGCGCGCTCTGGTGCAGATGTCACGGTGGTTGCCCGTGGCGCCACGCTCGAGGCGCTGCGGACCAGGGGCATCGTGCTTAACGACGAGGCTCCCATCCCAGTCGACGTCGTCGAGCATGTTTCTGAGGTTCCAGATGCCGACATCGTGGTGCTGGCAATGAAGGCCACAGGCGAGGAGCTTGACCAGGTATTGGAGGGCGTGAGTGATCACGCGCTTGTGGCCGTGACCCAGAACTCGGTGGAGGTGCCGCACCGGGTAGCGGAGGTCGTCGGCGCCCACCGCACAATTCCCGGAGTGGTGCGCGGCTACTACCACCACACGGGGCCCGCGCAGGCCGAGTTTCATGGCGGCCCGTGTTCCTACACCTTTGGTACGTGGGACGGGCGTGACGACGAGCGCGTGAGAGCTTTCGCTGCTGCTTTGGACAAGGCAGGGGTGGACGCCATCGTGCGCGACGATATTTTCGTGGACGTGTGGGAGAAGGCCATGTTCGTCACCTGCGCCGGCGTGCTAGGTGCGGTGGTCGATGCCCCGCTGGGTGTGCTGCGTACCCCGCCGTGGCGGGCAACTTTGGAGGCCTTGATGCGTGAAGTTGCCACCGCTGGGCGTGCGATGGGGGTGCCTTTAAGTTCTGACGTTGTGGACCGCACGATGGAATTCGCTGACCGGATGCCGGCGGAATCAACCACCTCCATGCAGCGCGATATCGCAGGTGGCAGCGCTGGTGAGCTTGATTCGCAGGTCGGGGCGATTGTCCGCGAGGCGGCTCGCGGCGGGGTCTCGGCCCCTGTGCATGAGTTCGCGCTCAACCTTATTTACGCGAAGTTAGGGTAGGGTTAGCTAACATGACTGAACTTTTAACATCTACAGCACGTGTACAAACCGACCGCGCGGCGCGCTACGGCAAGCAACTAGCGTCGCATTTTTCCAGGAAGCTGAATACTCACTGGGACTCTGATGCAGCCCGCGGCTCGCTAGAGTTTCCGGGCGAGGGTGTCGAAGGAAAGCCGACTCAGGTAGACCTTATTGCTAGCGATGACGTCTTGATGATGAACATCACCGCCGACGAAGAAACCGTCGAGCGCCTCGAGCGCGTGGTTGCCGTTCACCTCATCCGCTTTGGCATGAAGGACAATCTTGAGGTGACCTGGACCCGCAAGGGCGGTGAAGAGCACCGCTACACTGCCGCAGATCTTGAGCAGTAGCTTTAGGGCAGTTGACAAAGCAGATACAGATTTGCTTAACTAAAGAGCGTACCCACGGGTGCCCCACGTTCATGGGGCTGAGATAGCCAGAAGATGCTGGCGGACCGTTGAACCTGATCCGGTTAGTACCGGCGCGAGGAAGGAATGGTTTTGACTACACCTGTATCAAGCCCTGTAGTGAAATCCCGCAGCCTGAAATGGCGCGTCATCGATATTGTCACCGCCGCTGTGTTGGCCGTGGCGTGTGGTTTGATCTTTTGGTTATGGAATCTGGTCGGCTACGCCGGCTTCACCGCACTTAATATTTTCACCCCAGGCTTCGGCGGCCTCGTCGCAGGCATGTGGTTTTTGGGCGGTGTGTTGGGCGGATTGGTGATCCGCAAGCCGGGCGCAGCGTTGTTCGTCGAGCTGGTCGCGGCTATTGTTTCCGCTTTGCTGGGTAGCCAGTGGGGCGTAGAGACCTTGTACTCCGGCATCGCACAGGGCTTAGGCGCGGAGCTTGTGTTCGCCGCTTTTGCTTATCGACGATTCACCCTGCCCGTCGCCGCACTGGCCGGCATCGGAAGCGCCATCGGCGCATTCCTCCTGGAACTGTTCACCAGCGCGAACCTGGCAAAAACACTCGAGTTCAACCTGATCTACCTCAGCTGCCTCGCCGTGTCAGGCGCGGTGTTAGCTGGCATTCTGGGCCACATCCTGGTCAAGGCTCTGGCACAGACTGGTGCACTGGATCGTTTCGCAGCGGGCCGCACGCGATGACATCCACTGACACGCCGGCCATCAGGGCCGGCGATCTGGCATACCATCATGCGGTGCGCCCTACCCCCGCATTTCAGGGCGTGGATTGGGTCGTCCAGCGCGGTGAAGCAGTATTGCTCACTGGCGATTCTGGCGCCGGCAAGTCCACCTTGTTACACGTGATCGCGGGTCTGCTCGTCGACGATGAGGAGGGCACCCGCACTGGCCACTTGGATGTCCGCGGGACCGTGGGCATGGTGCTGCAGGACCCTGATTCCCAGGTCATCTCCTCACGTGTAGGCGACGACGTCGCCTTCGGCTGCGAAAATCTTGGCGTACCCCGCGATGAGATTTGGCGGCGGGTGCAAGCCGCTCTGGATCTGGTTGGACTGCACGTACCCTTGGACCACCCGACGACGAAACTGTCCGGCGGGCAAAAGCAGCGCCTCGCGTTAGCGGGCGTGCTGGCGATGGGGGCGGACATCTTGGTGCTTGATGAACCGACCGCTAACCTCGACCAGGAAGGTACCCGCGCCATCGTGGAGGCCACCGCGCAGGTGCTTGAGCGCACGGGCGCCACGTTGATCGTCGTTGAGCACAATCCGGGCCCGTGGCTGGGGCTGATCGATTCGATCTACCGCCTGGACCGAAGTGGTCTGGAACTGATCGAGGAGTCCGATCTTCCCGGCCCGCCCGACCTGCCCCCGGCCCACCATGCGCAGGGTGCGCCCTGGGCAGTGCATGCCGACGAGTTGGTGACCACCTGGGGTCCGCCCCGCACGTTGGAGCTGCCGGAAGGTTTCTCCACCGTCATGACTGGGGCCAACGGGACCGGAAAGACGACCCTTGCTACCACGCTGGCTGGGCTCGCCCCAGCCGTCAGCGGGGATCTCGACTATGCAGAATCAATCCGCCAGGGCCTGAACACCCTTGCCACGCAGTGGAAATCCTCGCAGCTGGCGCAGCGCATCGGTTATGTTTTCCAGGACCCGGAGCATCAGTTTGTGGCCCGCACCGTCTATGACGAGCTTGCGGTCTCTGGGGCGGAGGCTTCGCGTATCGACGAGCTCCTGCAGCGCCTGCGCCTCGAGCATGTGGTGGAGGCGAATCCGTTTACTTTATCGGGCGGGGAGAAGCGCCGCCTGTCCGTGGCTACGGCCTTGGTCAATGCGCCTGCGTTCGTGGTGTTGGATGAGCCCACATTTGGGCAAGACTCTCGCACCTTTGTGGAGCTGGTCCGTCTGATTCGCGCGCTGACCGAGGCCGGCACCACCGTCTTATCCATTACGCACGACGAGCATTTCACCCGCAGCCTGGGCGACCACAGGGTGGTGCTGACATGAACCTGATCGCAGGCATCAATCCTGTTGCTCGTCTGATCGGCATGCTGGTGCTCACCACTCCATTGCTGCTCACCTTGGACTGGGTGTCAGCGGTGGTCGCCTTAGCGGTCATCCTCCTCGGTGCACCATTCGTGGGTGTTAGCTATGGTCGGCTGATCCGGCGCGCGTGGCCCATCTTGGTGGCGGCCCCGTTGGCGGCGATCCCCATGGCGCTCTATGGCCGACCCGGCGGGGACACTCATGCGGAATTCTGGTTGATTCACATCACCGATAACTCCTTACAGCTGGCCGGGGCCATGTTTCTCCGCGTGCTGGCCGTTGGCTTGCCAGTCATCGTGCTGTCCGCCGACGTGGATCCCACAGATCTTGGCGACGGGCTGGCACAAAACCTGAAGCTTCCGCCGCGTTTCGTCATCGGCACTGTGGCTGCCTTGCGCATGCTGGGGTTGCTGCGCGACGACATCGAAGCGATGCGCCGCTCACGTCGCGCCCGCGGCTTAGCCGATACGGGCCGGTTTAAATACTGGTGGACGATTGTCTTCGGTTTGCTGGTGATGTCGCTGCGGCGCGCATCGAAGCTGGCCACCGCAATGGAGGCGCGTGGTTTTGGCCGCGTGGATAACAAACGCAGCTTCGCACGCCCGGCACGGTTTGGCGGCCGCGAGTGGGCGTTTGTCTTAATGTGCGCGCTTATCGGCATAGGCAGCGTGGTGGTGGCTATACTGACTGGTCACTTCATGTTTTTAGGAGCGCTATGAGTACACGGGTGACAATCCTGGTCGACGGGCCGTCCGGGTCTGGTAAAACCACGTTTGCGACACAGCTTGCGCGCGAGACCGGAATCGCGATCGTCCACCTCGATGATTTTTACCCGGGATGGTCCGGATTGGACGAAGGGGTGCGGATGGTCGTCGAGGACGTGCTTCACCCCACGCGACCTGGCTATACGCGGTGGGACTGGGAAAATGATCGCCCGGCGGAGTGGGTGGATATCGACCCGGGGGCTGACCTCATCGTCGAAGGGGTAGGGGCGCTGACGCAGGCATCGCATGAGGCAGCTTCGGCTTTAGGCGATGTGATCGCGATCCGAATTACTGCACCTTATGCTCAGCGCAAACGCCGTGCGCTGGAGCGTGATCCCGGCTACGCAGAGTACTGGGATATGTGGGCGGAGCAAGAACGGGCGCTGCGGTTGCGCGAGTTTCCCGTTACCGCGGATCTGGTGTTGCGGGGGTAGTGCAAAGGCGGATTCTATTCGCCGTAGGACTGGGGTACGCGCTGGTAAACACACACTGCCCGGCGAGAGGGAGACGTAGCGGGTTTAGGCCCGGCAAAGGAATTGTGAAACGGCACACTTTCATGGTGGAATTACCTGCATCACATTGTCCTCATGGATGTGACCCACGTTTTCCATAGAGATTCCGAAAGGATTTCCGCCGTGTCCCTGAAAAAGATTCTCGCGGTCCTAGCCGCCGGTTCTGTAACCCTTGGCCTTGCATCATGCTCAGACTCCGAAGGAGGTTCCGCGGCAGGCGGCGGAACCGGCGGAGATAATTATGTGTTCGCTAAAGGCAGTGAGCCACAAAATCCCCTGATTCCGGCCAACACCAACGAAGTCGGTGGCGGCAACATCATTGACCTGATCTACTCAGGCTTGGTCTACTACGACAACGATGGTGAGATCCACAACGAAGTCGCAGAATCGATCGAGTTGGAGGGGGACAAGACGTACCGGGTCACACTGAAGGACGGCGTTACTTTTTCTGACGGCAGCCCCGTCACCTCGGAGAACTTTGTCCGCGCGTGGAACAAGGCCGTGGAAGATTCCATGCTGTCCGCATACTTCTTTGAGCCGATCCTCGGCTACGAGGAGGGCGCTTCTGAGATGGAGGGCCTTCAGATTGTCGACGACAAAACTTTCACCATCGAGCTGAACCAGCCAGAGGCAGATTTTCCTACCAGGCTTGGCTACTCGGCGTTCTACCCAATGCATGAGTCTGCATTCGATGACCTCGACGCTTACGGTGAGAACCCGATCGGCAACGGCCCGTACAAGCTTGCCGAATGGAACCACAACCAGGACGCCACGGTGGTCCCTAACGAGGAATACACCGGCGACCGCGCACCTCAAAACGATGGTGTCCAGTTCGTTTTCTACGCACAGACCGATGCTGCATACTCTGATCTTCTGGCGGGCAACCTCGATGTCACGGACGCCATTCCTGACTCCGCCTTCGCCACCTACGAAGACGAGCTGGGGGAGCGGGCAGTGAACCAGCCTGCGGCTGTTTTCCAGTCCTTCACCATCCCGGTTGATGCACCGCACTTCTCCGGTGAGGAAGGCAAGCTGCGTCGCGCAGCCCTGTCGCACGCAATCGACCGCGAAGGAATCACCGAGACCATCTTCGGCGGCACCCGCACCCCAGCGACCGACTTCACCTCGCCTGTCATTCCGGGGCACTCGGACTCCCTCGAAGGAGCAGACGTGCTGACCTACGATCCCGAAAAGGCGAAGGAACTGTTGGCCGAAGCCGATGAGATCGCGCCTTTCGAGGGCGAATTCAAGCTTTCCTACAATGCTGATGGCGGCCACCAGGCGTGGGTGGATGCTGTGGTTAACTCCATCCGCAACACCCTCGAAATCGAGGCAGTGGGAGACCCTTACCCAGACTTCAAGTCCTTGCGCGATGACGTAACCAACCGCACGATCGACAGCTCCTTCCGCACCGGCTGGCAGGCAGACTACCCATCGCTGGGTAACTTCCTCGAGCCGCTGTACGCCACGGGCGCCGGATCCAACGATGGCGACTACTCCAACCCAGAGTTCGACCGCCTGCTGAAGGAAGCCGCTGCCGCACCGGATGCCGAAAGCGCGAACCCAATTTACAACGACGCTCAGGAGATCCTGCTTGAAGATCTCCCCGCGATCCCACTGTGGTACGCGAATGTCAACGGCGGATACTCGGAGAACGTCGACAACGTCACCTTCTCATGGAAGTCCGTTCCCGCCTACTACGAAATCACCAAGCAGTAGTTCAGCCTGAACTCCCAGATGTTCCGAGATTAGTTAAGGAGAGTTGCAGGCATGCTGCGCTATATCGGACGACGATTGCTGCAGATGATCCCCGTGTTTTTCGGGGCCACGCTGTTGCTGTATTCGCTGGTCTTCCTCATGCCCGGCGACCCGGTCGCAGCCCTAGGCGGCGACCGCGGAATTAGTGATGCGGCGCGTGCACGGATCGAAGCCGAATACAACCTGGACAAGCCTTTCATCGTCCAGTACCTGCTGTATCTGAAAGGAATCGTCACCCTCGATTTTGGAACGACATTTTCCGGCCAACCTGTCTCCCAGGTCATGGCCAATGCCTTTCCGGTCACCATCAAACTAGCCATCATGGCACTGGTTTTTGAAGCGGTGTTCGGGATCGCTTTCGGTGTCGTAGCGGGTGTACGACGAGGCGGGATCTTCGATTCCACCGTATTGCTGGTCTCCCTCTTCGTGATCGCGATCCCGTCCTTTGTAATCGGCTTCGTCCTCCAATACGTCGTGGGAGTGAAATGGGGGCTTCTCCCCGTGACCGTTGGCAGAAACGATTCCTTTGAAGCGCTGCTCATGCCTGCAGTAGTTCTCGGAGCATTATCTTTTGCCTACGTGCTTCGCTTGACGCGGCAGTCCGTCAGCGAAAACCTCTCCGCTGATTACGTCAGGACTGCCCGCGCCAAGGGCCTGTCGAATTCCGCAGTGATGAATAGGCACGTCTTGCGTAACTCCTTAATCCCGGTGGTGACGTTCCTCGGCGCCGATTTGGGCGCACTGATGGGTGGCGCCATTGTCACAGAGGGAATCTTCGGGATCAACGGCATTGGTGGGGCCATCTACCAAGCCATCTTGAAGGGCGAACCAGCCACCGTCGTCTCCATCACCACCGTGCTGGTCATCGTCTATATCATCGCCAATTTGGTGGTGGACTTGCTCTACGCACTGCTCGATCCAAGGATTCGCTATGCATAAACCACTGGATGATCTTCCTGCAGATAACCTCGTCGATGCCCGGCTGAAGCGTGGGCAAGAGTACTTCGTTGCAGATACCGACGAGACCGGTCTTGGCGCTGTCGACGCCGTGGCCGATGACTCCGCTCCCAGCTCCCAGTGGTCGGAAGCGTGGCGCTACCTGCGGCGTCGCCCGATGTTCTGGGCTGCGGCAATCCTCATCTTCGTAGCTCTCTTGATGGCCGCGGTGCCCCAGCTTTTCACTTCGACCGATCCCCGCTACTGCGAGTTGAGTAACTCTTTGGGCGCACCTACTGCCGGGCACCCATTCGGGTTCGACCGCCAAGGATGCGATATCTACGCCCGGGTGATCTATGGCGCTCGTGCCTCTGTGACAGTCGGGGTCTTAACGACGATCGTCGTCACACTTATCGGTACTATCGTCGGGTCCATCGCCGGGTTCCTCGGAGGGATCTGGGATACCCTGCTGTCGCGCCTGACCGATATCTTTTTTGCGGTTCCTCTGGTTCTTGCCGCGATCGTCGTCATGCAAATGTTTAAAGACCAGCGCACCATTTGGACCGTTGTTGTCGCCCTAGCCATCTTCGGCTGGACCAATATCGCTCGCATTACCCGTGGCGCGGTGATGAGCGTGAAAAACGAAGAGTTCGTTACCGCGGCACGCGCGGTGGGGGCTTCCAGGTTTAAGGTGTTGACCAGTCACATCCTTCCCAATGCGGCAGCGCCGATTATCGTCTACGCGACCGTGGCGCTGGGCACCTTCATTGTGGCGGAGGCGACCCTGTCCTTCCTAGGGATTGGTCTGCCCAGCACTGTGGTGTCGTGGGGTGGGGACATCTCCGCGGCACAAGCCTCCTTGCGCACGCAGCCTATGGTCCTGTTTTATCCAGCGATCGCCTTGGCCCTGACGGTCTTGAGCTTCATCATGATGGGCGACGTGGTACGCGACGCACTTGATCCGAAAGCGAGGAAACGATGAGCAACACGCACAAACAGCCCGACAAATCGTCGGCAAGCAACGTCGCCCACGACGAGCCCCTGCTTGAGGTGAGCGACCTCAAAATCGCTTTTCGGTCCTCAACCGGGGTGGTCGAGGCCGTCCGCGATTTTGATCTGACGATCTACCCAGGCCAGTCCGTCGCCATCGTGGGCGAGTCAGGTTCTGGCAAGTCCACAGCCGCGATGAGCATGCTTGGTTTGCTGCCCGGAACCGGGGAGGTGACCAATGGGTCGATCAAACTCGAAGGTACTGAGCTGGTTGGCTTGGACAACAAGGGGTGGCGGAAGTATCGCGGGTCCCATATCGGGTTGGTGCCCCAAGACCCGATGAGCAACCTCAACCCGGTGTGGCGCATCGGCACGCAGGTGGAGGAGGCGCTTCACGCGAACAATATCGCGAAGGGCTCCGAGGCCCACGAGCGTGTGGTCACGCTCCTAGAGGAAGCCGGACTGACAGATGCTGAACGACGAGCGCGGCAGTACCCGCACGAGTTTTCGGGCGGGATGAGGCAGAGAGCGCTCATCGCCATCGGCTTAGCTGCCCGTCCCAAACTCTTGATTGCGGACGAGCCGACGTCGGCGCTCGATGTTACGGTGCAAAAGCGCATTCTGGACCATCTGGGAACGCTGACCCAAGAACTGGGCACGGCGGTGCTATTTATTACCCATGACCTTGGGCTGGCTGCAGAGCGGGCGGATTTTGTCGTCGTTATGCACCGTGGACGCATCGTCGAAAAGGGCCCAAGCCTGCAGATTCTGCGCAACCCGCAGCACCCCTATACCAAGCGTTTGGTTACGGCTGCGCCATCGTTGGCGTCGGCGCGAATTCAGTCAGCGAAGGACCAGGGGATCGAATCAGCCGAACTGAAGACTGGGCACGTTGCAACCAGCGAGAATGTGATCGAAGTCCGGGACCTGGTCAAGGAATTTGATGTGAGGGGCCAACGCGGAGACAAAAAGACCCTACGCGCCGTGGACAACGTATCGTTCGGGCTGCGACGTGGCTCCACCCTGGCTTTGGTCGGGGAGTCTGGCTCCGGCAAGTCCACCGTTGCGAATATGATCCTGTCCTTGCTGGAACCGACCAGCGGCACCGTGACTTTTGAGGGGCGGGATATTCAGGGATTAAGCGCGCGGGAACTGTTCGATTTGCGGCGGAAACTGCAGGTGGTCTTCCAGAATCCATACGGTTCCTTGGACCCGATGTACTCGATCTTCCGCTGTATCGAAGAGCCACTGAAGCTGCACAAGGTGGGAAACCGCAAGCAGCGGGAACAGCGGGTTGCTGAACTTCTGGATATGGTCCGGATGCCGCGGTCGACGATGCGGCGTTACCCCAATGAGCTTTCGGGCGGACAGCGGCAGCGTATCGCCATTGCGCGTGCGATGGCCCTGCAGCCCGAGGTGATTGTGCTGGACGAAGCGGTGTCCGCGTTGGATGTGCTCGTCCAAAACCAGATCATCCAACTGCTAGCGCAACTGCAGGAGGAATTCACGCTGTCTTACCTCTTTATCACCCACGATCTTGCGGTAGTGCGTCAAACTGCCGACGATATTGTGGTGATGAAAGACGGCGCCGTGGTGGAGCAAGGGACTGCCGACGAGATCTTTGACTCGCCTCAGGAGGAGTACACCAGAAACCTCATCAATTCTGTTCCTGGGCTCAATATTGAGCTTGGTGTGGGAGCAGAACTCGGGCTGACTAAAGAATCTCGTTGATCAGGTCCATCGGGCGGGGAATGCGCACGCCTTTGTCGGTGACGACGATGGGCCGCTGAATTAACCGGGGGTGGGTGACCATGGCCTCGAGCAGCTCGTCGTCAGGCGTGTCCTTGCTCAGGCCGAGGTCCTTGTACTGCTGCTCGCGGGTGCGGATCGCCTCATGGACGGTCAAGCCTGCGGCGTCGATGAGTTCAGCGAGTGTTTCTTTGGATGGGGGAGTGTCGAGGTACTTGATTACTTCTGGTTCTTCCCCGCGTTCACGCATGATGGCCAGTGCATTGCGGGACGTGGAACACTGCGGATTATGGTAAATCGTGCTCATGGGCACTGATTCTAACCGACAGGTCTAGCCAACAGGGGTAAGTTCAACCTCGTCAGCCCAGGTCAGGTCATATCCGAGGGTGCGCAGCCACTCCATGGGGTTGTCGTCGTGACGCGTGATGCCCTCTACAGCGGCCAGAGTGTTTTCGATGGCGCGCTCGGCCTCAGCAGCGGTGATCAGCCCGGCAGAGGTTGCTGCGGCCAGCTCGTCGATATCAAGCACGTCAATGGGCTCGCCGGTAACAGAGACTAAGTCGACATAGAGATCGCGGGTGGACCAGACATCGCCTTCGGCATTGATGTCTGCGATGTCGAAGTAGAAGTCCTGGGGCTCATCGATACCTTCGCGGAAGTGGAAGATGTTCGCGCGCAGGCCCAGCGCGGGTAGCAGCCAGCTTTCCAGATAACCGAAACGTGGGTGGTTAGCGCCCCGTGCCATGTAGAGGCCAAATTCGGTGGTGTGAAAGGTGTCGACGTCGCGGAGGAAACCTTTGGGGTCCGTGTTGGTCTTGGAGGAGACATCAAAGGTCTCCTGCTTGACCGGGTGGAGATCAACGCCCATGGTGTTCCTCACGATCTTTCTAAGCCTTAAAAACTGCCGCCGTTGGTGCGAATGAACAAGTATTGGTTTCAGTTTTTGCCGCACCGTTTACGGCAGCGATCACTGTGCCATGACCAGTAGGGGCCACTCCCGACAATGTGGTCGGTCCTGTCTTGTTTATCCCGTTGTTATCTAAAGGCGTTACACCCGCCTGCAAAGTAGTGGTATTGAACCAGTACACGTTCATCAAGCCCTGCTCGGGTGCTGCTGCAGGCGTGCCCAAGGCGGTGAAAATGAACGTGGTCTCGCCAGGGCCGGGCTGAGGTTTAACGTCCGGAGTAGGTCCTGGCACAGCGATAGCGCTGGCGGTGGAGTGCATGCCAGGGCCCATGCAGTTCGACGACACGGTTGGCCAGTAGAACTGGGTAAACGGTGGCGCGTCTTCCGGCAGGGGAGGGCCACCGATTTCATCGCCGCCGGCGAAGAACGCCGCTCCGGCGCGAAGCGCGTTTTCGACGTCGGCAGGCACCCATGGCTGGCTGGCAAATTCATTAATGCGCGCCACGGTGTAGTCCGTGGGGCGCCCCAGCTCGTCGATGTAGGTGGAAGCGAATTCGCTACTCTTCTGAGTCCAATGGTTCCAGGCGGAACTTAACTCGGAATTAGCAGTGGCAGCGGGTGCGGCAAGTGCGCCGACGGCCATGACGCCCGCGGTGGCGGACGCGACGGCGGTGCGCAGCTTGGTTGTGGTCATTCGCACGAAACAGTATTCCTAACCATTGAGAGTGTGTACGGTGTGCATTCCTGCAGCCCTATGAAAGGTATTGGCCGGTGATCGCTCGACGTTACACCAAGGCCTGCAGGCAGTCCATGTACCCATGTGCTTTTATCACACACATACACGGCACTCACACGCGCATCGATAGTAACTTTCGTAACAACAGTAACACTATCCACATCTGTGGGTGTGTCAAGTGCTTTTGTCTTACTACCCGTTCCGAAACTGGAGCGTAGAAGTGCGCGAATGGGCAGAACAGAGTAGGGTTTAAACGTTCATACGATGTTTTGATATAGAGGAGCACCATTCGTGTCCTACCCAGAGTTCCGTAACGTAGCCATTATCGCCCACGTTGACCACGGCAAGACCACCCTCGTCAACGCCCTGCTTGAGCAGTCCGGCGTCTTCGGCGATCACGGCGAAGTGGCGGACCGCGTCATGGACTCCGGTGACCTGGAGCGCGAAAAGGGAATCACCATCCTGGCGAAGAACACCGCCATCCGCCGCCCGGGCAAGGGCAAAGATGGTCGCGACCTCATCATTAACGTCATCGACACCCCCGGTCACGCAGACTTCGGCGGCGAGGTTGAGCGTGGCCTCTCCATGGTCGACGGCGTCGTCTTGCTCGTTGATGCTTCCGAGGGGCCACTGCCGCAGACCCGCTTCGTCCTGGGCAAGGCCCTGGAATCGAAGAAGCCCGTGATCATTTGCGTGAACAAGACGGACCGTCCTGACGCGCGTATCGACGAGGTGGTCGAGGAGGCTCAGGATCTCTTGCTGGAGCTCGGTGCTGGACTGGAAGATCCTGAGGCAGCTGAGGCAGCGGAAAACCTGCTGGACCTTCCCGTGCTCTACACCTCGGGCCGTGCAGGCCGCGCCTCCTTGGAGAACCCAGGCAACGGCGAGCTGCCTGATAATGAGGACCTGCAGCCTTTGTTTGACGTGATCTACAACGAGATCCCAGAGCCAGCCGCAGACACCGACGCTCCATTCCAGGCGCAGGTGACCAACCTGGACTCCAGCTCCTTCCTGGGCCGTATTGCCCTGATCCGTGTCCACCGTGGCAGCGTGAAGAAGGGGGATCAGGTTGCCTGGATCCACTATGACGCGGACGGCGAACAGCACGTGAAGAACGTGCGCGTCGCAGAGCTGCTGCGCACCGTCGGTTTTGAGCGCGTGCCGGCAGAAGGTGACGTCGTCGCAGGCGACATCGCGGCCATTTCCGGTGTGGATGAGATCATGATCGGCGATACCATCACGGACCCAGAGCATGTCGAGCCACTGCCACGCATCAAGGTGGATGAGCCTGCCCTGTCCATGACGATCGGCGTGAACACCTCGCCGATGGCTGGCCGCAACGGCGGCGATAAGTTGACCGCCCGCATGATCAAGGCACGTTTGGATCAAGAGCTGATCGGTAACGTATCGCTGCGCGTGCTCCCGACGGAGCGCCCAGATGCTTGGGAGGTCCAGGGTCGTGGTGAAATGGCCTTGACCGTGCTGATCGAGACCATGCGCCGCGAAGGCTTCGAGCTGACCGTCGGCAAGCCGCAGGTTGTCACCCGCGAAATCGACGGTAAGGTCCACGAGCCTTATGAGCACATCGTCATCGATACCCCAAGCGAGTACCAGGGCAACATCACTCAGCTGATGGCGGGCCGCAAGGGTCAGATGACCTCGATGGGTAACGCCGCCGGCGACTGGGTGCGCATGGAATTCGACGTTCCCGCCCGCGGCCTGATCGGTTTCCGCACCACGTTCATGACAGAGACCCACGGCGCAGGCATTGCCAACTCCTACTCGATCGAGCCACGCCCGTGGGCAGGCGAGATCAAGGGCCGCCCAACCGGCTCCCTGGTTGCCGACCGCACCGGCCAGGCCACCGCCTACGCCATCACGAACCTAGCGGACCGCGGTGAGTTCCTAGTGGAGCCAGGCGCCGAGGTCTACGAGGGCATGGTCGTCGGCATCAATAACCGCGACGAGGACATGGATGTCAACGTGACCAAGGAAAAGAAGCTGACCAACATGCGCGCAGCTTCTGCGGACACCACCGTCACCTTGGCGAAGGCACGTAACCTCTCGTTGGATGAAGCGATCGAATTCTGTGACGAGGACGAATGCGTGGAGGTCGCCCCGGAGGCGATGCGCGTGCGCAAGATCATCCTTGATTCCACCGAGCGTGGACGCGCCCGCTCGCGTGCAAAGCAGCTGAACAAGTAAAAATCGTTAGGCTCGATCTCATGACTACGCGGAACCTGAGGGCACTGAAGCGTCCTTTGGGTTCCGCGTTAATGTTTGCCACCAATGGCATCTCCATTGGCTCGCTGCTGCCGTGGTATCCCACCATCAAGGAAGAGTGGGGGCTTTCCGACGCGGTCTTCGGCCTGATGGTCACAGCCGTCGCTATTGGCTCACTGTTGGCCACAGCACTTCCGGCCATCGCGGAACGCACTTTTGGCGCCCGCCCCGTGATGGTGGTGGGCACCATTGCCACAGCCATCGTGCTGGCCACGCTGGGGTGGATGCCAGGACCTGTAACCTTAGCCACAGCCCTGCTTCTCTTCGGGCTTCTCGACGCCATCATCGACGTCTCCCAAAATATCGCCGCCGTGCGCATCCAGGATGACCTGGGCAAATCATTCATGAGTTCGCTGCACGCTTGCTGGTCGCTCGGTGCTGTGCTCGGTGGCATGGGCGCGACCACCGTGGCCGTGGCCGGTTGGGATATGCGAAAGCACCTAGCGGTGGTTGCGGTCATCCAGGCACTGCTTGTTCTCATAGCTGCGTGGATGATGGGCTCCGTAAAACAACACACCAGAACCGACCCGGCCCAGCAGGAAGGAACCGCGCAGGAATCGTCGACAAGCGCAAAAATCACTGGAAGAGCTATCCTCATTGCGCTGCCGGCGGCGATCGTGGCGCTGGCGGGCTCAATTGTGGAGGATATTGGCAATAACTGGGCGCCCCTGTCGGCCAATGTCCTAGCGGGCGTGAGCCTGCAGGCCGCCGGCATTGCGTACACGGTCCTCTTCGCAGCACAGACATTCGGGCGGTTCGTCGGAGACCTGCTGATCAACCACTTCGGACGCGTCCAAGTGGCCCGCTGGGGCGGGGTGAGCATCCTGGTCGGAGGCATCTTCGTCGTTCTGGCTACTGAGCCGTGGCCGCTGAACCTCGGCTACGCCCTTGCCGGCTGGGGTGCGGCGACCTTGATCCCCAGCGCCTACGCAGTCTCGGCGGAGCTGCCCGGGGTAGCCCAATCCACGGGCATGACGATTGTCAGCTGGCTCCTGCGCGCTGGCGCGCTTCTAGCAAGCCCGATCCTCGGCGTGATCTCTGAGGCAAGCACGCTGCGGATCGCACTCCTCGTTCTGCCCCTGGTCGGGCTCGCGGTCGTCCTGTCTTCACAGGGATTGGGCAGCCAAGAATCGCGAACCGCGGGCCGGCGCGTGGTACAACAAGAAGAATGAGTACTCGCGTCCACCGTGCTGCGGCCAGCCTGGTGACCACTGGCGTGTTACTGGCGTCATGTGCGGCAAACCCGGGCCCGCCGCCAGTCGTCGAACCCGAGCCAGCGCCGACCACCACGACCTCCACCACCACAGCGCCGTTAGAGCCTGCGAAGACCCGCTCCGAAATCTCGGTGGGGGTAGAGCCTTTGCGCAATGGCCTAAACCCACATCTGCTTTCCGACGAATCTTCTGTGGTTCAATCCATCGCCAACCTGGTATTGCCCAGCGCGTTTATCGGTGACCAGATCAACCACGAAGTGTTGGATTCTGCCGAGGTACTGCCGGAGTCCCCGGCGGCGATGACGGTGCGCTACCAGATTGCCGACGCCGCTCAGTGGTCCGACGGCACCCCGCTGACGGGCGCCGATTTCAACTACCTGTGGCGGCAAATGTCCACCACACCCGGTGTCTTGAACCCAGCGGGTTATCGCGCCATCTCCAACGTGCGTGTGAGCGGCTCAGGGGGCAAAACCGTCGACGTGGACTTTGAAGAACCCGTGGCCGCGTGGAATGAACTTTTCCGCCACATCCTGCCATCCCATTTGCTGACCTTGGACGCTAACGGCTTCCACGTGGGACTGCGCGACGATATTCCCGCCTCCGCCGGCCGCTACATGGTCGAGGACGTAGACCGTGGCAGGGGAGTAATCACCCTGCACCGCAACGATCGCTTCTGGGGCCCGGACCCCGCGCAGATCGACACGTTGACCCTGGCCGCGGTCCGGTCGACCACGCACAGCGCCGACCAGCTACGCGCAGGCCAGATCCAGTTCGTCGATAGCGTCCCGTCGGAGACCGCGCCGGATACCTACAGCCTGATCCCGGAGACGCAAGAGCGCATGATCGATACTCCACGCACCCTCGGCATCAGCTTATCGACGACCTCCCCGGTCCTTGCCGACCATGCTGTACGTACCGAACTGCGCTCACTGATCGACGTGCCCCTTCTCGCCCGCATTGCAGGCGGCAGGTCCTCGCACATCAATATCGCCGAACATTTGCCCGTCTCCCCAGAACAACCATTGCTTGTGCAACAGGCGGTGGAGGAACATCGTCCACTCCGTTTGGCGGCCGATCCTGCAGACCTCGTGGCTTCGGCCGCGGTGCGCTCACTCGTGGACATGCTGAACCAGCGCGGGGTCGAGGCCGAAGTTGTGGCGACCGACCTGCGGGACGCAACGACGAATCGCCTGCCCAGCGGGGACATCGATGGTGTAGTCACTCGGGACTATAACGCTGGCAGCGCAGCCGATGCAGCCAGCGAACTGCTCTGCCCCGCCGGGGAGTTCCGCGCAGAAAACCTCTCCGGCTACTGCACCGAGGAAACGGATCAGTTCTCCCGCGACGTTCTGGCCGGACTTATTGCACCGGCAGACGCGCACAATTATGTGGCGGCGGTGCATCGTCGTGAAGCGACCTGGGTGCCACTGCTCCACGAGAAGCGGCTGCTCGCCCTAGGCCCCGGCGTGATTGGCCCCAGCCCGAACCTGGACGAATGGGAGGCGGGCTTGTCCACTGCGGCTATCTGGCGCTTGCCCGATCCCGATACAGTAGAGGGCATGACAACGGTGGCAACACCTACCGAAGAACCCGAGGAAGAGGCGATTGAAGAATGACCGGAGATACAGTACGCACGCGTGACCTCGTTGGTTACCGCGTGGTGGCCGTGCACGCGCACCCTGACGACGAATCCATCGCCACCGGTGCCGCGCTGGCAGACCTGGCGCGCCGGGGTGCAGACGTTCTGGTGGTCACCTGCACCTTGGGGGAGGAAGGCGAGGTCATCGGCGACACCTACCAGTACTTGGTCAACGATGAGGCCGACCAGCTTGGTGGCTACCGGATCCACGAGCTTTCCCGCGCCTTAGAAATTCTTGGCGTGCGTGGCGAATTCTTGGGTGGGGCGGGAACGCACCGGGATTCTGGCATGGCCGGTTCGCCGGCGCATAAGAATCCGCGCGCCTTTGTGAACTCGGGCCAGGCGGCGGTCGACGAACTAGTCGCCATCTTCCAGAGGGAGCGGCCACACCTGGTGATCACCTACGGTCCGGATGGCGGATACGGGCACCCGGACCATATCCGGGCTCATGAGATCACGCATGCTGCTGCTGAGGTGGTAGAGATCCCGCGGATCGTGTGGGCAGTACAGCTGCGCGAAGAACTCGACCAAGATGCGGCGACAACCATTCCGGAGGGCTGGCGCGCACCGGAGCCAGGAGAGCTCGCAGCCGTCGATGCCACCGATACCTGGGTAGAGATGGACGATGTCACCTACCACCAGAAGGTGGAGGCGATGCGCGCTCACGCCACACAGGTGTGGATCGCCGACGGGGCGGTCTCGACGACCAACCCGAATGCGGCCTGGGGCAGTGGACCGCGCACCGTGTTCGCTTTGTCCAACCTGATTGCCCAGCCGATCTTGAGGCGCGAGCACTACCAGCTGGGCGCGGGTGCTCCGCTGGGCCATGATGCTGGCCTGCTGGACGGAATCGAGAGGTAAACGGTGGGGCGCTCGTCGTCACGCGCCGTGATCCGCACGGACTTTTCGCGTGGTGAACAGGTCACAGCCTACGGGTGGCTGTGCCTCGGCGCGGCGATGTCCGCGCTGCTGTGCCTGGTGTACCTGGATGCGCATATCGGCTCTGTGGCGGTTCCGTACCCGATTGTGCTGGCGTTTTTATTCAATCTGGTGCTCACGCGCACCGCTTTGTTGTGGACGGGACGCGTTTGGCTCGCGCTAATCCCCGTTGCCTGCTGGGTGCTGGTACTTCTGGGTTTGGGCCTGGGCGTGGAGATGCTGAGCTCGGTGCTCACCGCCAATAAAATTCGCGCATTAGCACTGGTCTTGTCGGGTTTAATTGGCGGGCTGGTTCCGGCCCTGCGGTCATGATGACATACTCTAAAGCGAGTGCGAGTACACTATTTTCATCAATCAAGATCAGGAGTTTGAGAACAAACGATGACATACGTTATTGCTCAGCCGTGCGTCGACGTGCTCGACCGTTCGTGCGTGGAAGAATGCCCAGTGGACTGCATCTACGAAGGCAAGCGCATGCTCTACATCCACCCCGATGAGTGCGTGGACTGTGGCGCCTGTGAGCCAGCCTGCCCCGTCGAAGCCATCTTCTACGAAGATGACACCCCAGACGAGTGGGCAGAGTACTACGACGCTAACGTGGGCTTCTTCGATGACCTGGGCTCCCCAGGCGGCGCCGCCAAGCTGGGCGCGCAGGACTTCGACCACCCATTCGTCGCAGCCCTGCCACCACAGAACCAGGACTAGATGCCGGTGACTGATCGCACTCCTTTAAGCTCCGTACTGCCCGATTTTCCCTGGGACACCCTTGCCCAGGTCAAGGACACCGCAGCCAACCACCCGGACGGCATTGTGGACCTGTCGGTGGGAACGCCTGTCGATGCCGTGGATCCGGGGATCCAGCTGGCGCTGTCGGAAGCGGCGCCGGAGCCCGGTTATCCTCCCACGGCGGGCACCGCGGAGCTCAAGGAAGCGATCGTCGGCGCGCTGCAGCGCCGTTACCGCATGGCCGGGCTGACCACCGAGAGTGTGCTGCCGGTCGTCGGAACGAAGGAAGCGATCGCGCTGCTGCCCACCTTGCTGGGCATCCGCGGCCAGAAGGTGATCATTCCCACCGTGGCCTATCCCACCTATGAGGTGGCGGCTTTGCTCGCCGGATGCACCCCGGTGCGTTCCGACGAGCCGGTCGACGATGCTGCTCTGGCGTTCATTAATTCGCCCTCGAACCCCACCGGTGCGGTCGCATCTGCCGAACTGCTTGGGGTGTGGCGCGACTTCGCCCGCGATACCGGGTGCATCGTCGCTTCCGACGAGTGCTACCTGGGCCTTGGCTGGGACGACGAGAAGCAGCCGATCTCGCTCCTGGACGAGGATGTTGCCGGCGGTGACAATAAGAATCTGATCGCGGTGCATTCTCTGTCCAAGACCTCGAACCTGGCCAGCTACCGCGCCGGCTATCTTGCCGGCGATGAGGCGTTGATTGCGGAGCTGACTGAGGCGCGCAAGCACACCGGCCTGATGGTGCCGGGCCCGATTCAGCACGCGATGGTGGCCGCACTCGACGGCGACCTGCACGAGGAACTCCAGAAATCCACCTACGCGCTGCGCCGGGCGAAGCTGCTCAAGGCAGTGACAGCGGCGGGGCTGAGAGTGGAGCACTCCGAGGCAGGCCTGTACCTGTGGGCCACCCGCGGGGAGAGCGGCCGCGACACGGTCGCCTGGCTGGCTGAGCACGGGATCTTGGCCGCGCCCGGCGATTTCTATGGCCCGGACAGCGCCAACTATGTCCGCATTGCGCTGACCGCCACCGACGAGCGCATCGACGAGGCCTGCCGCCGCCTGCACAACCTTGCAGAATAATCCCACCGGCAGACCCCCGGCCCGCGACGGAGTCGTGGCCACCAGGGTGGTGCTTCGCGACGTGGTCCCGCCGGGAGAATTCTTCGCCGCCCGCAGCGGCGACAGCCCTTTTCAACCCGGCTCGCTCCTTATCCCCGGGACCGCACTGCCCACACCCGTGCCGGCCTTCCGCTTCCCAGACGTCAGCGTCGAACCAGAGATCCCCTTCCACGCGCGTGTGCTCATCGACGATGACACCCTCATCGCCGTAGACAAACCACACTTTCTGCCTGCCACACCCAACGGGCGCATCGTGCGCGAAACAGCGCAAACCCGTCTGCGGCGCCACTACGGGGAGGACGCGACGGTCATCCACCGGCTGGACCGCTTGACCGCCGGGGTGCTCCTCGCGGTGAAGAAGCCGGAAGACCGCGCCGCCTACCAGCAATTATTTGCGCGCCGAGAGGTACACAAGAAGTACGTCGCCCGTGTACACGGCCAACTTCAGATAGACAACTAGGAAGACGTCTCGTTGCCGTTGCGCTCTGTGAGCCGCCGGGTGGTCGTCGATAAGCAAGGAAGTCCCACCCACACGCGGGTGCGCACGCTGCGGACAGAGCCGGGGACGAGCGTGCTGGAGCTGCAGCCCACAACTGGATTTACCCACCAGCTGCGGGCGGTGTGTGACTATCTTGGCCATCCGATCGTGGGGGATGACACCTACCCGGAGCGCGTACCGCGGGATCTTTATGACTTTTCCGCGCCCTTGCATCTGGTGGCGCAGTCCCTGCGGTTTCACGATCCTGTGACCGAAAAGGTGCGAACAATAACGTCTTTCAGGGCCCTTCCAGATAGACTGGGTTAACACTAAGTAAAGTTTTCGTAGCCATAGTTTCGTGTTTGCGCAAGGAGGAGCCACATGGATCAATCTGCCTCCCCAGCTGTGGATGCGGCACCTCCCGCGGATAGCGAAGCGGGAAGCACGAAGCGCTTTTCGACGGTGCGCATGCTCAACGGCGTGCGCCAGTTCATCATGTTTGGTCTGGTGGGCGGCTCGGGAACACTGGTCAACCTGGCAGTGACGTACCTATCGAAGAAGAGTGCTGAGCTGGGTTGGGGGATCCACGAAAACGACATTTTCTTCAACCTTTTCGGCACCGAATTTAATGTGCGCTGGTACCACATTTTTGCCACCATCGCCTTTTTGGTGGCCAATACGTGGAACTATCAACTCAACCGCTCCTGGACCTTTAAGGGCGTGCCGAAGCGATCGTGGCTCCGCGGCTTCTTCCCGTTCTTGGCGACGGGCTTGGTGGCCTACGTGGTGTCTTTGGTTGTGCTCACGCTTCTGATGAACCCGACCAGCCCCATTGGCCTGCCCGATTCCGTCTTCGATAATTCCACCGGTTTCCGCACGAAGTTCTACTGGGCGCAGGCGATCTCCATTGTGGTGGCGATGCCCGTCAACTTCATCATCAACAAGTTGTGGACCTTTGCCAAGCCGAAGGTCAAAGTCGTGGCCGAGCAGCCTCCTCAGGAGCAAACTGACTCTGCCAAGTAGCGTGTTGCAAGCGCGTGCGTGCACACTAAAGTGTGCATTCTTGCGCTGCGCTGCTCGCTGCGATGGGCGATACTAGGGCGGTACCAACGCCGTTCGGGGGGAGGCAGCGGTTGCCGGGCCTGGGCTGAGCCATTCTTCCCCCGGAAACAACCAGGGGGATTTTCATGCTCGCCGTCGATACTGAACAACTTCGCCAGCACGCCGAAGCCGCCGCAGTCTGCGTCGATGAACTAGACACTCTTCACAAACACACTCAAGGCGCGGGCCCGGGTCCCGCTTTCACCACGCTGCCAGGGCTTCGCGAGCTCGGCATGTACCACCGCGATTGCCTCTCCGGCCCCGAGGGTTCCGGCCTGCATGCGATGGCTTACCTTGCCGCGCACGTGGGCTTCGTCGTCGACGCTTTGCGCGCCGATGCTTTGGCCATCGATAGGGGAGACGGCGACAATGCTGCAGCCCTTTCGGGAGTGCTTATCGACGAATCCTGCGTCACTCTTCCCCAGCTGCCAGGGACGGGGTTTGCGCCCCTTCCACAGCCGGGTGCCGTCGGAACCGAGCCTGTTGCTTTGCCCGATCTGGCTTCTTTCACGGAGGCGGTGGAGACCACGAACCTCGACGAAGTCCATCGCAGCGCCTGGCTGTGGGGCGAACTTGCCCGCGTTGCCACAGGGGTGGAGGTGACTCTGTCGGCGATCTCGCAGGACTTGGCGGTTACCACGGAAGGGGACGGGTTCGTCGCGGCCTGCGCCACTCTGGACACGTTGGCGTCGATCGCTAAGGTGGTGGCTCTGGCTGCCCAGATCATGCAACTGTGCGTGGAGTTCATCGCAGTGATCGTCGACATCCTGCGTGCGGTGTTGGGGCTGCTTGCGTCGGGTTTGGCCGGTCTTGAATCATCGGCGCAGTTGCTTGTCGAGCGCAGTTTCCTCGACGCGCTTCCCGGCCAACTTGGAGTGCTGCTGCGCCACGCGCTTCCACCACTGTTGTCTTTAATCAGCGGTCACGTGAAGGGCGGGATGGACCTGCTGAGCTGGATTACCCAACGCCACGCATCAGGGGCGCCACAGCTGCAGTGGCCTGCAGACGTGGAGCGCGCGATGTGCTGCTGTTCTGCATGCTCCTGCCACCTGAAAGAGTCTGAGGCGCTACAGGCGGCTGACACGAACACCGGTGCCGCCACCCTCGGTTCCTCGGCGGGTGTGGGTGCTGACGCTATCGCGGCGGTAGGGGCCGGGGCACCGGTGGCGGCCTCATCAGGTGTACTTGGTGGAGGAGTGGCGATGGCTCAAGTCCAGCCAGCGAACGTCCCAGCCGGTATCGGTATTGGCAGCCCCTCGAGCCATGGTGCCACCGGTGCGCCGATGATGGGGCCGTTGGCAGCCGGCCGGGGAGCGGTTCCCACCCGCACAAAGCGGACAACCGATCACGGGGCCACACTGCGTTGCTAGTCGCCTGCCGTACCTGGCGGCGGGGGATCTACTTTCTCACAAACCGATATAGTCCTCGGCCCATACTGCGAGGTACCAATAGGTTTTCAATAAGCGACCCGCACTATGTGGCAAGGACTATATCGGTTTGCGCGATGGTGAGTACTATGTGGCGAGGACTATATCGGTTTGCGCGACGGGGATCCGCACAGCGCCGCACAGCGCTACCAGACCTAAGCGTCGAAGTGCGCTCGGGTGCCCTCAACCACACCGGTGACCGAGTTGCGGCGGTACATGATGCCCGGCTGGCCGGATAACTCCGCGGCGCGTTTCCGGGTGCCGTCGTTAACACCGAGTTGCTCTGCGACGCCGTCGAAGACGGTGACCTTTGTTCCTGCGGTGAGGTAGAGGCCGGCTTCGACTACGCATCCATCCCCAAGGGAGATGCCGATGCCAGAGTTAGCGCCCAGCAGGCAGTGCTGGCCTACCGAAATGGTTTCCTTTCCACCACCGGATAGCGTGCCCATGATGGAGGCGCCGCCGCCGATCTCGGTGTCGCTGTCCACAGTCACGCCTGCCGAAATTCGGCCCTCGACCATGCACGGTCCCAGGGTGCCCGCATTGAAGTTGACGAACCCTTCGTGCATCACGGTGGTGCCTTCTGCAAGGTGTGCGCCGAGGCGGACGCGGTCAGCATCGCCAATCTGCACGCCCGTTGGGACCACGTAGTCCACCATGCGAGGGAATTTATCGACGGAAAACACAATGACAGGGCCCTTGCCCGCGAGGCGGCCGCGCACCATCTGAAAGTCTGCGACGGCACACGGGCCGTAGTTCGTCCACACCACATTTGCCAGCAGGTTGTAGATGCCCGCAATGTTGGCTTCGTGCGGTCGGATCAACCGGTGGGACAGCAGGTGGAGGCGCAGGTAGGCGTCGTAGGCGTCGACCGGTGGGTGCGAAAGGTCTTGGATCGAAGTCTCCACCGGGATGCGGGCGACACCACGGTCCTCATCGGGACCTGCCAGGTGGATGAACTGCTGCGGAGTAGTGTCGAGGCGCTCCGTTCCCGTGGTGCTTACCGGTTCGCCCAGCTTGGGGGCGGGGTACCAGACGTCCAACACGGTCCCGTCGTAGGTGACGGTGGCGAGGCCGCGTGCAAATGCAGAAGTCATTGTTTAGGCGTTTTCCTTCACGCGATAAGACTTATTTTTCGTGATGAGCGAAAGTATAGCCAACACAGCTGTCAGAATTGCCACGGACAAAATCTGGCCACGCGCGGCGTCGTCGAAAAGCATCATTACTGTCAGCCCCAGCAAGGCGATCACCGTGACCCACGGCAGCCATGGCCAGCCACCAACACGGACGGTGGTGATTTCGCCGTTGGCCTCAAGCTGTGGGTGCAGTTTGATGTAGCTTAGTGCGATCATGATCCACACAACCATCAAGGTGCCGCCGACGGCGTTGAGCAGGAAGTCCAGCAGCCCTTCAGGGTTCCACCACTGCAGACCGACAGAAACGAAAGCGAAGATCATCGACAGCACCACCGAGTTGATGGGCACGTTGTTGCTATTGGTCCGCCCCAAAATCGACGGAGCGTCTCCCTCAAGCGCGAGGTTGTGCGCAAGGCGCGAAGTACCATAAATCTGTGCGTTGAATGCACTTAGCAGCGCGAGGACGATCACGGCCTCCATGAAGCCCACCACGCCAGGCAGGTTAGCCATCTCGAGCACCTGGGTGAATGGGGATTCCGCAGCGGTTTCTGCGTTATCGATCTGCTCATAAGGAAGCAGCAGGATGATGATCAGCACCGACCCCAGGTAGAACACCGAGATACGGAAGATCACGCTGCGCACCGCGGTAGCGATGGAACGGGCAGGGTTTTCAGATTCCGCCGCAGCGATGGTCACCAGCTCAATGCCACCGAAAGCGAAAGCAACCGCAAGCAGACCCGCAGCGATCCCCGGCAGACCGTTCGGGGCGAAACCAGACTCGGCAATATTGGTGAAGCCGACAAACGTGGTCCCCGGCATGATCCCCAGCCACAGCGCAATGCCGATCAGGATGAAGCCGATGATCACCGCAACCTTGATGAAGGAGAACCAGAATTCGAACTCGCCGAACCCACGCACCTGGGCAAAGTTCACGATGGCGAAAAACACCACACAAATCAGCGCCGGGATCCAGGGATCCACCCCGAACCACGCACCCATGATCGCCGCAGCACCAGTCATTTCCGCGCCAAGCACCATCACCAGCATGAACCAGTACAGCCAGCCCACGGTGAACCCGGCCCAGTGGCCGAAGGCCTGGCGGGCATAGGCGGAGAAAGAACCGGAGGAGGGGCGCGCCGCCGCCATCTCGCCAAGCATCTGCATGACCGCCACGACGATGAGACCGGCGATGATATAAGCCAGAAGAATCGCGGGGCCGGCGGTACGGATGCCCACGCCGGTTCCCAGGAACAGGCCGGCACCGATCGCGGATCCCAGCCCCATCATGGTGAGGTGACGAGTCTTCAGCCCGCTCCCCAAAGTGGTGTTTGTAGGTGTTGCCACGGTGGGCTCACTTTCATTAACTCAAGGAACTCAATGAACAATAGTGAAATAAAGTAAAACGATACCGCATCAGTGACACGAATCTCAGAGTAACTCTAGCGGGTGTTTTCAGGAACGTGTGCTTTACGACGATTACCTTTGGCGCGCTGCACCACGAGAGAGCAGGCGATAATGAACGCCACCACACAGACAACCGCAATGACTTGGGCTCGCCCCGTAGGGTCAGTCAGCATCAGAGCAACCAGCGCCAGTACGACGACCACAGCTACCCACGCCAGCCACGGATAACCGGGCATCCGCACTTCTGTGATCTCTCCGCTGCGCACCAACTGTGGGTGGAGGCGCAAATACGAAAAGATAATCGCCAGCCAGATCACGATAAGGCACCCTCCCACCGCGTTGAGCAGGAACGCCAAAAGCCCGGGTGGGTTCCAGAACTGTAGGCCCACGGCCACGAAAGCGAAGAACACTGACACCAAAACGCTGCGTACCGGCACGCCCGAGTCCGAGGTCTTAGTGAACATGGCAGGTGCGTTGCGCTGCTGCGCCAGCGCGTAGAGCAGGCGGGAGGAACCATAGAGCTGGGCGTTAAACGCAGACAGCAGTGCGAGAGCGATCACCGCTTCCATAATGCCGACGATGCCCGGTATACCCGCCATGGACAGCACCTGGGTGAACGGAGATTCGGCTGCGGTGTCCGCACCCTGAATGCGCGAGTAGGGAAGTGCCAGGATGATGATCAGGACGGAACCGATATAGAAAAAGCCGATGCGCCAGATCGTCGAACGCAGCGCTGAGTGCACCGACTGCTTGGGGTTTTCTGATTCGGCGGCAGCAATGGTGACCAGCTCGATGCCACCGAAGGCAAAAGCCACGGCAAGCAAAGCGGTAGCCACACCCGCAATGCCGTTGGGCATGAACCCAACTTCGGCGATATTGGATAGCCCCACGGCGTCCGTGCCGGGCAGCCAGCCGAAGACGAGCATCACACCGACGACCAAGAAGACCACAATCACGGCGACCTTGATCAGTGCGAACCAGAACTCAAACTCGCCATACCCACGGACCGCAGCCAGGTTCACCACCATGAAAAACATCACCGCGAGCAGGGCGGGAATCCAGGAGGCAATCCCGAACCAGCCACCGATGATGGCTGAGGCACCAGTAATCTCGGCGCCCATGATCATGATCATCATGAACCAGTACAGCCAGCCCACCGAGAACCCGCCCCAGGGTCCGAAGGCCTGCTCCGCGTATGTGGAGAAAGATCCCGCGGAAGGGCGCGCGGCCACCATCTCTGCCAACATGTTCATGATCACCACGGTGATAGCACCGGCAATGATATAGGCCACGATCACGGCGGGGCCGGCGGCTTGAATACCAACTCCGGTGCCTAAAAACAGGCCTGCACCGATCGCAGAACCCAGCCCCATCATGGTGAGGTGGCGCTGTTTTAGTCCGCGCTGCAGGCCGGTGTTCTCCGGGCGCGGTGAGTCAGACGATGTGGTGGCGCGTGTGCTCATAGAGATCAGTCTAAAACTTGCGCCACCAAGGATGTGACCTGGGTAGCCCTACCTAGAGGAGTAGGGCACATCTGGAAGCGTTTTATACCCAGCGCACAACGGGGACATCGTAGCCGGGCTCGCTCCGCACGGCCCACCCAGAGCGCCCCGAAAGATCGCTGCCCGTGATGTCCTCACCAGATTGGAAATCATGCACCACGGTGTCCGGCTCCAGCATTACGTTGGTGCCAAGTTCGCAGTTATCGCCCATTTCCACACCGAGCAGGCCCGACGAGGGCATCATCACGCTGTTCTTGCCAATATTTAGAGGTGTGCGGTTATTGCCGTTATTGCGCAGGGCCATGAGGGTAGCGGACAAGCCAATGTCGGTGCCCTCGTCGATAACTACCGACGACGACAAGCGTCCCTCAATCCGCGATGCGCCCAAAGAGCCGGCGTTGTAGGACACATAGCCTTCACGCAACACCGCCGTGCCCGGTGCGAGGTAGGCGCCGAGGCGGACACGCTCGGCCTCAGCAATGGACACTCCGGAAGGCACCACATAATCCACCATGCGGGGGAGCCGCTCGATGCCGTAGACGTGAATGAGTCCGCGGGCGCGCAGGGCAGCGCGCACAAATTCGAAGTTATCGGGCAAGCAGGGACCCTTGTTTGTCCACACCACGGGGACCAGGTGGGTCAACAGGTCCGTCATGTTCAGCTCTAGTGGGCGCACGATCCGGTGCGACAGGAGGTGGAGGCGGAGGTAGACATCGTGGGCATCCACTGCCGGCTTGTTCAGGTCAGCGATCGTCGTACGCACCGCAACCTGCTCCACCATGCGGTCTTGGTCAATACGCACCAGTTGGAGGAGGCGGGCAGGCAGGTGATTAGCGCCCAGACGGTGGGTTTCGGATGTGAGCCCTTCGGCTTCCTCTCCCTCGACCAGTTCGGGATCTGGGTACCAGGTGTCTAGGACGGTGCCGTCCATGGCGATGTTTGCGATTCCGATTGCGTGTGCTCCCACAGTCATACCTCTAAGCGTACTGGTTAGGCACCCATTCGGCACTTCGTGGCGACGTGCTCGGATGGACGGATGTGGCAAGGTTATCTAGTCTGGGTGTTCCGGCTGTTTTTCCGTGTGACTTCGCAAGCGTCCCCAGAACAGCGCACGATTTTTGCACCAGAAACGGTGCCGACCAACTACCGAGAGAAAGTACTTCCACCGTGGCTCCTGACATCACACCCTCGCCCGATAAGCGGCGCATGCTGCGCGGCCCCATCTTGATGCGCAACGAAGATCAAGAGGGCTCGACGTATGACCAGCGTCTGCTGGAGTTGGGAAGCGACCATGACTGGCAGCATGCCGATCCATGGCGCATCATGCGCATCCAAAGCGAGTTTGTCTCCGGCTTCGATGCGCTGACGGACATGCCGAAAGCGGTGACCGTTTTCGGCTCGGCGCGCCTGCACGAGGGCACCTCGGAGTACGAGCAGTCGATGCAGGTGGGCAAAGCTCTGGTGGAGGCCGGCTACGCAGTAATCACCGGCGGCGGCCCGGGTCTGATGGAAGGCCCCAACCGTGGCGCCCACGACGCCGGCGGACTCTCAGTGGGCTTGGGCATTGAGCTTCCACACGAGCAGCACCTGAATGACTGGGTGGATGTGGGCCTGAACTTCCGCTACTTCTTCGTGCGCAAGACCATGTTCCTGAAGTATTCCCAGGCATTCATTACTTTGCCGGGCGGCTTCGGCACGATGGATGAACTCTTCGAGGTGCTGTGCATGGTCCAGACCGGCAAGGTGACCAATTACCCCATCGTGTTGATGGGCACTGAATTCTGGTCGGGCCTGGTGACGTGGATGGAGGAACAGCTGGCAGCACGTGGCCTCATTTCGGACACAGACACGGATCTGTTCCTGGTCACCGATTCGATTGATGAAGCGATCGAGTACATCGTCGATAAGCACAAAGTGATGACGGACGGCAGGCTCAGCGATAAGACCGATAAGCGTAGCGCGACGCGCCAGAAATAGGCGCTGTGGCTAAAGCGAATGGGTTGGCCGAGGTCATGGCCATCATTAACCGCACCCCGGATTCCTTCTACGACAAGGGGAAGACGTGGGGTATGGACTCGGCGCTTGAGCGTTGCGACGAGGTCGTGGCCCAGGGGGCGACCATCGTGGATGTCGGGGGTGTGAAAGCGGGCCCGGGCGATGAGGTTGATCCCGCGGAGGAAGCCGACCGGATCGTTCCGCTGATCGCGGAGGTGCGGCGACGCTACCCGGACCTGACGATCTCGGCCGATACCTGGCGTGCGGAGGTCGCCGAGCACGCGATCGCAGCCGGCGCCACATTGATCAACGATACGTGGGCGGGCTGGGACCCGGAATTGGTAGAGGTAGCCGGCGCGCACCGAGTGGGCTATGTCTGTTCCCACACCGGCGGGGTCACGCCACGCACGCGCCCGCACCGGGTGCATTACGACGACGTCGTGGCCGATGTCATCGCCGAAACCACTGCACTGGCCGAACGAGCCGTGGATGCCGGGGTGCCGGAGGAGAAGATTTTCATCGATCCCACCCATGACTTCGGAAAGAACACCTTCCACGGCCTTGAGCTGCTGCGCCGCATCGATGAGATTGTGGCTACCGGGTGGCCGGTGCTGATGGCGCTGTCGAATAAGGATTTCGTCGGCGAGACGGTGGGGCGTGGCGTCGGGGAGCGCGTGGCCGGGACGTTGGCTGCGACGGCATGGTCGGCGGCGCGAGGAGTGGCGGCCTTCCGGGTGCACGAGGTCGAGGAAACCCTGGACGTGATCCGGATGACGGCGGCGATCGCCGGCGACGCACCCCCGGTACACACCGTGCGAGGTTTAGCATGACGGCGGGTGCGCTGGACCTGAGCCAGGTCAGCGTGGTGATTCCAGCGCTGAACGAGGAGGACACAGTCGCCGATGTCGTCGCGGCCGTCGCGGAAGACAACCCCGGTGAGATCCTGGTGATCGATTCGGATTCCGTTGACTCCACGGCCTCCCGGGCGCGGGCAGCTGGGGCGGAGGTGATCGGCTGGCGCGACATCGCCCCGGACATCCCACCGCGACCCGGTAAAGGCGAAGCGCTCTGGCGCGGGGTGCGCGCCGCGCGTGGCGACATCGTCGTATTCGTCGATGCGGACCTCACCTCCATCCCCACCTCGCTGGTAGCCAGACTCTCAGCACCGCTTATCGACGAGCGCGTGCACCTTGTCAAAGCCGATTACACACGCGCCTTCCATGGCCAACCCGCTGGCGGGGGCCGAGTCACAGAGCTGACCGCCAAACCACTCCTGCAGACCTATTTTCCGCAGGTGTCTCACATCAATCAGCCGCTGGGAGGCGAGTACGCGCTGCGCCGCAGTTCTGCCTTGAGCTTGCCATTCGTCGAGGGCTACGGGGTGGAAGCCGGCTTGCTCATTGATTGTGCGCAGCGCTGGGGGCAGGCGGCAGTGACACAGGTGGAGGTAGGGGAGCGACACCACCGCAACCGGCCGCTGGACGAACTTGCTCCCATGTCTACCGTTGTTGCGCAGACCATTCTGGGCCGCGCCGGGGTCCTGCCAGACGGGGTGCAGCCTCCGGGGCAGCGGCCTGCCTGGGACACGCTAGGATAGTGCCCATGCTGTCATGGATCCTGCTGATTATCGTCGTTGTGGCTTTCGTGGTCCTAGGGACGTGGGCGTTCGGGAAGATCTTCGGGCGTGGCGAACTGCTGCCGCCGATGGAGGACACGCACGACGTGATCGCTCATAACCGCCGTGCTGTACACGAGGGGCGGATCGAGGACATCGAGCTCGAGGTGGTTCCGCGGGGGTATCGCCAGGATCAGGTTGATGCGCTCGTCGCTACCCTCCTGGAAAAGGGTGTGACCAGCCCGGATGAAGATCTTGCACCAAATTTCGACAAAAACGGCTAAAATCGGTAGGGTAAATCATTTGCAGTGAAGGAGTCTGGCCCAATGGCAGCAATGAAGCCACGCACCGGTAATGGACCAATGGAAGCGGTCGAAGAGTCCCGAAAGATTGTGATGCGCATCCCGTCGGATGGCGGCGGTCGCCTCGTCGTAGAGATGAGCAAGGAAGAAGCGGCCGAACTCGGCGCGCTTCTCACCGAGGCTGCAGGCTAAACACACAATTTAACTAAAAAATCGTCCGTAGACCTTCGGGCGGGTAGGCTCTCAGGCATGCTTTCTGACATTGTTCACCTGTTGGCTGATCCCTCCGACGGCACCCGTTTGACTGGGGCGGACGATTTTTCACGTCTAGTGTCCGAATCGGGTCACTCCTACGATGTTGCCCGCCAAGGCTACGTTACTTTAGCCACCGGTGCCGGCATCAAGCACAAGGGCGACGATGCTGACATGGTCGCCTCCCGCGAAACCTTCCTGTCTCAGGGCCATTTCGCCCCTTTCGTCGAAGCTGTCTCCGCGACTGTCCATGACGTATTGGACACAGCGCTTGGCGACGAGGACCGTGGTGCCGTCCTGCTCGAGGTCGGTGCGGGAACGGGCTACTATTTGGCGCACACGCTCGACGCTGTTGAAGACGCTGTGGGGATCGGGCTGGACATCTCTGTACCGGCGGCAAAGACGCTGGCTAAGTCGCACCCGCGGATGGGTGCTGTCGTGGCGGACGTGTGGGATGGCCTGCCCGTGCGCAGTGGCGCGATTGACGCGATTACTGTCATCTTCGCGCCGCGCAACCCCGCCGAATTCGCGCGAGTGCTTGCCGACGACGGCGAAGTCATTGTCCTGACCGCAGACCGTGGGCACCTCGACGAACTCCGCGAGCCACTGGGCATCCTGACCGTGGAAGAGGGCAAGGTTGATCGCATGGTCGAGCAGGCGACAGGTCACCTTGAACTGGCGGTAGACCCGCAGGCCATCGAGTTTCCTATGGTGCTGGACCGTGCGTCCATTGCGGCCCAGGTGGGGATGAGTCCGTCTGCACGCCACATTGAGCCGGCGGAGCTGAACGAAAGAGTCAGCGCCCTGCCGGCAACAATGACTGTTACCGCCAGGGCGCAGGTGACCAGGTTGAAGAAGGCCGGCCGTTAAAGCTTCGCCTTAATCAAAGGGGCCGCGGCGCCACTCAGAGTGGATCTCAGCCTCGCCGCTATCGGAGACACGCAGTTCAACGATCTTCGATTCGATGCGGAGACGGCTGGCCATCACTACGGCCCCGCCGCCGGCGTAGACCTCGAGAGTGTTTCCGTCCACGACCACGGAGATATTGTCTTCGTCTTCGTCGTGAAGCGGAGCGGTCGCTGGCTCGTCGAAGTTTCGGTCGAGCTTAAGCTGGTCACCGGAATGGGTGATCGTGGCGGCAACATTGCCGTCGGCGTCGACAAGCTCGATTGTGATCGAGGAACCGACAGGAATGTCACACAGACCGGACCAGAACCAGGCGCG
Organism: Corynebacterium pilosum DSM 20521 = CIP 103422; assembly: GCF_000373805.1. Classification (GTDB taxonomy): domain Bacteria; phylum Actinomycetota; class Actinomycetes; order Mycobacteriales; family Mycobacteriaceae; genus Corynebacterium; species Corynebacterium pilosum. Next base: position 177,298 of record NZ_KB892439.1, on the reverse strand, counting down.
GCGCGTGGAGGCCACTGCTTCGGGCAACCCGTCGACAGGGACCTGGAAGAGCTTGCCACCCTGCAAGGTGACTTCGCGAGGCAGGGACAAAGCGTTGGCCCAGCCTTCCTTCTTCCACGTGGTTTGCTTCGTGGCGTCATCGCCGCGGCCGACGCCGTTGAAGAGGCCGAAAATGTAGGCATTCAGGTAGCGCTCGTCCTCGGCGACGGTGCCAGGGGTGAAGTTGGTGTTGCGTGGGCGGGTGAAATCGTGGCCCGAATCAATCCGCGTGAACGGTGTGATCACGTGGAACTTGTTGCGCTCGAGGCGGCCGATCAAGTAGCCGGAGCGGTCGAGGCCATCGCACTCTTGGGTGGCCAAGAGCACGTCATAGATTTCCTGATCGACTTCGTCGCGTAGCCGGATGATGCGCGGGGCGACGATAATGGCATCGTCGTCAAGCCCGGACTCACCGACGAAATCTACCGCGCCTACGAGCGTCCAGTCCGCGCCGTCGGGGGATTCCAAGATCACCGGCCGGGGAGAGTCTGGCTCTCCCGTGCTGGTAATCATCAGCCAGCCTTCGTGGCCTTGATCGCGGTCATCGTTGGACTCCCAATCCGGTACCACGCAGGGGGAGCGGAAGCGGGAGAATTCCTTCGTGTCGGAAATGACCACACCGGCGCGGTGCACCGTCGGGTCAAGCGCCAAAGGGTCATCTGTGACGTCCGTGAACGTACCGACATCGTCGACATGCGCGATCTGAATTGAGGTGCCCGCTGCGGTGACCGATGTGAAAAACAGGTCCGCGCCACCGTTGTGTGCGACAACGGAGCCAGCGAGTGTATTCAGTTCGCCGCCTTTGGGGGCGATGACATCGGGGCATTCGACCCAGTCAAACGGACCATCCTGAGACACCTGGTGGCCCCAGCGTGCGTTGCCGTTCGGTTCGGGTCGGTACTGGTAGAGCATGTGCCAGTCGCCACCGTCGCGTAACATGCCGGCGGCGGCCTCGAGGATGCCGGATTCCGCCGTTACGTGCAGTTCTGGACGTAAAGAAGTCAACAGATACCTTTCCGCCTTAACTAGCCGGGCTAGATCAGGGCCTTGTAGATGTCCACGGTTTGCTGGGCGATGGTTGCCCACGAGAACTTGTCCTTGGCGCGGACAAGTCCGGCCTTGCCGAATACTTCAGCCTTCTCTCGATCAGCCACCATAGCGTTAACTGCCTCGGCGATGTCGCGCTCGAAGGTTTCGGCATCGTTCTCGTCGTAATGCACCAGGGTACCTGTTTCGCCGTCAACGACGACCTCTGGGATACCGCCCACATCGGAGGCAACTACGGCAGTTCCGCAGGCCATGGCCTCAAGATTGACGATTCCCAGTGGCTCATAAATCGACGGGCACACGAAGACATCCGCCATGGAATAAACCTCGCGAATTTTATCGCCCGACAGCATCTCCTGAACCCAGAACACACCGTCGCGTGTCGTTTTTAGCTCCTCGACGAGTGCCTTGGTGCGCTCCGCGATCTCGGGGGTATCCGGCGCGCCAGCGCACAGCACGAGCTGAACGTCGTCGTCGAAATGCTTCGCGGCCTTCACCAGGTGCTCCACGCCCTTCTGGCGGGTGATGCGACCGACGAACGCAGCGATTGGCTTGGAGGTGTCTACGCCAAGGTCTTCTGCGAGATCCCCCTCGGTGGGGAACCACGTCTCCGTGTCGATACCGTTGAGCACGACGTGGACGCGGGATTCGTCGATACGCGGGTAGGCGCGCAGAATCGCCTCCTTCATGCCCGCGGAGACGGCAATCACTGCGTCGGCGTATTCCATGGCGTTTTTCTCCGACCACAGGGAAACGTCATAACCGCCGCCGAGCTGCTCGCGCTTCCATGGGCGGTCCGGCTCAAGGGAGTGCGCCGTTGCGACGTGTGGGATGCCGTGGAGCTTGCCCGCCAAGTGGCCGCCGAGGCCGGCGTACCAGGTGTGGGAGTGCACGACATCAAGGTCGGTGGCGGCATGTGCCATGCGCAGGCCGGTGGATAGGGTCTTGATCGCACCGTTGGCTTCCGATAATTCGGGATCGACGCCGTGGACGTAGACTCCCTCTGCGTCGCGTGGCTCGCCCATGCAGTGCACGTCTACGTCAACGATGTCACGCATAAAGCGGGTGAGCTCGGTGACGTGGACGCCGGCACCGCCATAAACCTCGGGTGGATATTCTCTGGTCATCATTCCGACTCTCATGTCTCCGAGAATAGCCGCGAAAAACGTTTGGTGCAGGGACTTAGTTCTCCGCCCAGCGCTTCTCCTCCAATAGGGGGAGGATAGGGATTATTTAAAAGTTCCCAATCAATCCGTGGTGCGTTTTAGTTAATGCACGTTACAATGGCTTTAAAGGGTGAAACATCCCACAGGAGTGTGATGTTTTCGTTCGCGACGCATGATCGCCCTGCAAAGCGTCGCCCGAGACAATAGGATTGATGTTGTGAAGTCAAAATCAAATGTTCTAGCCATTGTCCTAGCAGGTGGCGAAGGTAAGCGCCTTTTCCCCCTCACCGCAGACCGCGCAAAGCCGGCCGTTCCCTTTGGTGGCAACTACCGTCTGATTGACTTTGTGCTGTCCAACCTTGTCAACGCAGGCTTCCTGAAGATCGCTGTTCTGACACAGTACAAGTCACACTCGCTGGACCGTCACATCGCCACCGCGTGGAATGTCGCGGGCCCCACCCAGCAGTACATCGCTTCTGTTCCTGCGCAGCAGCGCCGCGGTAAGCGCTGGTACAACGGTTCCGCAGACGCGATCGTTCAGTCTCTCAACCTGATTTATGACGACAAGCCGGACTATGTCATCGTCTTCGGCGCGGACCACGTCTACCGCATGGACCCGGGCCAGATGCTCGATGACCACATTGCCTCCGGTAAGGAAGCAACGGTGGCCGGCATCCGCGTGCCGCGTGAGGAAGCTACCGCCTTCGGCTGCATCCAGGCTGACGAAGACGGCACCGTCACTGAGTTCCTGGAGAAGCCAGCGGACCCACCGGGAACCCCGGATGATCCGAACATGACCTTTGCCTCCATGGGTAACTACATCTTCTCCACTGAGGCCTTGGTGCAGGCACTGCTCGAAGACGAGCAGAACGACGACTCTGATCACGACATGGGCGGGGACATCATCCCGTATTTCGTGAGCAAGGGCGAGGCCAACGTTTATGACTTCTCCAAGAATGAAGTCCCTGGTGCCACCGAGCGCGATAAGGGTTACTGGCGCGACGTCGGTACGATCGACTCCTTCTACGAGGCGCACATGGACCTGATTTCGGTCCACCCAATCTTCAACCTGTACAACAAGTCGTGGCCAATCCACTCCACGGAGGATGGCAACCTGCCACCTGCGAAGTTTGTGCAGGGTGGTATCGCACAGTCCTCGATGGTCGCCCCAGGCTCGATCATTTCGGGCGCTACGGTGCGCAACTCTGTGGTGTCCACCGACGTCCACGTTGAGGAAGGCGCCACCGTCGAAGGTTCCGTTCTGCTCCCAGGTGTTCGCGTGGGCCGTGGAGCAGTCGTTCGTCATGCGATTCTGGACAAGAACGTCTACGTTTCTGATGGCGAGATCATTGGCGTCGACAATGCTCGCGACGAAGCACGCTTCAAGATTTCCCCTGGCGGCGTAGTCGTCGTCGGCAAGAACGAAGTCGTCTAAGTCGCTTAACGACGATTACGGCCCGCTTCCCCTCAGTGTGATGGGGAAGCGGGCCGTTTTCTTAGATTTTCTGTGGCGTAGTTATACGCCTCGCGTAACCAGAGTGAGCCCCGCGCCGAGTGGTAGGCGGGTCACTACCGCATCCTTGAAAGTATCCACCAGAACATCGGCCTCGCGGGCTGCTTGAGTGTCACGGTCGCGGCGGGTCTCGTCGGCAAGCGTGCCATCGAGCAACGCATCGGGGATGACCAAGGTGCCGCCGGGGGTGAGCAAATCGTAGGCCGCGGGCAGCAGGGTGGGCAGGTCCATGCTGGGGGCATCGACGAAAACCAGCTGGTAGGAGCCCGAAGCGAGCCGCGAAATCACGTCAGCGGGACGCGATGGCAGGAAGCGGGCGCGGGAAGGGGAAAAGCCGGCGTCGCGGAACGTAGCCTTCGCGCGGGTTTGGTGATCTGCCTCCGGGTCAATGCACGTGACCGTAGTCTTTCCAGGAAGGCCGCCCAGAATGTAGAGACCGACGACGGCGGCGGCCGGGGTGATCGCAACCGCACCGGCAGAATCTGGGTGTGACGCTGCGGCGGTGAGGGTGGTTATCAATCGCCCAGTAGGATCGTCAGGCACACCGAGGCCGTATTCGGCGGCATCATGGCGCGCGTCGGCAAGCGGCTCGGACAGCTCGGTCCGCGATTCGATATAGCTCTGGATGGCAGAAAATGCAGTATCACTCACAGCCTCTAAGTCTAGAGGGGTTGCTCACCAGATGGGGGAGCCACGGTGAAATCGCCGTTTCACAGGAATATATACGGGCAAACATTGGTGTTTGACAATGAAATCAGTCACAATGGATTCATGCGCGATGACGAGACTGCAGAAGCCACAACTTCCGAACTACCTGCTGAGCAGGTCGATGAGGTTCTGGAGGGGACAGCGGCTTTTGATGCAGGCCAAGGCGAGATGCCTTCGTGGTCTGAACTGGTCTCGCAGCACGCGGACAGCGTGTACCGCCTCGCTTTCCGCCTTTCAGGTAACCAACATGATGCGGAAGATCTGACGCAAGAAACTTTTATGCGTGTGTTCCGCAGCTTGAAGAATTACCAGCCAGGAACCTTTGAGGGCTGGCTGCATCGCATTACGACGAACCTGTTTTTGGATATGGTGCGCCACCGCAGCAAGATCCGCATGGAGGCGCTGCCGGAGGATTATGAACGCGTGCCGGGTACCGACATGACGCCTGAACAGGCCTACAATATTTCTAACTTGGATCCTGCATTGCAGGAAGCGCTCGACGAGTTGGGTCCGGATTTCCGTGTGGCCGTGGTGCTCTGTGACGTCGTTGGCATGAGCTACGAGGAGATCGCGGAGACGCTTGGCGTGAAGATGGGTACGGTGCGGTCCCGTATTCACCGTGGTAGGACCCAGCTGCGCAAGTCGCTTGAAGCCAAGGCTGCTGAGAGTGAGGATGCACAGATCCTCCTGCGCACGCGGTAAAGGAAGAGTAAGCACGGAACAACAGGGGCGAAGGAGGTCGACGTGACGGAGAAGAAGCCCATTCCGCTGCGTCGTTCCCTGCGACGACGTCTGCGTCTTGAATTTTCTTCGATCGATCATCTCAGCCCCGAGGCTGTGGCAGCCTTCGTCGATGGTGAACTGTCTTCGGGGGCAGAGCACCGCGTGCGAGTCCACGTCGTGCACTGCCCAGAATGCCGCAATGAAGTACACACTCAGCGCGCAGCCTCTGAAATCGTGCGCGATTCCAACGTGGAGGAGTGCGTGCGAGCACCACGGAGCCTCATTGAACGTCTCGCGCAGATCGCGTCGGACCCGGAGGCGCAGCGGGCACGCAATAGTTCTTTGCGCTCGGCTGCCGACGAAGCCCGCGAGGAAATAGAGAACGGAATGCGTAGCCTGTTCCGCCGCGGTTAGTGGGCTATAGTGGACCTGTGTTTGACAGTATTGGCTGGATGGAGATTTTCTTCATCATCATTATCGGCTTCCTTATCATCGGCCCAGAAAAGCTCCCGGGTGTGATTGAGGACGTCAAAGCGGCGATTTACGCGGCGCGTAAGGCGATCAACAATGCCAAGGCCGAGCTGAACAATGATTTCGGTAATGATTTCGAAGAGTTCCGTAAACCGCTCAATACCGTCACCGAGTATGCCGCGATGGGTCCGAAGCGCGCCATGGCGAAGGTGCTTTTCGACGAAGAAGAAGAGTACTTGGACCAGTTTGATCCGAAGAAAATGATGGAGGACGACCCTGAGGGACGTCCCGCCACCGGCACCGCCCGCCAGAACGAATTGCGCCGCGCTTCCCACCGCCAAGACAGATCCAACTCCAACGGTGCTGACCACGCGCCCGGCGCCGGTGAGAGCAATGGTGGCGACAAAGGTGATTACTCCACCGGCGGCGGCTTCTCTTGGGCGGATATTACCTAGCTAATAATTAGCGGCCAGCAACACCTAGGTTGAGGGACTTGCCGGCGAGCGAGTCCTTGCGCACGATCAGCTTTTCGACGATTTCATTGATCGCCTTCGCCGATTCGCTGGTGGGGTGGGACAAGACGGCAGGAGTGCCCTCGTCGCCCTGAACGCGCAGCTGCGGATCAAGCGGAACCGAGCCGAGCAACGGAACGTTACCGCCGGTGAGCACGGTGAGCCGTTCCGCGACCTGTTCGCCGCCGCCTGCACCAAAGACATCGACGACGGTCCCATCCGGCATGACCATGGCGGACATGTTCTCGATCACGCCACTGACGCGCTGGCGGGTCTGCTGCGCGATGGAGCCGGCACGCTCCGCGACCTCTGCGGCCGCGGCCTGCGGGGTGGTCACGATCAACAGCTCTGCGTTGGGCACAAGCTGCGCCACCGAGATGGCCACGTCGCCGGTTCCAGGTGGAAGGTCCATGAACAGCACGTCTAGGTCGCCCCAGAAAACATCGGCGAGGAACTGCTGCAGAGCGCGGTGCAGCATCGGCCCGCGCCAGACGACGGGGGAGTTGCCCTCGACGAACTGGCCGATGGAAATGTGCTTCACGTCATGCGCGATCGGTGGCATGATCATGTCCTCGACCATCGTAGGGCTCTGTTCTGTTGAACCCATCAGGCCTGGGATGGAGTGGCCGTAGATATCGGCGTCGACGATACCCACCTTCAAACCGCGAGAAGCCATGGCGACAGCCAGGTTGGCCGTCATCGAGGATTTGCCGACGCCACCCTTCCCCGATGCCACAGCAAACACGCGGGTTGTGGAGCCCGGCTGCGCGAACGGGATCTCAGGCTCGGTGGCATCGCCACGCAGGCGTTGGCGCAGGGCCTTGCGCTGCTCATCAGTCATCGACCCCATGGTGACGGTGACCTCGCCCACGCCCTCGATATCTTCTAGGGCTGCGCGGGTGTTGGTTTTGATTGTGTTGCGCATGGGGCAAGCGGCAATGGTGAGCAACACCTCGACGGAGACATTGTTGCCGTCGATCTGGATGGAGTCCACCATGTCCAGTTCGGTAATCGGCTTGCCAATTTCGGGATCCTCTACGCGGGATAGCGCGCTGCGTACAGCGGATTCAGTCAAAGTGGTCATTGTGGTCCTTTAGTATAGGCGAGCGCGCCCAGTCAATAAACCCTAAGATTTATTGCTGATCTCGCCCTGGATAGGTTCAGCCAGGTCGTGGAAGGTCTCATTGTCTTCGGCAGAGGCATCATCGAGCTTTGCCTCAATGCGCTCCAGGAGGCTCTTGACGTCGTCGAGTTCGTGGCGGAGGTAGTCGCGGGAGACCATGTCGCCCATAGAGAGGCGCACGCTGGCCAGCTCACGTGCGAGGAACTCTGTATCCGCCTTCGTCTGCTCATCGCGGCGCCGGTCGGCCGCCAACGTGACCTTGTCACGGTCCTCTTGGCGGTTCTGCGCCAACAGGATCAGGGGAGCGGAATAGGCCGCCTGGGTGGAAAACGCCAGGTTCAGCAGTATGAAGGGGTAGGGGTCCCACTGCCACCAGAAACCGCCGATATTCAACGCGATCCATAAAACCACGACCACGGTCTGCCACATCAGGTAGCGGCCGGTGCCGAAGAAGCGGGCAACTTTCTCGGCACCGGCGCCGATTGTTTCGTCGTCGAGGCGGATCAGTCGGCGGCGTTTCGCCCCGCTAGGAGTCTCGAGATCGGAGCGGTTGTACTCAGCCATGATTTACACCTCGCAGTTTCTTCTGTGGTCGGAGATCGTCTTCGCGCCAGTTCTCTGGCAGTAAGTGGTCCAGCAGATCATCCACGCTGACGGCCCCAAGGAGGTGGCCATCGTCGTCAAGCACCGGCCCGCACACCAGGTTATAGGTGGCGAAGTAGCGCGCGGCGGTCTCCTCCGAATCGTCGGCGTAGAGCTGCGGCAGGTCCGGGTCGAGGATGCCGCCGATCAGCGTCGAGGGCGGCTCGCGGAGCAGTTTCTGCAGGTGGACGCAGCCGAGGTAGCGGCCGGTCGGGGTGGCGGTGGGCGGGCGCACGACGAAAACTAGCGACGAGAGCGCGGTGGTCAAATCAGGATCGCGGGCCAAAGCGAGGGCCTCTGCCACGGTGGTCTGCGGGGTGAGCACCAGTGGCTCCGGGGTCATCAGCGCACCCACTGTTTCCGGGGAGAAACTCATCAGGCGCCGCACGGGCGCGGACTCTTCCGGGTCCATCAGCTCCAGCAGCACTTCGGCTTTCGATGAGTTCAGCTCCTGCAGGATGTCGGCGGCATCGTCGGGATCCATCTCTTCCAGCACGTCCGCGGCGCGCTCGATGTCCATTGTTTCCAGCAGGGATTTCTGGTCATCTTCGGGCAGCTCCTGGACCACGTCGGCGAGGCGTTCGTCGTCAAGCTCGCGTGCCAGCGTGTGCATGGTCTTCTCGGGCAGGTCAGCGAGGTAATTGGCGACGTCGGCCGGGCGCATGTCGTCGAACATCGCGATGTGCTCGACCACGTGGCTCTGCTCGGCGACGGCGCTGTCATGGTCCAAGCCATCGATCGATGACCACGGCACCGTGTACATCGTGGGTGCGCGGCCGAACTTCCGACGATCGGTGAATACCGCCGCTTTGGAGACGATCCAGTCGCGGGTGCGGGTCTGCTCAATCTCGATGTCTGCGACCTCGCAGGGCTTGCCGTGCAGCTCTTTGAAGTCCGGGTCGTCCGTGAACACGCGCGTGCCAATCACATCGCCGATAATGGTCAGTTCGCCGGCGCGGGCGCGGAAAGTGCGCATCGAGACAGAGCCCGTGGCCAAGATGATGTCCGTGGGATCGATGGATGCGACACGCAGCATCGGCAGGAAAATGCGGCGTTTGTTCACCAGCTCCACCACCAGGCCTAAAACGCGCGAAAGCTGCGGGTGCGGGCGGAGCGTAACGACGACATCCCTGACACGCCCGATCACCTCATAATCGGGTCCGCGGACTTGAAGGCCGGCGAGGCGACCAGCGTATAGGCGAGTAATCGAACTCATGCAAATAATTTTAGACCTGGCCGGAACAAATTCCGTACTTGAACCGTTGACCTAATGAAAGTACTTCAAAATTTTCGATTATTCAAGGAGGATTTTCTCTAAATGACTATGAATCAAAATCCACGTGGTGTCCGCCAACGCCCAGCAGGCTGGCCAGTCGGCAGTTTCAACACCTACGCCGAAGCACAGCGCGCTGTTGACCACCTCTCCGACCGTGAATTCCCGGTGCAGGAATTGTCCATCGTCGGTGTTGACCTGATGGAGGTCGAGAAGATTACGGGCCGCCTGACCTGGGGCCGCGTCCTAGGTGGCGGTGCACTGGCTGGCGCATTCTGGGGCTTCTTCTTCGGTCTGCTCTGGGTCATCCTCACCGTGGGCTTCTGGGCGCCGATCCTCACCGGTGTCATCTTGGGCGCAATCTTCGGCCTGATCTTTGCTGCTATTAGCTACGGCGCCACCGGTGGCGCCCGCGACTTCTCCTCCCACACCCAGATCATCGCTGGGCGTTACGACGTTCTGTGCTCCTCCCAGCGCGCCGCCGAAGCACGCGACGCGATCGCAGCGCTGCAGGGCAACGCACCCCAGGCTCCACAGGCTGGCCAGGCACCGCAGCCAGGTGAGCCACGCCCCGACGAGACCCGGTAGGATCAACACTCTGATCTAATGTAGGACTCAGAGTTTCCCCGCGGCCGAAAGGATACGGATACAGTGGCCACTCCGCAGCAACGCCTCATCGGAAAGCGCTCAAAGAAGCGCATCCTGCCAACGGTGTCCGTGCTGGTCGCGGGGTTAGTTATGTCTGGGTGTACCTCGCAGGTGCCCTCGAGCGCGGAGGTGGACAGTCATGACATCCCCATCTCCATCTCAGTCAACGCAACATCCAGTGAGCAGATGGTGCTCGGGGAGATCTACCACCAAACCCTGCTGGGCCAGGAACGCAACTCCAGCCTGGCGCTGGAAACTGATCCCGCTGCTCAGGGCCGGATGTCCAGGCTGCAAGAGGGCGAGGTGAACTTCATCGTGGGCTGCACCGGGGAGCTGCTTGGCTCCATGAACCCGGAGGCCGCGGATGAGATCACGGAGGAATTCGGGTTGGGTTCGGGTTCCGGCGGGGCTGCCGACGCGAACTACAACGACTTATCGCAGCGCACTTACGACGAATTCGTCGGGTCGCTGCCAGGAAACGTGACGACGACGGACCCCTCACCAGCACAGGGCTGCAAGGGCGACGAGTACTATTACCTGCCACAAAATATTGTTCCGGTATTTAACAAGGAACTCTTTACCCGGGCGGAAATGTCTGCGATTAATAATGTGACGCGGTCTTTGTCTTCTGAAGAGATAGACAAGCTGATCACACGCGCGCGCCGCCAGGGTTCGGTGTCCGCCGTAGTCTCGGACTGGTTGAGTACTTCCTCTTCTGTCTATGACCAAGAGGCGACCACCAGCGATAAGCCGTCCTCTAGGTAGTCTTGCGCAAACCGATATAGTCCTCGCCACATAGTGCTCGAGTCCGCCCCTCCACTTCGTAAACCGATATAGTCCTCGCCACATACTGCGTGATGCCGTTCGCTTTTCAATAAGCGACCCGCACTATGTAGCGAGGACTATATCGGTTTAGGTTTCTAGCAGGCTGCGGGAGTGGGGCGGCACTCGGGCTCAGGAACCAAAGAACAAAAGAAGGCCGCGCCCGACAATCACTGTCAGGCGCGGCCAACTTCTATGCCGTTAGAAGCGCTGTTACTTGGCGAATGCCTCGTCGATCAGTTGCTCCTCTTCCATCTGGTGCACCTTCGACACACCGGTTGCGGTGGTGGACTGTGCACGGCGGGAGACGCGCTGGAGCTCTGGCAGGTCCGGCAGGAGTTCCTTGAGGTGCTCCTGGTAGAACGGCCATGGACCCTGGTTTGCTGGCTCGTCCTGGACGAAGCGCAGCTCCTTCATGTTCGGGTAGTGCTCGAATGCCTCACCCAAGCGGTTGAATGGGATTGGGTGCAGCATCTCGATACGAACTATAGCGACGTCGTCGCGCTCATCCTTCTGGCGGCGCTTCTCCAGCTCGTAGTAGATCTTGCCAGAGCAGAGCAGGACGGTGGTCACCTTGTCGGTGTCGCCGATCTTCTCGTTCTTGGCATCAACCAAGTTCGGGTCGTTGATCACGGAGCGGAAGGAGGTCTGCTCGGTGAAGTCCTCTGGCTGGGACACAGCGGCCTTGTTGCGCAGCATGGACTTCGGGGTGAAGACGACCAGTGGACGCTTCATCTGGCCCAGAGCCTGACGACGCAGCAGGTGGAAGTGGTTAGCCGGGGTGGTTGGCTGAGCAACCGTCATGGAACCCTCAGCGCACAGCTGCAGGAAGCGCTCGATGCGTGCGGAGGAGTGGTCCGGTCCCTGGCCTTCGTAGCCGTGTGGCAGAAGAAGGATCAGGCTGGACAGCTGGCCCCACTTGGTCTCACCGGAGGAGACGTACTCGTCGATGATGGTCTGGCCACCGTTGGCGAAGTCGCCGAACTGTGCCTCCCATGCAACAACTGCGTCCTCGTTGCCCACGGTGTAGCCGTACTCGAAGCCCATGCCCGCGAACTCGGTCAGGGAGGAGTTGTACACGAGGAACTTACCGCCGTTACCAGCATCAACCGCGTGCTGGTGCAGCGGGTTGAAGCCTTCGCCGGTATTCGGATCGTAAAGCACCGCGTGGCGCTGGGTGAAGGTACCGCGCTGGGAATCCTCACCGGCCAAGCGCACCAGCTTGCCGTTGTCGGCAGCCAGGGAACCGAAGGCCAGCAGCTCGCCCCATGCCCAGTCGATGTCGCCCTGGTCTGCAGAGTTGCCGCGCTTCTTCAGGACGGAACCGACGCGCTTGTTCGGGGTGAACTTCTCTGGCAGGTTGGCGTACGCACCGGACAGGGACTCCAGGGTTTCCTGGGAGATGGAGGTATCCAGACCCTTGGTCAGCTCCTGCGAGTGGGTGATACCCGTCTGCTCGCTTGGCTTGCCCTCGGTGGACTTGACGTCCTCGAAGACTGCATCCAGCTGCTCGTTGAAGTCCTGCTCGACGATCTCGATCTCTTCGTCGGTCAGCTCGCCACGGCCAACAAGGTCGTTGGTGTAACGGGTACGCACCGAGTCGTGGTTGTGGATCTTCTCGTACATCTTCGGCTGGGTCACCGTTGGGTCATCAGCCTCGTTGTGGCCGCGCAGGCGGTAGCAGATTAGGTCGATGAAGACGTCCTTGCCGAACCGGCGGCGGTACTCGGTAGCCAGGCGGGCAACCCACACAGCGGCCTCAGGGTCATCGCCGTTGACATGGAAGACAGGGCAGTCGAAGCCCTTGGCCAGGTCGGTGGCGTAGTAGGTGGAACGGCCGGAGTCAGGCGTCGTCGTAAAGCCAATCTGGTTGTTCACGATGACGTGGACGGTGCCGCCGACGGTGTAGCCAGGCAGCTGGGACATGTTCAGTGTCTCCTGCACCACGCCCAAGCCTGCGAAGGAGGCGTCGCCGTGCAGCATCAGTGGCACAACGCTGTAGCCGTCTTCGGACTTGCCCTTGTCCAGGATGTCCTGCTTCGCACGTGCCAGGCCCACCATGACAGGGTCCACAGCCTCGAGGTGAGACGGGTTCGCGGTGAGGGTGACCTTGATGTCGTTGTCGCCGAACATCTGGACGTGCTCGCCCTCGAAGCCGAGGTGGTACTTCACGTCACCAGAACCACCCTGCTGGCCGGACTGCATGTTGCCTTCAAACTCATTGAAGATGGTGCGCACTGGCTTGCCGACGATGTTGAACAGCACGTTGAGGCGACCACGGTGAGGCATACCGATGACAACCTCGTCGAGGCCCTGGCCTGCGGCGGTATCGATCACGGCATCCATCAGTGGGATCAGGGTTTCTGCGCCCTCGAGGGAGAAGCGCTTCTGGCCGAGATACTTGGTCTGCAGGAAGTTCTCGAAAGCTTCGGCAGCGTTGAGCTTCTGCACGATGTACTTCTGCTCCGCGTTGGATGGCTTCGGCATGCCAGCCTCCAGGCGGTCCTGTAGCCATTCGCGCTCATCGCGGTCCAGGATGTGGGTGTATTCAGCACCGACGTGCAGGGTGTAGGCGCTGCGCAGGCGGGTGAGCACCTCGCGCAGGGTCATGGTTTCCTTGCCGCCGAAGCCACCGACGTGGAAGGTGCGGTCCAGATCCCAGAGGGTCAGGCCGTGAGTTTCCATCTGCAGGTCACGGGAATCCGGCTTGCGCAGGCCTGGCTGCTCCCAACGAATTGGGTTGGTATCAGCCATCAGGTGGCCGCGGGAGCGGTAGGCCTCGATCAGCTGCATCACGCGGGTGTTCTTGTCCAGGCCGGTGTTTGGCTGGTCCTGTGCCCAACGCATTGGAGCGTAAGGGATCTCCATCGATTCGAAGATCTCGTCCCAGAACTTGTCGTCGACAAGCAGCTGCGAGATGTCGCGCAGGAACTCGCCGGACTCTGCGCCCTGGATCACGCGGTGATCGTAGGTGGAGGTCAGCGTAACGAGCTTGCCGACGCCCAACTCAGCCAAACGATCCTCGGAAGCACCAGCGAACTCGGCAGGGTAATCCATGGCGCCAACGCCGATGATGGAGCCCTGGCCCTTGGTCAGGCGTGGGATAGAGTGGCGGGTGCCGATACCGCCTGGGTTGGTCAGAGACATGGTCACGCCGGAGAAGTCATCAAGCTTCAGCTTGTTCTCGCGGGCGCGTTCGACGATGTCCTCATAAGCATCGACGAACTCGGAGAAAGACTTGGTCTCGCACTCCTTGATCGCCGCAACCACCAGTGCGCGGGAGCCATCCTTCTGAGGCAGGTCAATGGCCAGGCCCAGGTTGATGTGCTCCGGCTGGATAACAAAAGGCTTGTTGTCCTTGAGCTCGTAACGCACGTTCATCGCCGGGTGGATCATCGCGGACTTCACGATTGCGTAGCCGAGGATGTGAGTAAAGGAAATCTTGCCACCACGGGTGCGCTTCAGGTGATCGTTGATCTGCGCGCGGTTTTCAAACATGAGCTTGACCGGCATGTCGCGCACGGTCGTGGCCGTTGGGATGGACAGGGACTCGTCCATATTCTTCGCGATGGCCTTGAAGGTGCCCTTTAGCTGACGCTCTTCAGCCTCTGGTGCTTCCTGGATGCGGTCCAGAGGGCTCTTCTTTGGCTTTGGAGTCTTGACCGCTGGCTTTACCGCCTTGTCGACGGCCTCATCGACCTTGGTTTCGCGAGTCTGTTGTTCTTTGGAGGGAGACTTGGCAGCTCCGGCACCAGCGGTGGGTGCGGTCACTTCCTTAGCAGACTTAGGGGCCCCGTTCTTTTCGAAGAGTTCCCGCCACTCAGCATCCACACTTGATGGATCCTGTTGGTACTGCTGGAACATCTCGTCAACCAGCCAGGTGTTTTGGCCGAAAGTACTAGCGCTGCTCACGGCAGATGCTCGCCTCATTTCTTGGTGCGTTGTGATGGTTGTCATTCGACTTTAATTGTCCATCCGACAAGTGTGTGAACACAGCCGGATGATGCTTTACTAATCCAGTCTACTCACCCCCTTTAGTGGTTAGTTCGCCACATTTGGGCATACCTTCCGTTCTGGCGGAGGAGGGAGTGATGCGACCCGTCTTCGATGATACGTCCCTTGTCGATAACTAGTATCCGATCAGCCCTTAAAGCGGTTGCTAGACGGTGTGCCACGATCACCGCAGTGCGCCCGGAGGCCGTTTTGCCCGAGGCGTCGAGCACCGCCTGCTCTGTGGCCGGGTCCAAGGTGGCGGTCGCTTCGTCGAGAAGCACGATGGGTGCTTGCATCAGCTCAGCCCGGGCCAGCGCGATGATCTGGCGCTGTCCTGCAGAAAGTCCCCGCCCGCGTTCGCCGACGCGGTGGTTGAATCCGCCGGGAATCGCCGCGATGACCGGCAAGGCGCCGATGGCAGCGACGGCCTGTTCTACTTCGTGATCGGTGGCCCCGTCGCGCCCATATGCAATGTTTTCGGCCACCGTGCCTGGGAAAAGATAGGACTCCTGGGGCACTTGGGCGACTTCACGACGCCACTGGGCGACAGGAAAGCTGGGGATTGCTGAACCGGAGGCCGTGACCACCCCCGAAACGGGGTCATAAAAACGTGCAATGAGTTTCACGACGGTCGACTTACCGGCACCTGTCGGGCCAACAAGGGCTACGGTTTGGCCGGGATTGAGGGTAACCGAAAGTTGGTTGATGATATTTCTCGCGCCCGACGTTTCGGCTTCTCCGTAGCGGAAGCTGACATCCTCAAACGCGATCGGGCCTTGCGCGGCCTCATGTGCGCCGGGGTTGGTGCCGGTATCGGGCACGGTGGTGTCGGCGGCCAGAAGCTCGGAAATACGGCTGAAACTTACCGTGGCCTGCTGCCAGGAATCGAAGAGTTGGCCCAGCTGCTGGATCGGCCCGTAGAGCTGCCCCAGGTACATGGTGAAGGCCACCACGACACCCACGGAGAGGTCGCCGGCGGCGACGCGTGTGGCACCGATGCCGACCACCACCGCGGTCATGATCTGAGAAATCGCCTGCATGCCGGGGAAGTAGAGCGCCACCAGCAGTTGCGAGCGCATGCGCAGCCGCCGGTACTTGTCTGATTCCGCGGTGAAAGAATCGTGCGTGCGGGTCTCCAGCAGGTGCATCTGGCTGGTGCGGATCCCGCCGATCAGCTCAGCGAACTGCCCGTTCACGGCAGAGACCTGCATGCGTGCGGCCGTGTAGTAGCGCCGCGACAGCACGCGGAAAATGATCGTGACCACAATGATCACCGGGACGACGGACACCGCCACCAGGGTCAGCGACCCGTCGGTGGCCACCAGCATCACGCTGACGCCGACCAGGGTGCCCAGCGACACGATGGCTTGGGCCAGACCCGTCTGCAGAAAGTTCGACAAGGTGTCGATATCGGTGGTCATCCGCGTCATGATCCGCCCGGACAGGTGGCTTTCAAAGAAACTCAGTCCCAGGCGTTGCAGGTGTGCGTAGCTGCGCAGCCGCAGGCCGTAGAGCAGCCTTTCGCCTGAGCGCGACGCCAGCACCGTCATCCAAGCATTCGAGGCCCAGGACGTTAAGACAACCAGTGCTGCCAGCCCGGCGACCAGCCACAGGGTGCGGGTGTCCGCGGCGACGATGCCACGGTCAATGGCGGCACGCACCAAGGTGGGGAAGGCAAGGTCCGCTACAACCCCCACGATCAGCAGCGCGACGACGGCGGCGATCAGCCCACGCACGGCCGTGAACAGGCGGCGAATTCGAAAAGTGCTGTCGTGGCGGGTCAAGTCTTCCGGATCCAGCTTGGGCTGCTCATCGGCCGGGGGAGGCGCCTCCACACGGGCTTTCAGGTCCTCCGTTTCCGTAATCACGGCTCCGTGGCGCGAGCCGGTTGCGACGACGCGTGGGCCAGTATCAGGCTTATCGACGACCGGCCACAGCTCTTCCTGGGTGGGCACCGGTAGGGCAGGGGTGTGCTCTTCAGGGTGCTCGGCAGGGGCCATCAGTGCGGTATAGGCGGGGCTGGCCACAATCTTTTCGCGTGGCCCGTCGGCGATCACCTGGCCGTCGTCGACGATGAGCACGCGGTCGGCGCGCTCCACGGTGGACTGGCGGTGCGCAATGGCGATCACGGTGGTCTCACGTAGCTCGGCGCGCAGATTATCCAGGATGATTTTTTCGTTTTCGGCGTCGATCGCGCTGGTGGCATCGTCGAGGATCATCACCTTGGGCCGCGAGAGCAGTGCCCGGGCGAGTGCGACGCGTTGGCGTTGCCCGCCCGACAGTGTCAGGCCGCGCTCGCCCACGACGGTCTGGTAGCCGTCGTCGAGATCGTCGATGAACTCGTCGGCACGCGCCAAGTGAGCTGCGCGGGCGACCTCGGCCTCGCTGACATCAAGGCCCATGGCGATGTTGTCGAAGATGGTGGTGGAAAACAGGAACGCCTCATCGAACACGCAGGTCACGGCAGTGCGGATGTCGTGGCTGTGGAGGCGTTCATAGGGGTAGTCGCGGGCACCGACTAAGGAGATGGTGCCGGCATCGGGGGTATAGAAACCGCCGGCGAGTTGTACGGCCATGGACTTTCCCGCACCAGGGCCGCCGACCACGGCCACTGTTTCGCCCGGAGTGACGCGCACCGTGAAATCCTTCAGGACCTGGTGGCCGTCGTCCGCAAAATCGACAGCATCGAAGGCGATGCCGAGGGGCTCGTCGGCAAGCGACAGGGGAGAGGAAGGTTCGGTGCGCTCTGGGCGCAGGTTGACGACCTCGTTGAGGCGGTCGACGGAGCTCATACCCATCTGGATGGCCACGTAGGTGTTGGTGAGCATGCTCATCGTGGAGGTCATCGTCGTTAAGTACGCGGTGAACGCGACGAATTCGCCGACGGTGATCGCGCCGCGGATCGCTAGCAGACCGCCCAGGACGATGGTGATTACCAGGGCGAAGTTGGGCAGCTGGGAGAGCAGGGGGCGGAACCTGGCGGTGAGTTTCGCCGCGCGCATCTTCACCGCGTAAAGGCGGCGGCCCAGCTGCTCGAGCGTATCGACGGCGCGGGCCTCACGCCCAAAGGCCTTGACCACGCGCACGCCAGAGACGGTTTGCTCGACGTGTTCTGCAAGGTCGGCGGTGGCCTGCTGATTTTCCCACGTGGCGGCATACAGGGTTTTGCGGGATCGGTTCGCGATCCACAAGATGACCGGCAGGAACGCCAGTGAGAGGACGGTGAGCGGAATGCTCATCGTGAGCATCACACCAACGGTGACGACTAACTGGATCGCGCGCGAGAGCGCCAGCGGGCCCATGGCCAGGACGGACTGGAATTGGTTGAGGTCGCTGATGGAACGCGAGACGATCTGGCCGGTAACGATCTTGTCCTGGCCCGGCCCGTCGAGCGCGTTGAGCGAATCCAGCAGTTCTACGCGCAAGAGATGCTGCGCGCCGATGGATAGGTGGCCTGCGGACCAGCGCCTGATGATCTGGGCGAGGTATTGCACCACGGCAATACCCACCATCAACCAGGCGATGGTGGGGATGGAGCCGGAAGCGGTGCCAGTGGCCACGTCGATGGCCTGCCCGGTCAAGGCAGGAACCGTGACTTGGAGTAAAACGGCGAGGATCGCGCTGCCAAAAGCTAAGGTTGCTACCCACGGCCGGCGAGCCAGGATACGTGTGATCAGCCGCGCGCCACTGCTTGCCGACGATTGCACTGACAGATCAAACTTCCTTCACTAATTATTTCCGCTTGAAACGGTCAACCACTCCGTCAATGGCGTTTCCCACGGTGTCTTTGGCGTTGCTGAGAACACTTTTGACCTTACCCTGCTTCTTCGACTGCCCGGTCAGGCGTTCCAGCTCCTTTTCTTCCTCCGCCTCGAGGTCTTCTTCGCGCACGGCGGGTTCGATCTCGGTGAGGAAGTTGGTTGGGGTGGGCCCGAGGTCCTTGGAGACGTTGTTGATAACCTCATTGGCCAGCTTGCGGTTGACCATGGTGCCCGCAACCGCACCAAGTCCCAGTGGCAGCAGCTTGCCAATCCATGCGGTGGCAAACCTGCGCGTCACCCGCTTCAGCGCAAAACGCATCAGCCGGTTGTTGACTGTTGTCAGTTTGGGCGCGGAAAAGCGCGAGAGGTTCGACACTACAGGGGCGCCCTTGGCTGCATCGCCCATGAGCGCCTCGACGATGGCGGTACCTTTCGTCCCCAGCAGGACAATAAGGACGAGCGCGCGACGACGCTCCGGATCCGAAATATCGACACCGCGTAGGTAAGCACTAGCCACCGTGTAGACCGCGGCGAAATCCAAAAAGACAACGGATTCACCGGCCACCGCGGCAGCGCCAGTGAACAGGCCGATACCTGGAATCGCAGCCGCTGCACCCACCCCGGCACCGGTGCCAGAGACCGTGGTGAGGAAGTGCTTGTCCATAATCTTCTGCAGGTCAGCAGGGGAGGCGTCCGGGTTCTTGCGTCGCAGCCGATCCACATAACGCTTGATGGTGCTGCCCTGGATGTGCACGGCCTTGTCCACGGCACTAATCAGCGCACGCCCCACCGGGCCCGCGCGCTTCTCCATCTCTTCAACGGTCTCAGCATCAGTGCCGATGGCGTCCAAGATCTCGTCTTCGGTAGTTGCGTCGTCGGTAAGCTGGAGTTTTTCGTCGATACGTGCCACAGTGGCCTCCTCAAAAGATATGCATTTTTACTAAAGTGTAGAGGGATAACAATAACTACAGCGGATAGCTCCCAGTGAAAATTTCCGCCTTAACCAACTTGTGACCTCCGCGGCCGCTGAAAGAGTTACTACGGTGGGAAGCATGCCAATGATTGATCGCACTTACGCAGGAAGCTCCGACCACCTCGTCGTCACGACGACGGCCGGGGACGTTCGCGGCGTTGCCGATCCCACAACCGGGTGCGCTACATGGCGCGGCGTTCCCTTTGGCGCAGACACGTCAGGGGCGAACCGGTTCTGCGCCCCGCAGCCAGTGAAGCCATGGGGCGGGATCCGCGACTGCTCCGAATTCGCCCCGCCCGCGCTCCAGGGCACCTACAGCCTGGTCGGAAAAACCATCGGCACTGAAGACTGCCTCCATCTGGATATCGTCCGCCCGAAAGACTATGAAGACGGGGAAGAACTGCCTGTTGTGGTGTATTTCCACGGCGGTTCTTTCCTGATGGGCTCATCCAATGAAGAAGTCCTCCAAGGCCACAACCTGGCCAACGAAGCGCGCGTGGTGTACGTCTCTGTGAACTTTCGACTGGGCGTGCTGGGATACCTGGACCTGCGCTCCATCGGCAAAGATTGCGTGCCTAACCCGGCGCTGCGCGACCAGATCCTCTCACTTGAGTGGGTGCGCGACAATATCGCGGGCTTCGGCGGTGATCCGAACAATGTGACCATCATGGGTGAATCCGCAGGTGGTGCATCGGTGATCCATCTCATGAGTTCCCCGCCCGCCCGCGGCCTCTTTCACGGTGCCGTTGCGCAATCGCCGCCCATCGGCTCGGTGCATACCCGCATTCAGTCGGCCTGGTGGGCCACCCGGCTGCTGGACATGATGGGCATGTCACGCCTGTCCACCCTGGATGACCTGCGCGATGCCGATGCCGTGGAGTTGGTGCGAACCGGCCAGGCTATGACGATTCGTGGCGGCGAGCTGATGTACTTCAACTCCGCCTTCATGCCCACCGTGGAATCCGCCACAATGCCACAGCACCCACTGGAGACTTTCGCCGAGGGGAAGCAGGCGCCGGTCCCGTTGATCATCGGCACCAACTCCGATGAGGCCAGCTTCGCCAAAGCGATGTACTGGCGCACGAAGAAACGCCACGCCGCCGCCAAACGGCTCTTGGACGTCTTCGACCCCGTGCATGCCGACCAGGTGCTCGCCGCCTACAAGGGGGCGGTGGAACGCTCTGACTTCGCCGAGCTGATCGCGGATGCCCTCTTCTGGGCGCCGGCCGTATCTGTGGCCACCAACCACCGCAGCGTCGCACCGACCTGGATGTACCGCTTCGACTACGCCAACTCCACCATGCGGCGGCTGGGCCTGGGTGCTATCCACGCCTCCGACCTGACGGCCGTGTTCGGCGCGCCGGGCACAACACGTGCCTCGAAGTTCGACAGCCTGCTGTCCACGGAGGGGTTTGAGGAAACCAGCGAGCGCATGCAGTATCACTGGGGCCAGTTTTTCCATCACGGCAGGCCGGGGCCGCAGTGGCCGGAGTACACGTGGCGTTCTGATGCCGCGCCGGGTCGGGCGACCGCGGTGTTCGAGCCGGAGCCTTACGTGGAGTATGACCCGAAGAGTTCGAAGCGTCGCGCATGGGCGGATTTTGACATGACGAACTGGGGTGAGGGCCGCGCGGATATCGAACAGCGTGTGGCTCATTTCCTGGGTATGGCGTTGGAGACGGATGTTGAGTAATTCGTGGGCTGATTTTCGGCGCGTTCGGTCCAAAGTGGCTAGGCTAGGTGCCGGTCACCACCGCTGTGAGTAGTGGCTTTCACCTGGGAAGGAAAATATCGACATGAGCTTTTTCGAGGATATTGCCGCTGCGCTTGACGACGAGGGCGTAGAGTCGCGCGTTCACGACGACACCATGTTTGTGCCCATCACTGCGGAAGTTGAGATCCAATTTGTGGAGATTGACCCGCACCTCCCGGCGGCCAATGTTTATATTGCTGCTGCGGACGTGGATGAAGATGACGAGGACTTCGAGGCCGTGTTGGTTTCTGTGGTGTTCTCTGTCGATGCCGCGGTGGGTACTGTCGCTGAGCACATCGCAACCGATCAGGTTGTTACCGTGCTGCGCGACATTCTGGAGGGCACCGATGAGCGCATCGCTGATCTGGAGTTCTACCAGGATGCCGTGAATGCGAATCTGGTTCGCGCCGAGGTGGGCGAGAACTCTGAGCTGCAGGTCATGGTGGAAGTCATCGATGGTGTTCCTAGTGCTGCGGTGGAGTTCATCGCATTGGGTACTGGCTACGAAGACATGGTGGATCAGGCAATTGATGAGCTGTGGGAATCCGACGGTGATGTTGAGCTTTCCGACGAGGACCGCCAGCGACTCTTCGACGATTTGGTGATTGAGGCTGACCTCGACGGTGAAATCCTCGACCTGGGCACCTTCGCGGATTTCGACCGGCTGTTTGACGTGCTGTCCCTGGCCGCTGATCAGGCAGAGGAATGGGAATCCCAACTCCTTCCCGTCAGTGATGATGATTTCGACGGGCCCCTGGTCTACGACATCTTCGGCGCCGACGATGACGACGAGTTTGATGACGAGTTTGATGACGACGAAGACTACGACTTCGATGACGAGGAGCTCGACCAAGACGAGGACTAGGCGTTATTCCTATGCGGCAGCCATCCCCTCGAACAGTGAGGCGGGTGATTCAAGCAGGTTGAAGCTGCCATCCACGATCCACACGTAGGTCACCGCCTTGTGCGAGTCGACCTCGTGGACTTTGTTGCCGACATCGTCGGGAAGCAAAGCACGGATCCATGTTTCAGCCAGACCGCGGTCCGTTGGCCTGCCAGTGGGATCGGTGATGCGCACGCTGACGAGGTAGGCGGGTGTGCGCTTTTCGCCAAAGCCGCGGATCCGGGCCGCTGCGCGGGGGCCGACGCGATGCCGACTGATCGCTAGGTTTAATGGGGGAGCGCCGGCGCCGCCTGGAAGTTTCATGATCGGTGGCCGCCATGAGGGGACGGGCCGGGCCAGGCTTCGGGGGTGGCGGATTCGGCTTGCTGCGCCCTCCAAGGTGTCAGGGTGGTGGAGGCGCAAGCTATCGACGGTGGGGCGGGTGGTCAGAGAAAAGTTGTTGTTCATGGCTCACACACTAGAACGTGGGTGCGACACGACAACTCAACCAATAGAACATGCGTTCGAAAAGCGGAGTGGAATAACTTCCGTATCGAAAGGGGCTAGGCTAATAGGCACAATGAATGACTCTTCTGCATCACACGAGGCTGGTCAGGCCCCTGTCAAGATTCCCAAGGAGATCTGGGTCCTGGTCTCCGCGGCGTTTCTCATCGCCCTAGGTTATGGCCTCATCGCCCCGATCATCCCGCAGTTCGCCGTCAGCTTTGGCGTGTCCATGGCTGCGGCCGGTGCAGTGGTGTCGGTGTTCTCGGCCGCGCGCCTTCTGGGGGCGCCGTGGGCTGGGCGCCTCGTCGATAAGATCGGTTCGCGCAAGGTGTACTTGACCGGGCTAATCGTCGTTGCTGTTGCTACCGGGTTGGTTGCCGTTACCCAGGCGTACTGGCATGTGTTGGTGCTGCGGACGATCGCGGGCATCGGTTCGACGATGTTTTCTATCTCGGCGATGGGGATGATTGTGAAGGTGGCACCTCCGTCGATCCGCGGTCGGGCCTCATCCGTCTATGGCACGGCGTTCCTGCTGGGTAATATCGTCGGTCCGGTCGCGGGCGCTGCCATGTCCTTTTTGGGCATGCGCTGGCCGTTCGTCATTTATAGCGTGGGCGTGGGGTTGGCAGCCTTCGTCGTGTGGAAGGCCATGCCGCGTAGCGACGAGGACGAGAAGAAGGACACGCTGCCACCTTTGGAGCTAAAGGAGGCGATCTCGGATTCGGCGTATCGCTCCGTCTTGGTCTCTAACTTCGCACACGGCTGGATCAATATGGGCGTGCGCGTAGCCGTGTTACCCCTCTTCGCGGCAGCGGTGTTCGAACACGGTAGCGCCGCAGCCGGTCTAGCGATGGCAGCATTCGCCGCGGGTAACGCGATCGCGTTGCAGTTCTCCGGGCGATTGGCGGACACGATCGGGCGTAAGCCACTGATCGTGTCGGGGCTGGTGTTCTCCGCGATCTTTACCGGCGGCATGGGCTTTGCCGATTCGTTCTGGCCACTGATCATCGTCTCGGCTTTAGCCGGCATGGGCTCCGGCCTGTTGAACCCAGGGCAGCAGGCAGTGCTTGCCGACGTCATCGGCAACCAACGCTCAGGCGGCAAGGCCTTATCGACGTTCCAGATGAGCATGGATGCTGGGCAGATTGCAGGCCCCATCGTGATCGGTGCCCTCGCGGAGCGCTACGGATTTACGGTGGCCTTCGGTGTATGCGGCGTGCTCGCCCTAGTCGCGGTGGTCGCGTGGATCTTTGGTCGTGAGACGCTGGCTACCTCCCAGCTGCGCCTTCGTCGAGTGATCAAGCGCAAGTAATGCACAGTTACTTGACGCGGTTAATATAGTGGAGAAAAGTTCAGACCAACCGTGAAAAGGCGCTGCCGTGGAATACCGTCTAAACCATACGGGCCGCACAGGCCCGTTCAGCGATCAAACAGCGCTGGCATGGCTCAGTGGCGGCGTGTTGATCATAGCGGCGTTGGCGTGGGCGATGATCGTGGTGACGAACACCCATGTGCCGGATAGCGTGTTCGACGAACCGATTTATATTATTGCTTTCGTGCTGGTCCTCGTGGCCGGGATTATTGCGTTTACCCCCACAGTGCGCAACCACGGCGGGAAGGCCCTGTGGATATGGGTGCTTGGTGTCGGTTTTAATTTGGGGTTTGCCACCCTGACACAGGCGCTGGAAGTGCCACTGTATTTCTCTGTCATGGGTTCTGTTTTCATCGGCTTCGCGGCAGGACCACTTGCCGCGATGGGAGTGGGCGCTTTTACCACGGTGCTCGGCAGCTTGTTTGCGCCCGCCATGGTGCCCCTGGTGTTGGTATTCATGATCCCGGGCGCCCTCATGTGGTTTGCGATGGTGGAAGGCTGGACCGCGACGGTGCCACGGCTCATGACGACCGGGTGCGCCTTAGGACTGATCGCAGGCACAGTCCTGCTCATCAACTACTTCACGGTCTTTGACGGGCTGTACCACGCCGGAGCCCAGCACCTGTATAACTTCATTTCCATGGTGGAGTCCAATGAGGTCAAGGTATTGGTCTACCACACCGTGATCACCCAGTTTTTAGACAAGCTTTTGTTGCTGTTTTTCTTCAACGGGGTGCTGCAGTTAACGTTGCCGCGCACAAATATCGGGAAGGTGTGCGTGGAAGAACCCGCAGCCTCGATTGCCAGGGCGATGCGCGAATCCCACCACCGGGCTAACGCCAGCACCGAACCCCCCTCCTCCACACAAACACCTGCAACATAGGTATGTTGTACCGGGTGAGTACCCCAACTGAAATTTCAAAGCCCGCCGCTTATCGCGCCCTTGCCGCGTTGTGTGTGGGCCTTTTTCTTACCCTGATTGATCAATCCATGGTGGCGGTGGCGCTGCCGGCGATTGCAGAGGACCTTGGGGCCAGCACCAACCAAATGATTTGGGTGGTTGCCGCTTACCTGCTTACCTTCGCCGTCCCTCTGCTTGTGACGGGCAGGCTTGGCGATCGCTTCGGCCAGCGCCGCATGTACATCATCGGCATGATTATCTTCGTGGTGGCCGCCGGCGCCTGCGCATTCGCGCCCAGCATCGAGGCCCTCATCGCCCTGCGCGCCATCCAGGGCTTCGGTGGTGCGATCTTGAACCCCCAGCCGCTCGCCGTGATCAACCGCATCTTCCCGCGCAGCAGCCGCGGCACCGCGCTGGGCTATTGGTCGGCGGTGGCGGGCTCGGCCGGTTTGTTCGGGCCGGCGCTTGGGGGAGTGCTTGTCGACGCCGGCGGCTGGCGTTGGGTGTTCGCCGTCTATATCCCGGTCGGTGTGCTCTCCATCGCCATGGTCGCAATCTTCGTGCCACGCCTGCCACGCACCACGGCCGTGATCGATCTATGGTCCGCACTGATTTCCCTAGTGGCCGTCGCTGGTGTGACCGTCGCTTTCCAGCAGGGCCCTGAATGGGATTGGGGTTGGCCAGTGTGGGTCGCTCTGATCGTCGGCGCGCTCGCTCTTGTCGCGCTCATTCGTCGTCAAGCAAGCCGCGGCCCGGACGCCCTGATCCCGCTGAAACTGTTTAGCGTGCACAATTTCGCTCGCGGCATCGTCGCGGTGTTCACCCTGGGCGTGGCGGTCTATACCGTTCAGCTGCCCCTGATGCAGTATCTGCAGGTGGGCAAGGGGATGGACGGCACCGCCGCCGGGTTGATGCTGATCCCGATGGGCATCTTGAGCGTGATCTTCGCGCCAATCGCTGGGCGCCTGACCGACCGGATGGCGCCCGGACGCGTGTCCCAAATCGGTTTCACCACGATGATTGCTGCGATGGTGCTGTTCGGCGCATTCATGATCGCTGGGGCGAGCCAGTGGTGGATGGTCATTCCGATTAGCCTGCTTGGCATTGCAAATGGTCTGTGCTGGTCGCCAAACTCTGCGATTTCGATGCGCGACCTCCCCAGCGATGTCATGGGTGCCGGATCCGGCGTGTACAACACGTCCCGCCAGGTCGGTGCAGTGATCGGCCAGTCCGCGATGGGCGCGGTGATGCAGATGACCGTCGCTTATGGCGTGGGTTTCGGAATGGGATTGTCGATGTTCGTCCCTGTCGCCGTGTTGCTTGTCGGACTCGTCGCGGTAAGCCAGTTCAGAGACTAATGTGATACCTATGAAGTTGATGCTGATCCGCCACGCCGCCACGGACTGGAATATTGAGCGCCGCATGCAAGGCCAGACAGATGTTCCGATTAACGACGAAGGCCGCGCCCAGGCCGAGCGCCTTCGTCCCATCATCGCCCACCTTGCCCCGCGCTACGTGGTGACGTCTGCGTTGCAGCGCACGATCCAGACTGCGGAGGCAGCCCACCTGCACATCGACAAGGTGGATCCGCGCCTGAATGAGTTCGACTTGGGCGATTGGGAAGGTTCCCTGATCGCGGACCTGGACCCGAAGGAGTATGAGGACTGGGGCCTAGGCGAGTTCAACCCTCCGGGCGGTGAACGCATGGACGAGTTCTTCTTCCGCATCAACTCCGCCATTTTTGAGGCGTTGACCCACGCCCGAAACAATGACATCGACATGGTGTGCGTGGTCGCCCACGGTGGCGTGATCCGCCGCTACCTCGCCCGCGGCCTGGGCATCGACATCTCCAAGATGGTCAATCCCCGCCACGCCGGCGTCTCCGTCCTGGATGTCCAGGAGACCGGCATGCGCCTGGAGATGTACAACTACGTCGGTTTCTAAGCCTTTTTCGCTTTACGACGAGGGGCTGTGGCTTAGGGAGCGACTGCTGCCGTTTTCGGTGCAGTAAGCGCTGCAAAAAGTTCTGGCGAGATGGGGACCTTCAAATTTAGGTCTGTCGTAACAACATCGAGTTCAGCGCCCTCTTTGCCCTTCATCGTCGTTTGTTGAGCGTTGTCGGACTTCACCTGGCCTAGGTAGTAGAAATCACCATCGTCTGCGTCCTCGCGCATGACGAACAGGTGGAGTTCCGCCTTGTTGCCTAAGATCGGCTCCAGCTCTTTCGACTCCAGAGTCCGGTTGTTTCGCGTGAACCAGTGCATCGTCGATTGGTCGATGAACTCATCGCCGTAGTCCACACTCGCCTCGATGTCTGAACCCTTGTGATAGGTGACAAAGATCGGGCACGTCATGGTTGCTTTGTCCGTCTTGTAGCCATAGACCGTGCTCTCCTGGTTTGATGGCCAGTTCAGCAAGCGGCACGTATCCCGGCGCGTATACGTCTTTCCGACGACAAGGGTGCCGCTCTTGTCATAGTGCTTGCGGTTGAGAAGCAGTGTTGTTTCGATGAAGTCATCGATGTGATCCCGGAAGCTTATCGGATTGAATCGATCGGATGGATTGTAGGAATCGTAAAGGGCGGCGAAGTCTTCACCCAGGCGCCAGGTGCCAGCGGAGTCGACAGTGACGACAGGAAGTTCCCCGTATTTCTTTTGCTGCGCGGTGGTGAAGAAACTGAGGTCGAGGACTCGCGCGATCGATCTCAGAGCATCGTTGTCGATCCGGTAGCCGCCGGCTGCGAGCATTGCTGCGATATCTTCCGTTGGAGCTTGGCGGGTGGACAATAATTCGCGCAGTACCAGAGCTTCTTGCGGTCGCTTACCGTTCAGAATCTCGCCGTGGAGAAAATCGAGAAAACACTTTTCCTTAGCCAGTGGCGCCTGGTCAACGAGTTTGAGGGAATGGAGGAGAGACCAGTAGTTACCCCACTTGCTCGCAAGCAATGCTGGGTTCGTCGACTCGTGGTATTCGAAATCTATTAGGCGTGGAATGCCACCGAGCCGGTGAGTGAGGTTGGTGATTGCCTCTTTTGCCCGGCGTTTATCAAGCAGATTGACCTTTTCGAGAGACTCAAGGATTCGTTGGGTGGCCACTTCGTCGAAGCTGATCGTCGACATGCCTGCGAAGTGAGAGCGGTTGGCTTTACGAATCGTTTCGCGCACCGATTCCTTCACCCCGGATCGATCGCCGGTTAATGCAATGGGGATGAGGTAGTTGTTTGCATAGTTACCGATGAAGTCGATAACGCGAAGGGAACGCTTACCCTCAGCGATTCTGAGCCCGCGTCCTAGTTGCTGGGTAAAAATGATCGACGACTGTGTCGCTCGAAGCATGACTATTTGATTGATCGAGGGGATGTCGATGCCCTCGTTGAAGATGTCAACGGTCAGGATGTAATCGATCTTGCCGGCTTCGAGTTGGGCAATGGTTTCTTCGCGCTTTTCAACAGGATCATCACCGGAAAGGGCAACCGTTCGTAGGGGGTTGCCGTACACGATACGACCATTTAGAGCCTCGCTGAGCTTTGAGGCTTCATCGTTTCTGCTGCAGAAGAAAAGTCCTTTGACTCCACGAGAGAATCCGTACTTCTCCAAAGTGGACACGATATAATCCACGCGATCTTCGTCGACAAGCTCGTCGATCGACGATTTATCGTTGGGCGTTCCGTTCGTCGCAGACTGATAGTCAGTCACGCCGTAATAGTCGAAGGGGACGAGCATGTGGGATTCGAGGGCGGAACGAAGACGAATCTCGTACGGAACGTTGTGATCGAAGAGCTCGAAAATATTGAAGCCATCGGTCCGCTCGGGCGTGGCGGTCAGTCCTAATAAAAACTCAGGCCTGAAATGGTTGATCACGCGACGGTACGTGTCCGCGCCGGAACGATGGACCTCGTCGATGATGATGAAGTCGAACTCTTTTGGTGAGATGCGCGCGAGCGTTTCCGGGTGGGAAAGAGACTGGATCGTTGCAAACACGTACTTGTGATCGAGCTGCCGACGAGAGCCGACGAAAAAGCCGATCTCCGATTCGTCACAACGTAAAACACGCTGAAACTCGTAAGCGGCCTTCTCCAAAATCTGCTCACGGTGAACCACAAAAAGTAGCCGCTGCGGCCCGTACATTTGGGTTGCAAGAGCGGAAAGAATTGTCTTGCCGGTACCGGTGGCAGAAATGATGAGTGCTCGCTGCTCACCGTTGTCGAGGACCAACTGCAACTTTTCCAACGCTTCAGTTTGCATCGCATTGGGCTTAATAACTTCGTCGGCACCCTTACTAGCAAGGGTTACAGGAAGTTCAGGGTCGAACCGTTGTGGTGGTGGGACTCGTCGTGCTTCGTACTGCTCGATCCATTCAGTTGTGAGGGGCTCGGCTTCGTCGAGGTGAGCGTCGATCGCTCTATTCAGCTGATCAGTGATGTCGCCGTCGTCATGGGTGGAAAACCGTAGATTCCATTCTCTGTTGCTGATCAGCGCGGTTCGCGTCAAATTCGAGGACCCAACAATCGAAGTCGCATAATCGCTTCGACGGAAAATATACCCTTTGGCGTGGTGTGGCTTATTGGTAAAGACATAGGTCTGAACATTGGGTACTTCGAGGAGCTCCTCGAGGACTGCTGGCTCGTTGAAGTCGAGGTAATCCGAAGTAATTATTTTTCCGGTGCCCTTGAAATTAACCAATGCCGTCTTCAACGCACTGAGACCACCAGAAGAAATAAACGCAACAGAGAAAACGAAAGACTCTGC
Organism: Corynebacterium pilosum DSM 20521 = CIP 103422; assembly: GCF_000373805.1. Taxonomy (GTDB): domain Bacteria; phylum Actinomycetota; class Actinomycetes; order Mycobacteriales; family Mycobacteriaceae; genus Corynebacterium; species Corynebacterium pilosum. The sequence continues at coordinate 147,720 of NZ_KB892439.1, read as the reverse complement.
AGTGCTCAACTCTTCGTTGATTGCTTTTAGCATCGTGTTTTCGTCAGTGTTTGCCACGAGTAGTGGGTTGAACACAGCACTTGAACCCACATAGCGGTCGACAAAACCGTGTTCTACTCCTTCGCGGAGTGCCGGTTTCGATGTGCTCATCCGAGTTTCTCCATGATCAGATGTACTGCTGGGATATCGGCCGGTGCCCAGTCCAGGTCGATGAGTTCATCGATTGGTACCCAGCGGGCATCTTGGTGTTCGGTGAGAGTCGGAGATGCATCGTCGGAAAGCGTGCAAAAGTACGTGGCTAGGTTGACTGTGCCGAAGTCATACTCGTAGGCCGTGGTGGTGATGTGGTCGCCGACGACCGCATCAACGCGAAGTTCTTCGCGGATCTCTCGGGCAAGTGCCTCTTCGGGAGATTCACCAGGTTCGATCTTGCCTCCGGGGAATTCCCACACGCCGGCCATATTCTTGCCTGCGCCGCGTTGGGCTGCAAACACCGTGGTGCCGCGGACGAAGACGGCACCAGTGACCTCGATAAATTTCGCCATGCGTCTAAGACTAACTAAGCGACTCTAGGGCCACTTCATGGAGACTGCAGCGGCAGCTCCATCGTCGGGGTGCTTGCAGGTAGGGAAGCGGTCTTCGGGCCTGACCTCTTCAGCGGGGAAGGCGTAGTCGCGGGAGCATTCCCAGCCATCGGGGCTTGTCCACTCACCCTCGCCGCGGTGATCGTGAATGTATGCGGTCACAGCATCCCGGGCGGCGGGGCAGAGGGTTTCGTCGTTAAGCGCGGTGATGTTCAACCTGATGTCCTCGCCAATGGTGACCTGGCCGCAGACTTCGCCCATGTGTGCTGGCCCGTCGCTGATCGGCGGCTCGGGAAGGGAGTAGGGGGACTCGCCGAGGACGGGCTGCCCGTCGACGAGGGCGAACCAGTGCGGGCCGCGGTCGACGCGGATGGTCCCATTGTCGTTGTGGGAGAGAATCGTTCCGCCAATGTTGACGATCTCGCCGCGGTGGAGCTCCTCGGCCTGCTCGAAGGGGGCGGGGTCGCCGTCCGGGTCGGGGTAGAAGCCTACCACGGGATCATGCATTGACGTCGCCGAAGGGAAGTTGAAGTCCTCAGGATCGTCGACGCGGCAGAACATGGAATCCGCTACTAGATCGACAGTGCAGGCGCCATAACCTGGCACCTTGACCGCGTAAATGTCCTTGGCAAGGGCGAAGCGTTCGATATCGGGATCCTCTGCGGTCTCTGGCTCCGTCGTTTCTTCTTCGGCCTCGTCTTGGGCTTCCGTGTCCTCAGCGACGGTGGTGAAGACTTCCGGCGAGGGTTCAGCCTCTGGGTCCTGCGTGGCAGAACACCCAACCAGGGCAACTGGGGTGAGAAGCGATAAAACTGCCAGAGCGCGCAGATTCGATGTCATGATTCCCTATGTTAATAAAACAATGGGGCGAGTATGGGGGATTGCGGTGAACTCGCTGGCGTTTGGCTGAGGCGATCGTCGAAAAGCCTTCAGGCCTGCCGTGCAGGCGTCCTGCGGTTTTACGGAAAGGCCTGGTAGGTTACGAAAGTCCGGGCGGAACCATTTAAGCTGTCTAACAACACATATCTTTTGAAGTCCAAGAAGGGCGAAGGGAGCTTCGGTGGTGAGCATGAACCAACCAAAGTGGGTCGATCCGGAACGTGAAAACCTCACGTGGGAGACGTTCGGCGAGGCAAGCCGTGAACTTACACAGCAGATTGTGGACTCCGGCTGGGTGCCTGACCTGATCATCGCCGTAGCGCGCGGTGGACTCATCGCCGCAGGGGCGCTAGGCTATGCGATGGGCATTAAGCCATTGGGCTCGATCAACGTGGAGTTTTACACGGACATCGGCCAGACCCTGCCGGAGCCGATGCTGCTGCCACCGTACTTGGACTCATCCAACCTGGCGGGCAAGCGCGTGCTGGTCGTCGATGACGTGGCGGACTCCGGTGAGACGCTGAACCTAGTCTGCCGCATCCTGGAGCACGAGGACCTGAATCCGAACAGCCCCAAGGTGCCTATCGAGGTGCGTTCCGCGGTGATCTACACGAAGCCGACGACGACGTTCCAGCCCGATTACTCGTGGAAGGAAACCGACAAGTGGATTAACTTCTGCTGGTCGGTGCAGCCAGTGATCACCGCAGATGGCAGCTTTAAAGAAGGATCCTAGGAACTCGATTTAGAGCTTGGCGTACTCCCAATCCATTGGCACTGCCGCCACGCTGCCGTAGCTGCCGTCGGTCGCGCGGAAGGAGTCACATCCGGGAGAATACTTATAGCCAACCGCTTCTTCTCGGGGGAAGAGGTAGCTTCTCCCACAATGCCAACTGTTCGGCGCCAGCCAGTGGCCGCCGGAACCCTGCGGCGGCGTGCCGCTTGGAGAGTCGCTCATGTAGTCAGACATGACCTCCATTGCCACGGTGCAATCCGTGGGTTCTTCCGCGACAACGCGCAAAGTGGAGCCGTCGCCCTTGGATTTCACTTCTCCGCAGACCTCGCCTGCTTGTGCATCACCGCTGACGAACTCGGCATCGTCCTCGACAAACGGTGCCCTTGATTTCTCGAACACGCCATCTTTCATCGTGAACCAGTGGGTGCCCATGGACACCTTGAACGTGCCGTCAGGGAGGTGGGCGAACTCAATACCTTCAATCTCCGTGCTTTCTCCCGGCTCTAGGTAGCCCACGGGCGGGTTACCTTGGGCACCAGGAGCCCAGTCAGCGTATACCCCGACTACTGGGTCAATTGAGGCAATATTTGGCTCTTCGGCGAGGGGATCCATACCTGTCACAGCCGAAAGTGCCGGCGGCTTCGGATCAGCAAACGCCAGGTTACAGTTGAATCGCTCATCTCCTTCAGTAGTTTTGAGGAGACACTGGGCATTATCGTCGGTAGAGACCACCCACACAGAATCTGAAGCTTGGAACTCGTTAGGGTTCACCGAAATTAGTTCTTGGTCGTTCTCGCTTTCCGACGATTCCTCTGCGGTGTCGTCGGTGGTTTCAGAGTCCTCCGTGGAGTCTTCGGCACCGTCAGAGGACGACGACATGGTCGGCTCCGGTAGTGCTTCACTGTCTGTCTGGCTGCTGTCGCCGTCGCAGCCGGTTAACACCAGTGCGGAGGCGGCAACGAAGGCAATTACTTGTCGTTTCATACACTGCGCTGTATCGCGTGATGTTTGCGGGTGTCAGCGTTTCGGGGACTGGTCCCCACATTGTGCGGACATATTGCTTGAGCTGCTCGAAAACTACCCCCATTGATCGCACGAATTGGTGGTGGGGTGGGCGTGTCGTCGTAAAGCGAATGGTGAAAAGTGGATCAGTGGCGTACTGTTCGTAGGCGATGAGCAATTCCGAAAACGTCACCGGCGACGTACATGAGCCGGACAATGTTAATGAGTCGGAAACTCAGAATAACCCGCAGGATGTCGTGGCAGAGCAGGAAACTGTGCAGGCCACTAACGAAGACACCAGGGATGCGGCGGACTCTGAGGACACCGGCGCCGACACCGCAGAAGCGGATACGGCCAATGAAGAAGTAACCGAAGAACCTGCAGAGGACGCCGACAACGGCTTTGACAACCTCGGCCTGCCCGAGAAGGTCCTGAATGCCGTCAAGCGCGTGGGCTTTGAGAAGCCTTCCGCCATTCAGGCTGAGACGATTCCACTGCTGATGGAAGGCCGAGACGTTGTCGGTCTCGCGCAAACTGGTACGGGTAAGACCGCAGCCTTTGCGCTTCCAGTTCTCAGCCAAATCGACCCGAATGAGCGCTATCCGCAGGCCCTGGTGCTGGCGCCCACACGTGAGCTAGCGCTCCAGGTGGCAGACAGCTTCCAGTCCTTCGCGGACCACCTGGGCAAGATCCAGGTACTGCCGATTTACGGCGGTCAGGCCTACGGCGTCCAGCTGGCAGGCCTGCGCCGTGGTGCGCAGATTATCGTCGGCACGCCAGGCCGTGTCATCGACCATTTGGAGAAGGGCACGCTGGATATTTCCAACTTGCGCTTCTTGGTGCTCGATGAGGCCGACGAGATGTTGAACATGGGCTTCCAGGAAGACGTGGAACGCATCCTGGAAGACACCCCGAATGAGAAGCAGGTCGCACTGTTTTCGGCAACCATGCCGAACGGGATCCGCAAGATTTCCAAGCAGTACTTGGACAATCCAGCAGAGGTCACCGTTAAGAGCGAGACCCGCACCAACACCAACATCCGCCAGCGCTACCTGTTCACGGCGCACCGCAACAAGCTGGACGCGATCACCCGCATCCTTGAGGTGACCGAGTTCGACGCCATGATCGTGTTCGTGCGCACCAAGCACGAAACCGAGGAACTGGCAGAGAAGCTGCGCGCACGTGGGTTCTCGGCGGCTGCAATCAACGGCGATATCGCCCAGCAGCAGCGTGAGCGCACCGTGGACCAGCTGCGTGACGGCCGCCTAGACATTCTGGTGGCTACGGATGTGGCTGCTCGTGGTCTGGACGTGGAGCGCATCTCCCACGTGTTCAACTACGATATTCCGAATGACACCGAAAGCTACGTCCACCGCATTGGCCGAACCGGCCGTGCCGGACGTTCCGGTGAGGCGATCCTGTTCGTCACTCCGCGCGAGCGTCGCATGCTGCGCTCCATTGAGCGCGTGACCAACGCGAAGATCGAAGAGATGGAACTGCCGACGGTTGATGAGGTCAACGAGTCGCGCAAGGCGAAGTTCGCTGACTCCATCACCGAATCTTTGGAATCCAAGGAGATGGACATCTTCCGCAAGCTGGTCAAGGACTACTCCGAGGCCAACGACGTGCCAATGGAGGACGTAGCCGCAGCCCTGGCAACCCAGGCGCAGGCCGGCGAAGAGTTCTTCATGAAGGAGCCACCGAAGCAGAAGCGGGATCGCCGCGACCGCGACAAGTGGGACCGTGATGATCGCCGTGACCGCGGCGGACGCGACCGCTTTGACCGTGGAGATCGCGGCGACCGGGGCCGTGGACGCGACCGCTTCGAGCGAGACGGCGACTTCGAAACCTACCGCCTTGCGGTGGGCAAGCGCCAGCACGTGCGCCCTGGCGCCATCGTCGGTGCGATCGCCAACGAGGGCGGATTGAGCTCCAAAGACTTCGGACGCATCACTATCGCGGTGGACCACACCCTGGTAGAGCTGCCGAAGAACCTGGACCCGTCCGTCCTGGACCGCTTGGAAGACACCCGCATCTCCGGCCAGCTGATCCACATTGAGAAGGATGCTGGCGGCGGCGCCGGCCACTTCCGTGGTGGTGCCGGTGGCCGTGGTCGTGGCGGCCGCGGTGGTTACCGTGGTGGCCGTGACCGTGATGACCGCGGTGGCCGCGGAGGTTACCGTGGTGGCCGCGACCGTGACGATCGTGGTGGACGCGGTGGCCGTGGTGGCCGTTGGCGCGACTAAGACCGCACGCTTAACACGCACTTCAAAAAAGCAAAAAGGTCCGCATCCCGTAAAAGGATGCGGACCTTTGCTTTCCCCTCAAAGAGGCGCTGCGCCAGGGGAGAGGCGGCTAGTTGTTTTAGACGTACATCAGGATCAGAAGAATGATCCACAGCAGGTTAAAGATGCCGCCGCCAATGGTGGCCTTCTTCTTTGCACCATCCCAGTTGGCAACGTGGTCATGCTCTGGATCCGCATCGGATGCCGGCAGCAGGTTGAGGCTGCCCATCATCTTCTTCTGCTGCGGGATCACCAGCGCGATCAGGACCGCCCACGCCACGATGGCCACGATCAGCGAGGTGTGGAACTGCCACATGGTCTTGTACTCGGACCAACCAGCGAACAGCACCGCAGCACCCAGCAGCGGAACCAGCGCGGAGAGCATACCGTAGGTGGAGCTGACACGGTGCAGCAGCTGTGCGCGTCCGGCAGCGCGTTCGTCGCCGGCACGGGCTGCGTCAGCCTGGCGTGGGAAAGCGGAGACACCCACCATCACGGGTGCCAGCAGCAGGATCGCCGCGGCCACGTGAAAGAAGATGAGAAGGGAATTCAGCATGTATGCCTCACAGTCTCTAATAAAATCGGGAAATGTTCGTGTTTACCTTACGATGAACCACGCACCGATAGTCAAACGGCATTGCCTGCGCAGGACTTTCTTGTCTCCCTCCGGCAGCGCCAAAGAGTATCGATAGGCGACGCTGGCCATTCTAATGGCGTAGTCGCATCGCGCAGCACGAGCAGGCGGCAGCCACTCACTCGGCAGCTTGTCCGACTTCTCCTGGTTCGCCTCCCTTGAGGTGACCACCAGATTCAGCGGGTCATTCGCAAACGCCTCCCGCGCCGCGTCGTCCCAGCTATGTGCCCCCAGGTCCCACGCCGCCGCCAACGGCACCAGGTGGTCAATCTCCACGTCCGTGCGCACCAGCTCGCTGCCCGTGTACGGGTCCGTGATCACAACAGCAGGATCAAGGGTGCTTAACGACGAGGGGCAGGACCGTTTGGCGGGTACGGAAGGGGGATCGTCGTCAAGCGAAAAATGCTCAACCAGAAGCTGCTCGCGTACGGTGCAGCCGGAGGAAAGGGTGGCCCAGCCGGGGCCGAAAGCCTCGCGCCTATATCCGGGGATCCGCTCGCGGTGTGCGGAAGAGGGTGTGTGGTCCAAAAAAGCAGAAAGCTCACGCGCGCCCGTGTCGATCCCGGGTGGAGCAGGAAGCGGGACGGTGGCAAGCGTGAGCAGTATCAGGACTAGAAGGTAGACGCGGGTAAAAGTGCGCATACCTCCTTAGACTGCGGTGGACCCCTCAGTGGTTCCCTCGCGCGGGGAAGTGTGAATCTGTTCACGGGCCTGCGCAAAGGTGGTATTCGGGTGCTGGGAGGAGTAGCGGGTGACGGCGATGGCCTCATCGAACTCGGCCTCTGCCTCTGGGTGTGGTTTGGTGGCCAGCGAAACCAGCACCATCACGATGGCCGCGGAGAAGAAGCCGGGGACGATTTCGTACATCGCGGCCCAGTCGGCATCGATATTGCCCCACACGAAGGAGACGACCGCCCCGGTGGCCATGCCTGCAATCGCCCCTGGCGCGGTCAGGCGCTTCCAGTACAGCGAGGCCAGGATGACCGGGCCGAACGCGGAACCGAAGCCGGCCCACGCGAAGCCCACCAGGTTCAAGATCGAATCGGAGGGGTTGATCGCGAGCAGCATTGCGACGATCGCCACCGCCAGCACCATCAGGCGCGAACCTAGCAGCAGCCCGGTGGTGGACACGCGCTTCTTGCCGAACACGCGGTAGATGTCCTCGACGAGGGCAGAGGAGGTCACCAGCAGCTGGGAGCTCATCGTGGACATGATGGCAGCCAGCACGGCTGTCAAGATGATGCCGGCGATCAGCGGGTGGAACATGATCCGCGTCAGGTCGAGGAAGATCGTCTCATAGCTGGTGGTGTCAGTGACCGTGGCGCTCTTTTCCTCGAAGTACTGCGTGGAGATGATCGCCGTGGCGATGCCTCCGAGGAAGCACAACGTCACCCAGAACACGCCATAGTTACCGGCCTGGCGTGCCTGGGAAGGGGAGCGCAGCGCCATGAACCTGGAAATAATGTGCGGCTGGCCAAAATAGCCCAGACCCCACGCCAGGTTGCCGATGATGGTCACGGCAGAGACGCCAGCGATCAGGTTGAAGTAGGTCTCATTCGGTTCGGAGTGCGGGCCGTAAGCATTGTTCGTCGCAAAGCTAAACAGCGTGCTGGGATCATCCAGCGAGATAAACGCCATGATCGGAACGATCAGTAGTGCCGAAAACATCAGCAGGCCCTGCACCACGTCGGTGTAGCTCACCGCAAGGAAACCGCCAATGAAGGTGTACAGCACCGTAATGCCACCGACGATCAGCATGCCCGTCAGGTAGTCGCCCTGGAAGGTGGACTCGAAGTAGCGGCCGCCGGCCACCATGCCGGAGGACACGTAGAAAGTGAAGAAGAAGATAATGATGGCGGCAGCTAGAATACGCAGAATGCGTGAAGAATCGTGCACGCGGTTTTCGAAGAAGCTGGGCATGGTGATCGAGTTACCGGCGACCTCCGAGTAGGAGCGCATGCGCGGGGCAACATAGCGCCAGTTCGCCCACGTGCCGATCAGCAAGCCGATCGCAATCCACAGCTCACTCATACCCGAGACGTAGAGCGCGCCCGGCAGGCCCATGAGCAACCAGCCCGACATATCGGAAGCGCCAGCCGACAAGCCTGCCACGAAGGGGTGGAGGCCACGATCGCCCAGCACGTAGTCGTCATACTTCTTGGTTTGGCGGTAGGAATACCACCCAATACCGATCATCACAGCGAAGTAAATGACGATCGCAATAATCATCCACGTGTTATCGCTCATCCGTGTTCTTCTTTCAATCTAACGCGTTGTGGTTAGCGCGGGTACAATGGTTGGTTCGACAATAGCGCACGTGGTGCGACGAGTTATGACACCCGTCGCCTATTAGCAAGATCACACGTTGAATAAGGAAGTTGAGTAGGACAAGTATGGCTGACTACCTGGTGCACGGACTCTGGCTTGCAGATTCCGGCCTCAACCTTTGGGTTGAACAGGTGCACGGCCACCGCATCATCCTGCCCTCCCAAGTCCCCTCGGGCACGTTCCCACCGGTCATCGAAGCGATGCTTAACGACGATCAGTTCCGCCGCCGTGTCAGCGCCACCCTCCAAACACCCAAGGGCCGCCAGGTGAACCTGCGCATCCCCGCCGCCGCGTTCGCCCCGGATGAGGCCATCTCTTTCCTAGAACAGATCTCTTTCCTCGACCAGGACTCCCCGGCGGCCACCCGCGCCCAACGCGAATCGGTAGCACCGGACCTCTACTGGATCCTGCGCATGTATAAAGGCCTGACCGAATTCATCCGCGCCGGGCGGGTGAGCATCCGCGTGCAGTACATCGACAACCAGTGGTTCCCGGAATGGCAGCTAGGCACCGGGCTGGAGGAGCGCGGCTGGCTAGCAGACATGGTCGCCGCCGCCCCCGGGGCGATCGTGGTCAACAACGTCAACCTGTCCGAATCTATCGCCCAGACCTTCGTCCACTGGATCACCTCTGCGCGCCTGCGCCACGTGCTCGAAGAAGAGCGAGCCTACCCGCTGCATGACTTCGTCGACTCGCTGCTGCGCTCCCAGCCGCTGCGCCGCGGCGGCCCCCAGCTGCTGAAGCACATCACCGCGTGGAACGGCTCTATCACCGCCGTCAACGTGCAGATGGTCTTCATCGTCGAACAGCCCGACGCTACCGATTCCGTTGATGCCGTCGCCACGAATACCGGCGACGACCGGTGGCCCGTCCGCGTCCAGGTCCGCAGCGGGACGGATGCACCACGGCCCATCCGCCTAGCCGAGCTGGACCCCACCAGTACCGAAAAGCTCAAAAGCTCGCTGCGCCGCGCCATGGAGATCACCCCACGCGTGGATGCCACCCTGCACCCACCGATCGGCACGCAAGGCGACCCAAACAATGTCGGTGACTGGGACACCTACCTGACCACCGACCAGATCGTCCAGTTCGTCCAACACGACGCCGCCGCACTGCGCGCCGCAGGCTTCGCCGTCATGCTCCCACGGGCCTGGTCCACCGCCGAGACAACCGCGAAACTCCACGTGGCGCGCGCCCACGACCCAGCCGACGCTGCCACAGTCACCCGCCTCGGTTTCGACCAGCTGCTCACCTACGATTGGCGCCTCTCCGTCGGCGATGTGGATCTCACCGACGAGGAAATGGCAGAGCTGGTCAACTCCAAAACCGGCCTGATCAAACTGCGCGGCGAGTGGGTTCTGGCCGACACCTCGTCGTTAAGCAAAATCTCCGACTACATGGAGCAGCTGGCTGCGCAATCCCGCGCCGGGCTGAAACGCCGCATGGAACAGGCGGCGATGCGCGCGGAGATCGCGAAGTCCAACGGGGCCGAGGACGCCGAAGAGCTGGCCGCCGAAGCCGAGCGGTTGCGCGAGGAATATAACGCCGCCGCGAGTGGGGAAGGCGAGGGCGGCTTAGACGCCGACGGAAATGGCATGGTCTCCGCCGCCGAGCTGCGCGAACTGGCCCTGGAATCCATGGCCAGCGAACCTATCGAGTTCGAAGGCTCACCCTGGTTCACCTCCCTGATTGGCGGCCAGGAGATGCCCGCACCGCTGCGCGTGGATGTCCCCGACACGGTGACGGCCGAGCTGCGCGACTATCAGCGACGCGGCGTGGACTGGCTTTACTTCATGTCCCGCAACAACCTGGGCGCTGTGCTTGCCGACGATATGGGCCTGGGCAAAACCCTGCAGCTGCTCACCATGCTGGCCGTGGAACACGAACGCGGGGACGTGGCCGGGCCAACACTGGTCGTCGCACCCACGTCCGTGGTGGGCAACTGGGCCAATGAGGCCAAGCGATTCGTGCCGGGGCTGAAGGTTGCCGTCCACCACGGCTCCGACCGCCTGCACGGGGCGGAACTCTTCGAGGCGATGGAGAGCCTGGATGTGCTGATCACCTCCTACGGTGTGGTGGGGCGCGACTTTTCCGAGCTCAGCCAGTTCGACTGGGACCACGTGGTCCTTGATGAAGCTCAGGCGATTAAGAACTCGTCGACACGCGCCTCCAAGTCCGTCCGCGCGATCCCGGCGCGCCACCGCATCGCGCTGACGGGTACGCCAATTGAGAACCGGCTGAGTGAGATGCGCTCTATCCTGGACTTCGTGAACCCCGGCATGCTGGGCTCCGCCACGTTCTTCCGCAATCATTTTGCGAAGGCGATTGAGGGTTCGCGCGATGAGGATCTGGCGGCGGAGATGGGGGAGCGGCTGCGTCGGCTGACTGCCCCGTTCATTCTGCGCCGGTTGAAGACTGACCCCTCGATTATTGATGATCTTCCGGAGAAGGCAGAGGAGATTGTCGTCGTCGATATGACCACTGAGCAGGCCGCCATGTATAAGGCGTTGACTGACTCGATGCAGCGGGCCTTAAGCGAGCGCAGCGGGATGGCGCGCAAGGGGCTGGTGCTGGCGACGATCACGCGCATCAAGCAGATCTGTAATCACCCGTCGCACTATCTTGGCGATGGCTCACCGGTCACCCTTAACGGCGCGCACCGCTCTGGCAAGGTGGAAAAGCTGATGGAGCTGCTGCGCAAGGCCGTCGAAGAGGATCGGCGCGTGCTGATCTTTACGCAGTACAAGGCCTTCGGCGACATCCTGCAGCCCTATATATCCTCGCGTCTGGGGGAGGACATTCCCTTCCTGCACGGCGGGGTGAGCAAGAATAAGCGAGACAACATGGTCGCTCACTTCCAGTCCGAGGACGGGCCGCGCGCCATGCTGCTGTCCTTGAAGGCTGGCGGCACCGGTTTGAACTTGACGGCCGCCTCGATGGTGGTACACATGGACCGCTGGTGGAACCCTGCGGTGGAAAACCAGGCCACGGACCGCGCCTACCGCATCGGCCAGGACAAGAACGTCGACGTGTACAAGATGATCACCCGCGGCACCATGGAAGAGTCCATCCAGGACGTCCTTGACGGCAAGATGCAGTTGGCCGGTACCGTCGTCGGCGAGGGCGAAGGCTGGATTACCGAACTAGAGCCCGACGACCTGCAGCGGCTCATGGCCTACCGGGCAGAAAAGGAGTAACACATGGCACGTCCACGCAAAGACAATGTCATCTACGCCAACTTTGGCGCCCGCACACGCGTCAACTCTGCCGACGAGGTCAACGTCCCACCGCGACCAACAGGCATGACGTGGTCCCCGGCGGCCATGCGCATCTTCAACGCAGCCATCCGCAAGACTGACCAGGGGCGGATCAGCCGTGGGCGCGAGTACGCCGCCAACGGCAACGTGATCGACCTAAACCTGCGCAATGGCGCCATCCACGGTCAGGTGGCCGGCTCCCAGAACGAACCTTTCAACGTGGTGATGCGCCTGCCCTACCGCGGACCGGAGGAACTGACCGAGATCACGGATATCTTGGCGCGCACCCCCAACGGGATCACCTTGGCGCGCCGGGGTACCTTCGAGGACCGCGTACTGGACCTGCTTCTGGCAGAGGACTTACGCGACATCGTGTTCAACTGCGATTGTCCCGACCAGGCGGAGGCCTGCAAGCACGCCGTTGCGATGGCGGAGAAAGCCGCCGCGCGTATTGACGCGGATCCGCCAGCCCTGTTCCAGCTGCGCGGGCTGGACCTGAACTCGCTGGAGCATACCGTGCGTGCTTCGGCGGCGACGGTGTCGAAGGAGAACTCGGCGGAGGGTTCGGAGTTTTTCTGGACGGGCCGTGGCCTGCCCAGCGTGCCATCGCCGAAGGTGGCGCCCATGCTGGATGATTCTGACCTGGACTTGCTGCACAAGGCGATGCAGACGATTTCTTTTACCAACATCGATCAGTTGCGCGCGGTGGCAGATATCGAAGACCTCTACGATGAGCTCACGCGTGGGGAGTGATCCCCGCAGTTCAGGGCACATGTCCGAAGCGTCTGCTACAACTTAAAGCATGACGCAACTAACCTTCATTCACACCTCTGATCTGCAGCTGGGCATGACGCGCGCCTTTCTCAAACCAGAAGCGCAATCACGTTTCAACGAGGCTCGCTTGCGTGCCGTGGAGCGTTTAGGGTCGCTTGCCGACGAACACGGTGCCGAATTTATCGTGGTTGCCGGTGACGTGTTCGAGCACAATTCCCTGGACCGGGGCACCACCGGGCGTGCTTTGGAAGCTTTTGGCGGCTTGCCTGTGCCTGTGTACCTGCTGCCGGGCAACCATGACCCTTTGGTCGCGGACTCAATCTTTAGCAAGACCGAAGTCTTAGACAATGTGACCGTGCTGTCCACCTTTGAACCAGTCCAGGTACGTGAGGGCGTGGAAATCGTGGGCGCACCGCTGACGGCGAAGCGCGCGACGGAAGACCTAGTGGCCAAAGCGCTGCGCGGCTTGGAGCCGACATCGGGTGTGCGAGTGATGGTGGGCCATGGCCAGGTGGAGGCCTTCTCCAGCGATGCGGCACCGGATTTGATTGATTTGGCTAACGTGGAGGCCGCTTTAGAGGAGGGCGTGATTGATTATCTCGCCCTCGGTGATACTCACTCCACGATGTCGCTGGGCTCGAGCGGGCGAGTGTGGTTTTCAGGTTCGCCAGAGGTGACTGATTATCACGATCATTACCCCGGCGTGCAGGGCGGGGAGACGAATTCGGGCAATGCCCTCGTCGTCACGCTTGATAGTGATGGCGGATGTGACGTGCAAGAAGTGCAGACGGGGGAGTGGACTTTCGACGCCCTCCACGCCGATGTGACAGACGCAGATGATGTCGCCGAGTTCTTAGCGCGCGTGGATTCTTATGAGTCGAAGGCCAGGACGGCGATCAAGTACTCCATCCGTGGCACGTTGGGGCTGGACGCAACCCACGCGCTGGAAAGCGGTGTGGCTGCGCGCGAGGAGGTCTTCGCTGCGCTTTATGAACGTACCCGTTTGATGGACCTACACCTAGAACCAGGGGATGAGGAGCTGGAGGCCTTACCCCTGCAAGGCTTTGCCAAGAGCGCCATGAAGGAGCTGGTGGAAGCTGCCTCCAACCGTGACGGTGGTGCCAGCAGTAGTACTGCCCGTGATGCTGTTAACTTGCTATTCCGACTGAGCCAGGAGGGCTAAACCCGATGTTGATTCATTCTTTACGCCTGACCAATGTCCGCGGTATCGAGCACCTGGAGCTGACGGAGCTACCGGAGGCCGGCGTGATCGTCATCCATGGTGATAACGAAGCAGGTAAATCCACCATCATGGATGCCCTGCGCGTTGTGCTGACTGAAAACCACGGTGCGAAAAATAAGAACACCAAGCCCTTGCGCCCGGTCCATCGCGATGCCTCTCCCGAGGTTGAGCTAGAAGCCACCATTGGTGAGTACCGCCTGCGGATCCGCAAACGCTGGTTTTCCCAGAGCATGAGCGAGCTGACGGTGATCGAGCCCCACCGAAAGAACTACACTGGCCGCGATGCGGACGCTACGTTGGCGCAGATCGTGGAAGAGAATATGGACTCCAAACTCGTCGAAACGCTGTTCATGCGCCAGGACGAGCTGCCCGAAGGCATCGATGCTGTGGGCATTCCATCGATGACGCGCGCTTTGGATGCCGGTGACGAGGACAACCTTGCCGGTACCGAAGACACCGCGTTGATGGAGCGCATCGAGACAGAGTATCTCGAGTACTTCACCAAGACCGACAGGCCGGCCAAAGAGCGGCTCGATGCGGAAAAAGAACTCGAGGCAGCGCGCGAGGAATTACAGCGGCAGGAAGCAGAAGCCCAGCAGCTCAGCTCTTATGTCGATGAGGTAGCCCGGAAGCAGCTGGAAATCGAGCACACCGAACAAGAACTGCCTGAAGCCGAAGAGCAGCTCAAGGCACGCGAAGCCGAGTTTGAAGCCGCGAACAAAACGCGCGTGGAAGCCGAGCGTGCCCAAGAGCGCCAGGCTGTGGCTGCCCGCGAGGCGGAACAGGCAGTGAAAGATCAGAAGCAGCGAGCCCAGCTGCTTGAGCGCGTCACCAAGGCGGAAGGCGACGTGGCTGCATACGACGAGAAGATCGTGGCCGCCACCGACAAAGCCAAGGAGGAAAAGGAAGCCTTTGAACGGTTGAGTACTGCCGTAGAGGCGGTGAAGAAACGCGAACAAGAAGCACGGACAGCCCTTCGAGAGGCGAACGCGAACCGAGACATCGTGCGCAAGGTCGCCCGTCTTGCCGAGGTACGCGACGTCCTTGCCCAGTTGAAAGATGCAGACGCTGAAGTCGCCCGACTGCGCGATAGCGCCCCGGAACGGCCCATTACTGACGAGAATGTGCGCGCCGTCGAAAAGGCCACCAATGATGTGGAGCTGCAACGCCGGCTCAGCCAGGCGACCGCAGCAAAACTGGTGGTCACATCCCCAGACTCGGGCCAAGTGCTCGTCGACGGCCGCGAGGTCGCCCTTGACGGAGCTACCGAAGTTCAGGTCTACGACGGTACTGAAGTGCGCTTCGGCGAATTCGCTGCGCGTTACCAGGCCGCGGCCGATGCAACAGACGGGCGCGAGGCCCTTAACCGCGCCGAAGAAACCCTGAATGATCTTTTGGAGGAACTGGAATGCGCGGACCTTGATGAAGTCCGGACTCTTCGCGATAAGCATCGCGAACACGCCGACCAGCTGGTCAAGGCGCGCGAGCGCCGCACGACTATCCTCGGCAAGTCCAGCGCGGACGACCTGCATGCTGAGGAAGAAAAGCTTGCCGCAAGTGTTGCTGAACTCGATCCGGAGCTTCAGGAGCTTGACGACGAGACCGCTGAGGCGCACGTGGCGGCGGCACAAAAGGAGGCTGATGAGGCCGATACCGAACTGCTGAAGGCTGAGGCAGCTCTGCAACCACTGACGCAGCGCCAAGCACAGACTGCATTGCAGATTGTAGAGGCAGAGCGCGAAGCTGCGGCACGTAGTTTGGCCACGGCTTCAGAAGAATTGGAACAGGCCCGCCAGCGCAGTGCCGATGATGAACTAGATGAGGCAGTCATCCGCACGAAGGAAGCGGAAGCGAAGGCCAACGAGGCAGCGGACAGCGCGACTGCTGCGATGCGCCAGGCCAACCCCGATGTGGCCGAGCAGCTGCTTGAGGGAGCACGAAGGAAAGTGGAGATTCTCAAGGAGCGCGCCAAGGCCGCCGAAATCCGCTTGTCGGCTTTGCAGATCTTTATCGAGCAGGCCCAAGGAATTGCGGAGGAAGTGGATAAGACCCGTGCCCGGGTGGAAACACTCGAGGTGGAAAAGCAGCGAATGGACCGGCGCGCGGCTGCAGTTGATTTGTTGCGCAGCACCATGCATAAGCATCGTGACGAGGCACGACAGCGCTATTCCGCACCTTTTGCGGAAGCATTGACCAAATACGCCAGCGTGATTTTCGGCCCCGACGTGTCTTTCGAGTTGGATGATCGCTTGCAGGTCACCGCGCGTACGATCAATGACGCGACCGTGGAACTGGCCCAGCTGTCTGGCGGCGCACAAGAGCAAATGGCTGTGCTCACACGCTTCGCGATTGCCGAGCTCGCCGCCGATAGCGGTGGGGAAGAGTCTGTGGCCCCCGTCATCGTTGATGACGCCCTTGGCGCGACCGACCCGCAGCGCCTGGCCCTAATGAATACGCTGTTTAGCCAAGTGGGTAAGAACAATCAGGTCTTTGTTCTGACGTGTTTCCCGCAACGCTATGACACAGTGGCTGCCGCCGCCCGCTACAGCATGGACGAGCTAAAAAGCAGCGTGACGCAGCTCTAGAACTCGCAGGAAAAGAAAAATCCGCCGCCTGTCTTTTTTCTCCACGGATGTCCCTGACCTCATCGGAAAAGGAGAGAAGGGACCTTAAGGAAAGGGAAAAGAAGAGACAGGCGGCGGAAGATTAATAGGGGGGAAGCGGCTTAAGCGTCACGCTTGATGCCAGAGCCCTCGATCTCGAGGGTGACCTTCTCAGAAACCAGCACGCCACCGGAGTTCAGTGGAGCCTGGAAGTCAACACCGAAGTCCTTGCGGTTGATCTGGGTGGATGCTTCAAAGCCCACGCGGGTGTTGCCAAATGGGTCTTCCTCAACACCGAAGACCTCAACGTCCAAGGTCACTGGCTTGGTGGTGTCGCGGATGGTCAGGTCGCCGGTCACGGTGCCTGTGCCATCCTCGCCCAAGTTGAACTCGGTGGAGGAGAACTTGATCTCTGGGAACTTGTCAACCGCGAAGAAATCGTCGCCCTTCACGTGGTTGTCGCGGTCCTCGTTGCCGGAGTCCACGGAAGCAGCATTGATGGTTGCCTCAGCCTTGTTGTTCGCTGGGTTCTCCTGGTCGACAACCACGGTGGACTCGAACTCGTCGAACTTGCCGCGGACCTTGGTCACCATTGCGTGGCGGGCAGTAAAACCAATCGTGGTGTGTGCTGGGTCCAGATCAAAAGTACCGTTCAGGTTCTGCATGTGATGCTCCTAAATATCGTTGCTAAAAATGTTGTTCAAATTTCCTGGTGTATCACCCAAGCGGTAGCGCCCTGCGCCGTTTGCGGTGATGTCAACAACTTTAAGGAAAAGTTGGTGACATGTCAATTCCAAATTTAAAGTAATTCTTCTTTTTCTTGAAAACACTGGTCAGGGCGTGAAAAAATTTCGCAAAATTAATCACTCCGAGTATTCTTTGTGACATGGCTACAGAAGCACGTTGGCTCAACGACGATGAACAAGAGTTTTGGCGCGCCATGCTCGCGACCACGCGCAAGATCAGTCGCGCGATGGACGAAACCTTGCTTGCAGGGTCGGACTTGTCGACGTCCGAATTTTCCGTACTGGTGGCTTTATCAGAGGCTGAGGGGTGCGAACTCCGCCTGCGTGACTTGTGTGCTGACTTGGAGTGGGACCGCTCGCGTACGTCTCACCAGATCACTCGCATGGAACGCCGTGGGCTGGTCACTAAGCGCAAGAGCCCCGGCGATGCCCGCGGTGTGGTCGTCTCCTTAACGGAGGAGGGCATGCGCCGCCTGAAGCAGGCAGCACCAGAACACGTTGAAAGCGTTCGCCGCCTCGTCTTCGACCACATGTACCCAGAAGATATTGAGCACATCCGTCGGTGGATGGAAGGTGTCAAAGCCGTCAACAATGTGCCTGGCACGCCAGGGTTCACCGGGGCGCTCGGGACGAACCCTCCGAAGAAGTAAGAGCTTTAATCAGGGTGTAATTCAGGGTGATCACCGATGTGGTTACCGCAGTTCACGGCTTAGATAGAAAGTGAACAGAAACAGACCACATTGGAAAGGGCACCCCGCCATGACATCTGCACACAACCCCCACGACAACGTTTTCAACCGCCGCCTCGTCCGCTCGCAGACCGATCGCTACATCGCCGGAGTCTGTGGAGGCATCGCAGAAACCTACGACATCAACGCCACTTTGGTGCGCCTACTCTTTGTGGTCGCAACGCTCCTGGGATTCTCCGGCGTGATCCTGTACATCGCGGCCTGGATACTCATGCCCGCTGTATGGCGGCAACCGGATTAACAAGCACGTCGGTATAACGCGCCAATGGAAAAGCGCGCAGGATCTCGTCGGCACGCACGTGCGATTCCGCCTCAAACACCACAAAGAGTTGGCGGGTCCCAGAGCCGCGCCAGACGTGAAGGGCCACGCGCTCGTCGATAAGCGACTGAATATAGCGCTGCTGCCGTGCCTGGTAGTCCTCGGCCATCTCTCGCGTCAGGTGGGCTGGGACGCGGGGCTGCAGATGGGCGTGAAACAGCATGAGGAAGCTCCAATCGTCTATCTCCTAGGTACCCGCCTAGGGTACAACTTTTTATTGCGGTACCATCCTCCAATTAGAAATATCTTTCACATTGGTGTTCAATAAAACGCCGGCCTGGAATACGAGACATGTAGCCGCCCAGATGTGGGCGGCGTAAATCTGATCACGCCACCGAAGCCTTGACCTGTACCCCCTTGTAGACAAAGAGAGGCTTCATGGCGCAGCCAACCCAAAAACAGCCGCCCCAGAAACAATCGCTAACGATCATGTTCGCGGCTGCCCTCGCAGCGTTTATCGCAACCTTTAACGAGACATTCCTCAACGTCGGCTTCACGCCGATGATGGCCGATTTCGGCGTTGACGTTTCCACCATTCAGTGGCTTGCCACCGCCTACATGCTGGGCGCCGCCGTGATGACACCGACCGCGGGCTTCTTCATGCGGCGCTTCAACACCAAGCCGCTCTTCCTGGCCACGTCGTCGACCTTGATCATTGGTGGCGTGGTCACGGCACTTGCCCCGAACTTCAGCGTGATGCTGGTGGGCCGCATCATCCAATCGATCGGCACCGGCCTGCTGGTGCCCATTGGCATGATGATCGCGCTCACCGTCGCCCCGCGTCCGAAGCTGGGCACGTTCATGGGCATCATGGGCGCGATGACCACCCTAGGCCCGTCGATTGCCATCCTGGTCTCCGGCGTGATCCTGGAGTTCGCGCACTGGCGCGCACTGTGCTGGACATTTACCGGCCTGGCCGTAATCGTGTTCATCGTCGGCCTACTCACCGTTTACAACATCTCTGAGAGCGCGAAGGCCCGCCTGGACATGACCTCGGTGATCCTGGTGGCGATCGCCTTGATTGGCCTTCTGTACGGCATCTCGACGGTCTTCGGCCCGGCCAAGCTCGTGGCCATCGTGGCCTTCCTCGTCGGCGTAGCCGCCATGGTCTTCTTCGTGCGCCGCCAGAACAACATCGCGGACCCGCTGATCAACCTGGAGCCTCTGAAGATCTACCCATTCGCAGCTGGCGTGCTGATCAACATCATTGCGCTGATCATTGTGTTCTCCATGAACATCCTGGTGCCCACGCACCTCCAGTCGGTGCATGGCACTACTGGTCTTCAGGCTTCGCTGGTGCTGTTCCCGGCGATCCTCCTCGCCGTTGTGTTCGGCCCGCTGGCCGGCCAGATCTACGACAAGCGCGGCGCAAAGCACCTGCTGCCCATCGGCATGGCACTGATGGCCGTGTTCGCCGTGGCGACCACTTACGCCATGGGTGGCGACGCATTGTGGCTGATCACCGTCCTGTACATGCCGGCAATTGTGGGTTCGGCGATGGCGATCGGCCCAGTCCAGTCTTTCGCACTGTCGACCCTGCCACGCCAGCTGAACCCGCACGGCGTGACCATCTTCTCCACGTCCTTCCAGATCGCCGGTTGCGTGGGTACGGCACTGTCCACCGGCATCTACGGCGCGGTGATCAGCGCCGGCGGCGGCACCGATGAGGCCGCCAACAACGGCATGCTGTGGGTGGGCATCGTCCTGTTCATCCTGGCTGCGATCGGCACGGTCCTGGCGTGGACCGGCACCCGCGCTCAGGTTCCGGCAAGCACGCAAGCGCTTGACGACGAGGCACCTCAGATTGCCGAGACCCTTGTTGCAGAGCTGATGAAGACCGACATTTACCACCTGCACCCCAACCAGTCGATTCGCCAAGCGCTACGCATGTTCGTCGATAAGCGAATCTCTGGTGTGCCACTACTTGAGGACGGCCGCTTGGCAGGGTTTGTGTCTGACGGTGACGTGCTCGAAGCGATCGGTGACTCCGTGCCCGCGTTTACTACGCCGTACGCGCTGCTGGTCAACAATGATTCGGAAGAATTCGAGACCGACGTGGCTCGCGTGCTGGATACGGCTGTGTCGACGATCGCGACGCGCAGCGTGATCACGGTGAATGTCAACGATGATCTGGGGCATATCTCTTCTGTGCTATCGGATAAGCACTTGAAGAAGGCGCCGGTGGTGGACGATCGCGGCAACGTGGTGGGCATTATTAACCGTTCCGATATCAACCGGTACCTGGTAGCCAAGTACGTCTCTGCGTAAACCGCTGGACCTCAACTGTTGGAACAGGGGCGTTCGGGGCTCGTTTAGAGCGAAAACGGCCCTGTTCCAACAGTTCAGCTTCGACAGTTTGCAGCTGTGAGAAGAGCGGCAGCGCGGAAAACCCCTCCAACCTAGAACAATGTTCTGGGCTGAAGGGGTTTTCGCTTGGTGTCCCCGACAGGATTCGAACCTGCGACCTTCGGTACCGGAAACCGATGCTCTCATCCACTGAGCTACGGAGACTCACCGCTAACCGCTACTAACGGTCAACGGATGAAACTTTAGCACGCATCTGCGGGACAGACCTAAACCGCCCTGCCCCTGACGTGACTACTGCTCGAAGTAACCGGGAGCGTCGGTGGGCCCAGGGTTGCCGGTGCGCAGATAATCCACCACGATGTTGTCCACCGCGTGGTTGCCGAAGCCGGTATGCCCGTGGCCTGGGCCGTGCACTGTGAGGATGTGCGCGCCCATCGCGTCGGCAAGACCGTGGCGCTGGGAGTAGACGGTCTGCGAGTCCAAAGTGCCGGAAATCTGCAGCGGGCGGGTGCGCAGTTGGGAGCCATCGAGGTGCTCCACACCGCGGACAGGTGCCACTCCATTGCAGGTCACGCCTGCGCCGTATCCCAGGTTGTAGGGGATGCGCGAATTCTTCATTACGTAGGTGCCCCACACGTACTCCGGCAAAAGTGCCAGGTTTGGTGGGGTGACGTTCTCATTGCACGTGGCCAACGTCATGTAGAAAGCGGCGTGGAGCTGCTGGCTGACGACCTCGTCGAGTTCCTCCGGCGAGAGTTCTTCGAGCTGCCGCTGCGCCGCACCGGGCAGAAGCTCCTCGATCGGAGCGATACCCGCGATGTGCAACGCGAGATCGTGCCACTGCATTGGGGTGGCCATGCTTGCCACGGTGGCCTGCAAGGTTGGGGATGCGGCCTCACCCTGCTGTGCGCCGTTGACCACGGTGTTCTTCAGGCTTTCCACCTGGGAGGCGGGGGCACCTAGAGCGGTCATCGCATCGGCTCCTGCTTGGCCGGCCCACGCGATATCGGCAGGCAAGTCCCCGGTTTGGGCCGGCGGCGGCACCAGTGTTGGGGTGGTACCGGATTCAGCCAGCACCTTCTTTGCCCAGTTGTTGTAGACCTTGAGCGGGGTATCGCCTAGGCCATACTGGTCATTATTCACCGCGGCGTAGCCGAAGAATTCGTAAATGGAACGCTGCATTGCCGAGCGCTGGCCGAGGATCAGCTCATTCCACATGATGTAGGGGTTCATCGCCGAATCGAGGACAAGCTTATCCACGCGCTGTGGGTAGCGCGTGGCGTACACCGAACCCAAGTAGGTGCCGTAGGACAAGCCCAGAATAGAAATGGTGTTCTCACCGAGTGCCCGGCGCACCATTTCCCAGTCTTCAGCGTTATTGCTGGTGGTGAAGGTGCGGGTGTAGCCGGGGTCGGAGGTGTCACAGGCACGCTGGAACAGCGCGCCGGGTGCGACGAAATTATCGACGAGGTCCTGCGGTGCGCCCTGGTACTCGTTGCACGAGATCGGGGTGGAGCCGTCCAAGCCACGCGGTTGGACACCGATCACGTCCCACTCGTCGGTGATTCCTGCAGGAAGGTCGACAATCTCCGTGTTTGCAGCGAAGGCGTACGCGTTACCACCTGGCCCGCCGGGGTTGGTGAACAAGGTTCCCCGACGCGCGCCTGGGTTATCGGCTGGGTTGAGCACGAAGCCCAAGGAGATGGTCGGCCCAGTGGGATCGGCGTAGTCACGCGGGACATCGATGCGGCCACATTGGGCATCGGCGACGTTGACTTCGGCTGGGCAATCCTCCCACGCAATAGTGGGGGCCAACGGATCGGGCGCAGCATTCGCAGGGGTGGCGCACACCCCGACAGTTAGTGCCGCAGTGGCAGCCACAGCGCCAAATCGCGCGAAGCTTTTCTTGAGAATATTGGTCGGCTTTCGCATAGGACCTTCCAGGTATATGACAGGATCGTCACTCATACTAGAACATGCACGCGGTGATACGCGGCACGGGAAACAATGACAGCACAACCGCCGGTTGATTCCACCTATTAGGTGAAATCGCCGGCGGTTGTGTTTTTGCTGTTGCGTTTAGGTCAGCAGCACGATCAGATCGCGTGGGCCGTGCACGCCTTCCACGCGCACCAGCTCAATATCGGAGGTGGCCGAAGGCCCAGAGATCATCGTCGTGGGCGTGTTCGGATCAAGACGCGCGATCATCTCCGGCACCCCATAGACCACGGTGTCAGGACGTACGATGACCACGTGGCGGTCCGGCACCAGTGTGAGCGAGCGGCGGCCGCACACATCCCCGGCCTGCAGGGTAATCGTGCCGGTTTGGGCAGCGGTGACATGCGAATCAGTCACCACGGCGTCCACGGCATCGAGTTCCCGCGGGTCACGGTTCACGTCATCGGGGACAGCAGAGCCGGAGTAATCGTCGAAAAGCGAAGCCTCAAGCCTAGGCGCGTAGACGACCTTCTCGCAGCCACGCTCCTTCAAGATGGCGGCCAGGTCGGCCTTGAGGTTCTCCTCGGAGGTCTCGATGACATGGGCTTTGTAGTCCACCAGCCTATCGACGAGCAACTCGCGCAGCTGGGCGGGCGTGTGCTCAGAGGTGGTGCGGTAATTGCGCACCACGTCAACCTGTTCCGGGGTGTCCGACAGTTTCTGAGCATTGCGGATCCGGGTCAAGATTTCCTGTTTTGCGCTTGACATCTACTTATCCTCTTTCTTGGCGGCCGCGTCAGCATCCGGTGCGACATCGCGCAGCAGCTTCTGGGCCTCGTCGGATTCGAACCACTGGCGGAAAGACTTTTTCGGCGGCACGGCGGTGTCGCGCACGTCTGACCAGCCGGACAAAAAGAGCGGCAGGTTGTCGATCACACCGTTGAAGCCACCGAGTACGCGGCCGAGAACGACCATGCGCATCACGCGATCCCACAGCTTGGAGTTACCCATCACCGCGGTGAGCACGCTGAACATTGGCGCTTCGATCTTCGGCGGGTGGTTCTTCACCTTCTGGTGGCGCATCTCCAGCAGGACGTCGGAGATGGGGATTTCCACCGGGCAGACCTCGTCGCAACGCCCGCACAGGCTGGACGCGTAGGGCAGGGAAGCGGTGACATCGTCGGCAGAATCCATGCCGGTCAGCTGCGGGGTCAAGATCGCGCCGATCGGGCCGGGGTAGGTTGAACCGTAGGAGTGTCCGCCGGCGCGTTCGTACACCGGGCACACGTTGAGGCAGGCGGAGCAGCGGATGCACTTCAGTGCCTCGCGCCCGATCTCGTTGGACAGCGCTGCGGTACGCCCGTTGTCCAGCAACACGATGTGGAAGTTCTGCGGCCCATCGCCTTCGGTCACGCCGGTCCACAGGGAGGTGTAGGGGTTCATGCGTTCGCCTGTCGACGAGCGCGGCAGCAACTGCAGGAACACCTCAAGGTCTTGGAAGGAGGGCAGCAGCTTCTCGATGCCCATCACAGAGATCAGGGTCTCAGGCAGAGTCAGGCACATGCGCCCGTTGCCTTCGGATTCGACGATGGAGACGGTGCCGGTTTCGGCGATGCCGAAGTTCACACCCGAGATTGCTACCTTGGCCTGCATGAACTGCTCACGCAGGTACTGGCGCGATGCCTCGGCGAGCTCCGCCGGGTTGGAGGTGAGGCTGTCGTCGGTATTGGGCATCTTATCGACGAAGATATCGCGGATCTCTGCCCGGTTGCGGTGGATGGCGGGAACCAGAATGTGGGAGGGGAAATCGTCGCCAAGCTGCACGATTAACTCAGCGAGGTCGGTTTCTTGGGCGAAGATGCCGGCCTCATCCAGCACATCATTCAGTGCAATTTCCTGGGTGGCCATGGACTTGATCTTCACCACCTGCTTTTCGCCGGTCTCTTTGACAAGGCGTGTGACGATCTCACCTGCCTCCTTCGAATCACGCGCCCAGTGCACGTGGCCGCCGCGGGCGGTGACGGCCTCCTCGAACTGCTCTAGCAGCTCCGGCATGCGGGCTGCCACATCGCGCTTGATGGTGGAGCCGGCGCGGCGCAGGTCCTCCCAGTCATCCAGCTCGGCAACCACGTTGGCACGCTTGGCGCGAATGGATGTGGTGGCCTTGTTCAGGTTGCGACGCTTGGTCGCGTTGTTCAGCTCAACGTGAGCGGCCTGGTAAAACTTCTTGTCGCCACGCAGGTGGCCCGGCTCATGCGGGGCGTGCGGTGGCATGGTGGGGGAGCCGAGTGAGACTTTCACAGCATCTTCTCCTTCGAGTAAACGGCGGACGTCGGAGTCCAGGGGTGTTCCTTCGTCGAGGCCAGAATTTCTGCCATGTGGACAGCGCGGATTCCGTTATGCTGGCGGGCCATGTTGCCGGCGATATTCATCAGGCAGGAAGAATCGCCCGCGGTGACGTATTCAGCGCCGGTGTCTTTGATGTGGCGGACCTTGTCGGACACCATCGCTGCCGAGACTTCGGCGTTCTTGATGGAGAAGGTGCCGCCGAAGCCACAGCATTCCTCATAGTTTTCAAGGTCGATCAGCTCGAGGCCTTCGACGGCGCGCAGCAGGTCATAGGGGCGCTGGTCGACCTTGAGGAAGCGCAGCGAGTGGCAGGAGGCGTGGTAGGTCACGCGGTGCGGGAAGAATGCGCCTAGGTCGGTGGTCTGTGCCACGTCGACGAGGAACTCGGTGAGGTCATAGGTCTTCTTGGCGGCAGTGGTGGCACCGTCGACAAGCGACTTTGTGCCGTAGCGGTCGGCGATGCGCACGTGCTGCTCGCGGACAGCACCCACGCACGAGCCGGAGGCACCAACGACGTAGTCGATCGACGGATCCGAAAATGCGTCGACGTAGGTTTCGATCATGGGCACTGCTTGTTCTTGGTAGCCAGTGTTGATGTGCATCTGGCCACAACAAGTCTGGGCCTCAGGGAAGACGACCTCGTAACCGAGGCGTGCAAGGATCACGGCGGTGGCCTTGTGGGCATCGGGGAAGAGGGCATCGCCGAGGCAGGTGGAGAATAGCGCTACTTTCACGGTTACTCTTTCCTATCGGTCAATAAAGGGAGTACTATCTAGTTTAACGATTTCGCTAGACCTTTGTGGGAAAATTGGCCCATCTGCCTGCGGTTATTCGGTCGCATTAATGTTGGTAAATTCCTGACCGCTGGAAATGTGCCCCATAACCGTTAAGGTGATACCTAAGGACTGTTAGGGAATTGGTCACATCAGGAAGGAACCCCCTATGACCACGCTGCTCCTCGCACAAGAAACCTACACACCGGCCACCGATGCCGTCGCCGGCTCCGTGGGGTGGACCGCACTGGTGGCGGTGCTTCCGCTGGCAGCATTCTTTCTCTTTCTCATGGGGTTCAAGTGGGCGGCGCACACCTCGGCCATCGCTTCCGTGGTGGTTGCGCTGATCATTGCCGTCTTGCCTTTCGGCATGCCCTGGGACATGGCAGGCATGTCGTTGCTCCAAGGCATCTGCTTCGGACTCTTCCCGATTGTTTACATCATCTGGATGGCGGTGTGGATCTATGACCTGACGGTGAAGTCCGGCAGGTTCGAAGACATGCGCGTGATCTTCTCCAAGATTGGCAAAGGGGACATGCGCATCCAGGCGATGATCATTGGCTTCGCGTTCGGCGGTTTGCTTGAGGCCCTTGCCGGTTTCGGTGCCCCAGTGGCTATTGTGTCGTCGATGCTGGTAGCTATCGGCATGAAACCGATGAAGGCCATCGTCGTCACGCTCGTTGCTAACGCAGCCCCCGTCGCTTTCGGTGCGATGGCCATCCCGGTGACCACTGGCGCTTCCCTGGCAGGTCTCGAAGTGACCGACCTGGCCAGCCAGGCCGGCCGCCTGGTCGGCCTGATCGCCGTGATCACCCCATTCCTGCTGCTGCTGATTATGGACGGCATGCGGGGCCTGCGCCAAGGCTGGCCCATGGCGCTGGTGCTGGGTGTGTCCTTCGGCGGCGGCCAGTTCCTCGCATCGAACTACTTCGCCTACGAGCTGACCGACGTGGTTGCCTCCCTGGTTTCCCTGGTCGCAGGCATCGCCTTCCTGACAGTCTGGACGCCAAAGACCCCCGAGGATCAGGCCAGCCAGGCGGACACCTCCGGCAGCGTTCTTACCGCTCAGCGCGGGTTCCTCGCACTGTTCCCATACATCCTCATCGTGGTCGTTTTCGCCATCACCAAGCTGTGGCGCATCGGCGTGGACATCCCGGCGGCTCTTGCATCCACCGATGTCCAATTCGGCTGGCCAGGCCTCTACGGCCGCTTGCTCACCGCCGATGGCGAGCCGTCTACCTCGCCGCTATTCAACTTCAACTGGCTGTCCAGCCCGGGCACCATCTTGTTCTTCTGCGGTGTCATCACGGTGCTGGTGTACACCTTCGTCAACGAAAACGGCCGCTACAAACTCGGTATCGGCACAGGTTTCGCGGAGCTCTTCGTCGGCCTGAACCGTATGAAGCTGTCCTACCTGACCATCGCCACGGTGATGGGCCTGGCCTATGTGATGAACTTCTCGGGTCAGACCGCCGCCATCGGTGCGCTGCTGGCGGGTACCGGCGCGATCTTCCCACTGATTTCCCCAGTGCTGGGGTGGTTGGGCACGTTCGTCACCGGCTCCGGCACGTCCTCCAACGCTCTGTTCGCCCAGATGCAGGCCACCACGGCCGGCACCATCGGCGTGCCCGAGCACGTCCTTGTAGCCGCCAACACCGGTGGTGCCACCCTGGGCAAGATGATCTCCCCGCAGACCGTCGCCCTGGGCGCGGCCACCGTGGGCTTGGTGGGCAAGGAATCGGAGATTATGAAGGAAACCATGAAGGTCTCCCTGGGCTTGCTGATCTTCCTTGGCATCGTGGTGTTCCTGCAGACCACGCCGATCCTCGGCTGGATGGTTGTCTAAGCGGCCGGGCTATGCGGTGAAAGTTCACAGCTTCTACTACACTTTCCCCTCATGACACCTGCAGACTTAGCCCTAACTATCAAAGACACCGCGGTGCGAGTTCTCGACGCCCATGACCTGGATTCCAGCGTCGTCCCAGAGACGGTGACCGTCGAGCGCCCCCGCAACCCGGAGCACGGCGATTACTCCAGCAATATCGCCCTCCAGGTGGCTAAGAAGGCAGGCACCAACCCGCGCGAACTGGCGGGATGGCTTGCACAGGCGCTTATCGACGACGACGGCATCGACTCCGCTGAGGTCGCCGGCCCTGGCTTCATCAACCTGCGACTAGCCGCGGCAGCGCAGGGCTCGATCGTGACTGAGGTCCTCGAGAAAGCTGAGGCTTACGGCCATATCGACGTGTACGCGGACGAGAAGATCAACCTCGAATTTGTCTCCGCGAACCCCACCGGCCCGATCCACCTTGGTGGCACCCGCTGGGCAGCTGTGGGTGACTCACTGGGCCGCGTTCTTGGGGCCGCCGGCGCAGACGTCACGCGCGAATACTACTTCAACGACCACGGCGAGCAGATCAACCGCTTCGCCCGCTCCCTCGTGGCAGCGGCAAAGGGGGAGCCAACGCCAGAGGACGGTTACGGCGGCGATTATATCCACGAGATCGCGCAGGCGGTCGTCGATAAGCGCCCTGATGCGCTGGACGGAACTGACGCCGAGGTCGAGGAAACCTTCCGCGCTGAGGGCGTGGAAATGATGTTTGAGCACATCAAGCAGTCCCTGCACGATTTCGGCACGGACTTCGACGTGTTCTTCCACGAGAACTCCCTGTTCGAATCTGGTGCGGTGGACCAAGCCGTGAACAAGCTGAAGGAGAACGGCAACCTATACGAGGCCGACGGCGCCTGGTGGCTGCGTTCCAGTAACTTCGGCGACGACAAGGACCGCGTGGTCATTAAGTCGGACGGCAACCACGCCTACATTGCTGGCGATATCGCGTACGTGGCTGACAAGTTCGATCGCGGACATACCCTGGCCATTTACATGCTTGGTGCGGACCACCACGGATATATCGCGCGTCTGCGTGCGGCGGCGGCCGCGCTGGGCTATAACCCAGAGCAGGTGGAAGTTTTGATTGGCCAGATGGTCAACCTGGTCAAAAATGGCAAGGCCGTGCGCATGTCCAAGCGCGCTGGCACGGTGATCACCCTGGATGACTTGGTGGATGCCATCGGCGTGGACGCTGCGCGCTACTCGATGGTGCGCTCCTCCGTGGACTCCAGCCTGGACATTGACCTGGACCTGTGGGCCTCCCAGTCCAGCGATAACCCTGTGTACTACGTGCAGTACGGGCACGCGCGTCTGTGCTCGATCAAGCGCAAGGCCGACGAGGCCGGCGTGATCACAGAGGGCGCGGACTTGGCGCTGCTGACCCACGAGAAGGAAGGCGACCTGATCCGCACGCTGGGCGAATTCCCCGCCGTGATCAAGGCCGCTGCGGAGCTGCGCGAACCGCACCGCGTGGCGCGCTATGCCGAGGAGCTGGCTGGCGTGTTCCACCGCTTCTACGATGCCTGCCAGATCCTGCCCAAGGCAGGGGAGAGCGCCGAGCCGATCCACAGTGCTCGTCTGGCGCTGGCTGCCGCGTCGCGCCAGGTGCTGGCCAACGCGCTGGGGCTTGTTGGCGTGACCGCCCCGGAGCGGATGTGATCGCATGACAGATTTCAATGACCTTCCCGCACACGTGTGGCCCCGCGGTGCCATGCGCCAGGAAGATGGCGTGGTCACCGTGGCAGGCGTGCCGCTGCCGGAGATTGCTGAAGGCTACGGCACGCCGGTCTTCGTGATCGATGAGGACGATTTCCGCAGCCGCTGCCGCGACATGGCCCGAGCCTATGGCGGGGCACACAATGTGCACTACGCTTCCAAGGCTTTTTTGACTCGCACGATCGCGCGCTGGGTTGACGAGGAAGGCCTGAGCCTAGACGTCGCTAGTGAAAATGAGCTGCTCATCGCCCTGGCGGCAGATTTCCCGGCGGAGCGCATCACGGCGCACGGCAACAACAAAACCGCGAACTTCCTGCGCACCTGCGTGCGTTCCGGTGTGGGGCATGTGGTGCTGGATTCCGCCCAGGAACTTGAGCTGTTGGACATGGTCGCGCGTGGCGAAAACAAAGTCCAGGAGGTGTGGATCCGGGTCAAGCCTGGGGTGGAAGCCCACACGCACGAGTTCATCGCCACCAGCCACGAAGATCAGAAGTTCGGGTTCTCTTTGGCCTCCGGTTCGGCTTGGGAGGCGGCCGTCGCGGCGAATAACGCAGAGAACCTGGAGCTGACCGGGCTGCACTGCCACATCGGTTCCCAGGTCTTCGACGCGGCAGGGTTCAATGTGGCCGCCGAGCGCGTTTTAGAACTGTACCGCCGCATCCACGGCGAGCTGGGCCTGGTGCTGCCTTACCTTGATTTGGGCGGTGGCTACGGGATTGCCTATACGGAGCAGGAATCGGCACTCGATGTGGACGCGGTTGCGAAGGATATGTTGGCAGCGATCCGCGAGTGCGCCGAGGATCTTGGCATTGCCACCCCGACCTTGGTGGTGGAGCCGGGGCGTGCGATTGCTGGCCCGTCCACGGTCACGGTCTATGAGGTGGGCACGACTAAGGACGTGCATGTCGACGATGACACCACGCGGCGCTATATCGCCGTCGATGGGGGAATGAGCGACAATATTCGCCCAGCGCTGTATGAGGCCGAGTATGACTCACGCCTAGTCAACCGCTTCACCGACGACGAGCCTATCGCCTCACGCGTGGTGGGGTCCCACTGCGAATCGGGCGACATCATCATCGAGGATGCGCAGTATCCGGCAGATATTGCTCCGGGTGACTTCTTGGCGGTGCCGGGCACGGGCGCGTACTGCTACGCGATGAGTTCGAACTACAACTGGTTTGGGCGTCCCGCCGTGGTGAGCGTGCGGGGTGGAAAAGTTACCCCAATGTTGCGGCGCGAGACAGTCGATGACTTCCTCGCGCGCGAGGTGAATTAAATTATTACCGCAAGTCTCGCGGGTATGTAAGCGATAGGTAGACTATTCCAAGTGTGTGTTTTCTGTGTCATGAAACCGTGGCTCAGAAAGCCTCTGTGCTCACACCGTGTTCAATAAACCATTAGTAATCAACAGGAGAATCATGACTGCGACTTCCGCCTCGTTCAACCAGGGCAAGGGAATCGGCCAGCCTGTCGGCGTGGCCGTTTTGGGCATGGGTACCGTCGGTACGGAGGTCCTGCGCCTGCTCGATGAGAACCCAAAGGCTTATGAAAACCGTATCGGGGGGCCTCTCGAGCTCAAGGGCGTGGCAGTCTCTGACCTCTCTAAGCCTCGCCCGGGCGTTGACCCAGCGCTGCTTACCGACGACGCCGAGTCCCTAGTCACCCGCGACGATGTTGACGTTGTCGTCGAGGTCATCGGTGGCATCGACTACCCGCGAAAGCTGATCCTGAAGGCGCTGGAAGCCGGCAAGTCCGTGGTGACCGCGAACAAGGCGCTTGTCGCCGCGCACGCCGACGAGCTCGCCCAGGCCGCTGATAAAGCAAGGGTTGACCTCTACTTCGAGGCCGCTGTGGCAGCAGCCATCCCTGTGGTGGGCATGCTGCGCCGTTCCTTGGCTGGTGACCAGATCCAGCGTATCTCCGGCATCGTCAACGGCACCACCAACTTCATTCTGGATGCGATGACCTCCACCGGTGCTACCTACGAGGACGCGCTGGCTGAGGCCACCGAGCTGGGCTACGCCGAGGCTGACCCCACCGCCGACGTGGAGGGCCACGATGCGGCATCGAAGGCCGCCATCCTGGCTTCCCTGGGTTTCCACACCCGCGTCACTTTCGACGACGTCTACTGCGAAGGCATCACGAAGGTCACCGCCGACGACATCGCTGCGGCGACCGCGGCCGGCTACACCATCAAGTTGCTGGCGATCTGCGAGAAGCTTGTCGACGAGGACGGCAACAAGTCCGTTAACGCGCGCGTGCATCCCACCCTGGTTCCCAATGAACACCCACTGGCCACCGTCGACAAGTCCTACAACGCAATCTTCGTTGAGGCAGAGGCCGCAGGCCGCCTGATGTTCTACGGCAATGGCGCTGGCGGTGCCCCTACCGCGTCCGCTGTCTTGGGTGACCTGATCGGCGCGGCCCGCAACAAGGTCCACGGTGGCCGCGCGCCTGGTGAGAACCCATACGCGAACCACCCAATCGCTGAATTTGGCGACGTGCCCACCAAATACCACATCGACATGATGGTTGATGACCGCGTTGGAGTGCTCGCCGATATCGCTGAGCGCTTCTCTGCGGCCGGCATCTCCCTGCGCACGGTGCGCCAGGAAGAGGTTGACGGTTCGAACGCGGCGCGACTGATCGTCGTCACGCACTCCGCGAAGGAAAAGTCCCTGCGCGCGATCGTCGACGAACTGTCGGAGCTGCCGGACGTGCGCGAAGTCCGTTCCGTTATCCGCCTGGATTCTTAAACATTTGTAGAGGAGGACGGGCATGAAGGAACTGGAAGTTGGGCTGAAAGTCACGGTGAAGGTGCCGGGTTCGTCTGCGAACCTGGGGCCAGGTTTTGACACGCTGGGTCTGGCGGTGGGCATTTATGACACCGTTGAGGTGGAAGTGACCTCGTCCGGCCTAGGGGTCAATGTCATCGGTGAGGGCGAGGATAACCTGCCACGCGACTCCAGCCACCTGGTGGTCAAGGCGATTCGTTCCGGCCTGCACGAGGCGGGCGCGGATGTGCCGGGACTGAAGGTGACGTGCACGAATAACATTCCGCAGTCACGCGGTTTGGGCTCCTCTGCTGCGGCGGCCGTGTCGGGTGTCGTGGCGGCGAATGCGCTGGCGGGCAATCCTTTGTCCACCGACCAGGTGGTGCAGCTAGCCAGTGCCTTCGAGGGCCACCCGGATAACGCTGCTGCGTCTGTGCTGGGCAATGCGGTGGTGTCGTGGACAGAGATCCCCGTTGACGGTATTTCGCAGCCGGCCTATAAGGCAGTGTCCGTGCCGGTGCACGAGAGTATTAAGGCCACCGCGCTGGTGCCGAACTTCCACGCCTCCACGGTGGCGGTGCGCCGCGTGCTACCAGACCACGTCACGCACATGGACGCGCGTTTCAACGTGTCCCGCGCTGCTGTGATGACCGTGGCTTTGCAACACCACCCGGAGCTGCTGTGGGAGGGTACGCGTGACCGCCTGCACCAGCCCTACCGTTCGGACGTGCTTCCTGTAACCGCAGAGTGGGTCAACCGCCTGCGCAACCGCGGCTATGCCGCCTACCTGTCGGGTGCCGGCCCTACCGTGATGGTGTTGTCGACCGATGGGGTAGACCAGAAGCTGCTGGACGAGGCAGAAGAGACGGGCCTGCGCGTTCTCGAGTTGGAGATCGCAGGCCCGGTGACTGTGGACGTCGAACGCGTCTAGCGCGCCCCTTGACCGCCCGGGGTCTCGTTCTCGGCTGCGGTTACCTTGACCGAGCAGGTCTCGGTCGGGGTGAAACGTTTCAGTTCCAAGCGCACCGCATTGCCGCTCAGGCGGGCGGTGCGTTCTTTTAATAAGCCTTCGTGCACGGCGCAGATGAATGGTTCTGGGCGCTTGCCCGAAGCGGTGACGAAGGGGCAGGCGTGGAGCTCCACCTCCGCACTATCACGCATGTGGGGATCAAAGCCCATATCGCGCAGCCGCTGGGAGAGTTCCGCCAGCGCATCTGCGGGTGTCGCCCAGCGCGGCCTGGCTTCCCCCAATTTCTTCGCCCACTGGATACCGATCCGGTTAGCAAGCTCCAGCCCATCGGAGGAGTCAGCAGAGTCCTTCAGCATGTCGACGAGCGCGTTGATCAGCGCGATATATTCCTCAGTGATTGCGCAGTTGTCTGGCACCCGCACCTGAAAAATCAGAGAAGGGCGCCCCCGGCCCGCGGCGGGCGAAGAAGTGACTTTCACCGCGTCCTTCGCAACCAGCTCGTCGAGGTGGCCGCGGGCGGTGTTGACGTGCATGCCTAAGTCCTCCGCGATCTCAGCGGCGCGGGCCCCGCGGGGATACTTCTGCAGGGTGGCGAGGACCTCTGTCTGCTTCGGGCTGAGCTTGAGCATCTCCGGATACAGCGCCGTTGCGGGCCGCGGGTAGGTGCCCTTGTCCACGTTGTTGTACACCTTTCGCTAGTTGTCTCGGTGCGGGTGCACTGAGACATTGAGAGCTTTGGTAACGCACTCGACGGTTGCCCCACGCTCCAGTTCAAGCTCGAGCGCGGACTCGCGGGTGACCGGAACCGTGATGGTTCCCGCTCCGATTTCCACGGTGACGGTGACGTGAGCGGCACCCGGAGTGTTATCGATCGATGCTACCGTGCCGGGCCAGACGTTACGGGCAGATTCTTTCACGTCCGCAGCGTGCGAGCCGTGGCGGGGGAGCCGGAGTGTCGTGGCCTCTGGGGCAATGGTGACCACCGCTGGCGTTCCTTCGGTCAGTGCGCGTGTCGACGAAACATCCTCCGAAGCAACCCCATCAATGATGGTTCCATTCGAGTTGATTGTCATCATATCACTGGAGACCCCGCTAATTGTCCCGGTGAGACGATTTAATCCGGCTAGCCCAGCAACGAAATTATTCGACGGCACGGTGAGTTCTGCTTCGGTGGGCTGCGAACTGATCACGCTGCCTTCTTCGATGACCACAACATGCTCTGACAGTCCCGCGATATCCAAAGGATCATGGGTGATCATCAAAGTTGTGCGGTCGCCGACTGTCGCGCGCAGTACTTGTCGCCACCCCCGAGAGGAGGCGGCGTCTACCGCCGCGAGGGGCTCGTCGGCAATCAGCACGGCAGGCTTCGCCGACAGCGCCCGCACAAGCGCCACCTGGGCTGCCTGCCCGCCAGACAGGGCAGGCACCGGGACATCTGCCAGAGTGTCCAGGCCCGCGGCGTCGAGAAGCTCCTGCGTGCGCTGCTTATCACGGGTGACCATGGTGATCGCGCCGGCCACCGTCGTGGTGCGTGGAAGTCCGGGGCGCTGTGTGAGTAAGACGACGCCGCGTTCGTGGGCTGGCACGGGGCGTTGGTCGGGCGCATCGACGACCCTGTCGCCGAGGGCTACCGTCGCCCCGGTGAGACGGCCAGCGATCATGCTGACCAGCGTGGTCTTTCCTGAACCGTTGGCGCCGATAATCGCGGTGATTCGATCGGCGGGGATCACGGTGTCGTTAATCGTGACGCTGGTGCCGGACGTTTCAGGCCGCGTCAGCTCGCGTAGGCGCTCCACATCGACAGGTCCGATCGTGCGCGCGGTGGGCTTAGGCGTGCGACGGAACCACGTCGGCAGCTGAGCCAACACTAGGGAGGCGACAGCCAGGACGATCAGGAGCGCGGACAGGGCGTAGGCCGCGTCTGGGTCGGTTTCGCGCATCAGGTAGATACCCAGCGGCATGGTGCGCGTGACCCCCGGCATGGAACCAGCGAAAGTGAGCGTGGTGCCGAACTCTCCAAGGGACCGAGCAAACGCCAAGCCGGCGGCCGTGCCAATGGATGGGGCGATCGTCGGCAAGGTAATCTTGCGCAAGATCTCGCCGGGGCTCAATCCGATACCAGCTGCGGAGGCCGGGACCTCCGCATCAATCTGGCGTAGAGCGGAATCGAGCGTGACGACGACGAAAGGCAGCGCAACAAAGACGTGGCTGGCCACCACGCCGGCGAACTCAAAGGCGAGGTGGAAACCTAGCGCGTCCAACACAGGCGCGAGCAGCCCACGCCGGCCAACCAGCGCGGTCAGGGCCAAACCGCCGACAACCGGTGGCATCGCCAGCGGCAGAAGCACCAGCAATCGCACCAGGTTACGGCCGCGCTGCACGTGCTGCAGCCACAATGCCAGCGGAATCCCGAGCAGCAGTGTAATCACCGTCGCCTGGATCGCGGCGGACAACGTGATCGCTGTTAACTCCCGAGTCTCCGGGGCGGCGGCGATCTCCCCAATCCGCCCCCACGGCACACGCACGCCCAGCGCCAGCACGGGGCCGATGATCCAGGCGAGCGCGATCGCTCCAAGCAAGAACACCGCCCAGGGAGTGGACGGTGTTAGACGTTTAGGTGTCACGACTCAGATGCTGGGGTGAAGCCTGCGGTGCGCCACTGTTCTGCGAACTCAGCACCGGCCAGCAGATCGACGATCTCCTGAGCTTCGGCCTCGTTCTCGGAAATGGTGGTCACTGCTGCGAGCAGCTCGTTAGGGTACTCCTGCGCGTGTGGGATCTCGATGATCTCCACCTCGTCACCAGCCGCCACGGCATCACTCTTGTAGACCCAGCCGGCGTCTGCCTCACCAGAGGTGACCTTGCCCAGCACATCGGCCACAGCGTGCTCGAGGGAGTCCGCGTTGATCTCGATGTTATTGGCCTCCATCAACTGGGTGGATACGCCACCGCACGGGATCTGCGGATCACACAAAACCACAGTGGCCTCGTCGTTGAGATCCTCGATGCTTTCGATTCCAGCCGGGTTGCCTGCAGGAACGACCATGACCATGGAGTTCGTAGCGACGAGCTCTGGGTCGGCAGCGGAACCCTCGGATACTGCGCGGTCCATCGTCTGGCGGTCCGCGGTGATCAGAACGTCCGCGTAAGCGCCGTCGGCAAGCTGCTGCACTAGGGTGGAGGAGCCAGCGTTGACGAACTCAAGCGAGGCTTCGACCTGGTTGTCCAGCTCGTCATTGACCACGCGTGTCGACGACGCACCCATGATGGTCATCTCCAAGTCTGAGTCCGACGAAGAAGTAGAAGGGGAGCACCCTGCGAGTCCGGTAGCAACCGCGACCATTGCGATGAGGGCCTTAAAGCCAGTAGAGCGTCGCATTGACAGCCTTTCTTTTAATCAGGATTTTATCAATGATAATCATAATCAGTTCGCAAATGCAAGGCAAACCCCCGGCATCCCTCCGTAGACGCGGAATGCCGGGGGTAATCGTCGAAAAGCGAGCTCAGCGCTAGGCGCCGCGGGAGGGTGTCTGGTTGCGGGAATCCAACTGCTCCGTGTGCGAGCGGATCGGCTCCCACGCGTCGTGGCGACGGCGCGGAGTGGTGCGCGTATCGCGAGAACGGTACACCACGTACGGGCGGTTGATGTAGCCAATTGGTGCGGAGAAAGCGTGCACCAGGCGGGTAAACGGCCACACAGCGATCAGAGTGAAACCTGCAAGCACGTGCAGCTTGAACTGCCATGGCACGTCGGCCATCAGCTCTGGCTGGGCGTTGAAGATCAGCAGCTGGCGCAGCCACGGCGAGATCGTCTCGCGGTAGTCATAGCCTTCAGCCCCGCCGAACACCTGAAGCGACACTGTGGCGAAAAAGCCCGTCAGAATCGCGCCGGCCAACACGACGTACATCACCTTGTCCGACTTGGATGTAGACAAGAACACCGAGCGGTTCACGATGCGTCGGTACAACAGCCCGAGGATGCCCAGGACCACCATGATGCCTGCGATCGTGCCCGGGATGGTCGCGATCCAGTGGTAGGCGCCATCGCTAATACCTATCGCGCGGGTCCACGTCTTCGGGATGGCCAAGCCCATCAGGTGGCCGATGACGACGAAGACCATGCCCCAGTGGAACAGGGGAGAGGACAGCCGCAGCAGCTTAGACTCGTAGATTTGCGAGGAGTGGGTAGTCCAGCCGAACTGGTCGGTGCGCCAACGCCAAATGATGCCGATGACGAAGGCGGCGATGGCAAGCCACGGGAAACCCACCCAGAGGAATGTTTCAAAGTTACTCATTGTTTTTCCTTTGTCTTTCCTTTAAGAGTTATCTGGTTGAGCGGTGGGGAAGGGCAGTTGTTGAACGTCGATCCCCACCAGCTCCGCGGGAGGTCCCGAACGGATCAAGTCGACGTAACGGTCAATCGTTTCCTCATCGATCTGCGGCAACGCCATACAAATGGCAACCACCACATGCGCATAAGGCGAACCGATGTGTTCCAGGGCGGAACGCAGAACCTCGATCCCGTCGCGATGCGAAGAGATCATCTCCACCGCATTCTCGTGCTGCTCACCGTGGGTTTGGGCCACAGCTTCGAGGATGACACACAAGTGGTCCGGCAGCTCATCAGTAGTCTCCTCCAGCCCCAAGCCCTGCAACTGCTGGCGGAAAGCCAGAATCGCGGCGCCTCGCTGGCGGGTATCGCCCACCGCGTAATAGGACAAGAAGAGTGAGCAACGACGGCGCTGATCAAAAGATTCCACGTAGTGCACCTCGAGGCCGCGCGGACCGAAAGATCGGGCAGCGTCGAGGAAGATATGGAACTGCTCCGCAATTGGGCCGGGTAGGAGGTCCACCTGCTCATTGACGGCACGAAGGATGTCCCAGTGCCCCTCGCCCGGGTAACGCAGCAGCAACGCGCCAATCATTGCGGTTAGGCGGCGTTGATCGTCGTTAAGCGCGACTGGCTCGACCAAGTCCTCCGGGACTACTCCGATATGGGTGCGCGTCATGGCCGCTCATCTTTCTTCGGCGGGAACATGGAATCAGGCCGATCACCGGACCAGGACAGCAAGGACACCTTGCCTCCGGCGCTGTTTTCCGCCTCGGAGTGGCACGCCTGAGGCGCACCCTCACCCAGGTTAGGCAGGTTGGTCAGAGCTGTCGGATCGGTGCCGCCGTAGGGATCGAGGTTGGCGATGCCACGCGGGGTCTCCGGTGAGGAGGTAGGAATGACGTAGCGATCGTCGTATTTCGCAATCGCCAGCAACTTGTACATCTCCTCCAATTGCTTCCCGGTCATGCCCACAGCCTGCGCGATCTCTTCCTGCGGCTCATCGCCCAAGTTGATATCGCGCATGTAGGACCGCATCGCGGCTAGGCGGCGCAGCGAGAGCTCCACCGGGCGAGTATCGCCGGCGGTGAGCAGGCCTGCCAGGTACTCCAGCGGGATGCGCATATTCGAAATCGCGGACAGCAAGATTTTGTGATCTTCGCCGTCATTGCCGGTAGCGGTCACCGATTCCACGATGGGGGACAGCGGCGGGATGTACCAGACCATCGGCAGAGTGCGGTACTCTGGGTGCAGCGGCAGTGCAACACCGTAGGTAAAGATCAGGTCATAGATCGGCGACTGCTTCGCCGCATCCACCCACGAGTGCGGGATGCCGGCAGCCAGCGCATCGCGCACCACCTGCGGATCATGCGGATCCAACAGGATGGACTTCTGTGCTTCGTAGAGATCCTGCTCGTTCTCCGTGGCTGCTGCTTCCGCGACGCGGTCCGCGTCGTAGAGGATCACGCCAAGATAGCGCAGGCGCCCCACACACGTCTCCGAACACACCGTCGGCTGGCCCACCTCAATGCGCGGGTAGCAGAACGTACATTTCTCGGCCTTACCGGACTTGTGGTTGAAGTACACCTTCTTGTACGGGCAGCCAGACACACACATCCGCCAGCCGCGGCACTGGTCCTGGTCGACCAGCACGATGCCATCCTCCGAACGCTTGTACATCGCACCCGAAGGGCACGAGGACACACACGTGGGGTTCAAACAGTGCTCGCAGATGCGCGGCAGGTAGAACATGAAGGACTCTTCGATCTCATGGGCGACATGCATATTGATGTCCTTGAGAACCTGGTCCTCATTCATCGTCTCCGGGGAACCACCCAGGTTATCGTCCCAGTTGGAGGACCACTCCACCTTGTTGATCGGCTGGCCGGTAATCAGTGAGCGCGGGGGAGCGGTCGGCTGTGTCTTCTGGCCTGCCGGGCTGGCGAGCAACTGGTCATAGTCATATGTCCAGGGCTCGTAGTAGTCCTCAATGGTCGGCAACTTGGGGTTATGGAACAAGGTCAGCAGCTTCTTTAAGCGGCCGCCGGAGCGTGGCTTGAGCTTGCCGTTGGACGTACGCTCCCAGCCACCTTCCCACTTCTCTTGGTCCTCCCAGCCGCGCGGGTAGCCCACGCCGGGGCGCGTTTCGACGTTGTTGAACCAGATGTACTCGGTGCCGGCACGGTTGGTCCATGCCTGCTTACAGGTCACAGAACATGTGTGGCAACCAATACACTTATCCAGGTTCATGATCATGGCGATCTGAGCCATAACTCTCATTAGTACTGCACCTCCTGGGAGCGGCGACGGATCCGGGTGACCTCGTCGCGGTTGTTACCGGTTGGGCCGATGTAGTTGAAGTAATAGGACAGGTGGCCATACCCGCCCGCTACGTGAACCGGCTTGATTGTGATGCGTGTCAGCGAGTTGTGGGTGCCGCCTCGTCGACCGGTCTTCTCATTCAGCGGCGTGCCCACGGTGCGCTCCTGCGCGTGGTTCATAATCACGGTG
The DNA here is from genome assembly GCF_000373805.1 of Corynebacterium pilosum DSM 20521 = CIP 103422. Lineage (GTDB taxonomy): Bacteria > Actinomycetota > Actinomycetes > Mycobacteriales > Mycobacteriaceae > Corynebacterium > Corynebacterium pilosum. The sequence continues at coordinate 108,022 of NZ_KB892439.1, read as the reverse complement.
CCTTCGGGGATGCGGTGGGTCACGATCGCGCGTGCCGTCACCACACCGTTGCGGTTGTACACCTCGATCCACTCGTTGTCCTTCACCCCAATCTTCTGGGCGTCCTTGTCGGACATCCACACCACCTGGCCACCGCGAGAGATGGACAGGACATGCAGGTTGTCGAAGTACTGCGAGTGAATAGACCACTTGTTGTGCGGGGTGAGGTAACGCACGGTGATCTCCGGGTTACCGTCCTCACCCGTCAACAGTTCACCCGGCCCGGTCTCACCGTTGAGGCGCATGCGGTCCAGCGGTGGTTTGAAGATGGGCAGCTGCTCTCCGTAGTCGATGAACCAGTCATGGTCGATGTAATAGTGCATGCGACCGGACAGAGTGTTCCACGGCTTGCCCATCGCCAGGTTGAGTGAGAAGGCGGTATAACGCTTGTTATCGCGCTTGTCGCCGGACCACTCAGGCGAGGTAATCACCTGCTGCGGGCGTTCCTTGATCTCATCCCAGTTGATGCGGACGTCTTCGGTGCCTTCCCAGAACTCGCGGGTATCAGTGCCCATGAGGGTGCCAAGGTTCTCGAAGCCGTTCTTCGCCACTTCACCATTTGTCACACCGGACAGGTGCATGATGGTTTGGGCCACCTTGATATCAGTATCGACGCGCGGGCGATCGCCTGCCGACGAGGTCTGTGTGGAGCCCAACATTGGGTAGAGCTCGTCGACCTGCTTGGTCACATCGAAAGGAGTGCCGTGAACGTTGGTGCCCGCCTTGGCGGTTAACGGACCAAAGGTCTGCCACTTCTCGAAGATCTTCGTGTAGTCGCGCTCCACAGGGACCAGCTTTGCCATGGTTTCACCTGGGATCAGGCCGGTCTCCTTCACGTCTGGCACGACCCCATTGGCCATGGACGGGTTGATTTCATCTGGTGAATCGTGGTTCAGGGGCGCCGCCACTACGTCGGTCTGCGTCCCCAACCACTTCACGGACATCCGCGAGACAGCATCCGCCAAGTCGCGGAAGACCTCCCAGTCCGTCCGGGCCTCCCATGGTGGATCGATCGCCGCGGTAAACGGGTGCATGAAGGGGTGCATGTCAGTCGACGAAATATCGTGCTTCTCATACCACGTCGCAGCGGGCAGGACGATGTCAGAAACCAGAGTGGTTGATGTGTTGCGGAAGTCCGTCGTCATCATCAAATCAAGCTTGCCGTGCGGCGCTTCCTGCCAGCGGATCGACTTCGGACGATCCTCAGGAGCAAGCTCCTCAGCAGAGACATCAGAATCCACGCCCAGCATGTGGCGCAGGAAGTACTCCGTGCCCTTTGCGGATGAGCCCATCAGGTTTGTCCGCCAGTTCAGCAGGATGCGCGGCCAGTTCTCCGGAGCATCCGGGTCCTCGCAGGCGAACTCCATACGCCCGGACTCCAACTCATCGACAATGAAGTCCTTCACATCCATGCCCGCCTCATCTGCCTGATCCTTCAGCAACAGCGGGTTGCGGTTGAACTGCGGGTAGGAAGGCATCCACCCACGCTTCATGGCCTCCACCAGCGTCTCGGACAACAGTTTGTCGTCGGCAGCCCCGTTCTTCGCCAGCGGGGAAGCAAGGCGCGATGCCTTCGAGTTGTCGTAGCGCCACTGCGAGGTAGTCAGGTAGTAGAAACCGGTGGTGATCATCTGGCGCGGCGGGCGATTCCAGTCATTGGCAAAAGCGTACTGGCCCCAACCGTTTTGCGGGCGCAGCTTCTCCTGGCCCACGTAGTGAGCCCAGCCGCCACCATTAACACCCTGGGTACCGCACATGGAGGTCAGTGCCAGGAACGTGCGGTAAATCGTATCTGCGTGGACGTAGTGGTTAACGCCAGCGCCCATGATGATCTGGGAGCGGCCCTTCGACCTAGCAGCATTATCTGCGAACTCGGTAGCGATGCGCTCAATCTGTGCCACAGGCACGTTGGTGAGCTCCTCGGCCCACGCTGGGGTACCCACCTCGGTGGCGTCGTTGAAGTCCACCGGCCAGGAGCCCGGCAAATTCAGCTCCTCACGGTTGACGCCATAGTGCGCCAGCATGATGTCGAAGACGGTGGTGACCTTGTGTCCGTTGACTTCACGGAAAGGCACACCGCGCCGGGAGACACCCGCGCCGATCGGCCCGTCGGAATCCAGGGCCTCCTCGGAGGCGTCCATGTCGAAGCGTGGCAGGAGGACCTCCGCGGTGTAGAAGTCCCCGATGTCCGCCACGGACATGACCGGTTCCACGCCCTCCTGGAACAGGTTCCAGCGACCGGGTTCGGTCTTGTAGTGGTCGGCGAGTGTGCCGCCCGGGTCCACGACGGAACCGTCTGCCTGCATGTTGAGCAGGCGGTAGTTCGCGTTGTCTGAGCTTGTCAGTGCTTCGTCGTCAAGCTTGTCCGCTGTGAGGAACTTGCCGGTGGTGAACGTGCCGTCACCGTTGTCGTCGAGCGTGACTAGGAAAGGCGCGTCCGTGTACTTCTTCATGTAGTCCATGAAGTAAGGCGTGCGCTGCTCAACGTGGAATTTCTTGAGGATCACATGACCCATGGAAAAGGCGAGGGCGCCGTCGGCACCGGTGGTGATGCGGACCCACTCGTCGGCATGCACGGCGGCGTCGTTGTAGTCGGGTGCGACGACGACGATCTTGGTGCCCTTGTAGCGGACTTCCGTCATGAAGTGGGAGTCCGGGGTACGGGTGACCGGGATATTGGAGCCCCACATCATCAGGTAGGCGGAATTGTACCAGTCGCCGGATTCCGGCACGTCTGTCTGGTCGCCGAAAGTCTGTGGGGAAGCGGGAGGGAGGTCGGCATACCAGTCGTAGAAGGACAGCTGCATGCCGCCGATCAGGCCCAGGAAGCGGGTGCCCGCCGCATAGGAAACCTGCGACATGGCCGGGATCACCGTGAAGCCGGCGATACGGTCTGGGCCCCACTGGCGAATGGTGTAGATGTGGGCGGCCGCGGCCATCTCGATGGCCTCGGTGTACTGCACGCGCACCAGGCCACCCTTGCCACGCTGGGAAACATAGGCCTCACGCTTGGCCGGGTCCTCCTGGATTTCGCGCCACGCCAGAACTGGGTCATTGTCGTTGCGCTTCTTCGCCTCGCGGTACATGTCCAACAAGACACCGCGGACATAGGGATAGCGGATGCGGGTGGGCGAGTAGGTGTACCAGGAGAAGGAGGCGCCACGCGGGCAGCCGCGGGGCTCATAGTCCGGCATGTCAGGGCCGGTGCTGGGGTAATCCACCGACTGGCTCTCCCAGGTGATCACGCCATCTTTGACGTACACCTTCCAGGAACACGAGCCGGTGCAGTTCACACCGTGGGTGGACCGGGTGACCTTGTCGAAGGACCAGCGGTCGCGGTAAAAAACGTCGGCTTGGCGCCCGCCCTTTAGGAAGATCTGTTGGCCGGATTCGGTGACATCACCGCGGCGGACATAGCCGCCGAGGCTGAACAACGGATTATCCGCACTAGCTGCGTTTCCGTGTGCTGCTGTAGTCATGTGAGGAAAGTCCCTTCGTCGAAAAGAGAAGTAAAGAAGTTATGAAGTTTTTGGGGCGGTCGCACCACTTGCTAGCCCGGGAACGGGGCGCCTGGGCGGGTGTAGTACACCCAGCACAGGATTGCCGCGATCACGAACAGGACCACGCAGCCCCAGAAGAATGCGGTTGCCGAAATCATGGACAACAGCACACCGGCCACGAACGGGCCGAAAGAACCGACCGCGCCCGTCCACCCGATCACGCCGCCGGACTGACGCTTCGGCAGGATCATCGGCATCTGCTTGAAAGAGCCCGCGTTGACCAAGCCAGAGAAGAAGGCCATGATCAGCATGAGCGTCCAGAACCACGTGAAAGCGTCGGGGGAGTCCGGGTTGAGGAAGAGCGCTGCAGCACCGGTGAAGACCGCCATGCCGACGAGGCCGATGAAGGTCCAGATCGCGCCGCCGAACTTGTCGCACAACGGGCCCCACAGTGCGCGGGTACCTGCGCCGATCAGTGGGAACCAGAAAGCAATCGCGCCGCCGACTGGAAGCAGGGCAGGATCAAAGTTGTTCGCAAGGTCTGAGTTTGCGCCGAAGTTATCGTTGATCAGCAAAGCCAGCTGGGCGGAGAAGCCGGCAAAAGCGCCGAAGCCAGCGAAGTAGATCACCGACATGACCCAGGTGTTGACGTTGCCGAAGATGTCAATCTGCTGCTTGAAGTTCGCCTTAACGGGAACATCTTTCAGCATCAGCCAGGCGACGATGACCATCACGATCACGAACGGGATGAGGATGCCGGCTGCGTTTTGTACCCACATGTTCTCCCCAGTCTCTGCGGAGGTCTGCGCCGTGCCCAGGGAGATCAGCGGGATAGACATGCCCACCAGCCATGGTGCCGCCAGTTGGATGGCAGACATACCCATGTTGGACAGGCCCGCCTGAAGACCAAGTGCCGTACCGGACTTGGATTTCGGGAAGAAGTAGCCCGTCGATGGCATGAAGCCGGAGAACACGCCGCCACCAATGCCCGACAGGAAGGACAAGGTGAGCAGCCACCAGTACGGTGCGCTCGTGTCTTGCACCGTAAAGAACCAGCCGAACAGCGGGATCAGGTACAGCAGCGCGGAGAAAGTGACCAGTTTGCGCGTGCCCAGCACCGGCGGCAGGAACATCCAGATCAGTCGGAACAGACCAGTGGATAGTCCTGGGATGGAGGTCAACCAGTAGAGCTGGCCCGCGGTGAGATCGAACCCGATCTCGTTGAGCATGGGGGCGATGGCAGACACCAAGTACCAGGTAGTGAAACCCAGGAACAGAGTGATGGTGGAGATCCACAGAGTCTGCCACGCGATTTTGGAGTCCCACGAGTCTTCGTTCTCGGGGTCCCAGCCGTGAAGGACACGTTGGGAGGTGTCTAGTTGTGTCATGCTACTTCCTTAAAGCTACTACTTTTAATCGCTTCACAAATGATATTAACTGGTAAAAGCCGAGCTAGAAACCTATAAAACGACTAAAATCGTGGTTATTAACAGCACGAAGATATGATGTAAATATGTCACCTTCCCCGCAGGGAAGTGACCTGGAAGGATTAAAAAGACTTATGGTGACACAGCTAGCAAAAGCACACGTCATCGTTGTTTCGGACAGAATCATCGCCGGGCAGCGCGCCGACAAAGCCTCCCCAACGGGGGTAGCCATGCTCGAAGAAGCGGGCTTTGAAGTCGCCGAGACCACCATCGTCCCCGAGGGCTATGACGCCGTCTCTCACGCCATGGCGCAGTCGCTTAACGACGACACCCACCTCATCCTCACCTGTGGCGGCACCGGGTTGGGTGCCAGAAACCTCACCCCAGAAGCCACCGGGGACATCATCACGACACGCCTTGAAGGCCTTGAGCGACAGATCTTGCTCGAAGGCCTGAAAAATTCATCACACGCAGGGCTCTCGCGTGGAATCGTGGGGCTGACACGCCGTGATCACCGCGGCACACTCATCGTCAACGCCCCAAGCTCTACCGGGGGAGTGAAAGACGCCCTCACAGTCATCATTTCTGTGTGGCCCAATATCGCCGAGCGCCTCGGCGTGCCCGGAATCTAAAGTTCGACCTCGCCGAGCGTCTCCAGTTCGGCGGCAGTGTCGTAGTCCTTTTCGCGCCCGTCACCGGCAACTTCCACGCGGGTCCGCGCCGCGCCGATCAGTCTTTTCGCCGGTGCGTCACGGACATCACCGAGCGTACCCAGCGCCGCGTCCAGCCCGGCAGCTGTCCACACCGCGCACAGTGGCTGCAGGAATCCATCAGCTGCCTGCACCACGGCAACATCGCTTGACGACGATTCCAGCGCAGCTTTCAACTTGCCGAGCAAACCGGGGGACGCCGGAGCGTCAACGGAGAGCACCGCCTTGAAGTCTGTGTCCAAAGCGGCTGCGCCCGCAGCGATCCCAGCCACGGGCCCGCCAAAGGGTGGCTCCTCGCTGACCGTGGGGATACCCAGGTCGAAGGGGGAGACGACGACGTACGGGGTCTCGTCGTCAAGCCCCGCGAGGATCTGATCCACCAGGCGCACGCCGTCCACCTTGACCTGGGCCTTATCTGCGCCCATGCGGGTGGAGCGGCCCCCGGCCAGGATGATCACTCCCATCTGCGGGTCAATGCTCACTGCGGTAGCTCCCGGGACCAGTCGCCCGAACGGCCACCCGACTTTGCGACGATGCCCATCCGACGAATCATCGCGCTGCGGTCGACGCCTTTAACCATGTCAATGATTGTTAGCGCCGCCACGGACACAGCGGTCAGCGCCTCCATCTCCACGCCTGTACGGTCCGCGGTGCGCACCGTGGCGCTAATAAACACGTGGTCATCGCGCAGTTCCAAGTCCACGGCCGCGCCATGTACGCCGATCGTGTGAGCCAAAGGCAGCAGTTCGGGCACCTTCTTTGCTGCCGAAATCCCGGCGATCCGGGCGACAGCCAGCACATCACCCTTGGGCACGGTGCCGTCCCGCAGCGCCTGCATTACCTCCGGCGAGCACGCCACTTCGCCCTCGGCGGTGGCTGCGCGAACGGTGGGCTGCTTCTCAGTCACGTCGACCATATACGCCTGGCCGGTGTCATTTAAGTGCGTAAATTTCATAGCGTCTTTCCAAATGTTTTAGGTGCGGGTGAGCAATACCAGTCGCTCGTCGGAGGTGTCGCCGTACTCCACGACGGCAAGGCCGTTCGTGTTGACCAAGGATCCGACCAGGTGCGAGCTATGTCCGCGCGAGGAAAACGGGGTAGCGGTGACCCCCTCCGCCGAGAAATCAAGCTTTACGGGCACCATCAGTGTCACGGGCTGGTGTGGTGCGGGGAAATCTTCGTCGACACGCACGCGAACGTGCGGCCGGTCCGTCAGCTCCTGCTGCGGGTCAAGGCCTGCCGTAGCCTGCATCAACGGCACCATGTAAGCGTGGAAAGAGTTAAAGGCGGCAACGGGATTGCCCGGTAGGCACACGAGGGGCGTGCCGGCCCACCAGCCCAAGCCCTGGGGCTCGCCGGGGCGCTGGGCAACCTGGCCGAACCACATTTCCGAGCTCTCCTCAGTTACCGCGCGCACTACGTCGAAGGCTCCGACGGACACCCCACCGGAGGTGACGATGATGTCAGCCTGGGCCACAGCTTGGCTGAGCACATCCCGGAAAGCGTCATTATCATCATCGGCGTGGAACTCGAGGACCTGGCCCGCGCCGTTCGCCGCGGCTAAAGCCGCCAGCATCGGCAGGTTCGAATCGGGGATCTGGTGGCCTTCCGCATCTTCCGCGCGCTCGACTAATTCGGCACCGGTAGAAATGACCGCAACAATCGGGGCAGCAAAGACATTCACCTCGTCCACGCCCAGCGAAATCAGTGCGGCGATCGTGCCCGCATCCACGCGCGAACCCTTGGTGGCGGCGACCTCGCCCGGTTGCACATTGGATCCCGCGCGACGCAGGTGCGCGCGGCTCGTGTCTACCTGCTCAATCACCACGGTCTCCGGCAGGGGGACCGGGCCACGTGGAATATTCGTTTGTTCCACCGGCACGACGATCAGGTCCTCGGTGCCCTCGCCAGTCGGGGAAGGCGCACCCGTCATGATGCGCACGGCGTGGCCTGCTGGCACGTCGACAGGGCGGGAGCCGGCCGGAATATCACCGGCCACGGGCAGTTCCCACGGGCCGTCGCCTTGTAGGTCGCTGCAGTGGACGATAAAGCCGTCCATGGCCGAATTATCAAAAGGGGGCACGGCTACTTCGGCGATAGCGTCGTCGGCAAGCACCAAGCCCGCGCATTCGCGCACCGGTACATCGTAGCGAACGCGAGGAACGGCGAGCTCGACCGCGGCAACCAGATGGTCATGGATGGAACGAACATCAGAAGACATAAGGGCCTACTTTAGCCGCCGATGGCGGACATCGGCCGATCCGGCTGGAGGAAGCCTTCGTCGTCAATGCCGTGCCCAGGTTTCTTCTCCCACATGGTGCCGGCCCATGCGCGAGCAAGCTCGTCGTCGCTGGCACCAGCACGCATCAGGTCGCGCAGAGAGGTCTCCGAGCCCTGGCTGGCGAACAGGCAGTTGCGGATCGCACCATCAGTGGTCAGACGGGTGCGGTCACAATCACCACAGAAGGGGTGGGTCACACTCGCGATGATGCCGATCGAACCGGTCAGCTCGCCATCCGTCACATTCCACAGAGCTGCAGGGGCAGAACCACGCGGCTCCTTCGCCGGGGTCAGTTCATATTCCTGCTTCAGTTTGTCGATGATCTCCTCCGCAGTGACCATGTCCGAGCGTTTCCACTCTTCGCGGGGGCCCAGGGGCATCTGCTCGATGAAGCGCAGCTGGGTGCCCTTTTCCAAGGCGAAGCGGGCGAGATCCAAAATGCCGTCTTCGTTAACACCGGGCATCACGACTGCGTTGATCTTCACCGGGTTCAGGCCGGCCTCCAACGCAGCATCGATGGCCTTGAATACGTCGTTGATGCGGTCACGACGAGTTAGGCGGGCGTAGAGCTCCGGATCAATGGTGTCCAGTGAAATATTGACGCGGTCCAGGCCTGCATCCGCCAGCTTCTGCGCCTGGCGCGCCAAACTCAGACCATTGGTGGTCAGCGCGGTCTGCGGGGCCTTCCCCTCGTCGGTCACCATCTCCTTAGTCGCCGCAAGAATCTTGTCCAAATTCTTGCGCAGCAAAGGCTCGCCGCCGGTGAAACGGACCATCCGGATCCCCAGTTTCTCCACCCCGATGCGGATGAGGCGGATGGTTTCTTCGTCGTTAAGCGTGAAATCGGTGGGGATCCACTCTAGGCCGTCCGCTGGCATGCAGTAAGTACAGCGGAGGTTGCAGCGGTCGGTCAGGCTTACGCGCAGGTCGTGCGCGACGCGACCGAAGCGATCCACGAGAGGGCGCGAGCCATCGGGTTGTGCGTCCGGCAAATCGGCGGGCGCGGTGTATTCCGTGACAGGACGCTTCGGAGTCACAGTCAGCGGCAGTGTAGTAATGGTGCGGTCGGTCATGATGTTCCCCATAGTACGAAGATACGAGCGAAAAACAAAGCACCTTTGGGGGAAGCGACTGTCTGCCGGTGGAGATCAGTTCTGCTCCGGATGTGAGCGGTTACCTGGGCCTTTAAGTGCAATAATGTTGTATTTGCCCTCAGCTAAGTGTTGGCGTAGGTCCTTCTTGTCGAATTTACCTACTGAAGTCTTGTCGATCGAACGCACGAACGTCCAGTATTCCGGCAGCATCCAACTGGGCAGTGCAGAGCGCAAACGGTCGCGTAGCTCCTCCGCCATCTCCACGCTTGGGCCGTGCTCCTCATATAAGACGGTCACGGCCAACGGCCGCTCGCCCCATTTCTCGTCCGGATAACCGATCACCGCGCACTCGACGACCTCCGGCGCCTCCATGATGAGGTTTTCCAGCTGAACTGAATAGATCCACTCGCCGCCGGAGCGGATCACGTCCCGGGCGCGGTCATACAAGGTAAGGAAGCCGTCTTCTGTCACCGAGCCGACATCGCCGGTGCGCAGCCATCCATCCTTGGTGAACAGCTCTTCGCCACTTTCGACGACATCGCCGCGGAACTTGTGCGCGCTGCCACCCTCGCGCTCCTCGGGTGATTGCCAGTAGCGGGAGATAACAAGGTTGCCACGCACCTGGATCTCGCCCTGGTTGCGGTCGGTGGCATTGACCACGCGGCCGTCATTGACCACGCGGTATTCCAAGTTGGGAACGAAGCGGCCCTGGGAGATGCGGTAGGCCCAGCGCGCCTCGCCCGACGCACCCGACGGTGGGCGGGCGACCGTGCCCACGGTGGACGTTTCCGTCATACCCCACACGTGGATCACATCCACGCCGTAGCGTTCCTCCCAGACCTTGATCATGGCTGGCGGGGCAGGCGAGCCGCCCACGTAGATCTCCGTCAAGCTCATGCGCTCCGGCGGATTGTGCATGTAGTGGACCATCAGCTGAATCCACAAGGTCGGCACGCCGTGCGCCACGCGCGGGTGCGTCGCGGCGATTAGCTTGGCCAGGGTGGCTGGGGAGACGTCCGAGTCAGGCAGCACCAGGGGAGTGCCCGACATGAAGGCTGCGAAAGGTACGCCCCAGCTCAAGACGTGGTAGATCGGGATACAGCAGAGGAAAGATTCACCGTGTGTGATAGCCAGAGAATCTGTGGTGCGCAGGCTCATCGCCTGCATCCAGATGGAGCGGTGGGAATACATCACGGCTTTCGGCGCGCCGGTCGTGCCCGTCGAATAGCACAGCGCCGAAGCAGTATCCTCAGGCAAATCGGGCCATTCGTACACGGTTGAGCGGCCGTCGAGGAACCCTTCATAGGAGTGGACCTCAACATCGATGGGGAAGTGGGAGCGCACCTCCGAGGGAGCCACCAGCCCCGTCAACACAATGGCGCGCACCTTCGGACAGTTCTTGAGGATCTCTCCCAGTTGCTCCGCCATGCGCGGGTCCACCACAATCACCTCAGCGCCAGAGTGGTTGATGATGTACTCAATCTGATCCGGCATCAACTGTTTGTTCAGTGGGGTAAAGATAGAGCCCTTCGCCGAAACACCAAACATCACTTCGAGGTGCTCAGCACAGTTATAGAGCATCGTCGCCACGCGTTGATCGTCGTCAATGCCTAGCGAATCGTCCAAAGCGTGGGCGAATGCGGCCGCCCGCGCCGCGATGGACTCGAATGTGGACTGCTCCGCTTCCGACGTCCGCCACGTGGTGACCTTGGTGGATCCGTGCACCGTGGAGCCGTACTCCAGGAGCCGGCCAATCGACATCGGAACTTCCTGCATGGTGGAGAGCATGCAGACTACTTTAGCGGGGATCAGGATTAATGGGGGTCGGAAATACACGAATGGGATACGTCAGTTACACTGGTCTGCAAGATCAACGGTGATGCGCACGAATTCGCGCGCTTACCAGCGGACATGATCCGCGTCCGGGGATGTTGAACGAAACAAACTCTTCTCCCATGGATTCGATCTTCATCGCATGTAGAATTTTCCACCCCTTTGCTCCGCCTGGGATTGTCCGGCAGGGTGCGCGGTGTGAAAAACCATTCTGGCCTGCGAGTCTGCGCGTGTTTGCGCGTAATCTTGCTTGACGACGAAGCGGGCCACAAAACTCCACACGAAAGCTTTCGGTGCAGCGCATATGTACTTCAGCGCTAGCCACAACAAAGCGACGAAAGGAACTCCGTGACCGAAACGGATAACGCAGCAGCTTCCCAAGACTTAGCTGCATTGAAACTTCCGGAACTGCGCAAAATGGCCGCAGATAAGGGCCTTAAAGGTATTTCCGCCCTGCGTAAGGGCGAGCTGATTGAGGCCATCAAGACTGGCAAGGTGCCTAATAAGAAGGCCGCCGCGTCCAAGGCGCCCAAGGCCGATGAGGCTGCGCCAGCGGAAGATAAGCCACGCCGCGCGACCCGCCCGAGCGGCTCCGCCGACACTAACAAGTCTGAGCAGGGCGACCACGATGCCCAGGATGACAAGCACGACAAGGATGATAAGGGCGATCAGCGTTATGAATCGCGCTCCGCGGCCCGTCGTGCGCGCCGGAACCGTGCCCGCCATAACAACCAGGATGATCAGCACGGCCAGCAGGACAGCGATGACCATGGCGACCGTGGCGACCGTGATGACGAGCGCGACAATAACCGCGATAACAACCAGCGTGGAAACCGCAACGACAATCGTCATGACAATCGCAACGACAACCGCGATGGCGGGGGCCGTCGCGGCCGCCGTGGTCGTCGCAACCGTCGCGGCCGCAATGACAACCGGGACAACCGGGATAACCGCCACAATGACAACCGCAACGACAATAACCAGAACAACCAGGAGCTTGACCCTGCAGAACTGCAGGAAGTCGCCGGCATTCTAGACATTGTCGATAACAACGCAGCGTTCATCCGCACCACCGGCTACAAGGCCAGCCAGAACGACGTGTTCGTTCCGAATAACCTGCTGCGCCAGTTCGGCATGCGCTCCGGCGACGCGGTGATCGGCCAGGTCCGCGCCAACGGGCAGAGCCAGTCCCACGGCAACGGCCGCAACCGCAAGCGCTACAACAAACTGGTCCGGGTCGATTCCGTCAATGGGCAGGAGCCGGCAGAGGCGAAGGGGCGTCCAGAGTTCCACAAGCTGACCCCGCTGTACCCGAACCAGCGCCTGCGCCTGGAGACGGAGCAGAACATCCTGACCACCCGCGTGATCGACTTGGTCATGCCTATCGGCAAGGGCCAGCGCGCCCTCATCGTCTCGCCTCCTAAGGCTGGTAAGACGACGATTCTGCAGAACATCGCCAACGCGATTTCCACCAATAACCCAGAGTGCTACCTCATGGTTGTGCTTGTCGACGAGCGCCCCGAGGAAGTCACCGACATGCAGCGCAGCGTGAAGGGCGAAGTCATCGCCTCCACGTTTGACCGCCCGCCTTCAGAGCACACCGCAGTCGCAGAGCTAGCGATCGAGCGCGCGAAGCGCCTCGTGGAGATGGGCCAGGACGTCGTCGTTCTGCTGGACTCCATCACCCGCCTGGGCCGCGCGTACAACAACTCTTCGCCAGCATCGGGCCGCATCTTGTCCGGTGGTGTGGATTCCAACGCACTGTACCCACCGAAGCGTTTCTTGGGTGCTGCCCGCAACATCGAAGACGGTGGCTCCCTGACCATCATCGCCACCGCGATGGTCGAAACCGGTTCCGCCGGCGATACCGTGATCTTCGAGGAGTTCAAGGGCACCGGCAACGCGGAGCTGAAGCTGGATCGCAAGATCTCGGAGCGCCGCGTGTTCCCGGCTGTGGATGTCAACCCGTCCGGCACCCGCAAGGACGAGCTGCTGCTTGCCCCGGAAGAGGCGCGCATCATGCACAAGCTACGCCGCATCCTGTCTGCGCTGGATTCGCAGGCGGCGATTGATTTGCTGATCAAGCAGCTGAAGAAGACCAAGTCGAATGCCGAGTTCATGGTGCAGGTTGCGCAGTCCGCGCCGATGGCTGCTGACGCAGAAGCGGAGGATTACTTCTAATGGCTAATGAAGTTTCGCTTGTCGACGATTACGTCGCCGAATACCAGGGCATCCAGGCCCAAATGGCCGACCCAGAAATCACGGGCGACCAGAACGCCTTCCGGAAGCTGTCGAAGCGTTATGCCGAGATCCAGCCGATCATCAACGTGAACAACGCATTGGTGCAGGCACGTGAGGACCACGAAGTCGCGTCTGAAATGGCCAGCGAGGACAAGGAGTTCGCCGAGGAAGCCACGCGCCTCGAGGCAGAAATCGTGCGCCTAGAAGAGGAGTTGGCGGACCTTCTGGCGCCTCGCGATGAGCACGATGGCGATGACGTGATCATGGAGATCAAGGCCGGTGCCGGTGGCGAAGAGGCCGCGTTGTTCGCGGGCGACTTGGCCAACATGTACCGCCGCTACTGTGAGAAGCATGACCTTGGTTGGGACGTGCTTGGATTGTCCGAATCTGACCTGGACGGTGTGAAGGACATGACCGTAGCGATCAAGGCGAAGACCCCTTCGCGCGACGGTGCCTGGTCGAAGCTGAAGTTTGAAGGTGGCGTGCACCGCGTCCAGCGCGTGCCAGTCACCGAGTCGCAGGGCCGCATCCAGACTTCCGCCGCCGGCGTCTACGTCTACCCAGAGCCCGAGGAGATCGAGGCCGTGGAGATCGACGAGAAGGACATCCGCGTCGACGTCTACCGTTCCTCCGGTAAGGGCGGCCAGGGCGTGAACACCACGGACTCGGCTGTGCGCATCACCCACCTGCCGACCAATATCGTGGTCACTTGCCAAAATGAGCGTTCGCAGATTCAGAACCGTGCCCGCGCGATGCAGGTGTTGCAGGCTCGTCTTGACCAGATGAAGCGCGAAGAAGCGGAAGCGGAGGCGTCGGAAGGCCGTGCCTCCCAGGTGCGCACGATGGACCGTTCGGAGCGCATTCGCACCTACAACTGGCCGGAGAACCGGATCAGCGATCACCGCATCAACTACAAGGCCAATAACTTGGACTCCGTGTTGAACGGGGAGATGGATGATCTGATTACCGCATTGCAGGCACATGAGCGCGCAGAACGACTCGAAGCAGAATAGGCTGAGGCAGCTTATCGACGATGCCTCCGCCCGCCTCGCCGCTGCCGGCGTGGACAGTCCTGAGGTAGACGCCCAATGGCTCGCTGCAGAGCTATTGGGAGTCAGTCCGATCCAGCTGCGTCAAGTTGACACGCTCGACGACGAGTTCCCCGCACAATTTGAGCAGTGGGTTTCTCGTCGTGAAGCGCGCGAGCCTTTGCAGCACATCGTCGGCACCGCGCCTTTCGGACCGCTCGAACTGGAGGTTGGCCCGGGTGCGTTCATCCCGCGGCCGGAAACCGAATTTTTGGCCGATTGGGCTGTGGGCCGCATCGCGCTGGCCGACCAGCCCATCGTCGTCGACCTCGGAACCGGGACCGGGGCGCTAGCGCTCTATATCGCGCACGCCCGGCCGGATGCGCGCGTGTACGCCGTGGAGAAATCTGCGGAAGCGCGGGCCTATGCCCAGCGCAACGCGGAGCGGCTCGGCCTGCAGATCACGCTTATCGACGGCGACATGATCGACCCCAATCTGTTGGAGGACCTCCACGGCACGGTAGATCTGGTGGTCACTAACCCGCCTTATGTGCCGGAAACCGAGGACTTGCAACGCGAGGTCTACCAGGATCCGCATGAGGCCGTGTTCTCCGGTGCTGATGGGATGGATGTCATCCGCGGGCTGGTGCCCGTGGCGGCGTCCCTTTTGGCACCAGGTGGGGGTCTGGGCATCGAGCACGATGATGCAACTTCGCAGGATGTTCAGGATGTCGTCGATAAGCATGGCGGTTTTGAGGCCGCGGAATCGATGCCTGATCTGGCCGGTCGCGACCGGTTTGTGATAACGAGTAAGCTTGCACAGGAATAGACAGACCTCAAGGAGTTAACCCGGTTATGGTGAGCAAGATCTACAACTGCCTGGAACCAGCAGGACGCCAGGAGGGTATTGCGCGTGCGGTTGATGCCGTCCGTGCAGGACGAACTGTTGTGTTGCCCACCGACACCGTGTATGGCATCGGCGCTGACGCTTTCAACAACGATGCTGTGGCAAGCCTACTTGCGACGAAGCGCCGCGGGCCAGACATGCCGGTGCCGGTGCTCGTCGGGTCCTGGGACACGATCCAGGGCCTCGTGCGCGAATTTACGACGACCGCTGAGACCTTGGTCGAGGCGTTCTGGCCGGGCGGGCTGTCCATCGTGGTGCCTGAAGCCCCCAGCTTGCCGTGGAATCTGGGCGATACCCGTGGCACAGTGATGCTGCGCATGCCGTTGCAGCCCATTGCCATCGAGCTGCTGCGCGAAACTGGGCCGATGGCCGTTTCCAGCGCAAATATCTCCGGAAAGCAGCCTCCCACCACGGCGATTGCGGCGAAGCAGCAGTTCGGCTCCGCCGTCGGCGTATACCTGGATGGGGGAGAGGCCTCCCTGGGCGAGCCCTCGACCATTATTGACATCTCTGGCCGAGAACCGGTGATCCTGCGCGAGGGGGCAATCAGTGCTGAACGTATCGGGGAAGTTCTCGACGTTCCCGCGGAGCAGCTGCGGAGGAAATAGATGGGCGGCGCCGGCGTCCCGCTGCGCGAGCTAGGTCTAGTCCTGCTCGTCGCGGCGGCAATCACCTATTTGGCCACAGGACCGGTGCGCTCGATCCTGATTCGCACGGGAAGGGTCGCTGAGATCCGGCAACGCGATGTCCATACCCAGCCAACCCCAAGCGTGGGTGGGTTGGCGATGTTTTCGGGATTCCTGGCGGCCGTCTATTTGGCAAACCAACTCCCGGCGCTCACGCGTGGTTTTGCGCCGGTGACCCCAGAGATGACCGCGGTGGTGTGGGGTGGTTTCGCCATTGTGATCGTCGGGGTACTCGATGACCTCTATGAACTAAATGCGATCACGAAGCTGATCGGGCAGATTTTTGCCGCGGTCCTGATGAGTATCCTGGGCCTGTCGATGACGTCGCTGTATGTCCCCTTCGGTGAAGGAACTACCTTGATCCTCGACCAGGTCCAGGGCGTGGTGTTCAGCACGATTTTCACGGTGCTGTTGGTCAACGCGATCAATTTCGTTGACGGTATCGACGGCCTGGCCGCGGGGCTGGGTGCCATCGCCGGTGGTGCCATCCTGATCTTTTCCTTGACGGTGCTCCACGATCAGGGCGGGGCCGTGTCGGCTTACCCGCCCGCGATCATCTGTGCGGCTCTTGTCGGAATTTGCGTGGGCTTCTTGCCCCATAACTTTGAGCCTTCGCGAATTTTCATGGGGGACTCCGGATCGATGCTGATCGGGCTGCTGCTGGCAGCGGCGAGCATCTCCGCTTCCGGCAAGATCAACATTTCCCTTTATGGCACCGCGGACCTCGTTGCGCTCATGAGCCCGATCATGGTGGTCGTCGCGGCGGTAGCTTTGCCCGTGCTGGACTTAGTGATGGCCGTGGTCCGCCGCGTCTCCCAAGGCAAGAGTCCCTTCACGGCAGACCGGCAGCACATCCATCACCGCCTCCTGGACCTTGGGCACACCCATCGTCGTACCGTGCTGGTGTTATACCTGTGGGTTTCGGCAATCGCCTTTGGCGCTGTCAGCTTCTCCATCTTCCCGTCAAGTTTTGCGGCTGGACTATCCGTGATTTTGCTGACGCTAGCCGCCGTCGCCACCGCTGTACCTGTGGCACAGGGGAAGATCGGCCGGGGCAAACCGCGATGCGTCGGGGCAGGGGACAGCGCAGGCGACTAGGTGGGCGACACAAATCTCGGTAGGATCACCGCTGTGACTAATTCCAAAGATTCTTCTTCTCCAGACGGGGTAGATTATGAAGACCCAAAACGCCCGCTCATGCGCGCATTGCGCCTCGGTTCTTGGGCGCTTGTGGTTCTGACCATTATCTCCCTGATTGTCTGGGGTAGCATCCGTGACCTGCCTGGGATCTGGGGCGTGCTGATCGGCGCCGCGATCGGTGGTGGCTTCGTGCTGGCCACGGTCATCTCCGTATTGGCTACGTCGAATACGTCGCCGTCAACGACGTTGGCTGTGGTCCTGGGCGGTTGGCTGCTCAAAATTCTCGTGTTGCTGCTGTTGCTTGCGTGGCTGCGCACCATGAGCTTTTATGACGCGACCGCGTTGGGCGTAACGACGATCGCTGCACTCGTCGTGGTGCTGGCCACCGAAGTCTGGGGCATTATTACAACTCGGGTGACGTACGTAAGTTAATTGGCCTTGGGTCCGTCTCCGCCAAATGGTTGACCCCTCGATCCACAGATCGGGGGGTCTTTTTTGCGCGAAATGAGGGTATTTTTGCTTGCAGCATTGAAGTTGTGACGGACCTTACAACTGTCGCTGAGCTGGGAATATTTGCATGAACCCCTGAAAAGAGGGATGGCATCCGAACTCTAGGCGCATTTTCCACCCCTTGCCAACGTCTAAATTGATGTGGGCTGATAGGCTGTCTTGCGGGTTACTAAGGCGGAATAGTTCGCCAAGGAACATCCCCTGCCACCGCGGACGCTGATGTGCGACGNAGTCCGCCGCGGGGGCAGACGATTTGAAGACGTCCATCGCACCGCATCGATACCTTCGGTGCGGCCCGAGAACGGGAGAGAACGCTGAGCGTTATGACTTTGGCCATGAAGGGTGAGTTCCATCCACCCCAACTGGACCCAGAATTTTTCCCGGGGCAATACTACGGTCACATCATCGGGGAAGACTTCCTCGGTGGTGCGTTCGCACTAGATCGCATCATGATTGTTCGCCTGCTGATGGCGGCGATCTTGGTGATCTTTTTTGTTCTTGCTTTTAGGAACCCGAAGCTGGTTCCTAAAGGTCTGCAGAACTTTGGCGAAATCGCAGTTGACTTTGTGAGGGTGCACATTGCTGAGGACATCCTCGGCAAGAAGGATGGCAAGCGATTCCTTCCGATTATCGCGACGCTGTTCTTCACGATCATCATCATGAACGTTGCCACGATCATTCCAGGCCTTAATATCTCCCCGAACGCGCGTATCGGTGCGCCGATCGTGTTCGCGGTAGTGGCTTATATTGCAATGATTTACGCCGGCGCTCAGCGCTACGGCTTTGGCAAGTACATCAAGTCTTCGGTGGTTATCCCGAACCTGCCTCCAGCTCTACACCTGCTGGTGGTACCGATCGAGTTCTTCTCGACATTCATCCTGCGTCCGGTCACCCTGGCTCTTCGTCTGATGGCGAACTTCCTGGCCGGCCACATCATTCTGGTCCTGCTGTACTCTGCTACGAACTTCTTCTTCTGGCAGCTCAACGGCTGGACTGCGATGTCGGCTGTGACCATCTTCGCAGCGGTTCTGTTCACTGTGTACGAGCTCATTATTATCTTCCTGCAGGCGTACATCTTCGCACTGCTGACGGCTGTATATATTGAGCTCTCGCTACACGCAGATTCGCATTAACAAAACGCGTTCGCGCGTGACCAACTGAATACCCCACACCACTTCGTCACAATCGTCCGAAGCACTAACAATCCAATCGCTATCGGACATCTAGAAAGGGAACGACTTTCACATGAACGAGATCATCCTGGCACAGGCTGCAGAAACCTCCGTGACCGGCCTTGGCGCAATCGGCTACGGCATCGCAACCATCGGCCCAGGCCTGGGCATCGGCATCCTCGTCGGCAAGACCGTCGAGGGCATGGCACGCCAGCCTGAGATGGCCGGCCAGCTGCGTACCACCATGTTCCTGGGTATCGCCTTCGTTGAGGCTCTTGCCCTGATCGGCCTCGTTGCAGGCTTCCTGTTCTAAAAAACGCCGTAACAGTCCATTTTTTAGAAACAGGAGCAACCTATGACGAACGTCATTTATTACCTTGCGCAGGAGGCTGAGACGTTGCCATTTGAAGGCGGCAACTCCATCCTTTTGCCTAAGCTGTACGATGTCGTCTGGTCTGCCGTAGTTTTCGTCATCATCCTTCTGATCATGTGGAAGTTTGTTCTTCCACGTTTCCAGGAAATGATGGCTGAGCGCGAAGACCGGATCAAGGGTGGCATTGAGCGTGCTCAAGCCGCTCAGGCTGAAGCAAAGGCTGCCCTGGAAAAGAACAACTCGCAACTGGCGGAAGCACGCGCTGAAGCCGCTGAGATCCGCGAAGCAGCCCGTGAAAAGGGCAAGCAGATCCAGGCTGACATGCGTGCAGAGGCAGAAGCAGAGTCCCGTCGCATCGTCGAAGCCGGTGAGAAGCAGCTGCAGGCATCCCGTGATCAGGTTGTTGCAGAACTGCGTACCGAACTTGGACAGAACTCGATCAACCTTGCAGAGCAGCTGCTGGGAGCCGAACTTTCGGACTCCAGCCGTCGCTCCGGCACGATCGACCAGTTCCTGTCTGAGCTCGATAACGTCTCACAGGCACGAAAGTAGGCGATATGCGAGCAGCAAGTCGCGAAGCACTAGCAAAGGTCAGCGAGCACATTGACACGATGCTCTGGAATGCAGAGAACAACGTGCCACTGGCCAAGCAACTTGGCGCCGAACTCTTCCTCGCTGTGGAACAGCTCGATCAGAACCGCCAGCTGCGCGTCGCAGTTGCAAACTCCTCTGCGGAGAGCAACGAGCGCACCGGCATCATGACCGAGATTTTCCAGGGCAAGGTTGCAGACCGCACCCTCGAGGTGCTGCGTGCAGCGGCCGAAAGTGAGTGGTCCACCCCGCGCGAAATGCGCACCGGACTAGTCCAGCTTGGCCGTCGAGCACTTTTGCGCGGCGCCGAAGCCGAAGGTCAGCTTCAGCAGGTGGAAGATGAACTCTTCCAGCTGTCTCGAATCCTGGACCGCGAAGGCGAGCTCACGCAGCTGCTGTCCGATCGCACAGAAACCGCAGAGCGTCGTCGTGGCCTTTTGGCTAACGTCCTCTACGGCAAAGTAACCACCGTTACTGAAGCACTGGCTCTGCAGGTCATTGGCCGACCAGAGCACAACCCCGTAGACGACGTGAAGAACCTCGCCGTCGAGGCAGCAGCCTTGACTGGCCGTACGGCGGCGCACGTGAAGACTGCGGAGGAACTGAACGAAGGACAGCGTTCGGCACTCGCCGAGAAGCTTGGACGCATTTATGGTCAAGAGATGGCCATTCATTCCGAGGTTGACCCCAGCCTCCTCGGAGGGATGATCATCCGGGTGGGCGACGAGGTAATCGACGGATCGACGCGTGGCAAGCTCACACGTCTCCGCAATAACCTCGCCTCCACCAACTACTAAGGACCAATAGAACACATATGCTGGAAGAATCTACCGAGAGCAGGAAGAACATGGCGGAGCTGACGATCTCCTCCGATGAGATCCGTAGCGCGATAGCGAACTACACCTCGAGCTACTCCGCGGAGGCCTCCCGAGAGGAGGTCGGCGTGGTCATTTCGGCAGCAGACGGTATTGCCCAAGTTTCCGGGCTACCAGGCTGCATGGCGAATGAGCTGCTCGAGTTCCCCAATGGCGTCATCGGCGTCGCACAGAACCTTGAGACCGACACCATCGGTGTCGTGGTATTGGGGCAATTCGAGACCCTTGCAGAGGGTGACGAGGTACGCAGGACCGGAGAGGTCCTGTCCATCCCGGTCGGGGACGAATTCCTTGGCCGCGTAATCAACCCACTGGGTCAGCCAATTGACGGCCTGGGCCCAATCAATTCCACCGAAGAGCGTGCACTTGAGCTGCAGGCTGCAGGCGTTCTCGACCGTCAGCCGGTCGAAGAGCCAATGCAGACCGGCATCAAGGCCATCGACGCGATGACCCCAATCGGTCGTGGCCAGCGTCAGCTGATCATTGGCGACCGTAAGACCGGTAAAACCGCGATCTGTATTGACACGATCTTGAACCAGAAGGCTTTCTGGGAGACCGGTGATCCGTCTCAGCAGGTGCGATGCATCTACGTCGCAATTGGCCAGAAGGGTTCCACCATCGCTGGTGTGCGCAAGACCCTTGAGGACAATGGCGCGCTGGAGTACACCACCATCGTGGCAGCTCCGGCATCTGACTCCGCTGGTTTCAAGTGGCTGGCACCATTCTCTGGCGCAGCACTGGGCCAGCACTGGATGTACCAGGGCAAGCACGTCTTGGTGATCTACGATGACCTGACCAAGCAGGCAGAGGCCTACCGTGCCATCTCGCTGCTGCTGCGTCGTCCTCCAGGCCGTGAGGCATACCCAGGTGACGTTTTCTACCTGCACTCCCGCCTGCTGGAGCGTGCCGCAAAGCTGAATGATGAGCTGGGCGCAGGTTCCCTGACCGCTCTGCCGATCATTGAGACCAAGGCGAATGACGTGGGTGCCTTCATCCCAACGAACGTTATTTCTATTACTGACGGCCAGGTCTTCCTGCAGTCGGATCTGTTCAACCAGGGTGTTCGTCCTGCAGTCGACGTGGGTATCTCTGTTTCCCGTGTCGGTGGTGCAGCACAGACCAAGGGTATGAAGAAGGTTGCAGGTAACCTGCGTCTTGACCTCGCGGCATACCGCGATCTCGAGGCGTTTGCTACCTTCGCTTCCGATCTGGACCCTGCTTCCAAGCGTCAGCTGGAGCGCGGTGAGCGTCTGGTTGAGCTGCTGAAGCAGCCCGAGTCCTCCCCGCAGCCGGTGGAGTACCAGATCGTGTCCATCCACCTCGCTAACGAAGGCGGCTTCGACTCCGTTCCCGTCGAGGACGTTCGTCGTTACGAGCGTGACTTCCAGGAGCACCTGCGTTCCTCTAACCCAGAGGTCTACGAGCAGATCGCTGGTGGCGCAGTGCTTTCCGACGAGTCCAAGGACGCGATCGAGAAGGCTAACGCAGACTTCGCGAAGACCTTCCAGACCACCTCGGGTGAGCGCATCGTGCGTGAGCCAGAGGCTGAGGCACTGGATGAACAGGACATCGAAAAGTCTCAACTCTCCGTCCAGCGTAAGACTGTCAAGAAGTAAGAAATTTGTTACTCACCGTCTTAAGCACAAGGAAGGGAGGAGAGTAAACCATGGCAACACTTCGCGAATTGCGTGACCGTATTAGGTCCGTGAACTCCACGAAGAAGATTACTAAGGCCCAGGAGCTGATCGCGACCTCGCGCATCACCAAGGCCCAGCAGCGTGTTGAGGCTTCGAAGCCTTACGCGAACGAACTGCAAGACGTCATGGAGCGGCTCGCAGCCGCCAGCTCCCTGGACTACCCCATGCTCCGTGAGCGTGAGGATGGAAAGGTCGCTGCCGTTTTCGTGGTCACCTCTGACCGCGGCATGGCCGGCGGATACAACCACAACGTCCTGAAGAAGGCCGCCGAACTTGAGAAGCTTCTCGAGGAAAGTGGCTATGAGGTCGTTCGTTACGTCACCGGTGGCAAGGGCGTCGGGCACTACAAATTCCGCAACATGGATATTGCTGGTGCTTGGACCGGTTGGTCACAGGATCCAACCTGGGAGGCGACACACGATGTGCGTCGTCACCTCATCGACGGGTTCCAAGCGAGCTCCGAAGGTGAAGCCAAGTGGCGTGAAGGTCTGTTCACTGAGGAAGGCACCCCGGTACGTGGTTTCGACCAGGTGCACGTGGTGTATACCAAGTTTGTTTCCATGCTGACGCAGGAAGCAACTGTGAATCAGATTCTGCCGATCGAGCCGGTTATCGAAGAAGTCGATGTCCGCCAGGAATCTTTGCTGGAGTCTTCCGGCGAGGTTCAGGCTGATATGGAATTCGAGCCGGATCCAGACACGCTGCTGACCGCACTACTGCCGACCTACGTCTCCAGGACGCTGTACGCGATCCTGCTCGAGTCGTCGGCAAGTGAGTCGGCTTCACGTCGTACTGCGATGAAGGCGGCAACGGATAACGCGAACGAGCTGGTCAACGACCTGTCTCGTGAGGCGAACCAGGCCCGTCAGGCACAGATCACCCAGGAAATCACCGAAATTATCGGCGGCGCTGGCGCGCTGTCCGACAGCGGAGAAAGTGACTAAATCATGACTACAGCTCAGATTGATGAGCAGAACACGGGCCAGGCAGGTTCCTCTGCCGGTCGCGTTGTTCGCGTCATCGGTGCAGTCGTTGACGTGGAGTTCCCACGCGACGAGATGCCCGAACTTTACAACGCGCTGCATGTCGAGATCACTCTCGAGGCAGTCGCAAAGACCGTGACGCTTGAGGTCGCCCAGTTCCTGGGTGACAACCTCGTGCGCACCATTGCAATGGGCCCAACCGACGGCATGGTCCGCGGCGCCCAGGTCGTTGACACCGGCCGCCCGATTACCGTTCCGGTGGGCGACCAGGTCAAGGGCCACGTATTCAACGCCCTCGGCGACTGCCTCGACGACCCATCCGTGGGTGTCGACGGTGAGCGCTGGGGCATCCACCGCGAGCCGCCAGCCTTCAAGGACCTTGAGGGCTCCACCGAGATCATGGAGACGGGCATTAAGGTCATCGACCTGCTGACCCCATACATGAAGGGTGGCAAGATTGGCCTCTTCGGTGGTGCAGGTGTGGGTAAGACCGTTCTTATCCAGGAGATGATTACCCGTATCGCGCGTAACTTCTCTGGTACCTCCGTGTTCGCCGGTGTGGGCGAGCGCACCCGTGAAGGTACTGACCTGTTCCTCGAGATGGAAGAGATGGGCGTGCTGCAGGATACCGCGCTTGTCTTCGGCCAGATGGATGAGCCACCAGGCGTGCGTATGCGTGTCGCTCTGTCGGGCCTGACCATGGCGGAGTACTTCCGCGACGTTCAGGACCAGGACGTGCTGCTCTTCATCGACAACATCTTCCGTTTCACCCAGGCAGGTTCGGAGGTGTCGACCCTGCTGGGCCGTATGCCTTCGGCTGTGGGTTACCAGCCAACCCTGGCAGATGAGATGGGCGTGCTGCAGGAGCGCATTACCTCCACCAAGGGCCGTTCGATTACGTCTCTGCAGGCCGTTTACGTGCCTGCCGACGACTACACCGACCCGGCTCCAGCGACCACCTTCGCCCACTTGGATGCGACCACCGAGCTTGACCGTGGCATCGCTTCCAAGGGTATTTACCCAGCAGTGAACCCGCTGACCTCCACGTCTCGTATCCTCGAGCCGTCGATTGTTGGCGAGAAGCACTACGAAGTCGCGCAGCGCGTGATCAACATCCTGCAGAAGAACAAGGAACTTCAGGACATCATCGCAATTCTGGGTATGGACGAGCTCGGTGAGGAAGATAAGCTCACCGTTCAGCGCGCCCGTCGCCTAGAGCGTTTCCTGGGCCAGAACTTCTTCGTTGCAGAGAAGTTCACCGGCAACCCTGGTTCCTTCGTTCCTCTCGAGGAGACCATCGAAGCTTTCGAGCGCATTTGCGATGGCGAGTTCGACCACTACCCAGAGCAGGCTTTCAATGGTCTGGGCGGCTTGGACGACGTCGAGAAGGCGTACGAAGCAATGCAGGAGAAGTAGGAGAAGCACATGGCTGAAATCACCGTTGAATTGGTTGCAGTGGAGCGCTTGCTCTGGTCTGGTCAGGCCAGCATCGTTACCGCTCAGACCACCGAGGGTGAGATCGGTGTGCTGCCAGGCCACGAGCCAATCTTGGGTCAGCTCAAGGAGAATGGCGTCGTGACCATCACCCCTGTCGACGGCGACAAGATCATTGCCGCCGTCCAGGGTGGGTTCCTGTCGGTTACTGCGGAAAAGGTGACGATCCTTGCGGATTACGCCATCTTCGCCGATGAGGTGGACACTGCTCAGGCAGAGTCTGCTCTGGACAGTGACGACGACACCCTCAAGGCCCGTTCCGAAGCAGAGCTGGCCGCTGTTCGTCGCAGCAACAACTAAAGGCAGTAAGCCTTTCTTCCTTCTCGGATAGATTCGACCCGGGCCCTACCGCGCCACAGTGTGCGGTAGGGCCCGGGTTTTTCTCTACGCAAGTGTGCTTTAGGACATACACCAAAAAGGCGATTGGAGTGTTGACGCGGGGAGAGTAGTATCTTTAGTAATTGAATTTTATAGAACCTTCAATGGGACTTTCAGGAGAACCGTCATGGAGTTAGTCGGTTGGGTGTCGCTCATCCTCGTAGTAGCCTGCATAGCTCTTGCTGCGTGGCGGTTTGTCGCGCTCCGGTCCCGCGGAACGACTGTGCTAGTGCGTCCCTACCCTGCGAAAAACACCTATTCATGGCGGCACGGATCAATCCGCTACAAGAGCGACTTGGTGTACTTCTACAAGCTGCGCTCCATTGCTCCTTGCGCTGATTTGGTCATTGATCGCCGCCACACTGTTGTGGAAGCGCATCGCACGCCGACAGCGGAAGAGTTTGAAATTATGCCCCGGGATACCCGCATCACACAGGTGTTGGTCGACGACCGCTCCTATGAGATCGCGGCGGATCGCCGGGGCATTATGGCGTTGATTTCGTGGCTCGAATCCGCCTCTGATGTGCGGAAGGAAAAGGAAGACCACCGCGTGTTGTCCCAGCGGATTGGGCGGGCGCGCCAGCAAGGTTAAGGTAGAGGGCATGCGTCTTGTCATAGCCCGTTGCTCTGTGGATTACGTCGGCCGTTTGGATGCCCATTTGCCCATGGCTGATCGATTGATCATGGTCAAAGCCGATGGTTCCGTTTCCGTGCATGCCGACGATCGTGCCTACAAACCCTTGAACTGGATGACTCCGCCGTGCACTGTGGTCGAAGAGGCCATCGTGGATATCGACGGCGACGATACCGGTGAGGTGCTGTGGATCGTCGAAAACCCCAAGGGTGAACAGCTGCGCATCACCATCGAGGAGATCTACCATGAGAAATCCTTCGACCTCGGCCAGGATCCTGGTCTGGTGAAAGATGGTGTCGAGGCGCACCTGCAGGAGCTGCTGGCTGAACACATTACTACTTTGGGCGAAGGCTATACGCTTGTGCGCAGGGAGTACCCGACGGCGATTGGACCTGTCGACCTGCTGGCGCAGGCTGCTGATGGCTCAAACGTCGCCGTGGAAGTGAAGCGTCGTGGCGGTATTGATGGCGTTGAGCAGCTGACTCGTTATCTTGAGCTACTCAACCGCGACGAACTGCTCAAGCCTGTGTCCGGAGTTTTTGCGGCCCAGGAGATTAAGCCGCAGGCACGGACCCTGGCGGAGGACCGGGGGATCCGCTGCGTGGTACTGGATTATGATGACCTGCGGGGGATCGAGACTAATGAGTTGAGGTTGTTTTAGGTGCCTCGTCGTAATCGCCCTTCACGGCGCCGGGGCAGGGGAGCCGCGCCACGCCCGGTTCGCGAGTTGCCGCGCGATGGAGCCTCCTATTTGGGGACACAAGAGGTGGAAGGTCCACGTTGGACGCACGGGGAGATCTTCCTGATGCGACACATCGGTGCCTCGCGGGCAACCAAGTTTTATGTGTGTCCAGGGTGCAACCAGAACATTCCGCCCGGGGTTGCGCACATCGTGGCGTGGCCCCGTGACTACGGGGGCAGGGGAGATGATCGCCGCCACTGGCACCGGCACTGCTGGGATCGTCGATAAGCAGATCTGGTTACACTGGTCTGCATGATCGTTGCATTTTCTGTAGCTCCCACCGTGACCAATAACCCCCGCGCCGAGATGGCAGATGCAGTGGCCCAAGCGGTCGCCGTTGTGCGCGAATCCGGCCTGCCGCACGAAACCAACGCGATGTTCACCATCGTAGAAGGGGAGTGGGACGAGGTCATGGACGTGATCAAGCGCGCCACAGACGTGGTTCGCGCTGTCTCCCCGCGAGTATCGCTGGTGATCAAGGCCGATATTCGCGAAGGGTACACGGACCAGTTGCATCAGAAGATGGACTCGCTAGAAAAAGCTATGAAGAAGGAGAACTAGATGACAACCCCGCATGGTGCCATTGACTTGGGCCGCCTCCAACACCAGGCAGAGGCTCGCGAAAAGCTGGCCTCGAGTGCCGTGGAGAGCTTCTTCACTCTCACGGAAGAGAACTTGGAGTCGCATGTTCTGCAGCGCTCCGTCCAGGTGCCCGTGGTGGTGCTGGTCGGCTCGGCGCGCTCTGAGGATTCCGAGAACCTGAAGGCCACGTTCCAGCAGCTGGCCGCGCAGGGCGAGAATTCATTCGTCGTGGGATACGTCGACTCGGATACCACCCCGCAGATCGCTCAGGCTCTGGGCGTGCGTGGCGTGCCCACCGTGCTCGCACTTGCTGCCGGCCGCCCCGTGACCTCTTTTGAAGGTGGCCAGCCTGCGGACATGCTGAAGCAGTGGGTGGACACCCTAGTTCAGCAGATCGGCCCGCAGCTCCAAGGGCTGCCAGGGGCTACCGAGGAGGAAGAACCGCAGGATCCGCGCTTGGATGCTGCTACTTCAGCGCTCAACCTGGGTGATTTTGACGCAGCTACGCGCATTTACGACGAGATCCTCGCCGAAGATCCGACGAACAAAGAGGTCAAGCAGGCCAAGGCAACCGTGGCTGTGGTGAAACGCCTCGACCCACAGAACCGGACGACGGATCCGATTGCAGAGGCGGAGGCGGCACCAGATGTCGTCGCTAAGCAACTCGACGCGGCTGACGCGGAGGTTGTCGCTGGCGCCCCGGAGAAGGCTTTTGATCGGCTACTGTCCTTCATGGAGCGCAGCGCCGGTGATGAGAAAGAGGCTGCGAAGGCCCGCCTTCTCGAGCTGTTCGGGCTGTTTGATTCCGCTGATGAGCGCGTCAAAGAGGCCAGGACGCGCCTGGCCTCTTCACTGTTTTAACCCTTGAAAACGTAGTACTGCACGCTCATCGCTGGGATGTGCAGTTCTACCAACTGGTCCTGGCCGTCCCACGCCTCGGGTGAGGTGTAGACGGTGTGGGGCAGGTCATTTCCCGCACCCTCATAGACCTTGTCATCGGAGTTGAGCAGCAGCTCCCACGCGCCCGCGCGAGGAACGCCGAGGCGGTAATTCTGCCGGGAGGTCCCGCCCAGGTTGATCGTCACTAGGATCGGGGTGCCGTCAGTACCCCAGCGGATGTACGCCAACAGGTTATTGGCGGCATCGTCGCCCTTGACCCACTGGAAGCCCATTGGGGAGTTGTCCTGCGAGTACAGGGCCGGCTGGTCCTTGTAGATGACGTTGAGGTCACGTACCAGGCGCTGGACGCCCAGGTGGTATTCGGAGCCCCAGCCTTCCAGATTGGACCAGTCGACGGAGTGCGCTTCATCCCACTCGCCGGTCTGGCCGAACTCCTGGCCCATGAAGAGCAGCTGCTTGCCTGGGTGGGAGTACATGTAGCCGAACAAGGTGCGCAGGCCAGCGGCCTTGTTCCAATCATCACCCGGCATCCGCCCCCACAGAGAGCCCTTGCCGTGGACCACTTCATCGTGACTGAACGGCAGGACGAAGTTCTCGGAGAAGGCGTACACCATGGAGAATGTGATCTCATTGTGGTGGTAGGAGCGGTGGACTGGGTCCAGCTTGAAGAACTCCAGGGTGTCATTCATCCAGCCCATGTTCCACTTCAGGCTGAAGCCCAGGCCACCCTGCTCGGTGGGGGCGGTCACGCCTGGCCAGGAGGTGGATTCCTCGGCGATGGTGACAACGCCCGGGTGCTCGCGGTGGACGGTAGCGTTCATCTCCTGGAGGAACTGGACGGCATCGAGGTTCTCGCGGCCACCGTACTGGTTGGGCAGCCACTCGCCGTCCTCGCGGGAATAGTCAAGGTAGAGCATGGACGCCACCGCGTCGACGCGCAGGCCGTCGATGTGGAACTCTTCGAGCCAGTAGAGCGCGTTAGCGACGAGGAAGTTGCGCACCTCGTTGCGGCCGAAGTCGAAGACGTAGGTGCCCCAGTCCTTCTGCTCGCCGCGGCGCCAGTCGGGGTGCTCATAGAGCGCGGTGCCGTCGAAGCGGGCTAGGGCCCAATCATCCTTTGGGAAGTGCGCAGGCACCCAGTCGATGATCACGCCGATGCCGGCCTGGTGCAGCTTGTCGATCAAGAGGCGCAGATCGTCGGCAGAACCCCAGCGCGCGGTCGGAGCGTAGTAGCCGGTGACTTGGTAGCCCCAGGATCCGCCGAAGGGGTGTTCCGCCACGGGGAGGAACTCGACGTGGGTGAAGCCCTGCTCGGACACGTACTCGACGAGTTCGTCGGCAAGCTCGCGGTAGCCCTTACCGATCTTCCACGAGCCTAAGTGGACCTCGTAGACGCTCATCGGGGCGTTGATCGTATCGCAGGCGTCGCGCTTCTTGACCCACTCGGCGTCGCCCCACTGGTACACGGACTGGTCCACAACCTGGGAAACGGTCTCTGGCGGGGCAAGAGTCTGCTTCGCCATCGGGTCGGCCTTGTCGCGGCGGTGACCGTCCTTCGTCTGGATGGCGAACTTGTAGGTGGCACCTGGCTTAATACCGGGAATGAAGATTTCCCAGATGCCGGTGGAACCAAGCACGCGCATTGGGTACTGGTTGGGGTTCCACGCACAGAAGTCACCGATCACGGCGACACCCTGGGCATTGGGCGCCCACACAGCAAACGCGGTACCGCTGACTGAGCCCATGGTGGTCTCGTAGGAGTGCACGTTTGCGCCGAGAACTTCCCACAGCCGCTCGTGGCGGCCTTCTGCGATCAGGTGCAGGTCGAAAGACGACAAGGTGGGGAGGAAGTGGTAGGGATCGGCGATGATGACAGGTTCAGCATCCGGGTACTTGATCCTCAGGCGGTAGTCCGGGGTGAGCTCGTCGTCAAGCCCGTAGACCCAGATGTCGTCGCCGATGGGGGTCATGTCGTACGCCTGGTTGTGTATGAGCAGTTGCACATGTTCAGCGCCCAACTGGCGGGTTCGTACGACCGACCCAGTGGAGGTGGAGTGCCAGCCGTAGAAATCATGTGGTGCGTGGTGGCTGCAATTGCGCAGTCGCTCACGGTCCGCGTCCGGGATCAACAGAGCGGGGTCGATGTTCTGGCCCTCAGTCATGGGTATTCCTTCGATGGTCGATAGTAAAAGGTATTCAATAATGAAGTTACCCGAGGGGCGCGGCGTGAAGCCTCAAGGCCCTCGGGGACACTCCTATGGTCGATAGTCGTGCTCAGGGATTTCGCGCCACGCCAGCTTTTCGCGGCGTTCGGGCAGCACATCCGGCAGGACGAAGATGTGGGCAACATCCTTCAAGGGCTCGAGGCGCACGAAGTTCCGGTCGCTCCAGGCGTACTCTGCACCGCTGACGGCATCATGCACTAGGAAAGAGTCGCCTTGGCGAAGGCCGATCGCCTCCATATCCACGTCGATCATGCCTTCCTGCATGCCATAGGAATCAAGGTTGACTATGACAAGAACGGCGTTGCCGGTGACGGCATCCACCTTGGAGCAGGCAATCAGGTTCGGGTTGTCGATCTGGTGGAAGTGGATATTGCGCAGCTGCTGCAGGGCCGGGTTGTCGCGGCGGATCTGGTTCAGCTGGGTGATATATGGCTGCAGGGAGTCGCCGTTTGCCAGGGCTGCCTCGTAGTCGCGCGGGCGCAGCTCATACTTCTCGGAGTTCATGTACTCCTCGCTGCCTTCCTGGACAGGGACATGCTCGTAGAGCTCATATCCGGAGTACACGCCCCACAGTGGGCTCATGGTCGCGGCCAGCGCGGCGCGGATGGCGAACATTGCGCGGCCACCCTTCTGCAGAGATTCGTGCAGAATGTCCGGGGTGTTCACGAACAGGTTCGGGCGGGACACGTCGGCAAGACCTGCAACCATCAGCGCGAAGTCCGTCAGTTCCTCCTTGGACGTCTTCCATGTGAAGTAGGTGTAGGACTGGGAGAAGCCGCTCTTGGCCAGGCCGAACATGCGCGCTGGCCGGGTGAAGGCCTCTGCCAAGAAGATGACCTCGGGGTGGGTTTCGTGGACGCGCTCAATCAGCCACTGCCAGAAGTTCACCGGTTTCGTGTGTGGATTATCCACACGGAAGGTGGTCACGCCCAGGTTCACCCAGTGCATGACAACGCGGTAGACCTCGTTGTAAATGCCCTTCGGGTCATTGTCGAAGTTGATGGGGTAGATGTCCTGGTACTTCTTCGGCGGGTTCTCGGCATAAGCGATGGTCCCGTCCGCCAGCTCAGTGAAGAATTCGCGGTGGTTCACAGCCCATGGGTGGTCTGGTGCTGCCTGCAGGGCGAGGTCGAGTGCGATCTCTAGGCCCAGCTCCTCGGCGCGTTCGATGAGGCGAACGAAGTCTTCTTCGGTGCCCAGCTCTGGGTGGACAGCATCGTGGCCGCCTGCCGACGAACCGATGGCCCACGGGGAACCGATGTCACCTTCCACGGTGGTCAGGGTGTTGTTCTTGCCCTTGCGGTTGATTTCACCGATCGGGTGGATGGGTGGGAAGTAGACGGTGTCGAAGCCCATCGCAGCGACGCGATCCAGTGCTGCGGCAGTGGTCTCGAAGGTGCCGTGGACGGGGTTGCCGTCCTCATCCCAGCCGCCGGTCGAGCGGGGGAAGAGTTCATACCAAGAGTTGACAAGGGCGTCTCGACGCTCCACCGCGATATCGCAGATGGGGCCGCGGGTGACCAGCTCGCGCAGCGGGTAGTCCGCCAGGATGTCTAATACTTCTTCAGCTAGCCCTGCTTGGACGCGCTCTTCTGCGGACAGGGAATCGTCGTCAAGCGTGCGCGCAACCTCCAGCAAGACCTCAGCGTCCGCATCTGGGGCGTTCTCCGCCGCGCGCTCAAAAAGTTCGGCGCCATGGTGGAAGTCATTGGCCATCTCTTCGGCAGACTGGCCGGCATCCAGCTTCTTCGTCACGGCGTTGCGCCAAGTGGACATGGGGTCCGACCACGCGTCGATGCGGAAGCGCCACAGGCCGACCGACTCGGGAACGAACACAGCGTGGACGTTGTCGGGGCGGAACGTCTCTTGCTGCATGAGGATGGAATCGCGCTCGCCTTCCGGGCCAATGATTTCCACGGTGGCAGCTACTGCATCATGTCCCTCGCGCCAGACCAGTGCGGAGATCGGTACGATCTCTCCGACTACAGCTTTCGCCGGTAGGGTGCGGCCGGAAATCTGTGGCCGTACGTCATCGATCCCAAGTCGTCCAGTCATTTTTCATAACTCCATCTCTAAGAAAATCATTCGTCTTCTACCTTAGTCAAAACGTGTCACTTACACCGTGGTGATGGAAAATAGGTCACAATAGGAGACATGAATGACATCCAGCTCGAAACTGATCCCGATTTGATGATCGACTTCCGCGGTGTCGAACTGCGTCGCGGCGGCAATACCCTAGTAGGCCCTGTGGACTGGCAGGTGGAACTTGATGAGCGCTGGGTGATCGTCGGCCCCAATGGGGCAGGAAAAACCAGCCTGATCCGGATGGCAGGGGCGGAAGTGCACCCGTCTTCTGGCACCGCTTTCGTGCTTGGAGAACAAATTGGGCGCACCGATATGCGCGACCTGCGGGCCTCGATTGGCGTGAGTTCCTCGTCGATAGGCAACCGCATCCCCGGCGATGAAAAGGTCGGTGACCTAGTGATTTCCGCCGGTTATTCGATCCTGGGGCGCTGGCGCGAGCAGTACGACGAGATGGATTATGACCAGGCGGCTGAGAAGCTCGAGCAGATCGGCGCGCTGCACCTGATCGACCGGCGCTGGGGGACACTGTCCGAAGGTGAGCGCAAGCGCGTCTTGGTGGCCCGCGCCATCATGACCGACCCGGAGCTGCTCATTTTCGACGAGCCAGGCGCCGGCATGGACCTGGGAGGGCGCGAGGACTTGGTGGCTTACCTCGGCGACCTCGCCCTGGATCCAGACGCGCCCGCAATCGTGATGATCACCCACCACGTCGAGGAGATTCCGTATGGTTTCACCCACGCAATGTTGCTGGATGAAGGTAACGTGGTGGCCCAAGGCCTTATCGACGACGTTCTCACGAGCGAAAACTTGACCACCGCCTACCACCAGCCCATTCAGCTGGAGCGCATAGACGGCCGGTACTTCGCCCGTAGGTCACGTCGGGGAGGAGCGCACCGAGCATAGGAAGAGGAGGTGGGTGGATGCACCGATCACGCGGCGCCTTTTCGGCGGACAATGTCGACCGCATCGACCCGACTGAAACTACCGGCTTTAACGGCGGGCGTCTGGCCGCCACCGTGATGCTGCTGCGCGACGGGGACAACGGGCTGGAAGTGTGGGCCCAAGAGCGCGTGCGCACCATGCGGAACTATCCGGGGATGACTGTGTTTCCCGGCGGGGGAGTGGACAGCCGCGATTTCCCACCCCGGTCCTGGGACTCGGGCGACCTGTGGATGGGGCGCAGCGTGGTCTCCATGGCCCGCCGCCTTGGCCTGAACAAGTACAAAGCGCACGCCCTTGTGTTTGCGGCCGTGCGCGAAATCTATGAAGAGACCGGCACACTGCTGGTGGCCGATTCCGACGGCACCATGTTGTCCGACACCCGCCCTTTTTCGGACGCGCGCGACAAGCTCGTCTCCCACCAGGCGTCCCTGACCGACGTGCTGCGCGCGAACAACCTGAAGGTCAACGCCGACAAGCTTGAGCCGTGGGGCCGGTGGGTCGGCCAGTCTGAGGTGGGCAACTGGTTCGACACCTTCTCTTTCGTAGCAACGGTGCCGGAGGGCCAGACCCCAGACGGCGACACCGGGGAAGCCGATGATGCGAACTGGTTCCCGCCCAGCCTGCTCATCGAGGGGTGGCGCGTGGGCCTCGTCCGCTTCGCCGTATCGACGTGGGCGCAGCTGCTGGACCTGTCGCGTTTCGAGACCGTCGCCGAAGTCCAAGCCGCAGCGCGCGAGCAGGACTTAAGCCCCGTGGTGGGCGATCCCACCCACATCCCGCGCTACGCTGATTTTTTCACCCACATCCCCGAAGACAGAATTGGCAAAATAGGTGGCTTTCACTGACGACGAGATCCGCTTCCTCCGTGAGCACAGCACGCTTATCGACGAGGTCACCGGTGATCTCGCCCTGACCAAGAAATCGATGCTGGCCGACCACAAAGTGGCCAGCGAGCACTTCGGCGACTACACCCGCGCAGTCATCGAGCTAGCGACAGCGCGCCGCGCGGGAACCGAAAAATTTCCGGACCACTGGCTAGCCGATTCCGACGCTGCCCAGCAAGCCACCCCACGCATCGTCGCAGAATATCGGGCCGCAAAGCTCCACGCCGCCGGGGCGCGCTTGGTACATGACGTGACCTGCTCCATCGGCACGGAAGCCCCGCCTGTCTTGGACCGCGGCATGGAGTGGATCGGCAGCGATCTTGACCCACAACGACTGCGCATGGCCCGCCACAACCTGGGCGACCATGCCTGGCTGCTGCGCGCCGACGCACTGACACCGACCAGCCCCGCCGATGTCATCGTCGCCGACCCCGCCCGCCGCGCAGGAGGCCGTCGCATCACCGATCCCGCCCAGCTTTTGCCGCCACTTCCTGACCTGCTCGCCGCCTACCCAGGCCGCGAACTTGCCGTCAAGTGCGCCCCCGGCCTCGACTACTCCGAATGGGACGGCTTAGTCAGCGTGGTCAGCGTCGACGGCGCGGTGAAAGAAGCCTGCCTCTACACGCCCGGGGTGGGCACGGGCGATCGTCGTGAAGCGATCATGCTGGGTACGCGCCAGGAAAAAGTCACCGACCGCGACCCCGACGACGTAGAGGTGGCAGCCCCCGGACGCTTCATCATCGAGCCGGACGGTGCCGTGATTCGCGCCGGGCTGGTGCGTGGGTGGGCGGCGCGGCACGGCTTGTGGATGCTCGATGAGCACATCGCGTTTGTATCCGGGGACGCGATTCCGGAGGGCTGGAGTGGATTTCCATTCATCGAGGAAGTGCCGCTGAAGAAGCTTCGCCAGGCTTTGCAAGCGCACGGTGCCGGTAGCGTGGAAATCCTCGTGCGGGGAGTGGATGTTGACCCCGATCAGCTGCGAAAAAAGATGAAACTTAAAGGAAAGAAGCCGATGGCGGTGGTGATCGCGCGGATCGGAAATTCGGCCGTCGCCTTCGTGTGCGGACCGCGCGAATGGGCGGGGGAGCGTTCCTCCCAACTTTCGGACTAGGCTACTGTAGGGCGTTACAAAATAAAGCAACAATGGAGAGGTGAAGCATTCATGGCCACCATCGTGGTGCTGGTGAAGAATGTTCCGGATACCTGGTCTGAGAAAGTCCTAGAGCCGGATCATACGCTCGATCGCACGAATGTCGATTCGATCATCGATGAGATTAATGAATACGCAGTAGAGACTGCCCTGCAGCTCAAGGAGGCCGGCGATTACCGCGTGGTCGCGCTGTCGATGGGCCCAGAGGGCAGCGACGAGGCTTTGCGTAAAGCCCTTGCGATGGGCGCCGATGACGCGGTCTTGCTTTCCGACGAAGGCCTAGCCGGTTCCGATGCTGTTGCCACCGCGTGGGCCCTGACCAACGCGATTAACACCATCGAGGACGTCGTGCTGATCGTCACTGGTAACCAGTCCTCGGACGGTCAGGGCGGCGTGATGGCCGGCCTGCTCGCCGAATACCGCCAGATCCCAGCGCTGACCGAGCTCGGTGAGGTGGCTATCGAAGGGGATAAGGTCAGCGCTACGCGTTACGACGAGAAGGGCACTTGGCAGCTCGAAGCACAGTTGCCTGCCGTCCTCTCCGTGTCCGAGAAGGCCGTTAGTCCGCGCTTTCCGAACTTTAAGGGACTGGCCGCTGCCAAGAAGGCAGAGATCCAGCAGCTGAACCTGGGTGCGATTGGTGTGGATGCCGGCCAGGTCGGCCTGAATAACTCGGCCACCGTCGTGCAGGCAACCACTGAGGTGCCGGCACGTGCCGCGGGCGAGATCATCGATTCCGGCTCGCCGGAAGATATTGCAGCTCAGGTTGTGTCCAAGCTCGTCGAAAAGAACCTGGTTTAGGAGGCCACATGTCGCACGTCTATGTTCTGGTCGAACACAACTCCGGCCAGCTTGACCCTGTTACAAACGAATTGATCACCGCAGCGCGCCCCTTGGGCGTTGTCTCCGCGGTGGTTGTCGGCGAGGCCGGCCAGGCCGAAGCGCTTGCACCTGCACTGGCAGAGGCCGGCGCCGCCCAGGTGATCGACGCTACCGCTGAGGATTACAGCCAGCGTTTGATCCTGCCTGAGGTCGATGCTCTGCACGCTTTGGGCGCGGCGAACCCTGCTCCCATCGTCATCGCGGCCACCGCTAGCGGCAATGAGATCGCTGGCCGCTTGGCTGCCCGCCTTGCATCGGGCGTGCTGCTCGACGTCGTCGGTATCGAGGCTGGCGGCGCTGCCCGCCACGAAATCTTCGGCGGTTCCGTGGTGACCACGGCAGCTGCCGGCGGGGCCTGCCCGGTCTACACGGTGCGCCCGGGCTCGGTGAAGCCGGTGCCGGAGGCCGCAGCCGGTCAGGTGGCGCCAATGCCGCTTCCCACCGCGACGGCCAAGGATGTCGTAGTCACGTCCTTCAGCCCTGCCGAGCGCGGCGATCGTCCGAACCTGAACCAGGCCACCGTGGTGGTTGCCGGCGGGCGCGGTGTCTCGGAGACTGGTTTTGAGGAGTACGTCGAACCGCTGGCCGATGCTCTGGGGGCCGCCGTGGGCGCGACCCGCGATGCTGTCGACGAGGGCTGGGCCCCCGCGAGCGCGCAGATCGGCCAGACGGGCGTGACCATTTCCCCGGACTTGTACATCGGGCTGGGCGTGTCGGGTGCGATCCAGCACACCTCCGGCATGCAGACCTCCGGCACCATCGTCGCGGTGAACCAGGATTCCGACGAGGCTATCTTCCAGATCGCCGACATCGGTGTCGTGGGTGATGTCGAAGAGATCGTGCCCGCGCTGATTACGGAGCTTAACAAGCGCAAGTGAGTCACTATTTCGACCACGCGGCTACCACACCCATGCGCCAGTCCGCGATTGACGCATGGGTGGAACATGCCGGCGCTTTAAACCCTGGGGGACAGTACGCCGATGGCCGGCATGCCAATAAGGTTCTGGCTGAGGCGCGCGAAGAGATCGCGGAGCTGTTTGGCGCAGATCCCGTGGAAGTGGTGTTCACCGGTTCCGGTACTGAGGCGGACAACATTGCAATCAGGGGCCTATATCAAGCCTCTAGCCTTGATCGAGTGGTCTCGACGCCCATCGAACATCCCGCGGCACTGGAGACTGTTCAGGCCCTGGAGGGTGCCAACGTGGAGTGGCTGCCGGTCGAAAAGTCTGGCCACGTCACGGACCTTGCGGCCCTAGACGAACCGGCCGCCGTGGCGACCTGCATGTGGGCCAATAACGAGACCGGCGCCATCCAGCCCGTTGAGGAAGTGGTGGCGCGCGCCTCGGCCGTCGGCACGCCCGTGCATATCGACGCCGTCCAGGTGGCTGGTCGCTTGCCCATCGACTTTCACGCACTTGGTGCCACGGCTTTGGCAATTAGTGCCCACAAATTCGGCGGGCCACGCGGCACTGGGTTGCTGTTGGTGCGCCGCTCTCCGGTCCCCGCCGCCACGATGTTTGGCGGCGGGCAGGAGCGCGGCATTCGCCCTGGCACCGTCGACGTTGCCACCGCGGCCGCGACTGCCGCCGCGCTGCGGGAGGCGACCGACTCAATGGCCGCAGACATGGAACGCATCCGTGGACTGCGCGACCAGCTCATTGCTGGTGTCACCTCGCGTATCGACGACGTGATCGTGACCACTCGCGAACCCGCGCTGCCCACGCATGCTCACTTCATGTTCGCAGGCGCAGATGGTGATTCGCTGATCATGCTGCTGGATGCTGCCGGGATCGCGGCGTCGACCGGCTCTGCGTGCGCCAGTGGCGTGAACCGGATGAGCCATGTTCTGGAAGCGATGGGGGTGGATACCCGGACCGGGATGGGGGCTTTGCGCCTCACTTTAGGTAGGACGACCACTGAGGAAGACGTGCGATTTGTGGTGGAACACATCGCTGACATTGTGGCAAAGGCGCGTGTTGCAGGAAACTTATAAAGTTAAGGGTGTTTCGCGAGTTACTGATGTGACATAACTGGTTTAGGGTTAAGCTCATGCGCTTTTCCCTAAAACTGAACTCTGTCATCGTCGCAGTCGCGATGGCCCTTGCCTTAATCGCAGTTCCCTTCGCCCCACGCGCCGAAGCGTTTGCCAACCCCTTTGCGGCCTCCGGCGTGGATGTCGCCGGCCACCAGCACCCTGGCGGAAACCCGATCAGGTGGTCCACCGTCGCTGCTGACGGCCAGCGCTACGCCTTCGTCAAGGCGACCGAGGGCACTAGCTTCACCAATGATTTCTACGCCCAAGATGTCGAGGCCGCGAATGACGCAGGCCTGCTCACGGGCGCGTACCACTACGCCCGCCCGGCAACCGACCCCCGCCTGCAGGCCGCGCACTTCGCATCTGTCATGGCACAAGCGCCAGAGACTAGCCTGCCGCCGGTACTGGATATTGAGGTCTCCGAAGGCCTGTCGCCGTCTCAGCTGAGTGTTTGGACTCGGACCTTCCTCAACGAGCTGAAGACCCTAACCGGCAAGACCCCGATGATCTACACCTACCGCTATTTCTGGCAGGTGGATATGGGCAATACCACTGAATTTTCGGAGTACCCGCTGTGGCTGGCCGCCTACCAGAACCACGCGCCAAAGCCGGTGGGCGGCTGGGACACAGTCTCCTTCTGGCAGCGTTCCGGCAACGGGCGCGTCGCCGGCATCGACACCCCGGTGGACATGAATCTGTTCAACGGTAACGATGCTCAGTTGAATTCATTCTCCGCCGGCAACCTTGCCTCGCCCGGTGGCACCCTGGAAGTCATCGAGGCCCCGGAAACCCCATCGCTGGAGGTCCTCGGCCAGGACAACACCGCGCTGGTTGCTGCGATCATCGCGGTCGGTTTGGGTGTCATCTCTTCGCCGGCGTTGCAGGAGGCCGCACAGTCCGTTGGCTTCGATACGGAAGACGCTTCCAATATCGTCGGCACCGTCGTGAAGCAGATCGAGACTGGAGCGCTGCCTCTCGACGACTTGGAGAACATGGCGGTCGGAAATTACACAGTCGGTGATCTGCTGATCCTGCTG
Organism: Corynebacterium pilosum DSM 20521 = CIP 103422; assembly: GCF_000373805.1. GTDB lineage: Bacteria > Actinomycetota > Actinomycetes > Mycobacteriales > Mycobacteriaceae > Corynebacterium > Corynebacterium pilosum. The sequence goes on along the minus strand of NZ_KB892439.1, from coordinate 68,962 downwards.
GAGAATGCAAATAAGGCGATGCGCTAATTCTCCAGCACGGCCCAGTGCCGATCAGTCATTAACGACAGGGGAGTCACCGAAGCGTGGAAATCGCCGGTGGCTCCCAGCGCTGTCTCTAGCTGCTTCGGTGTTAGGTCACCCCACAGGCCCAGCGACAGAGTGATACGTTCCTGCTCGCTTTCGTCGAAACGCCCACGCAACCCCTGGGCAATTGCCTCGACGGTCTCTGGTTCTTCGTCCGACAGGCTTGTGTATGCCCACAGGGTGAGGTCGGCGCCGGTGGCCAAAATATCGTCGTAGCGGTGGCCGGAGTCGAAGCGGTTCTCGCCCGGCGCGTCCCAGTTGACCCGCGCGTCCATGACCACTTGACTGTCTGCGGCGCCCTTGCAACGCTCGATCACATCGGTGATGATGCCCGACTGCCAATCGTTCAGGGTGTCATCGGCCGTATTGACCTCACCATCTTCGTGGCGCGGAAAGCCTGGCTCGCCGGTCATCTCGCGGTAGAGTTGCTCGTCGGTAGGCGAGAAAAATGAATCGCCAATCAGCTCCGTCAATGCAATCGCGTCGGGCGAGTAGCGCTCATCGACCGCCCCGCACATGGCCTCGATGCGGTCGCCGACCTCGCCCTCGCGCAGCGCAGTCGCCGATGGGAAATCCTCCGATGGCGAGCCATCAGCGAAGACCCCCACATAGTCAGGATTGGTGTCGACGATCGTCGGGGCCATCACATCGATCGTGAGGGTCACTGTCCGGTCAGTATCCGCAGTGAGCGTATCGACGACATCGCGGACCCGATCTTCGCCCGCCTTCACGTCGGCAGCCCAGTACTCTTCTTGGCCGGCGGCGGGAAAACCGATGAAGTCTGAACGCCCCACCCCAACCGTGATCCCGTCGGTGTCGGAAGAGTCGAGGCGCTCGCGCACCTCGCCCCAGTCCACCGAATCGTCGGAGACTGATTCCCACCCGATCCCGATCGTCAGTTCTTCGGCGGTCGCGCGGTTTGGAGTGGAGCACGCGGCGAGGCCGATGCCTGCCACGCCAATTACAGCAAGTACGGTTTTTCTCAAGTTGTGGGAGCCTCCTCAGGCTTAAGCTGCCACGGCTTTCGCGGGCAGTTGCGTGGTGTTCGTATGGGAAATCACGCCAGTGCGTTCTGGCTTGTTCCAAACGTGCTCTGCATTGGTAATCTCTAAATGCAGTGCGCGGATCATCGTAAACGACATCAGCACGGAATAGAAGGGCCAGATCGGCAGCGTCCACGCATGGCGCAGGTCACCCAAGGAATTCGACATCGCCATCGCGATAACCAACAGGATGACGGACAGCACCAAACCGGATGCCACTAGCACGCCCCACGCCCCAGCCCAGAACTCGCCAGCGGAGGTAGCCCACTGGACATTCTGCAGATCCCAAATGGCCCACGCCAGCAGCACAACCTGGGTGATCGGCAGCAGTACCATCGTCGCCACCGCGAACCAAAGAAAGGGACCGAAGGAGCCGTAGCGCAGGGTGAACATGCACTTCCAGTGGTAGCGGAAGCTTTGGAGGAAACCGCGCGCCCACCGCACACGCTGCTTAAACAGGGCCTTCACTTTTGATGGCGACTCCGCATAGACCAGCGCATGAGGCGCGAAAACGACGCGCCAGCTGGTGCGGTGAATTTTCCATGTCAGCTCAAGGTCTTCGCCGATGGTGTCTTCACGTAGCGGCCGGCCCGGATCGACGAGAGCCACCTCGTCGAGGCACGATCGTCGAAAAGCGCCACAATTGCCCGAAATGACGGGCACAACGCGCAAGATATCGAAGGCGCGGCGCACCAGGCCCGTTCCCACGTGCGTAATCAGCGCGAGGAAACAGGTGAGCACCCGGTCCAGGTTGGAGGGCCGGTCGTCGCCACACACGGCGCCGACGTTGACGTTGTGGAATGCTTTGAGCATCTCAGGGACGGTGCGCGTGGTAAAGACGCTGTCGGCATCGATGAACATCAAGAAATCGCCGGTCGACTCGCGATACCCATGATTCAGCGCAGCGCCCTTACCTGCGTTTTCCTGGTAAATGTAGCGCACCTTGTCGTGCTCAGCAGCGAGTGCTTCGCCGATCTCGCGCGTCCGGTCGGTTGAGCCATCGTCCACGATGACCACGTCCATGTTCTCGTAGCCGGAGCCCAGGATCGACAGCACGCACGCTTCCAGCACCGTTTCCTCGTTGTGCGCAGGCACCACCACGGACACGGTCGGTTCGTCGTTAAGTACGCCCAAGTTGCCTCGGACTTGCCGACGACGCGCCAAAAACTCATGAGCTAGAGACAAAGGCACAAACAGGAGACGGAACAGCAGCAGCCCCATCGTGAAGATGTAGAAGGCCATCATGGGCTAAAGCACCTCCGCCAGCAGCGCGTCCAGAATCTCCGGGGTGTGGGCCGAGTTCGCGCCGAAACGCGCGTTAATCTCCAGCAGTACTGGGGTGCCGTCGTCGTTTAGCCGAATGTCCATGTCGACCGGCCCTCGCAGGTTGAACAGACGCGCCACCTGTTTCGCCAGCTCCTCCACGGCGGTGTGCATAGCGCGCTCCACGCCGTCGGCGTTACCCACCCGGCCGTCGCGCAGCTTAGTCTTGCGCAGGTTCATGCACAGGATCTCCCCGTCGCGGCCGATATACAGCTGCGGGCAGTACTCCTCGCCAGGGGCAAAGGATTGGCGGATTAGCGCGTCGTCACGCTCCTTGCCGACCTCCTCAGGCGTATCGACGACGACGACCCCGCGCCCGCCGCGCGCTACCCGCGGCTTGACCACATGGGGAAAGTGCGGGAAATCCTTCGAGCCCGTCACCGTCTCAGGCACCGATAGGCCATGGTCAGCGCAGTGCTGGGCGGTGAACCACTTGTCGTGTGCCAGCCCGATAGCCAGCGGATCCGACAGCACCACCGTGCAAGGCAGCAGTGGGGCCGCGGAGGCGATGAATGGCAGCTCGTCCTGCACGGTGGGGATGAAAACATCCACGTTGTGCTCTTCGATCACGCGGCGCAGAAAAGGGATCAGCTCCGGCGAGTCGGCGCGCGGGCCCTGCAGGGCACCGTCAAGCTCGACCATGTCCACGCCAACAACGTTGTGCTCGCGTTCGCGCAGCTGTGCGCTTAACGACGAGCCGGCCGGCCCACCAACACCAGTAATGAGAAAAGTAGTCACGAAAATTCTTTCTTAGAGGGGAAGCGGGTCATTCAAGTTCAGGCGCATCGGTTCGAAGCCTTCCGCGCGGCGCACTCGTGCTTGGCGCCCGCGGAATGTGGTGATCGAATCGGTGATCTCGCGCGTCATGTACGGCTTTCCGGCCTGGTTGGCGTGCGCCGCGATTGCTTCTGCCTTGACGTCCGAATAATCCGTGACATCGACGAAGACAGTCGGCTTGAAATCAGTGGTGACGGAGGGGGACTCGAAGCACAGAATTGAGTGGTGATTACGCCCGGCGCGCATCACGGCTTGGTGCACGGCCAGGTGATCTTGGTGCACCTCGTTCTTCGAGTGGGTGAAAATGATATCCGGGTTGTGGTGCACGATGCTTTCCTCAATCACCGCGATCATCTCATTCATGTGCGAATTCAGCGCGCGGTCGGTCATGTGCATAATGCGCAGCGTCGATAGGCCGAGGAAGTTCGCTCCCTCGCGGGCCTCATCGGGGCGTAACGACGCATCCCCGCCGTCGGAGCCGTCCGACATGATGATGCCGTGGACCTCGTGGCCGGTGTCCACCAGCTTTGCGATCGTCGATCCGCACGCAATCTCCATGTCATCTGGGTGCGCGGCCACGAAGAGGATGCTGGTGCGACGGCTCGGAGCGCGCTCCGGGATGCGGAACTCTAGGTTGATGACGGCGAAGGCGGCAAGCGTGAGGATCAAGACCAGCACCGCAGCGACAACCAACCAGCCATTCTCTGTGATCAGGTGAAGGACACTGCAGACGGCTGCGATGAGAAAGCCTGTATTAAGTAGCCACAAGTGTTGCTCCGGCTTTCGGAGAGAGCGCTTGAATGTGCGACGAAAACGTTGGCGGGAAAGCATTCCAAGAGAGACCAAAGAGAGTACTAGAACCAGCGTCGAAAGGACCAAAGGCATGGTAATTCTTACCTTGTATATAGATATTATTCAGGACAATCTGGATAGTATCCCTCCCGAAATGACGTGTCTACTTGAAAAGGCGTAAATGAATAGACTTTAATCTTGGTTTCATCTGAGTTGACCACATATGAATTAGGCGGGATTCGTATCTCGTCGTACCGTGCCTTTTGCCGCGAGATTCCGCGCCCATGAGTGACCCTTAAAATGAGCCGGCACCGCGCCTTGGAGAAGGCGCCGGGTAAGCGCACCTTTATCTTCCAGTGGGTAGTTGGCCCCCAGCAAGATGATGTTGCCATAGCGGCGCCCCTTGAGCATGGGTGGATCAGCAATAGCAGCCACATGAGGGAACACTTCCAACATCCCGGCCAATTCATCTTTAGCGTTGGTGAGATCCGCATGAGAACCACAGTTGGCAACGTAGAGGCCTTCGTCGGCAAGCGATGCCCGCGCAGCGGCGAAAAACTCGACCGTCGTGAGGTTGCGGGGCGTGGTGGCTCCGGCGAACACGTCGCGGATAATGATGTCCCTACTTGCCGGATAGAAGTTATCGGTCTCTTCCCGCGCATCGCCGACACGGATCTTCACTGCGGGGGACTTGGGGATGTCGAAAATCTGTCTCACCAGCTGCGCCAACTCCATGTCGATCTCGACGACAGTATTGCGCGACGCCGGCCACACGTGCGCGAAGTAACGCGCCAGTGAGCAACCCGCGCCACCCAAGTGGGTCAGCCGCGGCTTCGCTTGTGAAGGGGCCAGCTCCTCGATGGCCGCGACGATCCACCGCATATATTCGAACTCAAGACGCTCCGGATCACCCGGAACATTGTTCGACGAGGGGACCCCGTTGACCAGCAGGGTGACCGACCCGTCGGGTTCTTCCACCACCTCGGCGATGCCGGTATCGATCTCATAAGTCTGGTTTTCCTGCTGTTTTCGGGCCATGGCAACAAAGGGTACACTGCCTGACATGCGTGTTCTTGTAGCTATGTCAGGCGGTGTCGATTCCTCAGTGGCGGCCGCCCGTCTTGTGGAAGCCGGCCACGATGTCGTCGGCGTGCACATGGCGTTGTCCCAGGACGCACAACAAACGCGCGAATCTGCCCGCGGCTGCTGCTCGCTGGAGGATTCGGCCGACGCGCGCCGGGTGTGCGACCACCTTGGCATCCCTTTTTATGTGTGGGACTTTTCGGACAGGTTCAAGCTCGAAGTCATCGACAATTTTGTGGAGTCCTACGCCACGGGCGAAACGCCGAACCCGTGCCTGCGCTGCAACGAGAAGATCAAGTTCTCGGCGCTGCTGGAACGCGCCCGCGCACTTGGCTTCGACGCTGTCGCCACCGGCCATTACGCGATTGTCGACGATGAAGGCAACCTGCGTCGCTCCGTCGACCCGAATAAAGACCAGTCCTACGTGCTAGGCGTGATGACGCGCGACGAACTCGACCATTGCCTGTTCCCGATCGGGGATACAGAGAAGCCCGAGATCCGCGAGGAAGCGAAGCGACATGGTTTCGCGACTGCCTCGAAGCCGGACTCCTATGACATCTGCTTCATCCCTGATGGAAACACGCAGGCCTTTTTGGGCCGTTCGATCGGCATGCGCCCCGGGATGGTCGTGGACCAAGACGGCACCAAGCTGAAGGAACATGATGGCGCGTTCCAGTACACGATTGGGCAGCGCCGCGGCCTAGACATCAAGGTCCCGGCAGCTGACGGGCAACCGCGGTACGTCACCGACGTCGATGCAGCTACCGGCACCGTGACCGTTGGGCCCCGTTCGGCTCTCCAGGTCAGTCAGATCACGGCTGATCGCCTCAAAGTGCTGCACCCAGACATGCGCGGTGAATTCGAAGCAAACGTGCAGATCCGCGCACACGGATCAGTCGTCCCATGCTGGGCGCGTATCGACGAGGATTCGATGGTACTGGACTTGAAGGAACCCCTTTCTGGTGTTGCTCGGGGGCAGGCAGCAGTGTTGTACTTGCCAGACCCGGACGGTAAAGGCGATATCGTATTGGGGTCAGGCACGATCTGCGGAACGGCTTAACGGGTCGATATCGTCGGTGATGTGGGCAAACCAACTGCGTGATTGCCCTTTGGCCGCGTAGCGGATCTGCTGGCCGGGGTTGAGGTACAACCAAGGCGCGCAGTTCGTCGCTAACGGCCGATCCCGGTTGACATAGCGTGGTTCGCGGAAGTAGATCTTTCCGTCCTCGACGACAGTACAGTACTTGTTCTCATTTTCCTTTTTGTCATCGACCTTGCGGTGCGTCCAGGGGGAGATGAAGATGAGGTTGTCCTCGGAAGTTTCTCCACCCATGGCGTAGGCAATCGCATGATGGATTTCACACTGAGCAGCGGGAACGTTGGAACCTGGAGTTTGATCACCTCCCTGAGAGGCAAGCAAGCCTAGGTACATGGCCATGTCCGCGCCCCTTCGCGTGCGTGACAGATGGAGCAAGTTGCCCGTTGTTCCGTCGAGGACCGCCAGGTACCAATGCTTCGCAGCACCCATCTCTAGGAGATCTTCGACGCTGACCACGGTGCCCACATCGGTCATGGCAACACCGTTGAGCGCAGCGAGCTGATCGACGGTCATCGTTGCCACAACTGAGGCGACCCCGCGTTTCGGCGCCATCGGGCCGCCTTGCTCCAGGGCGACCATGAGGGCAGCCTTGAGGGCATCGTGCTGGCGCTGGCCCTTGGTGCGGGTATCGTCAGCTCCTTCTTCTAGGAGCGCGCCGGGCTTGCCGTAGTCCAAGAACAATCTCTTCAATAAGGTCGCCAGCTGGTCGTCCACTTCACCAAAGAGAGTGGACATGAGATCGGCTTTTTGTCCACCGATGCCAACGCCGCGACGTGCTTCCCGGTCTTCTTTGTTGGTGGCCATGCCGAGGGCCATGATCATCATTTTGGCGTGCGCTCGGAGCTGGTCGGGGCGCATGTGCATGGCCATCGCGGCGAATTGGGCCTCGAGGGCGTACCACTCAGGGCTGCGTTCAACATCGCCGAGGATGTCCCGGATGGTTTTGCAGGAATCAAAGCTAATGGCGCCGCGCTGGAATGCCTCCGTGGTGGCAGGGAAGTTGGGTTCGGCTTCGAGAAACTGCTTTTGGAATTGAGTTGGTTGCGTGACATCGCGGGCGACGTTGACCATGGTGGATACGCGATGACTGGTGACACCCAGGGCGAGGGCTGCAGCGCCCCTACTCTGGGCGTCGGAAAAGTCCGCGTTGCCCTGGTCTTCGCAGCGCACGAGGACCACGCAGATGAGTTGGTCAAGAAACTTTTTCAACGAACCCACGGATTCGAGGAGCTCTCCGAGATCGCCGAAGTCTTCTTCGTTGTTGATACGCGCGGATAGCTCGTTGAGCTCGTGGCCGTACTGGTCAATGAGTGTAGGTGAGTGTTCTAAAGGCGGTTTTTCTAGTGTGTTAAGCATGAGGCCCTCCCGAGAATGCCCTGTTCATGCAGTGTTTTTGGGTGTCTTGTGGATGTTTCGTTATCACTATAGAACACGTCCCGGACATGGCCCTGCACGCCTTCGAAAATATGTTCTAGCGTGTGAAAATTGCTAGGATTACACACCATGACTTCTTTCGGCTTGGGGGAGATGCCCGGCACAAATTTGGTGCACGCGGCAGACATCGCGATTTCGGAAACACCGCTGCCACACATCCCGCAGCTACCGGCTCGCGGCCTGGGTTCGGACCTAGTGGGACGCACTGCCTCTCTGCTGCCGATCCATGTGGATCGGGGCCCGCGTTCGTGGCGCGTGACGAAGCGGCCGCAGCTGGTCACTCGTCGTGCAGCGGACCAAATGGAGCGGGACTTGGACCTGCTCGAGGAACTGTGGGCCGGAAAACTCACGCACATCAAGACGCAGCTGGTTGGCCCGTGGACGCTCGCCACCGAAATCGAGATGGGCAACGGCCACCGCATGCTTTCCGACGATGGCGCGCTCGAGGACCTCACCGCCGCACTCGTCGAGACGGCGCAGGCGCATATCGACGACCTCACGCGCCGCTTCGACGCCGCCGTCATCCTGCAACTTGACGAACCACGACTCCCCGAAATCCGGGCGGGCGAGGTCAAGGGCACAACGGACTTTGACACGATCAGGGCGGTGCGTGACGACGACATCCTGGACCGACTCGGCCGTTTCGGGGAGCACCTACTTCACACCAGCGCTCCGCTTTTCGACGCCGCGTGGTTGACGGTGGACCTCGACACGCTCACGTACACGGAGACGCTGGACCAGGCGGGTGCCGCATTAGCGGGAGACCACAAGTTTGCCATTGCCCCGAAGGAACCGAAGCAGGTAGGAGAATTCGTCGATAAGCTGCAGCTCGACCCGACAAACACCTTGCTGGACGTCTACGCCGAGGCGGGGGAGACGTTGCAAGAAACGGCGCGTAATTATGCCCAGGCACGCGAGTGCGATGAGGTGCTGCGCAGGGATTTCCTTAGCTAATCATCGGCCAGGAGAGCGAGACGTTTGAGGCATCGCGGCCGCGGGACTCGAGGTACTTGCGCAGATCATCCTGAATCTCATAGTGCTTGACGGCCTGCTTCTCCATCAGCTCGTCGGCGTCCGTCTGAGCTAGCTCAGGCCACACCTTATTGACCTGCTTCCAGGCGATGCGTGCTGCGGCCAAAGCATCCGACGTCGCCTCGTGGGCGTTGCCCAGCTCCACCCCATAGAACTCCGACAACGCGGTGAGGTTGCGCTTGCCCTTGCGGTAGCGGTCCATCATGCGGTCAATTAGGTATGGGTCGAAGACTGGACCGGTCACGGTGAAATCCCCGGTCAGGCGGCGCAGCACCGTCAGATCATAGGGGGCGTTGAAAACGACGAGTGTGAGGCCATCCTCCCACCCCTTCTTGATGATCTCGACGGTCTCGGCCAATACCTCGTCGTGAGGGCGGCCCTCGGCGCGTGCCTTTTCGGTGGAAATGCCGTGAATTTTGGCTGCTTCTTCCGGAATCTCTACGCCCGGATCTGCAAGCTCTTCGCGCGCGTCCACGTTACTTCCGTCGATCTTCACGGTCGCGGAGGTGACGATGCGCGCCTCATTCGGATTGGCCGAAGTGGTCTCAAGGTCGAAGGAGAGCATGCGGGAGGCATTAAACGTTGGCATGGGTTCTACTCTAGCTAGACTTGGACGCTGTGACCGAACAATCTGCTGAACTCCGCCGTCAATGGGACGACCTCGCTGAGGACGTCCGACGCCACCGCGAACTGTATTACAACGGCCAACCCGTCATCTCCGATGCCGAGTTTGACCAGCTCTTCGCCCAACTCCAAGCACTGGAAGAAGAACACCCAGAACTGGCCGTGCCCGACTCTCCAACGAAGGAAGTCGGCGCGCCCGTCTCAGGCGCATTCGACGACATAGAGCACCTCGAACGCATGATGAGCCTAGACAACGTGTTTAGCGACGAGGAGCTGGCCGAGTGGTTGGCGCGCACGCCGGGGCCGTACCTGACCGAGCTCAAAATCGATGGCCTGTCCATCAACTTGGTCTACCGCGACGGCCAACTCGAGCGCGCTGCCACACGCGGCGACGGCACCACCGGCGAGGACATCACCGCCAACGCGCGCGTGATCGACGATATCCCGCATAGCCTCTCCGGCGACTATCCGCCGCTGGTGGAAGTGCGCGGCGAGGTGTTCATCCGCCCCGAAGACTTCCCAGAACTCAACGCGCAACGCATCGAGGAAGGTGGCAAGCCCTTTGCCAACCCACGCAATACAGCGGCCGGGGGCTTGCGGCAGAAGAACCCGGAGGATGTGAAGAAGCGGAAGCTGCGCATGATCTGCCACGGCATCGGCGCCCGCGAGGGTTTCGAACCCGCCACCCAGCACGAGGCCTATGAAGCGCTGCAGTCCTGGGGGCTGCCGGTCAGCGAGTACACGAAGCAGGCCGCCACGGCCGAAGAGGTGCGTGAGGCGGTGAAGTATTGGGCCGACCACCGCCATGATGCGATCCATGAGATGGACGGTGTCGTCGTCAAGGTCGATTCCATCGCGCAGCAACGCGGACTGGGCGCAACCTCGCGTGCGCCGCGGTGGGCGATTGCGTACAAGTATCCGCCGGAGGAAGTGACCACAAAGCTGCTGGACATCCAGGTGGGCGTGGGGCGTACGGGGCGCGTCACCCCCTTCGCAGTGATGGAACCCGTCTTCGTTTCTGGCTCCACAGTGTCGATGGCCACGCTGCACAATCAGGAGGAAGTGAAGCGCAAAGGCGTGCTCATCGGCGATACGGTCGTGCTGCGAAAAGCCGGCGAGATCATCCCTGAGGTGCTGGGGCCAGTGGCCGACCTGCGTGACGGCAGCGAACGGGAATTCATTTTCCCCACCCTGTGCCCTTCGTGCGGCACGCGCTTGGCGCCACAGAAGGAAGGGGACGTGGACTGGCGCTGCCCGAACACGCGCTCCTGTCCAGCGCAGCTGGCCAGCCGCTTGGAATACCTCGCCGGGCGCGGGGCCTTCGATATCGAGGCCTTGGGGGAGAAGGCAGCCGCGGACCTGATTCGATCGGGTGTGCTTATCGACGAAGGCGGCCTCTTTTCCTTGACGGAAGAGGATCTGCTGAAAACCACCCAATACACCACCAAAGCAGGCAAGCTGAACGCCACCGGCAAGAAGCTGCTGGAGAACTTGGTCACCGCACGCGAAGCAGACTTGTGGCGCGTCATCGTCGCACTGAGCATCAGGCACGTCGGGCCCACCGCCGCACGCGCATTGGCCGGGCGCTACAAGTCCATGCAGGCGCTTATCGACGCCCCCGTGGAGGATCTCGCTGAGACCGATGGGGTGGGCGGGATTATCGCCGAGGCATTCAAAGAATGGTTCACCGTGGACTGGCACCGCAACATCGTCGACGCGTGGGCGAAAGACGGCGTGACGATGGAAGCCGACACCTCTGAACAGGCGGAGCAGACCTTGGAGGGGCTGACCGTGGTGGTGACCGGCACCCTGGAAAACTTCACCCGCGATTCGGCGAAGGAAGCGATCTTGAGCCGTGGTGGAAAGGCCGCCGGCTCGGTATCGAAGAAGACGGACTATGTGGTCGCCGGGGACAACGCTGGCTCCAAGGAAGACAAGGCACGCGAACTCGGCGTGCCCATCCTCGACGAGGCGGGCTTCCAGCGACTCCTCGAATCAGGCGTGGCGGATTAGCGTTCCCACAATCATCCCGAGGTCGCCGATATGCGCGACCTCGGAGGCAAGGAAGCTTGGCCCACCGATCCGGCCCATGACCAAGATCATGTTGGTATTGGCAATCGGGGTGGCAGCTAGCGCGGAATCCAGGATGCCCCAACCTTCGGGGATCCATTCTTCGACCTCCGCGTCGAGGACACGGGCCGTTTCTACGTGGGCGAGTTCTGGGGAGGAGCCGTCGTCGGCAGGCGCCGCCTGGGATGCTGCGACACGCGTTACTCCCTCTGCGGTTTCCTCAAGGACGATCGCCCACGAGGAGGTCATGGCTTTTGGCATCACTTTGACAAGTTCCTCCATCGCCGCAGGGATGTCGTGGGCGCAGCGCGCAACTCGGGACAACATCTGAATTTGGCCGCGCCGGTCCACCCGTCCGGTGAAGGGGCGGATGGAGTCAACTTCGGCTCCAGGGACCGCCCCGACTGCGGTGATCAGGCCATCGGCCATGACATCTTTCGGGAGGGATACGACGATGTCATCAAGTACAGAGCCCTCGTCGTCAAGCGTCTGAACGACATCGACAGACTCAATGTTGGCGCCCAACATGCCAAACGCCTGGGCCAATTCGCCAAGGCTGCCAGGTTCGTCGGGAAGCACGACTCGGATCAGATAAGACATGGCAGCCAATTTACCAGTGCTCCCGACAGAGGAAGATATTCTTTCGTGCCGTATCATAGGATCGGTTAACCGACGCAAAGTGCAAAGAAGGATATTCACGTGTCTGACATCTCCCGCGAGGATATTGATCGCCTCGCCAGCCTTGCTCGTCTCGCCATGACGGACGAGGAACTCGATACATTCGCTGACCAGCTGGATCAGATCATGGAAGCCATGTCCAAGGTGGCCCAGGTGGATACCAGCGGTGTTGAGCCGATGAGCCACCCGCATGCCATCAAGGCGCCGATGCGGGAGGATGTTTTTGTCGAAACCTTGACCCAGGAGCAGGCATTGGACCAAGCGCCTGAGGTTGAAGACGATCGCTTTGTAGTTCCACAAATCCTGGGGGAGACTGAATAAAAATGACCGAGTACACCGTTCCAACGTCCGGAATCACCAGCCTCTCCGCCGCCGAACTGGCTGAGAAGATCCACGCCGGTGAGATCACCTCGCGCGAAGCTACCCAGGCGCATCTCGACCGCATCGCCGAAACTGACGACCACTTGGGCGCATTCTTGCACGTCGGCACCGAGGAAGCCCTGGCCGCCGCTGATAAGGTCGACGAGCAGATCAAGGCGGGCACTAAGCCTGCGTCTGCTCTGGCTGGCGTACCCGTGGCCGTGAAGGACCTGTTCGTCACCACCGATGCGCCGACCACGGCAGCGTCGAAAATGCTGGAAGGCTACCGCTCGCCTTATGACGCCACGGTGATCACCAAGCTGCGCGAAGCCGGTTTGCCGATCCTGGGCAAGACCAACCTGGACGAATTCGCGATGGGCTCCTCCAACGAAATGTCCGCGTTCGAGGTGACCCGCAACCCGCACGACACGGAGCGCAGCCCGGGTGGTTCCGGTGGCGGTACCGCTGCGGCCGTTGCATCCGGCCAGGCTCCGCTGGGCATCGGCACCGACACCGGTGGTTCGATCCGCCAGCCTGCGGCCCTGACCGGCACAGTTGGCGTGAAGCCGACCTACGGCACCGTCTCGCGTTATGGCATGATCGCGGCTGCCTCCTCCCTGGACCAGGGCGGGCCTTCGGCACGTACCGTGCTTGATGCCGCAATGCTGCACGAGGTGATGGCTGGGGCGGATCCTTTCGATGCGACCAGCGTCGATAAGCCCATCGCACCAGTCGTGCAGGCTGCAAGGGAAGGCGCATCTGGCGACCTGAGCGGCGTGAAGATCGGTATGGTGCGTCAGTTCGACCGCGAGGGCAACCAGAAGTCCGTGCGCGAAGCCGTAGTTAAGGCTTTCGAGGAGCTGGAGAAGCAGGGCGCGGAGTTGGTGTGGGTGGACTGCCCGCATTTCGACGACGTCATGGGCGCGTACTACATCATTCAGATGTCTGAAGTTTCGTCGAACATGTCGCGTTTCGACGGCATGCGCTACGGCCTGCGCGCTGGCGACGACGGCAACCACTCGGCGGACCAGGTGATGGCGCTCTCGCGCGCGGCTGGTTTCGGCGATGAGGTGAAGCGCCGCATCATGCTGGGCACCTACGCACTGTCGGTGGGGTACTACGATGCCTACTACTTGCAGGCGCAGCGTGTGCGCCAGCTGATCGCCAACGATTTCGCGAAGGCCTTCGAGCAGGTTGACATCATTGCTGCCCCCACCACGCCGTCGACCGCGTTCAAGCTGGGGGAGAAGGTGGATGATCCGCTGGCGATGTACAACTTTGACCTGTACACGCTACCACTGAACCTGGCCGGACTGCCGGGCATGAGCTTGCCCGTGGGCTTGGCTTCGGACACCCAGCTGCCTGTCGGTTTGCAGCTGATGGCGCCGGCGTTCCATGATGATCGCCTCTACCGCGTGGGCGCAGCCTATGAGGCCGCGCATAAGTAAAAATCTGCGCTGCGAACTCCGATAGACCTTCACCGGGGCTATCGGAGTTTATTTTTGGGTGAAACCTAGGTGAACACTAGGTAGCCACGCGCCTGAATGGCTTCTTAACCTGCGAAGATGCGACACTTGCTTGATGAAGCATTTCTCATGTTTGTTTCACTGCACATTCACTTAAGCCCTTTAAAATTTATGTTAATCCGCAAAAGTTTAGAAGGGAATAAGTTCATGACAGCTCAATTGGTCCAGGCTGGTGTGCTCCAGCGTCAGACAGCCGCGCTGAACGAAGCGCTCAACGAGGAAAACCTCCCCACCAGCCCGGCGGCGGCATCCCAGGGGGAGCGACGCACAGAGCCCCTGCCAAAGCAGCACATCCAAAACTCCTACACGTGCCGGTTTATCACCGAGCCGTACCATGCGAACCGTGAGGCGTATCACCTGATCGCAGGCGCCGATGTCGCCCCGCGAGCCGGAGACGTTGTCTTGGCACGCGTGGTGGGGATCCACAACCACAAGCGCGTGGAGACCGAGGTGTCACGCAAGGCCATCCTGTTCGACCGCAACCTCATCCTGCTGGCCTACGGTCGCCGCTACGCCGCGGACCAATTCCTAGCTCATGTTCCTGACAACCTTGACTACTGCCACCTAGTGGCGGCCGGCGGCATCGCAGGCGTGGTCACTGAGTCCCACGCGAATATGGATGACCCGACCCTGATTGAGCCGCTGGGCCTGCTCGCCACCGAGGACGGTGTGGTCAACATCAAGGACTATGCGCCGTACGCCAACGAAACCCGCACCAGCAAGCCAGAAGGCCTGCCGGAGGTCATCGCCGTGCTGGGCACCTCCATGAACTCCGGCAAGTCCACCACCATGGCCTGCCTTGCCAATGGCCTGACCAAGGCCGGCAAGAAGGTCGGCGCGGGCAAGATCACCGGCACCGGCGCGGGCAATGACCGCATGATCTACCACGACGCCGGCGCGAAAGAAGTCATTGACTTCACGGACTTTGGTTACGGCACCACCTTCAAGATGAACTTCGAAAAGATTCGCGATCTCACAGTGAACATGGTGGAGGTGCTGGCCAAGGAGAAGGACTGCGATGTGGTGATCGTCGAGATCGCTGACGGTGTCTACCAGACAGAGACCGCACGCCTGGTGCGTGACGAACTATTCCACGAGGTCGTCGATCAGGTCGTGTTTTCGGCAGTCGACGCGCTGGGTGCCCGCGCGGGTGTACAGACGCTGCAGGAAGCAGGTCTAGAGGTGGCGTGCGCGACGGGCGTGATGACCGCGTCGCCACTGGCCACCAAGGAAGCTGCGGAGGTGCTGCAGGACCTCGATGTGCCTGTGCATGGAACTTTTGATCTGACGAGCAAGAAAGTCGCTGCTAAGCTGCTGTCCCGTGACTAAGATGCCTCCGATTTGGGCCGGGCGGCGCCGAGGACTCTTTGTCGCCTTGGTTGCCCTCGGCGTTTTGCAAGCTGTTCTCGCGCTGATCATGGCGTTGTCCGTTGACGCGTTGTTGAGCGCGAATGTGCAGACCGATTCGTGGGACATTGCTGCTTTGGTCGGCTCCGCAGTGGGCATCGGTGTGGCGCGTTGGATCGAACGCGTTGTCGCCGAGGATCTTGGTCAAGATTATGTATTTGAGCAGCGGCACCGCCTGATCACTTCGTCGGTAGGCGGATCTGACTACTCGGGTTCGCTAGGCGTGACGGTGACGCGCGCATCCAATGACCTTTCGGCAGTGCGCAACTGGATCGCCATGGGGATTGTGCCGCTGGTCACGGGAATTCCGCTGATCGGCGTCGTCGTCATTGCCTTGCTTGTGTTGGACCGTGAGATCGGGCTGGGTGTGGCCATCCCGCTGATCCTGATCGGCGCGGCGATCCCGATCCTGTCTCAGGTGACCTTCAACCGCTCGCGCGCTTTAAGACGACAGCGTGGCCGACTCTCTGCCCGCATCGCGGATACGGTCATGGCCAGCGAATCGGTGCGTGCCTCTGGTGCGGTTGCGCGCGAGTTGAAGCAGATTGATAAGCAGTCCGACAAGGTGGTCGGTGCGGCCGTAGACCGCGCCTGGATTACCGGGCTCACGCGCGCGTTGACGGCCATGGCAGCGTCGTTTTGCACCGTCCTCGTCGTGCTGGTGGCCGACCGGGGTTTGGCGGATGCCGCCACGGTGGCCTCAGCGATGACGCTGTTGGGCGTTCTGGCTACGCCGGTGACCGACCTCGGCCGCGTCGTCGAATACCGCCAGAACTACAAGGCTGCCACCCGCATCCTTGGCCCACTGCTAGAGAAGGCCGACCGCCTCAAGGACCGAGAGCAGCGTCGCCAGCGCGCGTGGGATAAGACGGGCGCGGATATTTCTACGCTGGACTTCGGCCCCGTGAACGTGGATCACCTAGTAGTCAACGATTACTTGGTGGACCCGCTTCACGCCAAAGAGGGGCAGATCGTGGAGATCGTGGCCTCGGACCCTTCGCAGGTGCGCATGGTGTTCTCCGCTCTTCTCTCCTCTCATGTGGAGGACCAGTTCTATGTGGATGGGTTCGATTTCGGGCTGGCCCCGGAGAAGGTGCGGCGCGCCCTCGTCGGATTTGCCTCGGACCACATTCCGCTGGAGCGCGGCTCAGTTTCGCGCTTGCTGAAGTTCCGTTTTCCTACCGCCACCGACGAACAGGTGGCCGATATCTTGGCGAAGGTTGACCTGACCGAGACCGTCGCTAACGACGAAAAGGGCTTGACCCGCCAGCTGAAGAACGACGGCGCACCCTGGACCATTGGCGATGTGATGCGGCTCAAGGTGGCACGCGCCATCATGAACGACCCTCCACTGCTGGTCTTTGAGGACGTGGATCACCAGCTGGACCAGGAGGGGCTCGACAAGTTCTTCGCTTTCGTGGCCGACTACCCGGGGGTTGTGATCATCAGCACCTCCCACCCAGAGCTGCTTCCCGAGGACCGCATAATATGGGATGTCGACGGTGTCCTCGTGGAGGAAGAAGATCAGGCCCTAGATGTCCCAGACGACGAAGAGGAAGAATAGCCGGTGGAAGGCGCTAAGCGCGCTCTCACTCGGTTACTTCTTGGTGATGGCCGACCAGGCCATCGTTCCCGTCATCACCCCACATCTGCCGGCGGGAGTGGGCGACTCCGTCTGGATCACCAGCATCTACCTGCTGTTCACCGTGGTCCCCATGTTGGTGACCGGCCGGCTGGGGGACCGCGTCGGCCAGCGCTGCATGTACCTTCTGGGCCTGGCGGTCTATCTGGTGGGAATGGCATTGGCGGCGGGTTCTTCGTCGTTTAGCGTGTTGATCATCGCGCGAGCCATCCAGGGCCTCGGAGCTGCAGCTTTCCTGCCGCAGGCCTTCGGCGTGATTGGCCGCGTGTTCCCCGCAGAAACGCGCGGACCCGCCTATGCGGTGTGGGGAGTGGTCGGCTCAGTGGGCTCCTTGATCGGGCCGGTCTTCGCGGGCGCGGTCGTCGACGGCGCCGGCTGGCGCGCCACGTTCGTCGCCCAGGTCGCGTTCGGCATCGTTGCGCTCGGCCTGGCCTTCGCATGGGTTCCACGCTTATCGACGACGCCCGCACGCATTGATGCGCCAAGCGTGATCGTGTCGCTGTTGGGCCTTGGCGGTGTGGTCTATGGGATCCAGTACGGCTCGTGGGCAGCGGTGATCGTCGGAACGCTTGCGCTCCTGGTGTTTTTCTGGCTGCAGCGCAGCGGGGGAGACCAGGCCCTCTTGCCGCTGGGCCTGTTCGCCAACCGCAACTTCACCCTGGGCTCGGTGGGGATCGCCGCGATGGGTTTTGCCGTGGCGGCGCAGTTCATCCCCATCATGTATTGGCTGCAGGACGGCCGCGGCGTCGACGCGGTCACTGCGGGGCTGCTGACCGTGCCGATGTCGATCGTCGCCCTCATCCTCACACCCTTCGTCGGCGAAGCCGCGGACAGGGTTGATCCCAAGGTGCTCGGGGCGATTGGCTTTGCGACGATGACTGCCTCCATGGTGTGGGCGTGGTGGATCATGAGCACTGGGGGATCGGTGTGGTGGATGATCGGGATCACCGCGCTGAAAGGCGTGGGTAGTGCGTTCATCTGGGCGCCGAATGCTGCGACAACCATGCGGACGATCCCCGAACACATGGCGGGTGCGGCTTCAGGCGCCTACAACACGGTGCGCCAGGTGGGCAGTGTTGTGGGTGTGGCCATCATCGGCGGGGCGATGAGCGCGTGGCTGCCAAACCTTGGCGTTGAGCAGGCGACGGCGGACACCATGTTGATCATGGCCGCGGTGATGTTTGTGGGATTGGTAGCCTCTTTCTTCTTCCGCTCGGACATTCAGCCCCGAAACCGCTAGGGTTGAACCTATGCGACTAGCTACACTGACATCCGGTGGCGACTGCCCCGGCCTCAACGCTGTTATCCGCGGAGTTGTCCGCACCGCCAACACCGAGTTCGGCTCCACCTGCGTGGGCTACCTCGACGGTTGGGTAGGTTTGCTGGAAGACAAGCGTATGCAGCTGTACGACGATCACTTCATTGACTCGATTCTGTTGCGCGGTGGCACGATTCTAGGCACTGGTCGCCTGCATCCAGACAAGTTCAAAGCTGGCTTGGACCAAATCAAGGAAAACCTCGCCGAAGCGGAGGTGGACGCGCTAATCGCCATCGGTGGCGAAGGTACTCTGAAGGGCGCGAAGTGGCTCTCCGACAATGGCATTCCTGTGGTGGGCGTGCCAAAGACCATTGATAATGACGTGAACGCGACCGACTACACCTTCGGTTTTGATACCGCAGTGTCGGTGGCCACCGATGCGATCGACCGTCTGCACACTACTGCGGAATCGCATAACCGCATCCTCATCGTCGAGGTCATGGGCCGCCACGTGGGCTGGATCGCCCTGCACGCCGGCATGGCAGGCGGCGCGCACTACACCGTGATCCCTGAGGAGCCTTTCGACATCGCCGAGATCACCAAGGCCATGGAACGTCGCTTCCAGATGGGTGAGAAGTACGGCATCATCGTGGTCGCCGAGGGCGCCGTGCCGAAGGAAGGCACCATGGATGCTGGCCTGGGCGAGGAAGATGAGTTCGGCCACAAGACGTTTACCGGCATGGGCCAGATCATCGGAGATGAGATCCAGAAGCGCACCGGCTATGACGTGCGCACCACCGTGCTTGGCCACATTCAGCGTGGCGGCACCCCCACCGCTTATGACCGCGTGCTTGCCACCCGTTATGGTGTTGCGGCGGCACGGGCTGCGCACGAGGGTAACTTCGGTACCTCCGTGGCACTGCACGGCGAAGATATTGAGCTGGTGTCCCTGGAGGAGGCCGTTGGCGAACTCAAGACTGTGCCGAAGCACCGTTACAAGACCGCAAAGGCCATGTTCTCCTAAACGAACACCTCACCGCGCATGATGGTGCGCGCGGTGCGTTTCAGGGCGACCCAGTGCAGGTCATCGCCGTCGGCAGACGCTTCGACGGTGACCTCACCCTTCGGGTGGTTGAACGCGTACCCGCCCTCAAAAACCGTGCCACCAAGTGCCGTCGCCGCACCAAGCGCGAGGATCCCGGTGGCAGGCAGGGCGTGGTGGATGATGCCCACGCTGGTCATGAACACCCGATTGCCGTCGTTCAGCGCGAGGCGTGGAATCACCGTGGAATCCAGCCCCATCATCCGACCGGCCTCAGCGCGATAACTCTCAAGCAGCCCGAGAAGCTTCGGATCGGCATTCATCTCGTCGCGGGTGGTCAAGGAGACGCCGATATCGTGGGCGCGCACGATGGCGATGGGGTTGGCCACATCGATCAGTGTCATCGGAACGCCTTTTACCTCGGTAACGCGGCCCAGAGGGAAGATGCTCACAGTCTTTTCACCCCCGGGCTTTAAGAAACGCGTCTGAGTCTCAGTGACCTCCATCAGCGTGCCCGAATTCAGATTGCGCACGATCACCGAATCTTGTTCGGGGATCAGGCCGATATCTCTGGCATAGGGCAGGATCGCTGCGGTCAAATTGCCGCAGTTGCCATTCCAATCCACGATTCTTTTAGTGGGGGAGACCTGGGCAAACAGACTGGTCACCTCGGCGTCATCGCTGTCGCTTGGGCCCACGAACATCACCTTGGAGTTGGAGGAGACCCCGCCGCCTAAACCGTCGAAAGCCACCGGATCCGGTGCGCCGATGAGACGGAGGCAGAGCTCGTCGTTAAGCGCCTGCGTTCCAGGCAAGTCCGCCATGCGGAGGAAAACTCCGCGACTGGTGCCGCCGCGCATGATGTGCGCTGGGAGGGAAGTAGCCATGGTGCTATGGTACGGGGTGGAAAGCGGCGGGATAAGATAGCACTTTATGGAAACTCAGCAAGATCGTTCGGCGTATATCGCTACGTTAGGATTTCCAGCCCTCGTGATCGTTGGCGGGCTGATTGGCTACCTAGCGCCAGATGTTGTGGCACCTATTTCGGGGTGGGTGACTCCGCTGCTGGGCATCATCATGTTCGGTATGGGTCTGACCCTGCAGCCGGTGGACTTCGCTCTCGTGTTTAAGCGGCCTCTGCCGGTATTCATCGGCGTGGTGGCGCAGTATGTGATCATGCCGCTGCTGGCGATCATCGTCGTCTGGCTGCTGCGACTCCCCGCGGAGGTGGCTGTGGGTGTGATCCTGGTGGGGTGCTCTCCGGGTGGAACCTCGTCGAATGTGGTGAGCTACCTCTCGCGCGGCGATGTTGCGCTGTCGGTGACGATGACCTCGGTGTCGACGCTGTTCGCACCAATTTTCACCCCGCTGCTTACGTTGTGGCTGGCCGGCGAGATGATGGATGTTTCTGCCGGTGCGATGGCGTGGTCCATCGTGCAGGTGGTGTTGGTCCCGGTTGTCGCTGGACTTGTTGTGCGCCTGCTGCTGCCTGGTGTTGTCAAGGCCGTGCTTCCGGTGCTGCCGTGGGCTTCGGTGATCGCCATTTCGATGATCGTGGCGATCGTCGTGTCCGGTTCGCGTGATCAGCTGGCCACCGCCGGCCTGACGGTGCTGGTCGCTGTGATTCTGCACAATACTTTCGGGTACCTGCTGGGCTACCTCACTGGCAAGTTCACGCGCCAGCCGGAGACCACGCGCCGCACGATGGCCGTGGAGGTGGGGATGCAGAATTCTGGTTTGGCGGCGTCCTTGGCTACCCAGTACATGACCCCGTTGGCTGCTCTGCCGGCTGCGGTATTTTCGGTGTGGCACAACCTGTCAGGTGCCGTGGTGGCGATGGTGTTCCGCAGCATCGATAACCGCGCCGCACAACGTGGCACCCTCACACAGCACGCGGAGTAGGCGGGAACTAGACTATCTGCCATGACTGCGTATGACCTGATGGATTACGACGACGTCCTCGAAAAGTTTGACCCAGTGATGGGCCTTGAGGTGCACGTCGAGCTTGCAACAGAGACCAAGATGTTCTCGACCGCCTCCGCCCACTTTGGTGCAGAGCCGAACTCGAATATTGACCCGGTGTCGCTCGGCCTGCCCGGTGCGCTGCCCGTGGTCAACGCCAAGGGCGTCGAGTGGGCCATCAAGATTGGGCTGGCGTTGAACTGCAAGATTGCAGAATCCTCCCGGTTCGCGCGCAAGAACTACTTCTACCCAGACCAGCCGAAGAACTACCAGATTTCGCAGTACGACGAGCCCATCGCTTACGACGGCTACCTGGACGTCCTGCTTGATGATGGTACCGAGTGGCGCGTTGAAATTGAGCGCGCCCACATGGAGGAAGACACCGGCAAGCTCACCCACATCGGTGGCACCTCCGGCCGTATCCATGGTGCTACGGCATCCTTGGTGGACTGCAACCGCGCGGGTGTGCCGCTGATTGAGATCGTGACGAAGCCGATCCTCGGCGCGGGCGAGCGCATGCCGGAGATTGCACGCGCCTATGTGGGCGCTATCCGTGAGCTCGTGCGCGCTATCGGCGTGTCGGACGGCCGCATGGACCAAGGCACCATGCGCTGCGACGCAAACGTGTCCCTGCGCCCGCACGGCCAGGAAGAGTTTGGTACCCGCACGGAGACCAAGAACATCAACTCCCTGAAGTCTGTGGAGCAGGCCGTGCGTTTTGAGATGCAGCGCCAGGCCCAGGCCATCGTCAATGGGGAAGAGATCGTTCAGGAAACGCGTCACTACCAGGAGACGGACGGCACCACCTCGAAGGGTCGCCCGAAGGAGAACTCCGACGACTACCGTTACTTCAACGATCCGGACCTGCCTCCAGTCTTCGCCCCTGCGGAATGGGTCGAAGAGATTCGCGCCACGCTGCCGGAGATGCCGTGGGTGCGTCGCGCCCGCATCCAGGAGGAGTGGCAGCTGCCAGAGGCTGAGTTCCGTGACTTGGTCAACGCTGGTGCGCTGGACTTGGTCGTCGACACGGTCGAGGCTGGTACCACCCCGGACGAGGCACGCGCATGGTGGGTGTCCTACCTCTCGGGTAAGGCCAATGAGCTGGATAAGGACTTGGACGCGCTCGGCGTGACTCCGGCTGACGTGGCCCGCGTCGTCGAGCTTGTCAAGGAAGGTAAGTTAACCACCAAGTTGGCTCGTCAGGCGCTCGATGGTGTGATCGAGGGCGAGGGCAACGTTGATGAGGTCGTCGCTAAGCGCGGTTTGGAGGTCGTGCGTGACGACGGCGCTATCGAGGCGGCTGTCGACGAGGCACTGGCCGCTAACCCGGATATCGTCGAAAAGTACAAGGCAGGCAACACGAAGGTCACCGGCGCGATCGTCGGTGCCGTGATGAAGGCGACGAAGGGTAAGGCTGATCCGAAGCAGGTGAATGAGCTGATCGCGAAGAAATTGGCCTAACTAAACACCGAAATCGCCCGCGGAATTGCTGAAAGCCTAATAGGTTTCCGGTAGTTTTTAAACCCGCGGGCGATTTCTGTTTTCAATAAACATCCTTGTTCGGCCACTGCGCCCGCCGCCGAAGGAGGATGGGGACCTCTATCGCATGAGAAAATCAATCACCATTGCTCTTGCTTATGTCGGCCTTCTGGTGGGCGCGGGCTTCGCGTCTGGGCAGGAAGTCATCCAATATTTCGTCGCCTACGGCACGATGGGGATGATCGGCACGATCTTCGCGGCCATCATGTTGGTCGTCGCGGGTGCCGTCTTGTTCCAGCTGGGAAGCTATTTTCTTGCCGACGATCACTCGGCCGTCTACAACAATGTGTCTCACCCCAATGTGTCCCGTTTCCTCGATTGGTCGACTCTTCTCACACTGTTCTGCATCGGGTTTGTGATGCTGGCGGGCGCCGGATCGAACTTGGCGCAGCAGTTTGACCTGCCGGTGTGGGTGGGGTCTGTCATCATGACGGTCTTGCTGATCATCTCCGGTTTTTTGAACGTGGAGAAGCTGACCAACGTGATCTCCATGATCACCCCGCTGCTGATCATCGCGGTGGTGGGCTCGCTGATCTACACCATCTACAGTTTTGGCGACGTTGATATCGAAGCGCTGAATGAGCTGTCGAAGGAGAACACCGCCGCCGCTGGTGTATTTGGTAACTGGCTGCTCTCCGCGTTGAACTATGCCGGCCTAGCAACGATCTGTGGCGTGTCCATGATTTTGGTGATCGCAGGTTCACACATGAATCCCCGGCACGCGGGAACCGGTGGACTTATCGGCGGCATGGTGTTTTCTTCGCTGTTGGTCATTTTGGTGTTCGTGCTGTTTTTCAACATGGAGGGCGTCGTCGGTTCTGACATGCCGCTGCTGATGGTTTTCGACAACTTCCACCCCGTTGTCGGCACCGTGGTCGCGCTGATCATCTACGCGATGATTTATAACACCGCAGTCGGCATGTTCTATGGCATTGGTCGTCGGATGTCTGCGAAGAATCCGGGCAACTTTAAGAAGTGGTACTTCGGTACCCTGGCTGTCGGGTTCCTCTTGTCTTTCGTCCCGTTCCAGTCCCTGGTCAGCTGGGTCTATCCAGTGCTGGGATATTTGGGTATAGCGCTCGTTGCGATCTTGACCATCTCCTGGATCAAGAGCCGCGGCGACATCGTGGAAGAGACCAGCCGCCGCGAACGCTTGGCAGAGCTAGCAGAATCCAAGCTGGACCCTGAGACCGACGATCTCACCATGCAGGAGCGCAAGGAGGTGCTCGAGCTTGTCGACGAATCCCATATGGAAGATTCCGCGCTGTGGCAGTCGGTCCAAGAGGAAGTAGCGGCAGAACTGGATCAGGACGCGGAGAATTCTTTCGAGCTGGCCGACCACCCGCACCTGGATCCCGACCATGAGGATTACACCGGCGAATGGGAGAAACCGGGGACGATTACCGTCGAACCGGTCACCGCGGACCTGTCCGCTTTGGCGCGTTTGCTCAGCCCGGAACAGGTCGATGAACTGCCTGATGGACCGGTGAAAAAGAAGATCGTAGCAGCGCAAGGGCGTTAATCATTCGCGAAGTCATAGGAAAAGCTGTACGTTGGTTAACGTTAAAATTCATTTTCCTATATTTCGAAGGATTGGTAATTCGTGAAAAGAAGTATCACTATTGCCCTGGCATTTGTGGGACTTCTCGTTGGTGCCGGGTTCGCTACGGGCCAAGAAGTTGTGCAATACTTCGTCTCTTTTGGTTATAAAGGCTTAATCGGCGTGGTCATCGCCGGCATCGTCATGGTGTTTTCCGGCGCTGTTCTATTCCAGCTGGGCTCGCACTTCCTTGCTGGTGACCACAACACGGTGTTCAAAAACGTTTCGCACCCATACGTGTCGAAGTTCTTGGACATCACCACCGTGATCACCCTATTTGCGATCGGTTTTGTCATGCTGGCCGGCGCTGGTTCCAACCTGAACCAGCAGTTCGGCTGGCCGACGTGGATCGGCGCCTGCATCATGACGGTCCTCGTCCTGATTTCCGGACTGCTGGACGTAGACAAGATCACCAACGTGATTTCGGCGATTACGCCGTTTATCATCATCGCCATTTTCGTGGCGTTCGTGATCACTTTGATGAACTTCCCGGATGACACCTCGCACCTCAATGAGATTGCGATGCAGCAAGACTCCGCGATGGGGCACTGGCTCCTATCCGCAGTGAACTACACCGCCATGGCGTTGATGCTGGGTGTTTCCATGATGCTGGTGATTGGTGGTAACCAGTCGTCGTCACGCGCGGCTTTCCGCGGCGGCATCCTGGGCGGCATCATCTTCTCCGTGATGTTGCTGGTCCTAGCATTCGTGATCTTCTTCAACATCGACCAGGTCGGAGGCTTGGACCTGCCACTGCTCGGTGTCTTCGATTCCCTGCACCCGGCGGTCGGCTTCGTCGTGTCCTGGATCATTTACGCGATGATCTACAACACCGCGATCGGCATGTTCTACGCCCTGGCACGTCGCATTACGACGAACAGGCCTGAAAAATTCCGCGTCGTGTTCTTCGCGGTGACCCTAGCCGGCTTCGTTGTGTCCTTCCTGGGCTTCTCCAACCTGCTGGGCTGGGTCTACCCGGTTATCGGTTATATCGGCATGGTGATGACCGTCGTCACGTCTATCTCCTGGATCAAGAATCACGCCCGCATCAACCGCGAGGCGGACGTGCGTGATCGCCTGACCGAGCTGGCCGAGCAGAAGCTGGACCCAGAGACCCCGGATCTCAGCGGTGAGGAAAAGCAGGAGGTCCGCGGGCTCGCGCGCGATTCCCGCGTGGACGGAAAGCAGCTGTGGGAATCCGTCCAGCAGGACGTCGCAGAGGAAATGGCGCTTGACGACGAGGGCTCCACCTCGATGAAAAAGTAGCAATCTTTCGGCACTATGGAGGTATGACTACTTATACTCCGCACCCTGATCGCTACGCCGAGATGGACTACCGCACCGTGGGACACTCCGGGCTAAAACTGCCTGGGGTGTCTCTTGGTTTGTGGCACAACTTCGGTGATGACAAGACGCTGGAATCGCAGCGCACTACGATCCGCCGCGCATTCGACCGCGGCGTGACCCACTTCGACTTGGCGAACAATTACGGTCCGCCAGCGGGAAGCGCGGAGATTAACTTCGGGCGGATTCTGCGCGAAGACTTCAAGGCGCATCGCGACGAGATGATCATTTCGTCCAAGGCCGGCTGGAACATGTGGGATGGGCCCTACGGTTTCGGTGGGTCGCGCAAATACCTGATGAGCTCGCTGGATCAGTCCCTTGAACGTTTGGGTGTGGACTATGTGGATATTTTCTACCACCACCGCCCAGACCCGGACACCCCGCTGGAAGAGACGATGTACGCCTTGCGCGACATCGTGGCCAGCGGAAAGGCGCTCTACGTGGGCATTTCTTCCTATGGTCCAGAGCTGACGGCGGAGGCAGCCGAATTCATGTCCGAGGAAGGCTGCCCGCTGTTGATCCATCAGCCCAGCTACTCCATGGTGAACCGCTGGGTGGAGGAACCTGGTGAGGACGATGAGTCTCTGCTGGAATCGGCAGCCGCCAACGGGCTGGGGGTGATCGCCTTCTCGCCTCTGGCGCAGGGATTGCTCACCGACCGCTACCTGGACGGCGTACCTGCGAACTCGCGCGCGGCCGCCGGAAAGTCTTTGTCCAAGGACATGCTTAGCGACGAGAACCTGACCATGGTGCGGGCGTTGAACGATATTGCTGCGGAACGTGGCCAGTCACTGGCACAGATGGCCATCGCGTGGGTACTGCGCGACCAAGGCGAGGAAACCGTCACCAGTGCACTTGTCGGCGCATCTAGTGCCGAGCAGCTCGACCATAACCTGGATGCGCTGGACAACCTGGACTTCTCAGAAGAGGAGCTCAGTGCGATCGATGAGGTGGCGGTAGACGCTGGTATCAATATTTGGGCTGGTGCCACACGCTCACGCAACCACGGCGATTAGTGCCTAGGCGCGGGGGAGGGTCGGCGGATTCAGCTTCACCAGAATCTTGTGCATCAGCGACCCAAGCTGCTCCGCTTCTTCAGCGGTGAGCGCGTCAAACACGATTTCGCGGACGCGTTCCACATGCCCTGGCGCCGCGCAGTCCAAGAACTCCCAACCCTGAGGGGTGATTGAGGCAATATTGGTGCGGCGATCCTCCTGATCTGGGGTGCGCTGCATCAGGTTGCGTTTTTCCAAGCGGCCTACCACGTGGGAGAGCCTAGAAGGCGACATCTGCGTGCGGCATGCCAGCTCCGTCATGGTGAGGCGGCCTTCGTCGGCAAGCGATACCTGCGCGAGCGTGAAGTAATCGTGCAAGTTCATTTCGCTGTCGGCCTTGAGCTGCTCGTCGAGGCGGGTAGGCATCCAAGAGGAGACGGCCCAGAGCGCAAGCCACGTGTCTGTTTCTTTTTCGTTTAGCCAGCGGGTCTTGTTCATACAAAGATCATAAGTCGGATTCGGTTGAATCTTAAATATTAGTGGTTAGTGTGGGGGCATGGCTCATATCACCAATACTGACATAGACATTTATCCACTCAATCTCGGCGGCAACCCCTTCGGCTGGACCGCGGACAAAGATGCCACTTTCGCCATCCTGGATGGTTTCACGGAGCGGGGCGGCAACTTCGTCGATACAGCGGACTCCTACTCGAACTGGGCTGAGGGCAATGCCGGGGGAGAGTCGGAGGAACTTATCGGCCAGTGGCTGGCGTCGCGCAAACCGCAGAACTTTCATGTGGCCACAAAATCCGGTGGGCTTGATGGGGTTAACGGCCGCTCTCGCCGGGCGACGACGGATGCCGTCGAAGGGTCACTGCGTCGCCTCGGGATCGAGACGATCGACCTGTTTTACTACCACTGGGACGATGAAGAGGTGGCTATCGACGAGCAGGTCGCCATCGCTAATGACCTGAT
Organism: Corynebacterium pilosum DSM 20521 = CIP 103422; assembly: GCF_000373805.1. Taxonomy (GTDB): domain Bacteria; phylum Actinomycetota; class Actinomycetes; order Mycobacteriales; family Mycobacteriaceae; genus Corynebacterium; species Corynebacterium pilosum. Next base: position 41,273 of record NZ_KB892439.1, on the reverse strand, counting down.
CGAGGCGGGAAAGATTCGCTACCTGGGCCTGTCGAACTATACGCCGGAGCGGATGCGGGCCTTCTTTAAGGCTTCAGAGGGGACCAGCGCGCAGCCGGTGGCGATGCAAAACCAGTACTCGCTGCTGCACAGGAAGGAATTTGAAGAAGGTTATCAGCCGATCGCCACAGAGTTTGGTGCCTCCGTCTTTCCATACTTCGCGCTGGCCTCGGGCATGCTGACCGGCAAGTACCGCAGCGCCGATGACCTCAGTGGTGCGGCCCGCGCGGGGATGGCCGAAGGCTACGCGAGCGACGAGGCATTCGCTCTCATCGATACGCTGGTTGCGCGTGCCGACGAAGCCGGGGCCGAACCCGCGACGGTTGCGCTGGCATGGTTGCTGGCCAAGGGGGTCACCGCACCTGTGGCGTCGGTCTCGCGCGTCGACCAGCTCGATTCTCTGATGGCTGCCGGTGAGCTCACCCTGTCTGAAGAGACAGTGGAAGCTCTCGACGCGGCAAGCACACCATTCGCTTAGGGGCGCTGGAAAGGCTCCGGGTGCTTTACTTCTTCGCCGGCAGGGACCGGGCCAGGTAGGACGGTGCCCTCCGCGAAGGGGGAGCCTGGCAGATGGTCGCGCCCGTGTGGCTCCATGATCGACGACATGTCGGGGCCCACTGGGACGATCTGCGTCGGGTTCACCTCAGCATGGGTGATGAAGTAGTGCTCCTTGATCTCCTGGAAGTCGGTGGTGTCGCCGAAGCCTGGGATCTGGAAGAGCTCCTTGAGGTAGCCCCAGAGGTTGGGCATCTCGGTGATCTTGTGGCGGGAGCACTTGAAGTGGGAGTAGTACACCGGATCAAAGCGCACCAGGGTGGGGAAGAAGTAGATATCTACCAGGGTGATGTGCTCGCCCATCAGGTAGCGCCTCGTCGATAAGCGATCTTCGAGCCAGTCCAATGCCTTCCAGAGGCGCTCATAGGCGGCGTCATATGCCTCCTGCGAACCGGCGAAGCCACAGCGGTACACGCCATTGTTTACCTCGTGGTAAATCTCGGTGATGATTGGCTCCATCTCCTCGCGCAGGTGCTCCGGGTAGAGGTCAGGGGCGCCTTCGCGGTGGAATTCGGACCACTGATCGATGAAATCGACTGGGATCTGGGGGAAGTTATTGGTGACTACCTTCGCGGTTTTCTCCTCAACAATCGCTGGGACGGTGATCCCGCGCGGGTAGTCGGGGAAGCGGTTGAAGTAGGCCTCCTGCAGGCGGTGCAGTCCGGTGACGGGGTCCTTCTCTTCTGGATCCAGGTCAAACTTCCAGGAGCTCTTGCCGTGGGTCGGGCCTGCCAGCCCAAGTGAAATCACGTCCTCCAGCCCGAGGAGGCGGCGGGTGATGATGGTGCGGTGCGCCCATGGGCAGGCGCGGGCAGCTATCAAGCGGTAACGGCCTGGCTCGACTGGCCAGTGGAAGGTTCCGTCTTCTTGTTGCTGTGGCTCGGAACCGGCGGGGAGATCGGCGACGATGCGGTCTTCGATATAGGTGGTGTCGCGGACGAACTCGCCGTCCGGTGATGCGTTTTGTGCGGGTGCGTCGTGGTCTGAGGTAGACATGTGCTCACTCCATTCATTTGGTGTTATGTCAACAACTCTAGGGGTAAAATGGTGAGCTGTCAACGACCAAATATTCCGGCGCGCCGTTCACGCTGCCGGACCTGAGGCGCGACCTCGCCTAAGTTTGGGCTTATGAGTGACAAACTTCCCCGCGATAATGACCGAAAGACGCAACCAGAGTACGTCGACGAGATCGACGACCTCGACGTGCCATCCTACGACGCCCAGAACCCCACCACGTCCATTTATGATCGCACCGGCAGGGCCGCACCCGAGCGGATCGAACCCGCGGACGCGCACACCACCGTGTTCGAAAGGCCCACGGAGCCAGCGCCGTCCACCGCGCTCAGCAGTGAGCCGCTGGTCGCAGAGCCTGTAGCTACCGAAGCTCCTGTGAGCTATGAGCAGGAAGAGTTGGTCGTCGATACGCGTGTCGACGATGCCCGCCGCGGAACCACCGACCTGGGATTGTTGCTGCTGCGCATCCTTGCCGGCGGCTTCCTCATCCTGACCTCGGTGGCCACCTTCTTCCGCCTGGGCGGGGACGAAGGCCTTGCCGGGTTGGAGCGTGCCTTTTCCGCCTATGCCTACGGCGATATCCTGGCCATCGCGCTTCCCACCGCGCAGCTGGCAGCCGGAGTGTTCTTGCTGCTCGGCCTGATCACACCGGTGGCGGCGATGGTCGCGACGGTGGCGACTGGATTCATGGCCCTGCACGCGCTCGCTTCGGAGGGCGCGGGACTCAATGTCTTCGGCTGGCCAGACACCGTGTGGCTCAGCGTGATCCTGCTCGGCCTGTCCGTGGTCCTGCAGTTCACGGGCCCGGGCCTCTACTCCTTTGATACCGGCCGTAGCTGGGCGCGCCGCCCGCTGGCCAGCTCCTGGATTTTCATCATCCTAGGAATCGTGGCGCTGATCGCCGTGTGGATCTTCGGCACCGGCATGAACCCGCTGGCTTAAAGGTACCTGCTTGATGGCAGCCGCTAGCGCCAGGAGCGCGGCCGCAGCCAGCCAGACGAAGTCACTGACCAGAATCTTCTGCCAGATCGCCAGCTCGAAGACGGCGATGGCATCGCCAAACCACCACTTCGGGGGATTGGTGAGCACCAACACCGCCCACAGCGCAGTCACCGCTGCTAGGGCGGTGTTTCCCTTCAGTACGGTGAGCAGGCGCCACGTTGCCACCGGCAGGATCAGTGCCAGCCAGACCCAGTGGTGGGACCAGGACACCGGCGAGATCAACAACATGATCACCGAATTCACCAAGATCGCGTCCACGTGCATGTCGCGGCGCATCAAGGCCACCATCAGCCACGCGCCCAGCCCGATCGTCACCAGCGACAGCACCAGCCACACCACGTTGACCAGCGTTCCGTGGGCATCCAGTTGCTCTTGGGATTCCGCAAAGCGCATCAGCATGCCCTTGATCGAGCTGTTCGATTGGTAGGTGGAGTCCACCCCGAACTCGTTGCCCGAGCTCATGCCCAGCAGCGTGACGGAGAAATACTCCACCGTGGCATCCCACCGCACCGCAGCAGCGACTAGGGTGGCGCCCACGGCGGTGGCAGCGGTGACGAAGATGGCGCGAAACTCCTTGCGCAGCAGGAAGTACAGGCACATGGCCAGCGGCGAAATCTTGATCGCCGCCGCGATCCCAATCCAGAAGCCACGCGGCAGGTAGCGCTTACGCGGCACCAGATCGATGAACACCAGCGCCATCAACACGATATTGATCTGCGCGAAGCCTTGGTTCAGTACCACCGGTTCAATCAGCATGCCGGCGACCCAGGCGATCGTCGTTAAGCACCAGCGTAGGCCCCGGTCCGCGTCCGGCAGCAGGGCCTTGAAGGCGAAGTAGGCGCACACCAGCAGCAAGATATCGGAGATGACGACCATGATGTCGCCGGCAAGCGCATCCGAGATGGAGGACGGAGTAAGCGGGCCGAGAATCAGCGCGCCGAAAGGCGGATAGATGAAGGGAAGCGCGAGGTCTCCTGCGTACATCGGCACGGAGTAGACCTCTTCGCCGCTGAAAAAGGCTCGCGCGCCCTCCCTGTAAATGATCATGTCTACGGGGAAGTTGGTCTGCTTGATGTGGGAGGCCACCACCCCGAGACCAGCAGCAAAGCCCACCACCGTCAGGAACTTGACGATGGTGGGCAGAAGCTGATGAGTGTCACGGTCGATCATTCGTGACAGTCTAGTCGTTTCTTAGTCGACCTGGCGCACCGCACCCTTATCGGCGCTTGTCGCCATCTTGGCGTAAGCACGCAGGGCCTTCGAGACGACACGCTCGCGCTTCGGAGTCCATGGTGCGTCGGAGGCTTCCATCGCTTGTCGACGATCCTCCAGTACCTCTTCGTCCACGTCCAAGGTGAGTTCGCGCTTGTTCACGGAGATGGAGATCGTGTCCCCATTCTCGATCAAGGCGATCAAGCCCTTGTGCGCAGCCTCGGGGGAGATGTGGCCAATCGACAGGCCCGAGGTACCGCCGGAGAAGCGACCATCGGTGATCAGCGCACACTTCTTGCCCAAGCCCGCACCCTTCAGGAAGGAGGTGGGGTGCAGCATTTCCTGCATGCCAGGGCCGCCAGACGGTCCCTCGTAGCGGATGACGACGACCTCACCAGGCTGGACCTCACGGTTCAGGATCATCGACACGGCCTGCTCCTGGGAATCGACCACGCGGGCCGGTCCCGAGAACTCCCAGAGTTCCTCTTCCACACCAGCGGTCTTGAGCACTGCGCCGTCTGGAGCGAGGTTGCCGCGCAGAACGACGAGGCCACCGTCGGAGGAGAAGGGGTAATCGACGGAGTGGATGACACCTTTCTCTGGGTCCGTGTCTAGCGTCTCCCAGCGGTTCGACTGAGAGAACGCCTCGGTGGAGCGCACGCCACCTGGGGCAGCGTAGAACAGTTCCTCTGCCTCCTCCGTGGCCTTACCGCCGCGAATGTCCCAGTCGTCCAACCAGGCGTCAAGGGAGTCATACTTGATGGTGTTGACGTCCTTGTTCAGTAGGCCGGCGCGGTTGAGCTCGCCCAGGATCGCAGGGATGCCGCCTGCGCGGTGAACGTCTTCCACGTGCGCGGTGCCGTTAGGCGCGACCTTGGACAGACACGGGATCTCGTGCGAGAGTTCGTCGATATCCGTCAGGTCGAAGTCGACCTCACCCTCCTGAGCTGCGGCCAGGGTGTGCAGGATCGTGTTCGAGGATCCGCCCATAGCCATGTCGAGGGCCATGGCGTTACGGAAAGCGTCGCGGTTGGCGATATTGCGTGGTAGCGCCGACTCATCCTCCTCACCGTAGTAGCGCTTGCACAGCTCCATGACGGTCTCGCCGGCCTTGACGAACAGTTCACGACGAAACGCGTGGGTTGCCAGGGTGGTGCCGTTGCCAGGCAGGGAGAGGCCCAGGGCCTCGGTGAGGCAGTTCATCGAGTTGGCGGTGAACATGCCGGAGCAGGAGCCACAGGTGGGGCAGGCGGATTCGACGATCTTCTCAAGCTCTGCGTCCGAGACGTTGTCGTCGGCGGAGTAGGAGATTGCGTCGACCAGGTTGGAGTTGGTCTTTGCAACACCATTGGCCACGACAGCCTTGCCGGCTTCCATCGGGCCGCCGGAGACGAAGACGGCGGGGATGTTCAGGCGCATTGCTGCGTTGAGCATGCCAGGGGTGATCTTGTCGCAGTTGGAGATGCACACCATTGCATCGGCGGTGTGGGCGTTGACCATGTACTCCACGGAGTCCGCGATGATCTCGCGGCTTGGCAGCGAGTACAGCATGCCGCCGTGTCCCATGGCGATGCCGTCGTCGACAGCAATCGTGTTGAATTCCTTCGGCACACCACCGGCTGCGCGAACCGCCTCGGCAACGATGTCGCCGACGTTTTTCAGGTGGACGTGTCCTGGAACGAACTGGGTGTAGGAGTTCACAATGGCCACAATGGGCTTGCCGAACTCATTTTCTTGCGTTCCTGTTGCGCGCCACAGCGCGCGAGCACCCGCAGCCTGACGGCCGACGGTCGTGACTCGTGAACGGAGGGGGAAGACCATGTCACTCCTTTTGTGATTGTCTATTTGATTCTTCTGGCGCGTGCTCTTCAGCAGCGCCGTTTTTCTTCTTGGCCTCGTAGGCCTGATATTCCTCTTGGGTCATGAGCACCTGGCGGCCATCCTTGTCTATCACAGACACCTTGCCGTCAAGAGATTCCAAACCCTCGGTGAGGACATCGGGGATTCGGCCCCGGGATGCTTCTTCGAGAGCGGGTAATGAGTTAAACGTCACACCGGGTAGGGAATATTCCCTCCCTGCGCTATCGCGCGCCTTGGCCTTCGAGCCTTCGAAGGCGATGCCGTCGAACTCATCCCAGGGGATGGAGACATTTTTCTTGAATAGATAGTTGATGAAGACGCCGCGTTCGTCGATACGTGTATGGGCTTTGAACACCCAGACGAGGAACAGGATCGGGAAGATGAGCAGCCAGCCCAGTTTTAATGGGGCCCAGCTGATCCCGATGAGCGCAATGCCCGTCATTAGAAGGGTGGCAATAACGTGCGTGCGTTCGGGCCGGAAATAGGTGGAATCCGACCTCTGTTCTGCGGAACTCATAGATCACATGCTATCGAACCGGATTAGCGGTCTGCGCAGGGGCCGTCATCGGTGCCGCCCCGCCGGTCTCCTGTGGAGCCTGTTGCGGGTCATTCCCCGCGGTTGGCTGCTGCTGTTGAGCGGGGTTCGTCGGCGCCGCAGGGGCCTGTGATTGCTGTTGTTGCGGCGAGTTCTGCTGACCAGGCTCCTGGTAGTAGCCGCCGTCAGTGCCCTGTGGCTGCGTGGTCTGACCCGGTGCCGCAGGCCCAGAGGTCGCGGTCGGGGCCGGCGTACCCGTCGGTGCCGTTGGTTCAGCAGGCGGAGTGGGCTCTGGGGCGACGTCCTCGGTGGGTGGTGGAGGCGTCGATTCAGTAGACGACAGGGGAGGAGGAGCCAATACTCCCGAGACATGCTCGTCGTTATACGTGCCCGATGCGGTCAGTCCGCGCAGGATCAGCAGTACGAGCAACACCAGCAGCAAGATTGCCGTGGAGGGGCGCATCCGGCGACCAGCGGTCAAGATGTCGCGGAACGTCGACCGCTTCTTGTCGGTTGTGTCGTCGTCTTCGTCCTCTTGTCCTTCATCAGCGGTGACGTCCTGCTCCGCGTCCTTGACGGCCGGATCCTTGCCCTCGTCAGTTTCGAATTCTGGTGGCACATCTGGTTGGTCCGAGTCGGTGCCAGTGGCCTGAATTACCTCCGTTTCCGGATCGGCATCAGGTGCCGACGCAGTTGGCATCATTTCGGTCGGCGCCTCGTCGTCAAGCTTCTCAATCGTCGCACGCGTTGCAGGGATCGACGAAGTCTTTGCTTCTTGGATGAGCGTGCCATCCATAGTGGTCGCGGAGCCGTACTCGTCCCAGAACTCATCCAAGATCGACATTCGTATAGCGCGCTCAACTAACCACTGCGAACCAGCCTTGACCTGGGTCATGAAACGCATGTCGACGGTCCACGGCATACCTACAGTCGCTGGCGGATCTACATTGACCGCTGGGTGGACATCTAGCTCGCCGATAACCTCTGAGGCAATCTCCGGGCGTGCCAGTGCGCGACGGGTGGCGCCTTCCGATCGTCGCAAAGCATCTTTCGCGCTAGAGGATCCCAGCAGGGGTACGGGCATAACGACGACCGCCCGTGACCAGTAATTTGACCGGTTGATCGCCACGCGCGCCGTGGAGTTCGGAATGTTCACGGTGGACTGGTCGATCGTGCGGATCTGGGTCGAGCGCATCGTGATCTGGATGACCGTGCCTTCCACATCCACCCCATTGCCGGTAAACGCCACCCAGTCTCCCACGCCATACTGCTTCTCCGAAAGGATGAAAAAGCCCGCGAGGAAGTCCGCAATGATGGACTGCGCGCCAAAACCGACGGCGGCCGAGACGACCGTGGCCGGAATGGCGGCGCCGGCTAGCGAAAAGCCGAATTCTTGCAGGATCATTACCGCGATGATGAAAAACGCGATGAGCTCTGCAACATAAACACCGACGCCGGCGAGCGCGAGCTTGCTTTTGCCCTCGTCCTTGTCGCCTTCCTCCTGCACGCGGCGTTCCAGCACACGCGTGGCTAGGCGGCCGGCGCGCGGTACTAGGAAAGCGATGACAACGAGGATGGCGATATTAAGGCCAGAGTCGGCGATCCATCTCCAAATGGAGGCAAAGAGGTATTCGAAAGGCATAACAACACCGAGAGTAGCCCCCAATACGTGTAACCGACTGTGAACCGTGTATGATCTACCGCATGATCATTTTGCGACTAGTAGTGGTACCGCGACGGCGCCTGCCGTGACGGTGAGAAACCACTTCTCGTCGTTGTGACAAGCGCCCTCGACAGCACCCACCCACAGTGCCTGTACGAGGGCTTTGTTATGTGGTCGCGCATCAGACGGCTAAACAATTTCGGCCCCACACCTAGGAGCCGATGCAACGTTTAACTCTTCTCTTTCAAAGGAGCTATAGACAGTGGCAGCTTCCAATAAGCCATCGCCGGCAACGGCCGCCAAGAAAGCGGCGGGCACTGCGCCCGAGCGCATGACTGGCGCCGAAGCAATTGTGCGTAGCCTTGAGGCACTGGGGACGGACCTTGTGTTCGGCCTTCCCGGCGGAGCGGTACTTCCGCTCTATGACGCACTGTACGCAGCCGAGAACCTCCGCCACGTGCTCGTCCGCCACGAGCAGGGCGCCGGTCACGCGGCCGAGGGCTACGCCCTTGCGTCGGGTCGTGTCGGCGTGTGCATCGCTACGTCTGGTCCGGGCGCGACCAACCTGGTCACCGCGCTTGCCGACGCGAACCTGGACTCCGTGCCGATCGTGGCAATTACCGGGCAGGTCGGGTCCTCCCTGCTGGGCACCGACGCCTTCCAGGAGGCCGATATCCGTGGCGTGACCATGCCGATCACCAAGCACAATGTCATGGTCACTGATGCCAATGACATTCCTATGGCCATCGCAGCCGCGTTCCATCTGGCTGAGTCCGGCCGTCCAGGCCCCGTTCTGGTGGACGTTCCCAAGGACGTCCAGAACCAGGAGATGGACTTTGTGTGGCCACCGAAGGTGGACTTGCCGGGTTACAAGCCGGTGACCACCCCGCACTCGCGCCAGGTTTCCCAGGCGGTCCAGCTGATCGCGAAGTCGGAGCGCCCCGTTCTCTACATCGGTGGTGGCGTGATCAAGGCCGACGCGCACGAGGAACTGCGCAACTTCGTCGATTACACGGGCATCCCAGTGGTGACCACGCTGATGGCACTCGGCGCGTTCCCAGAATCACACGAACTGCACATGGGCATGCCCGGCATGCATGGCTCCGTACCGGCGGTTGGTGCGATGCAGGAATCCGACCTGCTGATCACGATCGGTGCGCGTTTCGACGATCGCGTCACCGGTGATCCTGACGCGTTTGCGCCGAACGCCAAGGTGATTCACGCGGATGTTGACCCAGCTGAGATCGGCAAGATCCGCGCGGTCGATGTTCCGATCGTCGGCGATGCCAAAGAAACCCTCCACGCACTTCTGTCGACCTTCCAGAGGTCTAAGAAGGTAGACAAGCCGCAGATCAAGCCGTGGGTGGATTACCTCCACGGTCTGAAGGAGCGTTTCCCTCGAGGTTACGAACCACAGGAGAACGGGGAGCTCTCGCCGCAGTACGTCATCGAGACGCTGAGCAAGGAAGTAGGCCCCGAGGCGATCTACGTCTCTGGCGTGGGCCAGCACCAGATGTGGGCAGCCCAGTTCGTGGACTTTGAAAACCCACGCACCTGGCTCAACTCCGGCGGCTTGGGCACGATGGGTTATGCCATCCCGGCCGCGGTCGGCGCGAAGGCCGGTTGCCCGGACAAGGAAGTTTGGGCGATCGACGGTGACGGCTGCTTCCAGATGACCAACCAGGAGATTACCACTGCCGCGGTGGAAGGGTTCCCCATCAAGGTTGCCCTGATCAACAACGGCAACCTGGGCATGGTCCGCCAGTGGCAGACCCTGTTCTATGAGGGGCACTACTCCAACACGAAACTGCATCAGGACACGCACTACATCCCAGACTTCCTGCAGTTGTCTGAGGCACTCGGTGCTGAAGCGATCCGCGTGACCAAGGAAGAAGAAGTGCTGCCAGCCATCCAGCGTGCACGCGAAATCAACGACCGCCCAGTGGTCATTGACTTCGTCGTGGGCGAGGACGCGCAGGTATGGCCGATGATCGCGGCAGGATCGTCCAACTCGGACATCGAATACGCCCGCGGTCTGCGCCCCTTCTTCGAAAACGAAGATTCGGCAGCTGCTTCGCCGGCTGAGATCGACGAGGCCATCGACGACGCTGCACAGCAGAAGGAGAACTAATCATGAACGAGATCACTCGCAACATCCTGTCTGTTCAGGTCCAGGACGTCGACGGCATCATCTCTCGCGTGACTGCAATGTTCACCCGCCGTGGATTCAACCTGGTGTCGCTGGTCTCAGCGAAGACAGAGACCGAGGGCTTGAACCGCCTGACCATCGTGGTGGACGCGACAGAGCACCAGATTGAGCAGATGACCAAGCAGCTCAACAAGATCATTCCGGTGATCAAGGTGGTCCGCCTTGAGGAAGACGCCACCATCGCACGTTCGCTGATGCTGGTGAAGGTCAACGCGACCAACTCGAACCGCCCTCAGGTGGTCGATGCCGCGAACATCTTCCGCGCACGCATCGTCGACGTGGCCCCAGAATCGGTAGTGATTGAGGCCACTGGTACGCCAAGCAAGCTGAAGGCGTTCTTGGATGTCTTGGAGCCTTTCGGGATCCGCGAGCTCATCCGCTCCGGTGAGATCGCGCTGAACCGCGGGCCAAAGACAATGGCACCGTCCAAGTAACCACTAATAACGGAAACAAAACTATCTCGTGGCATAATCGGCCACTAAGAACTTTTAAACAAAGAAAGGTGAGTGCAACACTCATGGCAATTGAGGTTTTTTACGACGACGATGCTGATCTGTCGATCATCCAGGGCAAGAAGGTCGCCATCATCGGCTACGGCTCCCAGGGCCACGCACACGCAATGAACCTGCGTGACTCCGGCGTTGAGGTCGTTATCGGCCTGCGCGACGGCTCCAAGTCCGCGGAGAAGGCAAAGGAAGCTGGCTTCGAGGTCAAGAACAACGCGGATGCTGCCGCATGGGCAGACCTTGTCATGCTGCTGGCTCCGGACACCTCCCAGGCACAGATCTTCGAGCAGGACATTGAGCCAAACCTCAAGCCAGGCAACGCTCTGTTCTTCGGCCACGGCCTGAACATCCACTTCGACCTGATCAAGCCAGAAGACAACATCGTCGTCGGCATGGTTGCACCGAAGGGCCCAGGCCACCTGGTCCGCCGCCAGTACGTTGACGGCAAGGGCGTGCCTTGCTTGATCGCTATCGATCAGGATCCAGAGGGCAACGGCCAGGCTCTGGCACTGTCCTACGCTTCCGCAATCGGCGGTGGCCGCGCGGGCGTTATCCCGACCACCTTCGAGGCAGAGACTGTCACCGACCTGTTCGGCGAGCAGGCTGTCCTGTGTGGCGGTACCGAGGAACTGGTTAAGACCGGTTTCGAGGTGCTCACCGAGGCGGGCTACGAGCCAGAGATGGCGTACTTCGAGGTCCTGCACGAGCTGAAGCTGATCGTGGACCTGATGTTCGAGGGTGGCATCGCCAACATGAACTACTCGGTGTCTGACACCGCTGAGTTCGGCGGCTACCTTTCCGGCCCACGCGTTATCGACGCTGGTGCGAAGGAGCGCATGAAGGACATCCTGAAGGATATTCAGGACGGCACCTTCACCAAGCGCCTGCTGGCCAACATCGAAGGCGGCAACAAGGAGCTTGAGGGTCTGCGCGACGAGTACTCCAAGCACCCGATCGAGGAGACCGGTGCGAAGCTGCGCGACATGATGAGCTGGGTGAAGGTCGAGCTGTCCGACACCGCTCACTAATTCGCTTATCGACGACGCGCCCTGCCAACCCCCGCGGTTGCAGGGCGCTTTTTTCTCCCCTCTTGTATTTTCAATAGCTTGTCAATAAGTGTCGGTAGTGGGTAAGGTGGCAGACATGGCCACTGGAAAGAACCTCCACCACGATCACGACCACGATCATGCAATTGATCCGCAGTCGGCATCCTTGCGTGCGCTGATCACGGCGCTGACGCTGACCTCGGTAGTGTTTTTCGCTGAGGTGATCGGTGGTCTCGTCTCCGGTTCCATGGCCTTGCTCGCCGATGCAATGCACATGCTCTCCGATGCCACGGGGCTGATCATCGCGGTGATCGCCGTGCTGGTGGGGCGCAAGGCGGCGTCGGCACGCGCAACCTATGGCTACCGCGGTGTCGAGGTTCTCGCTGCGGCCATTAACGCCGTGACGGTGATCGCGATTTCGGTGGTGATTGTCGTGCAGGCCATACTGCGCACCCGGTCAGAGGCTGACATTCACGTGGGGCTCATGTCTACCGTCGCCGTGATTGGCCTGTTGGCGAACGCGGCCTCGGCGTGGGTGTTGTCTAGGCAGCGCGAGAACTCCCTCAACGTTGAAGGGGCTTTCCTTCATGTGATCGTCGATATGCTCGGCTCTGTTGCAGTGATTGTTGCCGCCATAGTCATCCACTTCACTGGCTGGACATGGGCTGACTCGGTGGCATCCTTAGTCATCGCCGCGATGGTTCTGCCACGTGCAGTGAAGCTGCTGCGGTCGTCGTTACGCGTCTTGCTCGACCAGGTTCCTGAAGGGGTGGACATGGACGCGATCCAGGCGGATCTGGAGCAGATCCCGGGGGTTCAGGCGGTGCATGACCTGCATGTCTGGTCGACCAATGGGGTAGAGGTGCTGGCCACGTGCCACTTGGTGGTGGCGGATGAGGGGTGCACCGGGCCGCTTCTCGACGAGGCGCAGGCGCGGCTGCGGGTGCATGATATTGAGCATTCGACGATTCAGATTGAGCATCCGGAACACATTGATCACGAGCAGGTCTGTTAAAGATGTGACTTAGCGCGGGTTCGCTGCGCATAACAAAGCTGTCAGCGCTAGGGTGGGGTATATGGGTTTTACCTCTCCAAGTTATTCACTGACTGACCTGTTTGACCGGATCGATCGTAACGAGCTGCAACTGCCTGACTTCCAACATGATTTGGTATGGACACTGGACAGCATCCGTTCCGTCATCGGTTCTGTGCTGCGTGGTTATCCCATCGGGTCGCTGTTGGCCCTGGATACTCGCAACACCCCGACGCGTTTCAAGCCCCGCCCGGTCAAGCGCGCGCCTGACCTCAACGTGGACCCAGGGCTCCTGCTGCTCGACGGCCACCAGCGCCTCACGGTGCTGTACAACGCGCTGCACGGCGATGGGTTCGTCGACACCGTGGATTACCGCAACCAGCCGATCCGCCGACGCTTCTATGTGGACGTGCGCTTGGCGGTCTCCTCGGAGACGCTTCCCGACGAAGCCGTTTTCGCCATTGACGAAGACGGTCGCGTGAGGTCCCACTTCGGGCCAAGCATCCCCGGTGGGCTGCTTACTCGTGAAGATATGCTGAATAACTATGTTGTTCCGGTGTCGTACCTGCTGCACGAGGAGGGCAATGACCTCCTGTTCGATATGGCAGCGCACTCGGAAGACGCGCAGGTTCGCGAAGACGTGAAGAAGTTTTATAGCCGGGTGCTGCGGGCCGTGTCCGCCTACAACATTCCGATGATTCGTCTGGATCGCGACACCCCGCAGTCGGGCGTGGGGCAGATCTTCGCCCACGCCAATAGCTCTGGTCACCGCATGGACGTTTTCGAGCTGCTCACCGCAGTGTTTGCCGCAGAGGATGAGTCCTTCCGTTTGGCGGACCACTGGGCAAAGGTGGAAAAGCACCTGCGTAAGCACCCTGCACTGGACGGTATCGACCGGATTCACTTCCTGCGCGCTGTATCCCTGCTGGTGAGTGGCCGGCGTGGTCAGGCAACGGGGCACCGCGGCGACATCTTGAATCTCACGCTGAGCGATTATCTCAGTGCATCGGAGGAACTGATCGACGCTTTCGACCAGGCCTCTGTGTTTCTTGCGCGACGCTGCATCCTGACCACCGATCAGGTGCCATACACCAACCAGTTGGTGCCATTGGCGGTGCTGTTGGCCCGCCTGGCAGAAACCCCTGGGGTGTTGGAAGACGTTCAGGCCCGTGATCGCCTGAACCAGTGGTTCTGGTCCGGTGTATTCGGAGAGCTCTATGGCAGCTCCGCGCCGACGACTCGCGCTGGTCGCGATACCGACCAAGTCACCGCATGGATGAAGGGGGAGGCCGAAGAGGTGCCGAAGACGGTGCGCGACGCTGAGTTCTATGAGTCCCGCCTGGTCTCCGCAAGGGAAGATTCGGGCGTCTACCGTGGCATCTATGCGCTGTTGATGGCGCGTGGTGCCCGCGATTGGCGGACCGGCCAGGAGTTCAACCAGGAGACCTTGCCGGAGCTGCAGCCGGGCTTCTACATGATTTTCCCGCCGGCCTTTTGCACGCAGCAGGGCATTGAGCCCGAGGTCGCTTATTCGGTGCTGAACCGCACCCCGATGGGAAAGCGCACTGAAGTTGTGCTGGATGGGGGAGAGCCGAAGCGCTATCTGCGCCGCATCCAGTCAAAATCCATCATGGAAGACGACGAATTCGATGCGGTTCTGGCAACGCATGAGCTGGAGCCGGAGCATCTGTTCTCAACGAAGTGCCACGAGTTCTTCGACGATCGTCGTGAGCGTTTCGTCGGCATCGTGGAGTATGCGATGAACAAGCCTGTCATCCGTGACGGTGAGTTCGAATCCACAAACCAAGGTGAGCAGGCGCGTGACGACGACCCACTCGATGACACTCTCGACGAAGCAGAGGCTTAGCGCCCTCGTCGTCTGCGCCGGTCTTCTGGCGGGGTGTGCGCCAGAAGCCGCCGTGGATCCCATTGAGCAGGCCCGCGCGGTGAACCAGAACCGTTCGGTAAGTAGTAAGTTTCCTGATCATCCCGTGGTGATGGAGGACCCTTATGGGTTTGAGACTTCGCGTGCGTTTTTCGATAGTTCAGAGACGGTGATCGTCGTCGATGACACGGTGAGTGCTGCGCTGCGGGGTGCCTCTGTGGCGATCATGACGCACGCGCCGGTGTTGGTGTACACGCCCGATAATCATCGCCAGGTTGTCGAGGAGATCCAGCGGCTTGGTGGGCACACCATTCTGACGGTCGGGGAAGTGCTGCTAGCGCCGGCGCGCGGTACCGTGCAGGTGATCCGTGACCCGGGTGGCATGGAAGCACTGGAGACGATGACCGCGCTGGCTTTTGACGTCGTCGAGGTGGACCAGCCAGAGGACGCTGTGGCTGCCGTTGTGGGCGTGGATGAGAAAGAACCCGTCTGGTTGAAGGCGACGTGGGAAGAGCCTTTCGTCGGAACGCGTGCCGATGCGCGACCATTTCCGGCACAAGGCCCGCGCGATGCCGACATGGCCCCGAAAGTGGTAGCCACGCCGCGCTCTGATCTTGTGGCTGTGATCAATGCGCGCAGTTTTGGTGCTGAAGTCAGTCTTGTGGATAACCCCGATCCGGTGAGTAGTCGCGATACTTTGCGTGAGATGATCGGTTTGGCTGATCGCCCATTGCTTGCCTTGGGGCAGGAGTTTGGCACCGAGGGACAGCTGGCTAAGCGAATTCGGGCGGCGGAAGAAAGAATTAAGGCCGAATGATACCCCGGGGCTTGCTTGCCAGCGATAGGATAGCTTCGGCAGCCGCCATTGATTATTTGTACTGATCTCAGGAGAAAATTTCGTGACTAAACCAGTCGTGCTTATCGCTGACAAGCTTGCACAATCCACCGTCGACGCGCTGGGAGACGCAGTCGAGGTCCGTTGGGTCGATGGGCCCAACCGCCCGGAGCTGCTCGCCGCTGTTCCTGAGGCAGATGCGTTGCTGGTGCGTTCCGCCACCACCGTGGACCGTGAGGTTCTTGAAGCCGCGCCGAACCTGAAGATTGTTGGCCGCGCTGGCGTGGGCTTGGACAACGTGGATATTGAGGCAGCCACCGAGCGTGGCGTGATGGTGGCGAACGCCCCCACCTCGAATATTCACTCTGCGTGCGAGCACGCGATCGCCCTGCTGCTGTCGACTGCGCGCCAGATCCCTGCTGCCGACAAGACCCTGCGTGACGCGGAGTGGAAGCGCTCCTCCTTCAAGGGCGTGGAGATCTTCGGCAAGACCGTCGGTATCGTCGGCTTCGGCCACATCGGCCAGCTCTTTGCCCAGCGCCTGCAGGCATTTGAGACCACCATCATCGCCTATGATCCGTACGCGAACCCGTCTCGCGCGGCACAGATGGGTGTGGAACTCGTTGAGCTTGAGGACCTGATGGCGCGCGCTGACTTCGTCACCATTCACCTTCCGAAGACGAAGGAAACAGCTGGCATGTTCGACAAGGACCTGTTGGCGAAGGCAAAGAAGGGCCAGATCATCATCAACGCGGCTCGCGGCGGGCTTGTCGACGAGCAGGCTCTGGCCGATGCGATCACCTCTGGCCACATCCGCGGTGCTGGTTTTGACGTGTATGACACTGAGCCATGCACCGACAGCCCACTGTTTGCCTTGGATGAGGTCGTTGTGACCCCACACCTGGGTGCGTCCACCGTTGAGGCGCAGGACCGCGCGGGTACCGACGTGGCGGATTCCGTTCTCAAGGCGCTCGCCGGCGAGTTCGTACCAGACGCGGTCAACGTTTCCGGCGGTTCCGTTGGCGAAGAGGTTTCCGCGTGGCTGGACCTGGCCCGCAAGCTGGGCCTGGTTGCGGGCAAGCTGCTGGGCGATGCCGCTGTGTCGCTTAAGGTGACCGTGCGTGGCGAGCTCTCCACCGAGGACGTCAACGTTCTGGGCTTGTCCGCGGTCCGCGGTCTGTTCTCCGGCGTGACCAATGAGCCGGTGACTTTCGTCAACGCTCCTCAGATCGCTGAGGCGCGTGGCCTGGAGTACTCCGTGGACACGGAGACCGAGTCTGAGACGCACCGTTCCGTCGTCGAGGTGCAGGCCGTATCTGCAGCGGGCGAGACCGCTTCTGTGCGCGGTGCACTGACCGGCCTGGAGCGCATCGAGAAGATCGTGCGCATCAACGGCCGTGGCGTCGATATGCGCGCTGAGGGTCAGAACCTCTTCCTGCGCTACACCGACCAGCCGGGTGCGCTGGGCAAGGTCGGCTCCAAGCTGGGCGACTCCGGCATCAATATTGAGGCCGCGGCGCTGACCCAGGCGACCAAGGGCGATGGTGCGATCCTGATCCTGCGCGTTGAGCGCGAGGCTCCGGAAGACCTTGAGGCAGAGGTCGCAGCCACCGTCGACGCGAATGCACTGCAGCTCAACCTGGACTAGGGCAACTTCGCTTTTCGACGATCAACCGGCCCCGCACTTTCCATCCGGACTGTGCGGGGCCGGTTTCTATCTTTTTTCGTCATTTCTATCCGTGTTCACGGTTAATGTGCCATGCTTTGATGGTCTGAATCACAGACGCTTCTTCTTGACGTGCCCGTCACGCTATGTGGCTTGTGGTGGGTACGTGTGGACTTGAAAGGCAGAACTTCGTGAGCACCATCACCGAAGGACCCGGCGCGGACCGGGTCGAGACGACCGTCACCGAAGACGGCCAAGAACATATCGTCGGCATCCGCCCAGAGAAGATGATCGGGCCGGTCGAGCGCCTGATCATCGCCGTGTGCGCCATTATCGCTGCGTTCGGGTGGGGCGCGATTGCGCTGAACCGCGACGAAACAATTAACTCAGTGTGGTTGGTGGCGGCTGCCATCGGCACCTACATCATCGGTTTTACACTCTATGCGCGCTTGATCGAATACAAGGTGGTCAAGCCGCGCAATACCCGTGCAACCCCGGCCGAGTACGTCAATGACGGGTCGGACTTTGTGCCTACGGACCGGCGTGTGCTGTTCGGCCACCACTTTGCCGCTATTGCTGGTGCAGGTCCTCTGGTGGGGCCTGTCATGGCGGCCCAGATGGGCTACCTGCCCGGCACCTTGTGGATTGTGTTTGGCGTGGTCTTTGCCGGAGCGGTGCAGGACTACCTCGTTTTGTGGGTATCCACCCGTCGCCGTGGCCGTTCCCTGGGCCAGATGATTCGAGACGAAGTGGGCAAGGTCGGCGGTGCCGCGGGCATTGCGGCGACGATCATCATCATGGTCATCATCATCGCTGTGTTGTCGTTGATCGTCGTCAATGCACTCGCGGACTCGCCGTGGGGTGTGTTCTCCATTGCGATGACCATCCCGATTGCCATGTTCATGGGTGTATACCAGCGTTTCCTGCGACCAGGACGAGTAACCGAAGTCTCCATTATCGGTGTGGTCTTGCTCTTGGCGGCGATCATCGGTGGAGGCTGGGTCGCCGAAACTACGTGGGGCGCAGAAATCTTCACCTTGTCGAAGACCTCGCTGTCCATCGCGATCATCATTTATGGCATCGTCGCAGCCATCCTGCCAGTGTGGCTGCTGCTTGCACCACGCGACTACCTGTCCACCTTCATGAAGATCGGCGTCATCGTCCTGCTGGCCGTGGCCATCATCATTGAGCGGCCAGAGGTGCAGATGCCAGCGATCACCTCCTTCGCCATCAACGGCGACGGCCCAGTATTCGCCGGTAGCCTATTCCCATTCCTGTTCATTACGATCGCCTGTGGTGCGCTGTCCGGATTCCACGCCCTGATCTCCTCAGGAACCACCCCGAAACTGCTGGAGAAGGAATCCCACATGCGCTCCATCGGCTACGGCGGCATGCTCATGGAATCCTTCGTGGCGATCATGGCCTTGATCACCGCCGTAGTGATTGACCGCCACAAGTACTTCGCCATGAACGCCCCGGCAGCCGCCACCGGCGGCACATCGGAAGGTGCGGCAGAATTCGTCGGCACGCTCGACCTGCCAGGAACGCCGATCACCGCCGCCGAGCTCGACGCGGCAGCCAATGCGATCGGGGAGGCCACCATCGTCTCGCGCACCGGCGGCGCCCCAACCCTGGCCTATGGCATGAGCGAAATCATGACCGACCTCTTCGGCAATCCTGCCCTCCAAGCATTCTGGTACCACTTCGCCATCATGTTTGAGGCCCTGTTCATCCTGACCACCGTCGACGCCGGAACCCGCGTGGCGCGCTTCATGATGACAGACACCCTGGGCAACGTACCCGGCCTGCGCAAGTTCAAAGACCCCAACTGGACACTAGGCCACTGGATCTCCACGATCTTCGTGTGCTTCCTCTGGGGCGCAATCCTGCTGATGGGTGTCACCGATCCGCTCGGCGGCATCAACGTGCTGTTCCCGCTGTTCGGCATCGCCAACCAGCTGCTCGCCGCGATGGCCCTCAGCTTGGTCTTCGTCATCTTCATCAAGAAGGGCCTGTACAAATGGGCGTGGATCCCAGCGGTACCGCTGGTCTGGGACCTCGTCGTCACCATGACCGCAAGCTGGCAGAAGATCTTCCACTCGGACCCATCCATCGGCTACTTCGCCCAGCACGCACGCTTCCGCGAAGCCCAACAACAAGGCCTGACGGAATTCGGCACAGCCTCCAGCCCAGAAGCCATCGCCGCGGTGGTGCGCAACACGATGATCCAGGGCATCCTCTCCGTCGTTTTCGCAGTACTGGTGTTGATCGTCGTTGGTGCCGCCTTCGCCGTTGCCGTCCAAGCAGTGCGTGCACGCTCCGCGGGAACACCGCTGGAGACAACCGAAGAGCCAGACACCCCCTCGCGCACCTTCGTCCCACGTGGACTCATGGCCACCAAGGAAGAAAAGCAGATGATGGACACCCTCGGTATCGAACAAGGTAGTACGGGAGAAAACTAACCATGGTCCACGCGCTAGCAAAAGCCACGGCCTCCATCTCCTGGTACTTCAAAGAACTGATGGGGGACAACGACTACAAGAAGTACTGCGCCCACCTCGCCACACACCACCCAGAGGCAGAGGTGCCCACAGAACGCGAATACTGGAAACGGCGCTGGGCACACCAAGAAGCAAACCCGCAGGGACGCTGCTGCTAAGCTTTGGGCAATAAAACCTACGGTGACAACGGTTGAAAGGACTTCCCGAAAGATGAAGATTGCAGTCATTGGTGGCGACGGTATCGGCCCCGAGGTCATGGCCGAGGGTCTCAAGGTCCTCCACGCGGTACGAGACGACATCGAAACCACAGACTTTGACCTGGGCACGCGCCGCTACCTCAAGAACGGTGAGTTGCTTACCGACGATGACCTGACCAGCCTGCGCGAGCACGACGCCATCCTGCTCGGCGCTATTGGCGACCCGGACAAGGTCGCGCCGGGCATTCTTGAGCGTGGTCTGCTGCTGCAGATGCGTTTCAAGCTTGATCATTTCGTGAACCTGCGTCCTTCCAAGCTGTACCCAACCGCGGTGAGCCCACTGTCTAACCCTGGCGATATTGATTTCGTCGTGGTCCGTGAGGGAACCGAGGGTCTGTACTGCGGTAACGGCGGTACTCTGCGCCAAGGCACCCCGCACGAGGTGGCATCTGAGGTCTCCCAGAACACCCGTTTCGGTGTGGAGCGCACCGTGCGCTACGCGTTTGAGGCGGCGATGAGCCGGAACAAGAAGCTCACCTTGGTGCACAAGACCAACGTGCTGGTCAATGCGGGTACTTTGTGGCAGAACACTGTCAATGACGTGGCCAAGGAGTACCCAGAGGTAGAGGTGGACTATAACCACATCGACGCGGCCACCATTTACTTGGTGACGGACCCGCAGCGCTATGACGTGATCGTGACGGACAACCTGTTCGGTGACATCATTACGGACCTGGCCGGTGCTGTTGCTGGTGGTGTGGGCTTGGCGTCTTCGGGCAATATCGATGCGTCCAAGGCCAACCCGTCGATGTTTGAGCCGGTGCACGGGTCCGCCCCAGACATTGCTGGGCAGGGTATCGCGGATCCGACCGCGATGATCTTGTCTGTCGCGATGATGCTGCGCTGGCTTGGCGATGAGGACAATGCGGTGCGTATTGAGGAAGCAGTGTCCGCCGATGTGTCCGCGCGTACCGATGCTGCTGTGGTGACCACGGAGGTCGGTGACCGGATCGCGGCTGCGTTGCAGTAGGCTGTAACCACCGTTGTCTTATGCGCCCTTGCTAATGTACACGGCAAGGGTGCTTTTGTTTTGTCATTGATTTCCCATTGAAAGGTTTGACATGCGCCGACTTTCCCGCAGCGCTCTCGGAGTAACCGCCCTCGCCCTGTCTAGTGCCCTCGTTCTGTCGTCGTGTAGCGGCGATGGCAACGGTGCAGGATCTGGTACCAATGGCAGCGCTGACGGCCAGAGCGCTGATGGCCGCCCCGTGCTGGAGACCAATGGCCCAGAGGTTCTGGAAGACTCAGATGGGACCGGCGTCGAAGTGTCTGAGCGCCTCTTCGAGGAATCTGACACCGTGGTGGTCGCTTCGTCGAAACGCGAGGACCAACTGCACGCTGCGGCCATCGCAGTCAAGCTGGGCGCACCGATGCTTGTTCGCCACTCCGGCACCGATGAGGCTGTGGACGCGGAGATCGAACGCCTGGGCGCGGATCGCGTGATCAACGTGCCGGCCAGCGGCGAGGATGCCGACGAGGAGCTGGAGGCAACAAAGCCTGTAACCGTCCCGCCTGAGTCTGATGCTGTCACGGAGATCGTGGCGCTGGAGCCGGGCGAAGAGCGGGATCTTGCCATGCCGCCGATGTTCGCCACCGACGTGACCTCCCTGGCTGCGGCGGCTACGGCGAACGCGGCCGGTGCTGACATCGAGGTCCTCGATTACGCGGATCCGCGCATGACCTCTGAGTCCATGAAGACCGTGACCGAGCAGGACACCATCGCGCTGGGGGCGCAGTGGGGCTCCGACGAGGACTATGCGGAGCGCGTCGAGCTGGCCAACAATGGCGAGCTTCCAGGCGGCGGCGGGCTGGTCTTCCCGGGCCGGCGCATGATTGCGCTGTACGGTCATCCGTCCGGCGACGCGCTGGGCCTAATGGGCGAGCAGCCCCCGGCCGAGGCAGTGGAGCGGCTGAAGCCGATCATCGAGGAGTACCAGCAGTTTGAGGACCAGCCTGTGATCCCGGCGTTTGAGATCATCGTGACGGTGGCCTCCGAATTCCCGGGTGAGGACGGCGACTACTCCAACGAGGGCGCGCCGGAGGGCTTTATCGGCTACATCGACGCGATCACCGAGGCCGGCGGTTATGCCGTGCTGGACCTGCAGCCAGGGCGTGCGACCTTCCTGGAGCAGGCGAAGCGCTACGAGGAGCTGCTGAAGCGGCCGAACGTGGGTCTTGCCATTGACCCAGAGTGGCGCATTGGACCAGATGAGCTGCCAATGCAGCGCATCGGTAACACCACTGCAGCAGAGATCAACGAGGTCTCGCAGTGGCTGGCGGATCTGACCCGCGAGAATAACCTGCCGCAGAAGGCGTTCGTGGTGCACCAGTTCCAGCACCAGATGGTGCGCGATCGCGACCAGGTGGACACCTCCCATCCTGAGCTAGCGTTCGTGCTGCACGCCGACGGCCACGGCACCCCAGACCTGAAGTTTGAGACCTGGAACGCGCTGCGCGAGGGACTGTCCGACGAGTGGTTCATGGCGTGGAAGAACTTCATCGATGAAGACACCCCAACCTTTACCCCGCAGCAGACCTACGAAACCGTGGATCCTCGTCCGTGGTTCGTGTCCTACCAGTAATCCAGTTTTGCTGTTAGAGGGGTCACAAATACGCTAATGTGACCCTATGACTGTTGAACTCGACGAGGTCCGCGGTTTCCTCGCCGACCACGAACCCTTTGCCTATCTTCCGGAAGCAACCCTGGATGCGTTGCCCGGACAGATGGGCATTATTTATGTCCGCCGCGGCGATGAGATCGTGCCGCTCGGCAGTGTGAACGACACGTTGTACGTGATCCGCTCCGGTGCCGTCGATATCGTCAGCGAGGATGAGTTACTGCTTGATCGTCGCGACGCGGGCCGCAATTTCGGCTATTCCACGCTGGTGGGCGAGCCCGAATCGCTGTACCGCATGGTCGCGGTGGAGGACAGCTTGTTGCTGACTATTCCCCGCGCGACGTTCACTTCGCTTATCGACGATCACCCAGACCTTG
Source organism: Corynebacterium pilosum DSM 20521 = CIP 103422 (assembly GCF_000373805.1). Lineage (GTDB taxonomy): Bacteria > Actinomycetota > Actinomycetes > Mycobacteriales > Mycobacteriaceae > Corynebacterium > Corynebacterium pilosum. The sequence continues at coordinate 18,460 of NZ_KB892439.1, read as the reverse complement.
AGCGCTACTTCACCACGCAGTCGCACCGGGTCCGCGCCGCCGCTGATGAAATTCGCGACGATGCCACCGCGGAGGTGCTGCGCACCCCAATTGCGGAGCTGATCAGTAGCCAGTCTTTGCTGACCTGTGCCCCAGAGACGACTGTGCAGGAGGCCGCCACCTTGATGACGGCGGGCCGTGTGTCCAGCATCATCGTTGTCGATGGCGAGGCGATCGTCGGAATTCTCACCGATAAGGATCTGCGCACGCGCGTGGTGGCTGAGGCCCTGCCTGTGCAGACCGCCGTGTCCGAGGTGATGACGACGAACCCGCGCACCATCGACGCATCGGTCTTGACCTTTGAGGCCATGCTGGTGATGAGCGAACTCGGCGTGCACCACCTCCCGGTCATTGGCGCCACGGGCAGTGTTGATGGCATCTTGACCAGCGGTGACATCTTCCGCCAGCTGCAGACCGACCCGATCTATCTGGCAGCCGACCTTGCGCGCGCCGACTTGGACGAACTGAGTGGCGCCTTTGAACGTGCCGGCGAGGTTGCGTCCAAGTTCCTTGACCGCGGCGCCAGCGCGGAGGAAGCGCACCGCCTGATGTCCAGCGTGGCCGACACCATCGCGCGAAGACTTATCGAACTTGCGGAAGAAAAGTTCGGCCCCGCCCCGATTCCCTATGCGTTTGTGGCCGTGGGGTCCCAGGGGCGCAAGGAGATGGGCCCCGGCTCCGACCAGGACAACGCGCTCGTGCTGGATGATTCTTTCGACGAGGCTGCTCACGGCCAGTACTTCGCAGACTTCACCCGCTTCGTGTGCGAGGGTCTTGGTGCCGCCGGCCAGAAGTTGTGCCCGGGCGACATGATGGCCTCCAACCCGAGCTGGCGGATGACCGCAAGCCAGTGGAACGACACCTTCACCGGGTGGGTCACAGCCCCTGAGGCAGAAGCCCTGCTGAACGCGCAGATTTTCTTCGACATGCGCGCGATCGCCGGTGATGAATCGCTGGCGGAGCAGGTGCACGAGAACGCGGTGCGGGCCGCTGCCCGTTCTCGCCGCCTGCATGCGCATCTAGCGGCGCTGTCAGCCAGGCGCGAGCCACCCATCGGTTTCTTCCGCGGTTTCGTTGTGGAGCGCTCTGGGGATTATGCCTCCACGCTGGACATCAAGAAGGGTGGCACCGCGGCAATTGTGCAGATGGCGCGCCTGTATGCGATCGTGGCGGGTCAAACCGTCGTCGATACGCGCGCGCGTTTGGAAGCCGCTTCCGGCGATAGCGTATCGACGAAGGGCGCAAGCGAGCTGCTCGACGCGTTCGCGTACCTGCAGACGCTGACCGTGCGCCACCAGGCCGCGCAGGTGCGGGCGGGGGAAACCCCGGATTACAGGATTGAGCCGAGCAAGTTGTCCTCGCGCGATCGTGATAATTTGCGCGATGCGTTCGGTGTGGTCAAGTCGATGCAGAACGCGCTGGCCTCGAAGTATCCTGTGAGGACGATCTGATGTTCGGCCTGTTTCAGCGTGGGGCCAAGCGCACGCTTATCGACGATCACTTCCTCGCTATCGATGTGGAAACCACGGGGTTGAAACCAGGCCGCGACCAGCTGGTGTCGGTGGGGTGGGTGCCGGTGACTGATCGTGTGATTGAGCTGGGGAAGGCTGGGTACCTCGTCGTAGAAGGTGCGGTGGTGGGGGACTCGGCCACAGTGCACGGCGTGACCGACGATGATGTTGCCCGTGACGGACGCCCCGCCGAGGAGGTGCTCGCGGCGGTGCAGGAAGCACTGGAAGGCAGGCGGCTGTTGGCGCACTTCGCGCAGATGGAGACTGGTTTTCTCTCGCAGCTGCATAAGCGCGTGCATGGTTCGGCCTGGAAGTTTCATGAGGACGAAGTGGTGGACACTTTTGCGATGGAGCGCCGCCACATGGAGCGCATGGCTGCCTATCCGCGTGGCGAGGATCTGCGACTGGCTCGGGTGCGTGAGCGTTATGGGCTGCCGGCCTATCGGAACCACAATGCGTTGACCGATGCGATCGCGTGCGCGGAGGTGTACCTGGCGATCACCGCCCATCAGGAGCAACGGTAGTGGTGGTGTAAGCTACAGCACATGCGTTTTGGACGAATTGCCACACCAGAAGGAATGACGTTCGCGGTTATCGATGATGACGCGACGACCGCCAAGCAGATTGCAGGAACACCATTTACTGAACCTGAATACACGGGGAAGCAGTGGAACCTGGACGAGGTCCGTTTGTTGGCGCCGATGCTGCCCAGCAAGATTGTGGCCATCGGCCGCAACTACGCGGACCACGTTTTGGAGGTCTTTAAGGAGTCGGCTGAGCACCTGCCGCCGACCCTGTTCTTGAAGCCCCCGACAGCCGTTGTTGGCCCTGAGGCAGCAATTAAGATTCCGGACTTTGCCACGAAGGTGGAGTTTGAAGGTGAGTTGGCGCTGGTCGTTGGCACGCCGTGCAAGAATGTGCAGGCGAAGGACTGGCGTAGCGTGATCCGCGGCGTGACCATTGTCAACGATGTGTCTTCGCGTGATCTGCAGTTTGCTGATCACCAGTGGGCGCGTGCGAAGGGCATCGATACGTTCTGCCCGCTGGGCCCGTGGATTGAGACGGACCTGGACAAGTTTGAGCTGGACAACCTGCCAATCAAGGCGCACCTGACCCATGACGGTGAGCGCAAGACTTTGCAGGACTCCAACTCTGAGCAGATGATCATGAGCTTTGGGGAGATCATCGAGTTCATCACGGCGTCGATGACCTTGCTGCCTGGTGATGTGATCTGCACCGGCTCCCCGGCAGGAACCGCCGCCATGGTGCCTGGTGACTACATTGAGGTAGAGATCCCAGGCCTGGGCATTTTGGGCAACCCCGTCGAGCGCGCCTAAGAGTACAGCCCGCGGTATCGGGGTCTGGGTGCTCAGCGCCTTTAGCGGTCGGGGCGTGGTTCGCGGACCCACGCCCCGATGACACCCGGAATCACCTCAGGGCCTTCACCGAGGAGCGCTTTGAGGTTGCCTTCGCGTTCCACCGCGCTTGTTTTGATTCCGCGTACCGAATTCGATGTACCACCATGCTGGTTTCCGCCCCGGCCGGCACCCATCATCCCGCCCATCGGCACCCCACCACGGCTCTGATTGCCGCCATGACCGGCAGAGCTAGCGTGGCCTGCGGCACCGGCGTAGCCAGCACCCGGGGCTGCGTGAGGTGTTGGTTTGCCTACCGCACCGTGCGGGCCGGCCCCGCCGAGAGCGCCCTGCGAACCAGACATCCCCGACGCACCCGGCAGGCCTGGCGCACCTGGCATGCTGCCGGAACCTGTCAGACCGCGACCGCCTGTTCCGTATCCGCCGCTGATTCCTGACGTGCCGGGCGCCCCGGCACGACCGTGACTACCGAAACCTGCTGTACCACCTGTGTTTCCCACCCCGCGTCCAGCACCTGCCATGCTGCCAGGCACCGCGGTACCCAGGCCATGGCCCACACCGCCGGTACCTACACCGCCAGGCCGTGACGCAGCACCAGCAGCAGTTGTTGGCACACCGGCTGCACCCACACTTGTTGGGTTAATCTGTGGAACCGTTCCCGTCGGTGGGGCACCAGGTGTTGCGACACCTGGTCCACCGAGACCAGAATGTGCTCCCGAGTTGAGCGTGGGTGGCATACTCGGGGCCGCAACAGACGCAGTTGAGGTCGGGGTTGCTCCTGCCACAAGCGCATTGAGGTCATCCATACCCGCCCGTTGAAACTCTTCAGCTAACTGCTGAGGGCTGCGCATCCGGGCCTGTTCGGCCATACCGATATGTTCCATTGCTTCTTGAACGACTGACGGCAGAGGCATGTCCTGCCATGCGTTGAGGCGGGCCCCTGCGGATTCACCAATCGAACCAACACCTCCTGCTGACAGCCCAGACGGATCAAGTGCAGAGGGCAGTAGTTGGGTAATGGGTGGAATCGCAGGTGGCAGTGCTGCAGCAACAGTTGCCGGGTAGGACGCCAGGTAGGCTTGCTCGAATGCTGCAGCGGCATCGGGGCGGGTTGCTAATAGAATCGCGTGGGCTTTGGCTGCAGCCATGACTTGTTGGCCTAAAGCAAGGCTGCCGGTGCCGAGGTTGGTGGTGGTCGCACCCATTGTTGTGGTGTTGGCAGCAAACACAGCCCCAGCGCTTTGCAGAGTACGAATCGTGGTGATCGCATTCGCGATTGCTTGGGTATCTGCGGAACTATCTAAGTCAGCGATCACGCCGTTGAGTGAGTCGGCTGCGTTAGCGACTTTTGCGGACAATGCGTCCCAATGACCTGTCATCGATGTCGGAACGCCGTAGTTGGTGGCGCTGTACTGTGCTGCCAGTGCTGGAAGTGAGCCTGGATGGGCAACACCTGGTGGGGTGATTGCAAATGGTGTGGTTTCTGTATCGACGATATCGGCGACGTGGTTCTTGGTCAGTAGTTCTGCTCCGTCGGAGCGTAGTCCGACGGCCCCGATCAGCTGGCTGATGTTGGTGTCTGCGTCGATGACATCGACGAGGTTCTGGCGTAGTTGTGCTGCAATATTGGAGAAGCGGTTGGCAAACGCTTGCTGTGACTCGGCACCGTTGTCATTGATGACCCCACTGTGTGAGTCACCGATCTCTTTCAGCCCCGAGACGCTAGTGAACAAAACACCGAGAGGAAGGGTAGCGCTTCCTTCTGCGGCGGCGAAAGTTGTAGGCGCTACCTCGAGTTTTGAAATTGCCGCCGCGAGGTCGGACGGCGTCATATGTAAATTGTTTCCCCCGATTGTCATTATGTTTTATCCCTCTTGCAGTTTTTCCAGTGTTAGGATCGCATTTTTGCAGTGTTGTAAGCTTTCCAATTTCTGAACTCCATCCGAAAAAAGAACACTGAAATTTCCCCGGTTAGTAGAGACAACTGCGCTACAGTTGTTACTCCCGAAGTCGTCTTCTATAAAGAGGAAAACGTTAGGAATTTTTGACGAGGCATTTTCGTCAATTACCGTCGCCTGTGATTCGATCGTGGTCTTGCCAGTAGCGCTTCCTCCGATCAAGATTCCATATTTCGCTGGGTCATGCTCAAGAGTGCCCACACAGTAAAGTGCGGAATAATTACCCTGCGGAATCGTCACCCCGTCAGTCTCAAGTCCTGCTTTTGCGAATTCTTCATCAGAGATTTCTTGGCATGGGTCGAATACGTCCGGGTAGACCTCCAGCGGATCGAATGGCCCAAGTTCCAAAGTGCCGGATTCGAAATGAAACGCATCGACAGTCTGAGTTTCAGGCTCTGGCTCGACTACCTCGGTGACAACCTCGGTCTCGACAGCGACATGCTCCGCGTCGCTACCTACCGAACAAGCAGGCAGCAACAACGACAGCGCAACGACAACAGTACCAATTCTAAGCTTCATGACCCTTCCCCCGAGTATGTTTCACCGGCGTCCATTATCCTGACACAGTTGCAAGGTCCTCGCAGAACTTACAGTCGAAACTAAATGGGCCGGGTGCCTGCCTCGATGACGTCGACGAGGTTTTTGGCGTAGCTGCGCTGCGTTATTGGAGAAGCGGTCGGTGAATGCTCGTCGTGACTGTGTCCCTTTGTCATCGATGACGCCACTGTGTGATTCGCCCATCTCCTTCAACCCTGACACAGAGGTAAACACACTACCTGTCGGTTCTATAAAAGTGCTGGAGAGCGCTTTAAATTCTGTGGCGGGTACACCCAGTTTCGAAATGGCTGCCGCCACATCGTGTGGAATGATGTTTAGATTTTGTCCCCCGAAAGCCATTATTAACTCCTTGGTAGATTCTCGATAACAGTTTTGGCGATTTCACAATGCGCTCGGACTTCTTTGCTATTTAGAGTGTCCGCAGATCCAGCAATGACGTGGCCTCGAACCGTCGAAATGGCTGCGCTGCAGCTATTTCCAAGGGATTTGTCCGCTTGGTAAAACAGCATGTCAGGATATATCTTTGAATGCTGGTCATTTAGGATTTCTGTCTGCTCGAAAATATCCTCCCGAGTAACGATATTTCCAGACAAGAAAACTGCGCCTTGTGAGCCTCCATCAATGGGATGCAAAATGCATGTTAAGTGTGTTGCTTCGTGATACGGCACCGTCACCCCGTCGGTCATATAGCCCAACTCAGCGAATTCTTCGTCAGAAATTTCCTGGCATGGGTCGAAGACGTCTGGATAGACCTCGAACGGATCGAATGACCCAAGCTCCAACGTGACGGATTCAAAATGAAACGCATCGACAGTCTCAGCTTCGGTCTCCGGCTCGACGACCTCAGTAACAACCTCGGTCACGGCAGCGGCAGGCTCCGCGTCACTGCCCGCCGAACATGAAGGCAGCAGCAACGACAGCGCTACAACAACAGCACCGATTCTGAATTTCATGACCCTTCCCCCCCGAGTACGTTTCACCGGCACCCCTCATCCTGACACAATCGTCCAGCCCCCGCAGAACTTGCCACTACAACTTAGCGGCGTGACTGTGCAACCTTGAATCAGAGCCCCAGCGAGCGCATGATGGTGCGCAGCTTCGCCGTGGTTTCCTCGAGTTCGGTCTCTGGGTCCGAATCCGCGACCAGGCCACCGCCGGCCCACGCCCGTGCCATCGTGCCTGCCTCGTTAACTTCGGCGCAGCGGATCGCCACCATATATTCGCCGTCACCGGACGCATCGCACCAGCCGACCGTACCGGCATAGAAAGAACGATCAGACTCCGCCGTGACGATAAGCGCCTCAGCAGCGTCACTCGGGGTTCCGCACACCGCTGGGGTGGGGTAGAGCAGGCTAGCCAACTCCAAAGCGTTCGGCGCAGGGTCTTTCAGCACACCTTCAATCGGCGTGGCCAAGTGCCACATCTCATTCGTGCGGTCCAACTGGGGGCGTTCAGCGATCTGCAGATCAGAGCACAGCGGTTCCAGGATTCGTCGTATGTGCTCGACGACATACGCGTGCTCTTCGTGGTCCTTTGCCGAGTTGGCGAGGGCCTGGCCGGCGGCGGCGTCGGCATCCGCGTCGTAGAAGTTGCGCGGCGCGGAGCCCGCCAGCGGATAAGAGGTCACGCGATTGCCCTTACGGCGCACGAGGACCTCGGGGGAGGAGCCGACAAACATGTGGCCCCGCTTCCCGGAAGGTGTCAGATCAGCGATGAATCCATCGCGGGTATAGGACAGATCGATCAGGCGCGCGGCAACCAAACGCGGATCCACCGGCGGATCGAATTCAATATCAACTGCGCGGGCAAGAACGACCTTTTCCAGCAGTGAGCTGCGGATCGTCTCCACGGCGGCTTCCACTCGTCGTAAATGTTCGGAAGGCTCCGGGTCAAAGCCATACACGCTTGCGCTTAACGACGAGCCCTCGCCAACTCTGTAGTAGGGGTGCGGCTCGAGGGTTCCGGATTCACGAATGATGTTCACGGGGACGGTCAGTGCCGCCGGCGCATCCTTGTCGAAAGGAAGCGCGCCGACGACCATCTCTACTTCGCCCTTGTTGAGGGCTTCGATGGCGTCCCATGTGACGGTGAATGCGTGTTGGCAGCCTTGGGTGCGTACAGAACCGTGCGCGCGCGACAGTAAGAAGTCGGGCGCGGTTGACGGTCGATTGGCACACATAAGAAAACAGTTTAGCTTTATGCCTATCAGTGCCGAAACTGTGGGCCGTGGCCGCTTGAACTGGGAGGGGAAAGTTCAAGCGTCCAGGATCCTAGAAAGGCAGATTGAACTGCTTCCCTAGCTCCCGCAATGGTCCACCGAGGGCGGCGAGGGTACCTGCCAATGCGAGCAACACGGCGGCCACCGCAGAAATGGCGATGGCTGTGGTGCTGGAGCCCGCGTTGTTCTTTTGCGGATCGTCCCTGTCTTCATCCTTGTCAGGCTGCGGAGCGTCCGGCTCGGGAGCGTCCGGTTCTTCTTGAAGTGCCGGGTTCAGGCAGGTGTTCACGGCATCATCGCCAATGAGGAAGGTCAGGGTGTCGCCTTCCGACGAGACTTTGGTGCCGTCCTTCAACGTGCCGGAGTAAGACACCTCGAGTTCATATACACCGGGGTGAGAGAACGCCCAATGCGAGTGCACGTGGGCAGCGTAGGTGGTGTTGATGGTGTAGTCCTGTTTGGTTGAATCCACCAGCACTTCGCCGGGCGCACCCCAAGCACCGTCCGTGAACAGACCGTAGGACGCACCTGCAGGGATGTTCTTCGGCTTCAGATGAAGGTCGATGGGGCCGTCGAATTTGTCATAATCAACGCCCATCGTGTTGTAGCCAGGCCACAGGATGTCGTGCTTTTGTACTAGCGGCAGGTAGTAGAACGGAGATTCCTGATCGCCCACGAACTTGTACGGCTCGGTTTTGAGGTAGGAAACAGGCTTAAAAAGGGCGTTGTCATAGATGCCGACGAGGATATCGTCCAGATCGCGATTCTCCAGAGGGCTGCCATGGATTGCCGTTTCATCCTTGATTTTTACGTCGACATCGTTGTTCTCGTCGAGAAGCATCTGAATGTCGATGTGGCCGTAGTCCAACAGCAGCTTGTCGTCGCAGGTCTTCTGGGTGTCTGGTGTCGATTTCGGGCCGAAGTCTGCCGCGAATGTGGTGGGGGCGGTGATGCCGGTGAAGGTGAGTGCCGTTGCTGTAGCGATGGTCAGTGAGCGGCGAGAAATCCGTCTCATAATGAAAAGTCCTTTCAGTAGGTTTACAAGTAGATTAATGAATCCTGATCTCAATAAGAGTTTTCTGTCGAATCACTGCACGTCAGGGAGGGGTGACTCCCCCTTTTTGGGGGCGGGAGGGTTCCGTCAATGATTGGTAATGAACGTCGTTAGCAATAGTGTGGGGTGGGAATGAGTTTCATTAATGGAGGATGGGATGAACAGATTGAATCGTGGCGCGATACTGCCACGCAGACTTGTGCCACTTATGGGAGCGCTTCTTCTGGCGCTGATGCTTATCCCGCTTCCGCAGGCGCGAGCACAGACGCATACCTTCGACACCGGCCACGTCGACGCGTTCAACGTGACCAGCCAGAATGGGCAGCTCACCTTGGACTTAAAGGAAGATGTCACCGGTCAGCATGTCCGACGTGACCCTGCCGATGTGGTGCTCCACGTCAAGGAGGATGCGTGGACGGAGCAGACGGCTGGGATCATCGGCGAGCCCGCATACTTCCTGCCACAGTCGCAGGATCAGAACCTCATCTGGCCAGGGTGGGACACCTTGGGTGCACAGGAGGACTTCGGGGCGGTGGACATCAACTTCCTCGAGGTCACAGGTCCTGGCGATATTCACATGTGGATCTCCGGGGCGTTCGGTGGCGGGCAGTCCCCGCTGACCTCCGGGGATACGCAGTTGACCAGTGGCTCGACCATCCGCCAGGAATCGCCTGCGCACGTGCACACCAACTGGGCGTTTACCCAGCCGGGCAGCTACAGGATGGTCGTTCAGGCCACCGGCGTGAATAAGTCAGGCAGCCACGCGGAATCCAACCTCGCCACCTACACCTGGACGGTCGGGGAGTCTGGCAGCACGCCAAGCTCTGATTCCACCACGCAACTAAATGAAACACCTAGCACCGCGACTGCGCCAAAGAGCAAAAGCTTCAACGGCAGTACACCCGTAACTTCGGCAGCGCCCCAGAAGCAGTCACAGGCGCAGCCGCAGCAGGGTTCGTCGACAAGCACACCCGCACAGAAATGCACGCCCGCGCTGCGCCCCATGGTCAAAGATGACCGCCAGCAGCCAGCCACGTGGGTACAGCCAAGCGAGCTGACCTTCGGACTCGGCAGTGCCGCGCAGACTGATCTGCCGATGGCGATCGGGCCGGTCCAACCCGGGCCGGTGCACATGATCGGATCCACACAGGTCCCCGGTGTGCCATGGCTGGGCGCGAACACGCAGCACCCTTCGCTGATCGAACACACCACCGGTGAAGTGACGTGGGAGCTGACCAGCTTCGAAGGCCCTGGCAACATGGCGGTATACACACAGGGCAACCTTGGCCAGGTGGTCGGTGAGGAATGGTTCACGGCCACGCCGGGCAAGCCTTCGGGCAGCCACACCGTGCCTGCTAATACGCACGTGCACCCGAACTGGGTCTTCAGCAAGCCCGGCACCTACAAGGTGGGGATCACTCAATCCGCCACGCTGAAAGATGGCGGAAAGGTCAGCGAAGCAGCCACCTTGACTTTCAACGTCGGGGGCTCCGGCAATGCCGACGACGGCCACTTCGATTTCGGCGCAGTCATCGATCCGGAAGGCAGCTGCGCCGGTGCTGGTGGCGGGGCTGGCGGCACCGGTGGCGGCACCGGTGGTGGCGCGGCCGGTGGGGGATCGTCGTCAAGCGGCGGCCAGCTGGCAGACACTGGCGTGACAAGCATGACTGCTGCGCTGGGGATCTTGGGGCTCGGTGTCATCGTGCTCGGCGCTAGCTACATCTACTCCGCGCGAATTCGCCAGGAGTTTTAGTGCGCGCATCAGCAATTCTTGGCCTGGTGGCCTGCGCCAGCGTGCTCGCCGGCTGTACGGCGAGTACTGCGGCGCAACCATCGCGCACCGATGAGATCACCGACGTGGTGGCCACCACCCCGATCGTCGCCGACCTCGCACGCAACGTTGCAGGTGACCAGGCGCGGGTCACGCAGATCATCCCTAACGGGTCGGATCCACACACCTTCGAGCCGACCCTGCGCAGCGTACGCAACATCGCCAATGCGGATCTTGCACTGGTCAACGGGCTCCTCCTTGAACCCCAGGCTCTCAGCCGCACGGTGCAGGCCACAGTGCCTGAGTCCACGCCAGTCATCGAGGTGGCCGACGACATCTCCCGCCACGGCGGCCAGCACATCGCGCTGGTAGAAAACGTGGCCCTGGACACTGTGTGGCTAGGCATGCGCGTCGACGGTTACGGCCAGGCGCACGGGGGATCGTCGACAAGCGACATCGCGCTGCGGGCCACCGACGTGCGCGGGCCCGGCGCGGCCAGCGCCTATGTGACGGGCACGTTCGGCACACCCGAGGTGTACTTCAATTCGCGCGACGGGCTTAACGACGAGGACGTGGCCCTCCTTGCACCCAACGCGCACACGCACGTGAGCTGGGCCTTTAGCCAGCCCGGAGTCTATGAGTTGGATTTTTCTGCGGATCTGCGTGCGCGTGCCGACGATCAACCCGTGCCAGTGGGGTCCACGACCATCACTGTGGCAGTTGGCGTGGATCCGACCACGCTGGGAAAACCTGTGATTGATGCAGGCCATGTCGATGTGACAGTCGATGCGGATTCTGAAGAGATCCTGCTGGTGGGCGATGCGCCGGAAGGAACCGAAACGCGGCACCGCTACGACCCCGCCGACACCGTGATCGCCGTGCCGACGAGCACTCTCCAAGAGATTCCGGGCGAGCCCGCCTACCGCTTTCTGGGCAACCCGGGCGATGAGACCTATGTGCTGCCGCAGGCGGTGCTGGGCAAACACGTCCACGGTGAAGTTGACCCGCACGTGTGGCACTCGGTGCCCAACGCGGTGGCCATGGTGCAGGTCATTCGTGATGCGCTCAGCCAGGTCGATCCCGCCGGGGCGGCTGCCTATCACCGCAACGCGGACGCCTATATCGCCCAGCTTGAACAGGTGGACCAGACGATGCGTAGTGCTGTCGACGCAATCCCGCCAACTAACCGCAACCTGGTGACCACCCACCACGGCTACGCCTACCTGGACGAGATCTATGGCTTGGAGGTCGCAGGCTTTGTCACGCCGAACCCGGACATCGAACCCAGCCCACGTGACCTGATTGCGCTTACCCGCACCCTGCAGAACCTGCACGTGCCCGCCGTGTTCCTGGAGCCCGCGCAGGCCATGCGTGAGACCGAACTCTCGCTGACGGCCGATCGGCTGGGCATTGCCACCTGCCCCATCTACGGCGACACCTTCGATCCTGAAGGAGGACCAGTGAACAGCTATATCGAACTGATGACCGCCAACGCCGAGACTTTCGAACGCTGCCTTGGCACCGGAAACTCAAGGAAGGACCACTGATGACCACACGACTTCTGGCCACCCTGTGCGCCACCACCCTCTTGGCCGTGAGCACCACTCTCATGCACGCCACCCCTGCCACCGCGCAGACCGATCCCGGCCTGCAGCAAACCGTCGAGGCCGACGAACAGATCGCACCCGAAGGCGAGCGCACTGTGATCAGCGCTGGGCACGTGGACCTCGGCCCCCAAGTCATCGACGGCGAGCTAAAATTCCTGGCCCGCGACGACACCTCGGTCCCGCCGGTGTGGCGCAGTATCGATGATGTCGTCTTTGAGGTCGGGCAGGCGAGCGCCCAAACACTCCCAGAGGAAGCCGGAAATGAGTTCGACTTCACCGGCGCCCAACCAGGCGACACCGTGTGGGCAGTACCCCAGACGGAAGTTGCCTCCTTGCCATGGCTGGGCTGGAACACCCAAGCCCCATCGCTGCAGAGCCTGGACATCGACAGGGGAGTTACCCTCGAGTTCGCCGGCCACCAAGGTCCCGGCCAGTTCAGCCTCTTTCTGCAAAACGGCGGGTTCGAGCCACCACAGGTTTTGTGGAACTCTGCCGCCGAAGGCACACAGCCCCTGTTCGTGGACATGAACACCCACACGCACGCCAACTGGGTCTTCACAGAGCCAGGCGTGCACCTGGTGGGCATCCGCGTGGTCGTCCCTCTGGTCGATGGAACCGAGCGTATCGACGAGCGCGTGGTCCGCTTCGCCGTCGGAAACACCGCGCCCGAGGAGGCCTTCGCAACAAGCTGGGACACCTCCTCAGGCACCAGGACTGACAGTGACACCGTGGGCGACACCGACGCTGAGAGCGCCGAGAGCCAGGACAGCGAACTCCCCGTCGTTTGGATCGGCATCGGCCTTGCGGTGGTGGGCGTACTCGCAGCCATCGGTGCTGCAGCCGTGGGCTCGAAGAACTCCAAACGCAAACAGGCCGCCGCAGCACTCAAGGAGGACAAATAATGGGAGTGCTAGAAGTACACAACCTCGAAGTCGACCTCTCCGGACGCGCAGTAGTCAAAGGCGTCGACCTGACCGTGGACGCCGGCGAGTTCGTCGGCCTCGTCGGTCCCAACGGCGCCGGCAAAACCACCTTGTTACGAGCCATCCTCGGCCTGATCCCAATCCGTAGCGGCCAGGTCATCGTCGATAAGCACACACGCTCCACCGCACGACGCGAACGCATCGGATACGTGCCCCAACGCCACGAATTTGCGTGGGAGTTTCCCATCGACGTCCACGACTGCGTGCTCAACGGACGCACACGCCGCGCCCGCTTTACCGCAACCGACTATGAAGCCACAGCCCGCGCCCTCGAACGGGTCAACCTCACCCCGCTGGCCGATCGCCCCATCGGACAACTCTCCGGCGGACAACGCCAACGCGTCCTCATGGCTCGCGCCCTTGCCACCGAACCTGCGGTATTGCTTCTCGACGAACCCTTCACCGGACTCGACCTGCCCAGCTCAGAGCAACTGCTCGAACTATTCTCCAATCTGGCAGCACAAGACGTAGCCATCATCATGAGCACACACAACCTGGCCGAAGCCATGCACTCATGCCACCGCCTGGTGCTGTTCAACGGGCAGATCGTCGCCGACGGCGCGCCGGGCACCCTGCGCGATCCCGACGTGTGGATGGACACCTTCGGTGTGTCTGCGACGTCGCCCTTGCTGACCACCGTAGGAGCGCACCTGTGATTAGCGTTGTTGATTTCTTGGCCGACCTGACCAACCCGTCGCTGGCATTCTTACCGAAGGCGTTGCTGATCTCCATGATCGCGTCTGCAGTGTGTGGCGTTGTGGGTACCCATGTGGTGCTGCGCGGCATGGCCTTTATTGGCGACGCGGTGGCGCACTCCGTGTTTCCCGGTATCGCGGTGGCGTTCGCGCTCCAGGTGTCGGTGTTGGCCGGTGGTGCGGTCGCCGGCGGTGTGGTGGCGATCCTCATCGCTGTGCTGTCCCAGCGCCGCCGAATTAAAGAAGACACGGTGATCGGCATTTTGTTCGCGGCCGCTTTCGCTTTGGGGCTGGTGATCATTTCGCGCGTGGAGGGCTATACCGCAAGCCTGTCCAGTTTCCTGTTCGGATCCATCACTGGTGTGACGAATGCAGATATTACGGTGGCGGCGATCGTCGGCACGCTCATCGTGGCGGTGATTGTGGCATCCTCCCGCGAGCTGACCGCGGTGGCTCTTGACCGAGAGACCGCCCGCGCAATGAACCTTCCCGTGTTCTTGCTGGATGTGGTCTTGTACCTCGCGGTCACCTTCGCGGTGGTGATTAGCGTGCGCACGATCGGCAATATTTTGGTACTGGCGTTGCTGGTCACCCCGGCAGCCACCGCGCGGCTGCTCACCAACACTCTGTCGACGATGATGTGGCTGGCATGCGCGATCGGCGCGGTGGGGTCCATCGCAGGTATCTATTTCGCGTGGGCGATCGATCTTCCTGCCGGCGCAACCATCGTTCTCACGATCACCGCGATCTTCGCCGTGACGTGGTTGGTGACGGCAGCGCGCGAATCAACGGGGCGACCGGTACGACAGGAGGCAGTGGCATGAGAAAGATTATTGCTTTGTTTTTAGCCGGCGGGCTTACGCTGAGCGTCATGCCTGGGGCGGGCGCCGAGACACCTGAACCTCAGCTCGCCATTGTTTGTCACGATGACGGGTGTGAGGTCTTCGCGCTTGACGACGATCGCCTGCACGATGTCGCCCTCTTCACCGCGGACGGTACGACGATCGAAGCCTCCCTGGTCCCGGTGGGAGACGTGGAAGGCGAGCCGGACCGCGTTGAACTGACCGAGTCTGAGGGCCCGGGCACACTGACCGTGGAGACCGACGACGATGGCTCTGTGGAAATTTCAGCCACTGAACCCGGTGACTACCAGGGTGAGTTGGTGCTGAGCTCGGAAAGCAGTTCCTCCTCGCTAGCGTTCGGGGCGCGTTTCGGGAAGGCGTTGCTATCCGAAGAATCGTGGCAGGCCTGGGACGCGTGGGCAGATCAATCGCCCGAGGCGATCCGCGCCGACATCCTGGAGTGGAACAGCGAGATGAAGAAGCTCGACGCCGCTGCCGAGAAGCTGAACAAGCAGGCGAAGCAAGCTGACAACGACAAGCGCCGCGAAACGAATCGTGAAGCGGCCCGCAAGCACGGGGAGAAAACCCTGCAGGCGCAGGCTGCCGCGAGCGCAGCGGTTCCTTCAAGTGCCGCGGCCGTGGCACCGCCTGCAGCATCAGCCCCACAATCCGCATCAGCGCCGGTAGGGACGAGCCATGCTCCGGCAACGGGCGGCAGCAGTGTTGCAGGAGGGGCCGCCTCAGGAGGTACGGCCCCGGTGAGTGGTGGAACGCAAGAAACCGAGACCGGAGAAGAAACAGAAGAGCTGGTTGAAGAACCCCAGGTGGAAGCGGGGCAGGGGCAATCGTCGATAAGCGCGCTCCAAGCCGCGCCGGAGACCGAACCGCACCAGGCCGTGGCCGCTCAGCAGGACCGCTTCGTCGAAGGGGCGGTGCTTGGCGCAGGCATTATCGCGTTGCTGGTCGGGCTATTGAAATTTGCCATGGCGCTAGGGGAGGCCCGCGGGCTGCGACGCGCGACTGAACAGAAGGATTAGTCGCGTGCTCCAGCGGGAATGGTGAACACGGGCGGGGCAATCGCACGCGGTAGCATAGGGGCCATGACTGAAGTACGCGTTCGATTTTGTCCCTCACCCACCGGCACCCCCCACGTGGGAATGGTGCGCACCGCACTGTTCAACTGGGCCTACGCCCGCCACACCGGTGGCAAACTGATTTTCCGCATCGAAGATACCGATGCTGCACGAGACACCGAGGAGTCCTACTCGGCGATCATTGAATCGCTGCGCTGGCTCAACATGGGCTGGGACGAAGGCGTGGAGGTAGGCGGACCGCATGAGCCGTACCGCCAGTCCCAGCGCATGGATATCTACAAGGACATCCTGCAGAAGCTGATCGATGCCGGTGAGGTCTACCCGGCATACTCGACCAATGAGGAAGTCCAAGAGCGCCACAAGGCCGCCGGCCGCAACCCACAGCTGGGCTATGACAACTTCGACCGCGACCTCACCCAAGAGCAGATCGACGCCTTTGAGGCTGAGGGCCGCAAGCCCGTCTGGCGCCTGCGCATGCCGGACAAGACGTGGGCGTGGCACGACCTCGTGCGCGGCGACATGGAATTCAAGGCAGAGACCCAACCGGATTACGTGGTAGCGCGATCCAATGGCGCACCGCTGTACACCCTGGTCAACCCTGTCGACGACGCCCTGATGCAGGTCACCCACGTCCTGCGCGGCGAAGACCTGCTCTCATCCACCCCGCGTCAACTGGCGATGTATGAGGCCCTGCAGCGCATCGGGGTCACCGACTTCACCCCGGAATTAGCCCACCTGCCTTTCGTGATGGGCCAGGGCAATAAGAAGCTGTCGAAGCGCGACCCAGAATCCAACCTGTTCAACCACCGCGACAACGGCATCATCCCCGAGGGCATGATCAACTACCTGGCGTTGCTGGGCTGGTCGCTGTCCGCTGATCAGGATATCTTCACTGTCGACGAGTTCGTCGCCGCCTTCGACATCAACGATGTGCTGGGCAACCCCGCCCGCTTCGACCAGAAGAAACTGGAGGCGATCAACGCCGACCACATCCGCATGCTGGAGCCGGCCGACTTCGAGCAGCGCCTGCGCGCTTACCTCACCGAGTACACCGACTTCCCAGCCGATTACCCGGCTGAAAAGTTCACCGTGGCAGCGGAGCTTGTCCAGACCCGCATTAAGGTGCTTTCCGACGCCTACGGCCTGCTGAAGTTCCTGGTCACCCCCGACGAGGATCTGGAGCTGAACGAGAAGGCCGCGAAGAAGAACCTCAAGGACACCGCGATCGAACCTCTGGACGCTGGCATCGCGGCTCTAGAGGCGCTGGGCGAGGGGGAGTGGACCACCCCTGCGATCGAGGCAGCGCTGTCCAAGGCGCTCATCGAGGACCTCGGCCTGAAGCCACGCGTGGCTTTCGGCGCCTTGCGCGTTGGTATTTCTGGCGAGGCTGTCTCACCACCGCTGTTTGAGTCCATGGAGCTGCTGGGCCGCGAATCGACGCTTAACCGCCTCAAGTCCGCCCGCGAGCAGACCCCGTACCAAGCAGCTGAGTAAGCCAGCTTGATTTAGCGCTTCACGACGATGACTATAACCGAATTACATACGCGTCATTTTAGGTGCCTGAGCAGCCGATTTGTCGTTCTGTTGGGATTCTGGTTATAGTTATCACCGTTGTTCACAGCAAGGGAGAACAAACCCAGGCAGTGAAAAACGATGGCCTATGGTGTAATTGGCAACACAACGGTTTCTGGTACCGTCATTCTTGGTTCGAGTCCAGGTAGGCCAGCAGCAGAGCAATCTGCGTCCTAATGCCCCGTTCGTCTAGCGGCCTAGGACGCCGCCCTCTCACGGCGGTAACACGGGTTCAAATCCCGTACGGGGTACAAATTCGAGGCAGTCAGTGAATTTTCACTGACTGCCTTTTTTATTTTTCGGGTTAAGGGTCAAAATGTGGGTTAAGGGTCAAAATGTGTGTCTGGGTCGGCGTGTCGTAGGTGGGTTAGATCTGGCCTTTTTGGATGCCGATTGAATGTGTGTACTCGGTGTCGATAGCGTTGTCGTAGAGAGCTGGTCGTCCTGTTTCGTGGTCGGCTGGGTTCTCGTTGTGGGTCAGGAGTGAGACTTTGGCGAGTTGGTCCTGTCCCCAGTTGGATTGCCTGGCGATGTCTACTGGATCGTCAGGCAATTCTGTCTTTAAGTACAGCCACCAATCCAGCATTCGGCGTTGGTGTTCACCANTTCTGCCGCGATGTGTGCGCGTGAGGAGTTTTAATTGTGCGTTGATCCCGCCTTCGAGGCTGTTGGTGGTGGATTTGATGCGGTGTTTATCTAGCACGTTGTCGGGTGGGTCGAGGTAGACAAACAGCAGGTTACTGCGCCATAAGTGATTAAGGCTGTTGTATGCCTTGCGCACATTTGCATGTGTCCAGGTGCTTGTCCAGCGGCCTGTGGTCGGATCTTTGACCTTGGTCTTTTCGTTCATCCAGGTGCGGTAGAGGGAGGAGAATTCATGGAGTTGTGCACCCCAGGTGGCAGCGTCATCGAGTGTGGTGATGGTGGTTAGTTTTAGTGCTAGTTGGTAGATGGTGCGTCCGGCATCAGTGCGTGGGCGTGAGGTGGTGTAGCGGCGTACTACTCGTTGGGCGTGTAGGACCTGACCCCCCGTTTGGTAGACACCTAACATCCCAATATTCTGGGACTGAAAGGTAATCTCCACACCAGAGCGTGTCAAGTTGTTTGTGTGTGGGGCGTGATTATTAGAGGTAGGGCTCGAAGCGGTCAGGGTAAGCCACAGACATCTGGTTGATGGCCTGC
>NZ_KB892438.1 GCF_000373805.1 Corynebacterium pilosum DSM 20521 = CIP 103422 | reverse complement strand
GCGCAAGCAGCGCGATGCCCGCGAGCATGCCACCACCAACCAGTTAGGCTTCGAGCGCCTGCATGCTATCGAAAGGGTCGTCGCCAGGCTTCACGACGACACCAAAGCCTGGGCACTACGCCGCGACTTAACACGCTATGGCGGCACCCACTACGGCTTTGCTGCNTATGCGCGTGAAAAACTCGAGCACTATAACTGCGACGCCGAAGAAGAAACACCCAAACCAAGCTTCAAAGTCACCTCGCACCCACCCACCGGGGATGCCTCAATGAACCTGCGTGGCGATGCCGCCACGATCCGCGAGTTCGAACACCAGATCCGCGAACGCGCCACCACCGATGAAACCACCACCGCCGAAGCCGCCATCGCCACCCTTGGTGACCTACTCAACGGCACCAGCACCGGCTCAGCGAACTACACCATGAAAGTCTTAGTCTGGCTCGATGACCTGGCAGCACTACTGGACGGGGAATCGTCTGACCCNACCGTGGTCACCACNACNGGGGCGACTATGACACTGACCCAGGCGTTGGCGAANAAGATCAATCCCACTCTCGAGATTGTGGGGCTGACCCCTGCCCATGGNGCGATCGGACTGGCCTATGCCAACAANCCNCTGGGTGGGTGGGATAACACGATCAATACCCGGGCGGAGTTAGAAGCCGAACAAGCCCGCCNGNTNCNNGCCGGTGAACCACCGATACCTGCGGAGGCAGTCGAGAAAGCCTTATCACGATACGGCAGTGCCAAAGACCGAGCGTTGTTGGAAGCCAACCAGACGGTGTGTGCTGGGTTGGGCTGTAGTGTGCCGGCGGCGTATTGCGAGATCAACCACAATATCCCCTTCTCGAAGGGTGGGTTGAGTGTGTTGTCGAATATGTGCCTGCTGTGCCCGTACCACAATGGTAAAGCCGGTGACCAGCAGCATTACAGCACGAGTGGCGGGATAGCGTACCGGATTCTGCCCGGTGGCGAGGTGGTGGCCAATGACCACCCGTTGGCCGGGCTATCCCCACCCAGGCTTCGTCGTTAAGCGGTTGCCCGGGCGAGGAAGGAGCGATTGTCGGCAGGCGCCTCGCGCTTCTGCACGAAGTCCAGCACAAGGCCGATCACGAAGCCGACCACGACGGGCAGGACCCAGCCGAGGGAGAGGTCCTGCATCGGCGCCCAGCCGACCAGTGGCGTCAGCAGGTCGGCGCCCCAGCCGAGCGAGATGAACACGGTGATGGCGGACCAGATGACAGCGACCCAGATCGGCACCCGGTACGCCCAGTAGAAGTACACGTTATTGCGGAACAGCGGCTCGATCAGCGCGACGAAAATCAGGGTGATCGCCGGCGGGTACAGGAACGTGATCACAGGCGCAGCGACGGACATGACAGTGTTCAGACCCTGGGTAGCCATCAGGATCGACGCGACCGTGAAGATAACCGCCCACGCCTTGTAGGACACGCCCGGGAAGATGGTGTTGAAGAACTCCGAGGTGGACGTGATCAGGCCGACCGCCGTGGTCAGGCATGCCAGCAGCACGATGAGGGCGAAGACGATCTGGCCGGGCTGGCCCATGGTCTGCAGGGCGGCGTCGGCAAGCAGGGGCGCGCCGTTTTCGTACTGGCTGCCGTCCTCGATGACCTGGCCGATCACGCCCAAGCCGAGGTAGATGGCGGCGAGCAGCAGGCCCGCGCCTAGGCCGGCGAGGATGGTGCCCTTGACTAGCGGTGCGCCTTCAGGCACGCCCCTGTAGCGCAGGGTGGAAATCACGACGATGGAGAAGGCCAACGCCGCGATGGAGTCCATCGTCAGGTAGCCCTCGAGCAGGCCGGTGGCGAAAGGCGCGGTTTCGAACTTTTCGGTCGGCGCGGCCGGTTCGCCGTTCATGGTGGTCACGGACAGGGTGATCAGGACAGCCAGCAGGATCGCCAGGATCGGGGTGAGGTAACGCCCGAGCGTATCGACGATCTTATTGGGGTTCCACGACAGCGCCAGCGCGACACCGAAGAACAAAAGGTTGAACACGCCGGAGGCCAGCAGCGAATCCCAGCCGGTCAACGGGGTGATTGCGGTTTCAAAGGACACGGCACCGGTACGCGGCAGGGCGTAGAACGCACCAATGGAGAGGTAGGCCAGGATCGGGAAGAAAATGCCGAAGATGACGCCACCGCGGCGGGCCAGGTCGCGCACGTTGTTACCGGACAGCGCAATCGCGATCACGGCCAGCACGGGAAGCAGCACGCCGGTGCCGAGGAAGCCGAGGATGGCCGGCAAGAAGCTTGTGCCCGCTTCGACACCGATCATCGGCGGGAAGATTAGGTTGCCCGCTCCGAAGAACATCGAAAAGAGCATGAGAGCCGTCACCACAATGGTGACGAACCCGGTTTTGTTCGCGGTTGTCGGGGTCGTCGACATGCCGCACCTCCAGTAACGTGTTGTGAACCAAAAATTTTGTTCCACATAACACTAGTACTGCAGGTGCGGTCACCAGAACTGGGGGTGACCTAGGTTACCCCTGTAAAAGTTCTGTGATCGCCTTCAAAGGGATGTGGACCCAGTCGGGCCGGTTGTTGGCTTCGTACACAACTTCGTACGCGGCCTTGTCGACGATATACGCAGCTAGCAACGCGCTAGCGTCCGCGTCCGCGCCCGCAAGATAGGCATCAACCATCTCGCGCTCCCACTCCGCACCGTGGCCTCCCATGGCGGCGGCGTATCCGAAGGAGCGCACCATGCCGGCCACATCCCGCAGCCGATGGTCCGGCAGCACACGCCGCGCCAATGGCCGCGCCGGCTCGCCCTCGAAGTCGATCAGGTACCACCGGTCGGCGTGCAGCGTCTGGCCCAGGTGCAAATCACCGTGCACACGCTGAATTGTGGCCTCGCCCGCGCCCGCAGCGGCGTCGTACAACTCCCGGATGGCCGGCTCGTGCGCACGCAGGGCTTCTGCCTGCGGCAACAGTTCGTCTAAGTGAGCATGAAGCTTATCGACGATCGCCTCTGTGCTCACCTGCTCGGTGGGGAACTCGTCGGCAAGCGCCTCATGCACCGTGCGTGTGGCCTCGCCGAGCGCGCGGGCATGGTCGGTGAAGTCGGTGGTGGCGCGGGCGAGGTCAAAACCATCGACGCCGCCGACGATACGCTGCTGCATCATCGCCAGGGTGCGGCCGTCGCGGGTGAGCCAGCCACGCACGCCGGCCACGTTGGGGCAGTCGCCGATCACGCTGAGCAGCTCCACGTCGGGGTTCAGGCCGTCTTCGAGTTTGCGGAAGACCTTGACCACCCACTGCTTATCGACGATGAGGTTGGTGTTGGATTGCTCCACACCCATGGGCACTGCGCGCGTGCCGACGAAATCCCCATGCACCTCCCCAAAATCGGCGCGGTGCTCCCACCAGGCCTGGGCACCTGCTTCGGTGTTGAGCTGGTCGCGGTCCGAGTGCTCGTCGGCAAGCACCTGGTATGTGTCGGTGGTGCCACCGTGGGCGACGTCGAGCAACTGCCACGTGTAAATGCCGGCGGGTTGGGAGGCGGCGACGGTGATCTCGTCGATTGGCTCCGTTTTTGCCCCGTAGAAACGTTCCTTGGCTAGATCCATTAGTTGCTCCTGGAGATGTCGAACCAGAAGAAACCGTGGGGCCCAAGGGTGACCAGCCAGGGCAACTCGCCGATCGTCGGAAAGTACTCGCCGCCGGACAGCTCGCGCGGGGTGACGCCGTTGAACTCGCCTAGGTGCATCTCCACGGCCTGCGGGCGCGAGGTCATGTTGTTGATGCACAGGATGTCCTCGCCCTCGTACTCGCGGATGAAGGCGAGCACGCCCGGGTTCTCGTGGTGGACGAACTTCAGCGAGCCGCGGCCGAACGCCTTGTACTGCTTGCGGATGTGCACCTGCTGGCGCACCCAGTGCAGCAGCGAATTATCGCGCGACATCTGGGCCTCCACGTTGGCGGCCTGGAAACCGTACTGATCGTTGCGGATCGCCGGCAGGTAGAGGCGCTCGGGTTCGACGCGGGAGAAGCCGCCGTTGCGGTCATTGGACCACTGCATGGGGGTACGCACGCCGTCGCGGTCGGGCAGCCAGATGTTGTCGCCCATGCCGATCTCATCGCCGTAGTACAAAAATGGAGAGCCCGGCAGGGACAGCAAGATGGCGTGGGCCAGCTCGATGCGCCCGCGGTGGCCGCCCAGCAGCGGGGCGAGGCGGCGTCGGATGCCCACGTTGGCCTTCATCCGGGGTTCCGCGGCGAAGTTTTCGTACATGTAGTCGCGCTCGTCGTCGCTGACCATCTCGAGGGTGAGCTCGTCGTGGTTGCGCAGGAACATGCCCCACTGCGCGGACTCCGGGATCGCAGGCGTTTCGTTCAGGATGTCGATGATCGGCGCCGCGGACTCCTGGTGCAGGCCCATGAAGATGCGCGGCATGACGGGGAAGTGGAACGCCATGTGGCATTCGTCGCCGCCGGCCTCCGAGTCGCCGAAGTAGGCCACCACTTCTTCGGGCAGCTGGTTGGCTTCGGCGAGCAGGAAGCGGCCGGGGTATTCTTCGTCGAACATGCGGCGCACGCGCTTGATGAAGTCGTGGGTTTCGGGCAGGTTTTCGCCGTTGGTGCCGTCGCGCTCAAACAGGTAGGGGATGGCGTCCAGACGGATGCCGTCCATGCCCAGGTCCAGCCAGAAGCGGATCACGTCCAAGATGGCGTCTTGGACTTCGGGATTGTCGTAGTTCAGGTCCGGCTGGTGGGAGAAGAAGCGGTGCCAGTAGTACTGCTTGCGCACCGGGTCGTAGGTCCAGTTGGACTCTTCGGTGTCGACGAAGATGATGCGCGCCTCGGAGTATTTTTCGTCGGTGTCGCTCCACACGTAGTAGTCGCCGTAGGGGCCTTTGGGGTCGCGGCGCGATTCCTGGAACCAGGGGTGCTGGTCGGAGGTGTGGTTGATGGGGAAGTCGGTGATGATGCGGATGCCGCGGCGGTGCGCCTGGTCGACCAGTTCGACGAAGTCTTCCACGGTGCCGAATTCGGGCAGGACTTTGCGGAAGTCGCGGATGTCGTAGCCGCCGTCGCGCAGGGGCGAGTCATAGAACGGTGGCAGCCAGATGGCGTCGATGCCCAACCACTGGATGTAGTCCAGCTTTTCCATCACGCCTTTGAGCGTGCCGGATCCGGTGTTGTCGGGGTCGTAGTACGCGCGCACGAGCAGTTCGTAGAAGACGGCGTCTTTGTACCATTCGGGGTCCGGCCGCTGCCAGGGCTCGTTTCCTGGCGCGGGGGCTGGGGTGTCAAAGTCGCCGGCGTCTGGCTCGACGATGCGGCCTTCGTTGTCAGTGTCCGATTGGTAAATTGTTTCGTCCATGCGTTCAAGGCTAGGCAATTGTGCGCACGGCTGCACCTATCCGGTCGATGGCGTCGCGCAAAATATCCGGACTCGTTGCGAAATTGAGACGTGCCTTGTGTTCGCCGCCGGGCCCGAAGCTGGTGCCTTCGTTCAACGCTACTTTCGCGTGTCGACGAAGCCATGTGGCCGGCTGCTTCTCGCGCAGGGCGGTCTCGGAGAAGTCGAGCAGCATGAGGTACGTGGCGGCGGGTTCGGTGAAGCGGATCCCGGGCACAGCTTCAGGTAGCTTGTCGACGAGCAACTGGCGGTTCTCACGCAGTTGGTTGAGCTGTTCTTCCAGCGACTCGGTGCCGTGGCGGTAACAGGCTTCTGCGGCGTACACGCCGAGGGTGCCGGTGCCATCTTTGGCCACACCGGTCAGCCTGTTCCAGGTTTTCATGTCCTCGTCGTTGGAGAAGATGATCTGCGCGCATTTGAGGCCGGCGATATTCCACGCCTTCGAGGTGGCGGTCACCGTGATGCAGACTTCGGCGGCGGTCTCGGAGACGTTGGCCGCGCACACATGGGAGCCGTCGAGCACGATGGGGGCGTGGATTTCGTCGACAAGCACCCGGGCGTCATAGCGGGCGGCCATGTCGGTGAGCTGGACCAGCTCATCGTGAGAGAAGGTGAAGCCCCACGGGTTGTTGGGGGCGGCGAGCAGGATGGAGCCGGCGCCCTGCTTGAAGGCCTGCTCGATCTCGTCGAAGTCTAGGCCCTCGGCGGTGGCGGAGACGTCGATGCGCTCGCGGCCAGCGGTTTCCGGCAGCTCCAAAAACGGCGGGTAGCTGGGCACCGGCACGATTACGGGGCTATCCGGGCGGGTGAAGTACTGGATGCCCAACAGCATGCCGCGCACCACGTCGGCGCAGGTGACCACGCGTGCCGGGTCGGGGCGCCAGCCGTAGCGCTGGGCATAAAAATCCGACAGTGCCTCCGGCAGGCCCGAGTTGGCCGGGGTGTAGCCGAAGGTCTCGTTGTCCACACACGCTTGGATCGCGTCCAGCACCGGCGCGGCGGTGGGGAAGTCGCTCTCGGCGATGAACAGCGGCAGGACGTCGTCGTCGAACTGCGTCCACTTTCGGGTGCCGCGGGCTTTCAGGGTCTCAAGGCTTGGAAACTGCATGGCCGACAGTTTAGTCAGCGCGCGTGGACCCTGTCGGCTCCTCGGCCTCGTCCTCCTCGTCGCCGGTGACGAAACCGAAACGCTTTAACCTGGCACGGTCGGCCTCTGAGGTGGATGCGGTCAGCTGCAAAAGCTCTGAATAAATTCCGCCGGAGACCGCCAAATCCTCCGGGGAGCCGATCTCATCGATCCGCCCATCATCAAGCGTGATGATGGTGTCCACGTCGGCGATCGTCGACAAGCGATGCGCAATGATGATCGTCGTGCGGTCGCGCATCAGCTCGTTCAGGCCCGCCTGCACCTGGCGTTCAGACTTGTTGTCCAGGGCGGAGGTGGCCTCGTCGAGAAGCAGCAAAGGCGCGTCCTTCAACATGGCGCGGGCCACGGCGACGCGCTGCTTCTGGCCGCCCGACAGGCGCAGGCCGCGCTCGCCGATGACGGTGTCGTAGCCGTCCGGGAAGCCCATGATGAAGTCATGCGCGTTGGCGCGGCGGGCGACCTGCTCTACCTCCTCGTCGGTGGCGTCCGGCTTGCCGTAGGCGATGTTCTCGCGGATCGTGCCGGAAAACAGGTTCGGCTCCTGGAAGACCACGCCGACAGAAGCGCGCAGCTGCTCGTTGGTGAGCGTATCGACGTTATGCCCGCACACCGTGAGCTCGCCGCCATTGATGGGGTAGAGGCCCAACAGCAGGTTGATCACCGTGGACTTGCCGCCGCCCGATTCGCCGACCAGCGCCACGCGCTCGCCCTCACGCGCCGTGAAAGAGATATCGCGCAGCACCAACTCGTCGGGTTCGTAGCCGAAGGAGACATCGTCGAAACGCACCACGGGTGGCTGGGGTTCAAGTGGGGCCGGGTGCTCGTCGTTAAGCACTGGCACCCCGGAAGCCTCGGTGGCGGCGACGAGCTGCGCGTTTGCGGTGGGCTCGACGCGCTCGTCCATCACGCGGAAGTAGTCCTTGGAGCCGGCGATGGCGCGCTGGGCGGCGTCGACGATCCAGCTCATCATGAACACCGGCTGCTTCGCCATGTTCGTCAGCGTGATCAGCATGACCATGTCGCCGAGGGTGAAGCGGCTGTTCACGGTCTGCAGGAAGAGCAGCAGGTAGATGGCCAGGAAAATCACGTTCATGGCTGCGCCGCGGGCCGTGTCCATGCCGTGCCACCAGCGTGATTGCGGGCGGGTGATCTCGACGGTGCGGCCGTAGCGGCTGCCGAAATCGTCGAGCTCGCGGATCTCCGCGACGAAGGACTTGGTCACCTTGACCTGGCCGATGACCTCGGAGAACCGGCCGTTGGCGGCGTCGATCTCCGCGTTCTTCTCGCCCTCCATGCGCTGCCAGCGTTTCGACGTAAGCGCGGTGAGGTACATGTAGATCGGGAAGAGCGCTGCGAGCAGGAGGGTCAGCGGCCAGTAGTAGAACGTGGTGATCGCCAGCACCGCGATGACCTGCAGCATCATTGGAAGGAAAGAGTTCGACGCGGACTGGATGAACTGGGTCATCCCCGCGATGGAACGATCCAGGCGCGCGATCACGGTGCCGGTGATCTGCCCGTCGAAATAGCGCTGCGGCAGGGCCAGCAGCTTTGCGAAGTAGCGTGTTGACAGGATCTGGCGCAGGCGCATCGCCATCACGTCGCCGAAGTAGCCGCCGATATTCTGCGCCACGGTGGAGGCCAGGTCGGCGACGAACAGCGCGATGGACAGCCAGATGATCGTGCGCGTCACCGCGCCCGCCACGGTCTCACCGGAGACCACCGCGACGATCGTATCCGTCGCCTCACGCAGGATAAACGGGCTAACAAGCGCCAGCGCCGCCTGCACCGCGGCGAACACAATAATGGCAATGTATAAAGGCCACAGGGCAGAGGCGCTACGAAGGACACGGGAAAGGGACTGCATAAGATGTTGATGCTAACAACAACGCGGGTCCTGTGCACGCGGGTAGTCACTGACCGGCTAAAGTAGGCCACACGACGCGAACCGAAAGGTACCCATGGCTTTGAAGCTTTCCCGCGCAGTCGCGCTCCTCGCCGCGCTCAGCCTGGCGGCGGGGACAGTCGCGTGCGCTAACGACGACACGGTCGACGGCGACGCCGCCAACGGGGAAAACCCGATCACCCCGACCACCGGCGTGGCCACCACGGCGGAGGCCGCCGAGCCCGAGTTCGAAACACGCCAGGTGGATCCCATCGTCACCGACAAGATCGACGGCTCGCCTGTCGACGACCCCGGAATGGACCTCACCTTCCACTGGCAGGGCACTACCTACGCGCCCAACGGCGGCACCGTCGTCACGGTGGCCGTGGCCAATAACTCGAAGGTCCCCATGCCGCCCGAGGCGCTGGGCCAGCCCACGCTGCGCTACTCGCCGGGGTCTTCCTCCGATGCCACGACGGCCACCCCGATGAGTGCGGAGGCGGCCGGGATCGACGAGGTGGGGCTGGACCTGCCGCTGGGGCCGGGGGCGACGACGAACCTGCATTATGCCTTCGACGTGTCAACGGGCAACATATGGGATGCGGAGTTCACAATCGCGAACGTAACCTTCTCCGGCAACCTCAACAATTAAAGGAAAATCTGTGTCTGAACGCGTAGTACTTCTCGACGACAACGGCGCCGCCATCGGCGAGGCCGACAAGGCAGAGGTGCACACCACCGATACACCACTGCACCTCGCGTTTTCTGCCTGGGTGTTTGACGCGGAGGGCTCCTTGCTGATGACGCGCCGCTCCCTCGCCAAGAAAACCTTCGCCGGGGTGTGGACCAATAGCTTCTGCGGCCACCCGGCACCGGGCGAGGAGCTGGTTGCTGCGGTGCGCCGCCGTGCGCGCGAGGAGGTCGGCATCGCGGCGGACTATATCGCGGAGATCCGCGAGGTGATCCCGGACTTCCGTTATCGCGCGACCGACGTGGCCGGCATCGTGGAAAATGAAATCTGCCCCGTCTTCGTCGTCCGCCTGCATGAGGACGCGCTGATCGGACCGGAACCTAGCGAGATCGATGCCTACGTGTGGGCCGATCCCCGCAAGGTGCTGGCCACCGCCCAGACCACCCCGTGGGTCTTCTCCGACTGGATGGTCGGCGAACTCTTCGATCACCGCTTAAGCTCGGTCCTCTCAGGCGAGCAGCGCTAGGCTAGGCCTCCAAGCTGAGCATGCGCCGGCCCTGGAGGCGCTCGGCATCATTGGTGGCCTCGGCCAGCATGACAAGCCCGCGGTGCGCCATGCACGCCTTAAAGGTGGGCGTAATCTTGTCTTGGCCGTAGCCCTCGAGGAAGCTGCGCACCACGTTTTCGCACCACATCGGGTTGTCGGCACCGTGGGCGCGCAGCGAGCCGACAATACCCCCGATGTCGTCGGTCGGGCTGCGCAGCTCAGCAGCACCCGGGTAGGGCACTGACTCTTCGAAGTCGATGATGACCCACCGGCCTTCGTCGTAAAGCGTGACATCAAGCCGCAGGTTGCCGTGGATCCGCTGCACGGGGAACTCGTCCGGCATGTCGTCGATCAGGGCGGCGATCCGGCTGCGGTATTCCTCCAGGTGGGGGTGGTCGACGAGCAGGATGTTGAAGAGTTCCCACAGGTGGTCGCCCATGTAGTGCTTCGGTAGCGAGTCGGTGGGGAAAGCCATGGCCAGCGCGTCGTGCATGTAGCGCACCGTTTCGCCGAGCTTGATCAGGTCATTGTGCTCGTAGAAGCCGGCAGAGGAGTTCAGCTGGGCAATCTCGCTGCCCTTCTCACCGAGGTTGAAGCTTTCCACCGCGGACAACGTGTACGTCTGCCCGTCCAAGTCGATGGTGACGTGGCCCAGCAGGGAGGGGAAGTGGGGGCCGGAGAGCTGGGAGAGCAGCTCCACCTCGTCGTTGATGCCCTCCGGCAGGTAGTGGAAAATGCGCAGCAAGCAGTGCTCGCCGGTGGCCACGTCCGTCATGCGGAAGTTCAGGTTGGGGTTAGTCGGGTAGTCGACGCGCTCTAGGGTGTACCGGTCCGGCAGGTAGCCATGGAGCTCGGCGCCTTCGGTGAAAGGGATTCTCTTCACCCTGTTGCGCGCCAGCGCCTCGCTGACGACATCGGACATGTCCGTGCCGTCCTGGTTGAGGAAAATCTGGTAGGCGCCGGCGTGTGCCGTATCGACGAAATAGTGGTGCCCCGTTAAGAGGGGCAACTTTTTGATGGTGCGAACCTGAGGGTCATCCTTGCGATCTCCACGATAAAAAGGCTGCCTCCGCAGCCAGTCGCCGATTTCGGCCTCCTGGATCATGCAAAACTCCTTAGGTTCTTCGCGCTTCCCGCAGGTCAGGGCCCCTCCGGCCCTCTTTTTTAAGATTCCGTAGGAAGCTCTGTGAAAGAGTGCCGAATATACCCTAACGGGTTTTTACTTAACGTGTCATTTGTACCTGATAAGTCCACTTGGAGCACATTTTTGGCATCCGCCGCGTTGTATTCGGGCCAGCCAGGCTCCCCCGTTCGGGCGTAGTTAACCAACCAGGCATTAAGTCCATCGCCCGCAACATACGGATTGTTACCGAACAGGGGGCGGATATCGCGCGAGTGGTACGCGGGCGAGCGATCGTCGGCAAGCAACTCGGCTTGCCAAGTACGCCCCGGCGCGTGTTCGGCAACATGGTCGACCCAGCGGCGCACGGAGGCGTCGGTGACGAAGCGCCCGGCGAGGTGGCGCGGGTCGATCGCGCGGGCGTGCTCCAGCCAGTAGCTCGTCGTGTCGCGCTTGAGTCCCATGGCGGGCCCGAGCATGCGGACCATCGCGGCACCTTGGCCCAGCTTGTCGGCCTGGGCGGCGAAGGGCTGGGGATAGAATTCGTCGCGTGTCGACGACACCACCACGTCCACCTCCGCCATATCGCGGGGTGTGAGCGGCGCTGGGCCTAGCGCGATGTCCAGGATGTGGCGGGTGCGGAAGCGGTTATAGGCCGCTTTTCGACGAGCCCGTGATGCCTTCTCCATGTTGGCGCGGGTGGCCACCATGCCGAAGAAGGCGGTCTGCACGCCGGTGCGCCGCTGCTCATACGAGGCGCGGGGGAAACTGGGGCTCATGGCCACCACGCGCCGGAATGCGCCGCGGTAGTGGTCGCGCCGGGTCAGCCAGAGGGCGGCGGTGGCACCAGCGGACTGGCCGACGAGGGTGACGTTGGTGGGGTCGCCGCCGAAGGATTCGATGTTGTGCTGGATCCATTCGAGGGCGAGAGCGCAATCGTCGATGCCGCGGTAGTGGTTGGGTTCGTCGTCGTGGAAGCGGGCGAAGCCTTCGAAGCGGACGCGGTAGCCGATCTGGACCTGGATCACGCCCTGGATGGCGTTGGCGTAGCCGGTGGCGCGGGGGTCTTCGTGGGTGCCGTTTTCGAAGCGGCCGCCGTGGATGTAGACGATGACGGGGAGGTCGTCGAGATCGCGCGCGCTGGCGGGCCGGGTGATGGTGAGCGCGACCTTGTCGGGTTGCGGGGTGGTGGCGTCGATCAGTAGGCCGCGTTCGGCGGGGCGGGCATCGGCGAAGTCGCTGGGGATATGTGAGTAGGGCACGGAGTGGAAGATGTCCACGGTGCCGTCGGAACGGCCGATGATGGTGCCGGCGGGGCAGGTCACTTCAGCGTTGCGCATACCGCTGTAGTCTAGCCATTATGACAAACCCACTTCTTCAGCAATCCGAACTGCCGTATAATCTGCCGGACTTCGCTGCGATCACCGTGGCCGACGCAGACGCCGCTTTCCCCATCGCCCTGGAGCGCCACCGCGAGGAGATCGCGCAGATCCTTGCCGAAGAAGAGCCCACCTGGGCCAACACCGTGGAGGCCCTGGAGCTCTCCGGCGCGGACCTGGACCGTGTCGCATCCTGGTTCTTTAACCTGCAGGGCACCGACGGCGGCAAGGATTTCGACGACGTCGCCGACCGCTGGGTGCCGGAGCTGTCCGCCCATTCCGACGCGATCTACCAGAACGCGGAGCTCTACCGCCGCATCCAGGCCGTCACCGTGCCTGAGGACGAGGAGTCCCGCCGCCTCCACGACAAGCTGTTGCGCGCCTTCACCCGCCGCGGCGCCGACCTCGATCAGGCAGGCAAGGATCGCTTATCGACGATCAACCGGCGCCTTTCCGAGCTCTCCGAACTGTTTGGGCGCAACCTGCTTGCCGATACCACCGAGCTCGCCGTCCGTTTCGACTCCGCCGAAGAGCTAGCCGGGCTCTCGCAGGCGCGGATCGACGCGGCCAAAGAGGCCGATGGTGATGGTTACGTGCTGCCCATTGAACTGCCGACGACACAATCGGCGCAGTCGCAGCTGGAATCGTCGGAAAGCAGGCACAAGCTTTTCGACGCCTCACGCAAGCGCGGCCAGGACACCAACCGGGAGATCGTGCTGGAATCGGTGCGGCTGCGCCAGGAACGCGCGCAGCTGCTGGGCTATGACACGCACGCCGACTACGTGATCGCCGAGGAAACTGCAGGCAACGCCCAGGCCGCGCGCGACCTCATCGCCGACCTCGCGCCCGCGGCCGCCGCCAACGCCGAAGCAGAGCGCAAGCTGGCGGGCGAACTCGCCGGCGAAGAAGTAGACGGTGCCGACTGGCCCTACTGGCAAGCCCGCCGCGCGGAAGAAGAGCTCAACCTCGACGAAGCTGAGCTGCGCAAGTACTTCCCACTGGAGCAGGTGTTGCGCGACGGCGTCTTCTATGCGGCGAATAAATTGTATGGGGTGGTCGTCGAAAAGCGCGATGATCTGCGCGCCTACCGCGACGATGTAGACGTGTGGGAAGTACGCGAGGAATCCGGCGAGGGCCTGGGCCTGCTGCTGACGGACTATGGCGCGCGCGAGTCCAAGCGCGGCGGGGCGTGGATGAGCTCGTTCGTGGACCAGTCGCACTTGGCTGGCACGAAGCCCGTGGTGGTCAACGTGATGAGCGTGTCGGACCCGCTGCTATCCATCGACGAAGTGACCACCGTCTTCCACGAATTCGGGCACGCGCTGCACGGGTTGCTGTCCGATGTGCGTTACCCCAGCATGTCCGGCACGAACGTCCCGCGCGACTGGGTGGAATTCCCCAGCCAGATCAACGAAAACTACGCGTTTGCCCCGGAGATCGTGCGCAACTACGCCCGCCACGTGGACACCGGGGAAGTCCTACCCGACGCGATGCTGGATGCCGTGATCGCCTCGCGCAAGTTCGGCCAGGGCTTCGCGACCGCCGAGTATCTTGCCGCTGCCGCGATCGATCTTGCGTGGCATTCGCTTGCCGACGAGATCCCCGCCGACACCGACATCGCCGCATTCGAGGAGGAGGCCCTGGCCGCTGTGGGGCTGGACGTGGAAGGCCTGGAGCCGCGCTACCGCTCCACTTGGTTCAACCACATCTTCGCCGGCGGCTACTCGGCGGGCTACTACTCCTACCTGTGGGCCGAAGCGTTGGACGCGGACGGCTACGAGCTGGTCGCCGAACGCGGCATCAACCGCGAGACCGGCCAACTCTTCCGCGACACCATCCTCTCCCGCGGTGCGGCCAGCGATTATGCTGAGGCCTATGAGGCGTTCCGGGGCAGCGCGAAGGACGTGCGGCCGCTGCTGGTGCGCCGCGGGCTGGAAGGCGTAGAGGTTTAGATGGACCAACTGGTCGTAGGGCTGACCCAGGCCAGCCTCTGGGTGCAGGTGCCCGTGCTGCTGCTGGTGCTCATCCCGCTAGCGGTGCTGGGTGCGATTGTGTTGACCCGCGCGGTGGATTGGCTCGGCTGGGCAGGCCACCTGTTAGCTAGCAAACGCAAGAAGGATTAAGGTAAGCAACTATGGCCAACCCAGAAAAACTGCGTGAGCAGGATAAAAAGCTGCCGAAAGCCCGGCGCAAGTACCCACAGTCGCGCGTAACACAGGCGCTGTGGCTACTGCTGGCACTCGTTGTGATCGCCGGGCTGATCGGGCTGCTTTAGCGGAGCTAACGCCGCTTGGAGGCCTCCGCCACGCGCTGGAAGAGCTCCATCTTCTCAAGGTCCTCGAGCAGCACGGCTTCGCCGTCGCCGTCGGTCAGTGGTACGCACCAGTTCTGGTACTGCTCACGGTTAGTACCTGGCTGGTTCTGGATCCGGAGATCGCCCACCATGTCCACCAGATTGGTGCAGGTCAGGGCCGAAGGCGTGCCGGCAATGAACTTATTCAGGCCCACCAAGAGGTCCGATACCGCGCCACGATCATCACGCGGGCGCTCAGAGAACTCCACGTTTTCCAGCTCAGTGCCATCAAACACACCGGTCTCCCGCGCCACGTCGAGCACCTTGCCCTGCCATTCAACGTCTTCGGCGTCGACTTCCTCCACCGGCACGTCGAGCAGGTCCAGCTCATCGCGCAGCTCATTGTGCGCGCCAGCCAGGTACCCGGCGGTCGGCGGCAGGTCATGGGTGCCCACGCTCGACAGCGCAAGCGTGCGGTACTCATGCTGGCGGCGTGGCCCCTCCACGGTGGGGGAGCCCTCAAACCACAGCACCGACGTACCCATCACGCCACGGTCAGTCAACACGTCCTGCACCCACGGCTCGAAAGTGCCCAGGTCTTCGCCGACGACGACGGCCCCCGCGCGCTCTGCCTCTAGTGCCAAAACGCCCAGCATGGCCTCATGGTCATAGTTCATGTAGGTGCCGGTGGCGGGGAACTCCATGCGCGGCATCCAGAACAAACGGAACAGCCCCAGCACGTGGTCCACACGGATGCCGCCGGAGTTGCGCAGCACCGTGGCCAGCAGGTTCCGCCACGGGGTGTAGCCGGCCTCGGCCAGGCGCACCGGGTTCCATGGCGGCTGGGACCAGTCCTGGCCGCGCTGGTTGTAGTTGTCTGGTGGAGCACCCACCGAGGCATCGGGCACCAGCGCCTTGGCCAGGTTGTTTGCGTCGGCACCACCGGGGTGCACCCCCACAGCCAAGTCGGTCATGATCCCGATGTCCATGCCCGCATCCAGCGCACGCTGCTGGGCCGCCGCCAGCTGCTCATCGGCGAGGAACTGCAGCCACATGTAGAAGCGCTGCAACTGGGCCAGGTCCTCGTCGTCAAGCGCATAACGATGCTCCGCGTCCTGCTCCAACTCGCGGCGGGCGCACCACTCGGCGAAGTCCGCCAAGCCCTGGCCCTGCTCCTCGATGAAAGCCTCGAACTGGGCCAGGCGCGGCTCGGTGAACTCGGTATAAAACGCTTCGCGCAGCGCGGCCAGCTTCGCCTCATAGATGGGATTGCGCTCGATGAAATCGGCGGACTTGTTGGCGGCGCGCAGCTCGTCGGAAAGCGCTGTGACCTGCTCCGCAACATCGGCATCCACGCCCGAGAACTCCGGCACGTCCTCGACGCGGATGTAGATCGGATTGACGTAGCGGCGCGTCGTCGGCAAGTACGGCGAATCCTCCACCGGCGGGAAAGGCTCGGCAGCATGCACCGGGTTGATCAGCAAAAAGTCCGCGCCACGCTTCGCCAGGATCTCCGCCAGGTAGCCCAGATCGGCGAAATCACCCATCCCCCAGGACTGCTCGGAACGCACGGAGTACAGCTGCGCCATCACCCCATATACAGGCTTATCGACGAAACGGTCGGTCGTCGACAAGCGTTCCGGCGTAATAATCAACGTGGTCTCATGACGCGCGTCACCCGATTCCAGGTGCAGCGTGTGCCACCCCTGCGGCAGGTCGCCCGGGATGTGGAAGGTGGCCTCGCCCCAGGTCACGCCGTCAACCTCGACGGGCTGGGTCCAATTTTCATCCTGGTAGGCCTCGCGCCGGGAGCCGTCCTCCAGCTCGATCCATACGTGGGCCGGGGCGCCGTGGTGGACGTGGATATTGAACTGCTTTTCTACGCCTTCGACGCTGACCACGCTGGTCGGCAGCGGCCGCGAAGCCTCGCGCAGGCGGTGGCGTTCAAGCGCGTCGTTGAGCTCCTCGTCGGTCGGGTCGTCGGACAGCGACACGCCGATTGCGCGCAGCAACTTCACCAGAGTCTGCGCAGGTGGTGTCACCTGGTTGCCGTCGGAGCCGGTGTAGCTCGTCGACAAGCCGTAGGTGCTGGCAAGAGAATTTAGCAGGTCAACATTAATCACACGCCCCATCTTGCCAAAGAATGTCTTCGCATGTTGGCTTAGCCTGTTGAAGATCTTTGGGGCGCGTTGCGCCTAGAATCGCTCGGCACGGGCAACTAGGCTAGGGGGCTATAAAACAATCGATGTGACTATGAAAGTAGGCGGCCAGCATGACTTCCTCCGGTGAGATTTACGCAACCGAAGCCTCGTTTACGCTCGCGGAATCAGATAACTGCCTGTCCGCGATGGTGGGCCTGGCACGTTCCAACCCCCATTTGGTCCTGTTTACGCGCCCCCGCAACTATGACTGGGTGAACGTCACTGCCGGCGAGTTCCTCACCGAGGTCATCGAAACGGCCAAGGGCTTGATCGCGATGGGCGTGGAGGCCGGCGACCGCGTCGCGATGCTATCGACTACCCGCTACGAATGGCAGCTGATGGACTTCGCCATCTGGGCCGCCGGTGCTGCCAGTGTGCCCATCTACCCTTCGTCCTCCGACACCCAGATCCAGTGGATCATCGAGGACTCCGGCGCCGTCCTCGCCGTGACCGAATCGCGCGACAACACCGACTCCCTAGCGAACGTTTTGCTTAACGACGATGGGGTCGCACCTTTGACGGACTCGCCGACCAAGCTGCGCCGCGTCCTCGAATTCAACTCGGCAGCCGTAGACATGCTGAAGTTTGAGGGCCGCAACGTCGAGGACGCCGTGGTGGAGGAGCGCATGGCCGGCATCACGCACGAGTCCCTCGCTTCTTTGGTGTACACCTCCGGCACCACCGGCCGGCCGAAGGGCTGCTTCCTTACGCACAAGAACTGGATCCACCAGATCCGCGCGCTGCTGACGCACCCGATCGGCCAGATCGCGCATCCTGGCACCCGTGTGGTCACCTACCTGCCGCTGGCGCACGTGTTGGCGCGCGCGGTGGCGTTGGCCCTGGTGATCGGCGGGGCCACCCAGTCCCACTGGTCCGACACCTCCACGCTGACCATGGAGCTGCAGCGCTCCCGCCCGCACGTGGTCCTGGGCGTGCCGCGCGTGTTTGAGAAGGTGCGCAACGCGGCCTACAACAAGGCGGTCGACGGCGGCCCCATCAAGGGCGGCATCTTCCGCGCCGCTGAGGCCACCGCCATCGAGTACTCCCGCGCGCTGGACACCGAGGAAGGTCCGTCGCGCGCACTAGAGTTGCGCCGCAAGGTGGCCGACAAGCTGGTCTACTCCAAGATTAAGGACGCACTCGGCGGCCAAGTGGACTACTGCATCACAGGCGGGTCCGCGATGAGCCCCGAGCTAGGCCACTTCTTCCGCGGCATCGGCGTGCCTGCCTATGAGGGTTATGGGCTCACGGAGACCACCGCCGCAGCAGCCGTGAACTTTGGCAAGGAGACCAAGATCGGCTCCGTCGGCAAGCCCCTGGCCGGCTACGCCGCGCGTATCAGCGACGAAGGCGAAGTGATGATCAAGGGCGACGGTGTGTTCGAGGGCTACTACAACAACCCCGAAGCCACCGAGAAGGATCTGGTCGACGGCTGGTTCAACACCGGCGACTTGGGCGAGATCGACGAGAACGGCTTCATCACCATCACCGGCCGGAAGAAGGACCTGATCGTCACCGCGGGTGGCAAGAATATTTCCCCGCAGCCGATGGAGGAGATCCTGCGCCAGGATCCGCTGATTTCCCAGGCGCTCGTCGTTGGCGACGGCAAGCCGTATGTCGGCGTGCTGGTCACCCTGGACCCGGATGAGTTGACGCGCTGGAAGGCCACCCACAACATCCCTGAAAGCCGCGAGCTGAAGGATTTCGTCTCCGACCCAGCCCTGCGCGCTGAGGTCCAGGACGCGGTGAACATGGCCAACGCGACGGTCAGCCACGCGGAGCAGATCAAGAAGTTCTGGATCCTCGACCGCGACCTGTCGGAGGAGGAAAACGAGCTCACCCCAACCCTGAAGGTGAAGCGCAACGTGGTCTTCCAGCGCTTTGCCGACGATATCGAGAATCTGTACGCCCGCTAGGAATTCGCTTCGGCGCGCCTGCCATGCGGGCGTGCTGAGGTGGCCTAAAGTCTCATTGCGTAAGTCAAACTCTCAACCTTTACTTGAATGCCTTGAAGGGGGTCTCCACGGTGCAGAAAATCGCAGCTCAATTGCGTCACCGCGAGCTGACCCAGGAGATCTATAACATTGGCGACGAGGTTGCCGAATATATCGAGCATTTGGCCGAGGCGATCGCCGATTATGACCCCGAGTTGATTACGGACTGCCTCGCAGAGTTTGACGAAATCATCGACGACGCGCGTGCCGATTCTCGCCGCATCGTCGGCGAGCTGGTGGGCCTGCGCCAGGCGTTGACCTCGGGCGTGCGCGCTGGCGTGCTCTCCGCCTCAGCCTCCGATGAGGAGAAGATCCCCGAGCCGGAGCGCTTGGATGCCCCCGGTCTGGAGGAACTTTTCCCCATCCGTGCCGCGCTTTTGCGTGTCGACGATATCCACGCCGCCTTGGAGGCCCGCACTGAGCTTGTGGTCCAGCACTTGGGCGAGGTCGTCGACTATGTGCTGGAGCAGACCGAGATGGTGGCGCGCGAACTGGGCGTTGTATCGCTGCCGCACCTTTTTGCGCGTGTCGACGACACCGTGGTCCTCGCCGTGACCGGCTGGTTGGAGACAGTCGCCTCCGACCACCCAGCCTTTACCCGCACCATGCGGGGTTCGAACCCGCCGGCGTTCCTTGAAGAACGCGCCCGCATCGATGCGATCGTCGCGAAGGTGGCTGCGAAGCGTTCGCTGCGCGGGGCCTAGGTAGGCGCAGTCTCACCTACACTGGTGGGCATGTCTTTTGGCGTCTATGTCCATGTGCCCTTCTGCGCGACCCGTTGCGGGTATTGCGATTTCAATACCTATACCCCCAGTGAAACGGAAAGCAGCTACGCCCAGTACCTGGAAGCGCTGGAAAAAGAACTTGAGTTAGCCGCAGCCCACAGCCCGCACGCGGCCCAGACCGTCTTCATCGGCGGCGGCACCCCATCGCTGCTAGGGCATGAGGGCTTAGGCCGCGTGCTCACCGCGATCCGCAACACGATCGGCCTGGCCCCAGACGCCGAGGTGACCACGGAGTCCAACCCAGAAAGCACGGACCCGAAGTACTTCGCCGGCCTGCGCGAGGCGGGCTTTACGCGGGTGAGTTTGGGGATGCAATCGGCAAGCACGCCGATCCTCAAGGTGCTTGACCGCACCCACACCCCGGGCCGTGCGGTGGCGGCCGCCCAGGAAGCGCAACGCGCCGGCTTCGAACACGTCAACCTGGACATGATCTACGGCACGCCCACCGAGACCGAGGACGACGTGAAGCTGACCCTGGAGCACATCCTGCGCGCCGGCGTGGACCACGTCAGCGCCTACAGCCTGATCGTCGAGGACGGCACCGCGATGGCCCGCAAGGTCCGCCGCGGCGAGCTGCCCGCCCCCAGCGAGGACACATTCGCCGACCGCTACGAGCTCATCGCGCATACCCTAGAAGCCCAGGGCTTCGAGTGGTACGAGGTGTCCAACTGGGCCAAGCCGGGCGGGGAGTGTCAGCACAACCTGATCTATTGGCGCGGCGGCCGCTGGTGGGGCGCCGGCCCCGGCGCACACAGCTACATCGGCGACCAGCGCTTCTATAACGTCAAGCGACCGGAGCGTTACGCGCAGGTGCTTAACGACGATCAACTGCCCATCCAGGATTCCGAAACCATCACGGCGGACGAGCACCACATGGAACAGATCATGTTGGGGCTGCGGTTGAAGGAGGGGATCCCTGCTGAGTGGGTGGGGGAGGCAGCCATGCCCGTGGTGAAGCAGCACGAAGAGGCGGGCCGGTTGATCGTCGATAAGCGGATCCGTGTGACGAAGACGGGGCGGCTTCTGGCGGATGGAATTGTGACTGACATCCTGGCGGCGGAGTAATGTAGTGTTAGCAGTCAGTAAAGGAGAGTGCTAACTTATGGCGAGTGCGACGGAACGGCGCAGGCAAGCGGTGCTGCGAGCCATCGTGGCCGACTACATCGCGCTGCAAGAACCCGTCGGGTCAAAAGCGCTGGTCGAACGGCATGACCTGCAAGTCTCCAGTGCGACGATCCGCAATGACATGGCAGCCCTGGAAGAACAGGGCCTGATCCAACAACAACACGCCAGCTCCGGGCGCCTGCCCACCGAAAAAGGGTATCGGGCGTTCGTCGATACGCTGCACGAAGTCAAGCCGCTGAGCGCTGCGGAAAAACGCGCGATCGTGGACTTCATCGAGCGCGGCGTGGACCTAGAAGATGTGCTGCGGCGCTCGGTGCGGCTGCTGGCGCAGATCACCCGGCAAGCAGCGGTGGTGCAACTGCCCACCCTCAACGTGTCGCGGGTGAAGCACTGCGAAGTCGTTGCCCTGACACCGCGGCGCCTGCTGCTGGTGCTGATCACCGACGCCGGGCGCGTGGACCAGCGCAACGTGGAACTAGCGCGCGATATCGACGACGCCGCCGTCTTCGCGCTACGCGACATGCTCAACCAAGCGCTCGAGGGCAAAACGCTTGCCGACGCCTCCGCCTCCCTTGCGGAGCTGGCACTGGCGGCACCGCCGGAGATCGCGGACCACGTGATGCGGGCGGCCACCATACTGATCGACACGCTCGTCGAAAAGCCAAGCGACAGGTTGATCATCGCCGGGGCCGCGAACCTCACGCACATGCCGCGCGGCCTCCACGAGGTCATCGACGCCCTGGAGGAACAAGTGGTGGTGCTGAAACTGCTGGCCAACGTGCCAGATCTCGGCGGGGTACAGGTGCGCATCGGGCGCGAAAACGCTGAGGAAGGGTTGCGCGAGACCTCCGTGATTACGGCCGGATACGGCACCGATGGGGAAACTCTGGGCGGACTGGGGGTCCTCGGGCCAACCCACATGGACTATCCCGGTACGATTCAAAAGGTTGCAGCCGTTGCGCGCTATATTTCCAGCGTGCTGAATGGCGAATAGGAAAGGACGAAACTTACTGTGGCTCGTGATTACTACGGGATCCTTGGGGTGGACAAGAACGCCTCAGACGCGGAGATTAAAAAGACGTACCGCAAACTGGCGCGCAAGTATCACCCGGACGTGAACGACACCCCGGAGGCGGAAGAGCAGTTCCGCGAAATCTCGATCGCGCAGGAAGTGCTGCTGGATCCGCAGAAACGCCGCATCGTCGACATGGGCGGCGACCCCATGGAGCAGGCCCAAGGCGCGCCGGGCGGTGGCGGCTTCGGCGGCGGTGGTTTCGGCGATATCTTCGAAGCCTTCTTCGGCGGTGGCGCCGGCGGCCAGCGCGGTCCGCGTTCGCGCGTGCAGCCAGGCAACGATGCGCTGCTGCGCACCAGCATCACCCTGGAAGAAGCCTTCAAGGGTGTGAAGAAGGAAGTCACCGTGGACACCGCAGTGGTGTGTGATCGCTGCACCGGCTCCGGGTCCGAATCCAAGTCCAAGCCCGTCACGTGTGACAACTGCCAGGGCTCCGGCAGCGTGCAGGAAGTGCAGCGCTCCTTCCTGGGCAATGTCATGACGACGATGGACTGCCCCAAGTGTGACGGCTTCGGCGAAATCATTCCCGATCCGTGCACCAAGTGCAGCGGCCAGGGCCGTGTGCGTGAGCGCCGCGACCTGATCGTTAATATTCCAGCAGGTATTGCCGACGGCATGCGCATCCGCATGGCCGACCAGGGCGAGGTGGGCCACGGCGGCGGCCCTGCGGGCGACCTGTACGTGGAGATCACCACCCAACGCCACCCCGTCTTCATCCGCGAGGGCGATAACCTGCACATGAATATGCGCGTGCCCATGCTCGACGCAGCATTGGGCACCACGGTGCGCTCAACCGACCTCGCCGGTGAGGAGTTCGAGATCACCATCGACGCCGGCACCCAGCCAGGCGAACAGATCCTGTTGGAAGGCGAGGGCATGCCCCGCCTGCGCTCCGAAGGCCGCGGCAACCTGGTCGCGCATGTGCAGGTGACCATCCCCACCGACCTGGACGACAAGGGCCGCGCGGCGTTGGAGGACCTGCGCCGCCGCCGCGATGGCGACTACTCCGTCGTCGAGACCGAGGACGAGGACTCCGGCTTCTTCTCCCGCCTCCGCGACAGGTTCAAGCGCTAAATGTCCCTGCCTTACTTCATCACCGGCGCCCCGGAGTCCGGCCAGCTCGCCGGCCCGGAAGGTAAACACGCCGTCACGGTCAAGCGCATCGCCCCCGGCGAGCAGATCATACTCACCGACGGCAACGGCGCCTGGTCGCGCGTGGAAGTCACCGCCACCACCGGCAAGGACATGCTCACCGGCACAATCCTGGAGCAGGGGATCGACGAAGCGCCCACCCCGCGGGTCACCGTGGTGCAGGCCATCCCCAAATCCGAACGCGCCGAGCTAGCCGTGGACTTGGCCACCCAGGCCGGCGCGGACGCCATCATCCCGTGGATCTCACACCGCACCATCGCCCGCTGGCAGGGCGCGAAGGTGGCCAAGAACGTGGAGAAGTGGCAGAACACCGCCCGCGAAGCAGCGAAGCAGTCCCGCAGAACCTTCATTCCGCAGGTCTTATCGCCCTTAACGACGAACCAATTGCGCGAGGTGATCGTCGATAAGCAAGCCTATGTCCTGCACGAAGACGCAACCCAGTCGATCCGCGACGTGGAGCTTGCCGACGACATCGTGCTGATCGTTGGGCCGGAAGGTGGGATTGGGGCCGAAGAACTGGAGCTGCTGGGCGCTACTTCGGTGCGGCTGGGGCCGGAGGTGCTGCGCACGGCCACCGCGGCGGCGCTGGGTCTGGCGGCCATCGGGGTGCTCAGCGGGCGCTGGACCTAACGCGGGTAGGATCGGGCACATGCCTCAAACTCAGGTGATTTCCCACTCGGTCGAGCTCGATTCGGCGTACGCGCACGCCGTCTACGGCACGAACGACGACAACCTGCGCGTGCTCAACAACCAGTTGGGCATCGACCTCTTCGCGCGTGGCTCCACCGTGCAGCTGCGGGGGCCGGCGCACCTGGTGGCGCGTGGGGTGCGCGTGCTGGAGGAGCTGGAATCGATGGCGCGGCGCGGGGTGGTCATTTCGCCTGACGCGGTGGCGCAGGCGGTGGATATCACGATGTCGGAGGACGTCGGGTCGGCTGCTGAGATTTTGGGCTCGGAGATCGTGGCGCGCCGCGGCAAGGTGATCCGCCCGAAAACTGCAGGCCAGAAGCAGTACGTGGACGCGATTGATGAAAATACGATCGTGTTCGGCATCGGGCCGGCCGGCTCCGGTAAGACGTACCTGGCGGTGGCCAAGGCGGTCCAGGCGCTGCAGGCCAAGCAGGTCAAGCGGATCATTTTGACGCGCCCGGCCGTGGAGGCGGGGGAGAAGCTGGGCTTTCTGCCCGGCACGCTGAACGACAAGATCGACCCCTACCTGCGGCCGCTGTACGACGCGCTGCGCGACATGCTGGACCCAGAGATGATCCCGAAGCTGATGGAAGCCGGCATCATCGAGGTTGCTCCCTTGGCGTATATGCGCGGGCGCACGCTGAATGATGCGTTTGTGATCCTCGACGAGGCTCAAAACACCACGCCAGCCCAAATGAAGATGTTCCTGACCCGCCTGGGCTTCGGGGCAAAAATGGTGGTCACCGGCGATATTTCCCAGGTGGACCTGCCGGGCGGCCAGATCTCCGGCCTGCGGTTGGTGCGCAAGATTTTGCGCGATGTCGACGATATCCACTTCGCTGAGCTGAGTGCCAGCGACGTGGTGCGCCACGCGCTGGTGGGCCGCATTGTCAACGCCTACGAGAGGTGGGACGCGGCCACCGCTCAGACCCAGGAATCGAAGGAAAAGGAAGAACAATGAGCATTGAGGTCCTCAACGAATCGGGTTACGCCGGCGTCAACGAAGAAATGCTAATCGACGTCTGCTCCTTCGCCCTGTCCGCCATGGACGTCCACCCCGACACCGAAGCCACCATCACCCTGGTGGACTCCGACACCATGGCTGACCTGCACCAGCGCTGGATGGACCTGCCCGGCCCCACCGACGTGATGAGCTTCCCCATGGACGAACTCACCCCCGGCGGCGGCCGTCCCGACGCCTCCCCGTTGGGCGCTGCCATGCTGGGCGACATCATCCTGTGCTCCGAGTACGACGACAAGCAGGCCCAGGCCGCCGGCCACCCGCTCGGCCACGAGCTGGCGCTGCTGACCGTGCATGGCACACTGCATCTGCTGGGCTACGATCACCAGACGCCTGACGACGAGCGCGAGATGTTCGCCCTCCAAAACGAGATCCTGGCGGACTGGTATGACTCCCTGCAGTCTCGCGGGGTGGAGTACCAGCCCAAGCCCACAGGCAAGCACGCTTTCCCCTCTGCGGCGGACCGTCAAGAGCTTGATCGGCTCGTCGAAAAGCGCGGTGAAAACTAGTGGAGGTGTGGATCACCTACGGCATCGTCTCCTTGGTGGCGATGCTGCTCTCCGGCATGGTCGGAACCGTGGAATCCGCCGTCAGCTCGATCTCGCGGGCGCGCGTGGAAAACATGGTGAAAGACGATGTCAACGGGGCCGCCGGGCTGATGCGCGTGCTCAACCGGCGCGCCGACCACATCAACCTGCTGGTGATGATCAAAGTCCTTCTGGACACCACCGCCGCCGTCTTCGCCGCCATGGCTGCGATGGACATCATCGAATCCGACGCGTGGGCCATCATCGGTGCGATCGCGGCCGTGTCCATCCTGACCTTCGGCATCGTCGGCGTTTTCTCCCGCACGGTGGGCAAGCGCAACCCATACTCGGTGTCGCTGGGGTCCGCGCGCGTGCTTTCGCTGATCAACAAGGTGCTTGGGCCCCTGTCGAAGCTGCTGATCTGGCTGGGTAACCTGGTCAGCCCCGGCCAGGGTTTCCGCGACGGCCCCTACGCCTCCGAGGTGGAGCTGCGCGAGATGGTCGACATCGCCCAGGAGCACGGCATCGTCGAGGTGACCGAGCACCGCATGATCCAAAACATCTTCGACCTGGCTTCCACCTACGCGAAAAACGTGATGGTGCCGCGGCCTGAGATGATCTGGCTGGAGGCGGACAAAAACGCCGGCCAGGCCACCAACTTGATGATCCGCTCCGGGCACTCCCGCGTCCCGATCATTGGCGAGAACGTCGACGATATCGTCGGCGTGGCCTACCTGAAGGACATCGTCGCCGAAACCTATCACCGCACCGACGGCGGCCGCGGAGTCGCCGTGGGCGATGTGGTGCGCGACGCCAAGTTCGTCCCCGAATCCAAACCCCTCGACGAGCTTTTGCATGAGATGCAGCGCGACAACATGCACATCGCCATGCTTGTCGACGAATACGGTGGCATCGCAGGCCTAGTGACCATGGAGGACATTCTCGAAGAAATTGTTGGTGAGATCACCGACGAATACGACGAAGGCGAAGTGGCGCCCATTGAGGCTGTGGGCGAGCGCCAGTTCCGGGCGGTCTCGCGCTTGTCCCTAGATGACTTGGAGGATCACCTCAAGGAAGAGCTGGA
This sequence comes from Corynebacterium pilosum DSM 20521 = CIP 103422, assembly GCF_000373805.1. Lineage (GTDB taxonomy): Bacteria > Actinomycetota > Actinomycetes > Mycobacteriales > Mycobacteriaceae > Corynebacterium > Corynebacterium pilosum. The sequence continues at coordinate 300,473 of NZ_KB892438.1, read as the reverse complement.
CTTTGAGATCGACCTGGATGAGGAAATCCGGGACTCCGTCGACACCGTTGCCGGCCTGATCTCTTATGGTCTGGGTCGCGTGCCCCTGCCGGGCTCCCACGTGGAGTTCGACGGTGTGCGCTTCACCGCAGAGGGTGGCCGCGATCGTCGTGGGCGCATGAAGGTGCGCAGCGTGCTGATCGATGCGCCTGAGCGGCCCACTGACATGGACTTTGAGGGTGTCGACGAGGAGTAGAAAAACTGGGGGCGACACCGTCTGACCGCATCAGGTGTCGCCCCCAGCTCCTTTTGGTGGTCGCTTGACCGATCCGCGACCACAGAACAGTTTATAGTAATTGTCTATTCCTATGGCAGGATTAGCGGAAAATATTAATTGGGGGTGAAGTTGGCCATCGTCACCCCCGGGTAGCACACTATTAGTCATGAAAAACATTCTCTCGATCCAGTCCGCGGTCGCCTACGGGCACGTGGGCAACTCCGCCGCCGTTTTCCCGCTGCAACGCATGGGGCACGAAGTGTGGCCGGTCTACACGGTCAACTACTCCAACCACACCGGCTACGGCCAGTGGGGTGGGCCGATGATCCCTGCGTCGGACGTGGCTGAGGTGGTCCGCGGGGTGGGGGAGCGCGGCGTGTTCGGCGAGATCGACGCGGTGCTGTCCGGCTACCAAGGCGGCGATGACATCGCAGAGGTGATCATCGACGCCGTAGCCCAGATCAAAGAAGCCAACCCCAACGCGGTCTACGCCTGCGACCCCGTGATGGGCAACGCGAAGTCCGGCTGCCACGTCTCCGACAACATCCCGCCGCTGCTGCGCGACAAGGTGGTGCCGGTGGCAGACATCATCACTCCCAACCAGTTCGAGCTGGGCTATCTCACCGGCAAGGAGGCCCACGACCTAGACTCCACCCTGGAGGCAGTCGAGGCCGCCCGCGCGATGGGGCCGCAGACCGTGCTGGTCACCTCCGTTGTGCGCCCAGACCGCACCGAGGGCACCATCGAGATGCTGGTGGTGGATGAGAAGGGCAAGTGGATCGTCGAGACGCCTTACCTGCCGTTCAAGCGCAATGGCTCGGGTGATGTGACCGCGGCCCTGTTCACCGGCCACTACATCGAGTCCGGCGACGCGGCCGACGCCCTGGCAAAGACCGCCTCCAGTGTGTTCGACCTGCTGGAGCTGACCTACAAGAAGGATTCGCGCGAGCTGCTGCTGATCGAGGCCCAGGAGACCTACGCGCAGCCGCGCATGCAGTTTGAAGTCACTGCACTCTAGGGACGCGGTCGATCTTTCTTGCTAAAACGCCCCTTTTCGGGCCTGTTTTTGAAGATCCATCGACCGCACCCAAGAATGGTGATGGCGCGCGCTGAAGCTACACTTGGTCAGCATGGATATGTTCACGGATACGCCTGAGGGTTTTAAGTCCGGTTTTGTGAGTTTCGTCGGCCGCCCGAACACGGGCAAGTCAACGCTGACCAACGCGCTCGTCGGGGAGAAGATCGCGATCACCGCCGACCAGCCGGAGACCACCCGCCGGCCAATCCGGGGCATCGTGAACAGGGACGACGCGCAGATTGTGCTCGTCGACACGCCAGGCCTGCACCGCCCGCGCACGCTGCTGGGCGAGCGCCTAAAAGAGGTCGTGCAGGAAACCTACGCGGACGTGGACCTGATCTGCCTGACCATTCCTGCCGACGAGAAGATCGGCCCGGGCGACCGCTGGATCGTGGAGAATGTGCGCAAGATCGCGCCGCGGACCCCGATCATTGGCGTCGTGACCAAGCTGGATAAAACTGGCAAGGACCAGGTGGGGGCGCAGCTGCTGGAGCTGCACGAGCTGCTCACCGAGGCAACGGGTACCGAGCAAATAGATGTGGTGCCGGTCTCCGCGACGACGCAGACCCAGCTGGACGTGCTGCTCAACGTGATCACAGAGCACCTGCCCGAGGGCCCGCGCTTCTACCCGACGGACCACGTCACCGACGAGGACACGGAGACGCGCATTTCGGAGCTGATCCGCGAGGCCGCGCTCTCGGGCCTGCGCGATGAGCTGCCGCACTCGGTGGCGGTGGAGATCGACGAGGTGCTTCCCGACGAAGACAGCCCCGACAAGCTGGTCATTCACGCCGTTTTGTACCTGGAGCGCCCGGGCCAGAAGCGCATCATCGAGGGCAAGGATGGGCGCCGGTTCCGCAGCCTGGTGCAGCGTGCGCGCAAGCAGATCATGCAGCTGCTGGACCGCAACGTGCACCTTGACCTGCGGATTAAGATCTTGAAGAACTGGCAGTCGGACCCGAAGAGCCTAGGGAGGTTGGGTTTTTAGATGGCGTCGAGGGAGTCGTACCGCGATCGCGCCGTTGTCGTGCGCACGTATGACTTCGCCGAGGCAGACCGCATCATCGTCCTGCTCACCCGCCACCACGGCTTGGTGCGCGGGGTGGCGAAGGGGGTGCGGCGCGCGAAGTCCCGCTTCGGGTCGCGCCTGCAGCCCTTCGTCGATATTGACGTGCAGCTTTACCCGGGCAGGAATTTAGCGACGATCACTGGTGCCGACACCGTGGCCTACTATGGCTCCGGCATCATCGACGATTTCGACAAGTACGCCGCCGGCTGCGCCATCCTCGAATCCGCGGAGAAGCTGGCCTATGAGGGCCACGAGGACCCTTTTCTTTTCGACGAAGTAACCACCAGCTTCGCCGAACTCCAAGAAGCGCAGCACCCCAGTTTGGTCGTCGATAAGTTCATTCTGCGCGCAACAGAGAACGCCGGCTGGGGCCTAAGCCTTTTTGACTGCGCGAACTGCCAGAAGCCGGGGCCGCACCGCGTGTTCCATGCTGGGATCGGCGGGGCGGTGTGTAATAACTGTCGGCCGCAGGGATCGGCGGAGATCGACCCGGAGGCGTTGCATGTGATGTGGCTGCTGCAACACGGGCACGTGGAGGCGGCGCTGCAATCGTCGACAAGCGCCATCGCGGCTCAAGTGCACAGGTTGACCAGCGTGCACCTGCAGTGGCATGCGGAGCAGGGTGTGAAGTCTTTGAAAATCATGGAGCAGGCTTAGACTGTGGGGGTGACTGTTACACCTCCACCTGATATTCCGGCAGAGTTCATCCCGAAGCACATCGCGCTGGTGATGGACGGTAACGGCCGCTGGGCACAGAACCGCGGCATGGCGCGCACCGAAGGCCACAAGCGTGGCGAGGCCGTGCTGATGGACTGCGTCGACGCCTGCCTCGCACTCGGCGACGTGAAGTGGCTGTCCGCCTACGCGTTTTCCACGGAGAACTGGCGGCGCACGGCCGAGGAAGTGCGCTTCCTCATGGGCTTTTCACGCGACGTGCTGCGCCGCCAGCGCGACATCTTGCATGAGAAGAACGTGCGCATCGTGTGGGCCGGCCGCCGCCCGCGCCTGTGGCGCAGCGTGATCCGCGAGCTGGAGGCCGCCGAGGAGCTCACGAAAAACAACACCGCGATGACGCTGGCCATGTGCGTCAACTATGGCGGGAGGGCCGAGCTTGTCGACGCCGCACGCATGCTTGTCGACGAAGCCCGCGCCGGGAATCTGCGCAAGGAGCAGATCAACGAGGACACCTTTAGCAACTTCCTGTACCGCCCCGACATGCCCGATGTGGACCTGTTCCTGCGGCCTTCGGGTGAGCAGCGGACCTCGAATTTCTTGCTGTGGCAGTCGGCCTATGCGGAGATGGTGTACCAGGACAAACTCTTTCCAGACTTCACGCCGCAGGACATGTATGACGCGGTGCTGGAGTACGCGCGCCGTGACCGCCGTTTCGGTGGTGTGAAGTGACCGAGCCGACGAAGGCCCAGATCAAACGCTGGCGTCGCTACCTCGCGAACGAACGGGCGGAGGCCGCCGTGTACCGCGAGCTGGCCCACAAGCGGGAGGGGGAGGAGCGCGAGATCCTGCTGCGCGTGGCCGATGCCGAATCCCGCCACGAGCAGTACTGGCGCGACAAGCTGGGCGACTATGTGGGCATGCCGCAACAGCCCGACCTGTCCACCCGGTTCATGGCGTTTCTGGCGCGGCATTTTGGGTCCGTGTTTGCGTTGGCGCTGATGCAGTCGGCGGAGCAGCGTTCCCCGTACCTAGACGATGTGGATGCCTCCGACCAGATCGCCGCCGATGAGGCGATGCACGCAGAGGTGGTGCGCGCCCTGGCGCAGAAGGGCCGCGAGCGCATGAGCGGCAACTTCCGCGCCGCCGTGTTCGGGGCCAACGACGGTCTGGTGAGCAACGTCGCCCTGGTGATCGGCGTGATGGGGTCGGGAGTGTCCTCGAATTTTATCCTGCTGACGGGCATTTCGGGCCTGCTGGCGGGTGCGCTGTCGATGGCTGCGGGCGAGTATGTGTCGGTGAAATCTCAGAACGAGCTGCTGGAGGCCTCCACCCCGGACCCCACCGCCCGCGAGATGCTGCCCAGCCTGGACGTGAAGGAAAATGAGCTGGCGCTGGTGTACCGGGCGCGCGGCTACTCGCCGGAGGAAGCGGAGCAACGCGCCGCCGATCACTACATCGCGGCCGTGCAGGGCACCCAGTTTGAGGCTTTCGACGATGACTCCCAGCACGGGGCCGGCGGCGCGTGGACGGCCGCGGCCTCTTCTTTTGTGTTCTTCAGCGTGGGCGCTTTCGTCCCTTTGGTGCCGTTCATTTTCGGGGCGTCGCCGACGGTCGGCGCGGTGGTCGCGCTGGTGCTGGTGTCGCTGGCCCTGCTGTTCACCGGTGGCGTGACGGGTGTGCTCTCTGGGAAGCCGCCGCTGTCGCGGGCGATCCGCCAGCTGCTCATCGGGCTGGGTGCTGCGGCGGTGACGTACGTGCTGGGTGTGGCGTTCGGCGCGGTGCTTACGTAGAGGCGCGCTTCTGGCACTGGGGGCAGGTGCCGAAGATTTCGGCATCGTGCCCGGTCAGCGTGTAGCCGTGTGCGGCGGCAGTATCTTTCGCCCACTGCTCCACGGGGCCGCCCTCGATCTCAACGGTGGAGCCGCACTCGCCGCAGACCAGGTGATGGTGGTGGTCGTCGGTGAGGCAGTGGCGGTAGAGGGTTTCGCCGCTGGCCATGTGTAGGACATCCACGGCGTCGATCTCGGCCAGGGACTGCAGCGTGCGGTACACGGTGGTCAGGCCTACTTTTTCGTTGCGGTCTTCGAGTTCGCGGTGGATGGCCTTGGCTGATGCGAAACGGTCAATCTCGCGCAGGCAATTCACCACGGCGGTGCGCTGCCGGGTATTGCGCGCACCCAGCTTTGGGACATTGTTACGAGTCGACATGATTCTCCTTGCTGCGCAGAGGCAGGATCTTGGTGTTACCTAATCCTTCGCCACTTTACCAGGAGTGCACCGGATTTTACCGGGTCATTTCTTTGGCGACGGCGTTTGGGGGATCAGGCCGGGGTCCCGGGCCGGCAGATTGTCCTGCGGCACGCCGATAATGGCGGCAGCGCCCGTGGCGGTCCCCGCGTCCGCGTTACGCTTTTTCGCTTCACGACGAGCGGCCAGCTCGTCGTTCTGCTGAGCCAACTTACCTACTTGCTCTGCATCCCGGATCAGGTCGATCGTCTCAGGCACACTGAGGCTGTAGACAACCTCCCGTCCTGTCCTTGTAGACTGCACCAAACCAGCCTTCTTCAGCACGCGCAGATGCTGGCTGATCAGGGGCTGAGATTTCGACAGGGTAGACACGAGTTCATGGACCACGTGATCGCGCTTGTGCAGGAGGAGGAGAATGTCAACACGCAAGGGTGAATCGAGCGCGCTGATCACTTTGCTAGCGTACTCAGTGTCACCCATTGCGACTGGCATTTCCTTGCCCATCGTCGGCTCCCTTCCTGGCGTGCTGCCTCCCGGGCGTTGAATATGGGAGACGCACCGCGGTCCTGCTGCCCAGCTTAAGAACAAATGAGGAGAAATCAATGCGCCAGCCGAAGGGGGATCCTCGGGCTGCTGTGTGCCTCAAACCGCTTGAGATATATATTCTTTGGTTCCCATAATAAACGACCGTCCAAAATTGCGTTGCAAGGGGTAGCGGTTCGGCATCTTTCGTCGATAAGCGAAGCGAACACCGGGGGGAGCGCTGAACGACGAAACCGGCCACGCTAGACTGGGGAAAAGTTTTAATCCCCCTACCAGAGGAGAACCATTTTCCATGGCTGCGTCCGTGATTGATACCGTCGTTAACCTTGCTAAGCGTCGCGGGTTGGTCTATCCCGCCGGTGAAATTTACGGCGGTACACGCTCCGCGTGGGACTACGGTCCGCTCGGCGTTGAGCTGAAGGAAAACATCAAGCGCCAGTGGTGGCGCCACATGGTGCAGTCGCGCGCGGACGTGGTGGGTGTGGACACCTCCATTATTCTGCCGCGTCAGGTGTGGGAAACCTCCGGCCACGTTGAGGTCTTCACCGACCCGCTGGTGGAGTCCCTGCACACCAACAAGCGCTACCGCGCAGACCACCTGCTGGAGGCCTACGAGGAGAAGCACGGCCACCCACCAGCCAATGGCCTTGCGGACATCAATGATCCGGAGACGGGCCAGCCAGGCAACTGGACCGAGCCGCGCGAGTTCTCCGGCCTGATGAAGACCTTCCTGGGGCCAGTCAACGACGAAGAGGGCCTGCACTACATGCGCCCAGAGACCGCGCAGGGCATCTTCGTCAACTTCAAGAACGTGATGACTTCGGCGCGTCTGAAGCCGCCGTTCGGTATCGCGAACATCGGTAAGTCTTTCCGCAACGAGATCACCCCGGGAAACTTCATCTTCCGCACCCGTGAGTTCGAGCAGATGGAGATGGAATTCTTCGTCAAGCCGGGCACGGATGAGCAGTGGCACCAGTACTGGATCGACAACCGCCACCAGTGGTACATCGACCTGGGCATCCGCGAGGAGAACCTGCGCCTCTATGAACACCCGGAGGAGAAGCTTTCGCACTACTCCAAGCGCACCGTCGATATTGAGTACGCCTACAACTTCGCCGGTTCGAAGTGGGGCGAGCTGGAGGGCATCGCTAACCGTACCGACTATGACCTGCGCGTTCACTCCGAGGGCAGCGGCGAGGACCTGAGCTACTACGAGCAGGAGACCGAGGAGCGGTGGATCCCGTACACCATCGAGCCTGCCGCCGGTCTGGGCCGCGCGCTCATGGCCTTCCTGATCGACGCATACCACGAGGATGAGGCGCCGAACGCGAAGGGCGGCGTCGATAAGCGCGTCGTGCTGAAGCTGGACCGTCGCCTGTCGCCGGTGAAGGTTGCGGTGCTGCCGCTGTCGAAGAAGCCGGAGCTGTCCGAGCCTGCCGCGAAGCTGGCGGACAAGCTGCGCGGGTTCTGGAACGTGGATTTCGATACCTCCGGTGCGATCGGTCGCCGTTACCGCCGCCAGGATGAGATCGGCACCCCGTTCTGCGTGACCTATGACTTTGACACGCTTGACGACGACGCCGTGACCGTCCGCGAGCGCGACACCATGGAGCAGGAACGCGTCAAGATCGCCGACCTGGAAGAGTACTTGGCCCAGCGACTGGCGGGCTGCTAATGCACTGGGTTTCCTGGGACCGCACAGACCGCGACAACCCGAAGCTGCTGGCCGAGGCCGGGCCTGAAGTGCTGGCCGAGTTCGGGCCGGATTCGGCGCTTGTCGACGGCGTGCGCTGGGACCTCGCTGCCACACCCGTGAGCGGCGCGGTGGCGTGTGTCGACGGCACAGAGCTGGTCAAGTCCGGGCCGTGGAAAGGGGAGCGCGAAGTGCCCCTCATGGTCGACGGCCGCCAGTACCTGCTGGTCAACGAGGATTCCGCTGATTGGATCATCGACAACGCAGCAGGGGAGAAGGTTGCCCAGTTCTCTGGCCGCAACCACGGCGTGCGCGTGGCTAACCTCGAGTTCGAAGGGGAGACCGACCTGCCGCTGGTCGATATTGTGGCCCTGGCCTGGGTCTCTCGGCTGGCGCTGGAGAACAAAACGATGGGCAGCTCCAAGGCCCTGATCGCCACCCTGGTCCTGCTGACCATCGTGGCCGTGCTGGTGCTCATCTTCTAAAGGAGTAAGCGGTGGACGCAGCGGACAAGGCCGGCATCTTCACCGGCGGCGGCGAAGGCACCTGGGTGTGGCGCGGCAACGAACTGCTTGACTCCAACTCGGTGCACATCGCCCACGTCCGTTCCGACGTGCTGATCATGGGCCGCAAACGCCTCCTCATCGAGTCCACTCCCGGCCCGCGCCACTTCACCGTCCGCGCCACCGCCGACGACGGCACCCTGTACACCATCACCCAGCAAAGCTTCACCGTCTCGCAGCTGGCTGCGCGTTGCGACGACCGCCCCTACTCCCTGAACCGCGTGAACTGGTGGAGCAAGGAACGCGAGATCCTCAACGCGGCCGGCCACGTGGCCGCCCGCGTGAAACCCCTGATCTCCGGGAAGGTGGAGGTCGTCGACGGCCCCGCCATCGACGAGGTACCGACCCTAGACTTGGTGTTCCTCACTTGGGGGCTGGTGCTGGTGGACTCCCCGGTGCGCCGCACCCTGATCTAGCAGCAGACCTAGAAGGAGCCGCCGAAGCCGCCGCCGCGACCCCCGCCGCCTCCACCGCCACCGAAGCCTCCGCCCCCGCCGCCAAAACCGCCGCCGCCAAAGCCTCCGCCACGGCCGCCGGAGAGCAGAGAGCCAATGATGATGCCTTGGGCCACGTCACCAAAGGTGGACGCGGCCTGGTGCTGACGGTGCTGGTTGATGTTGTTTTTCGCAGCGTTGGCGGCGCGTCGTGCGGTCTCGGTGGCCTGTCGTGCAAGGTCGACGGCCTGGCGGGTGTTGGAGATCCGCAGGTTCAGGGCCTGGGCGTGTTCGCGCTGGGCCTGGGCCAGCAGGGTGCGGGCTTCCGAACCGATGATGCGCCCGTAGGAGCCAATCAAGTCTTCAGCACCCTGAATCTGGGCGGCGGCAACGTTGATCTGCTGGTCAAAGATGCCCAACAGTCGCTGCTGGTCCTGGGCCACGCCCTTGGCTTCGGCTATGACTTCGTCGAGTTCGGCGTCGATGTGCGTCAGATCAGTATAGGCACGCAGGGGATCAGCGGACGCCATGGACCGTGCGGTCGCCAGACCTTCAGTGGCGCGCTCGCGTACAGCACGCAGGCGGTCCACATCGATGCGCGCGCCAGTGGAGGTCGCGGCTTCTAACTGTGAGGTCTCCTCAATTTCGGCGGCCACTTCGTCGATAAGCGCCGGCAAATTCGCCTGCGCGGTCTGGATGTTTATCTCGGCGTGCTCGATGGCAGCCAGCATGTTGTCGGCAACTTCGATGGAGTGCTCCGCGGTGCGGATCACGTCGATCAGCGCACCCTGTTCGCCGGCGGGTCGTGCCTCGAGCTCTCGGGCGCGGTCGAGGTTCTGCTCGGCCTCATCCAGGGAGGCGGTGGCAAGCTCCACGTTGTCGGCGATGGAATCCAGCATGTCATCGGAGTACTTGGACTGCAGCTGCGCCAGCACCTCGCGAGCCGGCTCGATGCGGGCGCGCAGATCAACGGTGCGCTGGGTGATCTGGTCGATCGTCTCCGGCGCGGTGATCAGGAGGTTGCGCATCTTGGAGAATTCGCCCGACTGCTTCTCCAGCTCCTGGTCGGCCTGGCCGGCAGAGGAGATGATGTCGACGAGCATCGCGCGCTTTTCCGGCTCGGTCTCCGGGATGGAATCGTTCAGGCGGCGCTGCGTTTCGAAGGCGCGCTGCATCTCCGAATTGGCGCGATTCATCGCGGCGGTAAACGGGCGCACGCGCTCGGCGCCGAATTCGGCATTGGCCACCTTCAGCTCTTCCTGGCCCAGCCGGATGGACTCGTCGACGCTGACCAAGGTGTCGTGCGCCAGCTGCTCCAACGTGGCGATCGGCAACTGCGCCAAGCGACGCGTATCGGAGGGGTCGATCGCGCGCGAGTCCTCCAGCATCGCCTCGGACTCCTTCTTGTTCTTGCGCCGCGAGTACGCCCAGATGCCACCACCTGCAGCGGCCGCCGCTCCGCCCCCGGCCAGCAGCCACGCCGCGTTTTTATCGGAGCCGCCGCCAGAGGACACCGCATTGATCGCGACCAGGGGAGCGCCCGCGAAATCATCGTTGACCAGCGCTTGGTACAGCGCCTCATTCATGGCGGTACGTTCGGAATCACTCCACTGCCCACCGGCCCACAGCCCGTACTGGCGCGCGTTCGGCGCGATTGCGATCACCGCAGTATTGCCACCACCGTTGGCCGCCACCGCCTGCTCCGCCCACGTCGTAGGGTCCTGCCCGCCGAAATCCTCCAGGTACACCACGAACACGTCGCGCTGCTTCTGCGTCTGCAGATCGCGAATCGCGGTCTCAATCTCATTGACTTCCGTCGCGTCGAGGATGCCCACGGTGTCCGTCACCTTGGACGTCAGCTGCGGGCCCTGCGCCTGCACGCTTATCGACGAGGCCCCTACCGGACCACCCGCAGCGCCATCGGCCAGCGCAAAAGCGGCCGGCGTGGTGGCAAGTGCGATGGCTCCGCCGAGCAGTGGGGCCGCCAACAGTGTGTGATAATTTCGCGCGATCATGGCAACAAGGTTACCGACTGCCCGCTGTGTCCGCCCAGAGCACCAGAAATTCCCAGCTAAGCTGGGGTTTGTTATGACCTACCAGTACTCAGCCGCCGACGCCACCCGCTTCGCCCCCGAAGGGGAGAAGGGGTCCCTGTTTGAGCACACAGAGGCCGATCACCGCAGCGTATTCTCGCGGGATCGGGCGCGCGTTCTGCACAGCGCGGCGCTTCGTCGATTAGCGGACAAGACGCAGGTCATGGGCCCACGCGACGGCGACACCCCGCGCACCCGCCTGACGCACTCGCTGGAAGTCGGGCAGATCGCGCGCGGCATCGGCTCCGGCCTGGGCCTGGACCCAGACTTGTGCGACATGGCCGGGCTCACCCACGACATCGGCCACCCGCCCTACGGCCACAACGGCGAACGCGCACTCAACGACCTGGCCGCCAGCGCCGGCGGCTTCGAGGGTAACGCACAGACCTTGCGCATCCTCACCCGCCTTGAGCCGAAGGTGCTTTACGACGATCACTCTTATGGACTCAACCTCACCAGGGCAGCCCTCGACGCGGCGTGCAAATACCCGTGGCCGGCCACCAACCCGGACGGGAGCCGTAACCGGAAATACTCGGCCTACGACGAAGACGCCCACATTCTGGAGTGGATCCGCGGAGGCCACACCGATCGTCGTCCAGCGCTGGAAGCCCAGGTCATGGACTTCTCCGACGACATCGCCTACTCCGTCCACGACGTGGAAGACGGCATCATCTCCGGGCGCATCACCCTAAAGGTGCTGTGGGACTTCGTGGAGCTGGCGCAACTCGCCGACAAGGGGGCCGCCGCCTTCGGGGGCACCGCCGAGGAACTCCTGGACGCCGCCGACAGGCTGCGCGGCCTGCAGATCGTCGCCGATGCCGCCGACTATGACTACACCCTGCGCGGCTGGACCCAACTGAAAAAACTCACCAGCGAGCTGGTGGGCCGCTACGTCGGCGCCGTCACCACCGCCACCCTCGAATCCGGCCAGGGCACCCTCGGCCGCATGCACGGCGACCTCATCATCCCCGCCGAAGCCAACGCCGAAGTTACCCTCCTCAAAGCCATCGCCGTACTCTACGTGATGGACCAGGACGCCCACAAAGCCCGCCAGGACCGCCAGCGCGAACGCATCAACCGCGTCCACGACTACCTCACCGCCGGCGCGCCGGGCTCCCTGGACACGATCTACCAGCAGTGGTGGATGGAATCCGAGACCGACCAGCAGCGCGCGCGGGTGATCGTTGACCAGATCGCGTCGATGACGGAGTCGCGCCTGGAGCGCATCGCGAAGCGCTCCAGCGAGCTCAGCGGCTTCTTTGGCTAGTTTGATTTAGACTTGCTTTAAGCAGCCGGAGAGGGGAGTAGTGCCATGGTGACACGTGTTCCAGCTAGACCCCATATGGTGCAGTGGGCGCTTGATCAGGCTACTGATCCTGATGCTGCGATCGAGAAGACCCCGCATCTCATCGAGTGGCTCGAGGGCACGCAGCAGCCGACTTTCCGCGAGCTCGAAAGGTTTGCGTCGCGGGTAGGTGTCCCCTTTGGATTTTTCCTTCTTGACCAGGAGCCAGATTTCCCACTTTCCACGAATGATTTCCGCGAGGGCACACAGGCGCACGGTGAGGCATCGGCCGAGCTTCGCCAAGTGCTATTGACATGCGAACAGCGACAAAACTGGTTTCGCGAGTACAAGCTGAACCTTGGCCACGGGGCGCTAGATTTCGTCGGCGAGGCGTCTGACCTCCCGCCAAAACGTGCTGCCGCGCTCATGTGCCATGCCTTGAACTGGGACGTAGACCAGCGTCGGGGTTCGACCAGTGATGCACGCGCGTCCCTCATCACCGCGTTCGAGGAGCTTGGGGGCCTCGTCGTCGTGAATTCCATGGTGGGGGACAACGTGCACAAGCCCCTTGATCCGACTGAATTCCGCGGCTTTTCGCTTGTCGACGAAGTAGCCCCCCTGGTCTTTATCAACTCGAATCAGAAGGGGGAAGTGAAACAAACGTTGAACGCTCAAATTTTCACTCTCGCCCATGAGTTCGCCCACGTCTGGCTGGGGACGGGGGGAATCGGTAACCACCGCGGTATGTCTGCGCCGCGCAGTGAGATCGAGAAATGGTGTAACGACACAGCCTCTGAATTCCTGGTACCTGCCGATGATCTCCGCGAGCGTGTTCGCGGCAAGGAATTTAATGTTGACTTGTTGGAACAGCTGGCGCGCGTCTACAAATGCGGCACGCTTGTCATTCTTCTCGCTCTCCGGGACCACCAAATTTTCTTGTTCCAAGACTTTCCGGTGACCTATCGCGAAGAGCTGAAAAGGCTACGTGACATCCAATCCCGCAACGATCGCGAGAAAAAGGGCGGTGGGGATTCTCGATTTAACCGCCGGCTCCGCATCGGCGAGACGTTTTCCAGAGCCGTCATCAACGAGCTCGCTGCCGGAGCCATCCTGCCTACCGAGGCCCTCAGCCTCACGGGGATCAAGTCGATGAGCTCGTTCGATTCCTACGCCAACTTCCTGCACAACAAGGACAACTGACCATGTTCCTGGTAGATGCCAACGTGATGATCAACGCGGCTCGGACCTATTACGGGTTCGATCTTGCTCCCGGTTTCTGGGACTGGTTCTTGCAGCAGATACACTCTGAGAATATTGCCAGCGTACAAGCGGTATTTGATGAGCTAAAGGCTGGTACCGATCAACTGGCGGAGTGGGCTAAGCAGGAAGTCCCCACTCAAGCGTGGCGGCTCCCAGGTCAAGATGCTTGGGATCACATGGCCACTTTGGTCAACTGGGCAGCGTACGCTCCCGTGGAGTTCTACGCCTCGGCTCAAACTGAATTCGCGCGGTCCGCGGATCTTTTTATCACTTCGCAGGCCGCTGAGCTGGAGGCGACACTTGTCACCTTCGAGCGAAGCAACCCAGCCTCGAAACGGCGCGTCCTGATTCCTGACGCTGCCGCGCAAGTAGGGGTGCAGTGTGTAGACCCTTTTACCATGTTCCGCACGCTAGGCCTCACGCTCACGGTGTGAGCCCAGCTCACCGCACCAGTTCCACGCCCACGTCTTTGAACACGCGGGAAAGTTGGCGGCTGTCGTCGTCGTTAAGCTCCCAATGCGAAACGATCACCCGCCGCACTCGGGTCTCGCGCAGGAGGTCCGCTAGCCCGTCGAGGTTGGTGGGTGCGCGGCGCTCGGCGGGGTAGAGCACGTTGGCTAGCGCGCCGAAGAGGTCGCTGCGCGTGCGCACGGGGCTGGTGACGAGGACGGGGTTGAAGCGGCGGTTATGCATCGTTGACCTCACAGAAAGTTTCATAGTGGTCATCGGTGTAGTAGACCACCTCGGGATTGTCGGCTGGGTCTCCGCCGGTGACGATACGCCGGGCCCCACGATGATTCAAACCGGGCGTTTCCACTGTGTACTCGCGATAAAAGTCCGACCTTTCGTCGGGAAGGTGCCCCTCATAGTTGCCGAAATGGGCGCCGTCGTTGTCTGGGTAGTCGAAGGGCCCGCCGGCATAAATGTCCGCGATGGTGTCGGTGGCCTCCGCGGGAAGTTCGGCGACGGCGCACGTGGCCTGCTCTGCGTCTTGATCCGTAGCCAGGTCAATGCCGAAGATGCCGGCAGCAACGATGACGACACCGGTGACCAGGGTAGGGATCGCCTTGTTCGTCTTCCGATTGGGGTGAGACATGCCAAACATTGTGCACGGCAGCCGCCCCGATTTCGAATTGACGCGCGGTATACCATGGGGCACATGGCTAAGGGCAGAATTCCGGACTCGGATATCGAGGCGATCCGCGAGCGCGCCCACATCGAGGAGATCGTGGGGGAGTACGTCCATCTCAAACCGGCCGGGCATGACTCGATGAAGGGGCTTTCTCCGTTCAAGGACGAGAAGACCCCCTCTTTTCACGTCCGCCCAGCGCGCGGCTACTACCACTGCTTTTCCACCGGCAAAGGCGGCGACGTCTTCTCCTTCCTCATGGAAATGGAGCACCTCACCTTCCCCGAGGCCGTGGAGTCCGTCGCCGAAACCATCGGCTACCACATCAACTACCAGGGCGGATCCACCGGCGCCCGCGACGTCAAGCCCGGCACCCGCGCCCGCCTCATCGCCGCGAACAAGGCCGCCCACGAGTTCTACCGCGAGCAACTAGAAACCCCCGACGCCGCACCCGCCCGCGACTTCCTGCTCAAGCGCGGCTTCGGCCAGGACATCATCTACACCTTCGAATGCGGCTACGCGCCCGGCGGCTGGGACACCCTGACCAAGCACCTGCTGCGCAAGGGCTTCGAGGCAAAGGAGCTTGTCGACGCGGGCCTGTCCTCGATGGGCAGGCGCGGTCCCATCGACAAGTTCCACCGCCGCCTGCTGTGGCCCATCAAAGATATGGCCGGCAACGTGATCGGCTTCGGCGCCCGCAAGTTGTTCGAGGACGACAAGATGGGCAAGTACATGAACACCTCGGACACCATGTTGTACAACAAGTCCAAGGTGCTCTTCGGCCTGGACCTGGCCAAGAAGAACATCGCCGCGCAGCACCAGACTGTCGTCGTCGAGGGCTACACCGACGTGATGGCCATGTACGCCGCCGGGGTCACCACCGCCGTCGCCTCCTGTGGCACGGCTTTCGGTGCCGATCACCTTTCCATGATCCGGCGTTTGATGCTTGACGACGATTACTTCCGCGGTGAGCTGATCTACACCTTTGACGGGGACGAAGCTGGTCAGAAAGCCGCCATGCGCGCTTTTGAGGGCGACCAGAAATTTACCGGCCAGTCTTTTGTGGCCGTCGCCCCTGATGGCATGGACCCCTGTGACCTGCGGCTGGAGCGCGGCGACTCAGCCGTGCGCGACCTGGTGGCCAATCGGGTGCCGATGTTCGAGTTCGTCATCGACTCTTTGCTTTCTGATTATCCTTTGGACACCGCCGAGTCCCGTCTGCAGGCGCTGCGCCGCACCGTCCCCGTTGTCGCCGGCATCAGGGACAACGCGCTGCAGTCCGAGTACGCCCGCCAACTGGCCGGCTGGGTGGGTTGGGACCCCGTAGAAGTGCTGGAGCAGGTTCGTCGAGAAGCGAAAAACCCCACCCAGAAGCGCGACCGTATTATCGTGCGCCGCGACACCGAGGAAGCTAGCGGCGTCGAGCCTGCCTCCCTGGTGGCTCCCGACCCAGACGACCCCGTCCTGTGGCCCCAGCGCGAAGCCCTCAAGCTGGCCTTGCAATACCCGCAGCTGGCCGGCGACTACTTCGACGGCATCAACCCGGACGCCTTCTCCAACCACGCCTACTCCCTGGTGCGCGAGGCCATCGGGCGCGCCGGTGGGGCCGCGGCCGCGGGTGAGGGCGGGCCGAGCTGGCTGGCCACCGTCGCCGCCGAGATGTTTGACCTGGCCGGCCGCAACCTCGTCTCCGAGCTGGCCGTGGAGCCCATTCACGCCGATGACCTGGAGATTTACACCGACTCCGTGCTCTCCCGACTGCAGGAAGCCCGGGTGGGGGACCAGATCGCCCAGCTGAAATCCCAGCTGCAGCGCATGCGGCCCAGCGACGACGAGATGGCCTACAACTCCCTCTTCTCCGACCTGGTGGCGCTGGAGCAGGCGCGCCGGGAGCTCAACGACCGCGCCTTCAGGAACTAGCCTTCGGTTACGGTCGATGAATCTTCCAAAAACAGGCCCAAAACCCGCCTTTTAACAAGATCCATCGACCGCGCCTATGAGTTTTGTGGACAACTCCGAGTTATCCACAGGTTTTTTAGGGCTGTCTGCGGCCCCGCGCGCCGTGCCTCATGCTGTGTGTATGAAAACACAAACGCTAACACCCATTTACGGCAATCCAGACGGCACACTCAGCACAGCCGAGCTGCAATTCATCACAGCAAACTACCGCGGACTCCGCTCCGCCGCGATCACAGGCCTCGCCGGCGCCCGGATCCGCGGCCTAAAAACTTACACGCCGCTCACAACCCTCGACCTCATCCACCCCGACGGCGTCAACGCCCCCGCCCGCTCGCGCTGGAAGCACAGCAGGCGCTATACCACCGGCTTCATCTCAACCAGCCAGGTCAAAATACTGAACGGCTTTAGGCTCGCCCCGCTGTTTCCCACGCTGCTGCACATCCAGAAACTCTACGGCGACCTCGACTCCCTCGTCGTCCTTGACTCGCTGCGCGCCCGCAGCCCCCAGATCACCGAGGAACGCTTTTTATCGCTTGCCGACGATTACCCCTCTCATAGCGGGGTGCCGGGGTTGAGGGAGATGATCTTAATGAGTGAGGCCTCCACGCGCAGCCCTTTAGAGTCGGTGGGAAGGTATCGCCTGCTGACCGGCAACTTTCCCTGGATTCATAGCATTGAGTATGAGGTTAAGATCACCATTATTACCGAGACCGGGCAGCTAGTCACCTATTATGCCGACATCCTAATCAACGGCTTCCTCGTGCTGGAGCTGGATGGACGCTCAAAGTACACGATGGTCTATGGCAAAGACCCTGTTGACACCGTGGTTCAGGAGAGGATCCGGGAGCACCTGATCCAGAACTGCGGTTTTGTGATCAGGCGCGCGAAGTGGGCCGATATGAAGCCGGATGCACAGGGTAGTTGCCCCTTCATCAGGATGGTGGAGCGCGCCGTGCACTCTTACCCCGAGCCTCTGCGCCCGCTGCCCCGCCATTTCCAGTTTTGACCCCCTCCCCGCGGTCGATGAATCTTGCAAAACCAGGCCCAAAACCCGCCTTTTAGCAAGATCCATCGACCGCAGCCCTACTGCTCAAGAAAATCCAGCCCCAGGTCCAGCACCACAGCGGAGTGCGTCAGTGCGCCCACGGCCAGAAAATCAACCCCGGTAGCCGCATAAACAACGGCAACATCAATAGTCAGCCCGCCAGAGGCCTCCAGCAGTAGCTCAGGGGCCCGCGCATCGCGCACCTCCACGGCGCGCGCCACCTCCTCCACAGTGAAGTTGTCCAGCAGGATCATCTCAGGCTCATATTCCAGCAGGGATTCGAACTGCTCGAAGGTGTCTACCTCCACTTCGCAGAACACGTCAGGATACTTTTCCTTCACCGCCAGGAAGGCAGCAACGACAGATCCGGCCGCGACCACGTGATTGTCTTTGATCAGTGCCTCGTCGCCAAGCCCCATCCTGTGGTTCACGCCGCCGCCACACCGCACCGCGTATTTGTCCAGCTCGCGCATGCCAGGCAGGGTTTTGCGGGAGTCCCGTACGCGCGCGCGGGTGCCGGCCAGCTCGCCGACCCAGTCCCGGGTGGCAGTGGCGATGCCGCTCATGTGCCCCAACAAATTCAGGAACGTGCGCTCGCAGGTGAGCAGCTCCCGTGTAGGCGCAGCAATCCGCGCAACAACATCGCCCGGGCCCACGGCCACGCCGTCGTCGATAAGCCTCTCTACTTCAAAGGCGTTGGTCTGCGTCTCCAAGGTCCACGCGACCACATCGAGCCCCGCCAGCACGCCGGGCTCGCGCGACCTGATTTCGGCGACGGCGCGGGCGTCGTCGGCGACGGTTGCGATGGATGTGATGTCGGGGCCGTAGTGGAGGTCTTCGTCCATTCCCCGGCGGATTGCCTGCTTTGCCGCGGCTTCGTTGAGCGGTTGAATCATGGTATCTAGCTTAGGCATATGATGATCTGCATGACGGTTATTGTGCTAGATCCGCGTTGGCCCGATCAGGTTCCGTTGGGTGTGGTGAGCCAGTTGGAGTCGCCTGTGGAGTGCACGGGGGAGGTGCCGGTGTCGGTGCGTTGGGCGTTGCAGGATGTGCCGACGCGGGTGTCGTTGACGGGGTGGGGCACGCTGCTCACGACGGATCCGCGGGCGCCGGAGGTGGCGCAGCGTCGGGCGCGCGGGGAGGCGATCATCGAGGTTCCTAGTCTTAATGATCGGGTGCAGGAGGCCGTGGAGACGATGCGCCACGCCCGCGATCGGGGCGCGTGGGAGATCGCGCAGACGCACGAGTCGCTTCTGCCTTATTTGCGCGAAGAGGTGGGGGAGTTTATTGAGGCGGTCGAGCGCGGGCTTGACGACGATCAACTGTGCAAAGAGCTAGGCGATGTGCTTCTGCAGGTGCTGTTCCACGCGGAGATCGCTTCTCGACGAGGCGCCTTCGCCTTCGGTGATGTGGCAGAGGCCTTTACTAATAAGATGCGTTCGCGTTCGCCTTATCTATTTGATGGGTCCACGGGCATCGTGGATGAGGAGACGCAGGACCGGCTGTGGCAGGAGGGGAAGCGCAAAGAGTAAACCCCCGAGGAGAAGGATCTCGGGGGCCACGTTGCAGGTAAATCAGTTTAGAGACCGAGCGCTGGTAGCAGGTTGCGGATCTCCGGCAGGCCAGCCTGGGAGGACAGTTGTGAGGAGAGGGCAACTGCCTGGTTGGCTGGGGTGACAGGGTCGGCCTTGACGATCTTGCATTCCAAGGCACGGTCGCCCACGGCGTTGATGGTGGGGGCGGAGATAAGCTTCAGTGATGCGTCGTCACTGGCTGCTTTGTGCAGCTTTTCGACGAGGCCGCCACGGGTGGTGGTGTCGTCGACAAGCCCGATGCCGCGCAGGGCTGCACCGAGGGCGCCGCAGTCTGCGGTTTCGACGCCGGCGTTGATGGTGCTGATCAGACCGAGCAGGTTGGTCTGTGCGCCCGCCGGGGCAGCGAGCCCGACGGTGAGTGCCGCTGCAGCTGCGGCCGCGGTGATGCGGGTTTTTCGTGCCATATACCGTTCCTTTCGATGTTTTTGGTTAGGTTGGAGCAATCATATAACAACGCAAGTGATTCGTGGTGCTCTTGGGGTGGAACTGACATGATCGGGGGTAGGTTCTGGTCATGTCGGAATGCCAAAAGTGGTGCTGTATGATCGGCCCTCATGACTGATCGGACAAGGCGGGTAACGGCGGGCTGCGGCTGCGCCGGAGTTATTGCTGTCGTCTTGGCGATCGTGCTGGTAGTCGTGCTAGTCGGCTGGGTCCTCAGCGCGCTACGCCCCGGCGCTGCCGTCCGTTCGTGGCAGCCCGTACCGGACAATGTTCCGCCGCAGGCCGGCACGCCACCGCCGCTTATCGACGTGCACGGCCCCGGCCGTACCGCGGACCTGTTGGCAGACTGGGCCTCGCCGATCGCGGCTGAAACTTACGTGGACCCCCAGGCTCTTCGCGCCTACGGCAACGCGGAGCTGATCGCCCGCGAGGCATGGCCGGAGTGCAACCTGGTGTGGAACACTCTGGCCGGGATCGGCTGGGTGGAAACCCGCCACGGCACCTATACCGGCGATGCGCTTACGCGCGGAAAGCTGGACCCGAACGGTTACGCCACCCCACCCATCGTCGGCCCGGCCCTGGATGGCTCGCCCGGCTTCGCCCGCATCGAGGACACCGATGGGGGACACCTCGACGGTGATACCGAATTCGACCGCGCCGTGGGTCCGATGCAGTTCATTCCTGAGTCCTTTGAGAAGTACGGCCGTGATGCCAACGGCAACGGCGTGCCTGAACCGCAGCAGATCGACGACGCCGCCCTGGCCGCCGCCAACCTCTTGTGTTCCGGGGGCCGCGACCTCTCCGTGCCGGAGGACTGGACTCAGGCCATTTTGTCCTACAACAATTCCAATGACTACGTGGTGAAGGTGCGCGACGCTGCCGCAGCTTATGCCATCCCGCAGCCGGCGGTTCGATAGTTTCTGGTAATAAAAGTCACATCAACAGGGTATTATTGGCTTCAGGCACCCGCCGAACCCAGTTTTCTGGAACAATTGAGTACGGAAAACAAATTTCTAGTCTTTGAGGAGACAAATCAGTGGCTGACATCATTCATGCATTCGCACGCGAGATCATGGACTCCCGCGGTAACCCCACCGTTGAGGCTGGCGTTGTTCTTGACGACGGCGCATCCGGCTTCGCCGGCGTCCCATCCGGCGCTTCCACCGGCGCGCACGAGGCTCACGAGCTGCGCGACGGCGGCGACCGCTACTTGGGCAAGGGTGTCCTGAAGGCTGTCGAGAACGTCAACGAGGAGATCGCTGATGAGATCGCAGGCTTTGAGGCTGATGACCAGCGCGCCATCGACCAGGCCATGATCGCCCTCGACGGCACTGACAACAAGTCCCGCCTGGGCGCGAACGCTATCTTGGGCGTGTCCATGGCAGTGGCGAAGGCAGCGGCGGAGTCCGCAGGCCTGCCTCTGTACCGCTACCTGGGTGGCCCAACCGCACACATTCTGCCTGTTCCGATGATGAACATCGTTAACGGTGGCGAGCACGCTGACTCCGGCGTGGACGTCCAGGAATTTATGATCGCCCCGATCGGCGCGGAGACCTTCTCCGAGGCACTGCGCATGGGCGCCGAGGTCTACCACAACCTCAAGAAGGTTATCTCCGACCGCGGCCTGTCCACCGGTCTAGGCGACGAGGGCGGCTTCGCACCGTCCGTCGACTCCACCCGCGAGGCGCTGGACCTCATCGTCGAGGCGATCAAGAAGTCCGGCTTCGAGCCAGGCAAGGACATCGCCTTGGCGCTGGACGTCGCTTCCTCCGAGTTCTACGAGGACGGCAAGTACAACTTCGAGGGCGGCCAGCTCAGCCCAGACGAGATGATCAAGGTCTACGAGGAACTCGTCGCCGAGTACCCAATCGTCTCCATCGAGGACCCACTGGATGAGGACGACTGGGACGGCTACGTCACCATCACCGAGAAGTTGGGCGACAAGGTTCAGCTGGTCGGCGATGACTTCTTCGTCACCAACCCTGAGCGCCTGGCCAAGGGCATCGAGAAGAAGGCCGCGAACGCTCTGCTGGTGAAGGTCAACCAGATCGGCACCCTGACCGAGACCTTCGACGCCGTGGACATGGCTCACCGCAACGGCTACCGCTGCATGATGTCCCACCGTTCCGGCGAGACCGAGGACACCACCATTGCCGACCTCGCAGTGGCTTGGGGCTGCGGCCAGATCAAGACCGGTGCGCCTGCTCGTTCCGAGCGCGTTGCCAAGTACAACCAGCTGCTGCGCATCGAGCAGGAGCTCGGCGAGGCCGCTGTCTACGCTGGCTACTCCGCGTTCCCACGCTTCAAGGCTTAAGTCTCACGTTTCGCGGGCGCGAGTTTCGAGCGCCCGCTTAACGACGACCGCCTGACCCACCTTCTCCGGTGCGGCCAGGCGGTTTCGCCTTTTCTTCTTTCACTGTCCTTTTCCTCTTCCTCGGTCTGTTTCCGGGTCGCTTCCGGCCCGTTTCCACCCCCTTTCCACAAACCGATATAGTCCTCGCTGCATAGTGCGACTAACTTACTGAAAACCTTTTGGCATCCTGCAGTATGGTCCGAGGACTATACCGGTTTGCACACTGGAGAGCGTTCACCCGCTACAAGCAGCTGACCGGCTGCAGCCTCGCCCGACGTCCGAGCACGAAAAAACCGCCGCCCCAGACCAATAAGGCCGAAGAGCGACGGTTTTGCTTAGCCGCTTAACCGTTTACTGGTCAAGCGTGATGGAAGATGAGCCCAAGGAGGGGAGCAGGCCTTCAAGCTTGCTGCTCAGGGTAGGCAGTAGGGTAGAAGATCCGGAGGACAGGTTAACACCAGGTTCAACGCCTGGCTCCTCGGCTGGTTCTTCGACCTCTGGCAGCTCAGGTGCGAAGTTGATAGTGAAGTAGTAGCTGTTCCAGTTCGAGGTGCGCACGTGCACCTTGTACTCGCCGTACTCCTGGATAGCGCCAGACTGCTCTTCAGGTGCCGCCGGTGCGGTGATCGAGAGTACTGGGAGGCCCTCGTCATTGACGGAACGCTTCACATTCCACTTTACGCTGGTCTCGCCGGGTGCGGTCTCGATGTAGGCGTTGCGGATCTGAATGCCTTCGCCAACCGCGTCAGCTGTCAGTTCGATGGTCTGACCTGGCAGGACGTAGGTGCCGTCGGAGGACTCAAAAGAGATCTCCTCCAGTCCCTGTGCGATTTCTTCTTCGGTCACTGGCTCGTTGCCGGGTTCATAAGCGTAGGCGGCCGGAACGCCCAAAATGCCCAGGGCCAGTGCGCTTGCTGCGATTCCGGAAATAAGCTTGCGGTTCATACTGAATTCCTTTCGTGTAAGGCTCGGGTGGCCCCACGGTACCAAAGAAAGGATAAGACACGCATAAGTTGACCCGACAAGCGTCCGCCTGTCAGGTTCTGAACTGCTGAAGCTCAACTGTTGGATCAGGGGGATTTTTGGTGCGGATCCGCAGTTTTGGTCCCTAATCCAACAGTTCAGCTCCAACAGTTTGGCAAGAAAGAGGTCCCAGCGCGCCGAACCGCCCCCGCACCTACCAACCGCGTAAACTAAACTGTCACTATGTCCACATCAGCATCACGCAACCCGCGCACTGAGCGCAACCCGCGCAGCCGCCGTCTGGGCCGCACGCCTACCCAGGTGCCGGTCGCCAGCCGTGATGCACGCAAGGCCGCCCAGCGCGAGGACAGGGAGCAGCGCAAGAAGCAGGCCCGCGCCTTTTCCCTGAAGGGCGATTACATCGGCATCGCGGTGATCATCGCGGTGGTGCTCGTTGTGCTGATCGCCATCGCGGTGCCTATGCGCACGTACTACGAAGGCCGCAGCGAGATCGCGCGGCTCAATGAGTCGATCGCGGCGAAGGAGCAGCAGCGCAATGAGCTGATCGAGGGCATCAATAAGTACAGCGATGAGGACTACATTAAGCAGGAGGCCCGTCGCCGCTTGGGCATGATTGAGCCGGGGGAGACCGCGTGGCGCATCATCGATCCGCGCATGGATGAGGATCAGGCGGTCACTACGGATCGCGATACGGCCGCCCCGCCCCCGCGTTCGTGGGCTGAGGTTGCGTGGGATTCGTTGGCGGATCCGGAGTCGCTTATCGACGAGGCCCCTGCCGCACCTCAGGGGGAGATCCCGCGGGCACCAGCTGAGGAACCTCAAGAGCCCTAAGAACCAAGCGCTGTGGAACAATAGCGTGCATGAATGTCGCGCAAGCAGATCTTGACATAATCAAAGAGCAGTTGGGTCGCCCGGCCCGCGGGGTGGTGGAGATTTCTTATCGCACCCCCGATGGTCAGCCCGCCGTGGTGAAGACGGCCCCGAAGTTGCCGGACGGCACCCCTTTCCCCACGCTGTATTACCTCACGGATCCGCGCCTGACCGCCGAGGCGTCGCGCCTAGAGGTGGCGCAGGTGATGAAGTGGATGGAAGCACGTCTTTCGACGGATCAGTCGCTTGCCGACGATTACCTGGCCGCCCACCAGCACTACTTGGCAGAGCGGAACAAGCTGGAGGATTTGGGGACTGACTTCTCGGGCGGCGGGATGCCGGATCGTGTGAAGTGTCTGCACGTTCTTATCGCCTACGCGCTGGCCGAAGGTCCAGAGCACTTCCGTCTCGGCACCGAAGCGGTAGCGCTGGCCGCCGACCACACCCCAGCCCTGCGCGGTACCGCGATCCCGCAGGACTGGCCCACCGCGCAGGACCTCGGAATCGTGGACGCCGTCAACGCGCACACGAAGGAGACGACGGGGGAGGAGCTGCTGTGACCCGTGTTGCGGCCGTCGACTGCGGCACCAACTCCATCCGCCTACTGATCAGCGACGTCTCTACCTCCGAGCACAAAGAGATCGCGCGTGAGATGGAGATCGTTCGCCTAGGTCAGGGCGTGGACGCCACAGGGGAGTTCAACCCGCAGGCGCGCAAACGCACCCGCGAGGCCCTAGAGCGCTACGTCAACCTGATGGAGTTTGAGAACGTGCATACGGTGCGGATGGTCGCCACCAGCGCTACCCGCGATGCCTCCAACAGGGACGAGTTCTTCAACATGACCGCCGAACTTCTGGGTCGCATCCAGCCGGGCGCCCAGGCAGAGGTGATCAGTGGGGAAGAGGAGGCAGCCCTGTCTTTCCGGGGCGCCACCTATGACATTCCGGATACGCAGGGGCCATATTGCGTGATCGATCTTGGTGGCGGTTCCACAGAGTTTATCGTCGGCACGCACGACGGCGAGATCCTGGGCGCGCACTCGACGCAGATGGGCTGTGTGCGGTTGACGGAGCGGATGATGTTGTCGGATCCGCCGACGCCGAGCGAGCAGGACATCGCGCGGGATTACATCAATGAGCGTCTGGATGAGACGACGGTGTTGGTGCCGTTTTCGAAGGCGCGGACGTTTGTGGGGTGCGCGGGGACCTTTACGACGATTTCTGCGCTGGCCCAGGGGCTGGAGGAGTATGATCCGCGCGAGATCCATATGAGCCAGCTCAATTTTGGTGCGCTGCGGTTGATTACGCGTCAGCTGGTGGAGGCGCCGTCGGATGCGCGCGCGGCGCACCCGGTGATTCATCCGGGGAGGGCGGATGTGATTGGTTCGGGCAGCGTGATCGTGGAGGAGATCATGGGGCGCATCGAGAAGCTCACTGGCGTCGATCGCTTTGTGATCAGCGAGAAGGACATCCTCGATGGGATCGTGGCCCAACTAGCGGAGTAGCTAGTCCTCGTCGGGTTCGAGGATCTGATCGCCACCCGTATCCTTGCGCAGGTTCTTGACCTCTTTCATGCGCGGGTTGGGGTCCAGGCGGTCGGCCAGGGCCTTGCGGGTGGAGCGCACCACCTGCTTGGTCACTGGCGAGTTGACGGCCTTGGCGGTGGCGTCCTTGATCTGGTGGTAGCGTTTGCGGCCTGCTTTCGTGCCGAGCACATACCCGGCAGCTGCTCCGACGACGAATTGAATCATGCTGCCATGATACAGACGTTGCCCTCTACCTCGCTGTCGGCCCTGTCGCGGTGTTAGAGTAGGCGGTATCCGCCAAAAGTTTGATAATTAGAGGAGTTGTCTGCGTGAGCGTCGCCTTAAGCAGTGCCAAGCCGAAGAAACGGAAGCGTGGCATCAGCCCGTGGGTGCCCAACCAGCATGGGGCGTGGGCGATGCTGATTGCGCCGGCCGTGCTGGGTACTGTCGCTGCGATCATCGCCATGGTGCGTGACGACGATCTTTCCTGGCATCCTTTCGTCGCTGTGCCCGCGATCCTGGTGGCGTGGTTCTTCGGCTACTTCGCCTTCTTTGCCTTCGGGCTTGTGGCGAAGGCGCGAACGCCTGAGCGGAAGAAGCAGTATGCGCCGCCCGTGTTCGTCCACGGTGCGGTTTCTCTTGTCGGGATCGTCGTGGCGCTGGTTGCCCAGCCGCAGTTGGTGTGGTGGGCCGCGTTCTTCGGCCCCCTGGTAGCTATCGCCGTGTGGGAGACCTTGAGGGGGAGGGCGCGCTCGATGGTCTCGGGCGTATCGACGACGATTGCCTCCGCTCTTCTTGTGCCGGTGTTGGCCATGAGTGGCCAGGACACCACCATCGGCAACGTGGTTCCTGCTGCCTGGGGTGCGGCCATCTTCTTGGCGCTGTATTTTTCGGGCACGATTCCCATGGTGAAAACCATGATCCGCGAACGCGGCAATATCACCGTGTACTGGGTCTCGGTGATCTATCATGCGGTGGCGCTGGCCCTCGTGGTGCTTGTGGTGGTGTGGGGCACACCGGGTGCGGTGGCCACTTTCTTTACTGTTGCGACGATGGTGATCGCGCTGTTTCGCGCCTGGTGGCTGCCGCGTTCTGCTGCTTCTGGCCGGAAGTGGACTGCGCGCGATGTGGGGATGGCCGAAGTCCCATTGCTGCTGGTGGCGTGTGTGGGCGTGATTGCTGCGTTTATCTAGCTGTATAGCCTTAGCTCGGGATTATTGCTGCGTAAGGTGCGAACTCGCAAAATACGACCGCTTCGTGTCGATTGTAGAATCTTTCCAGAAGTCTAAAGTTGGCTATGTTGGCGCAGCAGTGTCCGCAGAAACCATGCTTGTGCCACCGCCCCAAGTACCAT
The DNA here is from genome assembly GCF_000373805.1 of Corynebacterium pilosum DSM 20521 = CIP 103422. Classification (GTDB taxonomy): domain Bacteria; phylum Actinomycetota; class Actinomycetes; order Mycobacteriales; family Mycobacteriaceae; genus Corynebacterium; species Corynebacterium pilosum. The sequence continues at coordinate 274,016 of NZ_KB892438.1, read as the reverse complement.
CACGAGGAGCATCGGCACAGCTGTGGTGCCATCGCCAATCCCCGTAAGTGGGGCGATCACCGCGGCGAAGCTGAACTGCACCGCGCCCATCAGCGCTGAACCAGCGCCACGACGGTCTGCGGAGGCTTCGACGCACAGTGCCGAGGCGTTAGGCAAGATGATGCCTGCGGCCGCCACCACCCCAAAGAAGCCTGGAATCATGGCCCAGGACGCGGTGGAAAACGCGAAGACTCCCAGTGCCAGCCACACCACTGACACCACGGTAAGGATCACGCCACCACATACCAGTCGCGTAGGCCCCACTTTAGGAACCAGCACGCGGCTGAGCATATTCATGGCGAAAAACCCTAAAGCGTTGACGGTGAACACCACGGAATAACCCACTTGTCCCAAGCTTCCGATGCGTTGTAGCACAAATGACGAGGCTGCGATGTAGGCAAACATCACCGCGAACGTAGCCACAAACACAGTCAGCGGAGCCATATAGGCCGGCTTCTTCAAAAGGGTGCCCACATCGCGTAGGGAGGCCCGCACGCCACCTGTGCTGCGTTCCTCCTTTGGAAGAGTTTCTGGAACGATAACCAGCACGCTGACGAACATGATGCCGGCCAACACTGCTAGGAACCAGAAGACACTGCGCCAGCCGAGTGAGGGGATCATCAACCCACCGACGATGGGTGCTGCCAGTGGTGCTAAGGACTGAATGGACATTAGCATTGCAAAGGCTTTGGCCACACCAATGCCTTGCCCTAGGTCGCCCACGGCTGCACGCGCCAAAACCACACCGGCTGCGCCGAAAGCTCCTTGGAGTACACGCGCCGCGATCAGGACCCAAATATTGGGAGCCAGAGCGCATACTACTGAGGCTGCTGCAGCGCCGAAGAGTCCGATCAGCATCAGCTTGCGCCGTCCGAGTTGATCAGACCATGGTCCAATGACCAATTGCATGAGACCCAGTGCGAGTAGGAAGCCTGTCAGTGTCGCCTGGGTGAGTGATGCGGTGGTCTGGAGGTCCTCGGTGATTTCGGGAAGCCCGGCGATGTAGGTATCAATGGCAAAGGGGGAGAAGCCACTGCACAGGGCGAGGGTGAGCAGGATGGGCGTTGGAATACTTTGCGCGTGTTCCGTGGGCTTGGCCATTGCGGGAAGTCCTTGTTATTGGAAAGACGAAATCCCGGAACATTTCTGTTCCGGGTGTTTGCTCCCCCAACTGGGCTCGAACCAGTGACCTTTCGATTAACAGTCGAACGCTCTGCCAACTGAGCTATAGGGGAATAGCTGTGTTGCTGTCTTGCTCTGTGCAACGGTTAGTAACTTTAGCCCTAAGCTTCGGGCAATTACAAATCGCCAGGTAAGAAGGGCTTTCCGGCGCTTAAGTGTGTCCTTGGATTTGGCTCTGTCAAGGTGATTCTCAAAATGAATTGGAGGGCCGGTATGATTACGTGGACGCGTTTACGCGATGGGGCTATAGCTCAGTCGGTTAGAGCAGTGGACTCATAATCCATTGGTCGCGGGTTCGAGCCCCGCTGGCCCCACCATGTGATCAGTCGGGACATACTTGACAGCATCCGTCGCGACATGGTTGACAGTCGGCCTCACCGGCCTAGAACAGTGTTCTAGGGTGGTGGGGCCTTCTTCATACTTGGGTTGTGTTCTCAATGATGTTGGGCCGGTAAGAAGCGAGCAACCCGGGGGCGGTTTGCTAGGCCGTCATCGGCTTCTTTGTGGAGGGCAGTTCGCAGTGGATGGCGAAGGCAACTGCGAGGTCTCTTTCTTGCTCATGGTTTGTGGTGCCACACCACAAGTGCCAACTATGTGGCGACTGATCTGTCAGCTGTCACTGAAGGTGCTACGGGACTGCAATCTGCCATGAGGTCGGGGTACGGCAAAAGAAAAGAGGAGGTCTGGTCGCAGACAGTCAGTATCGGCGACCAGACCAATGGAATTTTCACCCGTCGAGGAGACTGATGAAGAGAAGGGGGTTCGAGACTCGACAATGAAACCCCATCTCGCTAATGATTGTAGAGGAAAGTATGTCGGTTTTCTCGATCGGCTTGTAGATTTGAAGAGGGGCCCAGGACTGCTTTGGGAACAAAGAAATGAAATAGGGCCAGCAGTTCAGAGGACAGGGGCGCTCTAATTCAAATGAGTGCCATTATGTGAGCGGTGTTTTGCCGACTGTTTAGGGGTTTCGAAACACGTCGGCCGTGGCGGAGACGCTGCGCGAGACAGTGATACCTGCGATATGCTCCAAGTTATGGCACGAAAGTTCGTGGGGATGCTTGGGCTTCTCGCGTTAGCTTTGGGCCTCGGCGGGTGCAGCCAGACGGAAGAAACCTGTTGCGCTTTGCCGTCGCTGGATCCGGAGGAGTTTCAGAGATCGGGCGACTCTCAGTTCGGGACTTACGATATTGGTGCGCCAGGTGATGCCCAGTGTGAGGTGACGACCCGTGGGGGGCAGCAGACGAGCTGTTCTGCGCGTCGTTCTCAGAGGACGGGAAGCCGGTCGGGGTCAGAGTAGGGAGCGATGGAATATTTCGGATGGTTGAGGTCCCAGCGGATTACACCACGCCAGAGGCACAGAAGCTTGCGGACGAAAACCAGATTTACTTTCCGGACTTTTACTTTATGGGGACCGAGGAGTACCTGTGGGTTGGGCACAACGAGACTAGGGAGGGAGCCAAGGTTAGCGGGAACGGAATCGAGATTATGCAGGTACCTGCAGACAAGTAAATGAGCTGCTCTGGGGCGAGGGTATCGTCGTAAAGCGATCGGGATACGGAGCGCTATGTGCGGTGGGAGAACCAGAGCATAGATGCTCCGCTCACGAAGGACACTGGCCATGAAAAATTTTGCTCTTGCTGCGACACTTCCCGTCATTGGCGCTGTACCCGCACGAGCCGCGCAGGCCTTTAGTGATGGCACGTACTCTCGTTACCAGCTCACCCGCGAGGAGCTGCCCGCGTTGGCAATGATGAAGTCTCCGCAAACGCTCGATACTATGGCTTGGACTAGCGTGAGACACTGGCCGAGCACCAGTGGCAGCCGAGTGACTGCACGAACAATCGAATGGCGGACCACGGTTTCGTCTACCACGCTGTGCCCATGACTGGGACCCACGCGTACGTGACCGAGTGGGGGATGGACTGGGCATCGGCGATGGTACCGGCTGACGTGCGTGGCTACAGGGATTCTGTGGCGGGGAACTTGAACTGACTGCAGGCTGAATGCCGCGCTGGGCGGAACTCTACTGTTGAGTTTGCGGACCCGGCGCCGGCGATCGGTGCGATGAATGTAGGGCCGTGGGTTGATGGTGTGCGGTCAATGGTTTGAGGAGATCAGCTCAGGAGGCATGACGCAGCGTGGCATCGTCCATTTGCGGGGCGTATTACTGGCGGAGGTTGGCACTGTCGCGGGAAGGTCAGTTCACTGGTGAGTACTTTGGCCGGTGGGATCAAGATCCCTCGCCCAATGCCTTTATTGCTGAGGACATTGTCGCGGTTTCATGTTTAAGCGTAAACATTCCTGCACCCCCGGAGCATTTCGCGATGAGGTTGGCGACCTGCTGGCTATGACTTTCTTCGGTGATCAGCTGAAAGATGCGTTCCAACCGGGCCCGGAATCACCGTTGTGGCGGCTTGAGACGCTGCTGTGGAAGGAACCGAGCATTGGGCGTGTAAAAGCTTCGAAACTGATTGCCCGAAAACGACCCCACTGGAACACGATCTACGACGACAGGGGTCAATAGCGCGCTGGGTGAGGGAGGATAGGTTCTAGTTCCTGTGTGGGAAGCCTTGCAGAACGCGGGTTTTCTGATGCTCTCAGTGGTTGTGTCCTTTGGCAGGGCTGCCGGATTCACTCTCCCTCCTGCCGATTTTTGAGGATGGAGGCTGGGGAGAGGGTACAACTGACTGATGGCTTGAGGTGACCAGCTTTGGGTGGGTGGATTTGGAGCAGGTGCTCGTCGTTAAGCGCGTACGGTGGGCGGCGTGATTACAGCTGAGATTTTCGTAGAGGATGGCACCGCTGATCCCGAATATGTCGAGGCCAGCGAGGGTGCTGTGTTAGTGCGGGAGCACGGGATCGATCGGATTCGGGTGACGGCGTCTGCGGAAGACGTAGTCGCGCGGACTGTGGAAGTGGTGTGGGGGAGTGGGGCTCGGGTGCTGCGGGTCTCGCCGTGGGTGGTGTCGGTTCCTGAGCTGGCGGCGCTGACCGGGAAGGATCGGGACGAGGTGCGTAAATGGACACGCCGGAAAGGGTTTCCGGCAGTGTTTGCGAATTTGAGATCACACAAGATGTGGTTGCTCGAGGAGCTTGTGGACTGGTTTGCAGATGAGGGGATACCACTGAAGGTGACACCGCCGACTGCAGAGATGAGGCGGGAGCTGGAGAAGGAACTGGGGTAGAAAGTGTTTACCCCTGCTCGTATTTCGATTATTGCGAATAGGTGGAGTTCTGTAACTATGATTGCCACATCTGATAATGATCGAAAAGAAGCGGTAATACTCCCTCCAGACTCCGACGATATGGAGCAGCTCCATGAGTTGGCAGGCATCCTTGAGAGTGCTTGCGGAGACGCTGTTTTAATAGGGCCAGATGGTCATGAGACTGCTATCCCGGAGCAGGTATCCAAAGTGCTTGTGGGGGTAGTTGACGCTATGGCGCACGGGCGTGCGATTACTTTGACCCCGATTGACACCAAGCTTACTACGCAAGAAGCAGCGGATTTTCTCGAGATTTCTCGACCGACCTTGATCAAGCTATTGGAGAAAGGCCGGATCCCTTATGAAAAGATGCCGGAAAGTCGTCATCGGCGGATACTGCTAACAGACCTTGTCGAGTATCGGCAGGCGCACAAAGAGCGGCAAGTTAGAATTCTTGACCTACTCGTAGAAGACGCAGAGGAAGCTGGTCTTTACCAGGCGTGACTCTGCCCTAACTAGATGCTTCAGGGCCGTCGGCTCGTCGATAAGCGGCGGCTCCGGTTGGTGGATTGCCACAATTAGTGAGCCGTTGCGGGGAGCGGTCCCCAGATTCCTCGGAACCGGGATGGAGGCCGGTTAGGTTGAGCGTTGACAGAGTTTCGCGCTGCGGATACTCCGTCAAGGAACTAGTGTGACGCGGAAAGCGCTTTTGCGGCGAGAGGTGGAACCAATCATGGCTCAATCGGACGGAAAGTCGACACCCAATTATGAAAGCTGGGGCGAAGTAAGTCATCTTCCAGAAAATTACTCGGTAGAGGATGGCCAGCTTCCGCAGTGGAGGATTGCGCTTTTTACGCTCACCTATGCGATTCCGGAAAACGAGCTGCCGGATGAACTGCAGAATGCGGAGTTTTTCGATGAGGGTGCGCTGCGGGAAGCTGGGTTTGGTCGAGGCAGGGCACAAGGAATTCGTCAGTTGTCGATGCCGTACAAGTGCGGGGAGACGGGGCTGTGGATTAATCCGCCAGACGAAGAAGGGGTGCGTAAAGAGGGCTGCCGTGAAGGGGTATCCGAATTTATGCCTAAGGCGCTGTATGAGTCGGCGCGACGGCGTTATAACGGAATTCTCGAAGAGACTTTGGGCGCTGTGGCGGCGGACGAAGACATCATCCATGAGGAGATAGTTGGGGCCTCGCACGCATCGAAGCAAGCGAAAAAGCAATCGCTTGAAGAGGTGCGACAATGTGCGCGCTTTTATAACATTACGTACTCGCGCACGGAGCGCGCGGCCGACGTGGCATGGCAACTTTATGGTCTCAAGGCGCGGGGTGCTAACGCGCCTAGTAGTGAGCGTGTGACCCGTGAGGAAGCGATGCAGGCGCGCGACGGCAGCCTCCGAGTGGTGAGTTTGGAGCTAGCAGAATTTAAAGACCCAGGCACTGACAGTGGTGACATTTTCAACCGTTTTATCGTCGTTACGCTCGCTCTGGAAAATGCTTCCGACCTTGTGCTGGAATCTACGTCTCAAGCGTTGCAACGTCGGCGGAACTACCTGTGGACCGATTCGGGTGACAGTGATTCGGCCGCGGATTTGGTGGAGCTGACGGAGTATCGCGTCCTGGACAAAGTGTCGAATGAAATTGAATGTGCACTGAGTGATGCGGTTAATCCGCAAGGCGTTGAGTCGGGGGATAATCTGCGGGTCACGATTAATCGTTCGAATGTCATCACGTTGAACTCGGCCTCCAGGCGCCCAAACGCGCAGTTTCCCGTGATGCCTACGTTGAGGTCTGTCGTGGTAGTTCCCAATGGTGAGGTGAAAAACTATCCGCCCCTGGCCACGGAGGGGTACGCGAACTCTGATGAGTGTGAAATCCCATGGCCAAAAGAAACAGTGTGGGCGTGGGCACTGGCCTCCGGTGCTGACAACTTTGTGGCCGGCACGCCAGATTTCACCTCGGCGCCGAAGCCCACTGTGCCTACGCACCCGTATCTTCACTGGCGTTCCTGGGTTGACGAACACGGGTTTGCGCTTGTTCGTCGTGACCACCCTGATAACGGGGATTTCAAATTCTTCGTCCTCGCGCCCACCAGGTTTACTGACTTGGTCATGCTGGTGATGCGCTCCCACGTCGTGCTGACGGCCTTGGGTGTTCAGCTTCGGGAGCTTCGGTTCACCAGCGTGAATCAGCGTACTCAGGGCAAGGAAATCGGCAAGAAGGAGCTTGAGGAACTCACCGCAGAAATGAGCGAATTCCGGGAAGTTCAAGCTGACTTCGTCCGCTTCCGCGACCGAATCTGGCGCAACTCCGTAGCAAAATATGAAGCCGACACCAGGGTGCTCCGTGGGATGCGAACTGCGACAGGCGCGGAGGACATGTACGAGGATTTTGTTGACGAACTTGATACGCGCCAGGAAGTGTATTCCTCCCTTTACTCTGGCCACCGCCTTAACCTGGAAGCGCAAGAGCAGGAAGAGCGCGACCGCGCGGCGCGTAAAGGGGAGGAAGTCCAAGTGTGGTTGGCCGTCTTTGCAGTAGTTCTGGCGATCCCTGGACTTGTGGCGCTCGAATCGTGGTTGAAATTTGGTCTTTCGGTTACGCTAATCATGATTTCCTTGCTGCTCTTGCTCTTTCTGAAATAGTTTAACAACCGGAAAGAGTAGCCAGAATAGGAGCGTAGATAGTTTTCATTAGCAAGTATGTGCGATTATTGGGCTTTGGATGTCAGACGGGTTTCATACGGTGTTTTTGTCAGTCAGAACATCTACTCGCAAGGAGAAATACTATGTCCAGTCCTTTTAATCTTGGTGGCGCACAAGAGACCGACAAACAGCCTGTGCTGAAGAAGGGTGCCGGCATCGCTGTGGCTGTAATGGTCCTGTTTGGTGCCACGGCCTGCAGTGTCGACAGTGAACAGCAGGTCTCGTCAACAAGTGAGGAAAGCGTGGCATCGTCGGAAGTGATCGCCGGTGAGAACGTTGCAGACCAGCCCGCGCAAGAGGAAGAAGACGGCGCTGAGGCTGAGGCTCCGGCGGGGGCAGATGTTCCGATGGAGTACCGCCAGGCGCTGCGCTCCGCGGAGAACTACCTCAGCTTCTCTGGTTTTTCCTACGATGGTCTCTACGATCAGCTGACCAGTGAGTATGCTGATAAGTTTTCGCCGGAGGCTGCGCGGTATGCCGTCGATAATGTGGGCGCAGACTGGAACGCTGAGGCTGTGGAATCGGCTGAGAGCTACCTCGAGTTCAGCGGCATGTCGCCCGATGGGCTCTATGATCAGCTGACCAGCGAGTACGGAGACAAGTTCACGCCGGAGCAGGCGCAGTACGCGGTCAATACTGTGTTTGCGCAGTAAGGGGTCGGTGCTACGCGGGGCAGATTGCTTTTGGTGGAAGCTAAAGGCAGGCCCTAATGCGTCACAAGGTGTTCAATCTTGAACCCTTGAGATCAGGCGCTGCACTGTAGTTCTTCTTAAGGACGCACTGGTACCGCATCGGCAAAAGCGTTCTACGTCAGCGCCTTGAAGGAGGAAATGGTAATGAGTTCACCACGAGTTGCCATTTCGCCTTCGGTGCTGACGTGGGCAACGCGACGAACTGGCTTAACCGACAACGAGTTATCCAAGAAATTCCCCAAGTTTGAAGAATGGCTTGAAGGAAAAGAGAAGCCGACACTCCCACAAGCCCGCGCGCTAGCAAAGGCAGCGCGGCTTCCTTTCGGCCGTCTTTTATTGGATGAGCCAACTGGTGAAGATGTGGGGCTTCCTGATTTTCGCACCGTTAACAATTCGGAAATTGATGAATTGAGTCCGGACCTACAAGAAGTAGTCACCAAAGCTCAACAAAGGCTTGCTTGGTACTCGGAGTACGCAATGCGAGAAGGTGTCCAGCCTCCTTCGCTCCTTTCCTCCGTAATCGAAGGAACTGGAGCAGAAACAGCGGCGAATGCGGCACGGCAATCACTCGGCCTTGAAGCTTTTTCGCCGATCGCAGGGAGCCATAAAGTGCGAACACTCGTCGCGCTCATGGAGAGTAACGGGATTCTAGTTGCGCGGAACTCCATTGTGGAGAATTCAACCAAACGGCCCTTGGCAGTTGAGGAGTTCCGTGGGTTCACAATCGTGGACGATGGTTTCTGCCTTGTTTTTATTAACACCCGGGATTCCAAGACGGCCCAGTTATTCAGCTTGGCCCACGAACTTGGACATGTTGTCTCGGCGACGCCAGGCCTTTCCGACCACTCTAAAAACGTTGAGGTGGAGCGTTGGTGCAACAAGTTTGCTGCTGAATTCATAGTGCCTGCCGGCGCTGTGAAAAATGAGCATAATTCCGGCAGGCTTTTAATGGAGGAAGTTAAAAACCTGGGTCAGCGTTTCGGAATGAGTAGAGAAGCAATGTTGTGGCGTCTCGTAGAGCTCAAGTTATGTAGCCAAGAAGAAGCCAACGAGGTTCTGCCCCTTATAAAAGGAGATCCACGGGATTCCCGAAAAGATTCAGGTGGGGCGCCGCCGCACCACGTGCTTGTTAGGGCGCGTGTCGGAGGAAGGTTCTACGATACGGTCACGCAAGCTGCTGAAAACGGTCAAATTTCCCAACGCGATGCTGCTCGATACTTAGGAGCTGCCAATTATGAGTCATTCATGAAGTTGGTCGAGACGCGGAACCTGAGCACCTAAGAAGTGGAGTGGAGGATGTACCTCGTTGATACGAATTTCTTGGGCGAGCTTGCGACCTTGTACCCCGAGGATGTGTTCCCATCTTTATGGAAAGCGCTAGAAACTACGCTGTTTTCAGAATTGGTCTTTTTCCACGAGGAAGTCGACAAAGAATTAAGGGCGTGGAAACACCCTAGCTTGGCTTGGTATGAACAACATCTAAAGCAGGATCAGGTCGTGCAGATCGATGAGGGCGACTTTGCTGTTTATGCAGAAGTGGCTCAATGGGTAGAGGAAGATCGTCACCCTAAATACAACTCGCCGGCTGTAGATGAGTTTCTTGAGTGCGCGGATTCTTGGCTTGTTGCAGCGGCCTATAGGTATAAAAGGGCGATTGTTACGATCGAGGTTCCAGCGCCTGGGGGCAAGAAAAAGGTGAAAATTCCAGATGTCGCGTCACACTTTGCCATCGAATGTATAGGCACGATTGAATTCTTGCGTCGGCTGGAGGTGAGGATCTGAGCGATTGGGGAGTACCCAGAAGCCTCAAGTAATGAAAATGGAACTCATTAACTATAGTCCTTAATTGACGTCATGCGCATCAGTCGCAGGACCGCAAGAAAGGACTCCACGTGGCTCGCTCCACTCGTTACCTCGCTGTGCTTACAGCCACCACTTTGTTCGGATCGCTCGTCGTTACGCCCCCCTGCATCCGCCGGGCCTGATGACGGCAAAGCGCTAGGCACGCGCATGCACATCGATGCGCCCAAGACCTACTGGACAGGCGAGACCTTTGACCTGCACGCCTTGGAGAACACGCCGCTCGACCAGGCGGCGCTGTGGGTGGGGAAGGGCTACCACGCGCGTACGGGGCAGCAGCAGTACCTCTACGAGCTTCCGGCCAATAACACCATGGCTGATGTGGGTAAACCCGGTGAAGTCTACTACACGGCGCCGCGCACGCCGGGCGGGAATCAGGATCCCATCTGGTGGGGCTACGGCGCGGACGTGCAGCTACCTGCAGAGGAGTTTGCGGGCGGAGTCGCGTCCATGGATCTGCTGGCGGTCGAGGGGCCGGGAGAGGTTGAACTCTTCGCGGACTACGGCGATGAGTCCGGCCCGGAGCGGCTCCTGGGCACGGGGCCGGTCTCGCCGAAATCCGTCAAGCTGCACAAGGGCTTGCACACGCACAATTCCACCCTGTTTACCAAGCCGGGCCGCTACGTGCTCACGTACCGCTCGACCGCACGTGACCTCGAGGGCAACCTCATCGCCTCTCAACCGCAGAAGCTCGCAGTCCAGGTCGGCGGCCAGGCGCCCAAGCCCGATCCCACGCCCTCGCTGCGTGCGCGTTACGACGAAGCCCCAGCCGGCTCAACCGAAGGGTATACGCTGTCACTTTCTGCAGCTGCAGAAAAGCACAACACCACCATCGGCTTTCACGCCCCAGGTGCTGGCGATGGCACGCTGACCTTATTGATTGACGGCTACTTCCTCACGGATCTGGACGTAGTGGATGGCCGCGCGCAGTGGGACGAAGCTCTCGGTCCGCTGGAGTCTGATATCCAGGCGGTGTTCACTCCGGACCACGGCGAACCCGGTGCCCGGTGGATCTCCGATCCTCTGCGCTACGAACAAGGTGCGGTAGGGGAGACGTCGGAAAGTGCCGATACCTGGGTGGATAGCACGGGGACTGAGCGTGTCCTGCAGAGTGCGGAGGAGGTGCACCTGGATTCTGGGGTGCTGCGCGCCAGGCTGGAGCCCGCCGGAGAAGGGGCGATGCGCATGCGGCTGGAGGGGGATCGGAACCTGGCAGGGTTCATTACCGGCGGGGTGTACGACTCGCAGGAGGATACGGTAGCGACGTATGAGGTCAACAGTGGTTTTAATGGTGGGCAGGCGGATCTGCTGATCCCTTACGGTGAGTGGATGAAGGGCTCCACTGTGCGTTTTCGGGTGGACGCGCACCCGACCGTGCACGCGGGCTCGGCTGAACTGGTGCTGACGGAGTCCCTGAACCTTGAGGCGCCAGTGATCGCGGAGGGCACGTTGAGCGATGTCGCGCAACCGCCGGCCAAGTCACGCGAACCGCGATTCTGCGGCGACAAGCTGGTGCTCGACCATGGGCATGTGGACATCCTTGCAGGTCACGACGATGGCCTGACTGTAGGGCAGAAGGATGAGACCGGAATCCACGCGGACGGGGCTGTGATGCGGACGCTTGATGATGTCGTCCTAGACGTCCCCGAAGGCGCGCGGACTGTGCGCCGCGGCGTGCTGGAGCAGGACCGTCTGGATTTCTTGGGGTCGGAGTTCTACCTGCTGCCGCAAACCCAGAACCGGGAACTGATCTGGCCGGGCTACAACACCCAGGCGCTGGACTACTCGAAGTTTGAGGGCGGGGTGGACCTGCGACTGGAGCCAGTCAGTGTGCCCGAAGGAGCGCAGTGGGGAGTGTTCACCGACCAAGGCTTTGGTCAGCTCGACGTGCTTGCCGATTCCTCTGCCGGCGACCACGCGATCGAGACCGACTATCCCGCCCACGTGCACACCAACTGGGCCTTTAGCGCGCCGGGCGTCTATGCCTTTGATGTCAGCTACGCCGCAAAGGGCGCCGATGGGGCGCGCTATGAGTCCGCCCCGCAGCAGCTGGTCTTCTCTGTGGGCGAGGGGCCGGGTATGAGGTGCCGGACCAGGACGTGCCGGAGCAGGAGGCGGGCAGCGCGCGCGGTAGCTCGTCGTCAAGCATGTGGTCGTGGCTGGCCCCGGTCCTAGGCATGGGTGCGGTCGCGGCTCTCTTCGGGTTGCTGTGGCGGAATTTCCGATAGACCTTTTTGGGAAATCCCAGCTAGTGGCATGTGTAAAGTTGCGGTCATATCGCCTCATTGTCAAGGGTTTGATTGAATGTTAGGATCACTGGCAATCCCATCATGAAAGGTTGAAAAATGCGTAAAAGCATCCTGGCTGCGTGCGCAGTCCTGACCGCAACGTCTCTGGCGATTTCTGGTTGCAGCAACTCCGAGTCCACCGATACCGATGCGAATTCGGGCGCGGCAGCGTCCGGCTCCGCTGCCTCCGGTGTGTCCGCAGAGCGCGCCGACGATGAGCTCGTCCTCGCGCTTGGCGATTTCGGCGAGTCCGAATTCGACCCCGCCAAGGGCTGGGGCACCCACAATGAGCACAAGGTCTTGCACTCCTCCCTGCTGAAGTGGACGAATGACATGGAGCTTGTCGGCGACCTCGCCGAGTCCTACGAGGTCGACGGCTCCACCTGGACCTTCCAGCTTCGTGACGATTTCAAGTTCTCCGACGGTGAGCCAGTCACCGCCGAGGACGTCGTGTTCACCTACGAAATGCTTATCGACGATGGCACCAACTTTGACGTCTCCACCGTCAAGGAGGTCCGCGCTAAGGGTGACAACACCGTCGTCTTCGAGCTGAATGAGCCAGACAGCCTCTTTGGCCCACTGACGGCACTGATCGGTATCGTGCCGGAGCACGCTTATGGTCCGGACTACTCGGATGACCCGATCGGCTCGGGCCCATACAAGATCGTCGAAAAGCAGGTCGGCGAGCAGGTCATCATGGAGGCCAACGAGCACTACCCAGAGGACCTGCACTACAAGAAGCTCACCTTCCTGCTGGCAGACGAGGAATCTGCGATCGCGGCTGCCAACGCGGGCCAGGTGGACGTGCTGAAGGTCTCGCACAACAACGCTGACCAGCAGATTGAGGGCATGGAGCTGGACGCACGCCCGTCCGTCGATACGTTCGCGCTGACTCTGCCTGTCACCGAATCCGGCAACACGGGTATTACTGTGGGCGAAGAGGTTGAGGTCGGCAACGACGTCACCGCAGACCCAGCAATCCGCAAGGCAATCACCCTGGGCCTGGACCGCGAGGAGCTCAGCGAGCTGGTCCTCAACGGCTACGGCAAGCCTGCCTGGTCCGTGGCGGATGACCTGCCATGGGAGGTGGACTTCTCCTTCGACGACGGCCAGGCCGAGCAGGCACTGGAACTGCTGAAGGAAGCTGGCTGGGAGGACACCAACGGTGACGGCACCGTGGACAAGGACGGCCAGGAGGCGGTCATCCCGCTGATGGTTCCATCCAATGACCTCACTCGTATTGACTTGGGCGAAGCCATCGTCGTCCAGGCTGAGGAATTCGGCATCAAGTTCGAGCCGGAGCACGTCACCTGGGATGAGATCTATGAGGAGGGCAAGACCAAGTCCGTGGTCTTCGCGCTCGGCTCGCTCTCGCCGAAGGAACTGTGGGACGCCTACGCCACTGACGCGATCGACACCGCCTACAACAACATGCCGAACTACTCCAACCCGGAGGTTGACCAGCACTTCGAGTCCGCTCGTACCGCTGCGGACTTCGAGGCCTCCATTGAGGACTGGAAGGCAGGCCAGGAAGCCGGCGCCAACGCTTCGCCAGAAGGTGATGTCTCCATGGCGTGGATCCTGCGCCGTGACCACCTCTTCTTCGTTGCCGACGACGTTGACCTCGGCGGCGAGCTGATCCATGGCCACGGCCACGGCCTCCAGATCTTCCGCAACGTGGAGGAATGGAGCTGAAACGGCTAGCATTCGCGATACTCCGCCTAGCAGGATTGCTATTCAGCGTCACGCTGGTGGCCTTCCTGCTGGTGGAGTTTTCGCCTATAGACCCCATCGCGCAGTACATCAATGATCTGCAAGGCATAAGCGACGAGCAGATCGCCCAGATCGCAGCACTATGGGGGCAGGACCAGCCGTGGTGGCAGCGCTACTTCGGTTGGCTCGGTGGCCTTCTCACCGGGGACATGGGCACCAGCTATATCTACCGCCGCGACGTTGCCGATATCTTGGCCTACGCCGTAAGTAACTCGCTGATCCTCATGGCGGTATCCTGGGTGCTCTCCGCGGTCATCGGCTACGGCCTGGGCGTGCTGGCGGGTGCCCGCAAAGGCGGCATCCTGGATCGCATCATCGTCGCGATCACCTACCTGCTCACCTCCACGCCCACCTTCGTCGTCGGGCTGGTGCTGATCATGATTTTCGCCGTCTACCTGGGCTGGGTGCCCATCGGCATGTCGCAACCGCTGGGTATGCTTTCCGACGAGGTCACCTTCGCCGACCGCTTCCGGCACGCCTTGATGCCGGCCATCACGGTCGCGTTGGTGGGTATTTCCTCAGTGACCCTGCACACCCGCCAGGCGATGGTCGCGTTCATGGATTCGGACGTGGTGCGTTTCGCCCGCTCGCGCGGGATGTCCACCGCGACGATTGTGTGGCGCCAAGGCATCCGTAACACCATCGTTCCTGCGATCATGCTGCAGTTCACCACCTTGTCGTCGTTAGTCGGCGGCTCTGTGCTGGCAGAGACGGTGTTCTCTTACCACGGGCTGGGGTCCACCATCACCCAAGCGGGGTTGAACGGGGACGTGCCGCTCCTGCTGGGTGCCGTGGTGATCACCGCCGTGGTGGTGTTCGTGGGCAACCTGCTTGCGGACATTATCGCCGTCGCGCTGGAACCCAGGATGAAAAAGAGCAAACAGGCACAAGAGAAGCACGGAAAGGAGCCAGGAGATGCCCTCAACGCTGTACCGGCCTCGACGCACCCTTAACAACCGTGTCCTCTTCGCCGTGTTCTTGGTGTTGGCCATTGCGTGGCTGGCATTCATCCTGATTCTGGCCGCCAGCTACCCAGAATCCTCGGTCCGCCCCACCGCGGGCCAACGCAACCTGCCGCCCAGCGGTGAGTTCTGGCTGGGCACGGATTGGATGGGCCGCGACATGATGGCCCGCACCGTCAAGGGCCTCACCCTCAGCCTGCGGGTGGCGGCCATCACCGCGACGGTATCCGTGGTCGTCTCCGTCATCTTCGGCGTCCTTGCCGCCATCGGACCAAAGTGGACGGACTGGCTGGTCAACTGGCTGGTCGACATGACCCTGGGCGTGCCCCACATCGTGGCCTCCCTGCTGATCTCCTTCGCCGTCGGCGGTGGCACGCTCGGTGTCATCCTGGGCGTGGGGCTCACACAATGGGCGCCGCTGGCCCGCCTGATCCGCGGCGAGATCCTCAAAGTCCGCGAGGAACCCTACGTGGCCATGTCGCGCGCCCGCGGCCACGGCAGCGGATGGGTGGTGGGCAACCACTTACTCCCGGCGCTGGTCCCGCACATCCTGGTCGGCTACGTGTACATGGTCCCGCACTCCATCTTGCACGAGTCCTCCCTGACCTTCCTCGGCTTCGGGTTCGACCCAAGCCGCCCGTCACTGGGCATCATCTTGAGCGAAGGCCTTCGCTTCTTGTCCAATGGGCAGTGGTGGCTGGTCGCCGGCCCGATCGTGATGCTGCTCGTGCTCGTCCTACTGCTGGAGGCCTGCAGCCAGCTGCTCCGCGGCCTGCTCGCCCCGGCGACTAGGCACCAATAGGAGGCCCATGATGAACGCACTTACCGTGAAAAACTTGAGCGTCTCCTTCCACCAGTACGCCGGCATGTTCCAGCGCCGCCACGCGACACCGCTGCGCAACATGACCGTCGAGATCGCGGCAGGCGAAATCCTCGGCGTCGTCGGCGCTTCCGGCGGTGGTAAGTCCTTGCTTGCCGACGCGATCCTGGGCCTCTTGCCCGTCAACGCCCATGTCGATGGCGAGATCGTTGTGGACCATAAGACCATGCGTTACGTCCCCCAGGGCGTGAACCATTTCGACCCCACGCTCACGATGGGCAGGTTCATCGCCATGGATGGCCTGGATCCGGTAAGCCAGCTGGCACGTTTCGGACTGGGCGAGGATGTCGTCGATAAGTACCCGCACGAACTCTCCGGCGGCATGCTGCGCCGCGCCACCTTGGCCACGGTCAACCCGAAGCTCACGCGCCTGCTCATCGCCGACGAACCCACGCCCGGGTTGGACCCCGCAACCACCGAATTGGTGCTGGACTTTTTCTGCGAGCTTCGCGACGAAGGTTGTGCCATTTTGTTCATTACCCACGACATGATCGCCGCCACCCGCGTGTCCGATCGCATCGCCGTCATCCGCGACGGGGAACTTGTCGATACCGTCCCCGGCGACCTGTCCGGCGAACTCACGCCCTATACCCAGGCGCTGTGGGACGCCCAACCCGCCAACCAATTCTGGGGAGCACTGCGATGAGCCTTCTTGCGAGCAATATTAGTTTTGGTTACTCGGACGTGCCGATCCTCAATAACGCCACCCTAGAGGTCCCCGCCGGGGAAGTGGTGGGACTGCACGGCTATAGCGGCGCCGGCAAATCGACGCTGGCCCGGATCATGGCCGGCCAGTTGGAACCGGACTCCGGCGAAGTCACCGTGAACGGGCAGCCTTTGCGCCAGGGCGAGTACCTGCCGGTGCAGCTGATCCAGCAACACCCGGAGCGCGCTATTGATGCGCGCTGGCGCCTGGACAAAGTAGTTCGCGGGATCCCTTTAGAAACTTTGAACCGCATGGGTGTGGAACAGGACTGGCTGCGCCGCTACCCGCTGGAGGTTTCTGGCGGTCAGCTGCAACGCATTAATATCGCCCGCTCACTGGATCCGCGTACCCAGTTCGTGGTGGCCGATGAGATCACCACGATGATGGATGCGCTACTCCAGGCCGATATTTGGGCCGGGCTTATCGACGAGGTCCAGCACCGTTCGCTGGGGCTGTTAGTGATTTCCCACGACCATGATTTGCTGCGCCACGTGTGTGATCGGGTAGTTGCGCTGGACGAACTGTCCGAAGTTGGCCATGGACGTACCTTTAGGTAGAGTTCACCTATAAGATCAATTGAACGTTTGAATTGAAGGAGTTTTCTCGTGTCTCGAGTACAAAAATCGGTTCTCGGTGCGCTCACCGTCGCCACCGCTATTAGCCTAGTGGCCTGCGGGGGAGAGGCAGCAGACAATAATGCGGGAGCGTCGTCGGAAAGCGCTGCTGACTTCGAACCGGTGACCATCGACAACTGCGGCACCGAGTTCACGGTGGAAACCCCGCCGCAGCGCGCGACCACCATGGAACAGGGCGCGACGGATACCCTGCTGATGATCGGTGCTGAAGACCAGATCGCAGGCCATAGCCACCACAAGTCCTACCCGCCAGCCGGTTTTGAAGAAGCCACCGAAAACCTCACCATGATCAGCGACGATCCCGCGAACTCCGAGCAGCTGCGCGCGGCGGACACTGACTTTATCTTCTCTCCCTTCGCAACCTCGTGGGAAGAAGCCAGCGCGGGTACCCGTGAGGAATGGTCCCAGCTGGGTGTTCCCACCTATAACAACAACACCGAATGCCGCGACTACGGCGAGAACAAGGGCAAGGACCAGTTCGAGCTGCTGGAGCGTGACTTCACCGAGCTTGGCCAGATCTTCGGCCAGGAGGAAGGCGCGCAGGCGCTGATCAAGAAGCAGGACGAAGCGCTGCAGGAGGCCGCGGACACCCAGGCACCCGAGGGCACCACGTTCATGATGCTGTACTCGGCGTACGAGTCCGATCCATATATTGCCGGCGGCCCTTCCATCGTCAGCGAAATGGGCGAAAAGTTTGGCATGACCAACGTGTTCGCAGATGTCGACGAAGAGTGGCCCACCGTTTCCTGGGAGGCCATCGCTGAGGCCGACCCAGACGTGATCATCCTGGGCGATTTGGCGCTGCGCGGTTCCCCTGGTGACACGTGGCAAGAGAAGGCAGAGCTGCTGGCATCCACCCCGGCCGTGCAAAACCTGGACGCTGTGAAAAATGAGCGCTACATCGTCATCGATGGCGTAACCACCTCTGCCTCCGCGCGTTCCCACGAGGCGATCGTGGAGATCGCCAAGGCGCTGCGCGACGGCGTCCTCGACGACAAGTAATCCAGCATCGATGAAACGTGCCGTCATTACAGGGCTGATCGGTGCTGTTCTCCTTCTTATCGTCATGGTTGTGTCCATGACGATGGGGGTCAGCTCCGTCAGCCTGGCCGAGATCCGTGGCTGGGCCACTCATTCCACCGGGATGTTCGTAGACCCCGCCTTTCCGCGGCCCTCCACCCTGCGCGAATCGATCCTGGTGGACTTGCGCCTCCCTCGCGTGCTCATGGCCGCTCTTGTGGGCGCGATCCTCGCCGTGTGCGGTGTGGTCATGCAGGCCATCACGCGCAATGACCTTGCCGAACCCTACCTCCTGGGCATCTCTGCCGGTGCTTCCACCGGTGCCGTGGTGGCCCTGATCTTTTCCTCCTGGCAGTGGGGCATTGCCGGCGGCGCGGCAGTGGGCGCGCTCTTAGCCTTCGCCGTCCTGATGGGCCTGATCGGCGGGCGAGCCGAAGACGCCACGCGCCTTGTCCTCACCGGTGTGTTGGTCGGCTTCCTTTTCGACGCCCTCACCCAACTCATCACCACCGCCTTCGGTGACGCAGACGCCACCCGCAGCGCACTATTCTGGCTGCTCGGCGTGTTGGGCGCCGCCCGGTGGGACAGCCTGATCATCGTCGCGATCGTAGGCGCCATCGGGTTAGCGATCCTCTGGGCCCTCGCCCGCTACCTCGACGCCATGGCCCTAGGCGGCGACATCGCCTACACCATGGGCGTGCCCGTCAAAGCGGTCAGCTACGTGGTGTTGATCGTCGTGAGCCTCCTGACCGCCGCCACCGTCTCCGCCGTGGGCGCCATCGGCTTCATCGGCCTGATCGTTCCCCACGCGGTGCGCATCATCGTCGGCCCGAAGCACGGCTCCCTGATCCCACTCTCCGCCCTGGTCGGCGCGATTTTCCTCGTGATCGCCGACGCGTGCGCCCGCGTTGCCTTCGCACCCCAGGAGATCCCCGTCGGCGTGATCACGGCCCTGATTGGCGTGCCCCTGTTCTTCGTCGTGCTGCGCCGAAAGGATCGTCAACGATGACCATCACCGTACGCGACCTCGCCGTCACCTACGGCTCAAAGACAGTGGTCAGCGACATCTCGCTCGACTTCGACACACCGGGCGTCTACGGCATCGTAGGCCCCAACGGCGCCGGCAAGTCCACCTTGATGCGCGCCATCGCCGGTGTCCAGGACTTTTCTGGCACGGTGCTTTACGACGATCAACCATTGCGTTCTTATTCAAGATCAGAGCGCGTGGAAGTGCTTTCCTATATCGCCCAGTACTCTGGCCCGCCGATCTCTATGACGGTGCGCGATATCGTTACCCTTGGCCGTACTGCCGGCAAGGGCTTGTGGGGTGGGATGACTGAGCGGGACGAGGAAATCGTCGACGAGTCCATGAGCCACACCGATGTGACCAGCCTGGCTGACCGACCCCTTTCCCAACTATCCGGTGGGCAGGTCCAACGGGTGATGCTGGCGCGTGCAATGGCCCAACAGGCCAGCCACATGCTGTTGGATGAGCCCAATAACCACCTTGACCTGCAGCACCAGTACAACCTGATGAGCCTGCTCAACCACTTCGCCCGCGAGCACGGCGTGATCATCCTGATCGCGATCCATGACATTGCGATGGCCGCTAGGTTCTGCGACTCCGTGGCACTCATCGGTGAGGGCGGAATCCTCCTAGACGCCGGCCCGGCCGAAGAGATCTTGAACCCCGATGCGCTGAGGGATGTTTTTGGGGTGCACGCCCAGTTGGTCACGGTGTCGTCGGGCCGCGTGTTGCTCGATGTGGAGGGAACCACCCTAAAATCGTGGGGCCCGCACCTGCCCTAAGCCTGTAACGCGCTTTTTGGCCGACAAAACGGGTGAAATCCCCAAAAATCCCCCGTTTTGTCGGCCGAATGTGCCTTTGGTGGTTTAGGCGGCCCAGCCGAACCGGTCGAGCCTTTGTATCCACGAATGCCAGCGCCACACCGGTGCCCATTCGCGCCGCGGGGAGGCACCCTCCATGACGGCAATGGTGTCCTCAACCATGTCGAGGCAGCGCTCCAGCTCTTCATCAATGCATTTCGCGGTGAATTGAAGAACAACATAGCCATTGAGGGCGGCATCGTTGAGCTTCCAAGAGTCCCTGATATGCGCCTTCTCCCCGGCAGTGGTGGAAAGATCGCGGTGAGTTTTTTAACGCCCCGATCTCAATCAATAGCCGTTTGAACCTTTTGCTCCGGAAGTCCCACATATACGGGCCAATGAGCACGTTTTGTTCAAAGTCCAGGCCTCTACGCTTTAGAGCGTGAAAGAACTTTCGCTCGGTCTTACTATCTGTGCCGATGGAAAGGGTCGAAATATACGCGCGAAGGTCTTTGGGCACGTGCCCCATCCAGGACAAATGCAGTTCAAGGTTGTGCTTGCCTTGCTTCTTTGCGTAGGCGTTTTCAAGGAAATCGGCCAAATCGTGCGCGGAGATCTGCTCCCTGGCATCCCAGGCTGCAACAATTG
The DNA here is from genome assembly GCF_000373805.1 of Corynebacterium pilosum DSM 20521 = CIP 103422. Classification (GTDB taxonomy): domain Bacteria; phylum Actinomycetota; class Actinomycetes; order Mycobacteriales; family Mycobacteriaceae; genus Corynebacterium; species Corynebacterium pilosum. The sequence continues at coordinate 253,594 of NZ_KB892438.1, read as the reverse complement.
GCGGCACCACTCGGGTCTGCCCGAATTGCGTGGCAACCGTGTGCCGGTGCCCGCGCACGCGAAATTTAGCGTTTGAGCGCGTTTTCACGGTCCTGGGCGCGCGAAATTGAAGAGGGAAGGTGAGGCGCGCCTTGTTATGGAACTGGTAGGCGGACACCCCGGTCAGGACCCATTCGGGGTGGATCTTTAGCAACGCGACCGCGAATTCATTCGCGCTCAGTCTACCTAAGGCATAAAAGCCGTGGTCAAGTTTGGTGATCTCACCGCTTCTCAAAAGGGTCCGAAACGCCCGCACCCCGATGCCCACATGAGCGCACAGTTCTTCCCGTGTATAGATTTTTCCCATGTTTCCCCCGAAACGTTGATCCGTGTCTCCTCAATCTAACTGACAGACTCGGTGCGCGCCGGGAAAGAGCACATTCGGCCGACGAATCGAACGATTTTTAGAAAAAGGGAAGGATTTGTCGGCCAAATCGCGCGGGCGGGGTTAGTACGCGTAGATGAAGTGGTCCACGGGGTCCTCATAAAGCGGGGAATCGCGCCGGGCTTGGGCCACTCGCCTCATTCCGCGCTTCTCATAGAACGGCCAGGTGCACAGGGAATCGGTGTACAAATAGAACTCGCCGGCCTTTTCCCCAAACTCTTGGAACAGTGCCTTGCCAACGCCACTGCCACGGGTCTCAGAGCCAACGACGAACAGAATCACCTCATTGTCCGGCTCGATATTGCGTGCCTGCATATCGCGCATTAGGCCAAAGGACACAATCATCTCGGTCAGCCAGTCCTTAATACCGGGCCATTCGCGCGCAAACACAGGCACAATGCGCGCCAAGTCCCGCACGATCGCACCCATTTTCCTCAACCGGCCCGGCAACACCGGATCCCCCTTAATGCGGCCGATCAACAATCCTGCAGGCTGATCGTCGATAAGCGCAATGCGGAAATGCGTGGCGCTCAAAGTGGCGGAATTGAGGTAAATGTCTAGGAAGGTGCCCACGCGCGAGCTGAAGCGGTGATCGACGTGGAAACCCTCGTTGATTAGGTCGAAGACGAATGGGGTGTCGGATGGTTGGAAATCACGAATCTGCATATTAGGCCCAGGTTACCTCTGCCGGCTTCGCGCGGAAGATCTCGCGGCCCTTGTGCATGGAATAGACGATGGTGGAGCCCTGGCGCAGCACCTCCTGCTGGGTGGCGGCGTCGATGATCACAAGGGAGGCGTCCTTGCCGGGCTCAATGCCATAGTGATCCGTAATGCCCAAATTATAGGCGGGGTTGGTGGTGATGAAGTCCAAGCAGGAATCCATGTGCTGCGGGGTGAGCATGTGGGAAACGTGCAGGCCAGTATCGACGATGCGCATCAAATCCCCATTACCCAGCGGATAGAAAGGGTCCGCCATGGAATCCTGGCAAAACGCCACCGGGATCATCTGCTCCGTCAGCTCGCGCACCGGGGCCACACCGCGCGGGACAGGGTTCTGCCAACCGCGGCCCTGCAGGTGCAGGTTCTCATTCGGGCACACGGCAAAAGTGACTTGCGATTCGCGCAGTTTCGGCAGCAGGCGCTGCATGTAGCCGGGGTTGTAGTAGCTCATCGCCACCGCGTGGGAGACGTTGGCGTGCTCCTGCATGGACCTTTGAGTGGTCTCGGCGGCCATGACCTCCACGAATCGGGACTGCGGGTCATCGATCTCATCGCAGTGGATATCCACCCGCGCGCCGAACTTTTCGGCAAGATCAAAGGCATGCTTCACGGACTGGACACCCAGCTCGCGCGTGGGTTCCAAGTGGGGGATCCCGCCGACCACGCTCGCCCCGCGCTCCAGCGCTTGCTCGACCAGCGCCGCGCCGCCTTCATAGGCGTACATCCCGTTTTGGGGGAAGGCGACCAGCTCGATATACACCTGATCCTTCAGGTCCTCGCGCAGCTGCACCAGCGCGTCCAGGCCGGCAAAGGTGGGGTCGGTGACGTCCACATGTGTGCGGATATAGCCCACGCCGTGGCTCATCGCGGACAGCGCGGCCTGCTTGGCGTTGTTATAAATCGTTTCCTGTTTGTGCAGGCCACCGTCTTTGCGCTCGCCCCAAATCTCGATCGCCTCAAAGAGCGTGCCGGAGTGGTTCGGCCGCGGAATCCCATTGGTGTTCGCGTAATCAAGGTGCACGTGCGCCTCGATGAATTGCGGCGCGACAAGGCGTCCGGCGGCGTCGATACGCTCGCCCGAGAACTCGACTTGGGGGCTGGGCGTGTTTTCGTCGCCCACCTGCGGGTCGCGCGGGGTCTGGCTTGAGGATTCGCTTATCGACGAGATCCTGGTCCCCTCGATGCTGATATCCCAGAGGCCGTCGTGTTTGGGCAGGCGGGCGTTGGTGATCAGCATGGTGGGTCCTTTCGTGCAAGGGGTGTTTAGTAGGCACTGTAGCGAAAAGTGTGTGGGGTGGCGGGCGTGTGAGGAATAGGCCTTTTAATGTTTGAAGAGTAAATATTGAGGAATGAGTAGTGTGATTGATCCGTCCACGCGAGCGGGCGGCGAAGAGAAGCGGTTCTTTGGTCAGCCGTGGGGGCTCGCGAACCTGTTCGGCGTGGAGCTGTGGGAGCGTTTCAGTTTCTACGGCATGCAGTCGATCCTCGCGTTCTACCTCTACTATTCCGTCAGCGAGGGCGGTTTAGGGATGAGCGAGGCCCAGGCGCTGTCGATTGTCGGCGCCTATGGCGGGCTGGTGTACATGTGCTCGCTGGTGGCCTCCTGGGTGTCGGACCGCATCCTCGGCCCGGAGCGCACCTTGATGTGGTCGGCGGTCATCGTGATGGTGGGCCACATTCTGCTTGCGGTGATCCCTAGCTACCTTGGTCTGGCACTGGGCCTGGTGTCCATCGCGCTGGGTTCCGGTGGTGTGAAGACGTCGGCCCAGGTGGTGCTTGGCCAGCTGTACTCGCGCGAGGACCCTCGTCGTGACGCGGGCTTCTCCATCTTCTACATGGGCGTGAACATCGGCGCCCTGTTTGGCCCGCTGCTGACCGGCTGGGTCTTCGGCATGGCCGGTTTCCACTGGGGCTTTGGTCTGGCGGCGGTCGGTATGGCGATCGGCCTGCTGCAGTACATGGGCATGCGCAAGACGACGATCAAAGAGGCCGGCCACAAGGTGCCCAACCCGCTGCCGGCTTCCGACTACTGGAAGTGGGGCGTTGGCGCCCTGGTGCTGGTCGTGGTTGCTGTCTCGCTGATCGCCACGGGTGTGGTGCGCGTGGAGTGGCTATCGACGATTACTGCCATCATTGCGGTGGCTGCGATCGTGGTGTTGCTGGTCCAGATGTACAACTCTGAGCTGACCACGCCGCTGGAGAAGTCGCGGCTGGTGGGCTACATCCCGCTGCTGATCGGTGGCATCGCGTTCTTCGCGATCTTCCAGTCCCAGTTCACCATCCTGGCCGTGTACTCGGACCAGCGCCTGGACCGCAACTTCTTCGGCATTGAGCTGCAGCCGGGCCAGGTGCAGTCCTTCAACCCGATCTTCATCATCATTTTCTCGGGCGTGTTCGCCGCGATGTGGACGAAGCTGGGCAAGCGCCAGTGGTCCTCGCCGGTGAAGTTCGGCGTGGCCAATATCATCATCGGCTGCTCGCTATTCTTCTTCCTGCCTTTCGCTGGTGGTGGGGAGAACTCCACGCCGCTGTGGGTCGTCGTATGGATACTGTTCCTGTTCACCATGGGTGAGCTTTTGCTGTCGCCGGTGGGCAATAGCTTGGCGACGAAGGTGGCACCCCAAGCTTTCGAATCTCGCCTGTTCGCGGTGTGGCTGATGGCCGTCTCCGCTGGTACCGCGCTCTCGGGCACCCTGGGCGGGTTCTATGACCCAACCTCTGCCGATGCGGAGCGCTCTTTCTTTATCACCATCGGCGTGCTTGCCATCGTGATCGGGCTTGCGCTGATCGCGGTGCGCTCCTGGGTGCTGAAGAAGTTCGTCGACGTGCGTTAGCCCGAAGACCACTTCGTGCCACCTTTCGGCGGCACCCTTACACTGGTATGCGTGGAAGATCTCGCACCTAACGTTCAAGCTCTGTATCGATTTCTTGACCTCGCCGGCGTATTCCTCATGGGAATCGTCGGCGGCACGATTGCGCGCAAGCGTAACTTCGACATCATCGGGTTTTTATTCCTCTCGCTATTTACCGCACTGGGTGGCGGTATTTTACGCGACATGATGATCGGCCAGGGGACGGTGGCCGCCATGGCGAACGAGGAATACCTGATCCTCGCGTTCGGCGGCGCGCTGGTCGCGGCGCTCACCGATTTCAAAGGCAAGCTGTGGGAACTGTTCAAGTTCCACGCCGACGCCATCGTCTTAGGCTTTTGGGCCGTCACCGGCTGCGTGAAGGCGCTGAGTTATAACCTGCCGGTGGTCGCGTGCGTGTTCATGGGGGTGGTCACGGCCGTCGGCGGTGGCATGGTTCGCGACGTCGTGATCGGCAGCGTTCCCAGCATCTTCACCTCCCAGCAGCTCTACGCGGTGCCCGCCCTGGTCTCTGCGGTGTCCATGGTGATTTTTGACGCCTTCGGCCTGAACCTGCTGGGCATGGCGATCTCACCACTCTTCGCCATCGCCTTGGCCATGTTGTCCTACTGGCGCGGTTGGTATATCCCCGCGCGTTCGGATTTCGCCCCGGTGAACATGACGGCCTCTCAGGTCCGCGAGTTGATGAAGCTGGCAGAAGACCGCGGCCGTCGCGTCGGTAGGCGCATCGAGCCTTCGCGCGTGCGCAGCTGGAGGCATGAGCAAATGGAGAAAGATTTGCAACGACGCAAGCGCCGCCAGGGCGATGAGGAAACGCCACAGAGCGCCGATCAGGCCGAAAAGACCGCCGCGGAGGAACGCCAGGAGTTCGAGGACGCGTTGGACGTCTTGCTTGACGACGACGCCCGGACCGATTCGGACGAACAGTGGACGCTGGGCACAAAAGACTCCAACGACGAAGACACCGACGCCACCGAGGACTCAGCCAAGCACAAGGACTAGGCGCTCTCCACGCAGGCTAGGATCGTGGGCATGGATCTTCACAAGCACCTCGAATCATGGCCGCCCGACAATGTTGCGGCGGCGATCGTCGGCACGCACGAGGCATCTTACGGTGATCAAGACCGCGTCTTCGAGCTGATGAGCGTGACCAAGCCCTTGGCCGCGTACGCCTTTTTGATGGCGGTGGAGGAGGGCGTGTTCGAGCTGGACACCCCGGCCGGGCCCGAGGGCTCGACGGTGCGCCACCTGCTTGCGCACGCTTCTGGCGTGGCGATGAGCGAGATGAAGGTGCGCAAAGGCGTGGAGGAGCGCCGCATTTATTCCTCCGCCGGCTTCGAGTGGCTGGGCTATATCGTGCAGGAAGAAACCGGCATGTCCTTCCAGAACTATTCGCGCGAGGGCGTGTTCAAGCCGTTGGGGATGAAAGACACGGAGATTTGGGGCTCGCCGGGCCATGACGGGCGATCGTCGGTAGCCGACATGTCGCTATTTTTGCAGGAACTGCTGGAGCCGAAGCTGCTTGCGGAGCAGACCGTGCGCGAGGCCTTTACCGTGCAATACCCGGACCTGATTGGCATCGTCCCTGGTTACGGCATGCAAAAACCCAACCCGTGGGGGCTGGGCTTCGAAATCAAAGGCGAGAAGTCACCGCACTGGACGGGCGACAACATGCCCGCCGATACCGTCGGCCACTTCGGCATGCGCGGCTCCTATGCCTGGCTGATCCCCGCGTGGAGCGAGCACGAACTCGCCGGTACCGGCATGGTCTGCCTGACCGACGAAAAATTCGGCGACTGGGCCAAGCCTTTGTGGCAGGAGACGAACACGGCGCTTATCGACGAGATGCTCGCCAGCTAACTTCTCGGGGCTAAGCGTACGGGTCCTTGAACCCGATGTACTGCAGCTCGGTGTACTCTTCGATGCCCTCGGCGCCACCTTCGCGGCCCAGGCCGGAGTGCTTGACACCGCCGAAAGGTGCCGCCGCGTTGGAGGTGACACCGACGTTGTAGCCGACCATGCCGAACTCTAAAGCCTCGGAGGCGCGGAACAAGCGTCCGGAGTCCTTGGTGAACACGTAGGCGGCGAGGCCGTATTCGGTGTCGTTGGCCATCTCGTAGGCGGACTCTTCGTCGGCGAAGGTGTAGATGGGGGCGACGGGCCCAAAAATTTCCTCGTTGAACACGCGCGCCTGGGTGGGCACTTTGGTTAGCACGGTGGGTTCAAAGAAGAAGCCGTCGCCCTCGATGCGGGATCCACCGACCGTGGCAGTGGCCCCCAGTTCCAGGGCGTCGTCGACAAGCTCCTGCACGTTCTCCACGGCGGACTTTTCGACGAGCGGGCCGACATCCACGCCCTCGTCCAGGCCGTTGCCCACGTTCAGTTCGCGGAAGCGGTCAGCGAGCTTCTTCGAGAACTCTTCTGCGATGGACTCGTGGACGATGAGGCGGTTGGCGGCGGTGCAGGCCTCGCCGATATTGCGCATCTTGGCGGACATGGCACCGTCGACGGCGGCGTCGAGGTCAGCGTCGTCGAAAACGAGCAGCGGTGCGTTGCCGCCCAGCTCCATGGAGGTGCGCAGCACGTTGTCGGCAGCACCCTTGAGCAGCTGCTTGCCCACGGCGGTGGAGCCGGTAAAGGAGACTTTGCGCAGGCGCTTATCGGCCATCAGTGGCTCCGAGATGGAGGAGGCGGAGTTGGAGGCGACGATGTTGAGCACGCCCTCTGGAAGGCCGGCCTCGACCATGGTCTGGACGAAGTATTGCGCGGTCAGCGGGGTGAGCTTCGCGGGCTTGAGCACCATCGTGCAGCCGGCGGCCACGGCGGGGCCGACCTTGCGGGTGGCCATCGCCAGCGGGAAGTTCCACGGCGTAATCAGCAGGCAGGGTCCGACCGGCTTGCGCTGGGTGATCACGCGGTTGCCGCCTTCGGGGATCTCGAAGGTTTCGCCCTTGAGGCGCACCGCTTCTTCGGAGAACCAGCGCAGGAATTCGGCGCCGTAGGTCACCTCGCCTTCGGCTTCGGCGTAGGGCTTGCCCATTTCGGCGGTCATTAAGGTGGCGAAGTCTTCGGTGCGTTCGATGACTAACTCGTAGGCGCAGCGCAGGATCTCGGCGCGCTCGCGCGGGGCGGTGCGCGCCCAGTCCTTCTGTACGGCGCATGCTGCGTCGAGGGCTGCAACGGCGTCGTCAGAGGTCGCCGATGCCATGGTTGCTAAGGTGTCGCCGGTGGCGGGGTTAATGACGTCGAAGGTCTCGCCGGTCGAGCCCTCGCGCCACTGGCCGCCGATGTAGAGGCGGGTGTCTACCTTGTTCACGATCTCTTGAAGTTTGTCTTTGTGATTGCTCATGGCCCCCACCGTACGCGCGTTACGACGAGTGCGTCGCGCAAAAATCGCGCGCTCAACCTCAAGTGAAGGTTGAATAAACGGGGGATGAAGTGCAACTTTAGGGTTGCCGATGGGGTGGGAGTGAAGCCAGAATCGAAACCACAACAGTGAGATTATTGAGGCCGTTGGGGAAGACGAACCTCGTCTCATAGAAACGCATCCCGCCATGCTTCGTGCGGGATGTGGCATCTGTGCCTACTTCTTTTACGGAGGGATCCCCACATGACCACCACTTTGGCCGCACCTGCCCCCGCGAGGATCACGGACGAGGCGGAGCACCACTACGCAGCGCAGCAGCGCACCTACGTCCTGCAGATCACCGGCATGCCCGTACACCTGCGCGGCACCGTCGAAAACCTCATGGCCGACTACCTGCCACCAGCAGAAATAGAGAACACCCCAGGCATCGACATCTGGGACATCACCTGGTTCACCCGCTGGCAGCGCGACACCACCACTTTTGGCGCCCGCGGGTTGCGCTGCCGCGAAGTCATCACGGCTCCCGAGGCATCCGAATTCACCGCAGCGCTCGAGCAGCTGGCACACGACTACGGCTTCCGCGCCAGCGTGGTGGAGGCCTAAGTACCAGGCCTAGTCGGAGTGGGAGTCCTGGTACTCGTCGCCACGGTTGGCCATGTTGATATAGTGGCCGTCCCCGAACGGGTCCAAGATGTGATCCGCCAAGTCGCCTACTGAACCAATAGTGGTGGTGGGGCGGTAGGGGTAGCGCTGGATCTCGGCGTCGTCGGAAATGCCTGAGCGCACAAGAATCGTGCGCATGCCGGCCTCTAGGCCAGACTTCACGTCCGTATCCATCCGGTCGCCAATCATCACGGCGCGCTCAGAATGGGCGCCGATGTGGTTGAGAGCAGAACGCATCATCACCGGGTTTGGCTTGCCGATATAGTACGGCTCCTTCCCAGTCACCGCCGTAATCATCGCGGCCACCGCACCCGTCGCAGGCAGCACACCCTGCGGACCAGGCGCCGTGACATCAGGGTTAGTACAGATGAAACGCGCACCACCAATGATCAGGTTGCACGCAGTGGTGATCGCCTCGAAAGAATAGGTCCGCGTTTCACCCAGCACCACAAACTCCGGATCATTATCCGTAAAGATCCACCCAGACTCATGCATCGCAGTGGTCAACCCGGTCTCGCCAATCACATAGGCCGTGGACACCGGTACCTGCGAAGACAGGTAGCTGGCGGTGGCGGCAGCAGAGCTCCAGATATTGTTCTCCGGAATATCCAGGCCCATCGTCGCTAAGCGCGCCGACAGATCGCGCTGGGTACTCATCGCGTTATTCGTCAACACCATGAAGCGAATATTGTTATCGCGCAGCGCCTCGATGAAAGCGTCGGCGCCGGGGATCAGCTCGCCCTCTTTGATGAGGACGCCGTCCATGTCAGTCAGATAGGAAATGGGAGCATTCATACTCCCTATCTTGGCCTAACTATTCGTTGTCCGCGAGGTAAGCAACCAGATCACCAATAGTGTCAAAGCTCAACGCGGTTTCTTCGTCGATACGCACCCCAAACTGCTCCTCCGCGCGCACGATCAGCTCAATGCGCGCCAGCGAATCAATCCCCAAACTATCCGCGGTGGACTCCGCCGTGACCTCGTCCGCCTCCACCCCGGCCACCGATTCGATCAGCGCTGCGACCTGACCCATCGTATCCAGCGACGCGTCCGCGCCGGGCTGGTCAGGCGCAGTGCCCAGGTCTGCAAGTTTGCCAAGGTTCAAGCGTTGCGAAAGCTCCATGCCAGCCAGTCTACCCAGCTGCGCTAAAGTCATTCGCATGCGAAACCCCGCCGACTACGCCCGCGCACTGACCCCCAGCGGGCGCCGCAACCTCGCCCTCGCGCGTGGCCGCCTGCACGCCCAAGAGCGCAAGCCCGGCCTGACGAACCTGTCCGCGCAGGGCATCGTGCTTAACGACGATATCCCCGTCCACTGGTATGAGGTGGGCGAGCCGGATGCCGATATAACCGTGGTGTATATTCACGGCTTCACTCTTGCCGCGGAGGCGTTCTACCAGCAGGTTGATGCGCTGCGTGGCAGCGGAGTGCGCCAGATTCTGATGGATCTGCGGGGCCATGGCCAAACCGGTGCGGTGCGACCGGAGCGGTGCAGCGTCGACGAGGCAGCCGACGATGTGTGGGCCGTGATGCGTGAGCGTGAGGTGCGCGGGCCTGTGATCGTGGTCGGCCATTCGCTTGGTGGGCTGGTGGCGCTGAGCCTGATTCGTCGTTATGGGCACGAGTTCACCGCGGCGGGTGCGGTGTTGATTAATGCGTCCGTGGAGGCGCTGAGTGACCAGGGGATTCCGCAGATCCTGGCCACCCCGGCCGCCGACGCCGTCTATAACGCCGTCGAGGCCGCGCCCGAAGAGGCCGATAAATTCCGCAACGAGGTCACCAAGATCATCGCCCCGGGGCTGGCGGTGACCATCTTCCACCGCGACACCGATTATGAACTGATCGACTTCCACGCCGCCATGATCCACGAAACCCCGCTAGAAACCTACGTGGGTTTCTTCGACGACCTGCAAGAACACGAAGAGCTGCAGGCAGGTGTTGCGCTGGCAGGCGTGCCGGGATACGTGCTGGTGGGCGCGCAGGACGATGTGACGCCGTTGAGTCAGGCTCAACGCATTCAGGACATTTGGCCGGAATCCTACCTGCAGGTCATCCCGAACGCTGGGCACATGCTCCCGCTGGAAGCTCCGGACGTGGTCACTGCGGCGATCCAGCGGCTCGTGGGTTTGGTTCGATAAAAGGTCCGCCCCACACCGCGCGAGTGGCGATGTGGGGCGGAGGTGCTCGTCGTTAAGCGCCTAGCTCCTAGACGGAGGTTGGATCGTCGAGCTTGTAACGCTTGGCTGCGTCGGCGGCGACCGAGATATCGATCTTGCCCTCCTCAGCCAGGCCGATCAGCGCTGCGACAACCATGGACTCCGCGTCGATGTTGAAGTAGCGGCGAGCAGCCTCGCGGGTGTCGGAGAAACCGAAACCGTCGGCACCCAGCACGTAGTACTCGCCTGGGACGTATGGGCGGATCTGCTCGTGCAAGTCCGTCGCAAAGTCCGAGGTAGCGACGTATGGGCCGGAGGTCTGCTTCAATTGCTTCGTCACGAATGGCTCCTCTGGATCCTCAGCAGGATTGCGGAGCTTTTCGACGTTCTTTGCTGCACCATCGCGGGCCAACTCCACCCAAGAGGTGACCGAGTAGATGGACGCGCCAATGTTGAACTCTTCCTTCAGCAGCTCCTGGGCACGCAGCGCGTACTGCATACCGATACCGGAAGCCAGCAGGGAGACCTGGTGCTCGCCCTCGTCCGACTTATCGTCGAAGAGGTAGATGCCCTTGTGCAGGCCTTCCTCGTCCAAGTTCTCTGGCGGAGCAGGCTGGTGGGTCGGCTCGTTGTAGACGGTGAGGTAGTACATGACATCCTCGCCGCGATCCGGTCCGTACATGCGGTCCACGCCCTCGCGGATCAGGTACGGCAGCTCGTAGGCGAATGCTGGGTCGTACTGGATCACGTTCGGGTTGGTCGACGCGATGATCGGGGAGTGGCCATCCATGTGCTGGGTGCCCTCGCCGAACAGCGTGGTGCGGCCGGCGGTAGCTCCGATGATGAAACCGCGGGTCAGCTGGTCGGCGGCCGCCCAGAAAACGTCGCCGGTGCGCTGGAAACCGAACATCGAGTAGAAGATGTACATCGGAATCATCGGCTCGCCGTGGGTGGCGTAGGAGGTACCAGCCGCGATGAAGGAGGCGGTGGAGCCGTCCTCGTTGATGCCCTCGTGGAGGATCTGGCCGTCGGTGGCCTCGCGGTAGCTCAGCATCAGATCGTGGTCCACCGGCACATAGTTCTGGCCGTATGGGTTGTAGATCTTCAGCGTTGGGAACCAGGAGTCCAGGCCGAAGGTGCGGGCCTCGTCCGGGATGATTGGGACGACGCGCTTGCCGATCTCCTTATCGCGCATCAGCGACTTGAAAGTACGCACCAGCGCCATGGTGGTGGCCACTTCCTGCTTACCCGAGTCCTTCAGCAGAGACTTAAACGTGCTCATCTCTGGGACCTCAAGCGGGGTGTACTGCACGCGACGCTCTGGCAGCGAGCCGCCAAGCTCCTTGCGACGCTCCAGCATGTACTTGATCTCTTCCGCGTCCTCACCAGGGTGGTAGTACGGCGGCAGGTACGGATCCTTCTCCAGTTCCTCATCAGAAATGGGGATCTGCTGCTTGTCGCGGAACAGCTTCAGATCGTCCAAGGTCAACTTCTTCATCTGGTGGGTCGCGTTACGGCCCTCAAAGTTGTGGCCCAGGCCGTAGCCCTTAATGGTGTGGGCCAAAATGACGGTTGGCTTGCCCTTGGTCTTCAAAGCACGGTCATAAGCGGCATAGACCTTGCGGTAATCGTGGCCGCCGCGGCGCAGCGCCCAGATCTCGTCGTCAGTCATGTCCTCGACCAGCTTCAGCGTGCGCTCATCGCGGCCGAAGAAGTGCTCGCGGACGTAGGCACCATCGTTGGCCTTGAAGGTCTGGTAGTCGCCATCCTTGGTGGTGTTCATGATGTTGACAAGAGCACCATCTTCGTCCTTGTTCAGCAGCTCATCCCACTCGCGGCCCCAGACCACCTTGATCACATTCCAGCCGGCGCCGGTGAAGAAGGACTCCAGCTCTTGGATGATCTGGCCGTTACCGCGCACAGGGCCGTCGAGGCGCTGCAGGTTACAGTTCACGACGAAAGTCAGGTTGTCCAAGCCGTAGAGAGCACCCATCTGGATCAGACCACGGGACTCAGGCTCATCCATTTCGCCGTCGCCGAGGAATGCCCAAACATGCTGCTGGTCAGTGTCCTTAATCCCACGGTCCTGCAGGTACTTGTTGAAACGTGCCTGGTAGATCGCGTTCATTGGGCCAATACCCATGGACACGGTCGGGAACTCCCAGAACTCCGGCATGTCATGCGGGTGCGGGTAGGAAGGAATACCACCCTGCGGGCGGGAGACCTGCTGGCGGAAGCCGTCAAGGTCATCCTCGGTGAGACGACCCTCGAGGAAGGCGCGAGCATACATACCAGGGGAAGCGTGGCCCTGGAAGAAGATGTGGTCGCCACCCTGAGGGGCGTCCTTGCCCTTGAAGAAGTGGTTGAAGCCCACCTCGTAGAGAGGGGCCGCACCAGCGTAGGTGGAGATGTGCCCGCCGACCTCAATGCCAGGGCGCTGAGCGCGGTGCACCATGATGGCAGCATTCCAGCGCATCCAGCGGCGGTAGCGCTTCTCAATTTCCTCGTCGCCTGGGAACTCTGGCTCCAGCTCCGTTGGGATCGTATTCACGAAGTCAGTGGAGGTCAGAGATGGCAGTGGGACACGTTTCGCAGAGGCACGCTCCAAGAGGCGCAGCATCAGGTAACGAGCACGTTCGGGAGAGGACTCGTCGAGAAGCCCGTCCAGGGAATCCATCCATTCCCGAGTTTCCTCTGGGTCAGAGTCATGCAGGTATGACGCGACACCGTCGCGAATCAGCGGAAAGTTAGAGTCGGCGTTCTGTGCCTCGTGATCAGCCATGAACAATCCTCCCAAAAAGTCGAGTAAATGCGGTTCCTCTAGCCTACTTAATAAAACTGTTTTGTACCCCTATTGGTGCAACAATCTCGCTAAAACCCACCCCTTGGTGAATAGCTGTGCCCGGGTACCGAAAACTGGGGGACAACAAAACCCCGAATTTAACGCTTCAAAGCGAGAAAAGAATCATTAGAACCGTTATCCTTTAGCTATTATGCACAACTCTCAAGGAGGACAACACACAGTGGGCGCCGCCGGTGTCAATGATTATGCACAGCTACTAGGCATCCAGGACGACTACATCGTCCAGGAGCTAGGTTGGGACGAAGACGCTGACTCCTCGATTTCAGAAGCTATCGAGGAAGCAATCGGTGAGGCACTCCTGGACGAAGAAACAGATGAACTGTGCGACGTGGTCCTGCTCTGGTACCGTTCCGACGACTACGATCTTGTCGACGCACTCATGGATGCAGCCCGCAACCTAGACCAAGAGGGGTGTATCTGGCTTCTCACGCCAGGAGCGAACAAGCCGGGGGCGGTCAACCCTGGAGACATCTCTGAATCTGCTCAGCTTGCTGGCATGGTGCAAACACGCGCCGAGAAAGTCGGCGAATGGCAGGGTTCTTGCCTAGAAATGGGCGGCCGTTAACCATCCCTGAGCTGCTGTTTTGTTGCATGACGTCAGTCGTGCTAATGTTTTCAAGCAGCGCGCCGTTAGCTCAGCTGGAAGAGCAACTGGTTTACACCCAGTAGGTCGGCGGTTCGAGCCCGTCATGGCGCACCAACTTGAAGCCCCTCTCCGATTGTCCGGAGAGGGGCTTCGTCGCGCGTGTGGGGCTAGGGATGGCTTAGCGCCCAAACTGCTGAAGCTCAACTGTTGGAACTGGGCGTTTTTAGCCACTGGGGACCCTCAAACGCCCCTGTTCCAACAGTTCAGATCCAACAGTTTATGGTTCGAGGGTGCCCTGGAGGCGAAAACAGCAATCTTGCACCAGGTCCACCTTCCGATGACCAGGCACTTTGAAATGGACCGGTGCAAGATGGCCACTACTGCCCCCGTGGAGTATGGCGGAAGCGCCTGCGGCCAACCCCGCGTCGGTTTAGCGCTGGAGTTCAGCCTCAATCGCCGCGACCAGATCAGCCGACTCTGGGGTGGTGGGGTCTAGCCACAAGGTGATTGCGTGGCGGTGGAACGCGCCCTCGAAGGTTGTGGCTACCTGTCCGTCCATTGCGACGGCTTCGAGCAGGTCGGCCTCGGCATCGACGGCGCCGAAGTCAGGGTCAAGGTGGTATTCGATATCGCGAACGTTCCACTCGCCGACTTGGAAGCGCATGGAACCACGGGTGGGGTCTTCGGTGTCTTCGAAGAAGACAACATCGGAGATGTACGCGTCGCTGCCCGCAGCTGTGGAGGCCTCCTCGAGGAAATCCAGAAGGTCATCGTTAGAGCAACGCAACAGCTGATCGTCATCTGCGAAAACTCGGTTAAACATCAGCTCGCCGGCGGGATCGCGGGAGGCTAAGAGGCTGACTATTGGCCGGCGGCGAAAGAGTTCGACATCGTCGCTAAGCGCGTCTTCGATGTCCTCCGGCTCCACCTCCGCGCGCGGCGTGAGGCCTGCCTTCTCTAGGGTCTGTATGGCAGAGACGATCAGGCGCGCATCATCCGCAGTCAGTTCGTCGGCGCCAATGCTGTCGATCCGCGCCACTGGTTCCGCGGAATCTTCAGGCAGTGTTTGGTCGTTGAGATTCTCGCCGGCGATAGCGGGCCCGGCGTGCGGCTCAATCAAGGCCGCTTCATGTTCAGGCTTGACGACTGGCTTTTTCAGCTGCGGGTCCAGCTCAGGGTGATTGGGTGATTGGTCTTCATTGTCGTCTCCGCTGAACAAACGCTTGAGAAAGCTCATTGTGTCGCCTATTCCTTAGAATCGTTCTTCGTCCCGCTGCGTGTTGCGCGCCCAGTGGTTGCGGCGCGAATCTCCGTAGCGGTTGCGCATGCGCTGCGCCTGCCTAGACCCATTATCGGCCATTACCTCGTCTTGTGCAGGGGCCTCATCGTTCTCCGGGTGGGGATCCGGGCCGGCGCTCGGTGCAGCTTCGACCCCGGCGAGTTCTGCTTCCTCTTCCTTAACCCGGCGACGCTCCTTGAACTCCGCGCGGATGAAGTACAGCAGGCCCAGAGGAGCCATCACTCCGAAAGCAATCCACTGCAGCCCGTAGGACAGGTGGTTGCCGCGGTCAAGCTGGGGTAGTGGTTGAGCGTTCAACAGGCCAGCTTCGTCTGGAAGCAGCTGGATCCACGGTTCGGCGAGGTCTTCGTCGATAAGCGAAGAGATCTGCTCCGTGTTGATCGAGTACACCTGCGTGTACCCCTGATCTTCCAGCGGCGGATTGTGGTGGATGCCTTCGTCGACCCGGATCAGACCGGTGATGGTGACGGGCGTGGACGGGGCGGGTTCGAACTCTGGGACTTGGGTGCCGTCGATGGCTTCGACCCAGCCGCGGTTGACCAAAATGGTCTGCCCGTTGTCCAGTTCGAAGGGGACCATGCCGTGGAAGGCTGGAATCGACTCAACGGGGCGCAGCCGCAAGAGGATTTCGTCGGCGGGCTGGTATTGGCCGGTGAGGGTGACGCGTGTCCATTCGTTGTCGCGGTCCCACGTGCCATCAGGTGCGACGATGTCTGTCACCGGCACCGGATCCACTTCGAAGGCCTGAGCGATGCGCTCATTGCGTTCGACGATCGCGTCGTCCTTCCCCAACTGCCAGGGGGCGAGGAAGCTGAACGCGAAATAGGAGAAGATGATGATCAGGACAGCGGTGATCACCCAGCCGGGTGTTAGGAACTTTTTCCACCAGGCTGAGTTGGCTGGCTGTGCCGAACTGTTCGTCCTTCTCGCGGTAGTGCTCACAAATACCTACTGTACCTAGGCTTGCAACTGTTCCCGAACCCACGACACAATGCCCGGGGTGGCCGCCTCAATTTGGGTACGGGTGGTGGTGAAACCTTCGGGGCCGCCGTAGTAGGGGTCGGCTACGCTCGCCTGATCGGGGGATTCGGGATCGAAAGAGCGCAGCAGGCGTACGCGCTCTTCAGGCACACCGCGCGCCACGAGTTCGGAGACGTGCCCGGTATCCAGGGCGATGAGGAGGTCTGCGTCGAAACGGTCGCCGCCGAACTGGCTGGCGCGGTGGCGTGAACCGTCATAGCCGTGATCGCGCAGTTCTTGTACGGCGCGCTCGTCGGCGGGGTTGCCTACGTGCCAGCCACCAATGCCAGACGACGTAACGTTCACCTGGTCAGCTAGTCCTTCGCGCACCAGGGCGTCGCGGACGATCACCTCGGCCATCGGGGAGCGGCAAATATTGCCCGTGCAAACAAAATCAATGTGCAGCATGAAACTTCCTTATAATCTGATCGAGTTCTTCGGTGGTTTTCGCGATGTACTTCGCCCGCGCCCACTCGTCGGCAGTGCCATAGCCCCAGGTCACGGCACACGTATCGACGCCAAATGCGGCCGCCCCCTCGATGTCGTGGGAACGGTCTCCGACCATCAGGACCGGCTCGCCTTCTAGGTTGACATTATCTTTGACGTACTGGATCACCTGTTTCTTCCCGCGGCGGGTGCCGTATTCCTCGGCCGCGCCGATGAATTCAAACAGGTCCAGCATTTCTTCGCGCTCCAGGATGGCGCGGGCAAAGCCTTCGCCTTTCGACGTCGCCGTGATCAATCGGAAACCGTCTGCGCACCACTGCTCCAGCAGCTCTTTGACCCCGGGATAGGCTTTCGCCTCCGCCCAGCCGCCACTGCGCGTGTAGTCCATGTAGGCGTTGAAGGCGCGATCCACCGTCGGCTGGTCCATGCCCAGGCTTGCCATCGTTTCCTCCATGGGCGGGCCGGCGATGCGGCTGATCCGCTCCTCGGACGGGGCCGGCCACCCCACCTGGTTCAGGGCATGAAGGAAGCCGGCGCGGATTCCGGGGAAGGAATCGATGAGGGTGCCGTCGACGTCAAGAAGTACAGTAGTCACGCCCTCCAGCAAACCACACTCGGGTGATGTCCGCCCGCTGCTCTAGGATGGGGCACATGACTGAAACAGGTTTGACCGTTGGTGATGTTGTCCGCACCCTCGACGCCGCGTACCCGCCCCACCTGGCTGAATCGTGGGACGCCGTGGGGATGGTCTGCGGCGATCCTGACGACGAGGTGACCCGTGTCGCGTTCGCGCTCGACTGCACCCAGGAGGTGGCCGAGGCCGCCGTGGATGCCGGCGCCCAGTTGTTGGTCGTGCACCACCCGTTGTTGCTGCGCGGGGTGGAATCGGTGGCCGCGAACACGCCGAAGGGCAAGGTCATCCACACCCTGCTCAAGGGTGGCTGCGCCCTCTACACCGCGCACACGAACGCGGACTCGGCGCGTCCCGGCGTGAACGACAAGCTGGCTGACCTGGTGGGCATCACACCCGGCCGCCCCATCAAGGTGGTGGACCCGCGCGCCCGCGACAAGTGGGGCGTACACATTCCGGCCGCACACGTGGACACGGTGATGGCCACGCTTTTCGACGCCGGCGCCGGCCGCATGGGCAACTACGCTGAGTGCGCTTTCCAGATCGAAGGCCGTGGCGGATTCACCCCCTTGGAGGGCGCGGACCCGACCGATGGGGTCGTCGGCAAGCACTATGCTGATGCCGAAACGCGCGTGGAATTCGTGGCCGATGCCCGGATCCGGCGCACGCTTATCGACGAGCTGCGCCGCGTCCACCCCTATGAAGAACCGGCCTTCGACATCACTGCGATGGAGCAGGACGTGGATCTTGAGACGGCCACGGGCCTGGGGCGCATTGGCGAATTGCCGGAGCCGATGACGCTGCGCGAGTTCACCCAGCAGGTAGCCAACGCGCTGCCTGAAACCGCGTGGGGCGTGCGCGCAGCGGGTGATCCGGAGCAGATGGTGCAGAAGGTCGCCGTCGGTTCTGGTTCGGGAGACAGTTTCTTGTCGGACGTGGCTGCGCTGGGAGTCGATGTGTACGTGACCAGCGACCTGCGCCACCACCCCGTCGACGAGCACCTGCGCGCCGGCGGGCCCGCCGTGATCGATACCGCGCACTGGGCCAGCGAATATCCGTGGACCACGCAGGCAGCGGGTATCGTGGCAGATCTTGGCGTGGACACCCACATCATTCCCACGCGTACCGACCCGTGGACAGTATCCGCGCACCCACAGAACGCGAAATAGCCACAAGGAGAATTATCGATGAAACTAGCCGCTGACAAACAGCACCTACTGCTCGAGCTTGCTGACGCAGAACGCTCCGCCGGACAACCCCCAAAAATTAGCCCGGAGCAGGAAGAACTAGAAAAACTGACCAAAGAGCGCGCCCGCATGGCCGACGCTACCGGCTCCGCACAGTTGGCTGTCGACGACATGGAGCTGGAGATCCTGCGCATCCAGGAAGACGAGCGCAAGCTGAAGCGCCGCGAACTGGACAACAAGAAGCAGCTCGGCGCGGAGACCGACCCAGAGCGCCGCAAGGATCTGGAACACGATACGTATGCCACGAAGTCGCGCATCATGGACCTGCTTTCGGAGCTGAAGGAGGCGCACAACGAGATCGCCGCGCTGCGCAACAACCGCGACGTGCACGGCGCCAAGCTCTCGGACCTGGACGCCAAGATCGAGGTAGCACGCCGCGCCGCCGAAAATGCGCCCGAGCCCAAGGCTGGCGCGGATCCTGCAGAGATTCGCGCCCAGCTGCCGGCCGAAGTGCTTGAGGCTTACGACGATGCCGGCGCCGCCCCCTTCACCCACGGCCGCACCTGCGGCGGCTGCTTCCTCCAGCTGCCACTAGCCGAGCGCGAAGAGATCAACGCCGTGCCCGCCGACGAAGTACCCACCTGCCCCAACTGCGGCACCTACCTGGTGCGCAGCGCCACGGGGAGCTAAGCGTGAAGATCACCATCTACGCCGACGGCGGCTCCCGCGGCAACCCTGGTGTGGCAGGTTCGGGCACGGTGCTTTACGACGAAGACGGCGACATTCTTCGCAAGATCGTCTACGTTGTCGGGCAGAAAGCCTCCAATAATGTTGCCGAATACCACGGCCTGCTGCGCGGCCTAGAAGCTGCCGCCGAACTTGGCGCCACCGAGGTGGACGTCTATATGGACTCCAAACTCGTCGTGGAGCAAATGAGCGGGCGTTGGAAGATCAAGCACCCCGACATGCAAAAACTGGCACTGGCAGGGCAGAAGCTGGCGCGCGGTTTTGATGCTGTCACCTACCAGTGGGTGCCGCGTGACAAGAACAAGGTCGCCGACAAACTGTCCAACGACGCCATGGATGCCGCCGCCCGCGGCACCGAACCAGGCATCGTCGGGCAGGCGCCTCAGCAGGAGGAGCCGGAGGCGGAACCAGAGCACGAAGTGGCCACCCACGCCCACTGGAACGGGCTGGAGGACACCCCAACCCGCTTCATCCTGCTGCGCCACGGGCAAACCGAACAGTCGGCGGCCAAGGTCTTCTCCGGCTCCTCGGACCCGCACCTCACCGACGTAGGCATCGACCAAGCGCGCCGGGCTGCTGATTGGATTGCTGCCACCGAGGACATCGGGAAGATTAGCGCGATCGTCTCCTCGCCGCTGCGGCGCACACAGGAGACAGCGGCGATCGTCGCTGAGAAACTGGGCCTTGAGTACCAGGTGGAAGACAAGTGGCGCGAGATGGATTTCGGCGCCTTTGAGAACCTCACCCGTGCAGAAGCACTGGAACGGTATCCGGAGGAATTGCCGGAGTGGGAATCGTCGATAAGCGTGGCCCCTCCCAACGGCGAATCGATCGCAGCGATGCACCGCCGCATCACCAGCGCGCGTAAGAGCCTGCAGGAAAAGTGTGAGGGGACGACGGTGCTCGTCGTCACGCACGTCACCCCGATCAAATCGATGATCCGCCAAGGCCTCAACGCCAGCGGTGACCTGTTCGCGCGGATGTTCCTGGACCTGGCTTCGATCTCTGTGGTGGAGTTTTACCCCGAGACCGCGGTGGTGCGCCACGTCAACGACACCGCGCACCTGCGGGCAGATTGGGACAATCGAGGTCCCGGCGCGTAGAGTAAATGCTTGCGAATGAGCCGGCCGGGTGATCGCGGTACCCCGAACTAGCTGCACGAATGCGGCACAAGCGGGGGTCGAGGAAAGTCCGGACTCCACAGGGCACGGTGGTTGCTAACAGCAACCCGGGGCAACCCGCGGGAAAGTGCAACAGAAAGTAGACCGCCCAGCTAATGCTGGGTAAGGGTGAAAGGGTGCGTTAAGAGCGCACCGGCATGCGTGGTGACACGCGTGGCCAGGTAAACCCCACTGGGAGCAAGGCAATACACTGCGCTTTCGGGCGTGGTGGTTCGGATGGTGAGGCTGCCCGCTGAGTCCGAAGGTAGCTGCTTGAGGCCGCCAGTGATGGTGGGCCCAGATGGATGATCGCCACCCGCGCCGTGCTGTTTGTGCGGTGCGGGGACAGAATCCGGCTTATAGGCTGGCTCATTCGCCCAGTTTCTTTCTCTTTTTCGTTTCTTTTCTTCCCCTTTTCGCAAACCGATATAGTCCTCGCTACATAGTGCGACTAACTTGCTGAAACCCTATTGACAACCTGCACTATGGGCCGAGGACTATATCGGTTTGCGGGTGCGGGGCGGTGAGAGCATTCACCCCCAAACTGCGGAGTTATCCACAGGCAACCCGCCGAGACTGAGTTATCCACAGGTTTCCTAAGCATCGGATGCGGGAACCCAGAAGTCGGTTCATGATTAACCACATGGGGGAAACACCAACTGAGAAAATCATTCGTCGTCGAAAAGAAATCCTGGCGGATTGCCGCTACCTAAGAACCGTGTCAACGAACGAACGTTCATTGCTGCGCAAACTTCAATCGGGGGAGATGATCAAACTGGCACCGCTTTTTGCGGTGCCCAAAGATATTTACGAATCGTTACCTTTTTATGAGCGCCGCTGGTTGCGTGGTATCGCCTGCGGGCGGTCGTCGACGTCGGCGGTGGTCGTCGGAAAGTCCGCCGCGCGCGTCCACGCGATGTGGGTCATCGCCCGCGCTGAGGAACCGACCGAACTGGCGCTGCCCGGTGGTGGAGTGCCGCCTCCGCGCCAGCAGCTGCCCAACACCTTGTACCACAGGAGTGCGCTGAGCGACGAGGAAACGGTGCAGGGCAATCATGTGCGCGTGACGACGAAGGCCCGAACCGTTATCGATATCGCACGGTGGCACGGGTTCGACGATGGGGTAGTGGCCGCGGATTGGTTCTTGAAACAAGGCGGGACCAAGGAAGAACTGCGGCGCGAACTGGGGCGGTTGGGGCCTGTGAAAAATAAGGGGGTTGCGCGCAAAGTTATTGAGGTGGCAGTTGCGAATTCGCAATCGCCCTATGAGAGTTTGCTGCGTGCGATTCTTGTTCGGGAGGGTATTCCGATCCTCGGCGCGCAATATGAGGTTGCTGGGTTCCATGTTGATATCGGGTTGACGCTGTTCAACGGGGTTGAGGTGGACGGCGATGAGAAATATGACGAGACCTTTGGCAGCCCACCCGAGCTGGTGATTACCCAGGAACGTGCTCGTGAGAAGAAGATCCAGAACGCGGGGATGCGGCTGTTGCGGTTCCGGCCGAATGAGATAGTCGCTAATCCGGGGAGGGTTGTTGCTGAGGTGCGCGCCGCGTTGTCGCGTGAGAAGGAGTTTGGTGGGCGCGCCGGGTAGGCCTGCTAGGTCCCTTCACAAACCGATATAGTCCTCGGCCCATAGTGCAGGTTGTCAATAAGGTTTCAACAAGTTAGTCGCACTATGTAGCGAGGACTATATCGGTTTGCGGGGATAACCAGCGCCGGAAGTTTCTGCCATACTGGTGTTTTATGAAGCTCTATGCTGCGCCACTTAACTTCCGCTCGATCGCCCGCGAGTTTGAGGTGCCCACGGAATTTAGTCCTGAGCTGCACGAAGCGGCGGCGTCGGCAACTGACCGGCTCGCGGAACAGCGCAGAGATGCGCGCCACATCCCGTTCGTCACCATCGACCCGGCCGGCTCGAAGGACTTGGACCAAGCGGTGTACATAGAGAAGCACGCAACCGGTTTCACGGTGCAGTACGCGATTGCAGATGTGGCAGCGTTCATCGGCCCGGATTCGCCACTGCGGGAGGAGTCTCTGAAGCGAGGCCAGACGATCTACCTGCCGGATGAGCCGGCGCGGTTGCACCCGGAGGAATTGTCGGAGGGTTCGGCAAGTTTGCTGCCGGATGTGGACCGGCCCGCAGTCTTGTGGACATTCCACCTGGATACCAGCGGCGATGTGGCAGATGTGACCGTGGAACGCGCCATGATCCATTCGGTTGCACGCCTCGATTATGACGGTGTGCAAGAGGACTTGGATCAGGGCCGTATCCACCCCTCCATCGAGCACCTGCCTGAGGTGGGTCGGCTGCGGCAGGAGAGCAGCCTTCGTCGTGAAGCGATCAACTTGCGGCTGCCGTCGGTGCGCGTGGACCAGCTGGAGGACGGCCGCTATGAGCTGCAGATTGAGCCGCGACACCCGATCATGGACTACAACTCGGAGATCTCCCTGCTCACGGGCATGGCGGCGGGCCAGATGATGCAGCGCGCGGGCGTCGGTTTTTTACGGACGCTGCGCCCGGCGAACGAAGAGTCGGAGGCCACGTTCCGCGCTGAGGTGCGGGCCCTCGGCTTCGAGCTGGGTGGCACGCCGATCGGGGAGTTCCTCAGCCGCATCGATGCTGATACCCCGCGCGGGATGGCCGCGATGCGTGAGGCGCAGAAGTTGCTGCGCGGTTCCGGCTACGTGTGGTTGGCGGATAAGGATCCGGAGGTGCACGCGGGCATCGGCGGATATTACAGCCATGTCACGGCACCGCTGCGGCGCCTGATCGATCGTTACGCTACCGAGGTCTGCCTGGCCATTTCCGCTTGTTCCGAGATCCCGGAGTGGGTCACCGCGGATGCAGCCCAGGTGGCCAAGACGATGGGGCGAACCTCCCAGCTGGCCAACGCGGTGGATCGCGCCTGCCTCAACCTCACCGAGGCCACCGTGTTGCAGCCGTGGGTGGGGCACAACTTCGATGGGGTGGTATTGCTTTCCGACGAAGGCCGCTCCACGTGTCGCATCTTTGTCAATGACCCGCCGGTGCTCGGCGAGTCTGTGGGGCATCCCGCCGAGGGCACCGAGACCAAGTTTTCGCTGATCAGGGCCGATGTTGAGGACCGTGAGGTCAGGTTCGCCTGGCCAGCAGACTAGGGCTTATCGACGAGGCCTGCCACCTGTCCGCGTGCGATGGGGAAGACGTGGAAGCCGTCGTCGGCAAGATCGGCCGCGAAGTTCTTGGACTTCTGGATGGGTGTAAAAGCGATGACTGCCTGGCTCATGCCGGCGGCTGCGGGTCGTGCGGCGACTGCTCCGCGTAGTGACATCAGTTGTACCAGCTCGTCAGGGGTTTCCAACCCGTGGGTGTGATACGGGGTGTCCAGCAGGTGGAAGAGGTCTTTGGTGTTGCGGGAGCGCAGCGCCTTGGCAACGGCGAGTGCGCGCAGCGTTTCGTTCTCGCTGAATTCTAGCCACGCCTTCGCCTCATCCACGGTGGGCATGCCTTCGGTGCCTTTAACCTGGCGGACTGCTTCGAGCCATTCCACGGTGCGCGGGGTAGCGTCCGGGATGGAGCGCAGCGAGTCGGTTCCGAAGTTCTGGCAGGCCTTGGTGATGAACGTACGACGATCGGCGATCACTTTGGCTTGAGAATCGTCGGCCTTGCCCAAGTCCTTGGCCACGGCGAAAACGTCCACGCCGGCGCGTTCCGGGTGGGGTGCTTGGGTGACGGAGCCATCGGCGTAGTCGATGACGGAGACGGTTTCGCCCTTGCCGCGCAGTGCGGTGGTGTGGCGGGCGCGCAGCACCGGCATCGAGGAGTACTGGTCCACTGCCTGGGTGCAGACTTCGGCGATGCGGCTGCGCAGAGGGGCTTCGTCGATATCGTCGTTGTCGGCCAGCAACGCCAGTGCGAGTGCGACGTCGGCGGCGTACATCGCTCCGAGGCCAGCGCCCAAAGGAATGTCGGACTCCACCGTGATGTTCAGGCCCGGGGTATCACGGGTCAGCATCTGGCGGCTCATCAACGTGTTAATGATTCCGCCGAAGCGTGTAGCGATTCCCAGCTCCTCCAGCACGGGTTCCGGTTCGGCGTCTGGGTCGGAGTGGCGGGCGGTCGCCCGTTCAGCGATGGCAGCCAAGGTGGTCTCGTCGTTAAGTTCCGTGCCATTGGCGGTGCGGAAAGTGACGCGGAGGGTGTCGTCGTCACGCGCGGAGAAAGCGACGGCGGCGCGCAGGTCCGACAATCCGACGATGGTCACGCCACCGTAGTGGTCGACGTTTTCGCCGATCAAGAGCCAGGTGGCGGGGGCGTCGGCAATCTGTGTCGGTGCGGTTCCGGTGAGTTCCTGGTGGGTGGCAGTGACGCGGTCAGCAGGGGAGGTGTCAGGGGCGGACCACAACGGCATAATAAACAGCTACCTTTCTTCGGACATGTACTGGCCCCCACACTACCAACGCTGGCGGGTACAGTGGAGGGCAAAAATAAAGGAGGAACTATGGCAGAGAAGTTTTATTACGACACCAAGACCGGCGAGGTCACCCAAGGCAAAGAAACCAACTGGGACGACCGCATGGGCCCCTACGACACCCGCGAAGAGGCCGAAAACGCGATGAAGATCGCAAACGAACGGACCAAGGCCGCCGACCGCAAGGACGAAGCCGACGACAACTGGGGCGAGCCGGCCTCCTGGGAAAAGAACTAGGGAAAAGAACTAGAACCTGCGGCGCCGGCCCGTTAGCGGCTAGCGCTTCTTCTTTTTCTTGTTCTTGATGCGGTCGAATGCCCGCTTGATATCGGCGATGACGTCGCTGTAGCCCTCCAAGGCTGCGGCGGCGTTTGTCATTTCTACCTGGTAGAGCATGCCGTAAGCGAAGGTGTCCTCACCGCGTTCGGCAGCGTCCTGCGCCAGACCGTGCAGGCGGTCGCGGGCGGTGACGGCGTCTTGGAAATCGCCTAGCTGGGACTGGAGCGTCTTGCACGCCTTGGCCAACTTGCCCGTCTTCAGCGAAGATGCCTCGCCCACCGCTTCGGCAGCGTAGCGCAGTTTCTTGGCGGTCTTGCGGGTGTCGTGGACATAGTTCTCGCGCTCATGCAGGGGAAGTTCTGGGTTGTCGTAGTTTTCCTGCACGCGGCCGTGGCGCTTCATTAGCTTTTTGTAGGCTTCCGCCAGCGAGGAGTAGAGCACCTCGGCGGTGCCGACTGGGTCAGCTGCGCCAGCTGCTGCGCCAGCTGCTGCGCCAGCTGCTGACGCAGCCGACTCGGCCGACACCGCCGACGCAGCCGACTCGGCCGACACCGCCGACGCGTTGGCGATGAGGTGGTCGATGGAATCCAGCAACGCCAGGTAGCGGTCCGAATCAAGGGCGCGGACAATGTCGGCGTGCGCGGCCTCGTACTCCTTGCGCATGTCATCGTGGATGTGGGCGCGGGCGGTGTCGTCGATCAGCCCAGTCGGGTCGGAATCGAGCAGGTCGTGGAAGCGTTCCTCCACTACTTCCGCGTCGCGCGCCACGCCGAGTACGCGCGCCAACTCCTTCAACTCGTTTTCAATGTGGCGCATCTGATCATGGGCCAGCACGCCTTCAAAAGTTTCCAACTGGCTGCGCAGCTCGCGGGTGGCCACGCGCATCTGGTGCACGGAATCCCACTCGTCGCGACGCACCTTCGGGTCCCACTCGATCAAGGAGTCACGGTTCGCCTTGATGGCCTCCACCACTGCGTAGGCGGGGTCCTCTTCATCCAGGGGCTCGCCGGCCAGGTGCGGTGGTAGGGGAGCGGACTCCACCGTGTCGCCCAACGCCGCGACCAGCTTCGAGGGGCTGGCAGACACCCGCGCCCCAGCCGAAATCAGGTGGGTGGTGGCGTTGCGGATCAGCTCAGTGCCTTCCTTGGTGCCGGGCATCTCTCCGGCTAGCTCTACTTCCCATTCGCGCCACGTCTGCTTCTGGCCGCCGGGCAGCAGGGACCAGGCGGTCACCCGGTCATCGCAGAACTCTGCAACGGGGGCGCCGGTATCGTTGAGAAGCGTGACCTCGCGGCGGTTATTGTCCACCTGGGCGATCGGCTCCAGCGGCAGGTTGCGCACAATCGCGCGCACCTGGGAAAGAATTTCGGGCGGGATCTCCGCCGGGTCGGTCGGTTCCGCCCCCAGCTCCAACCGGCCTTGGCTGGCCGGCATCTTGATGTGCCAGCCGTCATCTTTCCCGCCGGTGCGTCGTCTTAAAGTGATCTTGGCGCGGGTCAAGCGCAGGTCGCGGGTGTCGTAGTAGATGGCGGACAGGTGCTGCTCGGACGCCTCGCCCTCGGCGGCGACAGCGTCCAGGGCGGTCAAATCGGGGGTGGGGGTGGTGTCGTCGACGGCGAACTTCGCCTCAACTTCCAAAAATCCGTGTGTCATGGGGTCCTGCCTTTCGGGGTGCTTTTCCCATAATGCTAGTCGGCGCGAAACGCTACAGTCGGAGGTATGAATAGCCAACAGGAATATGTCCTTAGCACGGTTGAAGAACGTGGTATCCGATTCATCCGCCTCTGGTTTACTGACATCTCCGGCTCGCTGAAGTCTGTCATGATGAGCCCCAGCGAACTGGAAGGCGCGTTCGAGGAGGGCGTGGGTTTTGACGGTTCCTCCATCGAAGGCTTTTCCCGCATCAGCGAATCCGACACGCTGCTTTTGCCGGACCCCTCCACCTTCCAGATCCTGCCTTTCGACGCCGACGAGCCGGACCTGATTTCCGCGCGCATGTTTTGCGACATTTCCATGCCGGACGGCAACCCGTCCTTTTCCGATCCGCGTCACGTGTTGCGCCGTCAGGTGGACAAGGCTGCCGACGAAGGCTTCACCTGCAACGTGGGCCCAGAAATTGAGTTCTACCTGGTCAGCCGCGAGGATAAGGAGGAACCGGTCGACGACGGCGGCTACTTTGATCAGTCAGCGTATAACCGGGCGCCGAAGTTTCGTCGTGAAGCGATTCACGCCCTGGAGGCCATGGGCATCACCACGGAGTTTTCCCACCACGAAACCTCGCCGGGCCAGCAGGAGATCGACCTGCGGCACGCGGACGTGCTGACCATGGCCGACAACGTGGTCAGTTTCCGCTACCTGATCAAGACGGTGGCGGCGAATTCCGGCGTGCGCGCCACCTTCATGCCCAAGCCATTCCAGAAGCATGCGGGATCTGCGATGCACTCCCACTTCTCCCTCTTCGAGGGCAACGCCAACGCCTTCCATGATCCGGATGATGAGATTTCGCTGTCGATTACGGGCCGCCGTTTCATCGCGGGAATCCTGGTGCACGCGCACGAGATTTCCGCGGTGACTAACCAGTTCGTCAACTCCTATAAGCGCCTCGAGTTCGGCGCGGAGGCGCCGACCGCCGTGACCTGGGGTGTGTCCAACCGCTCGGCGCTGGTGCGCGTGCCGACGTACCGCCTGAACAAGCCCGCATCACGACGAGTGGAAGTGCGCTCCCCAGACTCTGGGGCCAACCCCTACTTGGCCTACGCCGCCATCTTGGCCGCGGGGTTGAAGGGGATCCGTGAGGAATACCCGCTGTCCGAACCCGCCGAAGACGATGTTTTTGCACTGACGCGCCGGGAACGCCGCGCCCTGGGCTACCGCGACCTGCCCGGCAGCCTGGATGAGGCGCTGCGCCACCTTGAAAAGTCTGAATTCATGGCGGAGGTGCTCGGCGAGCAGGTCTTCGAATACTTCCTGCGTTCCAAGTGGCGCGAATGGCGCGAGTACACCGACCAGATCACCGAATGGGAATTAGCCACCAACTTCAATATCTAAAGGAGCGATCGCTGTGGCACGCAGCAACCAACCATCCCCGGCCGTGCTGGGCCTGTCCAGCGAGCACGCCGCCGCCGACCTAGAGGCCTTAGGGTGGGACAGCGCCGCCATCCTCTGGACCCTCGCGGGCAGCGGTGACCCTGACCTCGCCTTAAATAATGCCCGCCGCTTACGCGACAACCTCGGCGCGGGCTACGGGGAGCTCTTGCAGGCGCTTCACGACGACGACACCTTCCGCACCCGTTTCATGGCGCTGCTCGGTGGATCCACCGCGCTGGGCGATCACCTGGCGGCGCACCCCGAACTATGGCGGGAGCTGCAGCGCCCTCGCCCCACGCGCGGGGAAATCTTCCAGGCGATGCTCGGTTCTGTCGGCGTGCAGGGGACGGGGCCGGGGACCTACCGCGCCGGGCTGGAGGGTAAGGACGCTAAGAACGCGCTACGGATGGCGTATCGCACGCTGATGATGCGCGTGGCCGCGGCCGACCTAGCCGGAACCTTTGCCGCGCGCAAAGGCTACGGGGCCGATGCACCGCGCGTCGAGTTCACCGAGGTCACCCAGTTGCTCACCGATATCGCCGATGCAGCACTGACCGCCGCCCTGGCCGTGGCGGTGCGCACCGTCTACGGAGACGAGGAACCAGACACTCGCCTGGGCGTGATCGCCATGGGGAAGTGCGGCGCGCAGGAGTTGAACTATATCTCTGACGTGGACGTCATCTTCGTCGCCGAACCCGCCACCACCAAGGCCACGCGCCTGGCCAGTGAGTTCAACCGCATCGGTTCCTCCTGCTTTTTCGAGGTGGACGCGAACCTGCGGCCCGAAGGCAAGTCCGGCGCCTTGGTCCGCACGGTGGAATCGCACGTGGCCTACTACAAACGCTGGGCTGAGACCTGGGAGTTCCAGGCACTGCTCAAGGCGCGCCCCATGACGGGCGACATGGAACTGGCCCACGAATACAAGCAGGCCATCGACCCGATGGTCTGGGAGGCCTCCACCCGCGACAGCTTCGTCGACGACGTGCAAGCCATGCGCCGCCGCGTGCTGGACAACGTGCCGCCGGACATGCGCGACCGCGAGCTCAAACTGGGCAACGGTGGCCTGCGCGACGTGGAGTTCGCCGTCCAGCTGCTGCAGCTAGTGCATGGGCGTTTCGACGAATCCCTGCGCGTGCTCAATACGGTGAAGGCGCTGCAGGCACTGTCGGACGGTGGCTATATCGGGCGTGACGACGCCGCCAGTCTGATCGAGGCCTACGAGTTCTTGCGCCTCCTCGAGCACCGCCTGCAGCTGCATCGTTTCCGCCGCACCCACGCGCTGCCCGCGGAGGATGACGTGGCGGCGCGCAAGTGGTTAGCTACCACCGTAGGGTTCACGGCCACGGTGACCAGAAGTGCCGTGGAGGAGATGGAGAAGCACCTGCGGGAGGTCCGCCGCCGCGTGTCCAACCTGCACGCGAAGCTGTTCTACCGCCCACTGCTGAACTCTGTGGCGCAGCTCAGCACGGATGCCGACGAGGCCTCCTTGAGCCCCGATTCAGCGAAGCTGCAGCTGGGCGCCCTTGGCTACAAGCATCCAGACCGCGCGCTGGAACACCTCAACGCCCTGGCCAAAGGGTCGAGCCGCAAGGCAAAACTGCAGGCCATCTTGTTGCCCACGCTCATGGAGTGGCTCGCCGCAACAGCGGACCCGGACGCCGGCCTGCTCAATTACCGCAAGCTGTCCGATGCAGCGTTCGACCGCACGTGGTTTTTGCGCATGCTTCGCGATGAGACGATCGTCGGCAAGCGCCTCATGACCATCCTGGGTACCTCGCCCTATACTGCGGACCTGATCATTCGCGCGCCGGACGTCGTAAAGCTGCTTGGCGACGGTGCGAAGCGCCCCAAGCTTCTGGATGCCGCTCCGGATCAGGTGTACAAGGCGATCATTTCTTCGTCGAAACGCCATCAAGACCCGGATAAGGCGGTCGATGTGGCGCGTGCTTTACGACGATCGGAGCTGGCGCGCATTGCGTCTGCCGATCTGCTGGGGCTGATCGACGTTCGCGAAGTGTGCGACGAACTGACCTGGGTGTGGCGTGCCGTGCTGCAGGCCGCGCTTCTTGCAGAGGTCCGCGCTGACCTGGTTGAACGTGGGGCGGAGGAGCCGCTGGCGCGGATCGCGGTGATCGGGATGGGGCGCCTGGGTGGTAATGAGCTGGGCTACGGTTCTGACGCGGACGTGATGATCGTGGCCGAACCTGCCGATGGAGTCGACGAGCCGGAGGCGCTGAACTGGACCACGAAGATCGTCGACCAGCTGCGCCGGCGCCTGGCGAAGCCGTCTGGGGATCCCGCCTTGGAGGTGGACCTTGGGCTGCGGCCGGAGGGCAGGTCGGGGCCTGTGGCGCGCACCATCGCGTCCTATGAGCGCTACTACAAGGAGTGGGGTGGCGTGTGGGAGAAGCAGGCGCTGCAACGCGCTACCCACGTGGCCGGTGATGAGGAATTGTCGACGCGGTTCCTGCAGACCATCGATAAGTTTCGCTACCCCTCGGGCGGGGCTAGCGAGGCCGATATCCGCGAGGTGCGCCGCATCAAAGCCCGGGTGGACAATGAACGCCTCCCGCGTGGCGCCGACCGCAACACCCACACCAAGCTGGGCCGCGGCGGCCTGACCGACGTGGAGTGGACCGTCCAGCTGATCACCATGATGCATGCCGACGAGTACCCCCAGCTGCACAACACCTCCACCTTGGAAGTGCTCGATTTCTTGGCCTCTGAGGAAGCGGCGGAGATCATCGACGCGGAGCAGGTGGAATCCTTGAAGGCTGCCTGGCTGCTGGCCACGGATGCCCGCAACGCCTTAGTGCTGGTGCGTGGTAAGCGTACTGATCAGTTGCCTAGCCCTGGGCCACAGTTGGCCCAAGTCGCCGGTGCTGTGGGTTATGATCCGCACAATAACCAGGAGTTTCTTGAGGACTACCTGCGCACTACGCGGCGCGCCCACCGCGTGGTGGAGGAAGTATTCTGGGGTGAGGAGCCGACGTTCGAATTCGAGGAGTAGGGGCCGTGCGCTGCGCCTCAAGCGTGCCTAGCATGGGGGCATGGCTGTAAATATGACAATCAACCTCGAAGACGCAACCTTTTCTGACCTTGTGGCCCTCGTGCAGGCCGCGGAGGTGGCAGGCGTGGACAAGCTGGCACCGCTGAAGCTGGAGGACTCCACACTATCGATCACCGTGACCACGCCCGGAGTCACGCGCTTCGGCGCGGACCAACCTCCAAGCCAGGGTGCCAACACGCAGCCGGATTCGGTGGGGCAGTTGGGGGATGCGGCGATCCGCAGCGTGATCGATATTTTGACGGGCAAGCAGGAACCACCGCGCCACAACTAACCTCCGGTGGGCGGGGTTAATCGTCGTGACGCGGCTCCTGCTCATCGACGATGACCACGGGGCCAGACGACGCGCGGGCCGCCTCGCCGCGCTTGAGAATCACCCGTGATGTGATCAGGCCGATCATGCCGATACCCCACACGACGAACACGGCAAGCCAGGCGAAGCGGAAATCGGCCCACTGGTACTCCAGCCCGTGGGAGGAGTAGTCCAGCAGCAGGCCCATCAACTGGGCGGCGAGCATCCCTGCGATGAAGCCACCCATGTTGGCCATTCCGGTGCCGGTGGCGACCACAGCGCGGGGCAGTTTCTCACGCACGGAATCGAAACCGTAGTTCGCGGCGGGGGTGAGAATGCCGATGAATAGCTGCATCACGATCACGGCCGCTAGGGTGCGCGGGGTCGGTGACCAGAAGAACACCACCCATCCGACGGTATGCACCAGCGAAAAGAAGATGCCGGCAAGCTCGCGGCGTTGCCCCGCGCGTGAGGACACCATGCCCATCAGCGGGCCGGCCAGGATCGTCACCGCGGTGTTGACCACAAGGACGATGCCGGCGACGGCCTCAGAAAGGCCCATGCCCAGCGTCATCAGAGGTACGCCCCACAACAGGGAGAAGACCAGCATGTAGACCATGGACACCCAGTGCAGGAAGAAGGCCTGCCAGCACACCGCGGAGCTAAACACGGTCTTCAACGAGCTGGACAGGCTCATGCGTTCTGCGCGTTGGCGAGCGGCGTTCTCCATGGCCTCGCCAGGCGAGCCCTCAGGCGCATCCGACACGGCAACGATGGCGGCCAAGCAGACCAGTACGCCAACCGCGCCTAGGCTCAAAAACGCGACGGTCCAGCCGGAGGTGTTCAGCAGCCACAGGAAGGGAACCGCGGATAGGAACTGGCCGATCTGACCTGCAGCAGAGGTGAGCTGGGTAAACAGCGGCGTTTTCTTCATGGGGAACCAGTAGGGCAAGATCCGCATGACGGAGAGGAAGCCGGTGGCGTCGCCAAGCCCGATCAGGACGCGGGCACCGATAGCGACCCAGTAGCTCGTCGTTAAGCCCAAGATCGTCTGCCCGGCAGCCATGATCAGCGCGCCGACGACCAGCATCTTCCGGGGACCGAAGCGGTCGATGAGCAGCCCCATCGGGATCTGCGCCAACGCGTATACGCCGATCTGCACCGCGGTAAACACGGCGATGCGCGACGCGTCCACGTCGAATCTTTCGATGGCGTCCACGCCAGCCACGCCGAAGGATGTGCGGCCCAAAATCGCCACGATGTACACGGCCAGCGCCGCCAACCACACCGTGAGGGCCTTCGTGGTGACGACTTCGCGCGGGTCCGGGCGCGATCCCGGTGTGGGCTCTGGTGTGGACGAGGAAGATGACATATCGTGCAACCCTAGTCCCGTCCCGCAATTACGCCAGCCAGGTGCCCCGCACGGGAGGCCGGCCACGTAAGCTAGTCACCGTGGATTACATTTCAACTCGCGATTCTTCCCGCACCCCATACAAGTTCACCGACATCCTGCTTGGCGGCCTCGCCCCTGATGGCGGCCTGTACATGCCGGTGAGTTACCCGGAGCTTAACGACGACACCCTGACCCAGTGGCGCGCGCTACTGGAGGAGAAGGGCTACGCGGAGTTGGCAGCTGAGGTGCTGAAACTCTTTATCGACGACATCCCGCACGAGGACATCGAAGCGATCACGGCGCGCGCTTACCGCACCCCGAAATTCAACACCGAGGAGATTGTGCCGGTCACGCGTGTCGACGAGCACCTGTTCATCGCGCACCTGTCGGATGGGCCGACGGCCGCTTTCAAGGACATGGCGATGCAGCTGCTGGGCGAACTGTTTGAATATGAGCTGGGCCGCCGCGGCGAGACCATTAATATTTTGGGCGCGACTTCGGGCGATACCGGTTCCTCTGCTGAGTACGCAATGCGCGGGCGCACCGGCATCCGCGTATTCATGCTGACCCCGGCCGGGCGGATGACGCCCTTCCAGCAGGCGCAGATGTTCGGCCTGGATGATCCGAATATTTTCAACATCGCCCTGGACGGCGTGTTTGATGACTGCCAGGATGTGGTCAAGGCAGTCAACGCTGACGCGGAGTTTAAGAAGAAGTACCGCATTGGTGCGGTCAACTCGATTAACTGGGCGCGTCTGTTGGCGCAGACCGTGTACTACATTTCCACGTGGCTGCGCGTGACTGACTCGAATGATCAGAAGGTCTCCTTCAGCGTGCCCACCGGTAACTTCGGTGATGTGTGCGCCGGCCACATCGCACGCCAGATGGGTCTGCCGATCGACCGCCTGATCGTGGCCACCAACGAAAATGACGTGCTGAATGACTTCTTCACCACCGGCAAGTACATCCCGCGTTCCGCCGCTGAAACGCTGGCGACATCCTCGCCGTCGATGGACATTTCCAAGGCGTCCAACTTCGAGCGTTTCGTGTATGACCTGCTGGACCGTGACGCGGTACGTATCGATGAACTCTTTGGCACGGCCGTGAACACGGGAGGGTTCTCGCTAGAAGACGATGCAACCTTGAACAAGGTGCGGGAGGAATTCGGGTTCTACTCCGGAAAGTCCACCCACTCTGACCGTGTGGCCACCATCAAGGACACCTTCGACCGCTTCGACATCATGATCGACCCGCACACCGCGGACGCCGTGAAGGTTGCGCGCGATTGGCAAGATGACACGGACACCCCGATCGTCGCCCTGGAGACCGCCCTGCCAGTGAAGTTCTCCGAGACCATCGTGGAGGCGACCGGGCAGGAACCTGAGACCCCGGAGCGCTTCGCCGATGTCATGGACGCTGGCCGCTTCGTCACCGATCTTCCCAACGATGCCGAGAAGGTGAAGGGATTCATCGCAGATTCCATCGCTAACTCGGACGTGAAATAGACAGCCCACGTACCAGAAAGGAACCAGCCTCATGGCACAGGAACAGTTTGCTGGACCCGAATACTTCACCGAGTTTGATCCAGAGAAGTTCGTGCGCGACCTGAAGATTCAGGCCGAAGAAGAAAAGAAGGACAAAGAGCAGAAGGCCAAAGAGCAAGGGGAATAGTGTCTGCCGCACGACATCGAGCAGGGGGCGACCAGTCCGGAGACAGGCTGACCTTATGGACTGCTCTGGCCGTGGTGGTCGCATTTGTCGTGGCCATCGTCGTGTGGTTAGGGGTAAGCACCCACGATAAAACCACGCCGACAGCCGAAGAAGCAGCGGCAATGCAGGCGGCACAGACCCCGCCGCCCGTGAACCCGGACATCATCCCCGAGTCCACTGTGCTGAGCCCGGCCGTTGCCCCGTGGGCTCCGGGCACTCTGATCCAGTCCACAAGTTTCTACCCAGAGCCGGGCGAGCCTTTCACCGCCCAGTCCTGCACCGTGGCCTTTAGCTTTACCGGTGAGGACGGACGCGCCTACGCGGTGACGGCGGGGCATTGCGGCAACGTCGGTGATTTGGTCTGGCCGACGAACGCGACCACCGCCAGGGACTACAGGGTAGAAGTGGGCACCTACGTCTATTCAGGCATGCACTCCGACGACTTATACGACGGGTACAAGGTGGACATCGGCATCATCGAGATCACCGATACGGAACGTTTCATGGATGTTGTCGGCGACCCGATCCCCACGGGCCTCGTGCGCGAACTCCACACCGAATTAGTGGACGTGTGCAAAACCGGCGGCACCACAGGCTACACGTGTGGACAGTTCGATCATCCCGACGGCGTTCAGATCGTTACTAACGACGATGGATCCACCATCGAAACAACTGGAGATTTAGCGACCGTCTGTGCCGCCAAGGGTGACTCTGGCGGACCCGTTTTTACCGAGGTCAACGGGCGCGCCGCGATCATCGGCGTGGTTTCTGGAACCGAGGCCGGCCTCAACGTGGATGATTGCGCCAGTGAAGAAGGCCAGAACATGATCATGGCGTACACCAACATGGATGCCACCTTCGACGTGATTAACCGAGTGGTTCCCGACGCCGCCTGGGTGGAACAACCCTGGTAGTACCTCACCCCGCGCGGTTTCTCCGCGTAGGGCTCCCGTATTTGCAAACCGATATAGTCCTCGGCCCATACTGCGTGAGGCCATTACGTTTTCAATAAGCGACCCGCACTATGTGGCGAGGACTATATCGGTTTGCGGGTTTGGGAGGGGAAGTCGAGCACTATGTGGCGAGGACTATATCGGTTTGCGCGAAAGTGGGGGCGCGGACGGAGGAGAGGGGAACCGATTACTTGTTCCAGCGGCGGTCGAAGGCTTCGTTGGCTGGTGATTCCTCGCGCTGGGGCTTGCCACCGTTTTCAAAGTCGACGACTTGGACAGATTCGGGGCCGTACAGGTTCAAAGAGACCAGTTCGATGTCCTTGTGTCCCGTGATAGCGGTCCACTTGTTCTCAATGGCGGCCTGCTCTGCTGGGGTGTCGGCGAACCAGGTGTAGAAGACGTGCTTGTCGTGGTTGCTGCCGGGCCAGTCGCGGATCGCTAAGGAATCGGCATCTGTTTCGATGGCATCGGTGATCATTTCGGCGATGTGTTCCGGGGGCAAGGAGCTGAAGCAGAATCCCCAGAAGTCCAGCTGCATGTTGTTCGGGGTCTCTAAGGCGAGGTTGGTCAGGCAGGTGCTGTTGAGCAGCTGGTCGATGTGCAGTGCAAGAGTTTGCGGATTGGCCACTGCCGTCTCGGTGAGAACACCTTCGAGGAGGAGTCCGGAGTCGGTTGACACTGCGGCGGGATCGTCGATAAGGGCCGTGTTCACCAAACCTAGCGTGGCCTTCGCGTCCGTGGGAAATTCGGGGGCGGGGGCCGCTTCCTCTTCTTTGGGGGCGCGTGTGGTTTTGCTGGAGGCCTCGTGGTTGACAAGTGTGATGATCAGGATGATCGCCAGGATCACCAAGATCCCGTAGCCCAGCACGAACGCCGCCGTGGGAATGCGGCGACGTTGTGGGGGCTGCGGTGCAGTGCTCATATTAGGTGGAAGTTTAGCGCAAGAACTGCGCTGCCTTGGCAACGCAAGGCCTCAACTAGACTGGTGTGCGTCTCACCCCGCCTAGAACCGCAGAAAGGTTTCCGTGTAGGTTATGCCGATTCCAGAGTTCATCGTCGAAACGCGAAAAAAGATTGGGCACGATCCGATGTGGATCCCCGCCGTGACAGCTGTCGTGCTGCGCGATTCCACCGACGATTCGCCGTGGGCCACCCCGGAGGTGCTGCTGGTACGGCGCGCCGACAACGATGCGTGGACGCCCGTGACCGGAATCTGCGACCCAGGGGAGGAGGCGCACGTGACGGCAGCGCGCGAAGTAGAGGAGGAAACCCGCATTAAGGCGACTCCGGCAGCGCTGTTGGGGGTGGGTGCGATCGGTCCTGTGGTGCATGACAATGGTGATCAGGCCAGCTACCAGTCCATCGCTATCCGCCTGGAGCCTGAGGATCCCGCCGCGGAGCCAGCGGTGGGCGATGATGAATCTGTTGAGGTGGGCTGGTTTTCTATTGCGCATATGCCGGTGAAGGATCCGCAGTTCCGCTTGATCATTGCTGATGCGGCGGCGCAGCGGAAGCATCCGCAGGCGTTTCGTCCGCGCATGGGCTTCACCAAGCGGAACTAAGCTCGCTACAATGGGGTCATGACAACAAATTCACCAGAAACCCTTACCGCTTTAGATACCACCGGCGTGGACCGCATCCTGTGCGTGGTCGCCCACCCGGATGACTTGGAATACGGCATCTCCGCAGCAGTGGCTGCCTGGACTAATGCCGGGATCACCGTGGACTACCTGCTGCTTACCGCCGGCGAGGCCGGAATGCAGCGCCCGCCGGAGGTGGTCGGACCGCTGCGCGCCCAGGAGCAGCGAGCGGCCTGCGACATCGTGGGCGCCAATGAGCTGCGCATTCTCGATTTCCCCGACGGTCTAATGGAATACGGCATTCCCGTGCGCCGCGCGATCGCCGAAGTGATCCGCGAACTTAAGCCCGATTGGGTGGTCACGTCCAACTTCGATCTGGAGGTACCGTGGGGCATCAACCACGTTGACCACCGCGTGACGGGCGAAGCCACCGCAGACGCCATCCGCGACGCCGGCAACAAGTGGCTTTTCGACGACCTCGGCGCCCCACACGCGGCCAGCAAGTTTTTGATCGGCGGGGTCGCAGATCCCACCCACTACGTCGATGTGGAAGGCGAATTTTTCGACAAGGGTGTTGAGTCCTTGGCTGCTCACAAGGAATACCTCGCCGACCTACCTGATCACCCCAGCCCGCAGGAAGTGTTGGAGGCCGTGACGCGCCCGGCTGGCGATTCGGAGTGCGCAGTCTGCTTCAAGGTCTGGGACATGTAGGCGGGGTTAGTCGTCGTGAAGCACCCCGTGGGTGACGGCCTCCAGCCATCGTTGCACGTAGCCTTGCCCGTGGAGGCCCTCGATGAGGTTGCCGCCTTTGTAATAACTCATGTGTTTCAGGCCGAAATCGCCCGCGAGCTGCGCGGTAACCACCGTGTTGGCTCGCTTCGGATCAGCAAGGGCTGCGTCCAATCCCGTGGTGGTGGCCACCGCGTTCATCAGCGCCGACGTTGCCTCACGCGTGGCGTATTGGCGCGCCTCGGTGGGTGTGGTCACCCGCGGGAGGTGGCCTGCATAAGAGACGTCTTTGTAGAGGGTTTCGGTGGCTTCGAGGGCATAGAGCGTATCGACGATCACCCTGATCCATGCGGCTGTATCCGGGGCGGAGTCCTCAAAAATTCCAGCGATGGCCTCTAGGAGCTCGCCTAAATATTCGGCGGTCACGGCCTTGTGCATGAGGTTGGGTAACGCGGAAATGGTGATGAGGCCGAAAAACTCAGCCGGTGTCAGCCCGTTGCCAGAATGCGTGTAGGCGATATCGCCGTAATTGGCGAGCTCCACGATGATCGCCGCGATCGCCGAGATCTGGGCTGGACCCATACCGGAAGCCTCGATGGCCTCTTCTAGCTCCACGCCGCTGAGGACCTGGTCCAGAAAATCCTTGAGAATGGGGCCCGACTGCATATCGCCAGGGCCTTCCATCTCAATGCGCGAAGCGTAGCCCGCGACCGCTTGGATTAAAGAGTCGTGGGGTGCGGAGCACGACAAGTCGCCCGAGTTGCACAGCGAGAACACTTTGCCCTCAAGGCCTGCGAAATCACGCTCACGCGGACCTGCCATTCCTTCCCGTTCGTGGTGCACGCCGGTTCCGCCACCATTGATGATCTCCCCGTTGCGGCCCATCACGTCAGGTGGGACGGGTCCGTACAGGTGTGAGGTTGCAGGTTCGGTGGGGTGCTCGTCGATACGCGCCCGCCCACCACCGCGGCACCTTGGGAATATCCGGAGAAGATGAATTTCGTGTCAGGACAGGATTTGGCAATCATCTCCACCTCGCCGATGGCAGTGTCGATGCCAGCCATGCGCGATTCTCCGAACGTGGACATTTCGAAGCCGAACTCATCGCCATGCAACGCGCTGATCGCCCCAAGAGAACTGGGGTAGGAAATGTTGTAGCCGCCGACATTGCGCGCCCCGAAAGTCTGCTGCAGCTCGTCGGCGGGGTTAAAACCATTGTCGAAAATCGGTTGGGGCACCGGGGTGTGGAAGCGTTTCGACATAACCGTGCCACCGGCTTGCAGCAGATGCAGCGGCCGGCACGAGGCTTGAATTTCTATGGCTTGAGCTGGTGCGACGCCAAGCTGGGCCGCGAGGATGAGCGCTACGGCCGCACTGCTTAATCTGGCCAGCTTCACGCGGGCGCCTTTCGTCGATACGTGCTTTCAGGGGAGTATAGGTGACCCTGCCGGTGCTTTGTCGAACTCAGCGATTAACAAATATAGGGGTAGAAATTGGCGATCGTCCCCAATAGCCTCACGCAAGTGACACAATAGACCTATGGCTAATAATGAAGAACCAATCACAGTCCTGTCCGACGAAGAATCCCTTGAGCGTATGGCGAGCCAGACCTTTGGTCGCCTAGTTGTGCAGCTCAAGGATGACGTGGAGATCTTCCCGGTGAACTTCGCGATCCACGAGGGCAAGTTCTACTTCCGCACCGCTGAAGGCACGAAGCTTTTCGGTGCCGCCCGCGACTCCAACCTCATCCTGGAAGCCGACAACGTTGACCACGAGGCAGGGGAGGCGTGGTCCGTCATCGTCCGCGGGCCTTCGCGCATTCTGACCAAGGCCGACGAGATCCTCGAAGCCGAAGAGTACGGCGTGAAGCCTTGGATCCCCACCCAGAAGTACAACTTCGTGGAGATCACCCCGCGCACCATCTCTGGGCGCGAGTTCCAGCTTGGTGAGGAACCGGAGCGCTACTAAAGCGCTACTTATCGACGACGCCCCGTGCCCTGGTGCGGCGTGGGGCAGCGGGGGCGTCGGAGATTCAACGGGTTAAATGCCGTTGGCAAGATCGGAATGATGGAGAAAACCCTGAACAGATAGCTCGAAGCTGCGGACTGTTTCGCTGTTATCTCGATGCTCAACAAGCGAGTAAATATGCTTAGCAAAATTCCTTGCTTCGGCGGGTGTCATAACAATTTTTAAAATTGAAGAATCTAGGTTGGCGAGATAAACGTAAACTAATGAAGTGCCGTCTGGGATTTTTCCCACCCCGACCATAGATTGTCCGAATTCCGATAGATTTCGCGAAATTTGAAACCCAGCGGGTAGCTTTCCGTAAATACCTAGCTGCGGATAAACGAATTGATGGAGGGTGTCAGCTATCTCTTCAATACTGCATCTACCTAGGGCAACACGGTGAACGAGGTCTTCGGCAGCATTGGTATTTAGCGGATTTGTGAAGCTGCCGATTGCATGATTCAGTCTTAGCATCAGCCAACAGCTCGCCCAGGCAGTGCGCTTATTTCCGTCGGCAAGAGTCTGAGTTGTTGCGAATGAATGGAGGAGCGCAGAAGCTTTTGTCCAAAGAGTCGGGAAAGCTTCTTGACCGAAGTACATCGTGGCAGGCCGAGCGACATTCGCTTCGAACTGGGCAGGTTGGGTTATGAGCGGCTCAAAACCGCAAGCAGCGGTGCCGGCGACAATGACATCGTCGCCGGACAGATAGTCGATCATGCCAGCCGTTTATTGAGTTCAGCAGACCATGCTGCGACCTCTTCACTGAGTTCTTCAATAAGAAGACGGCGAGCATCTGGAGTAGGTTCTAAATCAGTGGTATCTGGCTCGACCCGAATTTTCGCTATTTGGTCCGGAGTGCCCATTTTCTCATCTCCTTTCAGATATGTAATCAACATCCAGTTTAAAGGCTGGTACGTCGAATGACAACCAAGTCTTTCACGATCTGAAGGGAAGCCTAACGGGGCTCAATAGGGAGAAACTCCCCGTTAGATGTTGTCTAATTTCTTAGCCCGGTAAATGAGGGGGCTGTCCACCCACGGCAACCCCCGCAACCTAGCAATCGAAGTACAGCTCAAACTCCAGCGGAGTAGGGCGCACGCGTGCCGGCTGGATCTCGTTTTCGTACTTCATGTTGATGTACGTCTCGATCAGGTCCTGGGTGAACACGTCGCCTTCGGTGAGGAACTCGTTGTCTTCCTGCAGCGCAGCCAGCGATGCCTCTAGGGAGGTTGGCGCCTGCGGGATGGACTTCGCTTCCTCCGGTGGCAGCTCGTAGAGGTCCTTGTCCACCGGCTCGTGTGGTTCGATGCGGTTCTTGATGCCGTCCAGGCCAGCCATCAGCATGGCAGCAAAGCCCAGGTAGGGGTTGCCCGATGGGTCTGGTGCGCGGAACTCGATGCGCTTCGCCTTCGGGTTGTTGCCGGTGATCGGGATGCGCACGGCCGCAGACCGGTTGCGCTGGGAGTACACCAGGTTGATCGGGGCTTCGTAGCCCTTCACTAGGCGGTGGTAGGAGTTCAAGGTGGGGTTGGTGAACGCCAACACAGCACCGGCGTGCGCCAGGATGCCGCCGATGTACCAGCGGGCGATGTCGCTCAAACCGGCGTAACCGGATTCGTCGTAGAAGAGCGGCTCGCCGTCCTTCCACAGGGATTGGTGGACGTGCATGCCAGATCCATTGTCGTTGGCCAGCGGCTTCGGCATGAAAGTAGCCACCTTGCCGTACTGCGCTGCGGTCTGCTTGATCACGTACTTGAAGGACTGCAGATCGTCCGCCGCCGCCAGCAGGGTGTTGAAGCGGTAGTTGATCTCATTCTGCCCAGCGGTACCCACCTCGTGGTGGAAACGCTCCAAGTGGAAGCCGTTGTCGCGCAGGTTCTTTGCCATGGCGTCGCGCAGTTCCAACGTCTGATCGTACGGTGGAACAGGGAAGTAGCCGCCCTTCACACGGGTCTGGTTGCCCAGGTTCGGGGTGCCTGCCAGGGTGGTGTCGTTGCCGCGGTTCCACCAGCCTTCGTCGGAATCCACCTCATAGAAGGATTTGTTGGTGTCCGTGAAGTACTTCACCTTGTCGAAGATGAAGAACTCGGCCTCCGCGCCCATGGAGCAGCTGTCGGCGATGCCGGTGGACTGCAGGTACTCCTCCGCCTTCAGCGCCACGTTGCGCGGGTCGCGGGAGAACGGCTCGCGGGTGAAAGGATCGTTGACGAAGAACTTCATGTTCAGCGTCTTGGTAGAGCGGAACGGATCGATTTTGGCGGTTGCTGGATCCGGCAGCAGGATCATGTCGGACTCGTCGATCGTCGTAAAGCCGCGTATCGACGAACCATCGAACGCCAGGCCCTCTTCGGCTGCCTCCTCGTCGAATTCGCTGGCGGGCAAGGAGAAGTGCTGCTCGATGCCGGGGACATCGGTGAAGCGCACGTCGATAAATTCGACGTCTTCGTCCTTCATAAACTGGATCACGTCGCGCGCGGACTGAAACGTCATTACATTCTCCTGGGGCTTGCGGAAAGGGTACAGATATACTGTTTCCCGATTCTACAAACCAACCGCCGCCACGTCACAAAAATTTTGGCCGCTAGATATGGTTTTCAACACACTAAGTGTCCCGACTAGGCTTACACGCATGGCACAAGAAAAGCGCAGCTGGCTCGACGGACCCCAGATCGCGGGCGAGCACGACGACCCCCACGCACCTGGTAAGTGGCCCGGCGAAAGGATCGGGCTGCCTGAGACTGGTTCCGGCGCCCAAGCCTCCGTGGCTCGTCGCGCGGGCGCCGTAATGATCGACTGGGTTGTTGCGTCCATCATCGCCAACTTCTTGGTCTCCTTCACCTCGGTGCACATCGGCCGCGCTGGCACCCCCCTTTTAGTGTGGTTCATTATGGGAGTCCTCTGCGGCTGGCTCTTCGCGCGCACGCCCGGAATGGCGATTTTGGGCATGGGTGTTGCGCGTATCGACGTTCCCGGGGCCCAAGTGGGGCTGTGGCGTGCGGCGGTCCGCACTCTGTTGACCGCATTCGTGCTGCCTGCGGCCATGGTAGACACCGATGGGCGTGGTATGCACGATCGCGCGACTGGTACTACGGTTATACGTAGTTAAGCAAAACTTATGACACACCGCGTTTAAACTGAAGAGAAAGACAAGAGTCCGTGCTGCAGGCCCTCGCCGACAACCAGATCCTTCTACTAGCCCTCCTGGTGGGGTTGGGCATGTTGGTCGCACGGTTCCGCATCAAAGGAATCTCCCTGGGCGCGGCCGCGGTGCTGTTCGTCTCCCTGATTCTTACCGCCTATGCCTCCACGCAGGGGGTGGAGCTGCAGCTGTCCCACGACATTTCCACGTTGGGTTTGGTGCTTTTCGCTTTCTCCATCGGCATTACATCGGGGCCGAACTTCTTCCACACCCTGCGTACCTCTGTCGG
This sequence comes from Corynebacterium pilosum DSM 20521 = CIP 103422, assembly GCF_000373805.1. GTDB lineage: Bacteria > Actinomycetota > Actinomycetes > Mycobacteriales > Mycobacteriaceae > Corynebacterium > Corynebacterium pilosum. The sequence goes on along the minus strand of NZ_KB892438.1, from coordinate 210,474 downwards.
TGAACTGGTGGGCTACGTGGTGGTCCTCGTCGTTACGGCTGCCGCGGGCCTAGGCGTGGGGCGGCTATTGGGCTTGGACATTGCGACGATCGCCGGTACCTTTGCCGGCGCAGTGACGAACACCCCGGCGTTGTCTGCTGCTGGCACTTCCTCGGGTGATGCTGCGGCCGCGACTGTTGGCTACGCGATCGCTTACATTTTTGGTGTGTTGGGCATGCTGGCCTTCGCGCTGCTGGCGCTAAGTAAACGCCGCGGGGATACCGACGCGCCAGACCCCGTGCTCAATCGCACGATCCTGGTGGAGCGCACCGACCGTCCCGTAGTCGAGGACGTGCAGAATTACGTCGGATCGGAGATGGTCTTTTCCCGTATCCAGCACGGCGCAGGCGGCACCATTGAGATCCCGCATGTGCACACCCCGCTGGATTATGGCGACTTGGTCACCATCGTTGGTACCGAGCACCAGATGAACCAAGCCATCGAGTACCTGGGTAAGCCGTCGAAACGCTCCCTGATGCTCGACCGCAAGGACCTCGACTTCCGACGAATGACCCTCTCCAATTCTGCGCTGGCGGGCAAATCGGTGCGCCAGATCGATGCTGAGATCGGGGAGCGCTTCGGTGGCTATACCTCCCGCATTCGCCGTGGCGATACAGACAAGGTCGCTGAGCAAGCGGAAAAGCTGCAGCTGGGTGACCGAGTGCGCATCGTCGCCCCGCACGAAAACATGGGGGAGATCGCTAATTACTTCGGCGACTCCTCCCGCGGGCTGACAGACATTAACCCCGTGGCCTTGGGCTTGGGCTTGGCGCTGGGTATTTTCCTTGGTGGTATTGCCATTCCGCTGCCAGGGGGAGGCACGTTCGCCATCGGTGCTGCGGCTGGTGCCCTGCTGGTTGGTTTGGTTTTTGGTCGTGTTGGTCGCATCGGTGCCTTTGTCACCGCTATCCCGCAGACCACCTGTGCGGTGTTGTCGGAACTTGGCTTGCTGATCTTCCTGGCAGCCGCCGGCACCACGGCGGGCGCGCGGATCCTGGACGCTTTCTCCGGCGGCTCCTGGCTGTCGATCCTGATCCTCGGCGCGGTGATTACCGTCATCTACGGTGCCGGTCTTTTCGTGGTGATGCGCTACATGTTCCGCATGGGCGGCACGAAACTGTCGGGCTTCCTCGCGGGTGCACAAACCCAGCCGGCTGTGCTGGCGTTCTCCAACGACCGCACCGGTGCCGATCCGCGCGTGGCCCTCGGCTACGCCATGGTGTACCCGGTGGCGATGATCGCCAAGATCCTCGTGGCCCAGGTCCTCGGCGGGTTCTAACGTTCCTCTGCGGCCCCGCGCTGCTGACCTCTTTTCTGCAAACCGATATAGTCCTCGCTACATAGTGCGACTAACTTATTGACAACCTATTGGTACCCCGCAGTATGGGCCGAGGACTATATCGGTTTGCGGTAACGGGGGAGAAGGAAGGGCAGCGGGGAACGAACCACACAAGCAAACAACCGCCCCATCGTTTCGACGATGGGGCGGTTCGGTTGTGAAGCGAGAAGAGGAGCTACACCGCGGAGGTTACTCGGGGCGTTACTTGCTGCGGCGTTCCTGCATGCGGCGCATGCGGCGGTTCATGCCGGCCATGTTCTGCGCCTGGTGTGGCATCGGACCCTTTGGCAGCCCGGCCATCTGGCCACCCTTCGCCGCATCCATTGCGTCCAGCTTGGCGGCGATGGAGTAGACCTCGTCCTTCTTGTAGTTGCGAGGAAGCTTGATCATTTCCTTCTGCAGCTTCTTCAAAGGGACCTGGCCTTCGCCTTCACCAACGCAGATCTCGTAGATGGGCACACCGGCCAGTAGGCGGTCGACGCGCTTGTTGGTTTTGTCCATCAGCGGCTTGAGGCGCTTGGGGTCACCCTCGCCAACAAGCACGACACCTGGGTTGCCCACCACGCGGTGAACAGTATCCATGGAGCGGTTCGCGGCAACACCGGTCTTGGTCACCCAAGCGATACCGACGGTGTTTTTCATGTTTTCCAGCGTCCAGCCGGCAGCACCTGGGGTGTCGCCGACTTCGTCGTACATGGAGCTTTCCAGGCGGCGGGTGAACACGAACATCGCCGCGACAAGGCCGAAGAGGATGCCGAAGATGAGGAACATCCACTCCAGGTTCAGCAGCAGGCCGATCACGAAGAAGACGGCGGCGACGACAACCACCGTCAGCACCATGTACGGCACCAGCTTGTTATCGCGCTTGCGCTGCAGCTTAAACGCCTGCCACATTTGGGAGAACGTCTGCTTGCGCTGGGCACGCTTTGCCTGGCGCTGTTCCTTCTTCGCCGCCTTCTCGGCAGCCTTTGCACTCTTCGACTCAGCCATGGACCCTACTTTAGCCAGACACTGGGAAAATGCGTAAATGCGCCACGGGTACAACTGTCTCGTGGCGCATTAACTTTTATGCGCGTGGTGCGCCGACGGGGTGATCCTTCGACGGGCCGTACTTATTCAGCAGGGTGGAGGCCTCCTGGGCGGTCGCACCCTGGGAGGTTTCCTTCAGGTGCTTCAGGTTCTCCGGCAGCTCGAGGCCACGGTGCTCCATCGCTTCGACGTAGAGCTTGCCGGCGCGGTACGACGAACGCACCAGCGGACCAGCCATCACAGCACCGAAGCCCATCTCGTAGGCGGCATCGCGGTACTCGATGAACTCTTCCGGCTTCACCCAACGGTCAATCGGGTGGTAGTTCGGGCCGGGGCGCAGGTACTGGGTGATGGTGATGATGTCGGTACCAGCATCGACCATGTCCTGCAGCGCCTGGAGAACTTCCTCGCGGGTTTCGCCCATGCCCAGGATCAGGTTGGACTTGGTGATCAGGCCGAAGTCGCGTGCCTGGCGGATCACGTCCAGCGAACGGTCATAGCGGAAGGCTGGGCGGATGCGGCGGAAGATGCGGGGCACGGTTTCCAGGTTGTGAGCGAAGACCTCGGGGCGGGCCTCAAAGACTTCTTGGAGCAAGTCAGGCTTGCCGGAAAAATCAGGGGTGAGGTTCTCCACGCCGGTGTGCGGGTTGAGTTCGTGAATCTTGCGCACCACCTCAGCGTAGAGCCATGCGCCCTCGTCTTCGAGGTCGTCGCGGGTCACGCCGGTGATGGTGGCGTAGTTCAGGTTCATTCCTTGCACAGACTCGGCCACGCGCTGCGGCTCTTCGACGTCCAGTGGCTCCGGCTTCGCGGAGTTGATCTGGCAGAAGTCACAGCGCCTCGAGCAGTTTGCACCACCGATCAGGAAGGTCGCCTCGCGCGATTCCCAGCATTCGTGAATGTTGGGGCAACCGGCTTCCTGACACACCGTGTGTAGGTCGGCGCCCTTCACCTTGTTCTTCATGTCCTCGTATTCGGGACCAGTCTTCACAGCGTTTCGAATCCAGCGCGGCTTGGACTCAATGGGGGTTTCCATGTTGCGCTTTTCGATGCGCAGGAGCCTACGTCCTTCAGGTGCAATAGTCACAAACTTCACCGTAGCTTTCTTTGAGGGGAGTGTCGAATATCATATTCACTTTTGATTGCTGCGGGGTGTACGCGGTAGGCCTTTGGTGGGATCGGGCATCGTTTTGAACGTGTGGTCAGCAACGATCAGCCGTCCTGCCAGCGCATCATCCAGCGCGGTCAGCAGCGGATCAGCAGCCTCTTCGGGGGTGACAACCCGGCCCAGTTCCAGGCTCATGGTCGTGTTGTCGGCATCGTCAATGCCACAGGCCACGATGTGCTCGTAGTACTCCAGTGTGTTGTTGCAGTTCAGTGCCAGTCCGTGCATGGTTACTCCGCGCGAGATACGGATGCCCAGGGCCGCAATCTTGCGGTCACGCGTCGGCGCCGTAGGATCCGCAGCGGCCACCTCAGAAGGCACCCACACGCCACTGCGCCCGTTGATCCGCCCGGCCGCGGTCACACCGGCCTGGCGCACCGTCTGGATAATGGCCTCCTCCAGGCGGCGCACATAGTCAACAACATCAACAGGATCCGCCAGCTTAATGATGGGGTAGACCACCAGCTGGCCCTCGCCGTGCCAGGTAATCCGTCCGCCGCGGTCCACATCAATCACGGGCAGCCCATTAGTAGGTCGATCCTCCGGCTGGGTGCGCTTGCCCGCGGTATAGATATTCGGGTGCTGTAACACCAGCACGGTGTCGGGCACGGCGTCGTCGGCACGCGCCTTGGCGATCTCGGCCTGCATCTCCCAGGCCTCTTGATAGTCCACGAGCCCCAGCCGACGCACGTCAAGCGGGTCGGATGAGGCTCTAATGGATTTGTCTGCGGGGAAGAACGGGTCACGCGGTGCGGTCATACCGCAACATTTTAGGCGACGCCGTTCGCCTCTGCGTATTCGTCGGCGGTCATCAGTGGGCCTACCTCTGTGACCTCGACTTCGAACAGCCAGCCCTCGCCGAATGGATCATTGTTGATCACCTCGTAGCCGTCGTGCACGGCGTCATTGACCGCGGTGACGGTGCCGGTGACAGGGCAGTACAGATCGGAAACACTCTTGGTGGATTCGACCTCACCGCAGGTTTCGCCGGCGGTGACCTGGTCGCCGACCTCTGGCAGCTCAGCGAAGACGACTTCGCCCAAGCGCTCGGTAGCAACGGAGGTGATGCCCACGCGCACGGTGGAACCTGCGGCGGCTTCTGGGGTGGAGTTGATCCACTCGTGGTCTTCGGAGTAGGAGAATTCCTGTGGCAAGCTCATCGGCTTAGTCCTTTCGAGAGTAAAACGGGGTTGTAGAAATAGTAAACGGATAACGGCGCCCGCGGATATCAATTTCGACATCAGTTCCGATCTGCGCATGTTCCGGATCCACATGCGCCAGCGCCACGGGGTAGCCCAGCGTCGGCGAAGGCTGCCCAGAGGTCACCACACCGATCTTCACATCGTTGAGGTACACCTCGGCACCGCTACGCGCAGCACGGCGCTGCTCAGAGGTCAGGCCCGCGATCACGAATTCCGGTTCGCGCTCCGTCAGGGCTTGCTTGCCGACGAAATCAGCGTCCTTCTTCGCAAACGCACGCGTCATCCCAGCCTCAACCGGGGTGACCTGCTCAGACAGCTCGTTGCCATAAAGGGGCATCGACGCCTCCAAGCGCAGCGAGTCACGCGCCGCCAGGCCACAGGGGGTGGCGCCGCGGGCCACATAGTCCCACACCACACCGGCATCCTCGGCGGAGACGTAGAGCTCGAAGCCGTCCTCGCCCGTATAACCGGTTCGCGCGACCAGCACATCCGTGCCCTGCAGGCTCATCGGCTCCGCGGAGTAGTAGGACAGCTTGTCGGGATCGTCATCAAGCAAAGGCTGCAGCAGCTCCACCGAGCCCGGGCCCTGCACCGCCACCAGCGCCGTGTCCGTGGACTGGTTATCCAGCCTGACATCGAAGCCCGCGGCGCGCTCATTGAACGCCTGCCACACCACATCGGTATTGGATGCGTTCGGCACCACCAAGAAATCCTCTTCGCCCAGGCGGTAGGTGATCAGGTCATCCAGAATCCCGCCGTCTTCGTCGACAAGCATGGAGTACTTCGCCTTGCCCAGCTTCAGGGTGCTTAACGACGAGATCAGCGCGTAATCCAGGAATGCGGCGGCATCGGGGCCGCTCACGGCGATCTCACCCATGTGGGAAAGGTCAAACACTCCGACGCCGGCGCGTACGGCGCGATGCTCGTCGAGCTCGTTGGCGTACTTCAGGGGCATGTCCCAGCCGCCGAAGTCAGTAAACGTGGCGCCGAGTTTTTCGTGGACGGCGTGTAAAGGTGATTGAGTCGCAGTCATAGTTGTGCTTAGTGTCCTTCCATATCGAAAGCTTCAGGGGGTGGGCAAGAGCATGCGAGGTTGCGGTCGCCGTAGGCGTCGTCGACGCGGCGCACTGGCGGGAAGTACTTCCAGCGGCGCAGACTGTCCACAGGGTAGGAGGCCTTCTCGCGGTCGAAGGAGTACTCCCACTCATTGCGGGTGACCGACAATGCGGTAAACGGTGCGTGCGCGATCACCGAGTCCTCGTAGGCCACAGTGCCGCCGATGATCTCCTGGATCTCCGCGCGGATCGTCTTCATCGCTGTGATGAAGCGGTCCAGCTCCTCCTTGTCCTCGGATTCGGTCGGCTCCACCATCAGGGTGCCTGCCACCGGGAAGGCCAGAGTAGGGGCGTGGAAACCGAAGTCCATCAGACGCTTGCACACGTCCAGCGCGGTCACACCGGAGGCATCGGTTAGCTCGCGCAGGTCCAAGATGCACTCATGACCCACCAAACCATTCGCGCCGGTGTAGAGGGTGGGGAAGTCGTCGGCAAGCGCCCGCGAAATGTAATTGGCACCCAGCACGGCGTGCGCGGTGGCGTGCGCCAGGCCCGCGGCACCCGTCATGGCGATATACGCCCACGAAATCTGCAGTACACCGGCCGAGCCATACTTGGTCGAAGCCACCGGAACACCCTCGCCAACCGGAACGGGGGCGGAAGCATCAACGGTGGTCGGGTCCGTCGGCAGGAATGGCACGAGGTGCTCCGCCACACCGATCGGACCCACGCCAGGCCCGCCGCCACCGTGCGGAATGGTGAACGTCTTGTGCAGATTCAGGTGCGAGACATCGCCGCCGAAATCGCCTGGCCGCGCAATACCGGTCAACGCGTTCATGTTCGCGCCATCGATATACACCTGGCCGCCGGCCGCATGCGCCTTGTCGCACACCTCGCGCACCTCTGGGTCAAACACGCCATGGGTCGACGGGTAGGTGATCATGATCGCCGCGACCTGCGGGCCATACTGCTGCAGCTTCTCATCCAAATCGGCAGTATCGATGGAACCATCGTCGGCTGTCTTCACCACCACAACGCGCAGGTTCGCAAGTGTTGCCGACGCCGCATTCGTACCATGCGCAGACGCCGGAATCAGGCAGATATCGCGGCCCATGTCCCCATTAGCCACGTGGTAGCGGCGGATCGCCAACAGGCCCGCCAACTCACCCTGTGAGCCCGCATTCGGCTGCACACTCACCTTCGCGTAACCCGTCAACTCCGCCAGCCACTGCTCAAGCTCCTCGATCAGCTCGCGCCAGCCCTCAGTGAACTCGTCCGGGGTGTACGGGTGCACGTCAGCAAAACCGGGCCACGTGATCGCTTCCAACCCGGCAGTCGGGTTCAGCTTCATCGTGCACGAACCCAGCGGAATCATCGCCCGGTCCAACGCCAAATCCTTATCGCCCAGCACACGGATATAACGCATCAGCTGCGTCTCAGAGTGATAGGTATTGAAGACCTCATGCTGCAACGGCATCTCAGCACGCTTCAGCTCCTCCGGCAGTTCATAAGAGTGATCGTCGGCAAGTACTGTGATCCCAAAACCACCCACCAGCGCAGCCAAGTCTTCCTCGGAGGTGCCCTCGCCGAAGCTCACCGCAACCGTGTCCGCATCCACCGCGCGCACCAGGTAGCCAGACTTCGCCAGCGTATCGACGATGCCCTCCGCCCGGCCTGGAACCTCCACCGCGACAGTGTCAAAGAAAGCATCGTGCTTAACGACGAGGCCAGCTTGCGCGATCGACGCCGCAAAACGCCCGGCCCAATCGTGAATATCGCGAGCAATCGCCTTCAGCCCCTCCGGGCCGTGGTACACCGCGTAGAAGGACGCCGTCACCGCAAGCAAGGCCTGCGCCGTACAAATATTACTGGTGGCGCGCTCGCGGCGAATGTGCTGCTCACGAGTCTGCAACGCCAAACGGTACGCCGGCATACCCTCCGCATCTACCGACACGCCCACCAGGCGGCCTGGCATCTGGCGCTTCAACTTATCCGTCACCGCCATGTAAGCTGCGTGCGGACCACCATAAAACAGGGGAACACCGAAACGCTGGGTCGAACCAACCACGATGTCCGCACCCAGCGCGCCGGGCGACTCTAGCAACATCAGCGCCAGCGGGTCAGCCGTGACCGTCGCCAAGCCGCCGCGACTGTGGATTGCATCGATGATCGGCTTCGGATCGACGATGTCACCCTCCGTACCCGGGTAGGCGATCACAACACCGACGAGATCTTCGCCAACAAGGGCTGAATCCAGCGCGGTGATCTCCACCTCAAGGTCGATGGCGCGGGCGCGTTCTGCGGCCACGGACAACACCTGCGGGTGCAGGCGCTTGTCCAAGATCACGCGGCGGCCCTTTTTTACCGCGCGGCTCATCAGGCCGACGGCCTCGGCAGCGGCAGATGCTTCGTCGAGAAGCGAGGCGTTGGACATGGGCAGGCCGGTCAATTCCTGGATCATCGTCTGGAAATTCAGCAGTGCTTCCAAGCGGCCTTGGGAGATTTCCGGCTGGTAGGGGGTGTAAGCGGTGTACCAGCCAGCATCTTCCACCACGCCGCGGCGGATCACTGGGGGAGTGATCGTCGTCGAAAAGCCTTGGCCATAAAAAGCCTTGAGCACCTTGTTTTTGCTGGCTAGTTCGCGCAACCGGTTCTGCGCTTCGTGCTCGGCTAGAGCTGGCGGCAGGTCGGTTGTGTCAGTGGCGGCAAGCCCGGGTGGAAGGGCGGCGTCCAGCAGCTCGTCGAGGCTGGCGTAGCCAATGTCACTGAGCATCTCGTCGCGCTGCTCGGCGGTGGGGCCGAGGTGGCGATGGATGAACGGTGACGATTCGGAAATGGGTGGCAGAGCCATACGCGTCTCCCTTAGTCGATGGGGATTGATTGACTTACACCCATCATATTCTGGTACCCATGTCACTGGCTACATATTGCCAAAACGCCCCTGCTCCATAGTGCTGGAGCAGGGGCGTTGGTGTGCGCCTTACGCGGCGTTGGAGGTGTTAGAGACCGAGGTCATCCTCAAAATCGCCGTTTTCGATGCGGTCCTTGATCGTGGTGACGAAGCGACCGGCATCTGCACCGTCGACCAGCTGGTGGTCATAGGTGAATGGCAGGTAGCACATCTGGCGGATAGCGATGGAGTCCACGCCATCCTCCGTGATGATCACTGGGCGCTTCTCAATCGCAGCGGTACCCAGGATGCCTGCCTGTGGAGGCGTGAGCACTGGAGTATCCAGCAGTGCGCCTTCGGAACCAATGTTGGTCACGGTGAAGGTTGCACCCGACAGGTCATCCGGACGCAGCTTCTTGTTGCGTGCGCGCTCTGCCAGATCAACGATGGCCTTAGCGATGTCCGCCAGGTTCATCTCGTGAGCACCCTTGATCACTGGCACCAGCAGACCCTGTGGGGTGTCCACGGCGATGCCGATGTTCACGGAGTCGTGGTAGGTGATCTCCTTCGCCTCAGCATCGTAGGATGCGTTGACGTTCGGGTGAGACACAAGAGCCTCAGCCGTAGCCTTCACGAAGAACGCCAGGTACGTGATGTTCACGCCGTGCTTTTCGACGAAGGCTGGCTTGACCTTCTTGCGCAGGTCAGCAACGCGGGTGACGTCGACTTCCTGCACGTGGGTGAGCTGGGCCGTGGTCTGCAGCGACTCCACCATCTTGGTCGCGGTGATCTCGCGGATGCGGTTGACCTTCTGGGTGGTGCCGATGAGCTCTGCCTTCTCCGGATCCACAGACTTGGTGGACCAGTTGGAGCGTGCGCCCTTCGGTGCAGCCTTCTCCTCAGCCTTCGGAGCGTCTGCGGATTCTGCAGCTGCAGAATCGCCCTTGGCCGCAGCCAGAACATCCTGCTTGCGGATGCGGCCACCGACGCCGGTGCCCTCGACGGAGTTCAGGTCTACGCCATGCTTGTCAGCCAGCTTGCGGACCAGCGGGGTGACATAAGGAACGTTGCCGGAGTTGTTGACCTTCTCAGAAGTAGCAGCCTGCTTTGGCTCCTCCTTCTTCTCGGTCTTCTCTTCCTTCTTGTCGGAGGCGTCAGCGTCCTCTTCCTTCTTTGGCTCTTCCTTGGCAGGAGCCTGTTCCTTCTCCTCGGACTCTTCCTTCTCCTCGGACTCGCCAGAGGCCGCGTCCGCATCGCCGATGCGTGCGATGACTTCACCGACCTCGACGGTGTCGTCTTCCTCGGCGAGGATTTCTACCAAGGTACCGGCGACTGGGGAGGGGATTTCGGTGTCGACCTTGTCGGTGGAGACCTCCAGCAGTGGCTCGTCGACCTCGACTTCGTCGCCGACTTCCTTCAGCCAGGTGGTGATGGTGCCCTCGGTAACGGACTCGCCGAGCTCAGGCATCTCAACATCGGTCGCGGAACCGGAGCCACCGGACTTCTTCTTTGGCTTGTCCTTGGCTGCCTCATCGACGGTGTCGTTCTCGTCCTTGGACTCGGCTTCCTCGATGGCTTCCTCGGAAGGTACGTCGCGGTCCTCTTCCTTGTCTTCGGACTCTTCCTTCTCCTCGGACTCGCCAGAGGCCGCGTCCGCGTCGCCGATGCGTGCGATGACTTCGCCAACCTCAACGGTGTCGTCTTCCTCGGCGAGGATTTCTACCAGGGTGCCTGCGACTGGGGATGGGATTTCGGTGTCGACCTTGTCGGTGGAGACCTCCAGCAGTGGCTCGTCGACCTCGACTTCGTCGCCGACTTCCTTCAGCCAGGTGGTGATGGTGCCCTCGGTAACGGACTCGCCGAGCTCAGGCATCTCAACATCGGTCGCGGAACCGGAGCCACCGGACTTCTTCTTTGGCTCCTCGTCCTTCTTCTCTTCGGCCTTCTCCTCAGCGTCGTCGGAGGCATCCTCTTCCGCAGCCTCGTCGTCCTTACCGGAGTCGGCTTCTTCGCCCTCGTCGCCAACAATTGCGATGACCTCGCCGACCTCGACAGTGTCATCTTCTTCTGCCTTGATTTCCAACAGCACGCCCGCGACAGGGGACGGAATCTCGGTGTCGACCTTGTCGGTAGAGACCTCGAGCAAAGGTTCGTCGACCTCGACCGTATCGCCGACTTCCTTCATCCACGTGGTGATTGTGCCTTCGGTGACGGATTCGCCCAGCTCGGGCATCTCAACAGAGTGCGCCATGTTTTGAGTCTCCTCGAAAATTAGTTAAACGGAAGCTTTATGTGTCCAGCGTACCTGTTGGCAAAACTTTGTGGGTATAAACCGGGGATAGTTGGGGCGGATTAAAACTACCCCCATACCTAAGTATGATGGATAACTGTGTTTAACCTTTTCGGACGAAAAAAGAACTCGTCACCCCTGCGCCCACCCCGCGCCCCAGGTGAAACGATCCGTGCCGAGGACAGCAGGTACCTCGCCGAGTGGGTCAAGGGTCGCGCCTTCGTCGAGGGCTTCATTGAGCCAGAAACCGTGGTTAACGAAATGTCCATCGTGCTTGTCGACGAAAACGGTGACCACACGCGGCGGCGCATCGGCGGGCCCAAAGGTATCGACGCCGCAGCGAAGCTGTTAAACATTCCGATCTACGACGTGGAAGAAACCGGTTACCCAGACCGGATGCGCCGCAAAATGGAGCAAGAACGTATCTTGCGCAAGCGCGCAGAACAGCGGGAACGCCGCGCCAAATTCGAGCGCGGCGAAAACCCAAACTAACTAGCTACACCAGGCTGCGCAGCACGTTGACGACGGAACGCACACCGTAACCGGTAGCGCGCTTCGGCGTGTAGCCGTGAGGGCTGCCACCGTTGAACGCTGGACCAGCAATGTCAACGTGGGCCCACTCGATGCCCTCGCCGACGAACGCCTCAATATAGCGGCCAGCAACAAGCATCCCAGCGAAGCGGGAATTGTGAGAGTTGCGCACATCTGCGATTGGGGACTTCAGATCCTCCGCAGTCTCCTCCGGAAGTGGCATCGCCCATGCTGGCTCACCGGCCTCACGAGCAGTCTGAGCCACGCGGTCGCGGAATTCATCAGAACCCATCACACCTGCAGTGCGCGCACCTAAAGCCACCAGCTGTGCGCCGGTGAGGGTGGATGCCTCGATCAGGAAGTCCGGCTTCTCCTCGGAGGCGCGTGCCAGGGCGTCGGCAAGCACAACGCGGCCCTCAGCATCGGTGTTGATGATCTCCGAGGTCTTGCCACCGTAGTGGGTAATCACATCGCCCGGGCGGGTGGCCCCACCGGAAGGCATATTCTCTGCCATGGACAGCCACGTGTCCACCTGTACCGGAAGATCCAGACGAGCTGCCGCGATGGTGGCGCCCAGCATCATGGCGGAGCCACCCATGTCGGAAATCATGTCTTCCATCTTCGAACCCGGCTTCAGCGAGATGCCGCCGGTATCAAAGGTGATGCCCTTGCCGACGAGGGCGACCTTCTTCTTCGCACGACGCGGAGCCCACGACAGATGTACAAGGCGTGGCGGGCGAACGGAACCCTTGCCCACGGCGATCAAGCCGCCAAAGCCGCCCTTTTCCAGAGCTTTCTCATCCAAGACATCGACCTTCAGACCGGCTTCCTTGCCGACGGACTGCACCAGTTCCGCGTAGACCTCCGGGTAGAGGTGGTTGGCAGGCGTGTTTACAAGGTCGCGAGCCAGGTTCACAGACTCGCACACGATCTGCGCCGCCACGAACTCGTCCTTGGCCGACTTTTCAGCCACCACCGTGATGGTGACTGGCTTGTCGTCCTTGGCCTTCTTGTCCTTCTTTTTGTCAGCAGACTTGAAGCCACCGTAGGAGTAACCGCCCAGCAGCAGGCCCTCGACGATGGGGGTCACACCGAACTCGGCGGAGATGACGGCCTCGCGCACGCCCTTGAGGGAGCGGCCAAGAACGCCCGCAGCGCGGCGCACGGCGTCGTCGTCAATCTCCTCAGCATCTCCCAGACCGAAAGCAATCACCAGTTGATCGTCGTGAAGCACGCGCGTGATCTCGCCGTGCTCACCGGTAGCGCCGACGCGCTCCAGTGCCTCAAGCAGGCCCTTCGGAACCAGCGCGGTAACGGGCACCTCTAAAGTTTCACCCTTCGTGACGGGGATGAGGAGAGTCTCCGGTTTCTTCGGTGCCTTCGTGGCGAACCCGAGGGTAAGGGTGGTTCCGGTGACAGGGAGAGTAAAGCTCATGGAAAATCCTTTCTTTTTCGTTTCAGACAAAAAACTCGTCGTACCTACGAGCATATCGACAACCACTGAACAGGCGCGAGTATGTTGGAGGGCATGACGTCTCTTGAATTTAAGGTCACGAAGACCGACAATCCCACAACCGGCAAGGAACTCGAAGAGATCCTCGCGAATCCACAATTCGGTAAGAAATTCACCGATCACATGATCACCATCGACTGGACCGAGGATCAAGGCTGGCACGACGCGCAGCTGCGTCCTTATGAATCCATCCCGATGGACCCGGCGACCACCGTGTTCCATTACGGCCAGGCCATCTTTGAAGGGCTGAAGGCCTACCGCCAGCCAGACGGCACCATCGCCACCTTCCGCCCGGAATCAAATGCGGAGCGCATGAAGGATTCCGCGCGACGCATGGCCATGCCGGAACTACCCACCGAGGTCTTCCTGGAAGCGCTGCGCTTGCTTGTCGACGCCGACCAGGCCTGGGTGCCCGCAGCCGGGGGAGAGGCCAGCCTCTACCTGCGCCCCTTCATGATCTCCACGGAGGTCTCCTTGGGTGTCTCACCAGCGGATTCCTACCGTTTCTTCGTTATCGCTTCGCCATCCGGCGCCTATTTCAAGGGCGGCCTGAAGCCAGTCAGCGTGTGGCTGTCGGAAGACTACACCCGCGCTGCACCAGGTGGTACCGGTGCGGCGAAGTTTGCTGGCAACTATGCTGCCTCCCTGCTGGCGCAGGCTCAAGCAGAGGAGAAGGGCTGCGACCAGGTGGTGTGGCTTGACGGTATCGAGCACAACTACATCGAAGAGATGGGCGGCATGAACCTTATGTTCGTCTACGGCTCCGGCGATGACGCCACGGTAGTCACCCCGGCTCTGTCGGGCTCCCTGCTGCCAGGCATTACCCGCGATTCCTTGCTGCAGGTAGCGCGCGACCTGGGCTACAAGACGGAGGAGCGCCGTATTCACAAGCAGGAATGGGCCGACGACGCCCGCTCCGGTGCGATGAGCGAAGCCATGGCGTGCGGCACCGCAGCGGTGATCACCCCGGTCGGCCGCGTGCTGAGCAACCACGGCGAGTTCCAGGTAAACAACAATGAGCCTGGTGAGATCACCATGGCGATGCGCGAGCGACTGACCGGCATTCAGCACGGCGTGGTCGAGGATACCCACGGTTGGGTGTACCCGCTGGTCAAGTAGCTCGCTTTCCGACGATCCCCGAGGACACCCCCTCAAGAGACTTTCACGCTAACCCCGCGGCCACCCATACCGCGGGGTTATTCGTCGTGCACGCCTAGTTCGTCGGAAATAAGTTGAGCAGCTGAATTCAGCAGTGGCAGCGCAGCGAGCGCGCCAGCTCCTTGGCCCGTCGACATGTCCAAGGCAATCAGCGGAGTCAGATCAAGGGCCTGCAGGCTGATCAGGTGGCAGGGTTCGGGGGAGAGTTGGCCAGCGATGAGCCAGTCCTTGGTTCCTGGGGCCATCCGCTCTGCTACATAGGCAGCAACGGCGGGGTAGGCGCCGTCGATAAGCACTGGTGTACGCCGAACCGCTGCCTGCGCAATCAATCCGACGAGGGTGACGAAGCACGGCGCGGAGATGGCGGTGAGAACGGCGGGGAGATCATCACGGAACGTGCGAACCCGGAACATGGCGTCGCGGATCACGGCGACCTTGGTTTTCCACGCTTCGTCGTTAATGCCGGAACCTGGACCGACTGCGACGACCGGCTCGGTGCGTGTTAATGCACCGAAGACGGCGGCGGCCACGGTGGTATTACCCACCCCGAGGTCAGCTGGGATGATCACATCGGCGCCTGCATCAATTTCCTGATCAGCCAAACGCTGACCAATTTCGATCGCGCGCTGGAACTGCTCCGACGTCATCGCATCTTCCACATCGATTGCGCCGCTAGAGCGAGCAACCCGCTCTTCGCCCCATGCGTCACGATCAAGGGAGACGTCTACCAGCCGCACTGCAGCTCCGGCCGCGCGCGCCATCGTGTGAACTGGCCCGCCGCCGGCCTGAATCTCCTCGGCCTGTGCGACAGAGGCCTCCTGCGGGTACGCGGAAATGCCACGCGCGGCAATACCGTGATCGCCAGCAACCACGATGGTGCGGGCCTGCTCGAAAGGGGAGGGGCTGTCATTGCCCTGGCAAGCGGCAATCCAAGCTGCTGCGTCGCGCAGGCGCCCAAAGGAAGCGCCGCGGGGAGTGGACGCAACAGCGGCAGAGACCTGGGAACGAATGGCCTCATTGGGGCTGGTGACAGCGTCAAACACCTGAGCTCACTCTCCAAAACGTGGTGGGGTTGATGGAACTACCATACAAGCTTAGACGGTTGCGCCGATTTCAACCTGCGGCTTCGGTGTGCGCCATTTCCGCGGTTGGGATGCGCGCGAGTAGGCGTACATGCCGGTGCCGAATCCAATATTTGTCGCGTTCGGGAACTTCTCCCGCGTAGCCTTGTTCGCAGACTTGCCGATATAGAGGCCTTCACCAAACAGAGCCAGAATCAGCACCATCGAACCGCCGGTGACAAAGACCGACAGGGCAGGGAACCAGGAGCTCAACACCATCACGATCAGCAGCGTAATCATCAACGGCATGGCCCAGTTGGTGAAGAAACGGCGCGAGTCCACCCAGTCACGGATATAACGGCGCTCCTCGCCGCGGTCGCGCTCCATCAGGAACCGCTCATCGCCCTCGTTCATGCGACGCTGGATTTCCCGGTTCTGCTCCCGGTTCTCTTCGCGATTCTTCTTTTTATATTCGCGCCATTCTTCCTTCGTCATGGACTTCTTCAGTTCCTTATGACGCTGCGCGGCCTCCGCAGGGCTCAACGCGTTGGGGTCGCGGACGACACCGCGAGCGATTTCTTGTTCGCGGCGCTTCGGCGTGGGTTTACCCTTCGGCGGGGTATAGCCCTTTGGCAGGGGACGCTCGTCGCTTGTCGACGAGGTTGCCTCCGCCGCATTGTCTGGTGTTTCCGAGTCGCCCAAGCCCATCGCGGTGCTACCGGATTTCGAGTCATCTGATTTCTGCCAGGGAAGTTTCACGCCTTCTAGGCTACAAGGAGGGCGTGAAAATCGGGAATACGGGTCGTATCATAGGCGTTGTGCTCGTTAAGGCCCTACCGCTTCTGACCGAAGGGGTGTACTGTTTAGTGCACACTAGGGGTTAACCCGGGCCAGACCGTTTTAAACACAAGGTTCATTTTTAAGGAGACCACAATGACCGCACCTACCTCCTCCACCGGTGTCATCCTCAGCGACGAAGCTGCCGCCAAGGCAAAAGCCCTGCTTGACCAGGAAGGTCGCGACGATCTCTCCCTCCGTATCGCCGTCCAGCCTGGTGGCTGCGCTGGCCTGCGTTACCAGCTCTACTTCGATGACCGCGAGCTCGACGGGGACAAGGAAGATTTCGTCGGTGGCGTCCGCCTGGTGGTCGACAAGATGAGTGTCCCTTACCTCGCCGGTGCAACCATCGATTTCTCTGACACCATCGAGGCACAGGGCTTTACCATCGACAACCCAAACGCTGGCGGCTCCTGCGCTTGCGGCGACTCCTTCAACTAAAGCCACCGTTTTCTAAGATCCCGCCCACGGTTTCCCATAGGGGGAGGCGTGAGGCGGGTTATTTTCGTTCATGCCCCCGTGGGGCCCAGCAGAGAAAAGTTTATGCAGCAGGTCTACGATTTTGCCCGCGAGCGTGGGATTAGCAGTTTCGATGAGTTCATGAATGTCGACACCACAGACATCCGTAGCTACCGCACGATCATGCCGGATACGCTGCGCTATTCCGACGACTATGACCCCGTAGTTGGATTCGGTTTCGCACTGAGTTTTCCGCAAGCCACTCAAGGCTTCACCCGCACCGTCAACGGCCCAGAGAATCTCACCGGCTTATGGGGTAGGAAGCAGCGCTCCCAGCTGAAGGGATTGCTGCGCGATTCCTGGGGAGTGCACAACGCCGAAGATTTCTACTCCGCCTTCGATCACATTTCATCTGGTGCGGATCCTTCTGCCGCGGAGCTCGGCGAGAGGGCACAGACCGGCGTCGATACGCTTCCCGGCGGCCACCTACTTTTGCCACCACGCGTACCGAACTCTCTTGCCGCGTGGGATCTGCGCCGGCTAGCCACACTGGCCTATATCGGGTGCTCACTGGAGTGGGCCAGCGTGGAACAAATGTCGGAAGTGCTGGCCGACATCGCGCGGTCTGCCCGCCGCGAATACGCCAGCTGGCGCGAGTTCAATGAGGCCTACCACGTGGCGTTGGCCCTGCACTCGGAGGGTTCGCACGCCGCGTGGATGGACTTGCTCTACATGAACTACTTCGAGCGCGTGCCAGAATCGCCCTGGCTACGCCTCGAGTTTTAGAGATCGACCGGATAATCCTTGTGCTCGATCTGCGGATCGATCCGCTTTTCGACGAAGATCCCGTGCCACACCATGAAGGCCAGAACGGTCCAGAGACGACGGGAGTGATCGGAGACCCCGTCGCGGTGTTCCTTGAGCATCTCCAAGACCTCAGGCTTGTTGAAGATGTCGTCAGTGCCGGACTCCTTGATAGTGTCCTGCGCCCAGCCGAATAGTTCGTCGCCCGCTAACCAGTGGCGCATCGGCACTGGGAAACCGAGCTTCTTGCGGTGCAGTACGTGTGCGGGGACGATCTGCTCAAGCGCTC
The DNA here is from genome assembly GCF_000373805.1 of Corynebacterium pilosum DSM 20521 = CIP 103422. GTDB lineage: Bacteria > Actinomycetota > Actinomycetes > Mycobacteriales > Mycobacteriaceae > Corynebacterium > Corynebacterium pilosum. The sequence goes on along the minus strand of NZ_KB892438.1, from coordinate 192,813 downwards.
GTCGTAAAGCGTACTTCGTTGTGCCTTTGGCAATCTTGAGATCATGCGGGATGGTCTGGGCGACCTCGAAGACCTCCTTGTCCAAGAAAGGCACGCGCAGTTCAAGCGAGTTAGCCATATTGATCTTGTCGGCCTTGACCAGAATGTCGCCGCGCATCCACGTGAACAGGTCCAGATGCTGCATGCGAGCCACCGGATCCATGCCGGCAGCCTCCGAAGCGGCATAAATCGGAGCGGTGACTTCGCGGTGGTCCCACTCGCGCTTCGCCCACGGCAGGACACGTTGCAGCTGCTCCCAATTGAAGTTGCGGGCATTGCCGTAGTAACGCGTCTCCATCTTCTGGCTGCCGCGCTCCAGCAGCGACTTGCCCTTCATGCCGTCAGGCAAGATGCGCGACAGCTGACCCAGACCCTTCCGCAGTGGGTCGGGGACCTTGTCGAAAGGCGCAAGCGACAGTGGCTCCTTATAGATGGTGTAGCCGCCGAACAGTTCGTCGGCGCCCTCGCCGGACAGCACTACCTTGACGTGCTTGCGAGCCTCTTGGGCCACGAAGAAGAGGGGGACCAGAGAAGGGTCTGCGACGGGATCGTCGAGGTACCACATGATCTTGGGGATAGCATCCGCGTATTCCTCCGGCGAAACAATCTTGACGATGTGCTCCGCCCCAATCGCCTCTGCCGATTCGGCCGCGACATCGACCTCCGAATAGCCTTCCCGCTCAAAGCCGGTGGTGAAGGTCAGAAGGTTCGGGTTGTGCTTCTTCGCCAGCGCGGCGATGGCAGTAGAGTCAATACCGCCGGAGAGGAACGAGCCCACGGTCACGTCTGCGCGCATGTGCTTTTCGACGGAATCATCGAGTACTCGTGCAATTCGATCAAACAGCGCCTGCTCCGAACCCTTCGGTACCGGGGTGGTCTGGAACTGAGGCTTGAAGTAGCGGACTGCGTTGACCTCTTCGCCGGCCTTCAAAGTGACGTGGCAGCCCGACTCCACGCGGCGGATCTCCTTGTGGAGTGACTCGGGTTCTGGAACATACTGCAGATCGACATAGTGCTCGATTGCGCGCTTATCAAGGTCCAGACCTAGACCGATCGCGTCTGCCATCTCGAGGATGGACTTCTTCTCAGACGCGAAGACCGTGCCGGCTTCGGTGGTGGCATAGTAGAGCGGCTTGATGCCGAACTGGTCACGAGCCGCGAACAGAGTCTGCGTCTCTGTATCCCAAATCAAAAATGCGAACATGCCCCGCAGATGGTTGACCACGTCCGCACCCCAGTGGTGGTAGCCGACAACAATGGTTTCGGAGTCACCAGACGTCTTGAACTCGTATCCCGCTGCCTGAAGCTGAGCGCGCAGTTCGACGAAGTTATAGATTTCACCGTTGAACACCAAGGTGTAACGCTCAGGTGCGTCTACGGGGCCCCATTGGAGTGGTTGATGGGAGTGGGCCAGGTCGATGATGGCGAGGCGATTGAAGCCAAATACGACAGAATCATCGTGCCACGTACCCGCGCCGTCAGGGCCCCGGTGACGCATGCAGGGCAAACCCTGCTCGACGGCGTCGACAAAGTCGCCTGCGTTTCCGCGACTGGTCAGCATTCCTAGTAGACCGCACATAGTGTAAAAACCGCTCCTATATATAAGGCATAGAACGACGGGGAAACGCCCCGAGTTCAAAGTTCACTAAAGCAGTCTACGCGCATACTAGGAGGGAAGCGGTTACGAAGGGCCCGCGCCCGCAAGACTTAAGGAAATACCTTCCATGAAGACTTGAATCGGAGAGAACAAACTGAGTGAAAAGATTGAGGCGGGGGCAGGCTGACGAGCGCGATCAACGGGACCAAAAGCGACCCTTTTCCACTTCCACCTTTAGCTGGCACCCAATTGGGGGCCAACTTTAGGTGGAGAAAAAATCGCCCAAATATGTCGTAGGTCACCCAAAGTGTTGGGTGATGGTGGCGTTTGTGGGGGTAGAAGTGCCACTGCCTGTAGTTTGACGGCAAAGGCATAATCCCCGTTCAGGTATCGAAAGTTTGATCTTTTCGAACGAATTAAAGGCGGGCGCTCAGTGAACTATTCTGTGTATGTAGTAATACTCGAATTCTGTTCGAGACTTTTGTTGTGTGGACAGGAAGGCAGACACACGTGGAAATGCGAAACAATCGTGGCTTCGCGCGCAAGTTTGGCGCCATTAGCGCAATTGCGCTCGGTGGCCTTGCGCTTGCGGGTTGTGATGTGGCGGCCCCGAAGGCTCTCTCCAACGCTTTGGCAATGGGCTGGCCGGACCCCATCACTCCTGAGGGGCAGAGCATGTATAACTTCTGGATCTGGGTGTGGGTGACCGCTTGGGTGATTGGCATCATCATGTGGGCCATCTTCCTCGTGTCGATCTTCCGCTGGAACCGCAAGCGCCGCGAGAAGCAGGGTGCGGGAGAATTCCCGAAGCAGCTGCAGTACAACATCCCACTCGAGTTGGTTCTGACTATCGCGCCTATCGTCATTGTGATGGTGCTGTTCTTCTTCACTGTTCAGACTCAGCAGAAGGTCATCGCGAAGGATAAGAACCCTGAGGTTATCGTCGATGTCACTGCGTTCCAGTGGAACTGGAAGTTTGGTTACGCGAACGTTTCTGGTGAACTCTCCGGAACCGGCCAGGATTATGTCGGTACCGACGAAGAGCGTCAGGCGGCAGCGGACGAGACCCGCTTCGACGCAGAGGGTGTCGCTAACCCGAACCCAATCCACGGACAGTCCAAGGGTGACCAGTCCTACCTGAACTTCAACCAGATCGAGACCATCGGTTCGACTGAGGAAGTACCAGTTCTGGTTCTTCCGGTAGATACGCCGATTGAGTTCCGTCTGGCATCTGGCGACGTTTCCCACGCATTCTGGGTTCCAGAGTTCCTGTTCAAGCGTGACGCTTATGCTCACCCAGAGGTCAACCAGCAGGAGCGTAGCTTCCAGGTTGAGTCGATTGATGAGACCGGTGCATTCGTCGGTCGCTGTGCAGAGATGTGCGGTACATACCACGCCATGATGAACTTCGAGTTGCGCGTTGTTGAGCGTGACCAGTTCAACCAGTACATGCAGTTCCGCCAGGACAACCCTGAGGCGCCGAACTCCGAGGCACTGGCAGCGATCGGTGAGGCACCATACGCAACGTCGACCCACCCATTCGTTTCCGAGCGCGACGGTACTCGCGACGAGAATAACTACGTCGACAACAACGCGCGAGTTTAAGAAGGGCTAGGTAATTACAAATGGGACCATCAGCAAAACTTTTCTACGGCCTCGCGGCCTTCCTGGGTGTCATGGCTGTTCTCTATGCCTTCGGCACCAGCTGGATCAGTGACGATGCTTACCTGTTCGGGTACGAGTGGGCTGGCGGCGTTGCACTTATCCTCGCTACCGTGATGTCTTTGATGATCGGTGCATACCTGCACTTCACCGAGCGTCGTGCCGACGTCCTTCCTGAAGACTGGGAAGAGGCGGAGATCGAAGATGGCGCAGGCGTGCTGGGCTTCTTCGCCCCACACTCCATCTGGCCGCTGGCTATGGCGGGCTCCATCTTCTTCCTGGGTCTTGGCATTGCTTTCTGGCAGCTATGGCTCGTCGTCTTCGGTGCAGTGTGCCTCATCTGGTCGACCACCATGCTGAACCTTCAGTTCTCCATTCCGAGGGAAAAGCACTAGGTCTTCACTCGCTACGAGTAGTGCGGCCGTTGCCTTCTGCGGCCGCAGAACCCGGGCACCATCACGCGAATGTGGTGGTGCCCGGTTTTTGCATGAATGGGGGTAATTCCGAGACTCAATCTTTAGATACCAAAGCTTCGGGGTCAACCGAAAGTAGGGAACCAGCGGAAATATACCCCCTGCTTTTGTTAAGTCGATCACAGGCAGGAACCTAAACTCGCTTCCAAAATGCGGACTCTGCCGCCGGGATCGGGCAGTGCCGAGATATTGAAAAGTGGGCGCACTAAAACTTAAACGGTTGACCAGCAATAACACCGCGTCGTATGAAAGCATCAAAAAGTTCCCGGCGCCTTAAAAATGTTTTCTACAACTTTCGTTGGGTCTAAAAGTGCTGGTACTTGGGGTGTTCACAGAATTCTTTCGGGGGTGAACAAGGTGACTTTAGGCATGAAACCGGCCATACTTACATGCGTGACGAGCGCAATTTCTAATGACAATACGGCTGCGCAGCAACAGCGTGTGCCCGTGCTGAACCGACCAAACATGGTCAGCGTGGGTACCATCCTGTTTCTTGCGCAGGAATTGATGTTCTTCGCTGGGCTCTTCGCGATGTACTTCACATCGCGTGCGAATGGCATGGCGACAGGTGACTGGGCGGTTCAGACCGCAAATCTGAACGTGACTTACGGTTTGATTATCACCGTAATCCTGGTCACCTCCTCCATCACCTCGCAGTTCGGCGTCTTCGCAGCGGAAAGGGGTGACGTTTACGGACTGAGGAAATGGTTCACCATCACGATCATTCTCGGCGTAATCTTCCTGGGCTTGGTTGCCTTCGAGTGGTACGAGATGATCCACCATGGTGTAACTGTCCAAAGCAGTGTCTATGGTTCGGTGTTCTACATCATCACCGGCTTCCACATGGCTCACGTGACTGCAGGCATCATCGCCTTCATCGTCGTGATGCTTCGTGTGTCGAAGTCGAAGTTCACACCGGCACAGGCAACTGCCGCAATGGTGACCTCCTACTACTGGCACTTCGTCGACGTGATCTGGGTCGGCGTGTTCATCACCTTGTACCTAGTCCAGTAATGACCATTGGGTCTGAAAACGAATCAATACATAGTCGCTAAAGGGAAAAAGATGGAAAAGAACCCGAAGAAGGTGCGCAACCGCAAGGTTCGTCGCACAGTCGCCGGTGCCGCGGCCCTGACCGTTGGCCTGACCGGCGCAGGCATCTTGGCCTCGGCTCTGACCCCTGACGCGCAGGTTGCGACGGCTCAGCGTGATGAGCAAGCATTGATCCAAGAGGGCAAGGACCTCTACGACGTTGCTTGCATCACCTGCCATGGCGCGAACCTGCAAGGTGTCAAGGACCGTGGCCCTTCGCTGATCGGCGTCGGCGAGGGTGCCGTGTACTTCCAGGTGCACTCCGGCCGCATGCCGATGATGTCGAACGATGCTCAGGCAGAGCGTAAGCAGCCTCGCTACACCGAGCAGCAGTCGCTCGCTCTTGCCGCATATGTCGCCGCTAACGGCGGTGGCCCAGAGCTGGTGTACAACGAAGACGGCACCCTCGCAATGGAGGAGTTGCGCGGTAAGAACTACAACGGACAGATTCAGTCTGAAGACGTCGCCCGCGGCGGCGAGCTGTTCCGTACCAACTGCGCGTCCTGCCACAACTTCACTGGCCGTGGCGGCGCTTTGTCCTCCGGTAAGTACGCGCCTGTGCTTGACCCTGCCAACGAGCAGGAGATCTACCAGGCTATGCTGACCGGCCCGCAGAACATGCCGAAGTTCTCTGATCGCCAGCTGACCGCTGACGAGAAGAAGGACATCATTGCCTTTGTGAAGTCCTCGAAGGAGACTCCAAGCCCTTCGGGATACGCACTCGGCGGCCTTGGACCTGTCTCTGAGGGTCTTGCTATGTGGATGATTGGCGTCACTTTGATCGGCGCCGCTGCTATGTGGATTGGATCGCGCTCATGAGTAACGACGTAAACAAGAATTACACCGACCGCGAGCTCGACGCGATGTCCAATGCTGAGCTGGCAACGCTCGGCACCGAGATGGATGACGTAACCATTGCGTACCGCAAGGAACGTTTCCCCATCGAAAACGACCCAGCGGAGAAGCGTGCAGCTGCCGGAATCAACATCTGGCTAGCAGTCTCGATCATCTCTGGTATCGCCTTCTTGGCTGTATACCTCTTCTGGCCGTGGGAGCCTAAGTTCCACGGTGACGAAGGCCTGGGCGTGTTCTCTCTGTACACTCCTCTTCTGGGTCTCACTTCCGGTTTGGCTCTTCTCGGCCTGGGTGTCGCAATTATCCAGTACGTGAAGAAGTTCATTCCTGAAGAGGTAGCAGTGCAGCGCCGCCATGACGGTTACTCGTCGGAAGTCGACCGCCGCACCACTACCGCTTTGCTGACCGACGCGTGGGAGACTTCCACGCTTGGTCGTCGCAACGTGATGAAGGGTCTCCTCGGCGGTGCCGGTCTCCTCGCAGGCCTGGTCATCATCGCCCCACTGGGTGGTGCGATCAAGGATCCATGGCGTCCACGCCACGAGATGAACTACAACGGCGACGGAACCCTGTGGACCTCTGGTTGGGATCTTCACGACCAGGGTGTCAAGCTGTACCTCGCACGTGACACCGGCGCGATTGCCGAGAAGCACGAAGGCGAGTCCGGTAGCCATTACTCCACAACTGGTGTTTCCCGTCTGGTCCGTGTTCGTCCGGAGGAGATCGCAGCCGCAGGTATGGAAACCGTATACCCACTGGCTGCAGAAGACGTCAACGATGGCGATCTCTACGATCCGTCCCGTGATGTCTACGAGAACCACATGCACTCCATCCACGGTCCTCGTAACTCTGTCATGCTGATCCGTCTGCGTTCCGACGATGCAGCAAAGGTCATCGAACGTGAAGGTCAAGAAGACTTCCACTACGGCGACTACTACGCGTACTCCAAGATCTGTACGCACATCGGTTGCCCGACCTCGCTGTACGAAGCACAGACCAACCGTATTCTTTGCCCGTGCCACCAGTCGCAGTTCGACGCACTGCAGCACGGCAAGCCAGTCTTCGGCCCAGCAGCGCGTGCACTTCCACAGCTGCCACTGGAGGTTGACGAAGACGGTTACCTCATCGCCCGTGGCAACTTCATCGAGCCACTCGGCCCTGCTTTCTGGGAGCGTAAGTCGTAATGAGCACTAAATTAGGAAAAGCCGCGAACGCTGTTGATTCGCGCACGACAATCGCGGGCTTTCTGCGCCCGCAGCTGAACAAGGTATTCCCGACTCACTGGTCGTTCATGCTTGGTGAGGTAGCTCTCTATAGCTTCATCATCTTGCTGCTAACGGGTATCTACCTGGCGCTGTTCTTTGATCCTTCGATTACGAAGATCATCTACGACGGCGCATACCTACCACTGAATGGCGTGGAAATGTCCCGCGCCTACGCAACGGCCCTTGACATCTCCTTCGAGGTGCGAGGCGGCCTCTTTGTCCGCCAGATGCACCACTGGGCAGCTCTGCTGTTCATGATGTCCATGGTGGCGCACATGATGCGTATCTTCTTCACCGGTGCGTTCCGTCGTCCACGTGAAGCTAACTGGATCATCGGTTGCACCCTGATCCTGCTGGGCATGGTCGAAGGCTTCATGGGTTACTCCCTGCCAGACGACCTGCTCTCCGGCGTTGGTCTGCGTATTATGTCTGCGATCATCCTGGCTGTCCCAATTCTGGGCACCTGGGTCCACTGGGCTATCTTCGGTGGCGACTTCCCGTCCGATCTGATGCTGGACCGTTTCTACATCCTGCACGTGCTGGTCCTGCCTGGTCTGATCCTGGCGCTAATCGCGGCACACGTCCTGCTGGTCTGGTACCAGAAGCACACCCAGTTCCCTGGCCCTGGCCGCACCGAGAACAACGTTGTCGGCATCCGCATTATGCCGGTCTTCGCAACGAAGGCTATCGGTATGGGTCTGATCGTGTTCGCAGTGCTGGCAGCAATGGCAGGCCTTACCACCATTAACGCCATTTGGAACATTGGTCCTTACAACCCATCGCAGGTCTCTGCAGGTTCTCAGCCTGATATCTACATGCTGTGGACTGACGGCGCAGCACGTGTTATGCCGGCATGGGAGCTCTACATCGGTAACTACACGATCCCTGGCGCATTCTGGGTGGTCGTCATGGCCCTGATCATGGTGGTCCTCCTGTTTGCTTACCCATGGATCGAAAAGAAGTCCACCGGCGACAACGCTCACCACAACCTGCTGCAGCGTCCTCGTGACGTTCCAGTTCGTACCGGCATCGGTGTCATGGGTATCGTGTTCTTCCTGCTGCTGACTCTTTCCGGTGGTAACGACCTGTTCGCATACCACTTCCAGATCTCGCTGAACGCGATGACCTGGGTCGGTCGAATCGGTCTGATTGTGCTGCCTCCGATCGCGTACTTCCTGACGTACCGCATCTGTGTTGGCTTGCAGCGCTCCGACCGTGAGGTTCTGGAGCACGGCATCGAGACCGGTGTTATCAAGAAGCTGCCAAACGGTGCCTTCGTCGAGATCCACCAGCCGCTGGCAACTGACGCTGAGGGTAACGCTATCCCGCTCGAGTACACGGGCGCTCGCGTTCCGAAGCAGATGAACCAGCTTGGTTACTCTGACTCCGAAACCTCCGGCATGTTCAAGGCAGATGATCCAGAGCTCATGGCACGTCGCGCACAGATCAAGCGCGAGAACCACCATGAGGAAATGGAAGCCCTGCGCCGCATCAACGAGGAGAATCGCCGCGAAGACGAGCAAAAGGGTCTCAACTAGCCCACGCTAATGAATAAGCGCTCACAGCGACCGCCCTGCCCTCACAATGAGGGACAGGGCGGTCCTCTTATCTATATGCGGTAATCAAGATCGCCCTGTGGAGACCATGTATGTTGTCGAGAGATTATGAGAGAGATCCACGAGAGATGAGTGCTCCAGGGAGGAAAAGCCGCTCGGGCGCTCCTGTCCCATCCATGAGGCCGCGTAGAATCCGGACCGCCTCTGTCCCCATCGTGGCGCGAGGAGGCGTGAAACAGGTAATGCCAGGGCCGATCAGGGAGTACCACTCCGGATCACCATATGCTGCTACTCCAACGTCATCTGGGATTCTTAAACCTCGGTCTTTTAACTCTGCCGCGACGCCGGCCATAAGCCTAGGGGAGCCGACGATGAGAGAATCTGCGCCGTCGTCAAGTGCTTGTGCCGTTAACTTTCGACCGGAGGCCGCCGTGTAATTGCCATAATGTAGCTGTGCCTCGGGAGCAGATGCGAGAATTCCTCCGGCGCGGGTGGATGTGGTGGATAAGCGAGCGTCGCCTAGGAGAGCGTGGACGCGCTGGTATCCAGATGAGACCGCCATCGCACTGAGATCACGGAAGCCCGCGAAATCATCACAAGCCACGAGAGCGGCGTTGTCTCCTAGCTCATCGCGCGTCAGTTGGACCGAAGGAATGTCGTGGATGGTGCTGAGGCCTGGGACTGGCACATGGATGAGTCCGGCGACCCTTTGCGCGTCCAGAGTCGCTAAAGCGCGCTCTTGTTGCTCGACATCCGGTGCAGCATAAACGAGTAGATGGTAATTAGCTTTAGCCAACTCAGCATGGATAACCTCCGTAGCCTCGGAATAGAATTCGTTGATAAGGTCCGGAAGAATCACTCCCACCAAGTTGGTGCGCTTACTACGCAAGGCCTGGCCATAGGGGTCGGGGCGATAACCCAACTGCCGTGCTGCAGTTGTTACCTTTTCGCGTGTGGCCTTTGAGACGGAACCGCGCCCCGACAATGCGCGGGACGCGGTTCCGTAGCCAACCCCGGCGGCCTCAGCGACATCACGGAGGCTGGGGCGGTTAGTCATGGTGGCGGCTCCTGTGGTTCGACGGGATCAGCCGTCAATTGTAGTCTCACCAGATGCCGATGAGGTTCATCCAGGCTCCACCCACGACAATCCAAATGCTCAGCGACACCACACCAGCGATTGCTGCTGTGCGCCACCATTCTCCGACGGTGATGTAGTTGAGGCCGAATAGTGTTGGTGACGCGCAGCCAGCGTATTGGGTTAGAGAAGTAAACAGGTTTGACGTGTAGGCCAGCAGAAGGGCTGCCAGTAGCGGGGGAGCGCCGAGCGCAATAGCTGCGCCAAGGAATGCGATATACATCGCGGAAATATGCGCCGTCGCCGAGGCAAAAAGATAGTGGCTGAAGAAGTAGATGAGAACCAACAGAACAAGCGCTGGAATCCAGTGGATGTCGCCTAAGCCTGAAGCGATGAGCTCGGAGATCCAGCCAATAAAGCCGTAGGCCGAGAGGGCTGTTGCCATCATGTAGAGCACCGCAAACCAGACCATGGTATCCCAGGCTGCGTGCTCATGGGTGATGTCTGACCAAGTCAGCACTCCAGCGATGAGTAATACGATGACTCCGACGAATGCAGTGGTGGTCGCTGATATTCCGAATACAAGGTCTCCGACCGTCCACAGCAGCAGTAATAAGACGAACGTCGCGGTAAGAACCTTCTCTCCGTACGTTAATGGGCCGAAACTATCTACTTCTCGGGCGGCCATCGCTTTGACCTCTGGCGTATCTTTCAACTCTGGAGGATAGACCTTGTAGACAACCCAGGGTACGACGATGAGAGCAACCAACCCTGGAACTATCGCTCCGAGTGCCCAGTTTGTCCAGGTTAGTTCGACGCCGACTTCGCCGGCGAGGGAAGCCATCAGTGGGTTTCCGGCCATCGCTGTTAAAAACATGGCACATGTGATCGCGTTGACTTGTCCAACGTTGAGGGCAAGAAACGCTCCGGCACGTCGCCGAGTGGGCCCCGGCTGGGAGTCGTATGTGAGAGCGACAGAACGCATTACCGGGGCCATGATGCCGCCGCCTCGAGCTGTCGCGGAGGGGATTGCGGGTGCAAGGACTAAGTCCGCTAGGGCGAGGCCGTAGGCGACACCTAACATTTTGCCGCCGACCTTGGAAACAAACCAGTAGGCTAAACGACGACCAAGGCCTGTCTTAATGAAACCACGGGAGATAAGGAAGGCCATGACGATGAGCCAGATCGTGCCGTTGGCAAAACCCATTAGCGCATAAGGCTCGCCAGGCTCCCCGGCAGTCAGGGGTAGAAGGCCCGTAAGTACCCCAATGATCATGCCGATGATCGTCACCGCACCCATTGGCATAGGCTTAAGAATGATGGCGACAATAGTGGCAACGAAGAGGCCAAACATGCGCCAGGCCTCCGCAGAGAGTTCCGCAGGATGCGGCGAGAACCACAGTGCTATAAAGATAGCGGCCGGCACTCCGAAACCCACGACGAGATTTTTCCAATGGCTGGGCGCGGGTGCGGAGACCGTTGTCGGCGAGTCATCAGCGGTGGTTGTTGAGGTACTCATGAGCGTTACTTCCTTAGCTGCTAGTTACGCGAAGCGTTCCAGCGTCCGACGGCAGTCTCCACGATGCCGGTGGCTTCGCCAACGTAGTCTGCTGGTTCAACAAATTTCTCTGGCAAGAGGTCAGCTACGCCGTGCTGCTCGGCGATAATGGGCAGCTCCTCATGCAGCGTCGTCTGAGTCTCGCGAGCCTTGGTTGCCGCTTCATACACGAGATCGTGCGCCTTTTCCCGTCCCATTGCGGGAGACAATTGCATCATCTGTGCTTCCGCCATGATGAGACCACCGTCAAAATTCAAGTTAGAGCGCATACGTTCCGCATTGACGCGCATGCCCTCAGCGACGATGATCGCCTCATCGAGAGATGCGCCGGCGAGGTTACCGAGAGTAGGAATGATTAGCCACTCGCCCTGCCACTCACCGGCGGCAGGCTCATGACCGGACTCTTGCAGGCGTGGAAGCGAGGACGCCAGCGCCCCCGCGACCGTTGCGATACCGATCATAAGCTCGGAAGAAATAGGGTTGACCTTCTGTGGCATTGTCGAAGAGGCGCCACGGTGAGAGTCGTAGGGTTCAAGTACCTCACCTACCTCTGTGCGGGAGAGATCCACGATGTTGCGTCCCAACTTGGCTACGGTTCCGCTAATCGACGAGCACATCCAGCCATAGTCACCGAGCACGTCACGCCCAACGTGCCAGGGAACAACTGGGTCCGAAAGCCCTAAGATTTCAGCCATGTCGCGGCGTACTCGGGGCGCGGACTTGCCTTGTGCGGCGTTGTTACCACCCGCGCCGAAGAGGGAGATGACCTTCACTCGGGCAAGAGCTTGAGACAGGCGTTCACGCTGGCGGCGAACTTGTTCGAGATAGGTGGCCAAGGTGGCACCGAATGTCGTTGGGATAGCTTGCTGCGCGTGCGTCCGTCCCGGCATAACTGTGGTCTTGTGTTCCTCGGCACGTGCAGCGAGGGCATCTCCGAAACGTACGAGTTGCTCGTCGATAGCTTCAAGGGAAGCGCTCATCTGCAGGGCCAGGCCAGTGTCCATGATGTCCTGGGTGGTGGCGCCATAGTGGACGCGTCCATTCGGGCCCTCGGGTAGATGGGCGGAGATCTGTCGAACCAGCCCCAGGATTGGATAGCCGACATTTTTCGCGTCGGCCCAGAGCTTTTCGCGGTCGATGTTTTCCAATACTGCGGCTTCATTGATTGCGGAAGCGTCTTCCTCGGTGATGACACCGTTGCGAGCTTGCGCGCTCGCTAGGGCGCGTTCTGTAACAAGCCACGATTCGATAGTTGCGTCCGATGAGAAGATCTCAAGCTGGCGAGTGTTACCTGCATACTGCCAAAGCTGTGAGAAGGGGGCCTTGTCGGTGGGATACATAGTGATGACTCCTAATGTAGAAAACCAATTGGATACGATTCCAACGTAGAATTGGAATCGTATCCAAAATGTGCACCGAAGGGAAGGCGGAGTGCGCAAAGTCACGAATGTTGGCCAGGGAATTCATTTGGCTCGGCTTAGGAGTCCTGCTTCCGTTGGGGCTAGATAACGGAACGGTAAAAACTGGTGTTTATGGTCGACGTATCGGGCCCTGGAGTCCCGCGTTACCGCCCAAAAGGTAGCCAAACCTGATCTATGTGAGAAACGTCACACTGCTGATTGAATCTTCGAAATTTAATGAAACTTAGTTTGCGAAGGTCTTGAGTTGGTTAACTGCCGTCCCGGAAGGCGCAGGTCACAACGTTTTTACAAAGCCGAGCTTGAAAGTTTTAGTGACATGCCAATTAGCGAAAAGAAAGTGATTGCCGCAAAAAAATAAATGACAGAAAGATAACGGGCGCGTCACTGGACAAACTTTGTTGCAGTTTCGTAACCTTATCGAGACATTGCGACCAACCGGACGCAAAGTACGAACTGAACATATATTGCCGAATCTCGTTCGGGCATCAACGCCAGAGCGGGAGCCGGGGACCCAATTGATATCCCTGGGGTGAATTCCTTAGTAGGGCAGGCTCCGCCTGGAGCTGCAAATAAGGAAAGGTGATTTCCTCACCGAACCCGTCAGCTAACTCGGTAGGCATTGCAGGAAGATATGGAGATTATTCGTGGCTAAGCACCGTCGCCAGGACAAGAACACTACACGCAAGGTCGCTGCAGTTTCCGCAGCGGTCATGGGCTCGACGCTCCTGGTACCAGCTACCGCGTCCGCAGCTGAGGTTACCGTCCCAGGTACCCCTGTTTCCTTCGACGTTCCAGGTATTGAGAACGTTCCAGGTATTGAGAACATCCCAGGTATCCAGCAGTGGATCCCTTCCATCCAGACCAACAACGCGTACTACGGCGATGTGCGTTCCGCTATCTCCCAGGTCCGTGCCATCCCCGGCGCAACCCAGATCCCAGGCTTCGCAGCTTTCCTGGATCAGCTTGAGGCACAGCACGCACCTGCACCAGCTACCTATGCAGCTGCCGCAGCGGCTCCAGCGCCAGCGCCAGTCGCTCAGCAGTCCACCGGCCAGAAGATCGTGGACATCGCACGTTCGAAGATCGGATCCCCTTACGTCTACGGTGCAGCGGGCCCTAACGCCTTCGACTGCTCCGGCTTCACCTCCTGGGTCTATGCTCAGGCGGGTAAGAGCATCCCACGCACCTCCGGTGCTCAGGCAGCAGACGGCCAGAAGATTCCTCTGGACCAGATCCAGCCAGGCGACATCGTCGTTTACTACGGTGGCGCATCCCACGTTGCTATCTACGCGGGCAACGGTGTCATGATCGACGCACTGAACTCCGGCACCCCAGTGGCTGAGCGTCCACTGCACTACATGCCAATTCACTCGGTCGTCCGTTACTAAGTGATTTTTTTAACCTACGTCCCTCGGGCGTAGCGACGACCCACCGGGCACCCCTTCCCAAAACGCAGCAAGACAGCTTTGCGTGTGGTGAAGGGGTGCTTGCTTTTTGGGCCGAAGTTAACCGGCGGTATCACAGCACGTTGACAGGGTTTTCGGAGGTGGCAGAGTTGCGACTGTAGCAGGTGTGATTTGGGCGCAAATTCAGTTCGAAGGCACTTTGCTGAACACGTTAGAAGCGCTATAGTTACTTGGGTTAGCATCTCGTTTGACTTAGCGAAATTTAAGTTTCTTTTTCAAGAGAGGATACTGTGGCCAAGCATCGCGCACGGAAGCGTTCTCGTTTCACCTCCCTGGTCCCGCCACTTGCGGCAGCGGTCGTCGCAACCAACGTTGCACTACCGTCGTCGAACGCCCAAGACGTTGACGGTTTGATCTCGCAAATGGAAGACGTCTCTACCGAGGCCGGTGCCAAAAACGAAGAGGTCAAGCAGCTTGAGGAAGACGTCAAGCGCGCGCAGGAGAGCTTGGATCGCCTCAGTGCCGAAGCGGACGCAGCGAACGCGGCAGTTGCATCTGCCGCGGGAACCCGAAATAGCTTCCAGGACGACGTAGATGGTGTTGCGGTGTCGAAGTACCGCAACGTCCAGAACGATCCGCTCATCTCCACTTTGGAATCGGGCAACCCGCAGACCGTCATTGACCGCGCTGCTTACCTCGGCGCGATTTCCCGTAACACGGAGCGCACCTTGGCCCAGCTGCAGGATGCGAACATGACAGCTGTGCAGAAGGCGAACGCCGCCAACATTGCGGTAGCGGAAGCGGAGTTCTACCGCAACCAGCTGGACGCGAAGCTTCGACAGCTTGATCAGGAGCGCCAAGAGCTCGAGGCTCAGGTCCGCGAGATCGAGAACCAGGTGAATTCCCTGGAGGGCGCTGAACGTGATCAGTGGCTGAATAAGAATGACCCAATCGCGAACCCGCTGCCTGATCTTGCATCCTTGGACGGTAACCCATTGGCAGGCGGAGTCGTCGCCGCGGCGATGAGCAAGCTTGGTTCGCCGTACGGCTGGGGAGCTGCAGGGCCAAATCAGTTCGACTGCTCGGGGCTGATGTACTGGTCCTACGCGCAGAACGGCAAGTCCATTCCGCGTACCTCGCAAGCTCAGCTGGCCGGTGGTCAGTCGGTGCCACTATCGCAGCTGCAGCCAGGTGACATCATCGGCTACTACCCAGGTGTGACCCACGTCGGCATGTACATCGGCAACGGCCAGGTTGTACACGCATCGGACTATGGCATTCCTGTGCAGGTAGTGCCGTATGACTCGATGCCGATTCAGGGCGCTTCCCGCTACTAAGCTGCGTCTGCAATGGCAACGCTGCTTGTGACGAATGACTACCCACCAACTGTTGGTGGGATTCAGTCGTACTTGCGGGACTTCCTTTCCACGGTGGATCCAGATGAAATTATGGTGTTCGCTTCCACCCAAGACACCCAAGCAGCTGCCGAGTATGACGCCGCCAGCGCCTACCGTACAGTCCGGTGGCCGCGATCTGTCATGCTGCCAACGCCCGCAACAGTCGCGCGGATGCAAGAGCTCATCCGCAAACACAAGATTGAAACAGTGTGGTTTGGTGCCGCCGCGCCCTTGGCCTTAATGGGCGCCGCGGCGAAGCGTGCCGGGGCAACACGAGTGATCGCCACGACTCATGGCCATGAGGTGGGGTGGTCGATGCTTCCTTTCGCACGCCAGGCGTTGACGTTCATCGGACGACATGCGGATATAGTCACCTATATTTCCCAGTACACATTAAATCGATTCCGCAGCGCCTTCGGCCCCTCGCCGCGATATGTACATCTTCCTAGCGGGGTTAACACTGATTTCTTCCGGCCGGCCACCAAGAACGAGGTTGCTAAGACACGTCAGAAATGGTCCCTCGGTGGTGGCCCGGTCATTGTGTGTGCATCGCGCCTGGTTCCTCGCAAGGGGCAGGACCAACTGATCCGGTGTATGCCACAGATCCTTGAGAGTTTCCCAGACGCCCACCTTGTCATCGTCGGCAGGGGCCGGTACCGCGCCGCACTTGAAGCCTTGGCTGCGGACATATCGCACGCAGTCATGTTTACTGGGGCGGTCTCTTCCGAGGACATGCGTGACTTGGTCGCAGCCGCAGATATCTTTGCGATGCCCGCCCGCACGCGTGGGGGCGGGCTCGATGTGGAAGGCCTCGGCATCGTGTACTTGGAGGCCCAGGCGTGTGGCGTCCCTGTCATCGCCGGCAACTCGGGTGGCGCGCCTGAAACGGTCACCCCTGAGACCGGGCTGGTCGTCGATGGGGCCGATACCTGCGAGATTACATCAGCCATTGTGTCGCTTCTCGACGATCCACTGCGCCGTGCGCGTCTAGGCCAAGCAGGCCGAGCCCACGTGCTTGAGCATTGGACCTGGGACCTGATGGGGCAACGGTTGAACAGCCTGCTCTAATGCGGGTTGTTCATACTCTCAATCACTGGGCAAGATACTGTAGATGGTTATGGAATTCTCACCTCCTTCCAGTGGTGTGCTCACAGTCGGTTTTGACATCGGGGGCACAAACACCCGCGCCGGTGTTGTCACGGCGTCGGGCAAAATTATTGACCATGCGTCGGTACGCACCCCCGAGACGGCCGCGGAGATGGAAGAAGCCATCGTCGAGTTGACGGAAAGGCTGCGCGCCCGCCACGAGATCGCGGCCGTTGGCGTAGCGGCAGCAGGCTTTCTCGATACTGCTGGCGAGATCATCCGTTTCGCGCCACACCTTCCGTGGCGCAACGATGCGCCAGTGCGCGCGATCCTGCAGGAGGCCATCGGCCTTCCGGTAACCCTCGAGCATGACGCGAATGCCGCGGCCTGGGGTGAATATCGTTTTGGCGCGGCCAAAGATATTGAAACGTGGGTGCTGTTCGCGGTGGGCACTGGCATCGGTACCACGTTGATGCACCGTGGTGAGATCTATCGCGGGGCCTATGGCACTGCGCCGGAATTCGGGCATATTACTGTGGTCCCCGGGGGTCGGGTGTGCTCCTGCGGTAAGCAGGGGTGTTTGGAGCGTTACGCGTCGGGGACAGCCTTGATTGATACGGCTGTGGAGATTGCTACACAAGGCTGTTACGAGTACACCACGCTGTATCGGCGCGTCGTCGGAAAGCGTGCAACGGGCGACGACATCATGAAGGCTGCCCGTAACGGGGACTCGCTTGGGCAGGCGACGGTGGACAATTTCGCAGAGTGGTTGGGCCAGGGGCTATCCATCGTGGCTGATGTCTTAGACCCAGAGCTCATCGTGCTTGGGGGAGGGGTCAGCGAGGACGCGGACATGTTCCTTCCTAAGGCAGAAGAACACCTGGCATCGAATATCGTTGGGGCGGGCTTCCGGCCGTTGCCCCGGGTTGTCGTCGCTGAGATGGGGCCGGAGGCGGGTATGATCGGTGTGTCTGATCTCGCCCGTAACAGCCTGTGAGGAGCAGCCCTGTGCAAAACAAGTGGTACTGGTTCTATAAGCATATTCTTCTTGGACCATTGGCATGGGTGTGGAGCCGGCCCGACATCGACGGGCTAGAGAATATCCCGAGCGAGGGCCCAGCGATCATCGCCTCTAATCACCAGTCGGTGTATGACTCATTCGTTTTTCCGCTTGTGTGTGAAAGGCAGCTGACCTTCCCGGCGAAGGGCGAGTATTTCACCACCCCTGGATTGAAGGGGCGGTTGCAAAAATGGTTCTTTACCTCGGTCGGTCAAGTCCCCGTCCATAGGGGTGAGGAAGGCGCGGGTGACAATATGCTCAAGGCTGCCCACGAGGTCCTCGATCGTGGTGATTTATTCGGGATTTATCCTGAGGGTACGCGGGCACCAGACAAGCGCATTTACAAGGGAAAGACGGGCATGGCTCGTGTGGCGATGAGCTCCGGGGCTCCCGTCGTGCCTTTGGGCATGATCAACTCCGCGGATGCGAACCCGATCGGTTCGTACATCATCAGGCCGGTCAAGGTGAAGATGCGCGTGGGTGAGGCGATTGACCCACACGAGTGGGCGCGCGCCAATGGATATGATCCAGACTCCAACGAAGTCATGCGCCCATTTACTGACTATGTGATGAAAAAGCTGACCGAGCTTACCGGGTTCGACTACGTCGATATGTACGCCGGCGACGTGAAAAAGTCCCTTGAGGAAGGCAAAGGCTACCCACCAGAGGCGCGTCGACGCTAGCTTTTCGCCCCTTTTCCTGCGCGTGGTGTGCAGAAATTGTTTGGTTTCCGCAGGTGAACGCGGTAGCATTACACATGTTTTCAACATAGTGCTAACAGGGGCAGCGCAGGATAGGCGGGAGGCAGGACCATGACCAAGCGTTTAGCATGGCCGGACGTCGCCAAAGGTTTATCCATCATCGGCGTGTGCGTGCTACATGTCACCTTGCTTGTTCCGGGCTCCAAAGACACGTTGCTGTGGCAGGCCAATACTCTGCTTGACCCCCTGCGCATGCCACTATTTTTCTTGGTGAGTGGCCTTTTCTCAAGCAAGGTCTTGAACTTTAGCCTGGGCGAGCTGTTCCGACGGCGCCTCTGGTTTTTCATTATCCCGTACCTCATCTGGGTGCCCATCGAAGTCACGGTGACCAATGAGATGCGGCAGCTCGCCGGCATCTCGCAACCGTTTACGCTCATGGAACACCTGGGCCTGATCGCGACCGGCCGCAACATGGCCTGGTTCCTCTACGCGTTGGTGCTGTTTAACCTTGCCCTGTGGCTAACGAAGAAGCTGCCGTGGTGGGGCACAGTGCNGGTGGCGCTCAGCCCAATACTGCTGATTCAGCTTCACCACGATGTTCCGATCGTGGCGAAGGCAATCATGTACTTACCGATCTTCCTGGCCGGTACCTACCTACGTCACCCGATCAAGCGCTTTGCGACGACCGCCCTGACACCGACGCGGCTCATGTTCGCACTGGCGGGCTACCTGTCTGCGGTGGCGTTTGTGATCGCGTGGAACAACTTCATCGGAGAGAACTACTCGGTCACTGTCCCAGTGCCTTTGATCGGCGACCTTGACCACTCGGCGCTACAGCTTCTGGTGAACCAGCTGCATTACATGCTGATGCTCCCGGCTGGTGTCGTCCTTGCCGTCGCTCTGGCCCAGGTTCCGGGCCTGTCGCGCGGATTGCAATTCCTGGGTCGCAACACGCTGCCGATCTACTTGGGTCATCCGATTATGCTGACACTGCTGATTTCCTTCCCGCGAGAGATCTACGACCTCCCCATCGGAATGGAGGGGACCGGGTTCTGGATGTCCACCCACGTGTGGATCGTCCTCAGCCTTGTCGCGTGTGCTATCGGCGGGGTGGGCATGTGGCTGCTCGGCAAGATCCCTGGACTACGCTGGACCCTGTATCCGCCGAAGCTTCCGGAACCGGCGCAGACACGTAAGACAGTACCGTCTGCTCAGTCAGTCGCCCACAGCGACAGTGACCAGACACAGCGGGCACAAGCAGAAGGGAATTAACGACGAATGGGCCGCTCCATTGTCATCAAGGTCATCATCGCAGCTGCTCTTTTCGTGGCGTATATCGTCGCGGCGGGACTTGGGGTGCCGAATACGATCACTGGCCCCGTCTTTTGCATCGCCATCGCGCTGGTGTTGTTCTTTCCGACGAAACGTCAGAACCCTGACACGGCAGATAAAGTAGAGACGGCAGACAACGTAGTCGATTCCACCCCTTAAAGCACAAGACTAGAAATGTGAGTGTGCCTAACTCCATGAGGTACTTCTACGACACCGAGTTCATCGAAGATGGGCGCACGATCGAATTGGTCAGTATCGGGATTGTGGCCGAGGATGGGCGCGAGTACTACGCCGTGTCGACGGATTTTGATTCATCAGCCGCAAACAACTGGGTGCGTGACAACGTCTTAGACAAACTCCCCAGCCCCAACGACGAGGTATGGAAATCCCGGGACACCATTCGCAAAGAGGTCTACGAATTCCTCACGGCTGATTCCAAGCGCCCAGAGTTGTGGGCGTGGGTCGGGGCCTATGATCACGTGGTATTTGCCCAGCTGTGGGGTGATATGGCCGGTCTGCCGCGTAATCTACCGCGCTACACGCATGAATTGAAACAGTACTGGGAGATGGCAGGGAAGCCGCGGTTGCCTCAAACGCCTGACGGTAATCATGATGCGCTTATCGACGCCCGGCACAACCTGCAGAAGTTTAGGGCGTGCGAGAAGGCTTTGCCTCTGAATGGCAAAGGGCGAGTGAATCGGGACTAGCTTCACAGAACTAGTTCATTGGGGGAAAGTGGGTTTTCGCTGGGTGTCGTGCTACAACTAAGAGTGTGAGTTGGACAATTGATATTCCAGAGACAATGCTGCCCGATCTGCCACCGTTGCCCGGTGATCTCAACGAGCGATTCCAGGACGTGATCGCGCGCGACGCGAAGCAGCAGCCCACCTGGGACGAGCGGAAGGCCGAGAACGTTCGAAAGATTCTCGAGTCTGTCCCGCCGGTCGTCGTCGCACCCGAAATTCATAAGCTCAAGGCACAGATGGCTGACGTTGCCAACGGCAAGGCCTTCTTACTGCAGGGTGGGGACTGCGCCGAAACTTTTGAGTCCAACACCGAGCCTCATATCCGCGCCAATATTAAGACACTGCTGCAGATGGCGGTCGTGCTCACCTACGGTGCGTCGATGCCCGTGGTGAAGCTGGCACGTATTGCAGGGCAGTACGCTAAGCCACGTTCTTCGGACCTCGACGGAAATGGGCTGCCTAACTACCGCGGCGATATCGTCAACGGCGTGGAGCCAACGCCGGAGGCTCGTCGTCACGATCCTTCCCGGATGGTGCGCGCATACGCGAACTCGGGCGCGGCGATGAACTTGGTGCGTGCCCTGACCCTGTCGGGCACCGCGGACCTGTACAACCTAGATGAGTGGAACCGTGAGTTCGTCGCTAATTCTGCTGCCGGCGCGCGTTATGAGGCGCTGTCGCGCGAGATTTCCCGCTCGCTCGCGTTCATGGACGCGTGTGGCGTGAACGATACTCACCTGCGGACATCGAATATTTATGCTTCCCATGAGGCACTGCTGGTCGATTATGAGCGTGCGATGCTGCGCTTGGCGGAGGATGAGAACGGCGAGACGAAGCTCTATGATCTTTCCGCGCACCAGCTGTGGATCGGCGAGCGGACCCGTGGCATCGAGGATTTCCACGTGAACTTTGCTGCCCTGATCGATAACCCGATCGGCCTCAAGATTGGGCCTTCGGTGACCCCGGATGAGGCAGTTGCGTACGCAGAGCGCCTCGACCCGAACCGTGAACCAGGACGCCTGACGATGGTCGCTCGGATGGGCCATGAGAATATCCGCGAGGTTCTACCTGGCGTGATTAAGGCCGTCGAGGCCTCAGGCCACAAGGTCGTCTGGCAGTCGGACCCGATGCACGGCAACACCTTCACAGCGTCGAATGGCTATAAGACCCGCCACTTCGACAAGGTGATTGACGAAGTACAAGGCTTCTTCGAGGTGCACCGCGCACTCGGGACCCACCCAGGCGGCATTCACATCGAGCTGACCGGCGAGAACGTGACGGAATGCCTAGGCGGTGCCCAGGACATCACCGATGTTGATCTGCCAGGCCGCTACGAGTCGGCGTGTGACCCACGCCTGAACACCGAGCAGGCACTGGAGCTGTCCTTCCTCGTTGCTGAGATGCTGCGCTACTAGAACCACTAGCGTTACTAGCGACAGCCGAGCAGCCCGGTCACCCGGGCTGCTCTTTTATTTTTCCGAGTCAACGCGCACTGTCGCGCCTGGGCGGACTGTCTCGCCAGGGGAGGTGCGTTGCTCGGTGATCACTTCGTCGTTATAGCGGCTGCCGCGGTTGATCTTCAGCCCGATATCGTCGGCAAGCTTGCGGGCATCCTCTACGCGCATGCCGACGAAGGTTGGCACGATAACGCGGCCGGGCAAAGTGATGCTTACTTCGGCATCGTCTGGGTGGAGGTTGGTCCACGGTGCTGGATCAGTGGACAACACGCGGTTGGCGTTATCGGCGCTCTGATCGCTGTCACGTGTGGTGCGGTCGACGGTGATGCCTGCCTCCTCGATAGCGTCGGTGGCTTCGTCGAGGGTCCTACCCACAACGTCAGGTACCGTCCTAGCGTTGGAGAGGACCAGGTCGACCGTGTTCCCGCGTTCCAGCTCAGTGGATTGTGGGGGATCGGTGGAGACCACGTTGCCGCCGTAAATCTCGTCGTCGAAGGTGTGGCTGATTTCTCCGACGTTGAGGCCAGCCTCTCTGAGCGCTGCGATCGCTTCGTCTTCGGGTAGTCCGCGTAGATCAGGTACACCGATTGGTTCTGGGCCCTTGGAGACAGCCACGGTGACGGTGGATCCGATCGGCATCGGGGTGCCTGCCGGCGGGTTCGTTTCTGCGATGGAGCCAACCGGCGCGTCCGCCGAATAGACTGATTCGCCGGTGGACACGTCGAAAGTCCGTTGCTCGGCGAGCGCCCGGTAATCTTCCACGCCCATGCCTGCCGGGACCTCAGGCACCGTGGGTTTTCCCTGCGAAATCAACACCGTCACAGAATCGCCGGGTAGTAGTTTGTCGCCACTCGGTGGTTCAGTTCCCACCGGTTGATCTTTTGGGACGTCATCGTGGTACACAATCTCTGTCGTAGGTTCGAAGCCGGCCTCGCTGACTGCCGCGATTGCTTCTTCACGGTCCATGCCCAGTACCTGCGGGATTTCCCCGTAGCGGCCAGACCCGAACCACCACGCGCCAATGGCAACGGCTGCGGTGAGAATCCCAATGATCACCAGCCACACGATTAGGGAGACAGAAGAGCGGTTACTTTCGGCTGCGGGCGGTTCGATCTCCCGCCGTACCTCCGGTTCAGGCGAAGGAGCCGGCGCCGGTGGAGGCGCTATCTGTCGTGTCTGCGGCCCCGGCTGGGGCATCGGCTCCGGGGGCACCGCAGGTTGGACACGAGTTTCTTCTTCGGGCTCTTCCTCCTGGGCGGGGATGACTCGGGTCGAGCCTGCATCTTCAGGCTCATCACCGGCGTTTTCGGTATTCGCCCCAGGCCCCATGTTGGTGGGCACGGCGGCCGCACGGTGTGCCGCGGAATTCGTTGGCACGGGCACGGTGTAGGCGGGCAGGTTGAGCTCGGCGGCAACGTCGTCAAGCGCGGCAAGGAATTCGCCGGCGTCGTGGAATCGGTCGCCGGGCTGGCGGGCGGTCGCGGTGGCTACCAGCTCGTCGAAAAGCTTCGGTACGCCCTCGATGCGGCTGGAAGGGGGCGGGACATCGTCGTTAAGCCGCGCAAAAGCGTGGGCCAGTTGGGAGTCCCCCGAAAACGGTGTGGAGCCGGTCAATAGCTCAAAGAGGACGATGCCGGCGGAGTAGACGTCGGATGCCTGGGTGATTTCGTTGCCATCGACCTGCTCGGGGGAGAGGTAGGCAACTGTGCCTACGATCTGATCGGTGGAATGCTTCGCGTCGCTGGCGGCGCGAACCAGCCCGAAGTCCGCAAGCTTGACCCGGTTGTCAGAGTTGATCAGGATATTGTCCGGCTTGATATCGCGGTGCACCATGCCTTTGGCATGCGCAACGGATAAGCCGGTGAGTACCGCGCGCATCACTGCGGTGGCGGCGTGCGGCGGCATCGGCCCGCGCTCAGCGAGCAGTTCGCGCAGGGTGCCGCCGGTAATCAATTCCATGATCAGGAAGGCATGTTCCCCGTGCACCGAGAAGTCGTACACGTTGACAAGGTTGGGGTGCGTCAGTTGGGCCATCGCGCGTGCTTCGCGCCGGAAGCGGTCGAGGAAGAGGGAATCGTCCACGTAGCGGTCATCCATGACCTTCGCGGCGACCTCACGCCCGAGCCGCTCGTCGACGCAGCGATACACCATAGACATCCCTCCGCGCGCGATCGGGTGATCGATGCGGTAGCGGTCCTCCAGGTAATCTCCAACTGCGAGCTGATTCATAAAAACAAGTATCCCTCAACTTGGGTGCTAAGTGGTATCCGACAGCCTCTTTAGTCCGCCGTGGACGTAGAGTAGCCCATGTGAGTACCAACGTAGACGCATTGCTTTCCGACGAAGAACTGCTGACCTTCCCGCAGGTGGCTGATCAATTGGCCGTGCCCGTGACGAAGGTCCATGATCTGGTCCAGAATTCGAAGCTGGTGAAGTATCGCAAGGACGGGAAAAACTATGTTCCTGCAGCGCTTTTCGACGAGCACGGCGAGCTGACCAAGTTCGTCTCGGGCGTGATCACCGTGCTGGCGGACAACAAATTCAGCGACGAAGAGATCCTCGAGTACCTATTTACCGAAGATGAATCGCTGCCCGGCCGGCCCGTGGACGGTCTCCACGGGCACTTGGCACGCGAAGTGATTAGGCGCGCGCAGGCGATGGCGTTTTAGCCTCGCTTGTGGCTTCCTCGGCCTCGCGGACATAGCGGCTGCGAAGCGGGAAAATATATGCGGTAGCCAGCCAACCCAGGAAGACGGCGAAGCCGAGGAACCAGAGGTCATAGAACCTGTGGTTTCCACCCCCGGTAAAGGCCAGCGCGAGCACCACGGTGGCGCCGACCGTGAGGCGCTGGAGCCACAGCGGTGGGCGGAACGTGCCCACCAGGGAGACCACGGAGGCGTAGTACCAGGGGAGCACCACCGCGTTCACGGTGAACGCCCACTGGTACGCGAGGGTGGTTCCCATGATTGCGCGCCGGTCATTCTGGCGGAAGAACCACCAGATCACGACCAAACCGATCAGCATGACAATCGATCCCACGGTGCGGGTGGCATCCAAGATCACGTTATAGGGGAATCGCTCCACGAACAGCTGGACAAACGGGGTAACGATGTCCGCGATCAGCGTCGGCAGCGAGAGCGGGTTGACCACCTTGGAGTTGCCGGAAATCTCGGCCAGCCAGCCCCAGGAAGACCCCGAAGCCCACGTAACCACACCCACCACGGCGAGCGTTTCGATCACGCCGACGATGCCAGCAATCACGAATGCCAGCACGCGCCGCCCCAGCCCGGCACCCTGGCCGGCGAAGTGATGCATCGCCATCCACACAACAAAAGGCAACGCGATGGCGGCCGTCGCCTTCAGGGACACCGCTACCGCAATGAGTGCAACACCAGCGATGAAACGCCGCCTGAGCGCAAGCACCAAGCCGATCGTCACCAGCCCGACCATGGTCGATTCATTGTGCATGCCGCCCACCATGTGCAACATCATCACCGGGTTAGCCACACCAAGCCATAGCGCCAGCGCTGGGTCACCGCCCAAGGCGCGTGCAATGTGGGGCACACCCCAGGCGATCATGGCAAAGCCGAGCAGCGAAATAACCTTGTAGGTGATCAGTCCAAGGGCCACGTTGTCCCCAACTAGAGTGGTCACGCCCTCACCGATCCACAGGTGCAGCGGCCCGTAGGGGGTCGTTGTATTCCGCCAGTCGTGCGAGACCTCGAGGAGGTAGGGGCCGGGGTTGACGGCGGCACCTTCGTTATAAGGATCGAAGCCGTCGCGCAGCATGGCGCCTTGCATCAGGTAGGAGTACACATCGCGCGACAAGATCGGCGCCGCGAACACAAGCGGCACTAGCCACAGCCACATGGAACGTTGCACGGTGGTGAACCGGTCGTCGTCACGCTCCAGCTTATCGACGATCACCCGTCTCCCAACCAGCGCCCACGCACCAAGAAGGAGGACGATGCCCACGGTGAGAATGACCTCCATGATCCCTTTGCCGTGGCCAAAGGTGAGAAAATCAAGACCAAGTGCGCTGACCACACCACCTCGGTTGCGTGTAGCGCCGGCACCGAAGGAGCCGATAGCGATCAGTAGAGTCCCGATAAGCCCCACAGTGGCGGGGTTGATACGGCGCAGCCAGCCCATCACTACTTCCGCCGCTCCGTGGCCTTAATCGCGAGTTCGCGCATCGCGTCGTGAACCGGCGTTGGTACGCCTGCGTTGGTCAGGTGCTCCAGCCCGGACTCAGTCAGCCGAGTAATCTGCTGCTCAATCTGCTCGACCGCACCAGTCTCTTGAATGATGGCCGAAAGTTTGGCGATCTCAGCGGGGTCCGTCGCGGTGCCCACACCGGCGCGCAGAGAAGCAGCGGCAGCGGGGTCGGCCTCGTCGGCACGCGACAAGGCTAAGGACAGCAATACTGTGCGCTTGCCCTCACGCAAGTCATCGCCGGCTGGCTTGCCAGTCACCGAAGGATCACCGAATACGCCGAGAAGATCATCACGCAGCTGAAAAGCGATGCCGATATCGCGCCCGTAACCGCGGAACGCGTCGATCGTCTCCGCGGATGCCCCGGCTAGCGCCGCACCGAGGTGAAGGGGACGTTCAATGGTGTAAGCGGCGGTCTTAAAGCGGTTCACGGCATTCGCCAGCTCAGGGCTTTCGTCGCCGGTAGCTTCCAGCGTGATGTCTAGCAGCTGCCCGCCGATGACCTCAGTGCGCATCCCGCGCCACGGCTCCGCGGCCCGGTCCAGGGCTGCGTGGCTCAAACCGGAGTAACGCCACATGTCCTCCGCCCACACCAGGGCCAAATCGCCGACCAAGATAGCGGTGGACTGCCCGAAGTGCAGCGAACTGCCCGCCCACTGAGCATCCGAGTGAACCTTCTCCACAGCGCGGTGAACGGTGGGGTTGCCGCGCCGGGTATTTGAGGAGTCAATGATGTCGTCGTGAATCAGAGCGCATGCCTGGATGAATTCAAGAGAGGACACGGCGCGCAACACAGCGTGGGGGTCTTCGGAGGAATTTTCCAGGCCACCGCCACCGACGAAGCCGGCCCAACCGTAGAGCGGGCGGACGCGCTTGCCGCCGCCGAGAACGAAGTTGTGCAGGTGCTCTACGGCGCGAGTGACTGGGGTGCCAATCTTGGCGATGTCCGCGTCACGCTGGCTCAAAAACAAGCGGAGTTCCTCCGCGACGGCTGCGGGGACTTCATCGAGAGAGAGATTTCGGAAATCCTGAGTTGCGCTCACGCGACACACTCCTGAAACGTTGTAGTGAAGTATTTTGCTTTAACACTACCCATGCGCTTATTTCTGTTGGGGAAGTGGCAAGGGTCGCGCCAATATGGCAAAGGGCCGCGCATCGCCGTTGTAGAAGAAATCGCGCAGCACGTCTTCGAAACCAAAGGACCGGTACAAGCCGAATGCCGCGTTCTTCTCATCGGGAACCTCCGGCGTGGAAAGCATGGCGTAGGACGCGGGGGCGTTCCACAGGAGCTCGGTGAGTAGGGCGCGCCCGATCCCACGCACCTGGAGCCGAGGTGTGACGTGAA
Source organism: Corynebacterium pilosum DSM 20521 = CIP 103422 (assembly GCF_000373805.1). Taxonomy (GTDB): domain Bacteria; phylum Actinomycetota; class Actinomycetes; order Mycobacteriales; family Mycobacteriaceae; genus Corynebacterium; species Corynebacterium pilosum. The sequence goes on along the minus strand of NZ_KB892438.1, from coordinate 165,475 downwards.
TTTCGGCGACTTCAAAGTAGTCGCGCAGCATCGCTTCTTGTTCGGGTGTGGCTCCTCCGCGCTCGCGGAAGCCGCGACGCAGTTGTTGATCCCACCAGCGGTCGGGGTGCCCGATGAACCCATAGGCCACTCCAACGACCTGTTCGTTAAGCATGGCGACGATGGCAGTAAAGCCTGGTTGGTAGATTTCGGAGCGCCAGACTCGGATTCTGTCGTTGCGAATGCCTGGGGCGTAGCCCATGGCATGGATATAGATGTCGACAAGGCGGGGAGCCAGGATCGAAAATTCTGGACCGCTGAGACGGCGCAACGTAACACTCACATGTCCTATCGAACCATGTTGGCGCGATTCTCGCGTAAAAATCCCCCTGATTAGTTGCGTGGCCTGGCTAAACGCGCAGAAAGACGAAAGTATGTTCGAATTGCTAGAACGTGTGTCCGGGACGTGCTTTAGGGTGAAACCACATCAAATAAAGGAAAGGAAAATTAGGTCATGAACAGTGTTATCTCGGCTACCACTGGCTCGGTAATGGGGGCCCCGACGGCGCATGGCCGCAACATGAAGCGCATTGACGGCTTCCTAGCGTCCGCCGAATCCCTCTTAGCGTCAGCTTCGGAGCATTTAGCAGGCGGGAAGGGCGACCTTGCCTTGGAGGATGCTTACCGGGCTGCGTTACGGGTGGCCGGCGCGGTCAACGCGGCATCGCCCGTTATTGCGAATCGGAAGCGCTTGCCGACGAGCGCGTGGGACAAATTGGCCCTTACAGGGGAAAGCGCGAAGGCGTGGGCTACCCAATTTAAGCGCTACTCCGCATTGCGTGGGCGGGTTGCGTCGGGGATTGTCACGCAGCCGCCTCGGGAGGACGTGGTCGCGCTGCTGGATCTTGCGTATGCGTTCTATGACGAGACTGTGTTTGGTCCAGGTGGCTCTGCTGTGGCCTAAGGGTGGGGGAGAGTGGTACATGAGAGATTCCCTCTCTGGGAACAAAACAGATACGCTATACGTTGAGAAGTTAGAGAGTTCGAACAGGACATTTAACACCACTACAGCGGGAGGAATCGTGGCCCTTTCAGAGCAGGAACAGCGCGCGCTCCGTGAGATTGAGCAGTCGCTGCTGGCAGACGATCCTAAATTTGGCGCGCAAGTTTCAGGGAGCTCGTCGTTTGGGGATGGCACTGGTACCGGCAAAATTACACTGCGCGGCGTCGCCCTTATCGTCGTGGGTCTAGTACTCCTCGTTGCCGGTGTCGCATTGGCGCAGGTGAATCTATGGCTCATCGCGCTCAGTGTGTTGGGCTTCATCGTGATGCTTGGTGCTGGTGTGTGGATTCTGCGCACCCCGAACGACGATGAGCCAGCGGTGCGCCGCCCGTCCGGCAAGGCGAAGGCTCCGCGTAAGGATGGAGTCGGCTCCCGCATGGAGGAGAACTTCCGCCGCCGTTTCGAAGATAACCAGTAGTCCATTCTTTTCCGGCCGCCTCTGGCCGTAGTGGCATCCCCGCGCCTCAACTTGTGTTGAGGTGTGGGGATTTTTTATGTCTGCAGCCAATCGCGTGCGCCTGGCAGCTTTGCTCACCCCCTGCGCGGGGGTGGTCGGGAGAAATCGGGGTGCGCTCCGCTACGAGGCCACGGCTGGCCTAAATTCGGGAGACTGTGCGTCTCCCACTTTGCCCCACCCGGACGCCCCACTTTGCCCCACCCTCGATCCACCTCGCTAAAGGCGCAGGTCGTTCGGATAGGTTGGGTCCCCATTGGGCCGATGAGGAAGTTCTTAAAGCGAGGTATTGGTGCTCATGTGGCGGTTGTGACAAGCTTTTTGGGGGACTCGCGGGAAAGTCCGCCACCTTAATTTCTTGCTCTTTACCTGCTGTTATCGTGCCTAGCAAAAGAATTTTCGGGCCCGATGTGGCCAATGTGGGGCAAAGTGGGTTAAAGTGGGGCCTATCGGCGATCAATTGGGTAACCATGCGGTAGCTGAAGAAGATTCACACCGGCGTAGTCGAACGAAGGAAGGTGACCCTGGTTGTTTCTGGGCACCTACACTCCCAAGCTCGATGACAAAGGCAGGTTGACCCTTCCGGCCAAGTTCCGCGAGGAGCTGGCAGATGGGTTGATGGTGACGAAGGGGCAAGACCACTCCCTAGCGGTCTATCCCCGGGAAGCATTTGCGGCCCGCGCACGCAAGGCAGCAGCTGTTTCCCGCACGAACCCGAAGGCACGTGCGTTCATTCGTAACCTCGCAGCGAGCGCGGATGAGCAAACTCCCGATGGGTCCGGGCGCATCACCTTGTCGCCGGCGCACCGTGAATACGCAAACCTGTCCAAGGAATGCGTGGTCATCGGGTCGGTGGATTTTCTGGAGATCTGGGATGCGCAGTCCTGGGCTCAATATCAAGAAGAGACGGAAGCTGCGTTTGCCGCAGCGGATGAGGACGACATTCTTTCCGGGCTGCTCTAGCAGTAGCCACCGACGGAGAGCGTGTACGGACTCTGCCCGAAGCGCGAGTCTTTCTGGTGTACTTCCCCGACATCAGAGTGACCGCTTCGGGTAGGGCCCTATACGTTCCCCGTGATGAGTTCAATACCGGCTGCTATTTCCGAAGGGGGTGTTCAGGCCGTGAATCACATGGATTTCGATATCGACGCCAACCACGGCCACGTCCCCGTCATGCGTGATCGCATGGCCGAACTCCTCGCCCCTGCGGTGGAGGCCTTCGGCGACAACGCTGTGATCATTGATGGCACGTTGGGTGCCGGCGGACACACCGAGCACTTCCTCACCGTCTTTCCCCGCGCTCGAGTCATTGGCGTTGACCGCGACCCAGAAGCGTTGCGCGACGCGCAGGACCGGCTTGCCGGGTTCGGGAACCGCTTTACGACGATTCAAGCTCGCTTCGACGACATTGACGAGGCACTTGAAAGCGAAGCTGGTGAAATCTTCGTCACGGCCCGTGACCACGGTGTGGCAGGGGCCCTTTTTGATCTAGGCGTCTCTTCCATGCAGCTGGACCAAGAGGAACGTGGTTTCGCCTACTCGGTGGACGCGCCTCTAGATATGCGCATGGACCCGACCACCGGAATTACTGCTGCGGAGGTCCTCAACACCTACAGCCACGGTGACTTGGCACGCGTTTTAAAGACCTATGGGGATGAACGCTTCGCCGGCAAGATCGCATCTGCCGTGCTCAAAGAGCGCGAACAAGAACCATTTAGCCGTTCGGGTCGCCTCGTCGACCTGCTGTACCGCGTCATTCCGGCGGCAACTCGCCGCACCGGCGGCCACCCGGCGAAGCGCACTTTCCAGGCGCTGCGCGTAGAGGTCAATGGAGAACTCGACGCGGTGCGCAACGTCATCCCCGTGATCACTGATGCCCTTGGTGTCGGTGGGCGAGTGGTGTTCATGAGCTACCAGTCGCTGGAAGACAAGATCGTCAAGCAAGCCTTCGCAGAACTCACCGCTTCGAAGACCCCGCCGGGGCTGCCGATGGACCTACCAGGAACTGAACCACGATTCCGTGCCGTGACCAACGGTTCCGAAAAGGCAACCAAGGCGGAAATTGAAGACAACCCCCGCGCCGCCCCGGTCCGGGTCAGAGCAATCGAAAAACTAGCAGAGAATTAAGGACTGAAGGGACATGACCATGGGAGCCAGCCGAGACCTGACTGCCGGTTACGACACCGGGGCGAGCGTTACGCTGCTGGACGAGACCGGCAGGACCGAGCCAACGTATATCGACACCCCCCGTGACGACACCGCGCGGGCGGCCGGTCGATCGTCGGCACGCACTACTGTTCCTCATTCCCCCACTGGCTATCGTCCGCGCGTGGCCCCTCACGTCCCCCGCACAAAGCCGGGGCGACTGGGATCGAAGCAGGTCGTGTCTGTCCGCGGGCGTCGCGTCAACGAGCAGCCGGCCGAGGCCAAGAACCGGTTCACGGCAGTTTCGCTTATCGTCTTGCCACTGCTTGTTTTGGGCGTCGTGGCAGCCATGCTGTTCTCTGCGCTGTCCACCCAGCAGACGTTTGCGATTCAGCAACTACAGGGCAACGAGACGCGGCTGAACAATGAGATTGAGACCTTGAACCGCGATCTGGAAAACCTGCAGTCCACTGCAGAGGTGGCGCGCCGCGCCAGCGATGCGGGCATGGTCGTTCCTGTCACGCCGGGAATTGTCGATGTAGAAAACGACGGCACCGTCTCAGAGCGTCGCCCGGCTGATGGGGCAACGCAATCTATCATTGACGTCAACGGTGCGCCGGTCCGTCCAGGACGAGCATCGAGTGACCCAGACGCCACCGCAGACGTATCAGACTCCCTTGAAGCTCGCCCACAAAACAGCCGACCAGCACCTATCGACCGCCCTGATCAACAACGCAATGAGGCTCCCGCATCGAACGCGCCAGCGCCAGCGCCGGCTCCGGCACCAGAGCCAGCCGGGTTGCCATATGCCCCGAACGTTCCGGCACAGTTCTAGACAGCCGGGTGTTCGTCGACAAGCGATCAGTAGGGGATGGGTACACGCCAAACAACAAAGCAAAAGTAGGAAAGTAAGCAGGTGACAGACGGCCGTGACTAAGAAGACTTCGCGCGCCTCGCGCGCACAAGCACCTGTCGCCAAGCAAAAAACCATCACCAACAGCCGGCTCAGTATCATGCTCATCGCGTTCATCGCGGTGGCCGCCGTGCTGATTGCTCGCCTCGCATGGGTTCAAGTGGTCTGGGGGCCCGAACTTTCTGCAGCTGCAGAACAGCAGCGCGCCCGCGTCTACGTCGACCCAGCTCGCCGCGGCACGATTACAGACCGCGAGGGCAATGAGCTGGCCTATACGATGCAGGCGCGTTCCCTCACGGTCTCCCCAATCCGCCTCCGCGATGAGATCACGGAGCAGGAGCGCACCGCGTTAGAAATCGAAGAGCTGAGCGAGGCAGAAATTGAGGCCCAGCTACCAGCCAAGGTCGAGGACCGCCTGCGTACAATGGCCAATGAGATCCCGAAGATGATCGACGAGGCCGGCGAAACTGGCTCCGATAACGCCGAGGATGTCGATGCGAAAGAGATCCTGGACAAACTGAAGGCCAATACCCACTATGAAGTATTGGTCCGCAACGTGGACCCTGATGTTGCCGATGAGATCGCCGGGACCTTTCACGGTGTCGCCGCAGACCACCAGGACATCCGCCAGTACCCCAATGGCGCGATTGCCGAGAATATCGTCGGAAAGGTCTCCATGGACGGCCAGGGCCAGTTCGGCCTGGAGGCTTCCGGCGACGCACTTCTGACGGGTAATAATGGTCGGCGCACAGAGGACGTATCGACGGACGGCCAGCCCATCCCGGGCACGCTTCGCGACGAAGTCCCCTCCATTGACGGCAGCGATGTGACCCTCACGGTCGATCTGCACCTGCAAACCTATGTGCAGCAGCTGTTGGAGCAAGCCAAAGCGAACTCCGGCGCTAAGTCGGCTGAAGCAGTGGTGCTCGATGCCGCTACCGGTGATATTCTCGCCATGGCCAACACCGGAACCATTGACCCGAATGGTGATCTGGAGAAGCAGTTGGAACAGGGCCGGGACTTCGAAAATGAGTCGATTTCGCACCCCTATGAGCCTGGCTCCGTTGCCAAGATCATTACCGCCGCGGCCGCGCTGGAAGAAGGCGTGACCACCCCGGATGAGGTGCACCAAGTACCCGGATCTATCGAAATGGCCGGGATCACCGTGTCTGACGCGTGGGAGCACGGCGTTGTGCCGTACACCACCTCCGGCATCTTCGGTAAGTCCTCCAACGTGGGCACCCTGATGATCGCCGAGCGGCTAGGTGAGGAAAAGTTTGCCGAATACCTCAACCGCTTTGGCGTGGGGCAAACCACAGGCGTTGAGCTCCCCAACGAGTCCTCGGGCCTGTACCCGCCGTTGGAGCAGTGGTCCGGTGGTACTTTTGCGAACCTGCCGATTGGGCAGGGCATGAGCTGGACCACCCTGCAGATGGCCAGCATCTACCAGACGCTGGCCAACGGCGGCGAGCGCATTGAGCCACGCATCATCGAATCTGTGAGAGATGCGCACGGCAATCCCGTGGAGCAGGAAGAACCGGCCCGCACCCAAGTGGTCAGTCCGGAAACCGCAAAGACCACAGTCGATATGTTCCAGTCCGTATTCCAGGAAGATCCCACCGGGCTGAACTCTGGTACGGCACAGGGGCAGGGCATCGAGGGCTACCAGCTGTCCGGCAAAACCGGTACGGCGCAAAAGGTGGACCCGGACACCGGTGCCTACTCGCAGTCCCAGTTCTGGATCACGTTCGCGGGCATCGCGCCTGCCGACGATCCCCGCTTCGTCGTCGCGGTCATGATCGATGAGCCACAACGTGGTCCCATGGAGGGCGGTGCCGGGGGCCAGTCCGCGGCACCGGTGTTCCGTGAGATCGCGAACTGGCTGATTAACCGGGACAATATTCCACCTAACCCACCGGCTGAAGAGCCGATCATCTTGCAGACGCAATAAGCAGTAAGGAGACCACCTACAATGACAACCCCTGCACACACCGCGCCGTCGCTTGATGAGCTGGCACGTATCGCTTCGGCCCGGGTACACAACGCCCCGGCCCAGCCCGCGCAGTTGACTTTCGAAGCGATCAGCTTGAACTCCGCGGACGTGGAACACGGCGGAATTTTTGCGGCCCTGCCAGGTACCCGGGTCCACGGAGCCTCCTTCGCGGGTGAGACCCCAGCCGCGGCCATCCTGACCGATGAGGCAGGCGTGAAGATCCTGGAGGAGGCGGGTGATCGTCGTCCCGTGCTCGTCGTGGATGAGATTCGCGCGGTGCTCGGTTCGGTGGCTGCGGAAATCTATGGTCACCCCTCCGCAGACCTGACCGTCCTCGGAGTGACCGGTACCTCAGGAAAAACAACCACCACCTACCTGCTCGAAGCCGGCCTGATGGCCGCGGGGCATACAGTGGGCATCATTGGAACCACCGGCACACGGATCGATGGTCGCGAGGTTGCGACAAAGCTGACCACACCTGAGGCCCCTACGCTCCAAGCGCTGTTTGCGCGGATGCGCGATGAGGGGGTGACGCACGTGGTCATGGAAGTCTCCTCACACGCTCTGAGCTTAGGCCGAGTCGACGGCACCACGTTCGCCGTGGCGGGCTTTACCAACTTGAGCCAGGATCACCTTGATTTCCACCCGACCATGGAAGATTACTTCCTGACGAAGGCACGCTTCTTCGATCCTGAGTCGGCCGTTCATGCGCAGCGCGCAGTGATCTGCGTTGACGATGCCTGGGGTGAACGCATGGCAGAGCTTGCCTTTAACCCAACGACCGTGGGGACCCGTGGCCAGGACGGCCTGAACGTGGCCGCGACCCGCACACAGCTGGATGCCTCCGGCGCCCAAACGATTGACATCGATGTGGAGGGCACCCGCTACACCACAACGCTGTCCCTTCCGGGTGACTTCAACGTGGCAAACGTAGCGCTGGCAACGGCGATGGCTGCCAGCGCCGGAGTGAACGTCCCCGATTTCCTCGCCGGCGTAGAGACCGCGGGCGTGCCAGGGCGCATGGAGCGTATCGACGAGGGCCAGGACTTTGTTGTGGTCGTCGACTACGCCCACAAACCAGCTGCAGTGGCCGCTGTGCTGGAAACGATGCGCGGCCAGGTGGAAGGACGCGTAGGCGTGATCGTCGGCGCAGGTGGGGACAGGGATGCGTCGAAACGCCCCATCATGGGCGCGGAAGGAGTCAAGGGTGCAGACTTGGTCATCGTCACTGATGACAACCCGCGTTCGGAAGACCCGGCCACGATTCGCGCGGCAGTGATGGAGGGCGCTCGCGCTGAGGCTGAGGCACAAGCCAAGGCCGGCCGCGACGTCGAGTTACGTGAGGTGGGGCAACGCTCCGACGCAATCGACCAACTCATCCAGTGGGCTCAGCCGGGTGATGCTGTCATCGTGACGGGGAAGGGCCACGAGGTTGGGCAGATTGTCGGTGATGAAGTGCACCACTTTGACGATCGGGAAGAAGTACGCCGTGCCTTGTCCCAATTCCGGGGCCGGACAGATTAGCTTTTGAAACAGAGACACAATTCCAGTGGCAGGCCACGAAAGAAAGGTAGCTGGGAATGATTCCACTTAGCCTGAACCAGATCGCCAAGATCACCGATGGTCGCGTTGCTGATGCCTCAGAGGGCAAAGCCGCAGGACGCGAAGACGCATCTCTGGTCACCGGGTTCGTGGAGTTCGATTCGCGAAAGGTGACCGCGGGTGGCCTGTTCGTGGCGTTGCCAGGGGCACACGTGGATGGCCATGATTTCGCCCACACCGCGATCGAGAAGGGTGCCGCCGGTGTGCTCGCTGCACGCGAAGTAGGTGTGCCCGCCGTCGTCGTCCCGCCCGTTGAGCGCCGCGCAGACGACAATTCCGACCTTGCTGCTAATGATCCCGACGGTTCGGCCGCGGCAGTCGTCGAAGGGATGAGTAAGCTTGCGCGCCACGTCGCCCACGAGCTGGTGGACAACGGAACGCTGACAATCACAGGCGTGACCGGTTCCGCCGGCAAGACGTCGACGAAAGATCTGATCGCCGCGGTGCTCTCCCAGGCGGGTGAGACCGTTGCCCCTCCAGGCTCCTTCAACAATGAGATCGGCCACCCCTACACGGTGTTGCGCTGTTCGGAGCGCACCAATTTCCTCGTCGCAGAAATGTCCGCACGCGGCATTGGGCACATTGCGCACTTAGCGACGATCGCCCCGCCACGCATTGGGGTGGTCCTCAACGTCGGCACCGCCCACCTTGGGGAGTTCGGTTCCCGCGAAAATATCGCCCAGGCCAAAGGCGAACTGGTGGAGGCTCTGCCCGCAGCCGCCGAAGGTGGCGTGGCGGTCTTGAACGCCGACGACCCCTTCGTCGCTGCGATGGCATCGCGCACCACAGCCCGTGTTGTGCGGTATTCGGCGGCAACGCCCGCCGTGGCAGACGCCGAATACTATGCCACCAATATTGAACTTGATGACGTGGCACGCGCCTCCTTTGACATGCACACGCCGGGCAATCCGCCGCAGCGCGTCTGCCTCGGGGTGTTCGGCATGCACCAAGTGTCCAACGCGCTGGCTGCCGCTGCAGTAGGAATTGAATGCGGTATGGATGCAGTAGATGTGGCCGCGGCGTTGTCGTCGGCACGCTCTGCCTCTGCTAACCGCATGGACCTGCAAACGCGCGCGGACGGCGTGACCATCATTAACGATGCGTACAACGCTAATCCGGAATCCATGCGGGCCGGCATCGCCGCCCTCGGGTTTACGGCTGCGGCGCGCCCGGGCGCTCGTTCGATCGCTGTGTTGGGCGAGATGGGCGAGCTAGGAAATGACTCTGTTGGGGAGCATAAGGCGCTTGCCGACGAGCTGGCGCGCTACCGGGTTACTGACCTAGTGGCGGTGGGTGACAACCCCGCGACACAGGCCCTGGCGAGCGCTGCTGCAGGTCAAGGAGTGCGCGTGAAGTTGGTGCGCGATGTGGATGAAGCAACCGCGGCCGTCAAAGGTATCATTTCCACGGCGCCGCCAGGTGAAGCGAACTGGCACGCACGTGAAGACAAAGACGTTATTTTGGTCAAAGCCTCCAACGCGTTGGGGCTTTGGCGAGTGGCGGAAACGCTACTGGAGAATGAGATAAGGAACTCGAGGTAGGCCATCGTGACACAGATTATTATCGCGGGGATTGTCAGCTTCCTGGTGGCCATTTTCACCACCCCTGTACTGATCAAAATGTTTTCCCGCCAGGGGATGGGCCAAGAAATCCGTGAGGACGGGCCGAAGTCCCATGCGCATAAGCGCGGCACGCCCACCATGGGTGGTATTGCGATCTTGTTGGCGATTACCGTTGCCTACCTGGTGGCGGGAGCGTGGTCCATGGCTACTGGCCGGGGTGGATACACCGCGTCCGGTTGGTTGGTGCTGGGACTTACGCTGGCGCTTGGGGCAGTGGGCTTTGCCGACGATTTCATCAAGCTCTACATGGGGCGCAACCTTGGACTGAACAAGACGGCCAAGCTGGTGTCCCAGCTCGTCATCGCGATCGCTTTCGGTCTGCTGGTTTTGCAGTTCCCGAATGCCGAAGGAATCACCCCGGGTTCGACCATGCTGTCCTTCACCCGTGATATCGATACCGTTGACCTTGCTGTTGGTGGCGGAATCATCGGCACGATCTGCTTCCTAATCTTCATGTACATTTTGATCGCTGCGTGGTCGAACGCGGTGAATCTGACCGACGGCCTCGACGGGCTGGCAGCGGGCAGCACCACCTTGGTGATGGGCGCTTACACCCTGATTACGTGGTGGCAGTTCCGCAACTCGTGTGCCGTTGCCGCCGAACCTGGCTGCTATAACGTGCGCGACCCGCTGGACCTTGCAGTGCTGGCTGCCGCCGGCATGGGCGCGTGCGCAGGCTTCCTGTGGTGGAATGCTTCCCCAGCGAAAATCTTCATGGGCGATACCGGCTCCCTGGCACTCGGTGGTCTTGTAGCAGGCCTGTCCGTGGCTAGCCACACCCACCTGCTGATGGTCATCATCGGTGCGCTGTTCGTGATTGAGGCCGCGTCCGTGGTGATCCAGGTGATCTCCTTCCGGTCTACCGGCAAGCGCGTGTTCCGCATGGCTCCTTTCCACCACCACTTTGAGGCGGGCGGTTGGGCCGAAACCACGGTCGTTATTCGTTTCTGGTTGATTGCAGGCATCGCCGCAGGCTTGGGTATTTCGATCTTCTACGCCGAATGGCTCACTAGCTCAGGAGTTGGTTTGTAAATGTCTGTTGTGCGTCCAGACTTTCTTAACGGCCGAGTACTCGTCGCGGGTGCCGGCGTGTCCGGTCTGGGTGCAGCGCGCCTGCTGCGCGGACTTGAAGTGGACACCGTCGTCGCCGACGACAATGACATAAACCGCCAGAACATCACCACTGTCACAGGCGCGAACGCGGTGACGGTGGCCGAAGCGATGGTGCGTCTCGACGAATATAGCCTGGTGGTCACGTCCCCGGGTTGGCGCCCTGACTCCCCGCTGCTCGTCGCCGCTGCTGAGGCAGGTATTGATGTGATCGGTGATGTGGAGTTGTGCTTCCGCCTCGACCGCGCCGAGGTCTTCGGTCCACCGCGGACGTGGCTGGTGGTGACAGGCACCAATGGCAAAACGACGACGACGGGCATGCTCGCCGCCATGATGAGCCACGCCGGCCAACACACCGGTTTGCGGGCGACAGCGTGCGGCAATATCGGAGTCGCCGTTGCCGATGCGCTCACCGACTCAGAGCGCGTTGATATTTTGGTGGCGGAGCTCTCGAGCTTCCAGCTGCACTGGTCCGAACATCTCATCCCGGACGGCGGAGTTTTACTTAATCTTGCCGATGACCATATTGATTGGCACGGCTCTTTCGACGCGTACGCCACCGCAAAAGCCAAGGTGCTCCAAGCACCGGTAGCAGTGGCGAGGCTTGACGACGAGCGTGTCCAAGCTTTTGCCGAACGCACGGGACGTGATGACATCATCGGTTTCACTCTGGACCAACCAGAGGACAACCAGTATGGAGTCTCCAACGGCTACCTCGTGGAGGCCTGGCAGGGCGCCCAGACCCGGCTTGCACCTGCGACTGGCATTGAACCTGCTGGCGCGGCCGGACTCTACGATGCCCTCGCCGCAGCTGCCATGGCCCGCAGCTATGGGGCCACCGCCGAGGACGTGGCAGAAGCCCTAAGAAATTTCCAGGTAGATGGTCACCGCGGTGCTACCGTGCACCGCGCCGGCGGTGTCAGCTGGATCGACAATTCGAAAGCCACCAACCCACACGCGGCGCACTCTGCACTCGACGGTGCGGGAACCGTCGTCTGGATCGCCGGAGGGCAACTCAAAGGCGCGTCCGTTGAGGATTTGATCGCGGCCCACGCCGATCAGTTCCGCGCCGTCGCGGTGCTGGGCGTCGACCGCGACCAGATCGCCCAAGCGGTGCAGAAAGTTGCCCCCGAGGTTCCAGTTTTTGTCACCGATTCGACCGACCCAGAACAAGCCATGAATGACGTGGTGAAATTCGCCGCCGAGCACGCACACGCCGGCGACAGCGTCATGCTTGCCCCTGCGGCAGCAAGTCTTGATATGTACACCGGCATGGCACAACGCGGCGACATGTTCGCCGCAGCCGCTCGCACGCACGCCGTCATTCCGCAGGAGAGGGGATAGCCGTGACTACCACCCGCGAACATTCAACCCGACCGACCCCACGCCGTTCCAAGCCCGGCCAACTGATTGACCGCGCCTCTGAATGGATGTCGAGCCAACCCCTGATCGATTACAAGATGATCCGCACCATCGTGCTGGTCCTTGCCGGCTTGGGTGTGGTGATGGTGATGAGCTCCTCGATGACCTGGTCGGTCGTCGACGATGAAACCGTGTGGGCGCAACCAGTCAAGCAGGCAGTGATGGTTGTTGTCGGCCTGATCGTGTTTTATATCGCGCTTCGTATTTCGCCCGACCGGGTGCGGCGCTGGTCGCCCTGGCTGATGTTGCTTTCTGTCATCCTGCTCATCCTGGTGCTTACCCCACTGGGTACGGGCCGTGAGTCGGTTGGCTCGCAGTCCTGGATTGCGCTACCTGGTTTCCAGCTGCAGCCTTCCGAATTCGCGAAGGTCACCATCGCTATTTGGGGTGCCAGCCTTTTGGCGAACAAGGATCCCCGCACAGAAAACTGGAAGAACAGTTTTGTTCCCTTCGGCGTCGTAGCAGCAATCTGTGCCGGACTGATTGTCTTGCAGGGTGACGTGGGCATGGCGGTGTCCTTTGCCATCGTCGTCGGTTTCGTCCTGATCTTCGCTGGCATTAACTGGCTCTGGGTCGGTGTCGTGGCCGCATTCGGCGCAGTACTCATGCTCTTGGTCCTGCTCGCGGGCGGGTTTCGATCCAACCGCTTCCACGTCTTCTTCGACGCGCTATTTGGGCGTTTCGACGACACCCAGGGCACAGCGTTCCAGTCCTACCAGGGCTTTCTTTCGCTTGCCGACGGCTCCCTCTTCGGTGTGGGGCTCGGCCAATCACGCGCGAAATGGTTCTACCTCCCAGAAGCCAAAAATGACTTCATCTTCGCCGTCATCGGTGAGGAACTCGGCCTGTGGGGCGGCGCCCTTGTGATCCTCTTGTTCTTAGGTCTGGGCTTCTTCGGCCTGCGCGCCGCACGTCGGGCAAGCAACCAGTACCAGGCGCTGCTCGCGGCAAGCCTGACTGCAGGTGTGGTCTCTCAGGCGTTCATCAATATCGGCTACGTGGTGGGACTTCTGCCAGTTACAGGTATTCAGCTGCCGATGATTTCCGCCGGCGGCACCTCAGCCGTGATTACCCTGGGCTCCATGGGACTACTCGCCTCGGTGGCTCGCCATGAGCCACCCGCTGTCTCCGCAATGCAGAACCACGGGCGTCCGGTGTTTGATCGCATCTTCGGTATTCCGGAACCCGCGGCGCCAGGACAGCGCACGGACGCTACAGAGGAGCCACGCCGCAGCTCCCGTTCTCAGTATGGCCGGCCGGTCACGGCTCGTCGTCGTGAAGCACCCGCTCGCGCACGCACGGCCGCGCCGGAACGGGCACGCCGGGCACGAGGCGCAACCAGCGTCGATAAGCGTGTTGCTCCGGAGCACCCGCGTGGTCGTCGATAATAAAGGAATGAATACAACCATGGGAACAACTCCTACAGTCGTGTTGGCCGGCGGCGGAACCGCCGGGCATATTGAACCCGCGCTGGCTGTCGGCGAGGTGCTTCGCGACGAGCACGGCGCCACCGTTGTTGCGCTGGGAACGCCGAAAGGGCTGGAATCGTCGATTATTCCGGCGCGTGGTTTTGACCTGCGTCTGATTGATCCGGTGCCGGTGCCACGAAAGCAGCCGTTGAAGCTGCTTGGGCTGCCGTGGAAGGTTGCAAAGTCTGTGGGCCAGGCCAGGAAGGTGCTCAAGAAGACTGGTGCGACTATCGTTTTCGGCACTGGCGGTTATGTGGCAGCTTCAGCGTACCTGGCGGCGGCATCGCTGCGCCTGCCGTTTTTCGTGCTGGAGACGAATGCTCTTGCCGGAATGGCGAACAAGCTGGGCGTGCGCCTCGGTGGCATTGGCTTTAACGCGGTCGAAGGTTCGGGGATGGATGGCGAAGTCATCGGGATCCCCGTGCGCCCAACCGTGGGTGCCGATGAGGACGGGGAGAAAGCCCGCCGCGGCCACGCCACGTGGAACCTGGACCCAGAGAAGAAGACGGTCCTTGTCACTGGCGGTTCGCAGGGTGCGGTGAGCCTGAACAACGCGATGGTGGACGCCGTACCCGCGCTGGTGGGCGCCGGCTACCAGGTGCTCCACGCCTACGGGCAGAAAAACGATGCTCCGACCGCCCATGACAACTATGTGGCGGTGCCTTATATCAAGGACATGGCGGCTGCACTGGCGGTCGCGGACATCGTGGTGTGTCGTTCTGGTGCCATGACGGTGGCGGAGAACTCGGCGGCGGGCCTGCCTGCGATTTATGTTCCTTTGCCACACGGCAATGGTGAACAGGGGCTGAATTCGGCGCACCTGGTTGAGGCTGGGGCGGCGCGCACAATCCGCGATGAAGACTTGGAGGGTACAGCGCTTGCCGACGAAGTCATCGCCATCCTGGACAACCCGACTACTTATGAGACGATGCGTTCGGCACTGCGCGACAGCGGCGCCGGCGATGTGGCTGGTACTTTAGCTGAGAAGCTTATTGCAGCTGCCAAACACTAGATAGGAGACTTACTGCCGTGACCCAAGTTCAAGAGGCAATCGATCTGTCCCGCGTCCACTTGATCGGGATTGGCGGATCCGGCATGTCGGGTGTGGCACGAATTTTGCTTGACCGCGGCAGCGTTGTTACCGGTTCCGACGTGAAAGATTCTCGTCCCGTCCGCGCGCTGTCCACTCAGGGCGCGACGATCGCCGTTGGGCATGCTGCCGAAAACTTGGAGTTGGCGGGTGACCTTCCCACCGTGGTGGTGACCAGCTTCGCCGCGATTCCGAAAGACAACCCAGAGTTGGTTCGCGCGGTGGAGGAGAATATCCCGGTGATTCGCCGCTCTGACCTGCTGGCGGAGCTGATGCAGGGCTACACGCAAGTTCTGTTCGCGGGTACGCACGGCAAGACGTCCACGACGTCGATGGCGGTCGTGGCATTGCAGGCGGCGGGGGAGAACCCCTCCTTCGCCATTGGCGGGCAGCTTAATCGCGCTGGGACGAATGCCCACCACGGCACCGGCGACGCGTTCGTCGCAGAAGCCGACGAGTCTGATGCCTCGCTGCTGCGCTACCAGCCGGACGTTGCGGTGATCACCAATATTGAGCCTGATCACCTTGATTACTTCGGTACGAGGGAAGCCTACTTCCAGGTCTTTGATGAGTTCGCTGATCGCGTCACCCCCAATGGCCATCTTGTGGTCTGTCTTGACGACGACCACGCCGCCGCCTGCGGCAAGCGCGCCTTGGACCGTGATATCGCGGTGCTGGGCTACGGCACCCGCGAGGCCGTGGAGGCGCATCCGGAGATCACACCAGGTGTCATCGTCGAAGACGAAGTAGTCACGGGTGGCTCCACCAAGGTCACTGTCACCCTTGATGCTGGTGAGAGCGGCCAGGTTGAGCTGGAATATTCCTTAGCTATTCCGGGGCGCCACATGGTGCTGAATTCTGCTGCTGCGTTGTTGGCCGGCACCCTGGCTGGCGCCGATCCGCTGCGCCTGGCGAAGGGCTTGAGCGAGTTTACGGGCGTGCGCCGCCGCTTTGAGTACCACGGAGAGGTCATGGGCGGGCCTTTCGTCGGCACGCGCGTGTACGACGACTATGCGCACCACCCCACGGAGGTCAACGCTGTCCTGACCGCTGCCCGCGAGAAAGTGGAGGCGGAGGGCAAGGGCGCTCGAGTCGTCGTCTGCTTCCAGCCGCATCTGTATTCGCGGACCCAGGAGTTTGCCTTCGAGTTCGCGGAGGCGCTTTCGCTTGCCGATGCCGCCGTGGTGCTGGACATTTTCGGCGCCCGCGAAGCACCGGTGGAGGGAGTGGACTCGCGCATCATCACCGAGCGGATGACCAATGAGGTTGTCTACGAAAAGAACTTCTCCGCGGCCCCGGACACGGTGAAGGAACTGACCAAGGCGGGAGATATCGTCTTGACCATGGGTGCTGGTTCGGTCACAATGCTTGCCAGCGAGATCCTCACGGCCTTGTCTGAAACCGCCGAGTCTGAAGTTACCGAGTAGGGCGGGAAGAATGTCTACTGCCTTGAACACTGAGGAAGGGCCGAACCGGAAACCATTATGGATTGGGTTGGCCACCGTGGTGATCGTCGCGGTCATCGCAGCCGTCGTTGTCCTGGCCACCCCGGTTTTTTCGGTGCGTGATTACAACGTGGAGGGCAATTCCCACACCGCGCCCGAGCAGGTCGTCGAGGCTGCAGGCGTACCTGAGGGGACAAACTTGGCGCGTGCCGACGTCGGATCCGCCGCCCAGGGCGTGGCCGGTTTGCCGTGGGTAAAGTCGGTGACTGTGACGCGTGGCTGGCCCTCTTCTCTCAATATCAGCATCACCGAGCACCAGGCCGTCGCCTATGTCGAGGAAGACGATGGGACGCACCTGATCAACGCGGACGGTGCTGAATTCGCGATCGATCAGGCACCGCCGGAGGCACTAAAGATCGTCGGCGATGCGCGTGACGACGAGGCCGCACGGAAAAACGCGGTGGATATTGCGGCATCCATTCCCGAAGAACTGCGTCTAGAAGTCGAAGCGATCAACGCGAAGGATCCGTACAACTTCGAGCTGGAGCTCAATGATGGCCGTCTGGTGGTGTGGGGCGCTGCGGAACACAACCACGATAAGTCGCTTGCTCTGGACACTGTCTTGAAGCGCGAAGGCCAGCGCTTTGATATTTCTAACCCGAGCCAGGTGGCGGTGAGCTAGCGTGAAAGGGTCGGCATAACCCCAGACTATAACCCTAAAGTAAAGGTTGAGGGTGCCGACACGCCGCGAAAATCAACCACCTTTTCGGCCTGATTTAACCCATGATGGATAGCAAGCACTTGAAGCGAACATATTCCTCCCATGATTAATTGAAAGGCGAGCCTCACCTATGACCTCTCCTAACAACTACCTCGCCATGATCCGCGTCGTCGGTGTCGGCGGCGGTGGCGTCAACGCGGTTAACCGCATGATCGAAGAAGGCCTGAAGGGCGTCGAATTCGTCGCCATCAACACGGATAGTCAGGCGCTGCTGTTTACCGATGCAGACACAAAGCTCGACATCGGCCGTGAAGCGACCCGTGGTCTTGGCGCAGGCGCGAACCCTGAGGTGGGTCGCACCTCCGCGGAAGACCACAAGAGCGAGATCGAAGAGTCCCTCAAGGGCTCTGACATGGTCTTCGTCACGGCCGGCGAGGGCGGCGGCACCGGCACCGGCGCTGCCCCGGTTGTTGCCGGCATCGCCAAGAAGATGGGCGCGCTGACGATCGGCGTTGTCACCCGCCCGTTCTCCTTCGAAGGCAAGCGTCGCACCCGCCAGGCACTCGAGGGCATCGAGCGCCTCAAGGAAGTCTGCGACACCGTCATCGTCATCCCGAACGACCGCCTGCTGCAGCTTGCCGACGGCGACCTGTCCATGATGGAAGCGTTCCGCGCAGCCGACGAAGTGCTCTACAACGGTGTGCAGGGTATTACCAACCTGATCACCATCCCGGGCATGATTAACGTTGACTTCGCCGACGTGCGTTCCGTCATGGCCGATGCGGGTTCCGCACTGATGGGTGTCGGTTCCGCCAACGGCGACGACCGCGTCATGGACGCCACCCTGCAGGCCATCAACTCCCCACTTCTGGAATCCTCCATGGAGGGCGCGAAGGGCGTGCTGATCTCCGTGGCTGGTGGCTCGGACCTTGGCCTGATGGAAGTCAACAACGCGGCGTCCGTGGTGGAGGAGAAGGCAGACGACGATGCCAACATCATCTTCGGCACCATCATCGACGACAACCTGGGCGACGAGGTCCGCGTGACCATCATCGCCACCGGCTTCGACGAGAAGGCCAACGCTCTGCCACAGGATTCGGAGCAGCCACAGGAACAGCAGGTAGAGCAAGCACCTGTGTCTGAGGAAGCCACCCCGGCGCCCGCTGCCCGTGGCTCCTTGTTCGAGGACCGTGAGCGTGACGACGAGCGCAGCGAAGATAGCTACGCCGCCCGTCACCGCTACGAACCACAACGATCTGAACCGCAGCGTTCGGAGCCTCGCCGCACCGGACTGTTTACCTCCAGCGATGATCGTCGTGACAACCGCGACGACGATGATGACCTGGATGTGCCAAGTTTCATGCGCTAGGTTCTGCGCTTCGTCGCGCCCCAACGCGACTGCGCTAACCTATGGAGTATGTCGCAGCTAGAAGATCGCCCCGTCCGCTTCGTGTTTACGTCACGAGCTGGCGGGGTTTCGCAATCCCCCTATGACTCTTTCAACCTGGGCGGCCACGTTGGTGACCGCCCCGAAGACGTCGCTCAGAACCGAGCCCGCCTGGCGGAGATTATCGGTGTTGACGCGGGCACTTTCGTGTGGATGGAACAACTCCATACCAATAACGTGGCCTTCGTCGATAAGCCACAATCGGCACCCGTGGAGGCCACCGATGCCGTGGTGACCACCACGCCGGGTCTTGCCTTGGGTGTGTTGGTCGCAGACTGCGTTCCGGTGCTGCTCGCCGACCACACCAATGGGGTGATTGCGGCGGCGCATGCAGGACGGATGGGCGCGCGCAACGGAATCATTCCGGCTACGGTGAAAGAGATGCTGGCCCGCGGCGCGCAGCCGCAGTCGATCCAGGTCCTGCTCGGGCCCGCGGCTGCAGGAGAATCCTATGAGGTGCCAGAAGAGATGGCGGCGGATGTGGAGAAGCATCTGCCGGGCTCACGCACGAAAACGAAAAAGGGCACCCCGGGCCTTGACGTTCGTGCGGGTTTGGTGCGCCAGCTGATGAGCCTGGGGATCACCAATATTGATGCGGATCCTCGCGACACGATTACAGACGAGGCCTTTTTCTCCTACCGCCGCGAGGGAACAACCGGGCGACAAGCGGGCATTGTCTGGTTGACAGGAAAGGATGCATAAATGAGCCGTCGTGAAGAACTAGAGCACAACCTTAATCAGGTGCGCGAACAGATCTGGGCCGCCGAGAGCGCCGCGGGCCGTGAGAAGGGATCTGTGTCGCTGCTGCCGGTATCCAAGTTCCATTCCGTGGAGGATATCCGGATCTTAGGTGAGCTCGGTGTCACCCTAGTCGGGGAAAACCGTGAGCAAGAGGCCCGCGGGAAGGCCGAGGAACTGGCGGGGCAGTCGTCGACAAGCGATATTGCCATCGCAATGATCGGCCAAATCCAAACGAAGAAGGCCAACGCTGTGGCGCGTTGGGCGGCCGAGGTGCACTCCGTTGACACGCCGCGGCTGGCGGCGGGGCTGGATCGGGGAGTGGGGCTGGCGATCGAACGCGGTGATCGTCCGGAAGGCCAGCTGCCGTGCCTGGTGCAGGTATCGATGGATAACGATCCCACCCGCGGTGGTGTTGCCCTGGAAGATGTGGATGCTCTCGCGGCCCAGGTCGAAGAAGCCGAGAACCTAACCTTCGGGGGAATCATGGTGGTGCCACCACTGGAATCCGACGCGGAGGCGGTGTTTACGCAGGCCCGCGAGCAGGCTGATCGCCTCGGGGAGCACGTGGGGCGCAGGCTTGTGTTGTCCGCTGGAATGAGTGGAGATTTTGAGCTGGCGATCGCGTGCGGAACGGATATCGTGCGTGTCGGAACCGCGGTGTTTGGCCAAAGGCCCTTAGGGTAAATACACAAGAAGAACACCAGTGTCATTTGTTGAACCCGCCAGGTCAGCACATCAGAATGAGGAGTACAACACATGTCTTTTGTGAAGAACGCCAAGGAATTTTTCGGCTTCGCGCCGTACACCCCGGAAGAGGACGCCTACTACGACGAGCCACGCTACGGCGATGACGGCTCCTCCGCGTACGCGCCGGCACCAGCACCAGAGCGCACCTACTCTTATGATCGCCCAGAGCGTGTGGAGCGCATCTCCACCCGCGAGCCACGCTCCTATACGCCAGCGACCGTCGTCGTGACGCCTCGTTCCTACAACGATGCGAAGGATATCGGCGAGCCATTTCGCGACGGCGATGCCGTAGTTATGGATCTGACTGAATTGGACCGCAAGTCTGTCACCCGCATGATCGACTTCGCTGCAGGTCTGTGCTTTGGTCTGCGCGGCCAGATGCACAACTTGGCTAAGTATGCCGACACCGACCGCTACGTCTTCGCGATCGTGCCGGAGAACGCACAGATTTCCACCAGCGAGCTCGAGCGAGCAGCGGATCTCCGCTAGCGTTTGGGCGTGTGACCTGGCGGTCGCGCGAGAAACACCCCTCCGTAGTTGGGCTTTGTCCGGGCTTTCCGACGAAGGCCCACGCGGCTGGGGTGTTAGTCGTTTAGTGAGGAAATAGGTAGGGTAGATCACCGTGAGCATGCTCGGAGCCATTCTGTACGCATTAGTGCGTCTATATACGTTGATCGTGATTGTGCGACTGATCATTGAGATGATCCAGTCCTTCTCGCGACAGTTCGATCCGCCTCGGTGGTTCATGGTGGTCGCGGAATTCTTCTTCGTGGTCACCGATCCGCCGATCAAGGCCTTGAGGCGCATCATTCCGCCAATCCGCATGGGCGGGGTAGCCCTCGATGTCAGCGTGATTGTGCTTTTCCTCATCCTGATGATCCTCAGTGTGATTATTATCGCTATCTTTTAATCCACCTAAGGCGGGGGTAATTCGGTGGAAAATCGGGCATAAACGGTGAGAAATATAGCCCTCCGGTAAAGATTGAGGGTGGTAGTTACGCCATGAAGGACTAGTCTTGACTAGAGTAGTAAACCGTAACGAAGATAAATTAACTACAATGCAATAAAATGCCCACACTTTCGGTGGGTGCTTAGATTTGACTCGAAGGGAACGCTAATGCCGCTGACACCAGCAGACGTGCACAATGTCGCTTTCAGCAAGCCACCAATTGGCAAGCGCGGTTACAACGAGGACGAGGTCGACCAGTTCTTGGACTTGGTCGAAGAGGCCTTGGCTCAACTGCAGGATGAAAACGACGACCTGCGTGCCCGCGTTGAGGAACTGGACGGCCAGGTGAAGTCCGGCGGTGCCGCCGCGGCTGCTCCTGCAGCGCAGGCCGGTTCCACGGCGAATGACAACAAGGTCGACGAAGAGGCTCTACGAGAGCAGATCGAAGGCGACCTCCGCGCGGAGTACGAGGCCAAGCTGAAGAAGGCACAGGATGCCCAGAACAAGGCTGAAGCTGATGCCAAGAAGGCCCGCGTCGCCGCGGATCAGGCCCGCCAGGACGCTGAGGCTGCAAACAAGCGCGCATCCGAACAGTCTTCTGAGCCAGAAAAGAAGGAACAGCCTGTTGCTGCTGCATCAGTGGCAAACGACGAGGCTCCGGCAACTGCCGACACCCACCTGCAGGCCGCAAAGGTCTTGGGCATGGCTCAGGAGATGGCAGAACGCCTGACCGCTGAGGCGCAGGAAGAGTCCAAGTCCATGCTGGACGAGGCACGCCAGGCAGCAGACACCCAGCTGAAGGACGCGGAAGAGCGTTCCAAGAAGCAGCTGGCTGATGCTGATAAGCAGGCAAAGACCCGCACCCAGGAAGCAGAGACCAAGGCAAATACCCTCATCTCTGACGCTGAGAAGAAGGCAGAGCAGACCACCAACGATGCCAACTCCCGTGCTGAGGCACAGATCCGCCAGGCGGAGGAGAAGGCTGTTCAGCTGCAAGCAGACGCAGAGAAGAAGCACACTGAGATCATGGCGACAGTCAAGAGCCAGCAGACTGCACTGGAAAACCGGATCTCCGAGCTGCGCACCTTCGAGCGCGAGTACCGCACTCGCCTGAAGACCTTGTTGCAGTCCCAGCTGGAGGAGCTGGAGAGCCGCGGATCCTCGGCGCCTAACGGTGACGCAGGCCAGGCAGACAACAACTAAACCAACGTAGGACCGCCCGGGAACCCGAAAGGGAGTCCGGGCGGTTTCGTCGTGTATAGTAAACCTCTGTCGAGGCACCGCACTAGCAGTGCCGAAGCGCGCAATGATCCGCCATCAACGGGGAGCGCTTCCGGAAGAACAGCCACTGTGGCCCAGTAGAACCGGACGGGATGAGAAGGCGCCGCAACCTTCTTCACCACAAAAGAAGTGGGGCAACCTTGGTTGCCCAAGCAGGGTGGTACCGCGTGACACCTGTCGCGTCCCTGCAAACAGGAATGTTGTGCGTGAAGAAAGGACGATTGATGAATACTCCCGTCGGTGGCGTGTACCCCAAGGTCGATATGACCGGGGGAAGCAACAAGTTCCCAGAAATGGAAGAAAAGGTACTCCAGTATTGGGACGAGGACAGCACCTTCCAAGCCTCCTTGGAGAACCGCAAGGACAACGAGGAATTCGTCTTCTACGACGGCCCTCCTTTCGCTAACGGTTTGCCACACTATGGACACCTGCTAACGGGCTACGTCAAAGACATCGTCCCGCGTTACCGCACGATGAAGGGCTACCACGTCCCACGCGTCTTCGGTTGGGATACCCACGGCCTGCCAGCAGAGCTCGAGGCAGAAAAGCAGCTGGGAATCAAGGACAAGGGCGAGATCGAAGACATGGGTCTGGCCAAGTTCAACGAATACTGCGCCAAGTCCGTTCTTGAGTACACCGACGAGTGGAAAGAATACGTGACCCGCCAGGCCCGCTGGGTCGACTTCGACAACGGCTACAAGACGATGGACCTGACCTACATGGAGTCCGTCATCTGGGCTTTCAAGGAACTCTACGACAAGGGCCTGATCTACCAGGGCTTCCGTGTCCTGCCGTACTCGTGGGCCGAGCACACCCCGCTGTCCAATCAAGAGACACGTCTCGACGATTCCTACCGCGAACGCCAAGACCCCACCCTGACGGTGACCATGCCGTTCACAGGTGCTGAAGAAGGCACCGCCGGCGCGGACACCTGGGCGAAGCACGAAGAACTGCACGACGCGGCAGCCCTTGCGTGGACGACCACCCCGTGGACCCTGCCATCCAACCTGGCACTAGCGGTGCACCCAGAGGTGGAGTACTCCCTGGTGGAGGTTGCAGACGATGGGGCAGAAGACTTCGTCGGCAAGCGATTCCTCCTGGCAACCGCACTGGTTGGTGCCTATGCCAAGGAATTCGGCACCGACGCGCAGACCGTAGCCACCTTCCAGGGCTCCGAGCTGGAGGGCCTGCAGTACACCCCAATCTTCGACCACTTCGCGGATCAGCCCAACGCATTCAAGGTGATCCTGGCGGACTATGTCACCACCGAAGACGGTACTGGTGTGGTCCACCAGGCGCCCGCGTTCGGTGAGGACGATATGCTGACCTGCCAGAAGTACGGGATTGACCTGGTGATCCCGGTGGACATGGACGGCCAGTTCACCTCCCAGGTGCCGGAATATGAGGGCCAGCTGGTCTTCGATGCGAACAAGAACATCATCCGCGACCTCAAGGACAAGGGGCGTGTGCTGCGCCACCAGACCATCGTGCACTCCTACCCGCACTCCTGGCGCTCCGGGGAGCCACTGATCTACATGGCGCTGCCATCCTGGTTCGTGAAGGTCACCGAGTTCCGCGACCGCATGGTGGAGCTCAACCACGAGCAGATCGAGTGGATCCCGGAGCACGTGCGCGACGGTCAGTTTGGCAAGTGGCTGGAAAATGCGCGCGACTGGAATATCTCGCGTACCCGCTACTGGGGCAGCCCGATCCCGGTGTGGCAGTCAGACAACCCGGAGTACCCGCGTACCGACGTGTACGGCTCCCTCGACGAGCTGGAGCGCGACTTCGGTGTGCGCCCGGAATCGCTGCACCGCCCATATATCGACGAGCTGACCCGCCCGAACCCGGACGACCCAACCGGCAAGTCCACCATGCGTCGCGTGCCCGACGTGCTGGACGTGTGGTTCGATTCCGGTTCCATGCCTTTTGCGCAGTTCCACTACCCGTTTGAGAACAAGGAGTGGTTTGAAAAGCACCACCCGGCGGACTTCATCGTGGAGTACATCGGCCAGTCCCGCGGCTGGTTCTACCTGCTGCACGTGCTGTCCACCGCACTGTTTGATCGCCCAGCGTTCAAGCAGGTCGTCGCCCACGGCATCGTGCTTGGCGACGATGGCCAGAAGATGAGTAAGTCCAAGGGCAACTACCCGAACGTCAATGAGGTCTTCGACCGTGATGGTTCCGATGCGATGCGCTGGTTCCTCATGTCCTCACCGATCCTGCGCGGCGGCAACCTGATCGTCACCGAGCAAGGCATCCGCGAAGGCGTGCGCCAGGCACTCCTGCCGATCTGGAACGCATACACCTTCCTGCAGCTCTACAGCTCGCAGGAGGCGGAGTTCTCCACGGATTCTGGGCACATCCTGGACCGCTACATCCTAGCGAAGCTGCATGACCTCGTCGTTGAAGTGGATCATGCACTGGAGACCACCGACATCTCTGGGGCGTGCGATAAGGTGCGCCTATTCGCCGACGCGCTGACCAACTGGTACGTGCGCCGCTCCCGCGACCGGTTTTGGGCCGGCCAGGAGGAACACCCGGAGGCATTCAACACCTTGTACACCGTGTTGCACGTTCTCACCCGCGTGGCGGCACCGCTGCTGCCATATGTCACCGAGGTGATCTACCGCGGACTCACCGGTGAGCGTTCCGTGCACCTGACCGACTACCCGGATGCGCAGGTCATCCCGGCGGATGCGGATCTGGTTGCTGTGATGGATGCGACCCGCGCGGTGTGCTCGTCGGCAAGCTCCGTGCGCAAGGCCAACAAGCTGCGCAACCGCCTGCCACTGCCGAAGCTGACAGTGGCGCTGCCGGAGGCAGATACGCTGGCGGACTACACCGGCATTATCCGCGACGAGGTTAACGTCAAGGATGTCGAGCTGACCAACGATGTTGATGCGGTCGGATCTTTCGATGTGGTGGTCAACGCGAAGGTGGCCGGGCCGTCGCTGGGCAAGGATGTCCAGCGCGCGATCAAGAACGTGAAGGCCGGCAACTACACCCGCGACGGCGAGAACGTGATCGTTGACGGTGACATCACCCTTACCCCGGAGATGTACACCGAGCGCCTCGTGGCGGAGAATCCCGAGTCCACCGCCGCGATCGACGGCACTGAGGGGCTTGTCGTCCTGGACATGACCGTGTCCGAGGAACTTGAGGCGGAAGGCTGGGCCGCCGACGTCATCCGTGGCCTGCAGGACGCACGCAAGGCATCCGGTTTTGAGGTCTCAGATCGCATTACGACGACGCTGTCGGTACCTGCGGAGAAGGAGGAGTGGGCCAACCGCCATGCGGATCACATCGCTGCGGAGACCCTGTCCACCTCCTTTACCGTGACCACCGATGCAGTGGCTGACGGCCATGACATCGTGGACGGTGTCACCGCGACGGTGCAGAAGAACGCCTAAAATGCGTGAGCGTCTGACAGCCCCAGCGCTGATGGTTGTCTCAGGTACCTCGATGTACCTGGGTGCGGCCATCGCGGTGGGGCTCTTCGACATTTTTCCGCCCACGGTGGTGGCGTGGATGCGCATGAGTGCTGCGGCCTTGATCGTCCTGGTGATCAACCGCCCGCAGATTCGGGACTTCGTGGGCCCGGTCGGCCGAGCGGCGGCGATCTACGGCGTGGTGACCATGGCGATGAACATGACGTTCTATGAGGCCATCGCGCGCATCCCGCTGGGCACTGCCGTTGCCATCGAGTTCTTAGGCCCGATCGCGGTGGCAGCAATCGGCTCGCGCAGCCTGCGCGACTGGGTGGCGCTGCTGCTCGCAGGTTCCGGTGTGCTGGTGATCTCTGGTGCGACGTGGGCAACCGATGCCGCCGGCATCATCCTGGCCCTGGCCGCCGGGTTGCTGTGGGCTGGCTATATCGTGGCGGGTTCCCGCATTGCCGGCGATGCCGCGACTTCGCGTGCTTCGACCGCCATCGGCTTTAGCTGGGCGGCGGTGATCGGCCTGCCGCTTGTTGTTTGGCTGTGGCCTGCGGAGGTCGCACAGGACCCCGGGGTCACTTTTGGTTTGGCCATGGGGCTTGGCTTGTTGTCGGCCGCGGTGCCTTATTCGATCGATCAGATCGTTCTGCGCAAGGTCGGTCGCGCGTATTTCGCAGTGCTGCAGGCGATTTTGCCGGTGGTCGCGGCGGTCATTGGCGCGGTAGCGTTGGCCCAGTGGCTCAGCCTCGCGGAGCTGATCGGCATGGCGTTGATCGTGGTCGCGGTTGCTTTAAGACGACCTTAGCTGGGTACCGTAGAGGTATGCGCCGCTGGGTTTTACACATCGACATGGACGCGTTCTATGCGTCCTGCGAACAGTTGACCCGCCCCACCCTCAAAGGTCGCCCAGTTCTGGTCGCCGGGGTGTCGGGCAGGGGAGTCGTCGCCGGTGCCAGTTATGAAGCCCGCAAATACGGTGCCCGTTCCGCCATGCCCACCCACCGCGCAGCCCGGCTTGTCGGCCCGCGCGTGGTCCTCGTCGCGCCCCGCCGCGCCGTCTACTCCACGGCCTCGCGCCGGGTGTTCGAGGTTTTGGGCAGGCACGTGGATGTGGTCGAACAGCTCAGTATCGACGAGGCCTTCATGGAGCCACCCGAGCTTATCGACGCCACCGTCGGCGAAGTCCGCGAATGGGCCGAAAAGGTCCGCGCGGACATCAAAGACGAGACCGGTCTGCCAGCCTCCATCGGTGCCGGCTCCGGGAAGCAATACGCCAAGATCGCCTCTGAACTGGCAAAACCCGATGGGATCTACGTCCTAGACCCGGACCACGAATTAGAGACCTTGCACGCCTTGCCCGCCAAAGAGCTGTGGGGTGTTGGCCCTGTCACCCAGGGCAAACTATCCACGATGGGGATAGAGACCATCGGCGACTTGGCCGCGCTGAGCGAAAAGGAAGTAGAGATCGCCCTTGGCGGGGCAGTAGGTCGCCAATTGTGGACCCTGGCACGCGGCCACGACGACCGGCCCGTCGCACCACGCGCCGAAGCCAAGCAGATCTCCGCCGAGCACACCTATCCGCACGACCTGACCACTCCACCCGAAGTTGATGCGGCGATGACTCGTGCAGCCCAGGACGCACATCGGCGCCTGTTAAAAGATGGCCGCGGCGCCCGCACCGTCAGCGTGAAGCTGCGCATGGCGGACTTTCGCATTGAGTCCCGCTCCGCCACGCTGCCCTATGCCACCGACGACGCCGAAACCCTCCTGGCCACCGCCTTCCGTTTGGTGCGCTACCCCGACGAAGTCGGGCCCATCAGGTTGGTCGGGGTGAGCTACTCCGGGCTGGAAGACGGGCTGCAGCACGTGCTCTTCCCCGAGCTGGACCAGCAGATCATCCGCCCGCAGCCCGTTGACACGGACTACGAAACAGGAGTTAGCGACCACGCGGGTCAAGCAGGCGCGGATTCCATCGAAGTGGACATCACTCCCGCCGACCAGCCTGGCCACTGGCGCGCCACCCAGGACGTGTACCACCCCGAGTACGGCCACGGTTGGGTGCAAGGCTCCGGCCTCGGCTGGGTGACCATCCGCTTTGAAACCCGCGCGACCGGCCCGGGACGGATCAAAACATTGCGTGTCGACGACCCCGACTTGAAGCACGCCGACCCCGTGGACTCGCTGGCCTGGGAGGACTGGGAACCCGCGGAATAAACCGTCGGCAGAATTCTGCAGCTGCAGAAAAATCAGCCCAGAAGGGTAGCCGGATCCACGCCCGCAGCTAGTGCCACGGTCAATGCCATGCGCGCCTGACCAGCGCGAAGCCACCCGGCCGACATAGCACCGCGGGTGCCAAGCGTGTTTCCGCCACCGGCACCGCCATAGGAGAACTGCACGGCACCACGCGGCACCTGTGTCGTGATCACCACAGCAATGCCAGACTCCAGCGCGCGCACCAGGGCCGCCCCCATGCTGTCCGAAACATTCCCAGAGCCGAGCGCTTCGACGACGATGCCGTCTGGGCGCGTATCGACGATCGCATCAATTACTTCTCCACTCGCGCCGGGCCACGCGGCGGCAACAACCACGTCTATGCCCTCCAAGGAGCAGAGCCCGACGGGGGAGGGGCGGCGCAGCGGCTTTTCAGATGTCAGTGCAAAAGCATCACGATTAGAGGTGTGCTGTTTGAATAATCCCCGGGCGGGTAAAGCAACATCGTTGAAGAAGACGTGCACGCCAACCCCAGGAGGAGATACCACACAGTCGATCGCGCCGCGCAGATTGGCTGGCCCGTCAGCGTCGGGATGGTCAGCGGGTTCTTGGGCGCCGGTGAGAACGATGGGGCGATCGTCGTCAAGCATCAAGTCGAGCGCGATGGCGGTATCGGCCATGGAATCGGTGCCATGGGTGATCACAACGCCGCGGCAGTGCTCGTCGGAAAGTGCGCGCTGCGCCTCGTCGGCAAGCGTGTCGATGTCGCTTAAGCCCATCGCAGACGAATCCAGCGAAGCGTTGTCGATGACGCGCGTTGGAACCTGGGTGCCGCACGCACGGATGAGGGCCGCGCCGGAGAGTGTCGGGACGCGGGCGCCTTCCGCATTTACGGTGGAGGCGATGGTGCCACCAGTGGCGATGACGGCAACATGAGGATCGGGCATAGAAATAGCTTGCCACAGTGCGTCGCTCTTTGGCATGGAAGTTACGAAACGGTAACGTGGGAAGGCGTATTGACGCGTGCGGAGTCCCATTCCCGTAGCCCGAAACGCACAAGGAGAAATTGTGAAACTCAACAAGATCACTGCAATCATCGCCACCTTTGGCGTGGCCGTGACAATGGCAGCGTGCTCGAACGACGAAGCCGCCAACGACGGGTCGACGAACTCGGAGACCACCGCGGCCTCGGATGCCAACGAAGACACCGCAGCTCAGGAAAGCCCAGCTCCGGAACTGCCGACGGCGGCCGACCTCAACGAGGTCCTAGCACGGGCCACCGACCCGAACCTGCCGATGGAAGAGCGCGTGAACACCGTCCAGAGCGGTGAGACCGCGCCCGAGCTCTTCGACACGATGACGATTTCCAAGGAAGAATCCGGCGCTGACTTCCAGGTCGTCGACCCGGTTCTGCCTGGCTACTCCGCAAACTCGGTGCTGGCCACGGTCAATTTCACTCAGCCTGATCAGCCAACCCAGCTGGCAGAAAACGTTGAGTTCGTCTACGAAGATGGCACATGGAAGCTCTCCCAGTCCTGGGCGTGCACCCTGATCACCAACACGGTGGCCCCGGAACAGGTCCCAGCAATGTGCCAGGCCGGCGAACCGGCAGCCCCCGAGGAGGCACCGGCACCGGCACCAGCAGAGGCGCCAGCGCCTGAGGCCCCGGCGGACGCACCGGCTCCTGCGCCTGAGGCTCCGGCTCCTGCCGAAGCACCTGCGCAGTAGCTACGCTTTATCGCGCCACACCTCATCGGACCACAAGGTCTCCAACGTGAGGATCGTGGCGCGATCTTCTTTTTTCTCGATCCGCTGGCGCCAACGACGACGAATCCACCGATCGTGACTGGTCATGATCACGGTGCCTGGGAAACCCAACAGAGCTTGTTCCAATTCCTCCGCCAAGGCCAGGGAGAGGTGGTTGGTGGGCTCGTCGAGAAGCAACAGATCAGGAGGGCAGGCCAAGATGATGCCCAGGGAGACGCGGCGACGCTGCCCTAAAGAGAGGTCCGCGATAGGTTTGGTCACCTGCTCTTCGGTCATCAGCCCCATTTCCACCAGGGACGGTGTGCCGGCGGGCACGCGGGCCTCGAAAGCCTGCTGGGCGGTGATGGAAAGGTCTTGCCAATCGTCGTCCTGTTCCAGGCGGGATACGGTCACTTCCTCGGGGATGCGCAGCTCGCCCTCGTAGTCGGTGAGATGGCCGTCGAGGATCTTCAACAAGGTGGACTTGCCGGAACCGTTCGGGCCTTCCACCAGCAGCTGGTCACCAGGCTGGACCTTGATGGTCAGCGGAGCCAGCCGGTCCTCCACAGCCAGGTCCTTGGCAGCAACCGCCGGCTCGCCCAGGCTTGCCGCCGTGTGTTCTGGAATGCCGTGGAAGCGCAACGGCTCTGGTGGCTTGGGAAGCTGGTTACGTTCCAGATCCTCCAGCCGGTTCTTCGCACCACGGGTGCGATTGCCCAGCGTTTTCGCGGCACGGTCGGCATAATACTTGGCGGCCATGCGGATCTCGGTCTTGCTGTCGTGGGAGTGGAACACATCCTCTTCGGTTTGCTCGGCGGCCTTCTCCAACCGGGCGCGTTCCTGCTCCTGGGCGTTATAGTCGCTGATCCACCGGTTGCGGCGGGCCTCACGCGCCTTCAGGTAGTCAGAGAAAGAGCCGGTAAACCGGTTGCCCTGGCGGGTCTCCTCACCGAATCCGCCCTCGGGGCCCAGACCTGGGTCTAGATCCACGATGCCATCGCAGGCAGTATCCAAGAAGTAGCGGTCATGGCTGGCCACCAGCACGGGGCCTTGGAAAGCCTCCAGCTCAGCGACTAGGAAGTCCACCGCCTCGTCATCTAAGTGGTTGGTGGGCTCGTCCAGCACCATGCCATCGACTGGGCGTAGCAAGAGCGTGGCCAGCGCAAAACGACGGCGCTGCCCACCGCTCATCTCACCAAGAGGAGTGGCAAGATCCACGTTCGACAGGCCCAACCCGGCCAGCACGGTGCTGACACGCGCATCCAGTTCCCACACGCCAGAAGACTCCGCACGAGCCAGGGCAAGGTCAAACTTCTCGGCCACCGACGTGTCCTCGGGCGTATCCACCATCGCCTGGGAGAGGTCGGTGATGGCCTGTTCGACTGCGCGCAGTTCCGCGACGGCTTCGTCGATAAGCGCCTGCGCGGGCGCGCTAAAAGGCAGCTCCGTCTCCTGCGCGATGAAGCCGGTGACTGGGGGAGTGATGATCTGGCCGACGTCCGGCTCCAAGTCACCGGAAATCAACGATAGGAGTGTCGATTTGCCCGCGCCGTTCTCGCCGATCAGGCCGGTGACGGAGCCGGAGGGGACGGCAAAAGAGATATCCGTGAGTACGCGGTGGCCCCCAGGATAAGAAAATGAGACACCGTCAATATTGAAGTGCAGCGATGCGACCATGGGGGCCTCCTAGCAGAATGAACAATAACTACATCCATTCTACTCTGCACCGCAACTGGCTATGACCAGTTCACCTTCTCGGTGTAGTCCTGCACGATGCGGAAATCCTCGTCGGCACCTGCGTAGACAACGCGCGTCGAAGCCGACGCCGCCCCGTCCACGGGCAGGGCCTCGGTGCGGTCGACGGTGAGGGAGCCCTCCGCGACGGTATCGGAGCTTTCCACCGTCAAGGATTGCCCCGCCAAGTCCGGGGCAGTTTCGGCATCAAAGTTCAAGGTTTCCTGCGCGGGGCGCTGGTCGACGACCACGTCCAACATCACCTGATCGCCCTGAATATCGGTGACCGTATAGGTTGTGGTGCGCAGCATCGTCGACCCACCAGTCACACGTGATTCCACGGTCCAGGAACCACCCACGCCCACGGCATCGCTGGGGAAAATCACTGTGCTGGACAGCACGGACATCAGCGCCGATTCCACCGTGGCACGCGCGTCCTCGGTGGCTTCCTCGGGGGCAAGCAGCTTCACTGTGCTGACACGCCCGTCATCCGTGCCACGCCACACGGACAAGAAGCCGGTGGCAGACGCAAGGTCGGCGGAGACATCGTCGGCAACGCGCAGTTCCACGCGCCGCGACGCGTCGAGCTCACCTTCCCCGGCCGCCGGCGCTTCCAGCGTGCGCACCTCCAGCGGCAGCGTCAGCGCATCAGTTTCCTCGGTGGGCTGGGCGGCGGGATCTACTGCGTCGGACGCGACCACGTTCTGGTCGAATCCGGTTTCGGTGGTCACGGTGCGTGTCGACGATTCCTCCTCACCGCCTACGTCATTGTAGGAAAGCACCTGCGGATCCGTGCCCGCTTCAACAACTTCCACCCGCGCCACGTCCACGGGGAACGCAGGAACCTCGGCGACGGGGTCGGGTTCCCCGCCGCAGGCCGCCAGTGTGGAGGCGAGCGCGACCGGAATAAGGAGGGCTGGTGCTTTATGACGAATACTCACACCAACAAACTACCTCACGGGGCAAACTAGCATTTGGGTACTAAGGTAGTGAACAATGGTGCAAGTGAACAGGACATCTCAAAGGAAGAAGCGGGAGCGCAATTACGTTGGCCTGATGGTGGCGATCATCGTCATAGTGGCCCTGATCGACCAAGCCGTGAAACAGCTCATGCTGAACTGGCTGGAACCCGGCCAAGCCGTCGCCGTGATTGGTGACTGGTTCCGTTTCTACCTCCTGTTTAATCCCGGTGCTGCCTTTTCTATGGGGCAGGACTCAACCTGGCTGTTCACCACGATTCAGCTGGTGTTCGTCGTAGGCGCGTTGATCGCTGCGTTCTTCATTCGCCAGCCGTGGTATGCGGTGGGCATCGCCCTGATCGCTGGTGGCGCGCTGGGTAACTTGTGCGATCGCCTCTTCCGCGAGCCAGGGTTCTGGTTTGGACATGTGGTCGACTACATCTCTGTGGGCAACTTCGCGGTGTTCAACTTGGCGGATGCCTCCATCACCATCGGCGTGGTCGTCTTCGTTATCGCCGTGTTCCTCGACGATTCGGATAAGGCGGAGAAACAGGACGCCCAGGAGGTTAAGGACGGTGAGGCCCAGTGACAGGAGATTTCCGCAGCCTTCCGGTACCCGAGGGATTGGCCGGCATGCGCGTGGACGCAGCCCTGGCCAAGATGTTTGGTATTTCGCGCACGGTCGCCGCTGAACTAGCGACGACAGGGGAGGCGCTTGTCGACGGCCACACAGTCTCCAAATCCGATCGCCTCGTCGAAGGCGCCCGGCTTGAGGTCACCTTGCCCGAACCCCAGGGACCACCCATGCCGAAAGAGGAGCTGGTCCCGGGGCTGGACATCTTGTATTCGGACCGTGATCTCATCGCCGTGAACAAGCCCGTCGGCGTGGCTGCGCACCCAACGGTGGGGTGGGAGGGCCCCACGGTGGTCGGCGGTCTAGCGGCCGCTGGTTTCCGTATTTCTACCTCCGGCCCGCCGGAGCGCAAGGGCATCGTGCAGCGCCTCGATGTGGGCACGTCGGGGGTGATGGTGGTCGCGGCCAGCGAGCCGGGCTACTCCGTGTTGAAGCGCGCGTTCAAGGAACGCCAGGTGAAAAAGACTTATCACGCGATGGTGCAGGGGCTGCCAGATCCGCTCGTCGGAACGATCGACGCACCGATTGGGCGCCACCCTTCCGTCGGCTGGAAGTTCGCCGTGACCTCTGACGGCAAGCAGGCCATCACCCACTACGAAGTCATCGAAGCCTTCCGGGAGTGCAGCCTGGTCGAAGTCTCCCTGGAGGCCGGCCGAACGCACCAGATCCGCGTGCACATGTCCGCGCTGGGCCACCCGTGTTGCGGCGACCCGATGTACGGTTCCGACCCGAACCTGGGCAAGCGACTGGGGCTGACCCGCCAGTGGTTGCACGCGGTGCGCCTCGGGTTCCACCATCCGCGCACGGGCAAGTGGATGGAAGTGGAATCGCCCTACCCGGATGACCTCCAGTCCGCCCTAGATGTGATGCGCGGATGAGCCGCTTCGATAGAGGCCGTGCCGTCGTCGCGGCCATCAGCATCGTGGTGTTAGTGGGCCTCGTCGTCGTGCTTGGTATGCGCTCGGACCCACCGCCACCCATCAACGGCGACAGCCTTGGCATGGAGCAAGGGGAAAGCTTCACGGATTACGCCGCGCGTGCCGACGAGTCTTTGCGCGCGCTTAACGACGAGGACGCGCATCACTTCGCCCTGGTCACTTTCACCGAACCCCTCGAAGCTGAGCCAGCTGGCGAAGTGACCGAGCCGGTCGGCCGCGTCAACGCGATGGTAATCGCTGATGCCCACCCGCGCCCACTTCCAGAGCCCATCGATGGGGAGAACCGCTCCGATGTCTACGCGCGTGAGCTGGATCGCGTGGCCACGGCACTTGCTGATGTACCGATGCCCGAGCCAATAAACACCCTGAACGGGGTTGTGGTGTGGGACTACCCGGCGGCCCTCCGCGCGCTTGACGACGATCCCCACGTCGCTGCCGTCGAGGCACTTCCTGCAGACGCGCAGTGGGGTAGGTTCGGTGTCTCGCCAGTAGTCATGCCCGATTAGCCGCGCGCCGCTGTCTGCCGAAACGCAGAATGTCCCACAGATAAATAGCTACCGCTACCCAAATGATGATGAAACCCACCCACCTGGACGCCGAGAGGTGCTCCTGGGTAACGAAGAGCGCCCACAGCATTTGCATCGTCGGCGTGATGTACTGCAGCATCCCCAGCGTGGTCAGGTTCAGGTGCTTCGCCCCGGCACCGTAGAGCAGCAGCGGGATCGCCGTGACCAGCCCAGAGGTGACCAGCAGCAGCGCATGGACCGGGCCCTCGGACATGGCCGTGCCGCGCCCGGTGGCCTCCAGCCAGATCAAAAAGCCCACGGCCAGGGGCAGCATCGCCAGCGTCTCACCTGCAAGCGAGGCCTGCGCCGACACCTTCACGCGCTTCTTCGCCAGGCCGTACAGGCCGAACGTGACCGTCATCCCCAACGCCATGATCGGCGGCTGCGCCGAAAAGACCAGCAGCCAGATCACACCCAGTGCAGCGATACCCACCGCAAAAACCTGCCACTTGCGCAGGCACTCCTTCAAAAAGATCACACCCAGCAACACAGAAAATAGCGGGTTGATGAAATAACCCAGCGCGGCATCAGCCACGTTGCCAGAATTCACCGCCAGAACATAGATCCCCCAGTTCGCCGTGATCAGTGCGCCGGACAAGGCGATCAACAACCACTGCCGCCCACCCGCCTGACGCAGCTCACCCCAACGGCGCGTCATGGTGAGAACCACCACCATCAGCACCGCCGTCCACACCACGCGGTGAGCCAAAATCTCCACCGGCCCGGCCGGCTTCAGCAGCGGGAAGAAAGCGGGGAACAGGCCCCACGTTAAATAGGCGAACAGTCCATAGATCACAAGGTGGCACAATACCCGGTTTGCCCGCCCCGCTACGATGATTCGTTGTGAATGAGCAGATTCCTACCCTCCCTGTCTGGCTAGCCATCCATATCGGGCGCACCCCCTGGGCTGAGTCCTATCCCATCAACCGCGCCGGGATGAACAAGATGCTGACCTCCGTGGGCCTGGATATCACGCTGGAACACACCACCATCACCGAGGCGGAGATGGTGGA
This sequence comes from Corynebacterium pilosum DSM 20521 = CIP 103422, assembly GCF_000373805.1. Taxonomy (GTDB): domain Bacteria; phylum Actinomycetota; class Actinomycetes; order Mycobacteriales; family Mycobacteriaceae; genus Corynebacterium; species Corynebacterium pilosum. The sequence continues at coordinate 130,041 of NZ_KB892438.1, read as the reverse complement.
AGCCGCAGGCCACGCAGCCACCGATCCTGCAGCAGCAACCCTACTGATGGTGCAGGTCATCGCAGCCAATTCGGGATCCTCGCTGCGCGGCGCGAAGCAGCGCCTGCGCTCCATCGCCACCCCGGAGGCACAGGAGAAGCTGCGCGAGATTGCCGCGACCGCCAACGAGGACGTCGCCGCCGCCTACACCTTGTTCCGTACCGGCTCGCGCAATAACTTCTCCCACATCGGCCCCGCCATGTTCACCCGCTACCTGGCGGCGGTCACCCCGGAAGCCTTCGTGCTGGACAGCCAGGTGGCCACGAACCTCAACCGCGCGGGCGTGGACATTGACCCCGTCGGTCCGTGGAACACGGCCAGCTACTCCCACTACATCGAGGTGCTCTATACCTGGGCCGGCCAGCACCATGACCCCGCAGATCTTGAGTTGGCACTGCTCAATTGCCCTACCTCTGCCACAGAGATGGAGTTCTCCGGCGATACCGGCCGCATGCTGGCCCACCTGCTCGGGGTGGAGCGGCCCGCACCGACCACGTGGGGGATGCACCGGATGGACAAAAAGTTTGGCCGCCTGCGCACTGGTACCGTCACCGTGGTGTACGGGAAGAAGGGCAGTGGGGTGACGTCTCTGTTACGCACCATCGCTTTGGGGAATTCGGCCCGCGGTTTAAACGTGGACTTCATCACGGAGATGGACTCGGGCGATGCTTGGTCGCTCATGCTCGCCGGCGCCACCGGCATGAGTGTGGAGGAACTGACCGACCGCGACAATGCCAGCCGCAACCGGATGGTCGTCGATAAGGCGCCGCAGCTTCCGGGCACCATCCGTATCCTGGCAGCGCCCGACCCGGAAACCCGCGCGGAAGTGATCATTGATGACCGCACATTTCCCACAGACCGTCGTCGTAAAGCGCCTCCCGTGCCCGAACCCCGCCACGGCATTGCCTACCTGATGTCCTACCCCTTGCTGGACTTGGCCGAAGACGCGGACATCGACGCTTTCCTGCGCCTGGAGCGCCCTGACCTGCACCAAGGCGATCATAAACGCGCGGGCGAGATCGATTGTTATGACACGGTGAACAATCGCGGCATCGTGTTGGCCAACGCCCTGCACTGCGGACGAGTGACGGACAAGGGGCGTTGACAGCTGGGCTACACTAGCCAGCATGGCCAAAAAATCCTCGTTCGTTCATTTGCACAATCACACCGAGTTTTCCATGCTGGACGGCATGTGCAAGGTGGATATGCTTGCCGACGAGGTCGTGCGCCAAGGCATGCCCGCGGTAGGCATGACGGACCACGGCAACATGTTCGGCTCCGATGCCTTTTATAAGGCGATGACGAAGGCCGGCGTGAAACCGATCATCGGTATCGAGGCGTATATGGCGCCTGAGTCCCGCTTCAACAAGAAGCGCGTGACCTGGGGTACGCCTGACCAGAAGCGTGACGACGTCTCTGCCTCCGGCGCTTACCTGCACCAGACGATGATCGCGGAAAATGCGACGGGCCTGCGCAACCTGTTCAAGCTCTCGTCGTTAGCCTCCTACGAAGGTCAGCTGGGTAAGTGGCCGCGCATGGACCATGAGCTGATCGCTGAGCATGCCGATGGCATCATCGCCACCACTGGGTGCCCTTCGGGCGACGTGCAGACCCGACTGCGCCTGGGCCAGTTCGACGAAGCCCTCGAGGCCGCTGCCATGTGGCAGGACATTTATGGCAAGGACAACTACTTCTTGGAAGTGATGGACCACGGCTTGTCCATCGAGAAGCGCGTGCGTGATGACCTGCTGCGCATCGGCAAGATGCTGGAACTTCCCGCGCTGGCCACCAATGACTGCCACTACGTGCTGGAATCCCAGGCCGCTTCGCACGAGGCGATGCTGTGTGTGCAGACCGGCAAGACGCTGCTGGACCCGGACCGCTTCAAGTTCGATGGCACCGGCTACTACATCAAGTCTGCCGAGCAGATGCGCGATCTTTTCGACGATGACATCCCTGATGCTTGCGACAACACGCTATGGATCGCTGAGCGTGTCCAGCCTTACGACGAGATCTGGGAAGAACACCCGCTGGACCGTATGCCGGTGGCGGACGTGCCCGAGGGACACACCCCGACCACCTGGCTGACCGAGGAAGTCATGCGTGGGTTGCAGGACCGTTTCGACGGTGCCGAGGTGCCGCAGGAATATGTTGACCGCGCGAAGTATGAGATCGAGGTCATCGACGTCAAGGGCTACCCGTCCTACTTCCTGATCGTCGCGGAGATCATTAAGCATGCCCGTTCCATCGGCATTCGTGTGGGTCCGGGCCGTGGTTCGGCGGCTGGTTCCTTGGTGGCCTACGCCTTGACCATTACGAATATCGACCCGATGGAACACGGCCTGCTGTTTGAGAGGTTCTTGAACCCCGAGCGCCCGTCCGCACCGGATATTGATATTGACTTTGACGATCGCCGCCGTGGCGAGATGATCACCTACGCCGCCGAGCGTTGGGGCGAGGACAAGATCGCCCAGGTGATCACCTTCGGTACCGTGAAGACAAAGCAGGCCATTAAGGACGCTGCCAAGGTGAACTTCGGTCAGCCCGGCTTTTCCATGGCTGACCGGATTAATGGCGCGCTGCCGCCAGCCGTGATGGCGAAGGATATTCCTCTCTCCGGCATTACTGACCCAGAGCACGAGCGTTACGGTGAGGCCACCGAGGTCCGCACCATGATCGAGACCGATCCTGACGTGGCCAAGATCTATGAGACCGCCCGCGGCTTGGAGGGCGTGGTGCGCCAGGCGGGCGTGCATGCGTGTGCGGTGATTATGGCGTCGGTGCCGCTTATGGACTGCATCCCGATGTGGAAGCGGCCTGCCGACGGCGCGATCATCACCGGCTGGGACTACCCGGCCTGTGAGGACATTGGCCTGTTGAAGATGGACTTCCTGGGCCTGCGCAACCTGACCGTGCTGGGTGACGCGGTGGAAAACGTGGAGAAGAACCGCGGCGAAACCATTGACCTGGAAGCTTTGGACACCGATGACCCGGCCGTCTATGAGCTGCTCAGCCGCGGTGAGACCTTGGGCGTGTTCCAGCTTGACGGTGGGGGCATGCAGGAGCTGCTGAAGCGAATGAAGCCGACCGGTTTCAACGATATTGTGGCCTCCCTGGCCCTGTACCGCCCAGGCCCGATGGGCGTGAACGCACACTGGAATTACGCCGACCGTAAGAACGGCCGCCAGCAGATCACCCCCATTCACCCAGAGCTTGAGGAACCGCTGCGCGAAATCCTGGATGAGACCTATGGTCTGATCGTGTACCAGGAGCAGATCATGGAGATCTCCCGCAAGGTGGCCAACTACACCGCCGGTGAGGCAGATGGTTTCCGTAAGGCCATGGGTAAGAAGAAGCCTGAGGTGCTCGCCGCGCAGTACGAGAAGTTCTGGTCCGGCATGCAGGATAACGGCTACTCCAAGGACGCGATGGACGCGCTGTGGGGCACGATCGAGCCGTTTGCTTCCTATGCGTTTAACAAGTCCCACGCCGCCGGCTACGCACTGGTGTCCTACTGGACCGCCTACATGAAGGCGAACTACACCGCGGAGTACATGGCCGCACTGCTTACCTCTGTGGGTGACAAGAAGGACAAGTCCGCCATCTACCTGTCGGACTGCCGCCACCTAGGCATCCGCGTTCTGCAGCCGGATATCAATGAGTCCGAAGAGGACTTCATGGCTGTGGGCGAAGACATCCGCTACGGCCTGGCCGCGGTACGCAACGTGGGTAGGGAAGTGGTGGATTCCATCAAGGAGTCCCGCCGCACAAAGGGCGATTTCACCTCCTTCTCCGATTACCTGGACAAGATCGATCTGCTGCCGTGCAATAAGCGCATCACAGAATCGCTGATCAAGGCTGGTGCTTTCGACTCTTTGGGCCATGCGCGCAAGGGCTTGATGTTGGTTCAGGAAGACGCGGTGGACTCGGTCTTAACGACGAAGAAGGCCGCCGATAAGGGCCAGTTCGACCTCTTTGCGGGCCTGGGCGGAGAATCCGAGGAAGCCGCCAACGCTTTCGCCATTGAGGTGCCTGAAGACGAGTGGGACCGTAAGCACAAGCTGGCGCTCGAGCGTGAGATGCTGGGCATGTATGTCTCGGGCCACCCGTTGGATGGTTTCGAAGAGGCCATTGATGCCCAGACGGACACGCCACTGACACAGATCCTGTCCGGGGAGATGCGCCACGGCACCGAGGTTGTCATCGGCGGCATTATCTCTGCGGTGGACCGGCGTTTTTCTAAGAAGGACGGCTCTCCGTGGGCGATTGTGACTCTTGAGGATCATCACGGCGCCCAGGTGGAGGTGTTGCTGTTCAACAAGGTGTACTCGATGGTTGCCCCGCAGATCGTGGAGGACAACATCATCCTGGTGTCCGCGCATATCTCCATCCGCGATGAGCGCATGAGCATTTTCGGCGACGATGTGCGTATCCCAGAGCTCGGCCCCGGTAACGGTGCTGGCCTGCCGCTGCGCCTGACGATGCGCACGGAACAGTGCACCATGGACAACATCACGAAGCTGAAGAACGTGCTGGTCAACAACCCTGGCGAGTCGGATGTGTACCTCAACCTGGTCAACGGCGATGAAAGCCAGCTGCTTGTGTTGGGCGATCATTTGCGCGTCGAACGTTCCGGCAACCTGATGGGTGATCTGAAGGCAACGATGGGCGCGGGCATCCTGGGATAATACCTGGCGGCGCGGTCGCGTGAATTTAATTCCGCGATTCGCCGCGCCGTCACGGCCGTCTGTGTATCTTCAAAAACACAGTCGTTGTAAATCCGGAGCCCCGGTCTGACTGACATACCGCATTGTCAACACACAGAAAGGGGCACTACCATGTCTCGGATTTTAACTACCCACGTCGGCTCGCTTCCGCGTACCAAGGAACTGCTGGAGGCCAACGCAAAGCGCGCACAGGGCGCCATCGCTAACGACGAGTACCTGCGCATCCTTCAAGATTCCGCCAACCAAGTGGTGGCGAAGCAGCTGGAATTAGGCATCGACATTGTCAACGAGGGTGAGTACGGCCACGCGGTCAAGGAAGAAATCAATTACGGCCCATGGTGGAATTACATCTTCCCCCGGTTGACCGGCCTAGAAAATATCGACCGTGAGCGCCTCGACGCGGCTATCGCGAAACAGCCAACAGACAAGGTTGTTCTCAGCGAGTTCATGGAGCGCCGCGACTTCCAGAAGTTCGCCGACGTCTACGCCACTACAAGCGCGGGTGAGTCCACCCACAACGAAGAAACGAGTAGCGCCACATTCCCGGCGATCACCGGTGAGATCACCTACGTGGGCCAGGAGGAGGTCGCGCGCGATGTGGCTTTGCTACGCAACGCATTGCAAGCAAATAACTCCACCAACCGCGGCTTCATGGCTGCCGTGTCTCCCGGCTCTGCTGTCCGTTTGACCAACGAGTACTACGACGATCAAGACGCCGCCGTCTTGGCGGCTGCCCCGGCCATGCACGAAGAATACAAGGCCATCACGGACGCTGGTTTTAGCGTTCAGATCGATGCGCCTGACTTGGCTGAGTCCTGGGACCAGATCAACCCGGAGCCTAGCCTGCAGGGCTACCAGGATTTCCTGAAAATTCGTGTCGATGCGATCAACAAGGCCATCGAAGGCCTGCCGAAGGAACAGACCGTGTTGCACGTGTGCTGGGGCTCCTGGCATGGTCCGCACTCCACGGACATTCCTTTCGCAGACATCATTGATGTGCTGATGGAGGCCAAGGTGGGTGCCATGTCGTTCGAATCCGCAGGCCCAAGCCATGCCCATGAGTGGCGTGTGTGGGAAAACCGCCAGCTGCCAGAAGGCTACAAACTCTACCCCGGAGTGATTTCCCACAACGTGAATGCGATTGAGAATCCACGCCTTGTGGCCGACCGGATCCACACGTTCGCAGACCTGGTGGGCCCGGAGAATGTGGTGGCATCGGCTGATTGTGGCCTAGGCGGTCGCATTCACCGCGACCTTGCGTGGGCGAAGTTGGACGCACTGGTGAAGGGTGCGGAGATCGCTTCCAAGGAACTGTTTTAGCCGATCTGAATGTAAATGAACCGCATGGTACGGACGTTCCTTTGGTTTCCATTAAGATGGTGCTTCATATGCCAGTAAACCCGGAGCCCTGGTTTGGCTGACTATTTTGTACACCGCAATTTTTGGAGACTGAAAAACATATGTCAGTGAACAAGATTCGTACCACGCACGTTGGCTCCCTGCCGCGTACCCCAGAGCTGCTGGAGGCAAACAAGCGCCGTGCAGAAGGAAACATCGAGGACGCAGAGTTCTTCGAGATCCTGCAGAAGGCGGCCGACGACGTCGTGAAGCGCCAAGTCGACCTGGGCATCGACATCGTCAACGAGGGCGAGTACGGCCACATCACCTCCGGTGCCGTAGACTACGGCGCTTGGTGGAACTACTCCTTCTCCCGCCTGGGCGGCCTCACCATGACGGATGAGGACCGCTGGGCGGCGCAGGAAGTCAAGCGTTCCACCCCGGGCAACATCCAGCTGACCAGCTTCTCTGATCGTCGTGACCGCCAGATCTTCGCGGACGCATACAACGATCCTGATTCCGGCATCTTCACCGGTCGCGCGAAGGTGGGCAACCCGAAGTTCACCGGTGAGGTCACCTACATCGGCCAGGACGACATCGACGCAGACGTGAAGTTCCTGCGTGAGGCCATGGACAAGGCCGGTGCGAAGGACGGCTTCGTCGCAGCTCTGTCCCCAGGTTCGGCAGCACGCCTGAAGAACGAGTACTACGACTCCGAGGCCGAGCTGGTTCAGGCATGTGCCGACGCGATGTCTCACGAGTACAAGGCGATCACCGNCGCCGGCCTGACCGTCCAGCTGGACGCGCCTGACCTGGCCGAGTCCTGGGACCAGATCAACCCGGAGCCATCCATCGAGGATTACCGCGATTGGCTGCGCATCCGTGTTGACGCGATCAACTCTGCCATCAAGGATCTTCCGAAGGAGCAGGTCCGGCTGCACATCTGCTGGGGTTCCTGGCACGGTCCGCACACCACGGACGTGGAGTTCGCGGACATCATCGACGAGATCCTGCGCGCCGACGTCGGCGGCTACTCCTTCGAGGGCGCGTCCCCTCGCCACGGCCACGAGTGGCGCGTGTGGGAGAACGGGAAGCTGCCTGAGGGCAAGCTGATCTACCCGGGCGTTATCTCTCACTCCACCAACGCTGTTGAGCACCCACGTCTGGTCGCGGACCGCATCATCCAGTTCGCTGAGGCCGCGGGCCCTGAGAACGTGGTTGCTTCGACCGACTGTGGTCTGGGCGGTCGCCTGCACCACCAGATCGCTTGGGCGAAGCTGGAGTCCCTGGTGAAGGGCGCGGAGATCGCGTCGAAGGAACTCTTCGGCTAAGTCGCTGTCGCTTATCGACGAAAGACCAGCGCCGCTCCGATCCACTAGGAAGTGGGGGAGCGGCGCTGGTGTTTTGTGGTGCTTTACATGAAGTTCTTCAGGATCGGCACGATGATGACCGCTGCCTGAGTGATCGCGGTGAGGATACCGATGATCAGGCCGAGCCACTCGAATGCTTCCTCAGCCTTCGGGGAAAGCTCATTCCAGTTCAGCAGGGTGCTGGACAGGTTTTCCGAGGAGGTCTTCTCTGGGTCCTTGCTGGAGTGCGGGAAGCCGGTGCTGTTTTTGTCATCGGAGGAACCGGAGGAGCCACCCTTGTCGCCCTCATCGGAGGAGCCGCTATCGTCCTTGGAAGCCTCAGACCCTTCAGGCTTTTCCGGGGTCTGGTCTGGCTGTTGCTTCGACTGTTCAATGCCAGGGTTAGCACCTGGGTTGTCTTGAGTTTCGGCCTGAACTGGGGCGATACCGGCAAGAATGACTGCACCTGCTGTTGCCAGTGCGAGAGAGATACGACGGTTCACAGGGGGAACTCCTCTGTAGATGATGTTTTGAAGAACGAAAACGCCAGCGACAGTGTACCCCACCGTATTGCTACTGGTGAAGGGGCCGCTGGAGCAGCCCAGTCTTATCCGGGCTCTCCTTGTCCTGCTGGCTCCAAGGAATCATACCCTTTACGCGGGAAGTTGGGGCAAGTATGGGCGTACTTTATTCAGCAGTTCGGCTGTCAAGCCTGGGTTCATTGCGACGACCCCACCCACGGCAGCCAGAACGCCAAGTATTGCTGCGATCGCGGTCAGGGCTCCGGCAGAGGAACCACCGGTGCTGCTTCCACTGCTTGGCGCAGCAGGGGCAGGGGTGGTCGGCTCGACCAGGTCGTCTACCTGGAAGATGGTCGTGGTTCCCGACACTTCATTGCCGACGACCAGCAAGTTCTCGCCGTTGGGGGAGTCTGCGGCCGGGATGAACTTGAGCCCCTCAGGGCCTAGGTCGCCGGCCTTGGGCAGGTTCGCTGCGATCGCGGCGGGGTCCTTCTTGTAATCCTCCATGGAGATGCCGAAGTCGCGATTGTTGACGTAGGTTACGTAGCGCGATTGGGCCGGGTCCGTGACGTCATAGACGATGACACCGCCAACGCGTTCAAAGCCGATGAAGGCGTAGGTGCGGTCGCCGATCTGGCCGAGTGCCAGGCCCTCTGGCTCGGGGCCCTTGTCGTCGGAACGGCCCTCGAAGTTGGACTCGGAATGGTTCGAGTTGAAGAACTTTGGGTGCACCTCTGCGGTGATCTTTTCGAAGTCAGCTCCAGAGTCGAAGACAAGCTCACCATCGGCGGTGAAAATGGAGAAGTTGCGGCCACCATAGGCGTAGACCTCGTCGTAGCAGGTGCGCTCGTCGTTAAGCCCGAAAGCGGTGGTGACTTTCAAGCGGCCGGCGCCCTCGTCGGACTGGAAGAACTCGATCTCCTCGGCCGTCATTCCCTGGAAACCTTCGCACAGGCCAGGCAGGCCCTCGTCGGGATCGCCCAGGTCCTTCAGGCGTGCTTCTTCGGAATAGGCATCCCAGTCGCGGGCGTCGCCCTCGTTGGCGGTCACGATATACGTGGTGCCACCGGCTTCGTAGGCGCCGATTGCATCCGGTTGGCGAATGCCTTTGACCGGCCAGGTGCCGATCTTGATCTCACCGCTTTTACCGTCAAGATCACGGTCAGACGGGTCGAACGGGATATCCGCGCGGTCGATGTAGCCCAGCGGCCAGATCTTCTCCACGGTGGCAGAGGCAATGTCGACCACGGCGATGGCGTTGTTCTCCTGCAGGGAGACATAGGCCTTGCCGCCAACTTGTGCGATGTACTCCGGTTCCAGATTCTGCGCATCCGTGGTGGAGGCCCGAACCTTGCCATACACGTGGACGCCTTCGGGAAGCGCGCCCTCGAAGGCGTCGAAGCCGGCGGTGCGCACATCAGCCTGCGTCGAGGCCGACACATCGTCGTTCAGCGCGACAACAGAGACGGATCCCCTCTGGGTCGACGGAGTAATCCTCGGCCGGCTCGCCCTCATTGGCGACAAGGGCATATTTGCCGTCGTCAGTGATCAGGACCATGTCTGGCAGGGAACCAACCTCCACGAAACCAAGCGCCTCGAGGTTCTCGGCACCGGCGTCGAAGAACATCAGCTGGCCGGCATCCGTCTTGTTTGCGGGTTCGACGGTGGCAACACCCAGCCCGTCGGTACGCACGGAGACGGAATTGATGGTGGTGTCCGCCCCACCAGAGAGCGCACCGATCTTCGTCGGGTTGGTGGGATCCGAAGCGTCGAGAACATCGATCTGGCCGGATTGCGCGTTGACCACCAGCAGGCGCTTTGACGCCGCGTGGTAGTCCACGATCTCGGCAGCAGACGCGTCGAACACGCCTGAGTCATACGCACCGATAGGAGCAAGAGCGACACGAGCGTCGGCTGCGGAATGGCTCCATGGCTTATCGACGATCGCTGCCTGCGCCTCAACGGCCAGGGAGAATGTCAGTGCGGTGGTTGCTGCGATCGTGATACCGCGGCGGAAGAACGAAGACTGGGGCATTGGGGGCCAAACCTTTCAAAGTCACAGAAAACTCACAGTGCTTCATTCTTAAACCAACAGAATGATGATGCGGTGACGTAGACGTGAACAACGCGTGAATCGGTAGGGAGAGCTAGTGCTAGAACCGCGGGGGTCTACACTAAGAAGCCATGAGCTTCGAACCGGTACACGCATCCGATATTCAGGTCGCCCAGGCAAATATCTCTGCCGTCATTGCTCCCACACCGCTGCAGTATTGCCCGCGCCTCTCGGACAAGCACGGCGTGGAGGTTTACCTCAAGCGCGAGGACCTTCAGGACGTGCGCTCGTATAAGATTCGCGGCGCTTACTACGGAATGTCGCAGCTGTCGCCGGGGGAGCGCGACGCGGGTGTCGTGGCTGCGTCGGCAGGCAACCACGCCCAGGGTGTCGCCTACGCCTGCCGGACGATGGGGATTGAAGGCCGGATCTTTGTTCCCAGCACCACCCCGAAGCAGAAGCGGGACCGCATCCAGATCCACGGTGGTGACATGGTGGAGTTGGTGGTCACCGGCGCGAACTTCGACGAAGCGGCGGAGGCGGCTCGTCGTGACGCACAGGAGCGCGGCGCAACCATCATCGAACCTTTCGATTCGCGCAACACCGTCATCGGCCAAGGCACTGTGGCCGCGGAAATCGTCACGCAGCTGACCTCTCTGGGCAAGTCGATGGACACGATCATGGTGCCCGTGGGCGGCGGAGGCCTGCTGGCAGGTGTGACAAGCTACCTGGCGGACATGTCGCCACGCACCGCAATCGTGGGCGTGGAGCCGGCCGGCGCCCCTTCGCTGCAGGCATCCATCGCCAACGAAGGCCCAGTCACCTTAAAGGACGTGGACAGCTTCGTCGACGGCGCATCCGTCAAGCGCACAGGCGACCTGAACTACCAGATCGTAGAGGCGAATCAGGGCCGCATCCATCTGTTGTCCGCTGATGAGGGCGCCGTGTCCACAGAAATGCTGGATCTCTACCAAAACGAGGGCCTGATCGCGGAGCCTGCAGGCGCGCTCTCCGTGGCGGGCCTGGCCGAAATCTCGCTGACACCAGGATCAGTGGTGGTGTGCATCATCTCCGGCGGCAACAATGACGTGCTGCGCTACGCAGAGATCATGGAACGCTCCCTAGTCCACCGCGGCCTGAAGCACTACTTCCTGGTCAACTTCCCGCAGGAACCAGGCCAGCTGCGCCGCTTCCTCACCGATGTCTTGGGCCCCGACGACGATATCGCGCTTTTCGAGTACCTAAAGAAAAATAACCGCGAAACCGGCGCGGCCCTAGTCGGCATCGAATTGGCCGCCGCCCGCGACTTGGGCCCGCTGCTCAAACGCATGGACGAGTCCGGCATGGACTGCGAACGCCTCATGCCGGGCACACCCGCCTACGAGTACATCGTGGGCAATTAACGACGAATAATTGCGAGCTCCCACCCATCAAGGTGGGTCTCGTTTTCACGCACCTCTGGGTTGGTGAAGCTGTAGATCAGCTCACCGCCCACCGGGGCAACCGCTGGTTCATTACCCAGGTTGACGGCTAAGACCACATCGTCATAGCCCATGGTCAGCCATGTCGGGCCATGATCAACCTGCAGCTCGCGCAGGTCCGAGCGGCTCAGCCCCAGCTCGCGGCGCAGCGCCAGCAGACGCGTATAGGCAGCGTGGATCGCCTGCTGCTCCGCGGTGAAATCCCAGTCCAGCTTCGCCGACTCAAAGGTTTCTTCCGCCGCTGGGTCGGGCACCTCCGAGGAATCCCAGCCTGAGCGCGCGAATTCGCGGAAGCGGCCCTCGCGGGTCAGGCGATTCAGCTCGTCGTTGGTATGGGAGCAGAAGAAGGGGAATGGGGTTGTTGCGCCGAACTCCTCGCCCATAAACAGCATCGGTGTGAATGGGGAGAACAGGATCACCGCGGCTTTGAGCACCTGCTGGTTCGGCGTGAGGTTCTGCGAAGGGCGATCGCCCTGGGCTCGGTTACCGGTCTGATCATGCGTGGTGGTGTAGGTGACCAGGTGCGCGGGAGACGTCGTCGACAAGTCAATCGCACGGCCATGAGTGCGCCCGCGGTACCCGGACCAGGAATTGCGGAAGCGGAACCCGTGGCGCAGCGTGTCGGCCAACAATTCGATAGTGCCGAAGTCCTCGTAATAGGCGTGCTGCTCGCCCGAGACGACAGTGTGCAGCGCGTGGTGAATATCATCCACCCACTGGCCGGCCAGCCCATAGCCGCCATTCGCCTCTGGGGTGATCAGGCGCGGGTCATTCAGATCGCTTTCGGCGATGATGGAACGCGGGATGCCGGTGCGTGCCTCCACCTGGTGGGCGATGTACTGGATTTGCTCCATGATGGAAAATGCGCCCCGGTCATCCAGCGAGTGCACCGCGTCCAGCCGCAGGCCGTCGATGTGGAACTCATCCAGCCACTGTTTGACGGTATCCAAGATGTAGCGGCGGACCTCGTCGGAACCATGCGTGGAGATATTCACCACCTCGCCCCAGCCCGTCGACCCGCCCGCGGTGTACGGGCCGAAGAAGCCGTTGTAGTTGCCGTCGGGCCCGAAGTGGTTGTACACCACGTCCAGAATCACGCCGATGCCCTTATTATGCGCCGCGTTGACCAGTTCCTTCAGCCCGCGCGCACCACCATAGGATTCCTGCACAGCGAACCAGTCGACGCCGTCATAGCCCCAGTTACGCTCCCCGCCGAAGGGCTGCACGGGCATCAGTTCGATCGTCGTTACGCCCATGTCTTTCAGATAATCAAGCTTGTCGACGATCCCGGCGAACGTGCCCTCCGGGGTGAATGTGCCCACGTGGAGCTCGTAGATCACCTGGCCGGGGAGGACGCGGCCGGTCCATGCGTCATCGGTCCAGTCGAAGTGCGGGTCAATGACCTCGGAGAGGCCATGAATGCCGTCCGGCTGCGACTTGGTACGCGGGTCCGGCAGGGTGATGGACCACTCGTCGCCATCGAAGACCTCGTAGCCATAACGGTCGCCGGGGCGCGCCACGGTATCGCAGGTCCACCAGCCCGCACGCTTCTTGTGCGGATCAGACTCCCGGCGCATATCCACAGTCGAGCCATTGAGCTTCAAACGGATGTCGTGGGCAAAAGGCGCCCACACGGAATACGGTTCAAAGGTAGTCATAGCACCAGGCTAGACTAAAATAAACTCATCATGGTCACGAAATACGAGCTTCCCGCAGCTGGAGAGATCTTCACCAACGAATTTGAGATCAAACGCTCCCGCTTCATCACCTGGATCGCACGCGCACAAAGCGACGACGAAGCCCGTGACCTCATTGCCCTGGCCCGCGAAACCTACCCGGACGCCCGCCACCACTGCTCTGCTTATGTGGTCCATGTCGATGGATCCACTCCCATCGAACGCTCCAGCGATGATGGCGAACCCTCCGGAACGGCCGGCAAACCCATGCTGGACGCTTTGAAAGGCTCTGGCATGCTCGATGCTGTGGCGATAGTCATCCGCTACTTCGGCGGCATCAAACTAGGTGCCGGCGGGTTGGTGGGTGCCTACTCTGATTCCGTTGTCGAGGCGCTGCCACACGTTAAACGTGTCCGCCGGGCGATGAAGGAACTCGTCACCGTCGACCTACCGCACGCGGAGGCCGGGCGCATTGAGGCCGACCTGCGCAACCACGGGGTGGACATCGTCAACGTCGAATACGGTGCCGCCGCCACCTACACGTTGGCCCACGATCCAGGCCGCCGGGAACAGCTCGATGCGCTGCTGGCAGCGACCACCCAAGGCGCTGCCGAATCAGAGGAAGCCGGACACGACTGGGTGGAGATTGACGTTGTAGACTAAGACCCATGTCAATGCAGCGACGAAACCCCAACCCCATCCAGGCACGCAAGGATGCCGTCCGCAAATACTCCCGCAACGCAGTCGTCTACGCTGGCGGTGGCATTGTCGGTGGTGTGGCCCTCGGCCTCATATTCAGCTCGTGGACACTTCTGGTCTTGGGCCTCGTCGTCGCCGTCGTTGGTGGCGTGGTGAACTACAACAAGGTTCAAAAGATCGTCAACCACAAAGACAATTACTAGACGATGACCACTCCCGCCGGCACACCAGTACGTATCGACGCATGGACGTGGGCCGTTCGCATCTTCAAAACCCGCAGCGACGCCGCCCAAGCCGTGCGCGCCGGGCACGTCAAACTCAACGGGGAATCGGTGAAACCGGCCGCCCAGGTTGTTCCAGGGGACCGGGTGCACGTGTGGAAAGATCACCGCAATTACGAATTTGAAGTAACTGCAACCGTGCGCAAGCGGGTGGGGGCACCCGTGGCCCGGACCTGCTACGTGGACCATTCCCCGCCGCCACCGCCGAAGGAGATCATCGCCTCCATGCCGCGGCGCGACAGGGGAGCGGGCCGCCCCACAAAGCGGGAACGCCGCCAACTAGACAAGCTGCGCGGCTACAGGCGCTAGTGTTTCGTCGGGGTGCGCAGTTGCTCCAAACGTCGTTCCAAGCGCTGCGGGCGCTGTGCTGCCTGCCGGCCCAAAGAACCGGTGCGGTGGATATGTTCATGGCCGAAGCGGTTCAACAATAAATCGTCGATAATGCGCACCTGGCCGGGTTGGAACCGGTAGTTCATCGCCGCCTGCACCACTTCCAGATCCGCTTCGTTGACGACGTCGGCAAGCTCTTGGATCGTCGTGATACCGTTCGCGAACAGCAGATCCTGCAGCCAGCGGTACGCATCTGTGCGCGAACGGGGGAAACGGTTGCCCAGCAGCATCGTCAAAATCCCGGGCAGGGTCTCCGCGGTCAGATCCACTTCTTCTGCAGGTAGGCGGACGCCTTCTGGATCATAGAGCGCCGCGATCTGGTCAAACTGTTGGTCCGCCAGTTCAATCAGCCCGGCGGCCAGCGTGAACGCGCGGTCTACTTGGGGGTCGGTGGAGTTTTCGCCGCGCTTATAACGAACATCGTGCTCGAATTCCGCCCACGCGTGCTGCAACACTGTGCGCACTTGGACCTCGAGTTCCATCCCGCGGTATTCCTCCAACCCTTCAGAGTCCTCGGTGACCTGCAGGATGAGGTGGTGCGAGCCGTACCCAAAGCCGCCGGAAATCTTCGTCTCCTGGGCCTTGTCTACGCTGCGCAGCACCTCAAAAGAGTGCGCAATAATATCCAGCACCACGGGGATCTCGGTGGAATGCAGCACCGTGATGCGCGCCCCGATCAGATCGTGGATGTCATTCCACGGATCGGGGTACACCAAGCTGCCATCGTCGTGACGTTTCGCAGCCTTGCCACGCAGCGAGGTCCACGTTTTTACGCGTGCGACGATGCGGTCGAAGTTGATCCCGGCATCGCTCAGGATATCTTCGAGCGCTCGCTCGAAGTCTTCCGCCGTGGTGGGGTGCTGGGCGGTCCACTCATGGTAAGTAGCGCCCAACGATGCGATCGTGTGGGCGGGTTCGTTGTCACTCATGCGCTACTAGTTCCCGGAGGCCATCTCTTCCAACCGTGCAGAGACCAGCAGCGCTGTGGGCAGCAGCTCCAGAATCTCGGAGACCGGAACCGTGCCCGCAAACGTGCGGCCGGTGAGGCGGTCACGCCACTGACCTTCTGGGAGTGTGACGGTCGTGCCGCGCCAACCACCATCTTGCTGGAGCAACAGTGGGCGACGCACCGCCAACGCGATCACGGAGATCCCAGCAGCACCAGGGGTGTCGCCGTCGCCACGTGCCGTGCCCACCAGGTGTGATTCCGCAGGGCCGACACCGAAGACAGCCTGGTGTTCACCGCGCAGGAAAACCTCTGGGAACTGGCGGCGCAGCAGCATGCCCTGATGCACCACGGCCTGCTTAGCTCGGTCGGACCACCGTGCCAAGTGCGGGTAGGGGGTGGGGTTCTCTCCGGCCTCGCGCTGTTCGGCGCGGGCCTGGGCGGCGATCTCCTCTAGGTGGTCTGATTCTGGGTCCTCCAGCACGTCCAGGCTCTGGCTGCGTGCCGTGTAGTCGACAAAGCGACGGTTATCTGGATCCACCAGCGAATAGTCGAAGAACTCCTGGCCCTGGTAGGTATCAGGAATGCCAGGGCCCGCCATCTGCAGCATCTTCCGGCCCAAAGAGATCTGGACCGCGCCACGGTGGATATCCTGCATAAACTCCGTAATTTGGGTGGTGGCCGGGCCGTCGAGCAGTGCCTCCACCCAGGTCAGGATCGCGTTCTCATACGACTCGTTTTGATCCACCCACGTGGTGTGCAAGCTCGCCTCGCGCACAGCCTTCAGCGCATAATCGCGCAGGCGTGTGCGCAGCGAATCCGTAATCTCCCCGTCTTCGGGCCAGACGCCCAAAATATTCTGGATCAAAAAGTGCGCCGTCGCAGGGTCCGGTGCCGGCACCACAGCGTTGACCTGGGTGACCAGTTCCGCAAATTCGCTGTGGTACTCCGTCAACTCAATGATGCGGGCGCGCACATCCTCACTGCGCTTGGCATCGTGGGTAGACAAAGTGGTCATCGCCAACGGCCACAGGTTCTGGCGTTCCTGCTGCAGCAAGTGGAATTCAGCGGCGGATACACCGAAACGGCCCGGCGCGCCGCCGACTTCCTGCAGGGCGACCAAGCGCGATGCGCGGTAGAAGGTGGTGTCCTCTACGCCCTTGGCCATGACGGCACCACAGACTTGGGCGAAGCGGACTTTGGCTTCGCCGTTGGCTAGGAGGGCGGCGGAGATCAGGTCGAGTGCGTCACGACGAGAGGGGAACCGGCGCGACATGTCGGCCACAACAGAGGCGGTGATGCGTGAGAGGGAGACGTAGTCGGCGCGGTAGACCGGCATGGCCGCCACCAATTCTTCGATGGTGGAGATCAGGTCATCTTCCGATACAAGGGCACCGGCGGTGGAGAAGTTGTCGCGGCGGATGGCGCGCGCGAGGCGGCGGACCTCGGCGGCGAGTTCGGTGCGTGCGACATCGCGCTTGAGATGGTGCTCTGTCGCTTCGATAGCACTTTCATCCCAGGTGGAGCCGCTTTGTTGTAGCGCGAGCATGCTCATGTGGTTTTCGGCTTCGCGGGAGATGAACACGCCGTCAAACTCGCGCAGGGCGTCGTAGCCGGTGGTGCCGTCGACAGCCAGGCGGGGGTCGAGGGGCTCGTCGACACCCAGGATTTTCTCGATGACTAGCCAGCGGTCATCGCCGACAACGTCGCGCAGGCGGTTGAGGTAGCCGAAAGGATCGGATAGGCCGTCGGGGTGGTCGACGCGCACACCGTCGATCAAGTCTTCGGCGATCAGTTCGCGCAGGACGCGGTGGGAGTGTTCGAAGACCAAGGGGTCTTCTTGGCGGATGCCGGCAAGCCCGTTGACGGAGAAGAACCGGCGGTAGGAGATGACGCCGTCGCGCCAGTACATCAGGCGGTAGGACTGCTTCTCATAGACCTCTTGGGGATTGTCTTCGGGGCCATCGCAGGTGCCTGGGGCGATGGGGAAGTAGTTATCGTAATAGGCCAGCACCAGCTCGTTGAGTTCGGAGTGGTAGTGGATTTCTAGTTTGTCTTCGTCGCCTTCCTGTCCCAGGATCGGCATGCCTAGCTTGCCGTCGGCGCCGTTGTCTTCGTGCCAGTCAATATCGAAGTAGGGATCATAGTTGGAGTCTTTGCCGTGCTTGAGCACGTCCCACCACCAGGCGTTCAAGGTGGGGTCGTCTACGCCTAAGTGGTTGGGCACGATATCGACGATCAGCCCCATGCCTTCGGCGTGTGCCGCTTGCGCCAGTGAGCGTAGCCCTTCGACCCCGCCCAGCTCCGGGTTGACGGTGGTGGGGTCGGTGACGTCGTAGTTGTGGTTAGATTCCGGTACTGCGGTAAGGATGGGGGAGAGGTAGAGGTGCGAGACCCCCAGCTTCTTCAGGTAGGGGATTTGTGCTTCGGCCTCAGCGAAGCCGAAAGCGCGTCCCCCCGGATCGGCCTTGGGGCCGCGCAGCTGCAGGCGGTAGGTGGACGTGATCGGACGACGCACGAGACAACTCCTTCGTTTGTAGAATCTTTAGCCTCCACACTAATGATTTTTCGTCACACCCGGTTGTGGCTTACCGCACTACAGGAAAGCCCAATGAGTAAGCAACCACGTCCGCTGCCTCGCCTCTCGCGCTCAACCCGGCGCGAAGAAGGCCCGGCGCACAGCTATAGACCGCGACCTCATCATCGGGACGCACCGCGTAGCTAAGTTCAGCCTTCGGACCCACCAAGGTTGTGAGGTGGCGGTGCAGCACCGTAAAGGTGGAAGGGTGGGCCATCCACTGCCGCGCATTGGCGATGTCCCACCCCTGCACCCCAGAGAGCACACAAGGCGCGTCGCGCACCAAAAATTCCACGCCTTCACTGGAGCTATGCTTTGCCAGCAGCTCGCGGGCGGCCAGATCCCACGCCGCATGAACACTCAGCCCCATCCGACCCAGGTCGTGGTAGGTCAGTCCGCGGCCGGCATCGTCGTAAAGCACGGCGCGGAAGTCACGCGAGAGCGGGACGTGGGCAATGTCGTCGCTTATCGACGACACACCCCACGGTGCCTGAAGGCATTCAGAAGCGTGGACCGCCTTCATTCCAAGCGACCCGATCGAGGCGTGTGCAAGCGCGGCAGACATGGAGGGAACCCTTTCGGAAGGAGCAGATGTGATTACCCTTTAGACTGCTCAAATACCGAAACGGTTCCCTCGAACACGCAAAAAGTTTTAAAACGGGGGTTCTTCGTCCAGCCCCAGCACCTGGAGCAGCTTGTCGGCCGGCCAAATCGCCAACTCTTGGCCCTTCTCAATCAGCTCGCGTGCGCGCTTTTCCTTCGATGTCATGGTGGCCCATTCACCGGTGACCAAGATCGTCGTCTTCTTCGTCACGTTCTTGCCCACTTGAGCACCGCACTCGGCGATACCAGCCCACAGAGTGCCCTTGTCGAAAGGCTCAAATTCGCCGGTCAGGGTAACGTTCTCACCGAAGAGCTCGTTGCTCGGGTCAGCGTCCTCATTGGGTTCGGGGATCGTGTCAGGGGTTGCCACCGACTGCCAGGGCGCAGGCCCACGACGCGTCTGCTTCTCCGCGCCCGCCGGCTGATCCGTCCCCGCACCCGAGACCTCCGGTGCCGGCGACTCATTCTTCTCCACACACTGCGCCTGCAAAGCGCGCGACGCCCCCGAACGGTCACGCAGCGTAGGAATCACCCGCGACGGCTCCAACACACCGAGCGTAAAACCCGTGCCATGCACATAGTCCATTAGCGATCCAGTGTGATCAGCCCGCCGCGCCAACTCCACCATGACCTCGGCGCACGCCACCGCATCAGCTTCCGCATCATGGTGCGCAGTTAGCTCCACCCCAAGATGCTCCGCGAGCGTTGGTAGCTTGTGGTTGTCCACGCTTAACGACGATGCACGCGACGCCGCCAAAGAACACCCAAACATTGCCTGGGGAACCTCCACACCTGCCGCCTGGCACGCCTCACGCAGGGCAGTCATATCGAACTGCGCGTTATGCGCGACAAGGGGAAGATCGCCAACAAAGGCCGTGAACTCGTCGACACGCTCCGCAAAAGTGGGCTGGCCCGCCACATCCTCGCTAGTGATGCCATGAATATTCACGTTGAAAGTGTCGAACTCATCAATACCCGCAGGCGGGGTGCACAGCCAAGACGCGGTCTCAGTCACAACACCGTCAATAACTTTCGCCGCCCCAATCTGGCAGATGGAGCCCCACTGACCATTGGCGGTCTCCACATCAAAACCCACGAAATCAAGCCCTGTGACACCGGCCTGAGCTTCGCTGTCCTCCGGGGCCTCGCCGCGCCGGGCGTCGTCGATACGCGCGAGGAATTCCTCGACTGTGTCCTGGGAGCCTGGGGCGAAGCTCACGGTGACGGGATCGCCCGCGGTGGGTAGCGTGACGGTGGAGTTGTCCCAAGCGTCACCGTGTGTGACATCGACCTGGCCAAGCTGTGCGATCTCCACCGTGACGTCGTCACTAGAACCACGCAGCGATGCCGCTAATTCCGTAGGCGAAATGCGGATGGTGGTGTTCGTGACAGTGATTGTGGCGCCGTGAGCTGCTATCACCTGAGCTGTCTCCTTTAAAGCGAAAGCGGGTAGGACGAGTGTTCTTGCTCATCCTACCCGCGATGCCAACGCCGCTATTCGCCGACTACTCGTCGCCGTTCTTATTTTCCTCTACTTCCGCGGCGACCTTCTCGTTGCGCTTTTCGGCACGCTCAGCACCCGCAGTGTTCCCCGCAGATTCCTCTGCGTCGTTCTCGGGGGTCTCCTCGTCGAACTCAGGGCCACTGACCTGCTTCAGCACCAGGGTGGAGCGCGGCTCGACCGTGACGGTATCGCCCGTGGACACGATGGACTGCTCCAGCGGGTAGCCGGTCAGTTCAGTGGTGTCGATGAGTAGCTGCCATTCGGTACCGAAGTTCTTCGAAGGAATCGTGAACTCGATGGCCTCATAGTGCGCGTTGAACATCATGATGAAGGAGTCATCCTCGATCTGACGTCCGCGGGAATCAGGCTCAGAGATCTTGTCGCCGTTGAGGTAGACCATCAAGGCCTTACCAAAAGCGAAATCCCAATCACCCTGGGTCATCAGCGTTGCTTCAGGTGTCAGCCACGCGATGTCACGATCCTGGGCATCGATACCCAGCGGGCCGCCCTCAAAGAAACGGTGACGGCGGAATACCGGGTGGTGGCGGCGGATCGTGAGCAGACGGCGGGTGAAATCATGCAGCTCCCTGTTTTCTTCAAGAAGCTCCCAGTCCATCCACGCGATCTCATTATCCTGGCAGTACACGTTGTTGTTACCGCCCTGAGTACGGGCGATCTCGTCGCCATGCGAAATCATCGGGGTGCCCTGAGACAGCAACAGTGTGGTCAGGAAGTTACGGCGCTGGCGGTCGCGCAGATCATTGATGATCGGGTCCTCAGTGGGGCCTTCCTCACCGTGGTTCCAGGAACGGTTGTGGGATTCGCCGTCGCGGTTGTCCTCACCGTTGGCCGAGTTGTGCTTCTCGTTGTAGCTCACTAGGTCATTCAAGGTGAAGCCGTCGTGAGCGGTGATGAAGTTGATCGATGCCGTCGGGCGGCGACCATTGTGCTGGTACAAGTCCGACGACCCGGTCAGGCGGGAGGCAAACTCACCCAGGGTGGAAGGCTCGCCACGCCAGAAATCACGCATGGTGTCGCGGTACTTACCGTTCCACTCGTACCAGAGGGGCGGGAAGTTACCCACCTGGTAGCCATCGTGGCCAATATCCCATGGCTCGGCGATCAGCTTGGTCTGGGAGACCACTGGGTCCTGCTGGCACAGGTCAAAGAAGGTGGCCAGGCGGTCCACGTCCGAGAACTCGCGCGCCAAAGTAGAGGCCAAGTCGAAGCGGAAGCCGTCGACGTGCATCTCGGTAATCCAGTAGCGCAGTGAGTCCATGATCAGCTGCAGCGAGTGCGGGTCGCGCACGTTCAGCGAGTTACCGGTACCGGTGTAGTCCATGTAGTGGAACTTGTCGCCTTCAACCAGGCGGTAGTACGCCTCATTGTCAATGCCTCGGAAAGCGATGGTGGGGCCCAAGTGGTTGCCCTCGGCGGTGTGGTTGTAGACCACGTCGAGGATCACTTCCATGCCGGCCTCGTGGTAGGCGCGGACCATCCCCTTGAACTCAGTGACGGCGTCTGCTGGGTCTGAGCCGGAGGCATAGTCTTGCTGTGGGGCGAAGAAACCGAAGGTGTTGTAGCCCCAGTAGTTGCGCAGCCCAAGTTCGCGCAGGCGGTCGTCCTGCAGGAACTGGTGGACCGGCATCAGCTCTACCGACGTGACTCCCAAGTCCTTCAGGTATTCGATCACGGCCGGGTGAGCCATGCCCGCGTAGGTGCCACGCAAGTTTTCTGGCACGTCGGGGTGGGTGGCCGTCATTCCCTTGACGTGGGTTTCATAAATTACCGTCTCATTTGGCGGGATCTTTGGCGCGCGGTCGTCGCCCCAGTCGAAGAAGGGGTTGACCACGACCGACAGCATGGTGTGCCCCAGGGAATCTTCCTCATTGCGCCCGGAGCCTGCTGGCTCGGCGTTGATGTCATAAGAGAACAGGGAAGGGTGCACGCTAAATTCACCGTCGAAGGCCCGTGCGTAAGGGTCGACGAGCAGCTTGTTCGGATCGCAGCGCTTGCCGTTGTGCGGATCCCAGGGGCCGTGTACGCGGTAGCCATAGCGCTGGCCCGGGGTGACGCCGGGCAGGTACGCGTGCCACACGTGGTTATCTACTTCGGTGAGTTCCACGCGGGTTTCGTTGGTGTCTTCGTCAATCAGGCAGAGCTCAACCTTTTCCGCCACGTTAGAAAAGATGGCGAAATTCGTGCCAGCGCCGTCATAGGTGGAACCTAGGGGGTATTGGTCGCCTGGCCATACTTGCAGGGATTCTGCGGTCATGTCAGTCATGTGCACTAATCGTAGTGGAATTTTCCCAGAATCCCTGTTGGGCACCCCGCGTGAGACGAGCAGATTGCGTAAAGGGAGTATGAAATTCTCTATTCTCCGAGGTTATCGTCCTAAAGATGGATTTTCCTGACGTGAATTCAAGGTTCGCTTTTCGACGATCAATTTTCCTGCTCTTTCACAGGAAGCTATGCGGGACAGTTGCAAGAACAAGCAGGACTGACTTGATAGGGTTTTGTGTGGTTGTCCACTTTCGCGAACATGGCGAAACGAGGCAGGATGAAATTTATACCCATCTGGACGGCCGTGCATGCCTGTCGTGCCGTCGCCGGTAACCCTCAATCAGGAGAAGTACTTTGAAGATTTCTTTCACGTCGAAAAAGACCCTCGCTGCTGTAGCGATGGTGATCCCGCTGACGTTGACCGCTTGCGGCTCGAAAGAGTCTGAAGAAAGCACAGAGGCGATGGCGTCGAGCTCCACGACGACCACGACCTCCTCGAAGTCCTCCGAGAAGGATAAGCCAGAGGAGGAGAAGGACAAGCCTGAGGGCGAGGAGCGCGAGGAGCCCGAGAATCCTGAGGCCAACCCAGACGAGCAGGCCGCCCCGCAGGGCCGCGCAGCCGCCCGAGGCGCTGGTGGCCCCGCTGCTGGTGAGAACCCGCTCGAGGGGGGCCAACTGCCTACTGTCCAGGTTGAGCCACTGCAGACCGGTCAATCCGGCACGGCAGAAGATGCCGCGCAAATCAAGGCGAACCTCAGCGAGATTTATAACCAGACCACCGTGCAGGGCATGACGAACGCCTTGGTGAATAACACCTGCGCCCGTGTTCTCGAGGAAAATGGTGGCGCGCAGGTCTTCGACCTCGGCGGCCAGGATGTCTCTCTTGCCGAACTTGGCGTTGACACGAGCCAGAACTATGTCCGAGACGTCCGTGATGTAAAGATCGACGGTAACCGGGCTTCGGCAACCGTCGAGGTGCAGACTCAGCAGGGTACCGATACTGCCACCCAGATTTTTCAGAATGAGGGCGGCCGCTGGAAGATGTGCAACTAGTTGCACGACTCTTTCGTTAGGCACTCCACCTCGCAGCTATCTCGCCGATACACGGTTGGATCGGCTGCGGGGCTTTTGTGCGTTGGCATCATCTCTGGGATTGTCCTCGGGGTGGCCTGGGCGTTCCTGCGTCCCGGCTATACCGGAGAGGTCGTCGACGGGATCTTCACCGCCGACCCATCAAACGCAGTAGACAACGTGGAGTTCACCTCATTCATGTGGTTTGTGGTGTTCTCGGCGGCGATTGGTTCGCTGGTGGCCAGCGTCGCTTACGCAGCGGCGGGGCATGTCCGCGGCCTGAAAACAATGCTCTGGCTCGGCATCGTCGCCGCTGCGGGTTCCTTCACGTTACTGGTCGTGGGGCAGTGGGTGACCTACGCGCTCCATCCCCTCCCGGATGAAGGCGCTGGCGAGACGCTCGAGGCGGTCACGTTAGTGCCTCCTATCGACCCCTTGCATGGGTGGGTGGCCGCACCACTAATGGCGGTGCTGACGTATTGGATCTTCGCCGTGATCACACTGCCCGAACAGATCCGGGCCCAAGAACCCTTGCCGGATGTCAGTGTGGCCACTGCACAATAGTGGTGCCCTGAGTCTGCTTGCTCAGGCTATCCATCGCGCCCAGGATGCTGACCAGCGCGGAAATCACAAAATGGCTGCGCTGATCTAATGCCATGCCGTCGGTGATATTGACGGCGGCCTCCAGGTGGAGCAGCATCACGCCTTCCTCCATGCGGGTATATGCGGTGGTGCCCACCGCGGACTCATTGTGCTCATTGCAGGCCAGCCACAGGTCCAGAAAATCAGATTGCGGATCAAACTCCGTGATCCACCCGCCGGTGACGCGGAAGAATGCGCCCCCATCGACACAGAGGGCAAACCCCACACCGTTGACGGCCGTGGACACAATCCCGTCCTCACCCTCCGTATAGCTAAACTCCAGTTGTGTCAGCGGCTCAGTGATATGTTCACCCACAAACTCGTCGATCGGTTCATGCTCAGCGATGACGGCCTCATCCGGCACGGCATACACGCCAATCTCCTCGTCCGCGGGAAGATGGCGGGAATGGGGATGCCGGCCGTGCAGCGCCGCGTAATCCTGCTCGGTCACCAGGGTCTCCGGCACGGTCAGCGCGTCGTCGTCAAGCTCAAGCTCCTCGCGAAACTCATGTGCAAAAGTGCCCAGCGCGTTCATCGATGAGGCGAGGAAGGTGAGCAGTTGATCGTCGGAAAGCCCATGCTTGATCCACGTGGCGGTGCGGGCGCGGACCGAAATATTTCCGGCAGCGGTCAGGCGGTAGGACACCGTGGGGCCGATGCGCTCCTGGTTCCACCTGTCCAGGGCTTCGGCCAGCTGGCTGGCGTAGTCCAAATCGAGAGGGACGCGGCCCTCGCTGTCGATGACAAGGGCGTGGGGCGCGGAGTAGTCGATCCATACCGTGGCGATGTAGTCATAGGCACCGATCACGATGCGGTCGAATTCCGTCGCGAAGCCGTACCCTAAGCCCTGCAAGGCATGTTCGACACGGGGTAGATCGACCGCGCTGGCCTGTGCCTGCCCGATCTTGTCTGGTTTCCTGTGTCGTGCCATATGTGTCAGTGTAATGGCCCTGTCCGCGGCGCTGGTGAGCGCTGTGAATACAATGGTGGTGTTTAACACTGGTTTTACCCAAGGAGCCCTCCATGCTGAAAGTCACAGACCTGCGCGGACACACCCCAACCATCTCTGAGTTGAGGCGCGTTCTGCCGCGCGGTGGCACCGATGTCAACGCGGTGCTGAGCACTGTTACCCCCATCGTGGAGGACGTGCGCGAACACGGCGCAGCCAAGGCGCTGGAATACGGGCAGCAGTTCGACGGCATCACGCCTGAGTCTGTGCGCGTGCCACGTTCGCTTATCGACGATGCCCTGAACACTATCTCCGAAGAGGTACGCGAGGCCCTGGAAGAGGCCATCTCCCGCATCCGCAAAGTGCACGCGGACCAGAAGCCTGCGCCGCACACCACGGAGCTGGGTCATGGCGCGACCGTGACGGAGAAGTTCATTCCCATCACGCGCGTCGGCCTGTACGTCCCGGGTGGGGAGGCGGTGTACCCGTCGAGCGTATTGATGAACGTGATCCCTGCGCAGGAGGCAGGTGCCGAAACCATGGTGGTGTGCACCCCGCCGCAGGAGGCGCACGGCGGGTGGCCGCACCCGACCATCCTGGCTGCCTGCAAGTTGTTGGGCGTCGAGGAGATCTGGGCTGTCGGCGGTGCGCAGGCCGTAGCCTTGATGGCTTACGGCGACGATGAGCATGAGCTGGATCCCGTGGACATGATCACAGGACCGGGCAACATCTTCGTCACTGCCGCTAAGCGCCTGGTCAATGGCGTGGTCGGAATTGATGCAGAGGCTGGTCCTTCGGAGATCGCGGTGCTTGCCGACGATTCCGCCGACCCCGTCTACCTCGCCTATGACCTGATCAGCCAGGCCGAGCACGACGTGATGGCTGCCAGCGTGCTGATTACTGACTCCGAAGAGCTGGCCGATACCGTCAACCACGAGATTGAGGCGCGCTATACCGTGACCCTTAACGCGGAGCGCGTCCGCGAGGCGCTGACGGGTGCGCAGTCCGGCATCGTGCTTGTCGACGATCTGGAAGCAGCCATCGCAGTGGCGGATGCTTATGCCGCAGAGCACCTGGAGATCCACACCCGCGACGCGCGTGAGGTCGCCGAGCGCATCCAGCATGCCGGCGCAATCTTCGTCGGCCCGTACTCGCCTGTACCTTTGGGCGATTATGCCGCAGGCTCCAACCACGTGCTGCCCACATCCGGCACCGCACGCTTCTCCGCGGGGCTGTCCACCCACACCTTCCTGCGCCCGGTGAACCTGATTGAGTACGATCGCGTCGCGCTCAAGGAGATCGGCCGCCACATCATCGCGCTTGCCGACGACGAACAGCTGCCCGCCCACGGCGAGGCCATTCGCGCACGATTCGAGGAGAACTAATGGATATCACCCTGGACCAATTACCGCTTCGTGGCGAACTACGCGGCAAGTCTGCCTACGGTGCGCCACAACTTCAGGTCCCCGTTCAGCTCAACACGAATGAGAACCCCTACTCGCCCTCGCAGGCGCTGATCGACGATCTTGTCGCCGAAGTGTCCAAGCTGGCATCCACCCTGAACCGCTACCCAGAGCGCGACGCGGTGGAGCTGCGCGCCACGCTGGCAGACTACGTGACCAAGCAGACCGGCGTGGCCGTGGCCAAGGACAACGTGTGGGCCGCCAACGGTTCCAACGAAGTGCTGCAGCAGCTATTGCAGGCATTCGGCGGGCCGGGACGCAAGGCGATGGGGTTTGTTCCGAGCTACTCCATGCACCCCATCTTGTCCGCAGGTACTCAGACGGAGTTCATCGGAGTCGATCGAGGAGCGGACTTCCGCATCGACATGGACGCGGCACTGCAGGCGATTGAGCAGCACGCACCAAGTGTCATCTTCATCACTACCCCGAACAACCCGACTGGTGATGTGACCAGCCTGGAGGACATCGAAAAGATCTTGGAGGTGGCGCCTGGCATCGTGATTATCGACGAAGCCTACGCTGAGTTTTCTCCGTCTCCTTCTGCTACAACCCTGCTGGAGAAGTACCCCACCAAGCTGGTGGTCTCGCGCACGATGAGCAAGGCCTTCGATTTCGCAGGTGGGCGTTTGGGCTATTTCGTCGCAGCCCCCGCGTTCATCGAGGCGGTCATGCTGGTGCGCCTCCCGTACCACCTGTCAGTGCTGTCGCAGGCAGCGGCGACCGTGGCATTGCGCCACTCAGAGGACACGCTGGCCACCGTCGATAAGCTATCGAAGGAACGCGAGCGCGTCCTAGCCGCGTTGATCGAGCTGGGGTACGAGGTTGTGCCCAGCGAATCCAATTTCCTCTTCTTCGGTAATTTCGCTGATGCCGCCGAAGCCTGGCAGGCATTCTTGGACGAGGACGTCCTCATCCGCGATGTCGGGGTACCTGGCCACCTGCGGGTCACCATCGGCCTGGATACCGAAAATGACATGTTCCTGCAGGCAGCTAAGATTGTGAAAAAGAAAGGGCTGTAACTATGAGCGAGCGCATCGGCACCGCCACACGAACCACCAGTGAGTCTGATATCACCGTCGAAATCAACCTCGACGGCACAGGCACGTGCGATATTGACACGGGCCTGCCATTTTTTGACCACATGCTCACCGCATTTGGCACCCACGGCTCCTTCGACCTGAAGGTACACGCCAAGGGCGACACGCATATCGACGCCCACCACACCGTCGAAGACACAGCCATCACCCTGGGCTGGGCGCTGTTAAATGCCGTTGGCGATAAGAAGGGGATCCGCCGCTTCGGTTCCATGGACTTGCCGATGGATGAAACATTGGTCAGCGCTGTGCTCGACATTTCCGGGCGGCCCTACTTCGTGATGAACGGCGAGCCCGAAAATATGGACTGGCAGATCATCGGCGGCCACTACGCCACCGTGATCAACCGCCACTTTTTCGAAACCCTGGCGTACAACTCACGTATCACCCTGCACGTCAATGTGCAGTATGGCCGCGACCCGCACCACATCACCGAGGCGGAGTACAAGGCCGTGGCGCGCGCACTGCGCCAGGCAACCGAGATGGATCCGCGCGTCGAGGGTGTGCCATCGACCAAGGGCGCGCTGTAGATGATGGTGCTCGCACAAGGCTCATCGCCTGGGATCGGCGGGTCCCTGTTCATCTGGATCCTGTTTATCATCGCGGGCATCCTCGTGGGCGGCGCTTGGTCCGCCTATCAGAACGGATCAAAGAAGGCCACGCTGTTCATGGTGGTCTTTGCCGCCGTTGCTCTGTTGATAGCGTTGGGCAGTTTGTTCACCGCGATGCCGATCTAGGACACTAGCCCGTGTTATCTGTTATCCTTGCTCGGTTGACTAGACCTTAAAGCACTTATAGGCACAGCGGAAGGGGAGCAGTGGCACAGGAGCGCATGAGCCGGGACGAGATCGAACAGCTCGATAGCATTTGGAAGGCGCCGGGGTTCCTTCCGACGATGATTGCGGTAGCTGCCGCATTCGGCGCTTGGGCCCTGCTGCTCCCGGTGCTGCCGGTGGCCGTCCTCGACTACGGTGGCAGCGCCACGCTAGCCGGACTCACCACCGGCATTTTTATGCTGGCCACCGTAATCACGCAGGTGTTTACTCCTGCGATGCTGCGCTCCATCGGTTACCGCCCCGTCATGGTCACTTCTGCCTTATTGCTTGGAGTTCCGGCCTTGGGTCACATCATCAGCATGGAGCCTTGGGCAGTGCTGCTGTTCTGCGCCATGCGTGGTGTTGGCTTCGGCGCGATCACCGTGGCCGAGTCTGCGCTGGTCGCGGAGCTGATTCCTGCGCGCTTCTTAGGTAAAGGTACCGGGTTGCTGGGCGTTTTCGTCGGTGTGGCACAGATGCTGTTCCTTCCGGTGGGCCTGGCTATCGCCCCGCAGTTCGGATACAACACCGTCTACGTAGTCGGCGCGGTCATCGCGCTGATTGCGGGTGTGATGGCCCTGCGGATCCCGTCGCTGAAGGCAGACCCAGTTGAGCCGCGCAGCACTGACACGTCGCAGGTCCACACACCGATGTGGAAACTGGTGGCGGTGCCAGCGTTGGCGTTGACCACGCTGTCGATGAGTTATGGCGTGATCACCTCCTTCTTGCCTTCGGCGATGCGGGAGATGGATACCGAGGCCGGGGTGGTCTTGGGCGGCATCATTCTGTCGGTGGTCGGCGCGGCGTCGATGATCGTGCGCTATGGCGTGGGCATCATCGCCGACAAGCGCGGTGAACCAGGCATTACCATGATCCCCGCGCAGTTGGCCGGTTTCCTCGGCATGGTGATTATCGTCGTCGTCATGCTGACCGGGGCGTCGGTGTGGTGGCTCGTTCTGGCGGCCATTTTGTATGGTGGCGCTTTTGGCGCGGTGCAGAATGAGTCGCTGCTGAGCATGTTCCACCGCCTGCCGCGTTCCCAGGTGTCGAATGCTTCGGCGGCGTGGAATATCTTCTTCGATGGCGGTACGGGCTTCGGTTCGACGGTGCTTGGCATGGTCGTTGCGGCTTCGGGCTACCCGGGCGCTTTCGCTGCGGGCGCCGCGATTATCGCGCTGGGCATCGTCATGACGACGATCGACCGCATGTTGGGTAAGCATCGCGTGGTGCCGCACAACAACATCGCTACCCGTCTGAAGACGGTGCGTCGTCGGAAGTAGAATCGGTGACCATGACGAAGAAGATCGCAGTCCTCGATTATGGTGCCGGCAATCTGCGCAGCGTGCAGCGCGCCCTTGAACACGTGGGGGCAGACGTTGCGATCACGCACGATCCCATCATCGCCATCGAGGCCGACGCCTTGGTCGTTCCGGGCGTCGGCGCATTCGGCGCCTGCATGAAGGGCTTGAACTCGGTCCAGGGCGGCCGCATCATCGGCCAGCGTTTGGCCGGTTCGCGCCCAGTATTCGGCATCTGCGTCGGTTTCCAGGTGCTTTTCGACAAGGGCGTGGAACACGGTGTGGAGACCGCCGGCACGGGGGAGTGGCCAGGTGTCGTCGATAAGCTCGATGCGCAGATCTTGCCGCACATGGGCTGGAACACCGTGAGCCAGGCTGCGGGCAGTGACATGTTTGCAGGCCTAGGCGCTGATCAGCGTTTCTACTTCGTCCATTCCTACGGTGTGCAGAGCTGGGAATTGCGTGTCGACGAGTTCATCGCACCGCCCAAGGTGAGCTGGACCAATCACGAGCAGGCCACGTTCGTCGCGGCTGTAGAGAATGGACCATTGTGGGCCACGCAGTTCCACCCGGAGAAGTCTGGGGAAGCCGGCGTGCACCTTTTGGAGAATTGGCTGCGTAGCGTGGGTTAAGGTAAGTGCCATGACATTTACCTTGCTTCCAGCCGTCGATGTGGTCGACGGGAAAGCTGTCCGCCTCGACCAGGGCGAGGCAGGAACCGAAAAGACATACGGCGAACCCCTCGACGCTGCCCTTGAGTGGCAGGCGCAGGGCGCGGAGTGGCTGCACTTCGTGGACCTCGATGCCGCATTCGGCCGCGGTTCGAACCATGACCTGATGGCGGAGATCACCGGAAAGCTGGACATCAACGTGGAGCTGACCGGCGGCATCCGCGATGATGAATCGCTGGAGCGTGCACTGGCCACCGGCGCGAAGCGCGTGAACATTGGTACTGCAGCCTTGCAGAATCCGGAGTGGATGGAGGGCGTGCTCAAGCGCTACCCGGAGCAGGTGGCCATCGATATCGCTGTGCGCAATGAGGAAGGCCAGTGGCGCACGAAGGGCAACGGCTGGACGTCCGACGGCGGCGACCTGTGGGAAGTGCTGGAGCGTTTCGACGCCGCCGGCTGCACCCGCTTCGTGGTCACCGACGTGTCGAAGGACGGAACCCTCGCGGGCCCCAATATCGAGCTGCTGCGTGAGGTGTCGGCCGCGACTGATGCGCTGATCACCGCGTCCGGTGGCATCGCCACGCTGGAGGACGTTGTGGAGGTGGCCAAATACCAGGACGAGGGGATCGATTCTGTCATCATCGGCAAGGCGCTCTACGAAAAACGCTTCACGCTGCGCGACGCTCTAGCAGCGGTAGCACAATAAATAAGTAAGGTGTACAGCATGGTTGATACCCGCGCCCTTCTCACCGTGGCCAATGACATCGTCAGCCACGCTAGCGGCATGTTTGTCAAAGGCGTGGGCGCGGCACCTTCCCTGTACAAAAAAGATGGCGATTTCGCCACGGAGATGGACTTGGCGATTGAGCGGTTCATCCGCGAGGAGCTCGCCAAAGAATCCTCCATCCCGGTCTTCGGCGAGGAGCAGGGCGGCAAGTTCAACCCAGAGGCGTGCTGGATCATCGACCCGATCGACGGCACCACGAACTACGCCACCGGCAACCCGAACTGCTCCATCCTGGTCTCGCTAGTGATCAAGAACGAGCCACGCATTGCCGTGACCGCGATGCCGCTTTTCGATAAGCACCTGTCCACGCGTGACGACGAGCCGGTCTACCTGAACGGGAAAGAGCTTCCGGAGCTTGTCGACGATTCCTCCGGCGGGCTCATCGGTTTAGGCTCGGTGGGATCACCGGATTCCGACAAATTCCCCATCGAATTCCGCCTTAAACTGATGGGCTGGCTCACCGACACTCATTTGCGTCCCCGCATCACAGGCTCTGTCGGCGTGGACCTTGCGCTGGTGGCCTCCGGCACGTTCAAGGCGGCGATGAGCTTCTCCCCAAATATGTGGGACAACACCGCCGGCGTGCTGCTGGCCCGCAACGCCGGTGCCGTGGTGACCGATGGCCTGGGCCGGCCGTGGAGCCCGACGTCCCCAGGGGCGATCGTCGGCACGCGCGACGCTCATGCAACTGTGATGGACACCATCATGACAATTCTGAAACTGTAGAAAGACGAACAATGTCTGTAGCTATTCGTGTTATCCCTTGCCTGGACGTGGACAACGGCCGCGTGGTCAAGGGCGTTAATTTTGAAAACCTGCGCGACGCAGGTGACCCGGTGGAGCTTGCGCGCCGCTACGGCGAGGAGGGCGCCGACGAGCTGACTTTTCTCGACGTGACCGCCTCAAAGGACGGGCGCGGCACCATGCTTGACGTGGTACGCCGCACCGCTGACGAGGTGTTCATTCCGCTGACCGTGGGCGGGGGAGTGCGCACCGTTGAGGATGTGAAGGAGCTGCTGCGCGCAGGCGCGGACAAGGTGTCGGTGAACACCGCGGCGATTGCGAAGCCGGAGATTCTGCGCGAGATGGCAGACGAGTTTGGTTCGCAGTGCATCGTCTTGTCCGTCGACGCACGCCGCGTGCCTGAGGGCGGCCAGGCGCAGCCTTCCGGTTTTGAGGTGACCACGCATGGCGGCACGAAGTCCGCCGGTATCGATGCAGTGGAATGGGCGCGTCGCGGCCAGGAGCTGGGCGTGGGCGAGATCCTGCTGAACTCGATGGATGGCGACGGCACCAAGGACGGCTTCGACATTGAGCTGCTGACCAAGGTCCGCGAAGCCGTGACCATTCCCGTGATTGCCTCTGGTGGCGCTGGCAAGGCGGAGCACTTCCCGCCGGCCGTGGAGGCGGGCGCGAACGCGGTGCTCGCGGCGTCGATCTTCCACTTCGGTGAGGTGTCCATCGGCGAGGTCAAGGACGCACTGGACGCAGCCGGCTATGAGGTCCGCAAGTGAGCGAGCACCCGGCAGACTACACTCTTGACCCCGCCATCGCCCAGCGCCTGAAACTGAACGACGCAGGGCTGATCCCCGCCATCGTCCAAGCCGATGAGACCGGCGAGGTGCTGATGATGGCCTGGATGGATACCCACGCCTTGGCCTATACGCTTGCTTCACGACGAGGCACCTACTACTCGCGTTCCCGCAAAGAGTACTGGATTAAAGGCCTGACCAGCGGCCATACCCAGGAGGTGACCGGTGTGCACCTTGATTGTGACGGCGATACGCTGTTGGTGACTGTCAAGCAGGTCGGCGGCGCCTGCCACACTGGTGATCGCACCTGTTTCGATGCCGACCAGTTGCTCTAACCGAAAGGAACTTTTGTGACCACTGCTACGCAGGCCCCGTCGAAGGGGTGGTCCCGCCTTGGACCCCTTGGGATGGGTGTGGGCGCTGTCATCATGTGGGTGGGCTCGCGCATGACGTGGATGGATGTTGCCTACCTTGACGACAAGTCCGGCTCGGGCTCAGTCGCCTTGTCGGGGGCGACGTGGTCGACCGAATTAACCGCCGTGATCCTGGTGCTGCTGGCGGGCATGATCGCAGCGTTCGCCCTCCGCCGCTGGGGCCGGCGCATCGTCGGCGCGATCGGTGCGTTGGCGGCGTTGGGCGCTCTGATCTCTCCGGTGGCGGTGCTGGCCGGAAACCCGGATGCGCAGCGGGCGAAGATGTTGCTGACATCTGGCGCGGCGAGCCAGCGGTCGAATGCGCCGGTCTCTATTGCCGAGTGGGCCGAGATCACCGACGTTTCCGTGCAGGCCCTCGGCCCAGTGGTGACAGTGATTGGCGCGCTGCTGGCGATTGTGGCTGGTGTTGCCCTGGCGGTGAAACCAGGCGGGGATTCCCCGAAGCGAAATAAGTATGAGAAGGCGACGATGCGGCGCGAGAAGATTGAGGAGGATCTTGAATCCACACCCGATTCCGGCCGCGTCATGTGGGACGCTCTTGATGCAGATATAGACCCCACCGATCGCAACGGCTGACCCTCCGATTACCCCCGCTAAGTAAACAGCAAGCGACGTGATTTCTTCCACTGAACTATCACCAACTAGCCTTGAACATGAAGCTTCATTATCGAGGTTGGGAGGTGAGCGCAGTGCGCACCTTAGACAGCGTGCAACGCATCGTCAGCGGGGTGCTGGCCGATGTCGCCCAGCGGGAAGCCCGCCTGCCCTTCCAAGAAATCAAGGCGCGATCGCGCGATATGGCCCCCACGCGGGATGTCCGCGCAGCCTTATTGAAACCTGGTTGTGGTGTGATCGTCGAGATTAAACGAACCTCCCCAGTGTTTGGCCCCACCGGCCTCGTAGCATCCGTCGAGGATGTGGCTCGAGATATTGAAGCCGGTGGGGCTCATCTTATTGCTTGCCAAACGGAGCGACTGCGCTTCGACGGCTCTCTGTCCGATATGGTCGCCGCCCGCGAGGCAGTGTCCCTGCCGATGGTCTGCCGCGATGTGATCCTGGATCCTTACCAAATCCATGAGGCACGTTGCTATGGCGCCGACATGATCCCGCTACAAGTCGGATTGATGGACCAGCACCGGCTGGAGTCCTTGTTGGATCGAATCGAGTCGCTAGGCATGGTCGCTATGGCCGAGGTGCGTACCCCGGAGGAGGCTGACCGCGCGCTCCAGGCTCGCGCCAGCGTGATCGCCGTCAATTCCTGGACCTTTGACACCAATGACCTCAACCGCGACTCCTTCGCCCAGATCGAACCGGGCATCCCCGGAGAGGTCCTCCGGATCAGCCTCGGCGGCGTCCGCAACGCGCGCGACGTCCTCGACGCAGCCTCCCAGGGGGCCGATGCTGTCCTGGCCGCCGAATCGGTTATGAGCCAGGACGATATACGCGTTGCGACGATGCGCCTTGCCGCCGCGGGGCAGCACCCGTCGTGCCCCTCGCGTTCTTAGCCAGAATCGGGCACACTATGTAACGTGCAAACTACGATTTTGGCTAATATCCCATCGCCTCCGCAGGGAGTCTGGGAGCTCGGGCCCATCCCAATCCGCGCGTACGCGCTGTGTATCGTCACCGGAATCCTGGTCGCGTTGTGGCTCACGCTGCGCCGCTACCGCGCGAAGGGCGGGGACGCCGACGTTGTGTGGGATGCCGCAATCGTGGCAGTACCAGCGGGTATTATCGGCGGCCGCCTCTACCACGTCATCACCGATTACGATAAGTATTTCGGACCCGGCAAAAACCCGTGGGAGGCCTTCAACATCGCCGGCGGCGGCCTCGGCATTTGGGGCGCGGTAGCGCTTGGCGGCGTGGCCGTGTGGATCCTCTTTCGCTTCAAAAAGCTGCCGCTCGGCCCCTTCGCCGACGCGGTGGCGCCCGGCATCATTCTGGCCCAAGCCATCGGCCGGCTGGGTAACTGGTTTAACCAGGAACTCTACGGCCGCCCCACAGATGTCCCGTGGGCCCTGGACATTTACTACCGTGTCGACGAGGCCGGCAACTTCGCCCCGATTTCCGGCCGCTCCACCGGAGAAATCATCGCCAGCGTGCACCCGACGTTCCTCTACGAACTGGTCTGGAATCTCCTCGTCTTCTTCTTCCTGCTGTGGGCCGAGCGGAAGTGGCGCCTTGGCCACGGACGCGTCTTCGCTCTCTACGTGGCGGGCTACACCCTTGGCCGCTTCTGGATCGAACTGATGCGCGACGATACCGCCAACATGATCCTCGGCCTGCGCGTGAATACGTGGGTATCGGCTATCGCATTTATCGTCGCTTTGATCATTTTCTTCAGGCTTCCACGTGGTCAGGAGGCTCCCGAGGAGGTCGATCCGCGCCAAGCGAAGGAAAAGAGCAGCAGGTAGCCTGGGTTACTGTGAAGTCCTTTTCAGCACGTACCACTGAAAAGTCGTATTAAAGGGAGTAGGTTGGTAACTGTGGATAGACGAACAAAGATCGTATGTACTCTTGGACCAGCGGTAGCGAACAAGGAGGCCATCGTCGGACTTGTCCGTGATGGCATGAATGTCGCCCGCATGAACTTCTCTCACGGTGATCACGCTGATCACGAACAAAATTACAGGTGGGTGCGCGAAGCTACCGACGAAACCGGGAAAGCTGTCGGTATCCTCGCCGACCTGCAGGGCCCGAAGATTCGCCTCGGCCGCTTCAAGGAAGGCGCAACGGTATGGGCGACCGGCGAAACCGTCCGCATCACTGTGGACGACATCGAAGGCACGCACGACCGCGTGTCGACGACCTACAAGAATCTCGCCCGTGACGCCAAGCCGGGCGACCGCTTGCTTGTCGACGATGGCAAGGTCGGCCTGATCTGTACCGAGGTCGATGGCAATGACGTGGTCTGCCGCGTCACAGAGGGCGGCCCCGTCTCGAACAACAAGGGCGTGTCCCTACCAGGCATGGACATTTCCGTGCCGGCCCTGTCGGAAAAGGACATTAAGGACCTGAAGTTTGCACTCGAACTGGGTGTGGACTTTATCGCTTTGTCCTTCGTGCGCTCCCCATCGGATGTGGACCTTGTCCACGAGGTGATGGACGAGGTTGGCCGTCGCGTTCCCGTGATCGCGAAGTTGGAGAAGCCCGAAGCTGTCGACGCACTCGAGTCCATCATTTTGGCATTCGATGCCATCATGGTTGCTCGTGGCGACCTCGGTGTGGAGATCGCCCTGGAGCAGGTTCCACTGGTGCAGAAGCGCGCGATCCAGATCGCACGTGAAAATGCGAAGCCAGTGATCGTCGCAACGCAAATGCTCGATTCGATGATCGATAACTCGCGCCCAACCCGCGCGGAAGCATCCGACGTTGCCAACGCCGTCCTCGACGGCGCAGACGCAGTCATGCTCTCCGGCGAGACCTCCGTCGGCGTGGACCCGCACAACGTTGTGCGCACCATGTCGCGTATCGTCCGCGTTGCAGAGAACACCGGTCATGTGCCACCGCTGGTGCACATCCCACGCACCAAGCGTGGTGTGATCTCTTACTCTGCACGTGACATCGCCGAGCGCCTCAACGCGAAGGCCATGGTTGCGTTCACCACCTCTGGTGACACCGCACGCCGCGTGGCACGCCTGCACTCGAAGCTGCCATTGCTGGTCTTCACGCCACGCCAGGAAGTCCGCTCCCAGCTCGCGCTGACGTGGGGCACCGAGACATTCCTGTGCCGCGAAGTCACCGGCACCGACGACATGATCAAGGTTGTCGACGAAGAACTGCTCGACTTCGAGGACTACAACGAGGGTGACACCATGGTGGTCATCGCTGGTACCCCTCCTGGGGTTGCCGGCACCACCAACATGATCCACGTCCACCAGCTGGGCGAGGACACCAAGAACCCGAAGTTCCGCTAAAACTCTTTAGCGACCAAAAAGCCCGCTGTTCAGTCATCTGAACAGCGGGCTCTTTTGTTTGACTTTCCAAGCCCAATCGCCCATCATTAAATATAAAGGATTCAATTGAGTANTTGAATGATAGATAATGTGCTTTCAACGCAATGGAGCTGATTGTGATGGGAAGGAAGAGGATCGCAGCCCTGTGTGCAGCAGCTGCTGTAATTTTGACTAGCGCGTGTTCGACCTCGGAGGAACCGTCTGGCGCGGTAGGAAATAGCGCGTCGGGCGTCGAAGTTTCTATGGAATCGACCGCATCATCCAGTAATGATGCACTCCGGACCGTGACAGATTCATTAGGGCGTGAAGTTGAGGTTCCCGCTCGAGTGGAAACGGTGGCCACGCAAGGTAGTGCGGCGCGGAATGTTATTTACGCTGGTGGACTGGACAAAATCGTGGCAGTGACCGAAACGGACCAAGGCCCTGATGTGGGCGCACCATATAAGTACGCGGGGCGAGAGATATTTGAAGACCTTCCTGTCACCGGACCGGGCGGCCCTGCACAGACAA
Organism: Corynebacterium pilosum DSM 20521 = CIP 103422; assembly: GCF_000373805.1. Classification (GTDB taxonomy): domain Bacteria; phylum Actinomycetota; class Actinomycetes; order Mycobacteriales; family Mycobacteriaceae; genus Corynebacterium; species Corynebacterium pilosum. The sequence continues at coordinate 92,351 of NZ_KB892438.1, read as the reverse complement.
CTTACGAAGAATCTCTCATCGAGGTAGACCCTGACCTTATGGTGACCACCTGGTCAGATCCCGCTATGCTCGATCAGATCCAAGACCGGACCGGTGTTCCAGTTATCGCAGTGTCAGACCCGGCCCCTGACTACTCCGCATTTTCTGAAGTTAATGCGGAAATGATTCTCTTGCTTGGCGAGCTTCTCGGCACCGAGGAGCAGTCCCAAGCTCTTGTTGACAAAATCCAAGAATGGGAAAAAGACCTGACCGGACGGGTGGCGGATCTTTCCGAAGATGAAGTTAAGACCGCATATACAGGTGCCGTAAGCTTCCGAGGCGCGCACGGGTTTGCAGGTACCAGGGCACACTATATGCCGTTCGACACGGTAAAAGTGATTAATGTTGTCGACGAAACAGGTCAGGATGGGCCGTTCCAAGCGGACCTTGAGAAAGTTCCTGAGTGGGACCCAGACTTCATCTTCCTCAACCCAGCGAACATGGATCTTGTCAACGAGGACTACGCAAACAACCCAGAATTTTTCGACAGCCTGACTGCCGTGAAAGAGGGGCGGGTGTATTCTCAACCGTCGTTCATTTGGCACGCACTAAACCATGAGATGGCTGTCGCGAACACATATTACGTTGGCAAAGTGGTCTATCCCGAGCGTTTTGCGGATGTGGAGATGAAACAGATTGTTGACGAGGTCTTTAGGGCTTACCTTGGCATGGAATACGCAGATCTGCTCAAACAAGAGGGGCTCTGGTTTCAAGAACTAACCTTGGGTGAGGATGTTCAGTAGTGGGAGCCGTAAACGACACGCCGAAACTTGCGCCGGGGACTTCAGCCAGAGCCCACAAGCTTGCCAAGAGCGAAAGAGATGATGCGACCTCTCGCTACAAGGGATATGTAGGAAAGAAATGGCTAGTTATTGTCATCGCAATCCTCATCTTGCTAGTAGCAGCGCTCCTATCTGTTGGAATGGGATCTGCAACGATGACCATCCCCGAGTCAATCGGGGCGCTCTTCGGCGGAGGCAATGAACAGGCTCAAAATATTGTCACCCGCTTGCGTCTACCCCGGGTTTTAGTCGCAATAGCAGGAGGATTTGGCCTAGCTATTGCTGGCGCAGCTTTTCAAAGTGTATTGCGAAATCCATTGGCCTCGCCGTCTACATTGGGCGTTGCGCAGGGAGCTAGCTTCGGCGCATCGATTGGCATCGTCGTTTTTGGAGCGGGCACTACTGCCGGTGTCTCAGCTGCGAGTCCCGTACAGATCGATAACCCATATATTGTGACGATCTGTGCCTTTAGCGGGGCGATGCTGTCGACGATTGTCATTCTCGGGTTGTCAAAATTTCGCCAGATTACACCGGAATCCATGGTGCTTGCAGGCGTCGCTTTATCTTCTATCTTTTCGGCAGGGACCACCTTGGTGCAGTATTTTGCCGACGATGTTCAAATTGCCGCGGTAGTGTTTTGGACGTTCGGTGACCTAGGGCGCGCCTCGTATCGTGAAATTCTACTCGTCTTCATCGTTGTGCTTGCAGCAGCTATTTATTTCCTTTATAACCGCTGGAACTACAACGCGATGGAAAGCGGAGAGACCACGGCAATCGGTCTTGGCGTCAACGCGAATCAGGTGCGCCTCGGAACCATGGTCATGGGAACCCTTGTCACATCTGTGGTGGTGTCGTTTGTGGGGATCATCAGCTTTATCGGCCTAATCGCGCCACATATCATGCGGCGCTTCATCGGCTCTGATCATCGTTATCTGATCCCAGCTGCAGGCGTTGCCGGTAGTTTGCTGCTCCTGCTGTCTGATTTGACCGCGCGGATGCTGATGGCGCCCATCATTTTGCCAATTGGGGCAATCACATCGTTTCTTGGAGGGCCGATGTTCCTGTACTTGTTATTTAGGGGAGTTAATCGCCGATGATTACCGCAACGGATATAGATTTTTCCTTCAAAAGCGGGCGCCAGATTCTGCACAAAGTTAGCGCAAGCGTATCTTCTGGTTCTTTTATGGCAATACTAGGTAACAATGGTGTGGGCAAATCCACCTTTATGTTTTGTCTCAACCGGATTTTGCGTCCTACAGGGGGAAAGGTCGTTTTGACAACCGGTAAGGCTTCCCGCGATGTCGCAGACCTGTCCAGGATGGATCTCGCGCGAAATATCGCCTTCGTTGCACAACATAGCCACGCGGGGCGTTTGACCGTGTTTGACGCTGTGCTGCTGGGGAGGCGACCGCACATTAATTTTTCTCCATCGGAGAAAGATTATCAGCTTGTCGAGAAAGCAATAGCGCGAATCGGAATTAAAGACCTTGCCTTGCGTTATGTCGACGAGCTTTCGGGTGGTGAATTCCAGAAGGTCATTTTGGCTCGGGCATTAGCGCAAGACGCCAATATTTTGCTTCTCGACGAGCCGACGAACAACCTAGACCCGCACAATCAGCACGAAGTCATGCGCGCTGTCCGAGAGGTCGTTGATGAAGACCAGATCGCCGCTGTAGCGGTAATGCATGATCTGAATCTGGCTGCCAGGTTCTGCGACTCATTCGTTTTCCTCAAAGAGGGGAGTGTGTATGCCCACGGTGGTATTGAAACTGTCACACCGGAAAATTTGCAAGCGGTGTATGGGATCACCGCTGATGTAATCGAACATAAGAACCGCACTGTTGTCGTCACGCTTTAGAAAGGTATTTGCGTGTTTACTCTCGAAGAAATTCAAGAAAAATGGGCTGAACCTGCGCCCATCAATGCAGCGATGTGGGATTCCCAGTCCACGCGCTCAAATTACAATACTGTCCCAGATATTTCCTCTAATGCTTTTCTGACGCGGCTGCAGCAGCGTGGATGGTTGCATGAGGAGACGGAGATACTTGATGTCGGATGTGGAGCAGGTGCATACAGTATGGCCTGTGCGCCTTTGGTCAAAAATGCCGTCGGCACTGATTTATCAGAAAAAATGATCGCCGCCGGTAGGGCAATGCTCGAGCAGCACGGGATATCCAACGTAGAGCTAATGTGCGAAAATTGGCACGAGGTTGATCTGGATGAACGCGGGTGGCGTAATAAGTTTGACCTAGTTTTTGCACGCAACACTCCTGCAATTAGCTCGAGCAACGCATTAGAGAAACTGCTGGCAGCGTCAAAATCACACTACGCGATGAGCTCGCCGACCAACATGCGTGATTCGCTTGTCGACGAGCTCCAGGACGCTCTCGGTATCCAGAACAGCAGGCCGAGCCACGGATCAATTCTCCTCGCGCTTAATGAATTGCTATTGCGTGGTTACAAGCCGGAACTTGAATACGAAGATGCCGATTGGGTCAACGATCAAACGGTCGATGTTGCCGTGGAGTTCTATTCAGGCCGACTTGGCCTGGATCGCAAACAACGTGAACAGCGAGAACCAGAGATTCGCGCGTTCATGGAGAAACGTGCTGTCGATGGAAAGGTCCGGTCGATCACTACGACCACGATGGTCCAAATTTTCTGGAGCCGCTAATAAGAGACTGCTACTCGCAATTAGACATTTAACTCCCGATCCATTAGGAGAACATCTCATGAAATTCCTACCCAAAAAGTCCTTGCTTGCAGCGGGACTAGTAGCCGCGCTCTTCGTGACGTCTGCTTGCGGAGACGATAACGACGCTGCCTCATCAACATCGACCGGTACTGCAACGCAGACAGAAGCCCACGCCGAGTCCGAGACCTCAACGCGGGTCATTACAGATGCGCTCGGCCGTGAAGTTGAGGTGCCGGCAAGTGTCGATGAAATCGCTACCCATGGCACCGCAGCACGGATGGTTATTTACGCTGGTGGTTTAGACAAGCTATCTGTCGTGGCCGAGGGCGACCAACGTGACAATGTGGCCATGCCATATGCATATATCAACCATGAGGAGCTGAAAGACCTCCCAATAGGTACGTCAGGTAAGTCTGCCGACCCTATGTATGAGGAGCAGATTATTGAACAATCGCCAGACATTATTGTCTCGTCCTCTGCAGATGCTGGTTTCCTTGACGAAATGCAGGAGCGAACAGGTGTCCCAGTTATCGCGCTTTACGAGACGATTGTCCAGAACAACGTTTTCGACGAAGAGATCATCCGCATGATTAATTTGCTTGGTGAATTGATGGGCACCGAGCAGCGGGCCTCGGAGGTCACCGCAGCTATGGAACAGTGGGGAGCTGACCTAGAGAAACGAGTTGGTGACATCCCCGAAGCGGAAAGGTTGACTGCTTACACGGGTGCTGTTAACTTCAATGGCGCTCACGGCGTCACCGGTTCCTACGCGAAGTACATGCCATTCGATTTGGCAAACGTGGTGAACGTTGTCGACGAGACCGGCCAGGAGGGCGCATTCCAAATTGATCTGGAGAAGCTCCAGGATTGGGACCCTGACCTCATCTTCTTGAATCCGGCGAATATGGACTTGGTGAACGAGGATTACGATGAGAACCCAGCGTTCTTCGATAATCTGTCGGCTGTACAGAATGGTCAAGTGTACTCCCAGCCACCGTACATTTTCTCTGGCACCAATTTTGAATTGGCTATCGCGGATACTTTCTATGTAGGAAAAGTTGCTTACCCAGAGCGTTTCGAAGACGTTGACATGGAAGAATTTACTGACGAAGTCTTTGAAGTGCTACTCGGTCAATCCTACTCGGACAAACTAAAGGAAGCTGGCCTGTGGTTTAATCCACTCACCTTCGGGGAAGACCCAACCTCGCAAGAATAAAAGTTTTTATTTTTCTGCAGCTGCAGAAAACCAGACCGCCCGCAGCGATTCAGTTCGCTGCGGGCGGTCAAAATTCTACTTACCCGATCGGGGTTGGCTCGATCTTCCAGACTTCGTCCGCGTAATCGCGGATGGTGCGGTCAGAGGAGAAGCGGCCGGACTCGCAGATGTTCACCCAGCACATGCGTGCCCAGTGCTGCGGATCCTCGTAGTACTCCTCGGCCATGCGGTCGCGGGTGGCGCGGTAATCCTCAAAGTCACCCAGGACGTACCAGGTGTCCGGGGTTTCCCAGCCGCCGCCATCCAGCAGGGAGGAACGGATGTCGTGGAAAGCGCCCGAATCATTGTCGTTGAGGGTGCCGTTGGTCAAGGCGTCAAGGACGCGCTTGACACCAGGGACGTTCTCGTAGACGTTCTGCGGGTTGTAGGTCTTGCGCAGCTCAGGCAGCTCGTCTTCCTTCGCGCCGAAGATGTAAGCATTCTCTTCGCCCACAGCCTCTGCGATCTCCACGTTGGCGCCGTCGAGGGTACCCAGGGTTAGTGCACCGTTCATCATGAACTTCATGTTGCCGGTACCGGAGGCTTCCTTGCCTGCGGTGGAGATCTGCTCGGAGACGTCGGTTGCCGGAATGATGTGCTCGGCAGGGGAGACGTTGTAGTTCTCCACGAACACTACGGACAGGACCTTGGACACCTCTGGGTCATTATTGACCAGCTCGCCGATCTCATTGATCAGCTTGATGATGCCCTTCGCCCGGGTGTAGCCAGGGGCGGCCTTCGCACCGAAGATGAAGGTGCGGCGTGGGACGGTCTCGCCATCTTCCTTGATACGGAAGTAGAGGTCCAGGATATACAGCGCGTTCATCAGCTGGCGCTTGTACTCATGCAGGCGCTTGATCTGGGTGTCGAAGATGGACTCAGGGTCCACCTCGATGCCCTGGCGCTCGAGGATCCAGTCCGCGAAGTCCTTCTTGTTCTCCACCTTGATGGAGTTGAGTTCCTTCATCACTTCTGGGTCATCGGCGTACTTGCGCAGCTCCTTGAGCTGGTCCATGTCGGTGACCCAGTCGTCGGAACCTGCAAGGCGGTCCAGCAGCTCGGACAGGCGTGGGTTGCACATGCGCAGCCAACGACGAGGGGTCACACCGTTGGTCTTGTTGTTGAAGCGCTCTGGCCAGATGTCGAACCAGTCGTTCAGCGTGTCGCGCTTCAGGATCTCGGTGTGCAGGGCCGCCACGCCGTTGATGGAGTAGGAGGCGTAGCACGCGATCCACGCCATGTGGACCTTGCCGTCGTGGACGGGGGACATGCGGTGAGCACGATCCGGTGCGATGCCACGCTCGTGCATATCGATGCGGAAGCGGCGATCAATCTCCAGGCAGATCTCCCAGATGCGCCAGAACAGCTGCTTGAAGATGGACTCATCCCAGGTCTCCAGGGCCTCGGTGAGCACGGTGTGGTTGGTGTACGCGAAGGTCTGCGTGGTGACGGACCATGCCTCATCCCAGCCCAGGCCGTGATCGTCCATCAGCAGGCGCATCAGCTCTGGGATCGCCAGTACTGGGTGGGTGTCGTTGAGCTGGATGGAGTTGTACTTGTGGAAATCGGTCAGGTCCTCGCCGTGGTGCTCGATGTAGTTGTCGATGAGCTCCTGCAGGGATGCGGACACGAAGAAGTACTGCTGGCGCACGCGCAGCAGTTTGCCCTGGTAGGTGGTGTCGTTCGGGTAGAGCACGCGGCACAGGTCGTGCACGGCTTCGCGCTCGATTATGGCATCGGAGAAGCGCTGGGAGTTGAAGGCGTCATAGTCGAACTCGCGCATGGGCTCAGAGTTCCACAGGCGCAGGGTGCCCACGTTGTCGGTGTCGTAGCCGGTGATTGCCATGTCGTGTGGCACGGCGCGGACAGTCATGTCGTCGAAACGCACGATGCGCTGCTGCGTGTTGCGGCGCACGAGGAATGGGTAAGCCGATTCCTTCCATGCGTCAGGGTGCTCCTTCTGGAAGCCGTCGACGAATTCCTGGCGGAACAGGCCGTAGCGGTAGAGCAGGCCGTAGCCGGTGACAGGGAAGTCTTGGGTGACGGAGGAGTCTAGGAAGCAGGCTGCAAGCCGGCCGAGGCCACCGTTGCCTAGCGCAGCATCGTTCTCGGCCTCGAGCACGTCCGTCAGGTTGTGCCCGTTGGCCTCAGCGGCCTTGGCGGCTTCGTCGACGAGGCCGAGGTTGGTCAGGTTGTTCAGCAAGGCACGGCCCATCAAGAACTCCGCAGACAGGTAGGACTGCTTGCGGGTGGCGTTGTAGGCCTTGTTGGTTGCCTCCCACTTGTCTGCGATCTGTTCTTGGACTGCGGCGGCAAGGCCGGCCCAGAACTTGTAGTTAGTTGCTGACTGCGGCGACTGGCCGGAGTAAGCACGTACATGGCCACCGACGGTGGTCTCTAATGCAGGCGGGGTAGCAGGCTGGTTCATATAATTACCTCACGTAATGGGAAGATATTGACCGTACAGTGTGTGAGTCTACCAAGTATTCTGGCTATTTCTTGACTATAAGTAGCACTATTCGACGGCGAGGTAGGACAATACGGCTGCCGCCGCTGCGTAGGTGGTCGCGTACACAGTCGGTTCGTAGTCCGGCAAAAATGTATTCATGTGGTTAACCGGCACGTCTTCGGTCACGCGGTTACTCGCCACTGCCGCATCCCACACTTCGGCCGGAGTACATCCCACCACCCAGTACAGGTAGGGGGTGCCCAACGCGAGGGGGATATTCGCGAAGTCCTCGGACACGGTGCGTCGTTCAGCGTCCACGGACATCTTGCCGAATACCGCGTCGAAGGTGCCACGAACCTGGGAGAAGACCTCCGGCGAATTATCAATCAGCTCGCCGTGGGCAAAAAATTCCAAGCGCGGTGTCTCTTCAACACCGGAGGCAACACATTCCGCCTCCACGACACGGCGAATGGCTGCGTACACGCGACGCTTCACGTCGTCGTTGTAGAAGCGGCAGTTCAGTACTAGTTCGGCGTGGTCGGGGATGATGTTATTCGTCGTCCCGGAGCGCAGCGTGCCCACGGATACCACGGCAAAATCGTTGGGGTCAACCTCGCGGCCGACGATGCCTTGCAGGCGGATCACCACCATAGCCGCGATATAGGTGGGGTCAATCGCCTTATTCGGCATCGACCCGTGCGCGCTGCGGCCAGGGATCAGGATGCGGATCGAGTCGCAGGCAGCGAACTGTGGGCCGGGTTTGGTCTGGACCTCGCCCGCGCGCCCTGGCATCACGTGTTGCGCCATGCACACATCCGGTTTCGGGATGCGCGTGAGCAGACCGTCGTGGACCATCGCGGTAGCGCCCATCGCATTCTCCTCGGCGGGCTGGAAAAGCGCGATGAAGGTGCCGGCCCATTCGTCGCGGGTGCCGTCGATCAGCGCGCACGCACCTAGCAGGGCAGTGGTGTGCATGTCGTGGCCACAGGCGTGCATCACGCCCACCTGCGAGCCGTCGGGATTGGGTCGCACACGCGTGGACGCATAAGGCACACCCGTTTCCTCTTTGATCGGAAGGGCATCGAAGTCCGCACGGAACAGCACGGACGGGCCTTCGCCGTTGCGGAAGACCGCCACGATGCCGTACCCGCCGATCGGCGCAATCACCTCACAGTTAAAGCGCTCCAGCTCCTGGAGGATGCGCCGATGCGTCTCATGCTCGTGGCCCGACAGCTCGGGGTGCTCATGGAACCATTCGTAGGTTCCACGCTGCCACGACAAATCGATATTGTGAGTCTGCAGGATACGGGCAATGCTCGGCATGGGTGATCGGCCTCCGGTGCTAGACGACAATTCTTCCCACGACGATAGCGAAACCTACTGCGTCAGATGCAGCATCGGGTTATATCGCAACACGTTTGTCGCTGCCGAGCACTCTGTCGCAATGCGTATCGACGATTCGATCTTGCCTTCGTCGCGCAACTTGTACATCGAGCTGACCACCCGATCGCGCAGGTCAAACGGGGAAATCGTGTTCACGTACACTTTGGTGCCACCCTCAAAACCAGCCAGGGTGGACACGCGCCACTTCAGATTGATGCGCCACGGCATCGGCATGTCCAAATCGACAGGTTTGTGGTGCCACTCCTCATTGCAGGCGATATCGGGGCCAGTGGCGGCGTGCGCTGCGTGCAGCAGGTCAGACATGCCGCGCACCTCCTCCGGGGCTTGCAACCAGGGCTCCGGTACCGCTGACTTCGAGTACAGGCCCAAGGTGGGGTAGCGGTGGCCGATGCCCGCGATCAGGATCGCGTAGTCATTCTCCGCGATCACCAGGTTGTGGTAGCTGGCGTAGTTGACCGCCCACTCGTTGTACATGTTCGGGTTGGTGCGCAGCTTCTGGATCTCCATGTCGGTCTGCACGCCGCGCTCGTCGATCGCCACCAACTGCTTGTGCAGGTGATCGAAGGATGCGCCGGCAGCAGACAGCCAGTTCTGGAACACCACCACGTACGGTGCGTAACGGTTGTTCTCATACAGGTCCCGCATCGCGTCGATAGTAAAAGCGGTGAACCCGTAGTGCTCATCCGGTGTCATCGTGCCGGAGGACGCCAGCTGCGAATCATCCGTCGCCCCGTCGATATAGTGGCGCGAGGACACGATCACATCGTGGCCTCCCGCAAAATAGGTCGGTGCCTTCGCCAGCAGCTCCTCATCTGTCATCTCGTCGCCTTGGCCATTGCCCGAAGCGTTGAGGCGCGTGCGCACGATATCGATCACGTGCTGGCGCCCGCGCTCGTCGGAAATGTAGCGCTGCATCTGGAAAGCGGTATCAGAGGCCATCTCATACTGGTAATTTTCCACCCAGTAGTCATAGGACACGATCTCAAAGAGGTTGGGCACTCGTCGAAAAGCGGCATCGGCCTGCTCCATCTCATCAGGAAGAAGGCCGCGCAGGATGTGCCAATCGCCGTCGCTGCCGCGCACCATGCGCGACTTCTCCGGTGGCGTCTGCAGCGGGTTCCCGGAGCAAAAGGCGCAGGAGTGGGTGAAGTCTTCCGGCCCGAGCGGCTGTGCGTCGTGCTTCGGCTTCGACAGGGGACGATTGCCACGCCCGGGCACCGTCCACACCTGGGTTCCGGAGAACGGATTGATCTGTTTAATTGTGCCGTCCGCCATCGTGGAGAGGGCTTCGCGGTAAGAATGGATTGGGAACGTCATACTATCCACAGTATTAGCTAGTCTTAGAACATGCCTTCAATCCAGTTTGACATCCTGATCCCGGACCAGCCCGAGTCCGCGGCAACTGAGCTCGTGGACGCTTTTCGACGAGCGGTCGAGATCCTTGAAAAACACCAGATGCTGAGCGACGGCGCTGTCGCCCACACCCCGGGCCAACAGTGTGAAGACTTTACGGTGGAGCAGCTGCGCAACGTCTACCGCGATGAGCGCGGCGAAGACCCGGACGAGGCCAGCATGCACCGCATCATCGTCACAGCAGACAATGTGCGCTCCTATAACCAGCTGGCCATGGGGCTGTCGCGCATCCTCACCCCGAAGGCTGACCTGCCGGCCGATCCTGTGGCCTTAGAGCGCGAGACGGACTTCGAACTACCCTCGCTCTACCCGTGGACCGTGGAGATATCGAGGTAATCCACCGCGATCTGCGCACCGGCGCGGCGCAACTGCTCGGCCACCTCCAAGTCTGGCACGAGCTCGACGGCGATCGCGCCGGCAGGCGCGTCGGCCTCCAGCTTACCGGCGGCGATGGCTACGGGCACGTCTGCTTCGGCAGCAAGCTTTCCGACGACATCCACAACCTTTCCGGTGGCGGTCTGCTCGTCGTACTTGCCTTCGCCCGTAATCACCAAAGAGGCCTGCTTTAACTTCTCGGGCAGGCCCAGCGCATCGGCGACCAAGCGCGCGCCAGAGACCAGGTGCACGTGCTCGTCGGTACCATGCAGCAGCTGCGACACCCAGCTCACCCCCACGGGGATAGCGCCGGCAGCACCGTAGCCGGCAGCGGTGGGATCGATTCCGGTGACCTCGCACAGGCGGGCCAGACCCCCGTCGAGAAGCTGCACCTCTTCCTCCGTGGCGCCCTTCTGCGGGCCGAAGACGCGGGCGGCGCCCTCCGGGCCAGTGACCGGGGCTGTGACATCGGCTGCCAGCACCCAATCCACCGCGGCGGCCGGAATATTCATCTTGGCGGTGTCAAAATCGTGCAGCTCGCTCAAGTGGGCGCCACCTTTGCGCGGGGTGTAGCCCTCCTTGTTGATCGGGTTAATGCCCAGCGCCACCAAGATGCCGGTGCCGCCGTCGACCGTGGCGGACCCACCCAAACCCAGGACGATGCGGGTTGCGCCGCGGGTCTGCGCATCCGCGATGAGCACGCCAGTGCCATAGGTGTCCCCGGTGGCAGCCACCGGCGCATCCGCGACCGCGGGCAGGCCGGATGCGGCGGCGACGTCGATATAGGCAGTTGTGAGCGAAGCATCATAGGTATAGGTGGCCTCGGTGAGGCGGCCGGCCGCATCCGTGGTGGGCAGCGTGATGCGATCGCCCTCGAAAAGCTCAGAGGTACCTTCGCCACCGTCAGCCATCGGTGCAATGACAATCTCCGCGTTCGCGATGATCTGCCGCACCCCCTCACCAAGCCACTGCGCAGCCTCGGAGGCAGTGGCAGTTCCTTTGAAAGAATCTGGGGCGATCACGATGGTGGGATCGTCGGCAAGCGCGTCAAGCGGGCTAGGGGCTGAATCAGTCATGGGAATCAGTGTAGAACAACTTGCGAAACTCCAGTTAGGAAGGAAAAATGATTTTCCATAGTTGACGCAAGTAAACGTGAAGGATGGAACGGCATGACCAATACTGAAGAGCTGGTTTCTGGCTATTACAGCAAACTGCTCAAGCGCAACGCGGGCGAGCCGGAGTTCCACCAGGCTGTCGCCGATGTGCTGGACTCGTTGAAGATCGTCCTAGAAAAGGACCCACACTACGCCGACTACGGCCTCATCCAGCGCCTCTGCGAACCAGAGCGCCAAGTCATCTTCCGCGTCCCATGGATCTCCGACAACAACAACGTGCACGTTGCGCGTGGCTTCCGCGTCCAGTTCAACTCCGCACTGGGCCCCTACAAAGGTGGGCTGCGCTTCCACCCATCAGTCAACCTGGGCATCATCAAGTTCTTGGGCTTCGAGCAGATCTTCAAGAACTCCCTGTCCGGCCTGCCCATCGGCGGCGGCAAGGGTGGCTCCGACTTCGACCCGAAGGGCCGCTCCGAAGGCGAGATCATGCGCTTCTGCCAGTCCTTCATGACAGAGCTGCACCGCCACATCGGCGAGTACCGCGACGTCCCCGCAGGAGACATCGGTGTAGGTGCCCGCGAAATCGGCTTCCTCTTCGGCCAGTACCGCCGCCTGACCAACCAGCACGAGTCCGGCGTGCTCACCGGCAAGGGCCTGACCTGGGGTGGCTCGCTCGTGCGCACCGAGGCCACCGGCTACGGCACTGTCTACTTCACCAACGAAATGATGCGCTCCCACGGCGAATCCCTCGACGGCGCCAAAGTCATCGTGTCCGGCTCCGGCAACGTGGCCATCTACGCCATCGAAAAGGCCCAAGAGTTGGGCGCCACCGTGGTCGGCTTCTCCGACTCCTCCGGCTGGATCCACACCCCAGACGGCGTGGACGTGGAACTGCTGAAAGACATCAAAGAGAAGCGCCGCGAACGCGTCTCCACCTACGTCAAGGAAGCAGAGAACGCGACCATGCACACCGAGGGATCCATCTGGTCCCTAGAAGCCGATGTCGCCCTACCATGCGCCACCCAGAACGAGCTCAGCGGCGAACACGCGCAGATGCTGGTGGACAACGGCGTGAAGTACGTCGCCGAAGGTGCCAACATGCCCTCCACGCCGGAAGCCGTCGAGATATTCCGCCGCTCCAAGGTCAAGTTCGCGCCGGGCAAGGCCGCGAATGCCGGTGGTGTGGCCACCTCCGCCTTGGAGATGCAGCAGAACGCCTCGCGCGATTCCTGGTCCTTCGAGTACACGGATCAGCGCCTGCATAAGATCATGTCGAACATTTTCCAGCGCTGTGAGGCCACGGCGAAGGAGTATGACCGGGAGGGCGACTACATCCTGGGTGCGAACATCGCCGGCTTCAAGAAGGTTGCGGACGCAATGCTTGCTCAAGGTGTTGTGTAAATTCTTCGTGTCGGGCGGGCACTGTTTCGTCGTTAAGCAGTACTCTTGGGTGCATGTATCGCGTCTTTGAATCTCTGGATGAACTCGTACACACGGTAGAGCAGGCCTACGGTGTGCCGATGACCGCCAACTGCATGGTGCCCCGCAACGACATGCTGGCCCTGCTTGATGACCTGCGCAACGCGCTGCCCGTCGAACTCGACGACGCCCAGGACGTGCTGGACAAGCAGGACGAAATTCTACGCGGCGCCCAAGAGCGCGCCGATGGCCTCATCGCGGACGCGGAGGAGGAGTCGCAGCGCATCGTCGGCGAGGCGCACAATGAGGCGCAGGACATGCTAGCGGATGCGCAGCACCGTTCCACCGCGATGGTGGCGCAGGCGCAGGACGAGGCTGCGGATATCGTGAACCGTGCGAACGAAGAGGCTAATTACACCGTCCAGAACGCCCAGGCAGAGTCCGATCGCCTTGTGCAGGAGGGCAACGAATCCTACGAGCGTTCCGTGGCCGAGGGCTTGGCGGAACAGGAGCGTCTTGTCTCCGAGTCTGAGGTGATGAAACGTGCCGACGAGGAAGCGCACCGCATCGTCGAAAGCGCGCACACCGAGTCCAACCGCCTGCGCACCGAGTGCGATGATTTTGTCGATACGAAGTTGGGCGAATTTGAGGAGTCCCTGTCCGGCATCCTGCGGACTGTGACGCGCGATCGCAGCGCTTTACGACGAGGCGCCGGCGTATCTGGTAGCCAGCGTGCGGACTCCTACCACCGTTATGAGCGCTCGGAGCGTACCCGTCGCCCACGTTCCGAATAGGGTAGGGCGTATGGCAAACAATCCTTTTGTACTGAACGTCGCAGACGCGCTTCGCTCTGACGGCATGCCACTGGACATCACCGCGACCGGCCCTTCGCCTTCGCGCATCGGGCCGGAAATGATCGCCATCCCCGAAGGTGGAGAGGTCACTGTCGAAGCCACAGTGACGAACCTGGGCTCTGGTGTGCTTGTCGACGCCACCGCAACCGCCCAGCTTGAAGGCGAATGCGTGCGCTGCCTGGCACCCCTGACCCCGACCGAAACGCTGAGTATCAGCCAGGTCTTTTCCACTGACGATGATTTCATCAGCGGGGACGCCGAAGACGACGAAGATAAGGGCTCTGGCGATGAGGTGAAGTACGTCGCCCCCGACGACACCGTGGACCTAGAGCAGGCTTTCGTCGACGAAGCCGGCCTGTCCCTCCCGTTTAATCCGACCTGCCAGCCGAGCTGCGCTGAAACGGATGTCCCGGAGCCGGATGGTGTCTCGGGCGAGGTGGAGCGGGTGGATCCGCGCTGGGCTGGCCTGGAGAAGTTCCTGTGAGCAGATCACGCAAACGTAAGATCACGGGCGAGCAGGCCTGGCAGCAGGCCTATGAAGCGGTGGACCACGGTCCGCTGCTGAAGGCCCTGGGGGTCGCCATCGACGATGAGCACCTGCGGCTGGCATTGACCCACCGCAGCTTCGCCAATGAAAATGGCAATCTGCCGAACAATGAGCGCCTCGAGTTCCTCGGCGATGCGGTGCTGGGCCTTTCGGTAGCCACCAAGTTGTATGAGGAGTACCCGTCGCGCCCGGAGTCGGACATTTCGAAGATGCGCGCCTCCATCGTGTCGCGTTATGGGCTGGCGGACATCGCCCACCAGATCGACCTGGGCCCGCACATCTTGCTGGGTCATGGCGAGGTGGTCACCGACGGCCGGAACAAGGACTCCATCCTGGCCGACACTACGGAGGCGCTGTTTGGCGCGATCTACCGCCAGCACGATTTTGAGACCGCCCGGGACGTGATCCTGAGGCTTTTCGACGAGAAGATCCACACCGCCAGCGCCACGGGCCGCCATCAGGACTGGAAGACGACACTGCAGGAGCGACTGGCCGAGCTGAAGGCGCCGACCGCGGTGTACACCGCCACCAGTGTTGGGCCCGAGCACGACCTCACTTTTACCGCCGATGTCCTTGTCGGCGGCACGTCCCGGGGCCAGGGCGTGGGCCCGAACAAGAAGCTTGCGGAGCAAGAAGCGGCCCGCCAAGCCGTGCTTTTCCTGCGGGATCACCCAGCCGCCGTCGCGGGGACTGCCGATGCCTGAACTTCCCGAAGTGGAAGTGGTGCGCCGCGGCCTCGATGAGCACGTGCGCGGGCTGACCTTCCGCTCTGTCGAGGTGTTGCACCCGCGCGCAGCCCGCGACAACGATGTGGACTTAAGCGCCATACTTCCCGGCCTGAGCATCGACGCGGTGCGCCGCCGGGGCAAGTACCTCTGGTTCGAATTGTCTGACGGCTATGCCTTGGTGATCCACCTGCGCATGAGTGGTCAGTTGCTCGTCGGCACGCACGGCGACGTCACCAGCCCCCACCTGCGCATTCGCGCCGACATGGGCCCGCGCGAGCTGTGCTTCGTCGATCAGCGCACGTTCGGCTACTGGCAGTACACGGCGCTTGACGACGAGGGCATACCCACGACGATGGCCCATATCGCTCCCGATCCTTTTGAGCCTGCCTTCGACGTGGTGGAGACAGCGCGCGCGATGCGGAAAAAGAATTCTGCCGTGAAGACGGTGCTGCTTGACCAGGGCATTGTGTCTGGCATCGGGTCGATCTATGCCGACGAGGCAATGTGGGCCGCGGGTGTGAAACCGACGCGGAAGGCGCGCGCCTTGAGGCAACGCGACGCAGTGCGACTGCTGGAGGAATCGCGCGAGGTAATGGCCCGTGCGTTGGAACAAGGTGGCACCAGTTTCGATGCGTTGTACGTGAACGTCAACGGCGCCAGCGGCTATTTCTCGCGCTCTTTGAATGCTTATGGGCAGCTCGACGAGCCGTGCGCGCGGTGCGGGCAGCCGATCGTGCGCACCAAAGTCAACGGTCGCTCAAGCTATTTTTGCGCCAATTGCCAGGTTCTTTAACAAAGTCGGGCCGTGCGGTATTAAGATTTCCTCGTGGAATGGCTTGAAAGCTTCGTCACTTCGACGATCAATGACAACCTGTGGATGGTTGTCCCCTGGGTGCTCATCGCCGCTGGAATTTACTTTGGTATCCGGACGATTCTGGTGCAGGTCCGCATGCTGCCCGACATGTTTAAGGCGGTCGTCGAAAAGCCGACGACCGACCAGGACGAAGACTATGGCGGCATCTCCGCGTTCAAAGCGTTCACGATCTCGGCGGCCTCGCGCGTCGGCACGGGCAACGTGGCTGGTGTGGCCGTGGCGATCTCCCTGGGCGGGCCCGGCGCCGTGTTCTGGATGTGGCTGATCGCCATTGTCGGCGGCGCGACTTCTTTTGTGGAGTCCACCTTGGCGCAGCTGTGGAAGACCAAGGACGACGAGGGCAACTACCACGGCGGCCCGGCCTATTACATGACGCGCGGGCTGGGATGGACCCCTCTGGCCACCATCTTCGCCGTATTCCTCGCCGTGACCTATGGCTTTGTGTACAACGCGATCCAGACCAACTCTATCGTTGAGTCCATGGGCACCTCTCTGGACGCGGATTCCTTGACCTTCAAACTGATCGTCGGTGGCATCGTTGCGCTGCTGACAGCGTCGATCATTTTCGGCGGTGTCACGCGCATCGCGAATGCCACCCAGATTATCGTGCCGTTCATGGCCGGTGCGTACATCATCATGGGTGCGATCGTGCTGCTGGTGAATATCAACGAAATCCCGGGCATGTTCGTCGACATTGTCACCCACGCGCTGGGCTTCAAGGAGATCGCGGGCGCTACTCTGGGTGCTGCTTTCATGAACGGTGTGCGCCGTGGCCTGTTCTCCAATGAGGCCGGTATGGGCTCCGCACCGAACGTGGCTGCGACCGCAACCGTGTCCCACCCCGTCAAGCAGGGCCTGGTGCAAACTTTGGGCGTGTACTTCGACACCATCGTTGTGTGCTCCATCACCGCGTTTATCATTTTGCTCGGCCCCCAGCCGGTGTACGGGGAAGAGGTGCAGGGCGCCTCGCTGACTCAGGCGGCGCTTGCCGATTCCGTCGGCGATTGGGCAATCCACTTTGTCACCTTCATCCTGTTCTTCCTGGCGTTTTCCTCGATCATCGGGAACTACTACTTGGCGCAGGCAAATATTGAGTACCTGACGAAGTCCAAGTTGGTCATGAACCTGTTCCGCGTCGTCGTCATTGGTTTCGTCTTCTTCGGCGCGGTCGGTTCGATCCCGCTGGTGTGGGCGCTCGGCGACACCTTCGCTGCGTCGCTGGTGTTCATCAACCTGATCGCCATCGTCCCGCTTGGCGGGGTGGCCATCAAGCTGTTGAAGAATTACTCGGAGCAGCGCTCCGCCGGTCTTGACCCCGTGTTCCACCGCGACATGATCCCAGAGCTGAAAAACGTAGAGTACTGGGACGGATCAGACCCGGTGACCCGCCGTAGCGAAGAGGACATCATAAAATAGGTTGCATGAGCACACGAGTTACAGCCTTTGTCCACGGACACGTCCAAGGCGTCGGCTTCCGGTGGTGGACCCGCTCCCGCGCCCTCGAACTTGGACTCACCGGGCACGCGAGGAATTTGCGCGACGGCCGCGTTGAGGTCGTCGCTGAAGGGGAGCAGGCGCTCGTCGAGAAGCTTCTTTCGCTTCTCGACGAAGACCCCTCCACAGCCGGCCGCCCGGGCCGAGTGGATACCGTGATTACGCAGTTCTCCGAGCCACGCGGGGAGCAAGGCTTCCGGGAATGTTAAGATGCATCGGTGCACCTAAAATCGTTGACGCTTAAGGGATTCAAGTCTTTTGCGTCTGCGACGACCATGAAATTTGAGCCCGGCATCTGTGCCGTGGTCGGGCCGAATGGATCGGGCAAGTCGAATGTTGTGGACGCGATCGCGTGGGTGATGGGTGAGCAGGGGGCGAAAAACCTGCGCGGCGGCAAGATGCAGGATGTCATTTTTGCCGGCGCAGGCGACCGGAAACCGCTGGGGCGTGCGGAAGTTACCCTCACCTTTGATAACTCTGATGGCCATTTGCCGATCGAGTACACCGAAGTAGCCATCACGCGGCGCATGTTCCGCGATGGCGCCAGCGAGTATGAGATCAACGGTTCCAAGGCCCGCCTGATGGATATTCAGGAGCTGCTCAGCGATTCCGGTATTGGCCGCGAGATGCATATCATCGTCGGCCAGGGCAAGCTCAGCGAGATTTTGGAATCAAAACCGGAGGAGCGCCGCGCCTATATCGAGGAGGCAGCGGGCGTGCTGAAGCACCGCCGCCGCAAAGAGAAGGCGCAGCGCAAGCTGACCGGCATGCAGGCGAACCTGGACCGCTTGCAGGACCTCACCGATGAGTTGGGCAAGCAGCTCAAACCTCTGGCACGCCAGGCGGAGGCGGCGCAACGGGCAGCAACGGTGCAGGCCACGTTGCGCGACGCCCGCCTGAAGCTGGCTGGCCACCAGGTGGTGGAGCTGCGCGCGAAACTCAACGACGCCGCCCGCAACGCCGAACTTCTGGCAGAGCAGGTGGACACGGTCACCCAGAACCTGGAGGAATTCACTGCGGCGCAGGAGGCGATCGAGGCGCAGCAGCAACAAGTCACCCCGCAGGCGGAGCAGGCCCAGCAGTTGTGGTTCCAGCTGTCCACGCTGGCAGAACGCGTGAGCGCGACTGTCCGCATCGCCACCGAGCGCGCCTCAAACGTGGGCGCACAGGTGGCCTATTCCGGCCAGGATCCCGACGAACTACTGGCCCGCGCCACGGTCGCCGACGAGCAGTACCAAGAAGCCCTCATGGTCGCCGAAGAGGCGGCCGAGCGCCTGGAGTCCATCCGCGAGGAAGTCGCTGCTCGCCAAGAGGCTGCCGATGCCGCCGAGGCGGAGCACATGGCTCAGGTCCGGGCGATCGCCGACCGCCGCGAAGGCGTTGTCCGCTTGCTCGCCCAGGAGGAATCGCAGGCCGGGGCGGTCGTGGCGGCTGAGGACGAGATCGCGCGGTTGAACGAGACTCTGGAGGAAACCCGCACACGTACCCGCGACGCCGACAGCGAAGCCACCGAGGTCGGCCGCACTTTGCAGGCGCTTCACGACGAACGCGCCCCTCTCGACGAGAACTACGTCCGCGCCGCCACCGAATCTTCCGCAGCCGATAAGCGCCTTGACCAGCTGCGCGACGCCCAGCGCGAGCGCGAGAGGGCCGTGTATTCTCTGGAGTCCCGCATTTCCACCCTGGAAGAATCGGCACCCACGGCCAGCGGCACAGAGGCCCTCGGCGAGGGATATGGTCCGCTCGCCGGCCTGGTGCGCGCGGAGCAGGGCGTGGAGAAAGCGCTCGCCGCAGCGTTGGGACCGTACGCGGAGGCGGTGGCTGGCCAGGTGGACCAGTCGGTCGTCGATACGCTTTCTGATGCGTCACGCACCATCGTGATCGACACCGCCGGCGGTCGCACCTGGCGTCTCGACGGCACGCTGCCCGCCGGAACGTCCTGGCTGTTGGATCATGTGACGCTTGCCGACGAGATCACCGGCCCCGTTGCGCGCCTGCTCGTCGACGTGGTGCTTGCCGACGATCTACCGCAGGCACGTGCCGCCGTGGAAGAGGATCCGCGACTGCGCGCCGTTACCCCGGCGGGCGTTCTGGTGGGTGAGGGGTGGGTCGCCGCCGGTAGCGGGCAGGCCAGCGCCGTGGAGGTCACCGCGCAAATCGAGGCAGCGCGCGAAGAACTTGCTACAGCGTGCGCCCAGCTTGAGGAGCTCTCCGGCACGTTGGAGGGCGCGAAACTTTCCGCCGAGGACGCACGCGTGGCGGCGGCGTCGGCACGCGCGGCTCTCAACGAACACGATGCCAACGTCGAAGCCTGGCAGCGCGACCACCAGCGCCTGATCAAGCAGTATGAGGTAAACAAGGCCGAACATGAGCGCGCCGCTGAGCGAGCCACCGAGGCCGAAGTGCGCCTGACCCGCCGCCGCGAGGAGCTGGCTGAAACCCGCGACCGCCTATCGCGTGTCGACGATAGCGATGCCCCCGAAGAGCCCTCCACCGCGGGCCGCGATGAGGCATCGGCCGCGTTGGCGCAGGTCAAGAGCATGGAGATGGAGGCCACCCTGCAGGCGCGCACCGCAACCCAGAACGCGGAACAGGTCGCGGGCAAGGGGGACGCGCTGCGCCGCCAAGCAGAACACGAACGCCAAGCGAAAGCGCGTCACGATGCGGCGATGGCTCGTCGTAAAGCCCAAGCGGAACTGGCACACACGGTAGCCGGCCACGCGCGTGACCTCGTCGCCCGCATCGATGACGCCCTCGAGCGCGCCACCACCTCCCGCGACGAACTGTCCGCGCAGGTGAAAAGTTTGCAATCGCAGCACGCTCAGGCGCGCGACAAGGTCAACACCACCCGCCAGCACCTTTCGCGCCTGACTGATAACGCACACTCATCCGATATCGCGCGATCCCAAGCACAGGTGCGTATCGACGAGGCCGAAACGAAAATCACGGAGCAGTTGGGCATCGCGATTACCGACCTGCTGGAGGACTATACCCCCGGAGAGGACTTCGACAAGGCCGAGGAGACCAAACGCCTCAAGCAGGCAGAGAAGGATCTCACTGCGCTGGGCAAAGTCAACCCGCTGGCCTTGGAGGAATACAAGGCGCTGGAGGAGCGCTACAGTTTCCTCTCCACCCAACTCGATGATGTTGTGCAGGCACGCAAGGATCTGAGCGATGTGATCGAGGAGGTCGACGCGCAGATCCTGCAGCTGTTCACCGACGCCTGGCACGACGTCGAAGCCGAATTCCCGAAGGTATTCAACACGCTGTTTCCTGGCGGCGAGGCGCGTTTGCTGCTCACTGATCCGGACGACATGTTGACGACCGGCATCGAGATTGAAGCGCGCCCACCGGGCAAGAAGGTGAAGCGTTTGTCCCTGCTATCCGGTGGCGAAAAGTCGCTCACCGCGCTGGCGTTGCTGGTTGCCATCTTCCGGGCGCGTCCATCACCTTTCTACGTTCTCGACGAGGTGGAGGCCGCGCTCGACGATGTCAACCTGCGCCGCCTGATCGCCCTGCTAAAGGAGTTGCGTGAGGACTCGCAGCTGATCGTGATCACCCACCAGAAACCCACGATGGACGTGGCCAACGTGCTGTATGGCGTGACCATGCGTGGCGACGGCGTGACCCGCGTGCTTTCCCAGCGGATGAGCCCAGCCCCGAACTAGCTGTACATCACACCGCCTTCCGCCTCTTCCAGTACGACATCGTCGAAACTGTCGATGTCGCCGAAGTCCGTGGCCTGGCGGCTGAGGTATTCCTCCATGGTGGCGCGTTCCGGCAGCCCGCGGTTGCGGGATACGAAGCAGGTGTCATCTGGGAAGACGAAGAAAATGTCATCTGCGTGAGCTTCGATCTTCATGATTCCCTCTGTGACCAGCGAATGACAGCGTGAACACAACGGAACGATGTTGTCCACGGACGTTTCTCCGCCCTCGCACCATTCGCGGATGTGGTGGAATTCGATCCAGTTCGTGTGATCACAGCCTGGGGTGGCGCATGTGAAGTTCCACGCTGCTAGCAGCGCTTTCTGTTGAGCATCGGAGGCAAACCTAGTGCCACGGCTGACATTGAGGGTGAGCCCTTTGTCGTTGAGAAGGTGAACACGTTGAATGGCATTACCTGCGATATTGGCAAGCTTGGAGGAGATTGCCTTGGGCTGAAAGGGGAGGAAGGCGTGGCCGTCTTGAGTCATCATGATGTTGACCTGTGCACCCGGTGCACGCTTCGCCACGCCGGGGTTGTTGCGCACAATATTGATCATGCCCTGCAGGGACGACAACATGGCGCGAGCAGGGGTAATGCCGAAACGCGAAGGCAAATGTTCGGGTTGGTCCTCCTCAGGGATGTCGGTGTCTTCGGTAGGGGTGGTCGTCGTAAAGCTCAGCTCACCGATCTTGAGTGCTGCAAGGAAAGCAGCAGCATCAGCGGGGTTCAAGCTAATGTGCACGTTGATGCCTCCGTCCTCGCGGTTGCGAAGGCGGACATAATCTTCTTCTGGTTCGGGTTCGTCTGTAGGCGCGTGACCTGCAAGAGCGTGCTCAAGGTGGGCCAAATTGTGCTTCAAGGCCAGGGTCACAAGCTCCGCTTCATTGTCGTGGGTGATGTACTTCAGCAAGAAGCGGACTACGGAATAACTAAGGTCGCCGCGCCGAAAATGCTGGACCAACAAAGGAAAACTGACCATTTTCACGGCGACATTGATGTACTCGTAGGCCGTCTTCGGCCTGAGATCCAAGGTGCGGCACACCCACGCGACGGTCGAGGAAGACCCCTGATCTGTGCAGAGGTTACGGGTATGAAACTGCTCGAGCGCGACTAGAAACTCGGCGCGAGTCATGCGTTGGGCATGCTCGCACTCAAGAAGCGTATCGATGATTTCTGCATTTGTATATTCGGATAACGGGCTTGTAGAAATCAGTGAAGTGGGCGAAAGTACGTTCGTGTTAGTCATTTTTAAACCCCCGGAAACTTGCTGGTAGTGGGCCTCATTTGTGGCTTTAAGTGCATTATAGAATACGTGTACGACATTGGCTTGGTGAAGAAGTTGTGCCCGCGATGAAGGGGCAGAATTCTGCAGCTGCAGAATTTCCGGGTGGAGAAAGTTTGCGAAAAGGGTTCTCTTATTGGTGCGAAAACCCAAAAACCTGGCACTATAGACAGCATGGATATGAATCTTCTCTGGATTATCGTCGCCATCGTCGTCGTGCTGCTCATCATCGTGGGCATCGTCGTGATCGTTGGCAACAACCGAAAGAAGTCAAAGACTGTCTCCTTCGAGAAGAAAGAAGAGCAGCCGAAGGAGCTGACGCAGCAGGAGAAATCGGGCAACTACCAGGCCGTGGGCGGGTTCAACTTTGCCCCGGCGACGGCGCCCGAGAAGGAGGCGGAGCCGGTTGAGCCACGCCGGGTGGAGAAGCCAACCGAAAATATTGCTGAGGATTCTGCAGCTGCAGAAAATGAGCCGGATACTGCCCCGGAGGATTCTGCAGCTGCAGAAAATGAGCCGGAGGTTGAGCTCACCCATGACGCGGCCGAGGCGGTCGAGGTGCTTAACGACGATGGCTCGCCGGAAATCGATGAGCCCGTAGAAGTAGAGGAAGAAGCCCCTCTCTTTGAGGACTTAGCGGAGGAGCACGCTGAGGATCCTGAGACAGAGGTGGACGTCGAAAAGCAGGTCGAAGAAGATGAAGCGCTGACTCCAGAAGAAGAGGCGCAAGAGGCTGCCGACATCGCGCAGGTCACCGCGGAGGTTGCGGAGCAGGCGCGCGAGCAAACGCCAATCCCTGAAGGGGAGCCTGCGCCACCGCAAGAGCCGCTCGACGATATTGCTCCTGCGGCTGGTCGTATCGGCCGTCTGCGTGGCCGGCTGTCTCGTTCGCAGAACGCGATCGGTCAGGGCCTGCTGGGCATCCTGACTGCGGGTGATTTGGACGAGGACGCCTGGGAGGAGATCGAAGACACCCTCATCATGGCTGACTTGGGCGCGGATCTAACGATGCGCGTTACCGATCAGCTGCGTGAGAAGATCGCTGAGCGTGGCGTGGGCAGCGAGGAAGAAGCGCGTGCGATGCTACGCGAGACCCTCGTCGAAGCTGGCCGCCCAGATATGGATCGCTCGATCAAGGCAATGCCGGTTGAGGGTAAGCCTGCCGTGATCCTCGTTGTCGGTGTGAACGGCACAGGCAAAACCACCACGACGGGCAAGCTCGGCCGCGTGCTGGTGTCCATGGGTCACCGCGTTCTGTTTGGTGCTGCGGATACATTCCGCGCGGCGGCGGCAGATCAGCTGGAGACCTGGGGGCGTCGCGTCGGAGCGACCACTGTGCGTGGCAAGGAGGGCGCGGACCCGGCATCTGTCGCGTTCGACGCCGTGGCCAAGGGTGTGGAGGAGCAGGCCGACGTCGTTCTCATCGATACCGCCGGCCGCCTGCATACGTCGACCGGTTTGATGGACCAGCTCGGTAAGGTCAAGCGCGTCGTCGAAAAGAAATCCAATGTCGACGAGGTGCTGCTGGTGTTGGACGCCACCGTCGGCCAAAATGGCCTGACGCAGGCGCGCGTCTTCCGCGATGTCGTGGACATCACCGGTGTTGTGCTGACCAAGCTGGATGGCACCGCGAAGGGTGGCATCGTTTTCCAGGTCCAGGAGGAGCTGGGCGTGCCGGTCAAACTGGTGGGCCTCGGCGAGGGCGCGGATGACCTTGCACCGTTTGAGGTGGAAGGTTTCGTCGACGCGCTGCTGGGTTAACCTCGCTTTTCGACGAGTGCAATGTGACCAAGGGGGCGGCGACACGCTAGGCTAGGTGCATTATCTATTAGCTACTTAAGGGAGTGTTGAAGCGTGTTCGAGTCACTGTCCGACCGCCTCCAAACAGCTCTGTCGGGCCTGCGCGGCAAGGGCAAGCTCACCGAGGCAGACATTAATGCCACTGCCCGGGAAATCCGCATCGCATTACTAGAAGCCGACGTGTCTCTGACCGTCGTCCGCGCTTTCATCAAGCGTGTGAAGGAACGCGCCTTGGGTGCGGACGTTTCTGAGGCGCTGAATCCTGCGCAGCAGGTTATTAAGATTGTCGACGAAGAACTGACCGCCATCCTTGGCGGGGAGACTCGTCGTCTGCACTTTGCGAAGAACCCACCGACAGTAATCATGCTGGCCGGTTTGCAGGGTGCTGGTAAGACGACCCTGGCCGGTAAGCTAGCGCGCCACCTGGAAAAGCAGGGGCACACGCCAATGCTGGTGGCCTGTGACTTGCAGCGCCCGGGTGCGGTGCAGCAGCTGCAGATTGTCGGTGAGCGCGCAGGCGTGAAAACTTTTGCGCCGGACCCAGGCACGTCCGTGGATTCGCATGATCATGAGATGGGTACCTCGCACGGTGACCCGGTCGCTGTCGCTCTTGCGGGCGTGGAAGAAGCGAAGCGTGCGCAGCATGACGTGGTGATTATCGATACCGCGGGCCGTTTGGGTATCGACGAAACCTTGATGACCCAGGCCCGCAACATCCGTGATGCTGTGGCTCCGGACGAAGTGCTATTCGTCATCGATGCAATGATCGGCCAGGACGCCGTGACCACCGCCCAGGCTTTCGCCGAGGGCGTGGACTTCACCGGCGTGGTGCTGACCAAGCTTGATGGCGATGCCCGCGGTGGTGCAGCGCTGTCGATCCGTGAGGTCACAGGCAAGCCAATCCTGTTCGCCTCCAACGGTGAGAAGCTGGACGACTTCGACGTCTTCCACCCAGACCGCATGGCCAGCCGCATCCTTGGCATGGGCGATGTGCTCTCGCTGATTGAGCAGGCTGAGTCCGTCATGGACCAGCAGAAGGCCGAAGATGCCGCGTTGAAGATCGGCACCGGCGAGCTCACGCTGGAGGACTTCCTCGACCAGCTGCTGATGATTCGTCGCATGGGGCCGATCGGCAATCTGCTAAAGATGATGCCGGGTGGCAAGCAGATGAACGAGATGGCAGACATGGTCGACGAGAAGCAGATCGACCGCATCCAGGCCATCATCCGCGGCATGACCCCGGCCGAGCGCCAGGATCCAAAGATTTTGAACGCTTCTCGACGAAAGCGTATCGCTAACGGCTCCGGCGTCGAGGTATCCGACGTGAACCAGCTTGTGGAGCGCTTCTTCGAGGCCAAGAAGATGATGAGCAAGATGGCTAACCAGATGGGTATGCCGGGCATGCCCGGGATGGGCCGTTCTGCAACCAAGAAGAAGCCGAAGGGGCGCCGCGGCAAGAACGGTAAGCGCAAGCCGGTGAAGAACCGCCGTGGTGGCGGTGGCGGTATGCCGAACATGGCAGAGATGCAGAAACTTGCCCAGCAAATGGAGCAAGGCGGCGGCATGCCAGGTATGCCGGGTCAGGCTATGCCAAAAGGCATGGAAAATATTGACCTAGACAACCTGGACTTCGGCGAAGCCATGAAGCGCATGAACAAGGGGAAGTAGATAACCGAAGAACGGTTCGACGAAGGGCCGCAGCAGGGGAACTGCGGATACCGCGCAGACGTTGGTGATGTCGAGGGGAAATCGGCGGGGTAGAAGGAGTGGTCGCCGATCGGCCACCCGTAGTCGCCCCCGCCCAGATTATCGGCGGGCAGCGGCTCCACCCCGTCAGGGACATCGGCGCCGAAAAAGGCCATTGCGCCGGGATACACCTGCGGATCCAGGTAGGCCATTCCACGCTGCGCGGTCTCGCCCATCCAGCGTGGTTGCACAGACAGCAGCAGAATCATCACCGCGGCAACCCCGACACCGCCCACGGCGCGGGGGCGGTCTCCAATAGGCGGGAGGCGGGGCCGCCGACCGGAAGGAGCGCTGCAGGGCCGGGGAACATTAACGACGAGGGGATGATCAGGCCGGTGGAGACCACCATCGCAAGCCCCAGCTATGTGGCGGCCAGCGTCACGGCAAGGGCTGGGACGAGGCGCCGAATGGTGCGCCACAGTGATCACCAGGGGTTTAGGCTGGCGCTTGGGCGTACCGCATAGCGCAGTCCATCCAAGTCGTGGCGGCAGTTCGTGCGCGGTGGCTTAGTGCGGGGCAGGGTAGTCACGGCGAACTACCCCCGGGCAAGGAACGGGCGCATGTTCTCCCACAAGAGTTCTTCCGTGGTAGCGGCAAACTGGTTGGAAATGTGGTTGGTGTCGCGGTAGGCGAAGATATTTCCGACGATCGGCGAGCAGGATTCTGCACTGCAGAACCAGTCAGCGGTATCCACCGCCACGGCATTGCTCATGGAGCCGAGTAAAAGTTGTGCCGGGTCGACAGGCGAGTACACGGCAGCGCGGTCCATGGAACAGGCGTCCTCATCCTCGTCGCGAAGCATGCAGTGATTCGGGTCCTCAGGATCGAGGGCGTCGTCGAAGAACCAGGGGTTATCGCGCAGACCGAGGAATGGGATGCCGTAATCGTCGAGAGCCTGCCAGAAGTTGGCGTAGCCGGCGGGGACGATGTCGGGGCCGTGGCCGATCTCGCCCTGAGGGCGCGTAGAGGTGGAAACGACCAGATCCGGATCGAATTCGATGATGCGCTGGAAAGCGTTCTCGCTCCAGGCGACGCATTCGGGTAGGACGCCGGTGTCGTCGTCAAGCATGATGGGGCACTGCTGGCGGATCAGGGGGATCACGCGGAAATCGTGCTGCTGGCCCAGGCTGTCCAAAGGAATTCCGTAGGGTTCCGCATGCGAACCGCCGACGAGAAGCACTGTGGTTTCTGCGTCTGGGTTGCCGTAGACGCAGTCCTCACCACGGAACTCCTCTGGTGGGGCGTACATATTAATCATGCACTCGTCCATGCCGATGGGCGGGTACATTCCGGCGATCAGTGCCGGGTTCGGCTGGGGCTTCACGTTGGGGGGTGGGGCGCCGAATTGGGCCATGGCACCGGGGTAGCGTGTCGGGTCGAGGCGGTCGCTCGAGTTATCGGTTAGTTTCTGCCACACAGGTTGGACCGACACGATGGCTGCCAGCAACGCTGCGACCACAACTCCGCCGGCTGCGCGCTGACGGCCCTTCGGTTGCTGCAGGGTGGCCATGGCCTCTGGCACAGGGGCTTCGAGGTGGGTCGGGCGCTTGCGGTGCTGGCGCAGTGGTTCTTCGATCCACTTGTGCGTGAAGTGGGCAAGCAGGAGGGACGCTGCGATCACGAGCGTGCCCAGCCACACCGGTGGGGTGTCGTGGCCGGTGACGGCGGTGGTGATGATCAGCATCGGCCAGTGCCACAGGTAAAGGGAGTAGGCAATACTGCCCAGCCACGTTGCAGGTTTCGACGACAAGACGCGCGACACCGGATGGTTACCGGTAGAAATGATGACGAGCATGGCGCCCGTCAGAGGCAGCAGGGCGAGGGGCCCCGGGAATGCCAGCGAGGTTGGGATCGCGAAACCGGTGATCGTGATCATGAACACGCCCAGCCCGGCGGTCCACGGCGCAACCTTCGCAGGCACCGTGAGGCGATGCGCCATGATGGCGAGCAGCCCGCCGAGGGTCAGTTCCCACATGCGGGAGAACGTGGAGTAGTAATTGTCAGGCGTGCCGACGAGCCCAAAGCGCGACGCCCACAGGAAAGACACGATGGTGACCACCAGCAGGATCACGCCCACGGTGCGTTTGGCCACATCGCGCGGGGTGTTCCTGCGGCGTGCCCACCAGGCAACGCCGATAGCAAAGAGAATGCCGATCAGATAGAACTGGCCCTGCACGCTCATCGACCACAGGTGCTGCAGGGGAGAGGTGTCCACACTTGCCGCGGAATACGCAAGGTCCTGGGAAATCAGCTCCCAGTTGATGAAGTAGAACGCGGCGGCGGTGAGCTGTTGGGTCAGCTCCGGCGTCATGAGCTCAGGCGCAAACAGCAGTACTGCGATGACAGTGGCCACCAAGGTGACGGCCAGGGCCGGCAAGAGGCGGCGTGCTGTCCGCCAGATCGGCCACCACGGATTCAAGCTAGCGTGTGGTCTTAATGCGTAACGCAGCTGGGAGCCCAAAAAGAAGAAACCGGATAACAGCAGGAACACGTCCACGCCACCGGAAACGCGGCCGACGTAAACGTGAAAAAGCACGACAAGAGCAATCGCGTAACCGCGCAAACCATCCAAGTCGTACCGATAAGCGGGCCTGCTCTGTGTGGAAGTCATGACACCACCCTGTGTAGCAGAACAATTTTTTATCACCCAGACTGTAGCGCGTTTTGTTGTCGCCACCAGCTTTCGGCGCACCGGTTTGGAAAGGATGCAGGTGCCTAGTAACATTGTTCGGGTTATGCGCTCGTCGAAAAGCGTGTAACGAACTGCGTAAGCGCCGATTCCGGGTACGTCCCGCCGGTCGTGTCACGCGCAGACCAAACCAAGGGCTGAACCGGCCCGCCGAGAAGAGGCGGGTGACTGAACTGCCCAGTGACCTGAAGGAAACAATTATGGCTGTCAAGATTAAGCTGCAGCGCGTCGGTAAGATCCGCAACGCGCAGTACCGCGTTGTCATCGCTGATGCACGCACCCGCCGCGATGGCAAGATCATCGAGAACATCGGCATCTACCACCCAAAGGAAGAGCCATCGCTCATCCAGATCGACTCCGAGCGCGCACAGTACTGGCTGGGCGTTGGCGCGCAGCCAACCGAGCCTGTCGCTGCTCTGCTGAAGGTCACCGGTGACTGGCAGAAGCACAAGGGCGAGGCTGGCGCAGAGGGCACTCTGAAGACCGCTGAGGAGAAGCCATCCAAGCTCGACCTGTTCAACCAGGCTCTGGAAGAGGCCAACAACGGCCCAACCGCTGAGGCAATCACCGAGAAGCGCAAGAAGGCTAAGGAAGAAGCAGAGGCAAAGGCCGCTGCTGAGGCCGAGGCTGCTGCGAAGGCTGAGGCTGAAGAGGCAGAGGCTCCAGCTGAAGAAGCTGCTGAGGAGAAGGACGCAGAGTAAATCTCGCGTACTCCTGCCCCGCACCGCATATTCCGCGGTGTGGGGTATTTTTATGCCCATGGAGCACTGGGACATTTACGACGAGAACCGTATTCGGACCGGAAAAATCGTCGAGACCGGCACGGAACATGGGCCGGGCGAGTTTCACCTAGTGGTCACGTTGTGTCTTTTCGATGCCCAGGACCGCCTGTTGGTCCAGCGGCGTGCCGACGAGAAGACCTTGTGGCCCAGCTTGTGGGACGTGACCGTGGGCGGCTCCGCCATGGCCGGCGAGACGTCGCGGGAGGCGATGCAGCGCGAAACCAGGGAGGAACTTGGCCTTGAGTTGGAGCTTGGCCGGCCCGCTTTCACGGCGAACTATGCCCACGGCTTCGACGATGTGTATGTGCTGCGCCACGAGGTGGATGCGAGTGCGCTAGCCGTTCCGAACCGCGAAGTGGCGGAGGTGCGGTGGGCGCGTGACGACGAGGTGATCGATCTTATGCGCGCCGGCCACTTTTTGCCTTACCGCGAATCGGTGATCCAGTTCGTCTGGGATTTCGTCGATAAGCCTGACGTTTTCAACCGGTAAGCATGGTATTTTCTGCAGCTGCAGAATCGTAGGGCTTCTCATGCAAGGGCTTTAATTAATCTGCGCTAAAATCAGCGACCATGGAATTGCAGATCGGACGCGTGATTAAATGCCACGGCATCAAAGGCGAAGTGGTGGTGGACCCCACCACGGATGAGCCGGAGACGCGCTTTGCTATCGACGAAGTCCTCCACGGCAAGCAGGCCGGGAAAGAGCATGAGCTGACGGTGGAGACCATGCGCCCGCACAAGGGACGCCTCTTGATCAAATTCAAGGAAGTGCCGGACCGGAACATGGCAGAGACGCTGCGCGGCACTATCTTCTTCGCCCCTCCGCTGGAGGATGACGACGATGACGGCTTCTATGACCATGAGTTGATCGGGCTGAAAGTGGTGCGTGACGACGAGGAAAGCGGCGAAGTCACCGGAGTGATGCACACGCCGGGACGCCAGATCCTTGAGGTGGACTATAAAGGCCGCGAGGTGCTCGTGCCCTTCGTCTATGACATCGTGCCCGAAGTAGACCTCGACGAGGGCCTGCTAGTGGTCACCCCGCCGGAAGGGCTCTTCGAACTCTAGAGAACTGGGCCCACCGTCAGCGTGGACAAGTCTGGGTTATCGCAACCCTCGAGGCCAGGCACGGGCACATAGATGGAGTTCGTGTTGGCTGGTGGGAACACGCGTAGGCCGTCGGCGTCGGTGGGGTTGCAGGTGGCGGCGTCGGATTCGGCAACGGTCACGGTGCTCGTGGCGGAATCGCCCTTCTTCAAAGTGACGTAGTCGGTGGAGACGGGCTCGCGGGAAGCGGTCGCGCCGATCTGGCGGCCGGTGCCGTCGCCGACCACGGTGACCGTGGGGAAACCAATCATTTCGCACGTGTCACCCGTGTTGGTGAATTCAAGCTCTAAGGCGCGGGAGCCGGCGGAGCCTTCTTCGTTCGCCAGCGTCACGTCGAGGTTCGATGCGATGCACGCATCCTTATCCGTGCCTGCGGTCAGATCCTCTTGGCGGTTGCCGGTCGTCTCTGGTGCCATCTCAGGTGCAGGGGACTCGCTGGGGAGGTCATTTTGCAGAACCTCTGGTGCAGCAGTCGGGCTGGGGGCGGCAGATTCGGCGCCGGAGCCACACGCCGTGAGGAGGGCGGCGGTGGCGGCGACGATCAAGAGACGATTCAACTTCGGCATGGCCCCTAGTATCGTTGAAAAGGTGACTCAAATGGCTCAGCGACTCGATATCATCACCATCTTTCCCGACTACCTCGAACCTTTAAGGCATGCCCTGCTGGGCAAGGCGATCGAGGACGGCATCATCGAGATCGGCGTTCACAATTTGCGGGACTGGGCAACCGATCGCCACAAGTCCGTCGACGACACGCCGCTCGGCGGCGGTCCCGGCATGGTGATGAAACCAGAGGTGTGGGGTCCGGCGCTCGACGACGTGGCGGACGGCCGGGTGGGGTACGAGCTATCGTCGGCAAGCGAACACCGCGCGGACCAGCTGCGTCACGACGAACTGCTGGGTAAGGCACCGCGGCCCTACGCCGACACGGGCGAGGACCGCTCCAAGCCGCTGCTGCTGGTGCCCACCCCCGCGGGTAAACCTTTTACCCAGGCGGACGCGCAGGCGTGGTCGCGCGAGGAACATATCGTGATCGCATGTGGCCGCTACGAGGGCATCGACCAGCGCGTGTTCGAGGATGCGGAGAAGCGCTACCGCGTGCGCGAGGTCTCCATCGGCGATTATGTGCTGATCGGCGGGGAAGTGGCCGCGCTGGTGATCGCGGAGGCGGTGACCCGCCTGATCCCCGGCGTACTGGGTAACGCGGCCAGCCACGAGGAGGACAGCTTCTCCGACGGGCTGCTGGAGGGGCCGTCCTACACCAAGCCGCGCGTGTGGCGCGGGATCGAGGCGCCCGAGGTGCTGCTCAGCGGCAACCACGCCAAGGTCGAGCGGTGGCGCCGCGACCAGTCGCTCTTGCGGACCCAGCGCGTACGGCCTGAACTTATCGACGAGAACACCCTGACCGAGGAGGACCTGTTTACTTTGCATGCACGCGATATTGCGACCGACCTGAACGTGCTGATCACCCCGACGGAGTGGGAACGCTCCGCGAAAAAGATGCCGAAGAAGCTGCGCAAGGCCGGTTTTGAGCCCTATGACATTAATACAGATCTGGTGGATTTAACCTGCGAACCGGACAACATGCTGGTCTGCCAGTTCGAACAGGCCGAGGGGCACGTGCCGGTGGCGGAGGCGCTGTACCGCGTGGTGGTCAACGGGCGCAGCGCGCTGGACCTGCGCGATGCCACGAAGGCTGTCGTCGCCGCCCTTCCCGCCGGCACCTACTGGTATGGCACCACCGACGAGGGCTACAAGGAGCCCGGCGTGACCGCTGCGTGTGCGTGGAACCACAAGGACTAGTTGCTAGAGTTACACGAATGACATTTATCGCCCGCACTATTGCAGAAGAACTTGGCATTAAGCAGTCACAGGTTGATGCCGCGCTGACCCTACTTGCCGAAGGCAACACGGTCCCGTTCATCTCCCGCTACCGCAAGGAAGCCACCGGCGGGCTGGATGACGCCCAGCTGCGCCACATCGAGGAACGCAACACCTACCTCGTCGAACTGGCCGAGCGCAAGGAAGCGATCATCGAGGCGATCGATGAGCAGGGCAAACTCACCGACGAGTTGCGCGCGCTGATCGAGGCCACCGATACGAAGGCCCGCCTTGAGGACCTCTACCTGCCCTACAAGAAGCGCCGCAAGACGAAGGCGGACATCGCTCGCGAGGCCGGCATCGAGCCGCTCACGGATTCGCTTATCGACGATCCCTCCGCTGATCCTGAGGCCCTGGCCCAGGAGTATGTGACCGAGGGCTTCGCCGACACGAAGGCCGTGCTGGAGGGTGCCCGCGCCATCTTGATCGACCGCTTCGCACTCGATGCGGACCTGGTCGGCGAGGTCCGCGAGGAAATGTACTCCACCGGTACCATGCGTGCCAGCGTGGTCGAGGGCAAGGAACAGGAAGGTGCGAAGTTTAAGGACTACTTCGACTTCAATGAGGACTTCACCTCCCTGCCGTCCCACCGCATCCTGGCGTTGCTGCGAGGGGAGAAGGAGGGCGTGCTGAACCTCAACCTGGATCCGGGGGAGGACGCCACCTATGAGGCAAAGATCGCGGACCGCTTCGACCTAGACACGAAGACCTCGACGTGGTTGGCCAACGCGGTGCGTTGGGGCTGGCGGACCAAACTGCTGGTCTCCTCCGGTCTGGATGTGCGGATGCGCCTGAAGGAAAAGGCGGAGGAGGGGGCGCTAGACATCTTCGCCACCAACCTGCGCGACGTCCTGCTCGCGGCACCGGCCGGTCAGCGTTCCACGTTGGCGCTGGACCCGGGCTACCGCAACGGTGTGAAGTGCGCGGTGGTAGACGAGACCGGCAAGGTGATGGATACCGCGATCGTCTATCCGCACCAGCCTCAGAACCAGTGGAGCCAGGCTGTACAGCAGCTGTCCACCCTGGTGGCCACGCACGGCGTGGAGCTGATCGCCGTGGGTAATGGCACGGCCAGCCGCGAGTCTGAAAAGCTTGCCGGGGAAGTCGCTGACCTGATCGAGAAGGCGGGTGGCACAAGGCCGACGCCGGTCGTCGTTAGTGAATCGGGTGCGTCGGTGTACTCGGCCAGTGAGATCGCGGCGAAGGAATTCCCGGACATGGATGTCTCGTTGCGCTCGGCCGTTTCCATCGCGCGTCGCCTGCAGGACCCGCTGGCGGAGCTGGTGAAGGTGGACCCCAAATCGATCGGAGTGGGGCAGTACCAGCACGATGTGAACCAGACGGCCCTAGCGAAGACCTTGGATGACGTGGTGGAAGACGCGGTGAACGCCGTCGGCGTGGACCTGAACACGGCGTCCGTGCCGCTTCTGGAACGCGTGGCAGGCATCTCTAACACCGTGGCGAAAAATATCGTGGCCTACCGCGACGACAATGGTGTTTTTGCCACCCGTAAGGAACTGGGCAAGGTGCCGCGCTTGGGCCCGAAGGCTTTTGAGCAGTGTGCCGGCTTCCTGCGCATCAATGGTGGCGACCAGCCTTTGGATGCGTCGGCGGTGCACCCAGAGGCGTATCCTGTCGTCGAAAAGATCGCGCAGAGTACCGGGCTGGCTGTCGATGAGTTGATCGGGAACACACGCGTGTTGGAGAAGCTGAAGCCGGCGGACTTTGCTGACGACACGTTCGGCGTTCCCACGGTGACCGATATCATCGCCGAGCTGGACAAGCCGGGCCGCGACCCACGCCCCGAGTTCAAGACGGCCACCTTCAAAGAAGGCGTAAACAAGGTTTCTGACTTGACCCCGGGCATGATCCTGGAGGGCACCGTGACGAACGTGGCCGCGTTCGGCGCCTTCGTAGACGTGGGCGTTCACCAGGACGGTTTGGTGCACGTGTCGGCGATGAGCCACAAGTTCGTGGAGGATCCGCACGACGTGGTCCGTTCCGGCGAAGTGGTGAAAGTCAAGGTCATGGATGTGGACGTGGAGCGCCAGCGCATCGGACTCAGTCTGCGCCTCGACGACGAACCCGGCGCGAGCAACAAGCCGAAGCGCAAGGCCAAGGAGCAGAAGCGCGGCAAGAAGAAACAACAGTCTCAGTCCGGCAGCATGGCGGACGCGCTGCGCCAGGCTGGATTTGGCCGCTAAGCACGGCCTGTGGCACAATATTTGCTTGTACTTTGTAGCTGATATGAACCGGTACGTGCGCCCCGCGTGGGAGAAGCCGCCAGGATCCTCTATCCAGAATTGAAAAGGATTGCTTCAATGAGCAACGGCATTATCGACAAGATTGATGCAGCACAGCTGCGCGACGACATCCCATCCTTCCGCCCAGGCGACACCCTGGACGTGAACGTGAAGGTCATCGAGGGCTCCACCACCCGTACCCAGCTGTTCAAGGGCGTGTGCATCCGCCGCCAGGGCGACGGCATCCGCGAGACCTTCACCGTCCGCAAGGTCTCCTTCGGCATTGGCGTGGAGCGTACCTTCCCGGTGCACTCCCCGAACATCGAGTCCATCGAGGTGGACCGCCACGGCAAGGTCCGTCGCGCGAAGCTGTACTACATGCGTGAGCTGCGCGGTAAGGCTGCACGTATTAAGGAGCGCCGCTAGTTTTAGCGCGCTTATCGACGAGCGCCCCGCCACACTGTTCACAAACAGTGTGGCGGGGCGTTTGTTGTTCTTGTGTGCTGCTAGAGTAGCCCCTTGTGACGACTTCAACTGATGCAGCAGACTCGGGGCAGAACCGCGAAGAGGGAGAAGAGAAGACTACTCCGTGGTATATCGAAATCCCTGTGGTGATCGTTCTTACTCTCGCGATCATCTTTGTGCTGCAGACGTTTGTGGGGCGCGTCTACTTGATCCCTTCGGCGTCGATGGAGCCGACCCTGCATGGGTGTGAGGGGTGTACGGGGGACCGGATCTTCGTCGAAAAGGTCTCCTACTATTTCAGTGAGCCCGAAGCCGGCGACGTGGTCGTGTTTGAGGGGACCGACTCGTGGAACCAGGGCTTTGTGTCCCAGCGCAGCGATAACGGCGTGGTGCGCGGGTTGCAGAACCTGGGCTCCTACGTGGGGCTGGTTGCACCGGATGAGAATAACCTGGTCAAGCGCATCATCGCCACGGGTGGGCAGACCGTGTCCTGCCAGGAGGGCGACCCTGCTGTGATGGTGGACGGCCAGCCGATTGATCAGTCCTACACGTTGCAGCCACCGTACTACCCGGTGAATCCAGCCACGGGCTCGGAGGCCTGTGGCGGCGACTACTTCGGGCCGGTCCAGGTGCCAGAGGATCACTACTTCATGATGGGCGATAACCGCACCAACTCTCTTGACTCGCGCTACCACATTGGTGACCCGCACCAGGGTGCGATCCCGGAGGAGAACCTGCGCGGCAAGGTGCAGATGATCATCCTTCCACTCAGCCGGTTCGGTGGCGTGGACGACCCGGACATCCAGCAGTAGCGTGCGCCGGCTGAAGCAGCTGCGCACCTTCGAGGTCGCCCTGGCAAAGGCTGGCTTGGGGCCTGTGGCAGGCATCGACGAGGCCGGTCGCGGGGCGTGCTTCGGGCCGATCACCATTGCGGCGTGCATCCTCCCGCAGCGCATCATCCCGGAGTTGGAGGGGCTAACGGATTCGAAGAAGCTTTCTCCGGTGCGCCGCGAGAAACTGTTTGAGGTGATCGTCGATAAGTGCCTCGCACACAGCGTGGTCCATATTGACGCGGCGACGATCGATGCCCGAGGGATTCAGAACGCGAACCTGGACGGGGCGCGTTTGGCGGTGTCCCGCCTTGGCGTGAGGCCGGAGTATGTGCTGGTGGATGCGTTTTGTGTGCCAGGGCTTGTGCAGCCGCAGCTGCCGGTGATCGGTGGGGATTATTCAGCGCGGTGTATTGCCGCGGCGAGTGTGTTGGCGAAGGTAAGTCGCGATCGCCTCGTCGGCAAACTTGCGCAGGATTATCCGGAGTATGGGTTGGACAGGCATAAGGGTTATGGCACAAAGGCGCATATGGATGCGGTGCGCCGCCACGGTGCGACCCCTTTGCATCGCTACACTTATTCCAACGTTGCTGCAGCAGACGCGTTGTACCAAGAAGGAGTGCGTGCCCATGAGCGCTGAGGAATTGGATAACTACGAGGCAGAGGTCGAGCTGAGCCTGTACCGCGAGTATCGCGACGTGGTCAGTCAGTTTTCCTACGTGGTGGAGACGGATCGCCGGTTTTATCTGGCCAATGCCGTTGAGCTGATTCCGCACACGGAAGGCAAGGATGTGTACTACGAGGTGCGTATGTCGGACGCGTGGGTGTGGGACATGTACCGCGCCGTGCGTTTCGTGCGTTATGTGCGTGTGATCACGTACAAGGACGTCAACATCGAAGAGCTTGATAAGCCAGACCTTGTGTTCCCCGATAAATAGATAGGTAAAATTCGGCTTTTCGCCCGGAACCTGTGGATAACAATGTTGTTTTCCACAGATTTCGGGCATTTTTTCGTCGCGTATCGACGAACGCCTCCCGGGCCCTCATGATGAAGGTGTACCAACACACTTTCTCAGGGGGAGATTATGACTACTGCTCGTCAATCTTTGGCGCGCCGCGGGGAACAGGCGGCGGCCACATTCTATGAACAGCGTGGGGCGACGGTTCTTGCGCGCAACGTCTATTACACGGTGGGGGAACTTGACCTCATCGTGCGCGAGCCAGACGGCACGATCGTGTTCGTCGAGGTGAAAACGCGCTCCGGGCTCGGGTTCGGCAACGCGGAATCCGTCACCCAGCGCAAGCTGTACCGGATGCGCCAGGCCGCGCTGCGCTGGCTGATGGACAAGCCTTATGCGCCGGTGCGTTTCGACGTGCTGGCCTTAAACGTGGTGGGCGACTCCTTTGCCGTGGAGCTTTTCGAGGGGGTCGACGATGGCGCTTGCTAGCACTTATACCGCCACTGTCGAAGGGGTGGTAGCGCACCCAGTGAAGGTGGAGGCGAATATCGGCAAAGGGTTGCCGGGCATGTTTATCGTCGGCTTGGCAGGAACGGCGGTGAAAGAGTCGCGCGACCGGATCCGCACCGCGGTGATGAACGCGCGCCTGCCGTGGCCGAAGACGAAGATCACCGTGTCTTTATCGCCGGCGAACCTGCCGAAAGCCGGATCCCATTTTGACCTGCCGGTGGCCATCGCGGTGCTGAGCACCTTTCTGCCGGAGCTTGCGCCGCGCTTGTCGCGCACGTTGCTGGCCGGCGAATTAGGCTTGGACGGGCGGCTGCGCGGGGTCGACGGTGTGCTGCCCATGCTGGCGGCGAAGACGGATGTGGACTTTAAAGTGATCCCCACGGACAACGCCGACGAGGCTGCGCTGTTGGGGGACCGCTCCATCCTGGTGGCAGACACCTTGCAGGAGGTATGGCAGTGGCTACAGGGAGGAGGAGAGCTGCTGGCGGCAGTCGATGTTGCAGGGCCACGGCCGGCGCCACCCCAGCGTGAGGACTTTCAGGATATCGCCGGGCAGTCCTCGGCCAAGCACGCCTTGGAGGTCGCCGCGGCTGGTGGGCACCACGTCTTCATGACGGGACCTCCGGGATCGGGAAAATCGATGCTGGCTGCCCGCCTCCCATCGATCCTCCCACCGCTGAGCACCACCCAGATGGTGGAGGCGACCGCCGTCCACTCGGTGGCGGCGGAGTCCGCCAGCCAGGTGATCACCCACGCGCCGTATGTGGCGCCGCACCCAGCAATCACTAAAGCGGCGCTGATCGGCGGTGGAAGCGGGAGGCCCATGCCCGGCGCGGTGAGCTTGGCCCACCACGGCGTGCTGTTCTTGGACGAGGTCAGCGAGATACCGGCGGTGGTGCTGGACGGGTTGCGGGTACCACTGGAAGAGGGTGCTGTGCGATTGTCACGGGCGCAGCGCGAAGTGACCTTCCCGGCACGCTTCCAGCTGATCCTGGCTGCGAACCCGTGCAGGTGTGGTGCCGCCGATTGGCGCAGGTGTACCTGTTCTTCGCGGCACCGTGCGACGTATCTGAATAATGTGTCGGTCCCGCTGCGGGATCGCATCGACATCGCCGTGGAGACTGCCGCCGATACCGCGGTGCTGCATGCCGCTAACGCGGAAAGTTCGGCGATGATTGCGGAACGTGTGGCTCTGGCCCGGGAGCGCAGTACCGCGCGGTGGCAGCGCGCAGGGCTGGAAGGGATCATCAACGCGACGGTATCTGGTGCGCTGCTGCGCCGGGAGTATCCGGCGACCGAATCCGGCATGGCGCTGCTCTCCGCGCTTTTGTCGCAGGGGGATGTGACCCAGCGCGGGGTGGATAAGTCGATCAAGCTGGCGTGGACGCTTGCTGATCTCGCAGGAGCCGACCAGCCAGAACTTGAACACGTGGCGCAGGCGGTTGATCTGCGCGACGCGCCGGGCGGGCAGGTGGCGGCATGAGTGACCTGATGGCATGGGCGTACCTAAAGGCTGTGCTGGATGGGCCTTCGCAGCACCTGCAGCAGTTGTTGCGGGCGGGCCACAGCGCGCCAGAGATCGCTGCGGCGGTGAAAAATCGCGAGGGGTGGATCGGTCCGCTGTACGACGAGACGGCCGCCCGGGCGTCGGCGAACCCGCACCAGATGCTGGAGCACGCAGACCGTTACGGGTTCGAACTGATTCATCCTGGGGACCCGCGGTGGCCAGCCGCCGAGTTTTCTACCGCGTTTAACGCGGCGGCGGAAAGCAGTGCGGTGAACCAGAAGACCTCCATTGGTGAGTTGACTGCGCCGCATGGGCTGTGGGTGCGTGGTGAAACGGACCTATCCCGTTTGTCCGCCAGGTCGGTGGCGATCGTCGGCACGCGCACGGCCACGACGTACGGCACTGATGTCACGAAAGCTGTGGCGACCCACATGGTGGCCAACCAGTACACCATCATTTCCGGTGGGGCGTTGGGCGTGGACACAGTGGCGCATGAGACGGCCCTGGAGCTGGGCGGGAGCACGATGGTCGTGATGGCCAGCGGGCCGGGCTGGTGGTACCCGCAGTCCAATATCCCCATGTTTGAGCGGGTGGTGGAGGCCGGCGGAACTCTGGTGGCCGAGTACTATCCGGGCTCGCATGCGCAGCGCTACCGCTTCCTGGAGCGCAACCGGCTGGTTGCGGCGATGGCGCAGGGCACGCTGGTGACACAGGCGGGCTTTCGCTCTGGTGCGTTGAACACTTTGACGCGGGCGGGCACGTTCGGGCGCTTGGCCATGGTGGTTCCCGGACCGATCAATGATGCCAACTCAATGGGCTGCAACGCCCGCCTGCGGGACCCTGGCGTTACCGCGATCGCGGATATCCGGGAGGTGCACGCGCACCTGTCGAAGGTGGGCGAGGTGGATGTGGACCAGCAGATGGAATTCGAGTTCGCGCCCTCGCCGATCCAGCAGTTGTCGCGCAATGAGCTGCGGGTCTTCGACGCGATGGCGAAACCGGGGGAGCAGCGCCATACCGCCGAAGAGATCGCGAGTCTGGCAAATATGCCGATCGGGCTGACGGTGCACCTGCTGGTGGACCTAGCCAAGCGTGGGGTGGTGGTCCGCGAGGGGAATGCGTGGGCGCGGGTATAGTAATGAGGCGTGAGTGACGCAAGTGAAGTAACCCAAGTCGGAGCGGCGATCGAGGACTTCGCCGACCACCTCAGGTATGTCCAAGGCCGCAGCGAAGCCACCGTGGCCGGGTACACCTCCGACTTGGCCACGCTCACCGAGTTTGCGCCCACCTTCCGCGCCTTCTCCATCGTGACGTTGCGGTCCTGGCTTGCCGACGCCGTCCGCAACGGCTTGGCGCGCACCACCCTGGCCCGGCGCACCGCCGCCGTGCGCGCCTTTTCCACCTGGGCCTACAACCACGGCCACCTCAACTCCGATGTGGCCGCACGCCTGGTCACGCCAAAAATCAACCGCCACCTGCCCACGGTTGTCAACCCGGAGCGTGCCGACGAGATCGTCACCTCGCCCGAAGGCGAGACCCCAGAGAGCCTGCGCGACCACGCCATGCTTGAGCTGCTCTACGCCACCGGCATGCGCGTCGCCGAACTGACCGGCCTGAACCTGCATGACATTGACCTCAACCGCGCGCAAGCCCGCGTAACGGGCAAGGGCAACAAACAACGCGTCGTCCCCTTCGGCACGGAAGCGGCCACCGCGATCCGCAGCTGGCTCGACCACGGGCGCGAGGAACTAGCAGGAGACACCGAGGCGCTCTTCGTCGGGGTGCGTGGCGGGCGGATCGACCAACGCCAGGTCCGCCGCGTCGCCGAGCGCGCCGGGAAGCAGGCAGGTGTCAGCGAGCTTACCCCGCACGAACTGCGCCACTCCGCCGCCACCCACCTGCTGGAAGGTGGCGCGGACCTGCGCGTGGTGCAGGAACTTTTGGGGCACTCCTCCTTGCAGACCACCCAGATCTACACGCACGTGTCGGCGCAGCGGCTTAAAGAGGTCTACGCGCGGGCGCATCCACGGGCTTGAGGCGGATCATGGGATCGTCGAGAAGCGACAGCGGATTGATATACGTGTCCTTGGCGATCAGCGCGCCCCAGTGCAGGCCGGGGTAGCCGTCGGTGGGATGGCCCAGCCGCCCGATCACGGTGCCTGATGTAACGCGCTCGCCCTCGTCGACAAGCGCATGCACGGGCTGATAGGTGGTGCGGA
The DNA here is from genome assembly GCF_000373805.1 of Corynebacterium pilosum DSM 20521 = CIP 103422. GTDB lineage: Bacteria > Actinomycetota > Actinomycetes > Mycobacteriales > Mycobacteriaceae > Corynebacterium > Corynebacterium pilosum. Next base: position 51,180 of record NZ_KB892438.1, on the reverse strand, counting down.
TCCCGTCGTCATGATCAATCGAGATCACAGGCGTGCCCGCGACCATCCCAGCGAAAGCGACGGTGCCGTCCTCGGCGGCAAGCACATCATCGCCGATACCCAGCGCCAAGTCGACGCCGCGGTGGCCGGGTAACCAATTCTGCTCCGGGATATCCGGGCCACGCAGCACGCGCGTGGCGGACGGTGCCCCCGTCGTCGGGTCGACATAAGCCCAGGCAAGGGCAGGGGAGAGCAGGGCACAGAGCAGGAGTGCGCTTAACGACGATCGCGTGAGATTCATAGCCTGATCGTGGCAGGAAGCGAGGGACCGTGCAGAGGCGCTGGCGAAAACCTGTGGATAACTAGGTGCCTGTGGATAAAGGAGCCGCGTGCGTTTGGCGAAAGCGTCAAGAGGGTTTACACTAAGCGACAGCAGTGTGTCCAGAACCTTCTGGCCAGGCTGACTACGCGCGGCGAACGACCACGATTTTTGTGGCGCCACCTCCAACAACGGTCCCAGGGTTTTCTGGGTGTCGGAGTGGCTCGTCGCTAGGGCGCGGGACAAAAACCCGCGCACATGACATTAACCGAACTGATTTTACTCCGAAGGAGAGCTTCCCATGGCAGTTGTAACCATGCGCGAACTCCTCGACGCTGGTGTGCACTTTGGCCACCAGACCCGTCGCTGGAACCCGAAGATGCGTCGCTTCATCTTCACCGACCGTAACGGCATCTACATCATCGACCTGCAGCAGACGCTGACCTACATCGACGAAGCATTCGAATTCGTCAAGGAGACCGTCGCACACGGCGGCACCATCCTGTTCGTCGGCACCAAGAAGCAGGCACAGGAAGCGGTACAGGAAGAGGCAGACCGCGTTGGTATGCCATATGTCAACCACCGCTGGCTCGGCGGCATGCTGACCAACTTCCAGACCGTGTCCAAGCGTCTGCGCCGCATGAAGGAACTGCAGGCCATGGACGCAGCCGAGGACGGCTACGCAGGCCGCGGCAAGAAGGAAGTCCTGATGCTGACTCGCGAGCGCAACAAGCTCGAGCGCGTCCTGGGCGGCATCTCTGAGATGACCAAGGTGCCTTCCGCACTGTGGATCGTGGACACCAACAAGGAGCACATCGCTGTCTCTGAGGCAGAGAAGCTGCGTATCCCTGTTGTCGCAATCCTGGACACCAACTGTGACCCAGACGTTGTGGACTTCCCGATCCCAGGCAACGACGACGCAATCCGTTCCGTCAAGGTCCTCACCCACATCATCGGCGAGGCTGTCGTCGCTGGTAAGCAGGCACGCGAAGAGCGCCAGCTGGCAGCTGCACGCGAGCAGGCTGGTGACACCGAGGAGAAGGCCGCGAACGACGCAACTGCAGCAGCAGAGGCATCTGAGGCCCCAGCCCAGGCTGAGTCGGAAGACAAGGCTGAGGAGAAGACCGAGGCATAAGCCCGCGCTTCACGCACGATAGTCACCCCTTGTGTCCTGCACGACGTCCGATCACTTCAATCAGGGCGCACGCGCGGTATGCCGGGGGTGTCGTCGTTTCGACATGCCAGTGCACTGGTAGTCGACTAATCTTTCTACAAGATCAACAACTGACACTGATCACGAATTAACGAGGAGGATCGCCCACTATGGCGAACTACACCGCTGCTGATGTTAAGAAGCTCCGCGAGATGACCGGCTCCGGCATGATGGACTGCAAGAAGGCACTGGAAGAGTCCGGTGGCGACTTCGACAAGGCCGTCGAAATCCTGCGCGTTCAGGGTGCAAAGGACGTGGGCAAGCGCGCAGAGCGCAACGCTCTTGAGGGCCTGGTTGCTGTCTCCGGCAACACCATGATCGAGGTCAACGCAGAGACCGACTTCGTGGCGAAGAACCAGGAGTTCAAGGACCTCGCAGCAAAGATCGCCGACGCTGCAGCAGCAGTCAACGCAAACTCCCAGGAAGAGCTGGCAAACGCAGACGTGGACGGCAAGACCGCACACGAGGTTCTGCAGGAGCTCTCCGCAAAGATCGGTGAGAAGCTGGAACTGCGTCGCGCAGTCACCGTCAAGGGTGAGAAGACCCACGAGTACCTGCACCAGCGCTCCGCTGACCTGCCACCAGCAGTCGGCGTACTGATCGCTTACTCCGGCGAGGGCGATAAGGCCGATGAGGCCGCGCACCAGGTTGCTCTGCAGATCGCTGCAATGAAGGCACGCTACCTGACCCGCGAGGACGTCCCAGCGGAGACCGTTGAGAAGGAGCGCGCAGTTCAGGAAGAGATTACCCGCAACGAGGGCAAGCCTGAGGCTGCCATCGACAAGATCGTCGAAGGCCGCGTTGGCGCATTCTTCAAGGACATCGTCCTGCTGGAGCAGCCAGCACTGGCAGACTCCAAGAAGACCACCAAGCAGTTCTGCGAGGAGAACGGTGTAGAGATCACCCAGTTCGCTCGCTTCGAGGTTGGCCAGCAGTAAGCCTTCCCACCCGAACCCCCTAGTACCTACGCAGGTAGGCGCTAGGGGGGTTCCTGCGTTTTCTCTTCCCAGGAGCCGAAAGGGTAGGATATGGGACAGTTTTGCCCACCACCTATAAGGAGCCAACAGCAGTGACTGCCCCCGAAACCCCCAAACGTCATGGTTACAAGCGTGTGATGCTCAAGCTGGGTGGTGAGATGTTCGGCGGCGGAGAAGTCGGCATCGACCCGGATGTCGTGGAGAATGTCGCCGCGCAGATCGCCGAAGTGGCCTCCACCGGGGCAGAGATCGCCGTGGTGATCGGCGGCGGAAACTTCTTCCGCGGCGCTGAGCTGCAGCAACGTGGCATGGACCGGGCGCGCTCCGACTACATGGGCATGCTCGGCACCGTCATGAACTGCCTGGCCCTCCAGGACTTCCTGCAGCAGCGCGGCATCGACACCCGCGTGCAGACCGCCATCAACATGGCGCAGATCGCCGAGCCCTACCTGCCGCTGCGCGCTGTCCGCCACTTGGAGAAGGGCCGCGTGGTCATCTTCGGCGCGGGCATGGGTATGCCGTACTTCTCCACCGACACCACCGCAGCCCAGCGTGCCCTAGAGATCGGGTGCGAGGTGCTGCTCATGGCCAAGGCCGTCGACGGTGTCTACTCGGATGACCCACGAACCAACCCAGACGCGGAACTCTTCACCGAGATCACCCCGCGCGAGGTCATCGAGAAGGGCCTGAAGGTCGCCGACGCCACCGCCTTCTCCCTGTGCATGGACAACAACATGCCAATCCTGGTGTTCAACCTGCTCGAGCACGGCAACATCAAGCGTGCGGTCGGCGGCGAGCAAATCGGCACCCTGGTCGCTTAAGGTCGCTTTTCGACGATCGCTGCGGCTGAAAGCAGCGTTCTATCATCGGCGCGCGTCCTACCTTGGAGACTTCCCAGGTGGACCGCGCCGATTGCTATTGCCGGGCCGCCAGTCACATTAAACAGAGAGCACCACGGCGACCAACGCGTCTGGGCCGCAAAATTCTCAGGGTGATCCAAGCCGGGGAAGTAGCCGATCGGTGGGGGATCGAAGGCCACCGTCGGAGTAAGAACAAAGTCCACGCCCCACTCATGGCGCAGGCGCGTGGCGAGCGTGGAGAAGTGCCGCTCCGCCTCACGCAGCTGCGCTGGGGTGATAGTCCGGCCGAAGTCACGCACCCAGCCGAGGTAGCCGCCGGTCTCGTCGTCAAGTGAGGCGTAGTGGGCGAAGAAGCGGTTGCGGAAATGCGCGAAAGTTTCTGCAGCTGCAGAATATGGGGTGATCTGCACCACGTCGTTGCTCGTTGCGAGTTGATCGGCGGCCGTCATCACTGCGGCGATACGATCCGCAGACACGTCCGTGTCGATGACTAGTGGATCGGTGAGCACCCCGATGCGTAGCCCGGAGACCTCCTCCAACTCGTGGTTGTGGAGTAGTGCCTGGTCGGCCACCGAACGCGTGATGAAACCCTGGGCGGAAAACCCGTCGGCCGCGGGCTTGAAGCCCACCACATCGTTCGCGGCAGCGGGAACGCGCAAGGAACCGCCGGCATCGGAACCGTGGGCGGCCCGGTACATGCCAGTAGCCACCGCCACCGCCGCACCAGAAGAGGACCCGCCAGGTGTGCATCCGGGGTAAGCGGCAGACTCCAGAAGAGGAGTGTCCTCGCGCTCGCAGTAGATCGTGGCACCTAGCTCCGAAGTGACAGACTTACCGGTGATGGTCAGGCCTTCGTCGATAAGCGCTTGCAGAAACGGGTCCGTGTGCTCGGCGATATAGCGGCGGTGGGGTGCGCCGAGGGTGGTGGGCATGCCGGCGACGTCGCTTAAGTCTTTGGCCGGCATCATCCAGCCGGCCAGCCTGCCGGTGGTTGTTGGTGTGGCGGTGCTGTCCAGAAAGGTGAGTGCGGGATGAGGCATTCTAAAAGATTACCCCGCCAGTTGGACATTCGGTTTGGTTTTCCTTCATTGCGCAGGCACACTCTTTGTGTCAACTAAGTTTCTTCGGCGAAAGTCTGCGCGACCTCATGAGTACCCTGACCGCTGCGAAGCGTTCCATCCCACGTGTCCCCGGCTTGGACGGCGTCCGAGGCCTGGCGGTAACAGCAGTGGTCATTTATCACCTCTTCGGGGCGGTGCTGCCGGGCGGCTACCTGGGCGTTGACATCTTCTTCGTGTTGTCCGGTTTCCTGATCACCTCGCTGCTGATCCGCGAGAAGACCGCTACCGGGCGCATTGATCTGAAGTATTTCTGGCTCAAGCGCTTCAGGCGCATCGTGCCGGCGGCCGTGTTCGTGCTCATGATCTGCACCATCGTGGCAGCCATCGTGCGCGGCGATGCCACCGTGGACCTAGCTAGGCAGTTTTTGACCACCTTGTTCTTCGTGAATAACTGGGGACAGATCGCCGCCAGCCAGTCCTACTTCGCCGACACGGAAGTCTTCGCCCACTACTGGTCCCTGTCCATCGAGGAACAGTTCTATATCTTCTGGCCGGTCATCGTCATCGCGCTACTGGCGCTGTGGGGCGTGTACCGGCTGCGCTGGATCGCCCTGGTGTGCTTTGCGCTGGCTGGCCTGTCGCTGTGGTGGATGATTCAGCTCTACGTCCCCGGCGATGACCCGTCGCGCGTGTACTACGGCACCGACACGCACGCCTTCGGGCTTCTGATTGGCGCCGGGATGGCGATCTGGATGCAGGGCCACCGCCATTCAGATGTGGTGTGGCGGGAGCGCACTCGTCTGCGCGGGCTGACCGGCACACTCGAGGTCGCGGCCCTGGTCGGTGTGCTGCTGCTCAAGGCCACGCTTTCCGACGAAGCACCCGAAACCTATAACGGGGGCCTCTTCCTTGCCTCTGCGCTCACCGCTGTGGTGATGCACGGGGTGATTAAGGGCAACCGCGTGCTGGCGCCACTGTTTAGCCTGTGGGTCCTGCGCCACCTGGGCAGGCTGTCGTTCAGCCTGTATCTCTGGCACTGGCCGGTGATCGTGTTCTGCCGCGAGATCATGGGAGATACGCAGGCTGCCGCGTGGGTAGCCCTAGTGGTCTCGTGGATTTTGTCGGAAGTTTCCGTGCGATTGGTGGAGGACCCCTTCCGGCGTCGCGGTTATGCGTCGGTGGTGGGGTCGATCGTCGAAAAGAACTCCTCACCGGCGCGAATGCTGTCCACCTCTGCTGTGTCCATTGCCGCTGTGCTGGCCACCATCGGCGGGTTGGTCTATGCGCCGCAGATGACGGAGATGGAGTATGAACTCGCCGCGCGTGAGGAAGAGCAAAAGCGTGCCCAACAAGAGGCGCTGGTTCAGGCGAAGAAGACCACGGCTACGCAGCATTCGGAGGCGCCAGCGTCCGTGGAACCGACTGTGCCTGAAGGCACGGAGATCCTGGCGATCGGTGACTCGGTGATGCTGGCCGCATCAACTGCGATGTACGAACGCTTGCCGGGCATTTATGTCGACGGTGCGGTGTCGCGCCACTACGAATCGGTGCCAGGTTTGATCGCCACCTATGAGGCGCAGGGGATGCTGCGCGAGAATATTGTGCTGGGCTTCGGCACCAACGGTGCGTCGAATGGTGCGGGTGATGAGCAGCTGTTGGATTCGATCATCCAGACCTTGGGGGAGGACCGCACAGTGGTGATCGTGTTGCCTTATGGTGATCGCTGGTACATGCCCGAAGCGGAAGCCGAGGTACTTGATCGAGCGGCGAAGTACCCCAATGTGTACGTGGCCGACTGGTGCCACGCGGTGAGGGATAATCCTGTGCTCTTGCGCGATGACTTCATCCACCCCTCGGTGGAGGGGACATACGCGTACACCGATGCTGTCATGGACGCTTTGAGGCAGGCAAGTACAAAAGACCCGAAAGACAAGGTCGTGCCCGGCGTGTGTGGGGTGTGACGTCGGGTAGAGTGAGGTGATAGCTCGCGCTGCTAGATTAGAAGTTAGATCTAAACCGAGAATCGAAGGGACCATTATGATTGATGACATTTTGTTGGACGCTGAAGAACGCATGGGTAACTCCGTGGAACACACCCGCGAGGAGCTGGTGACCATTCGCACAGGACGCGCGAACCCGGCGATGTTCAACGGCGTTGTCGCAGACTTCTACGGCGTGCCAACCCCGATCAACCAGATGGCCACTATTTCGGTACCGGAGCCACGCATGCTCCTGATTAAGCCTTACGACATGTCCACCATGGGTGAGATCGAAAACGCGATCCGCAACTCTGACCTCGGTGTGAACCCCACCAATGACGGCCAGGTCCTGCGCGTGACCATCCCGCAGCTGACTGAGGAGCGTCGCCGCGACATGGTCAAGCTTGCCAAGTCGAAGGGTGAGGACGGCAAGATTGCTATCCGTAACATCCGCCGCAGCGGCATGGAGGGTCTGAAGAAGATCCAGAAGGATGGCGATGCAGGCGAGGACGAAGTGACCGCAGCAGAAAAGGAACTGGACGGTGTGACCGCGAAGTACGTCAAGCAGGTCGATGACCTCGTCGAAAATAAAGAAGCGGAGCTGATGGAGGTCTAAGTCCTCTTGAAGCACAAATCCACGACGGTGAGCACAGAACAAGAACGGAAGCGGCGGCGCAAGAGGGACCGGGCACGCGCCGTCCTAGAGGACAAGCTGCGCCTTGATATGCCCAAGCCGAGGAATTCGGCGGGCCGGGATCTGCGCCAAGCTATCCTTGTCGGCGCCGGCCTTGGCGCTTTGGTCATTGTCGCGCTAATCGCAGGACCAATCGGGTGGTACCCGCTGGTCGCCGTAGCGGTGGGCGTGGCCATGTTCGAGGTGCTCACCAGGCTGCGCGAGGCAGGCTACGTGCTCCCGCGCACCGTCATGATCATCCTGGGCCAGGTGATGGTGTGGTCCACCTGGTTTTTCGATGCCACTGGGCTGCTCTTTACTTTCACGCTCAGCGTGTTGCTGCTCATGTTTGGCAGACTGTTCCACCACGGCCGAACAACACCCCCGAAGAATTATCTCCGCGACACGGCGGTGTGCATCTTCGTCCTGGCATGGGTGCCGCTCTTCGGCGGTTTTGGCGCCATGCTCTCCAACCTTGAGACGTGGGACGTTACCGGCCCGCGGTTCATCCTCACGTTCATGTTGTGCGTGGTGGCCTCGGATATCGGTGGTTATATCGCCGGCGTGATGTTCGGTGCCCACCCCATGGCCCCCGCGGTGAGCCCGAAGAAATCCTGGGAAGGCTTCGCGGGATCCGTCATCTTCGGCATGATCACCGGCGTTGCGTGCGTGGTCTTCCTGCTGAAGACAGAATGGTGGATCGGCCTGATCCTCGGGTTCGCGCTTGTCGTCTGCGCGACGATGGGCGACCTGGTAGAAAGCCAGTTCAAGCGCGAACTAGGCATTAAAGATATGTCCGCGCTTCTGCCTGGACACGGCGGCCTGATGGATCGACTGGACGGCATGCTTCCAGCAGCCGCAGCCACGTGGCTGGTGCTCAGCTTTCTCGCGAGCTAGCGGGCGGCCTTTTTCACCTGGCGGCGCAGCTCAAACATGCGCCAGCCACCAACAAGCGCCATGATCAGCGCGCCCGTAATCGCAGAAATCAGGTAGGCGATCCCGGCCGGGAACTGGACCGTCCACGATAGGAAGTTGATTTCCACCTGCTGCTGGTTCTGCAGAATGAAAATGATCAGCACGATGAGCAGCAGCGCGCCGATGATCAGTGCTGCCCACGTGCCGCCTGCGATGGATCCCTTGACTTTGCCGTCGCCATGGGCGGGTTCCTGCGGCTGGGGCGCAGGTGGCGGCGTGGAGTTCGTCTCTTCTGTGATGTAGACTGGCTCGCCAGCAGTGGGGGCAGGCCCGGTGGAATCGTACTGGTCCGGGTTGTCGCCCGGCTGGTCTACGGGATTGTAATCACGTGTCATGCCCCCAGTTTAAACTGACGGCGCGTCTGCGGCGTTACTCCCGTCGCCCTGCCCACACATATTTTTTATTAGAACCACCTACGGAGCCCAAACCTGATGAGTGACAATATTCCAAAGATCCAGCTACTCGCACCGAAGCACGGCATGCCCCCGAAGCACTTTGCTGACCTGACCAAGCAGGAGCGGCAGGAGGCAATCCAGGAGTTGGGCCTGCCGAAGTTCCGCGCGGATCAGATCGCCCGTCACTACTATGGCCGCTTCGAGGCGGACCCAAGCACCATGACGGACCTGCCGGCCGCGCAGCGCGACCTAGTTAAGGATGCTTTGTTCCCCACGCTGCTGCGCCCGGTGCGCACCGTGGAAACCGATGAGGGCGATACGACCAAGACTCTGTGGCGCCTGCATGATGGCATCTTGCTGGAGTCCGTTCTGATGCGCTACTCGGACCGCGCGACCTTGTGCATTTCTTCCCAGGCTGGCTGCGGCATGGCATGCCCATTCTGCGCGACCGGTCAGGGCGGTCTGGACCGCAACCTGTCCGCCGCGGAGATCGTCGACCAGGTACGCGAAGCCGCCGCACGCATGGAGTCCGAAGGCTCGCGCCTGTCCAATATCGTGTTCATGGGCATGGGTGAACCGCTTGCCAACTACAAGCGCGTGGTCTCTGCGGTGCGCCAGATCACCCAGCCGTCCCCAGACGGGTTCGGCATTTCGCAGCGCAACATCACGGTCTCCACGGTGGGGCTCGCGCCTGCGATCAGGAAGCTTGCCGACGAAGACCTCTCCTGCACTCTCGCGGTGTCACTGCACACGCCTGACGACGAGCTGCGCGACACGTTGGTGCCCATCAACTTGCGCTACTCGGTCGACGAGGTGCTGGAGGCTGCACGCTACTACGCGGACAAGTCTTCGCGCCGCGTGTCCATCGAGTACGCCTTGATCCGTGACATCAACGACCAGGACTTCCGTGCAGACATGCTGGGGCAGAAGCTGCACGACGCGCTGGGTTCCAAGGTGCACGTGAACCTGATCCCGCTGAACCCGACCCCGGGCTCGAAGTGGGACGCTTCCCCGAAGGCACGCCAGGACGAATTCGTGCGCCGCGTGATCGCCCAGGGGGTGCCGTGCACGGTGCGTGACACGAAGGGCCAGGAGATCGCGGCGGCCTGTGGCCAGTTGGCTGCCGACGAAAAGACGGGTTAGAAAAGGACAACGCCCCGGCTCCTTAAAGGAGCCGGGGCGTTGCGCTAGGAGAAAGCTTTTTACTTCTCGTCCGCCACGGTGGAGCCGGAGCGGTCAACACGGGTGGTGTTGGCCTCGACGGGCTTCGCGGCGGTGCTGCCATTGTCCAGCTCGCGCAGGTGTGCAACGCGGGCTGGGTCGATGTTCAGAGCGCGCAGCTGAGAATCGGTCAGCGTGGCGTATTCGCCGGAGAGGGTCTTCTGGTCGTAGTCCCAGTCCTTCTCCTGGTAGCCGACTGGCTGGTTCGCACCGGTGAGGGTGCGCACCTGAGACAGTTGTGGGCGCAGGGCGAAGAGGATCAGACCAATAGCGATAATCGCTGCGATCGAGAGCAGCCAGATGGTCTCCACGTGGCCTTCGTGGTTACCGAAGTTGTACGCGACAAGGAAGATCACGGAACCCCAACCAGCAAGCTGGATGGTCTTCGGGCTCAGCTCAGACCAGCCCCACTTTGCCGATGGGACGTCCTGCTCAGAGACGCCGTTGTACACCTCGTAGGTCTTCTCATGGGACGTAGCCATGTGTTCTCCTTGTCATTCACAATTAAAAGCAGCACAAGACATGCACTGATACCTGTGCTCTATCTTGGCACATAAATACCCCAACCAGGGAGTTGTCACCCCCTAAATGTTTCATACTTTCGCTTGAGAGTTTTTGGGTGCCACAATAGATGCCGTGAGCACGAAGAAGAAAATCTTAATTCTGGGGTCTACCGGCTCCATCGGTACCCAAGCCATCGAAGTGATTGAGGAGAACCCGGGCCGCTTCGAGGTCGTCGGCATTGCCGCCGCGGGTTCCAACCCGGACCAGGTGGTCCAGCAGGCACGACTTTTGGGCCTGGCGCCTGAGCAGGTGGCGGTGGCCAAGCCGGAGGCGGCGCAGATCGTCGGCGAAGCCCTCGGCGGGGCGGTGCTAGCGGGGGAGGAGTCCGCGCGGGAGCTCGTCGATAATCAGTCTGCGGACACTGTCCTTAATGGGCTTGTCGGGTCGATGGGCTTGGCCGCAACGCTGGCCGCGCTGCAGACGGGCGCCACACTGGCGCTGGCGAATAAGGAATCACTGGTGGCCGGTGGTACTTTTGTGACCAATCAGGCGAAGCCAGGGCAGATCGTGCCGGTGGATTCGGAGCATTCGGCGATGGCGCAGTGCCTGCGTGCAGGGCGTGTCGACGAGGTTGCGCGTTTTGTGCTGACGGCGTCCGGTGGGCCGTTTCGTGGCCAGACACGCGAGCAGATGTGGGATGTCACGCCCGAGCAGGCAGCGGCGCACCCGACGTGGTCGATGGGGCAGATGAACACGCTGAACTCGGCCACCATGGTCAACAAAGGCCTGGAGCTGATCGAAGCGACGCTGCTTTTCGACGTCGACCCAGACCTGATCGACGTGACGGTGCACCCGCAGTCCATCATCCATTCCGCGGTGACTTTTGTCGACGGCTGCACCATCGCGCAGGCCAGCCCACCGAGCATGAAACTGCCGATCAGCCACGCACTCGCCTGGCCGCAGCGCGTCGCCGGTGCCCAGCCCGCCTTGGACTTCAGCCAGGCTCACGACTGGCGCTTCGAACCGCTTGACGACGAAGCGTTCCCCGCAGTCCAAATCGCCCGCGAGGTCGCTGGTAAGGGCGGCACGTTCTCCGCGGTGTATAACGCTGCGAACGAGGAAGCGGCCGCGGCCTTTTTGGCTGGTAGGATCCGTTTCCCGCAGATCGTGGATGTGGTCGGGGAGATCGTCGGTGGGGCAGGCGATTTTGCGGTTCCGGCCCACTCGTTTGAAGATGTGGTGACCGTAGAAGCAGAGGCTCGTCGTCGCGCCAACGTGCTGATCGACGAACTCGCCCGCTAGAAAGGGGCTGACCTGGTGGGGTCATATTTATTGGGGGTTGTCCTCTTTGCGCTGGGCATCGCCGCAGCAATCGCGCTTCATGAGCTGGGGCACCTGCTAGCCGCGCGCGCCTTTGGCATGCGCGTGCGCCGCTATTTCATCGGGTTTGGGCCAACGGTGTGGTCCACCACCAAGGGTCACACCGAATATGGCGTGGCGGCCCTGCCTTTCGGCGGGTTCTGCGACATCGCGGGCATGACGGCCCAAGACCCCGTCACTGAAGAAGAGGCGCCGCACGCCATGGTAAATAAGCCGTGGTGGCAGCGCGTGATCGTGCTGTCTGGCGGCGTGTTGATGAACCTGTTTTTGGGGTTCATCATCTTGTACTTCGTGGCGGTCACCGCTGGTATCCCGAACCCTTATGCGGATCGCACACCTACCGTGGGGGAAGTCTCCTGTACCTCCGACCAGATCGACACCGAAACGGTGGCGGACTGCGCAGGGGCCGGCCCGGCGGGTGAGGCCGGGGTGGAAGTCGGCGACAAGCTGATGTCGGTGGACGGCCACGAGCTAGAGCACTTCACCGAACTGCGCGACTACGTGATGGTGCGCCCAGGCCAAACGGTGGAACTCGTCGTCGAACGCGACGGGCAGGAACTCATGTTCCCGATCGAGGTGGACCCGGTGCAGCGCCTCAACGCGCAAGGAGAGATGGTCGATGCCGGGGCCATCGGACTAGTCAACGCCCCGATTGAGGATCCGATCCGCACCTTCGGCCCGCTCGAGGCCGTACCCGCGACCTTCACCTTTACCGGCCAAACCCTGAATGCCACTTTCGAGGCCCTGCTGCAGTTCCCCGCGAAGATCCCCGGTGTGGTCGCCGCAATCTTCGGTGCCGAACGCGACCTTGAGGGTCCGATGAGCGTGGTAGGTGCCTCGATGGCCGGCGGCGAACTGGTGGAACGCTCCCTGTGGAGCGTGTTCTGGATGCTGCTGGCCAACCTGAACTTCTTCTTAGCCATGTTCAACCTTGTGCCGTTGCCGCCGCTGGACGGCGGCCATATCGCGGTGGTGCTCTATGAGAAGCTTCGCGACGACATCCGCCGCCTCCGCGGCCTGGCGCCGGGACCACCGGCGAATTATGAGAAGCTGATGCCTCTGACATTTGTGATGGCGGCAACGCTATTGACCATTGGTGTGATCGTGATCGTTGCCGATGTGGTGAACCCGATTAGGCTGTTCGGGTAGTTGACACCAATGCTAGTCTGGGTGGCAGCTCTATCTGCCTAGTTTGTCGTGATTGAGGAGAATAATGAATTCACCCATCGGCCTCGGAATGCCGGAAGGCCCAGCCCCCACACTCGCACCGCGCCGTAAGACCCGCCAGCTGTCCGTCGGCGGGGTAGGGGTCGGCTCCGATCACCCGGTGACCGTGCAGTCGATGACCACGACGAAAACGCATGACATCAACGCCACCCTGCAACAGATCGCGCAGCTGACCACCGCGGGCTGCGATATTGTGCGCGTGGCCTGCCCGAAGACGGTCGATGCAGAAGCACTGCCGATCATCGCGAAGAAATCGCCCATCCCCGTCATCGCTGACATCCACTTCCAGCCGAAGTACATTTTTGCGGCGATCGACGCCGGCTGTGCCGCAGTGCGCGTGAACCCGGGCAATATCAAGGAGTTCGACGGCCGCGTCAAGGAAGTCGCACAGGCAGCGGGCGATGCGGGCATCCCCATCCGCATCGGCGTTAACGGCGGTTCTTTGGATAAGCGCCTGCTGGAAAAATACGGACGAGCAACTCCAGAGGCACTGGTGGAGTCCGCGATCTGGGAGGCTAACCTGTTCGAGGAGCACGGCTTTGGCGATATCGCCATCTCCGTGAAGCACTCGGACCCAGTGCTGATGGTGGAGGCCTACCGCCAGCTGGCCGCGCAGACGGACTACCCGCTGCACCTCGGCGTGACGGAGGCCGGCCCGAAGTTCCGCGGCACCATCAAGTCTTCCGTGGCTTTCGGCGCGTTGCTGAGCCAGGGTATCGGTGACACCATCCGCGTGTCCCTGTCCGCGGACCCAGTAGAGGAGATCAAGGTCGGCGACCAGATCCTCCAGTCGATGAACCTGCGCGAGCGCGGCTTGGAGATCGTCTCTTGCCCGTCCTGTGGTCGCGCCCAGGTGGACGTGTTTAGCCTGGCAGAAAATGTTACCGCCGGTCTGGAGAACCTGGAGTACCCACTCCGCGTTGCGGTTATGGGTTGCGTTGTCAACGGCCCGGGCGAGGCGCGCGACGCGGACTTGGGTGTTGCCTCCGGTAACGGCAAGGGCCAGATCTTTGTCAAGGGCGAGGTTGTCAAGACGGTTCCGGAGGAGGAGATCGTCGATACGCTCATTGAGATGGCACACCAGATCGCTGAGGAAGAAGGCCTCGAGGCGAAGGCGGGGGCCAAGGCGGAAGTCAAGGTTACTCGCTAGACTCTGGGGGTTTCGTATGTGGCAGCGCCGACTAATTGGTCGGCGCTGCTATTTTTTAGCTATGAGACGCCTCTGGGTTCTGCTCACCGTGATGCTCCTCGGTGCCGGCTTCGTCGCATGCACGCCGAAGCCGAATTCAGCCGAGCCTACCGCCCAAGAATTTCTGGACGCGCTGGCCGCGCACGATTCGGACACGCTTGGTTCGCTTATCGACGATTCCCCCACGGCGACTGCCGCCATCGACGCCACCTTCGCCGGTTTGCAAGCGGAGGGCCTGGAAGCCGAACTCACAGGTCTTGAGCAAAATGACAACCTTGCTACCGCGAGCTATTCGCTGCGGTGGCAGCTGCCGCGCGATCGCGAGCTGGCCTATGACACCTCCATGATTCTGACCCAGACGGACGAGGAGTGGACGGTGCGCTGGCAGCCCTCCTTGCTGCACCCCTCCTTGGGCGCGCACCAGCACCTAGAGCTGCGGCCCGTAGAGGCGGAGAAAGCGTCCGTGGTCTCTTCGGACGGTGCTGAACTATTGAAACCTGGCGTGGCGTTCCGGTTGCTCGTCGATACGTCTGCGATGCGTCGCGCCCCCGAGACCGCCTTCGCGATTTCTGAGGCGCTCGCCGCAGCCCACGAACGCAATCCGCAGGTGCCCACGCGCGATGCCGGTGAGCTGACCGCAGCACTGGAAAATGCCCAAGGTACTTTTTCGGTGGCGATGATCCCACAGGCAGGGGGCCAGGAGGTAGCGGATGCGCTTGCCGACGAACCCGGCGTGCGCCTGAACGAAGAGGCCGCCATGGTGAATGCGGATCCGACGTTCGCGCCTGACATTATGGCGCGTGTGGGACGCATCGTAGGTGATCAGCTGGACGGGGCGAACGGCTGGCGCGTGGCCAAGGTGAACCAGGAGGGTGCTGCGATGGAGGACGTGGAGTACCACGCACCCACGCCGTCGCCTGCGGTCCGGATCAGCTTGGACCACAAGCTGCAGCGCGCAGCCGAGGCTGCCCTGGAGCCGGTGGCGGGCCAGCAGGCGGTGATTGTGGCGGTGCGCCCGTCGACAGGCCAGATCCTGGCGGTGGCGCAGACGCCTGCCGCTGATAAGGACGGCAATATTGGGCTGATGGGGCAGTACCCGCCGGGCTCGGTGTTCAAGATCGTCACCGCCGCTGCGGGTCTTGAGCGTCAGGGGCTGGCTACAAGCTCGATCGTTCCGTGCCCAGGCACCATGGATATTTATGGGCGTGTGGTGACCAACTACGCGGGCTTCTCGCTGGGCAGCGTGCCCTTGCAGCGTGCATTCGCGAGCTCGTGCAACACCACATTCGCGGACATGTCGACGAAGCTTGCTCCGGGCGAGCTGCAGGAGGTGGGCAAGCAATTCGGCTTGGGCATCGACTATGACATTCCGGGGCTGGATACGATGACCGGCTCTATCCCCGAAGGCGAGACCCCACTGGAGCGCACCGAGGCCGGCTACGGTCAGGGCTATGACCTAGCCAGTCCGTTCGGCTTGGCGATGGTGGCAGCCACCGCAGCCAATGGTGCCAGCCCGGTGCCATATCTGATTGAGGGGCAAGAGACGAAGGTCAGCGAAGAGGTGCCGCCACTCAGCCCCGAATCCATCGACGGGGTGCGCCAAATGATGCGCTCAGTGGTCACGGAGGGTACGGCCCGGGGCATGAGCGCCGGCGGAGAGATCCACGGCAAGACCGGTGAGGCCGAAATCAACCAGGGTTCGCACTCCTGGTTTGCGGGCTACCGGGACGATATTGCTTTTGCCACGCTCGTGGTTCTCGGCGGCGGTTCGGAAGCAGCGGTGGCCATCACCGACAATATGTTGGTTAACTACGATCAGGCGGTCAACCCGGCTTAGGCTTCGTCGGCAAGCAAGGACTAGCATGGTTGCCATGACTGAACGCGCAATGTTGACCCCAGGAAAACCCACCCCGATCCGCGATGTGCCCAAGCACATCGAGCGGCCCGAGTATGTGTGGAAGGACACTGTCCAAGAGAACGTGGGCGAGCCTTTCGTGCAGACGCCTGAGGTGATTGAGACAATGCGCGAGGCCTCGAAGATCGCTGCCAACGCTCTGGCACTGGCGGGGGAGGCTGTGGAGCCCGGCAAGACGACCGACGAGATCGATGCGGTGGCCCACGAGTACATGATTGACCACGGCGCCTACCCTTCCTGCCTGGGCTACCGGGGTTTCACCAAGGCCACGTGTGTGTCCCTCAATGAGATTGTGTGCCACGGTATCCCGGATACCACGGTGATTCAGGACGGGGACATCGTCAACATTGATGTGACCGCGTACAAGAACGGCGTGCACGGCGACACGAACGCTACCTTCCTGGCCGGCAACGTCAGCGAGGAACATCGCCTGCTGGTGGAACGTACCCGCGAGGCGACGATGCGCGGCATCAAGGTGGCCAAGCCTGGCCGGCAGGTGAACGTGATTGGGCGCGTGATCGAGTCCTACGCGAAGCGCTTCGGATACAACGTGGTCACGGACTTCACGGGCCACGGTGTGGGCCCCACCTTCCACAATGGGCTGGTGGTGCTGCATTATGATTCCGATGCCTACACGGATGTTCTGGAGCCGGGTATGACGCTGACGATTGAGCCGATGATCAATCTGGGCGAGTTGCCCTACCGCATGTGGGACGACGGCTGGACGATCCAAAACTTGGATGGCAAGTTCACCGCCCAGTTCGAGCACACCATCGTGATCACGGAGGACGGCAATGAGATTTTGACGCTTCCCGACGACGAGTTCACCTCGCCCTGGGACTAAGAAAATGAATAAAACCCACCGGAAAGCTCCGGTGGGCTTTAAGCTGTATCGCTTATCTAGTGATTAGAACTGGATAGCGTGAGGGATGATGCCCTGGTAGACAGCGTAGTTGTAGGCAGCGATGACGCCACCGACTGCAGCTGCGATAGCTGCGATGCCTGCGCCGTCACGCCAGAGGAGCGACCACAGTGGGTTCTGCGAATCGTCAACAGAGGAGCCCAGGAGGTTGATGGCGTTGACTGGCTTGCCTGCATCGGTAGCCTCGCCGACAGCGGAGGAGCCGCCATCGACCCAGGTGCTGGACAGACGGTCGACCGTATCTGCGTCTGCGTCGCGGGCGGAAGAGAGGCCAGGGTTTTTCCAGGTGACGTCGGTGCCATTGGTCTGAGCGTCTGCGACGGACACGCCTGCGAAGGTGACGGTGACTGCGGTTGCTGCAGCCAGTGCTGCGTTGCGGAACTTACGCATGATGATTTCCTACTTTCGAAAAGATTGAATGTCTGGGTTGTGTGCGGGGTTCCGCAGATTAGCGGCCGTGTACGACGTAGTAGTACAGTGGGCCGACAATCGTGCCGATGAAGCCTGCGACTGCAGCGAAGATGGTGCCGCCGTAGAACAGCTTCGCCCACAGTGGCTGCTCGGAGAAGTCCTTGGAGGAACCGAAGATTGCTCGGCCGTCAGCCCAGTTCTGCTGACCGTCTGGGTGGTTTTTGCTGACTTCTTCCCAGGATTCATACTCTTCCTGGTTAATCTTGGACTCAGAGTTATTGTCAACGCCGAGTTCATTAGCGACCTGCGTAGGTACCTTGTCGAAGCTGCTGCCTTCTGCCGCGACTGCGACGGAGGTGGAGCCGAATGCAACTGCCAGTGCAGTTGCTCCAGCCAGTGCTGCCTTGCGGAAATTGCGCATGAAACTATTCCTTCTCTGTAGTTCTGACAAGACTTCCGGGTTGGAAATCTGCACATATCGTGGCAAACCCTGCATGCTTGCCATGATCACCCGGTTGCCTTTGGCAGGCTCGGTCCCGGTGTCGTTGAGTAACTGTAACCGAAACTTGACGCGGACGCAGTTATTCCCGTAAGCCAGCAGATAAGAGTCTGTGAACATACTGAGTTCGGATCACCACTTGATCAGGAGAGTGTTGATGATTCAGGCAATGACCTCAAGTTTTGGAAATATGCAGTTCCTGAGAAAAATTAACAGTGACCTGGGTCTCATCTACCCGAATGGGGTAGGGCCCAGACCACTGAGGTGCTAGTTAAACGTCAGGAAACTCAAAGTCCAGCCCAAGCAAGGCATTCTCTGTGACTTCCGGCAGGGCGGGGTGGATCCAGTACTGGTGGGTGGCTACCTCGCGAACGTCCAGATCAAAGGCCATAACGGTAATCATCTGCTGGATCAACGTGGCCGCCTGTGGACCCATGTAATGCGCACCCAGCAATTTGCCAGACTGGCGATCAGCTACCAGCTTCACTATGCCGGTCTTATCCTCCAGTGCCCAGCCGTAGGCGACATCGCCATAGTTCTGGACCTTCGTCGTTACGTAATAGCCTTGCTCGCGGGCCTGTTCCTCCGTCAATCCCACGGTGGCGATCTGCGGATGGGTGAAGATGGCGGACGGCACATTGTCATGTGGCATCGGCACCATCTCGTCTGGGTGCAGGATGTTGTGGCGCACAGCGCGGGTCTCCGCATTTGCCACGTGCTTCAGCTGGTAAGGCGAGGACACATCGCCCAGCGCCCACACGCCCTCGGCTGTGGTGCGGCCAAACTCGTCGACAGCGATCCGGCCATCCGGGCGCATCTCAATGCCAGCAGAATCCAGATTCATCTGATCCCCGTTGGGCTTGCGGCCCGTCGCAACCAGCAGAGCTTCTGAGGTGACCTCGGTGTCGTCGTCAAGCACGAGGGTGACGCTGTGATCGTCGGAACGCGCGCCAGCGACCGTACGCCCGATGTGCGTGGTGTAGCGCTGCTGCGTCAGATCATTGAAGCGCTCGGTCAGGTCCTTATCAAGGGTGCGCAGCAGTGGCGAGCGGTTCACCACCGTGACCTTCGTGCCTAGGGACTGGAATACGTGGGCAAACTCCATGGCGATGAAACCGCCGCCGACGATGGTCAGGGACTCCGGCTGCTTGTCCAAGCGCATAATCGTCTCATTGGTGTGGAAAGGCACGCCCGACTCCTGGATCACCTCGGGGATCACGGGGCGCGAACCGGTGGCGATGATGATCGTCTCGCCCGAAATGATCTTCTGCTCATCGCCCTGGCCGGTCTGAATGGTCTTCGGCGCTAGGAAGGAAGCGTGGTGATCGTAGACCGTGATATTCGGTGTCTCCGGGCCGCGGCGGTACTCCTCGCCGCCCTGGGCGATCAGGTCGATGCGGTTGTGGAAAACGCGCTCGATGATGGACTTCCAATCTGCACCATGGAACTCAGTATCCAGGTTCAAGTGGGAAGAGTCGGATGCGGACAGTGCGGTATCCGCAGCCACCACGTACATCTTCGTCGGGATGCAACCGACGTTCATGCAGGTGCCACCGAAGAGGCCCTTTTCGACGATGGCGATGGACTTGTCGTCGAAGTCCTCCGTTGGGATCGAGTTGCCGGAACCGGCGCCGATAATGATGTAGTCATAATGAGCATCGACAGCGGGTGCTGCGGGGGTGGTCACAGTAAAACTCCTGACAATTGTGAAGGGACGAGTAACGCGCGAACTATACCTATATATAGAGGACTAACGCGGGGTGTGCCTAGTTGATTCCCGCGGGCCTACTGACCCAACTGGGAAAGCCACCGCAGTGTTGTCTGAAAAGCCTGCTGGCGCGGGTTTTCTAGGGACAAGAATACGTCGTGGCGGGCGCCGGGGATCTCCACTACGCGCACGTCATGGGACAGTCGCGGAGACCAGCGCTGAATCTGGTCCACGTCCAGGACCGTGTCTGCGGTGTCTGCAGCTGCAGAATAAGGCTGATTCAAGTAGGACTTGTTCGAGCACAAACTTAAGACGGGTGCGCCGACATCGATATCGCCGCGGTGGATCTGCGCCTGGCCAGCCATCACCGCACGCACCCAGCCCAGATACTTCTCATGTCCGCCCAGTGGCTTCTTCTCAAGATCAAAATCCCACAGGCCATGCGCGCTGGAGTGGATGGACTTGCCGTAGGAGCCCAGGTTTCCGCCTGGGATAGCGATCCGCGGCCAGCGCTTGCCGACGAACTTGATCACGGGCTTGGCCAGCGTCAACGCCCACTGCGGGTACATCATGTCCAACCACGCGCTGTTAAGAACGATACCGGCAAGCCCCTGGTGGATCTCAGAAGCGGTGCGGCGCACATGGTCCGCCCACAAGGGAACGATCAAGCCGCCGGTGGAATGCGCAATGGGTACGAACGAGCCGTGGCGTTCGGCAAGCATCTGCGCGACCGCGGACAGGTCAGGAAAGTAGTGCTCTAGATCCTCCGCATAGTGCCACGTCTGGCCCTTCTGGCGTGCCCGCCCGCATTTACGCAGATCGACGGCGTAGAAGGGGTAGCCTTCGGCGGCGAAGAAGCGAGCCACGTGGTCGTGGAAGAAGTAGTCCGTCATCCCGTGGACCCACAGCAGCGCGGGTTTTCCTGTGGGCTCGTCGGGAAGATGGCGCACCAGCGTGGCTACGGCCTCGCCTTCGCCCTCTGGGTCTGGGCCTAAGTGGATATCGGTGGATTCGAAGTGGTCACCTAATTCGTCGGGATGCCAGCCGGCATCGTCGAAATGTCGTGCGGAAGGTGTCATGCCACCTACTCTAGGCGACAAGCGGGATGGGCTAGGTGCTCGTCGTCAAGCGTCAGGGTGCACGGATGACCCCGCAGTACCCCCGGAAGGGGAGGGGATACCAACAAAAGGGGATGAACCAGGCCATAGATGGCACCCCCGCCGTGTATCGGCGTACTATGGAAAAGAAGCCATCGCCTGCGGGTGTTCCGGCAGCTAACACGTGACGGGAACGTGAACGCAGGCGGAAGAGAGACAACAAAAGAGGTTTAAACAGGTGACGAACGAAAATACAACCGGCAATGCCCAAGATGAGGTCGACGTCCCCCTGATCGGCGCAGGCGTGATGAGCGCAACCCTCGGCGCCATGTTGCGTGAGCTGGAGCCAAGCTGGACGCAGATGATCTACGAGCGCCTGGACGGCCCCGCAGAGGAATCTTCCTCCCCTTGGAACAACGCCGGTACTGGTCACTCCGCACTGTGTGAGCTCAACTACACGCCAGAAAAGAACGGCAAGATTGACATCACCAAGGCGGTGAACATCAACGAGAAGTTCCAGGTCTCCCGCCAGTTCTGGGCACACCAGCTGGGCAATGGCATTCTGACCAACCCAAAGGAGTTCATCAACCCCGTCCCGCATGTCTCCTTCGCACAGGGCCCGGACCAGATTGACTACCTGCGTCGTCGCTACGAACTGCTGAACGATAACCACCTCTTCCCGGCGATGGAATTCACCGACGACCACTCCGAGTTCGCCGAGAAGCTGCCGCTGATGGCCAAGGAGCGCGACTTCGGCGCAGAGCCAGTGGCGATCTCCTGGACCAAGGAAGGCACCGACGTCAACTTCGGCGCGCTGACCCGCCAGTTCCTCACCGCTGCCGAAGCTGCAGGCACTGAGGTCCGCTACGGCCACGAAGTCATCGGCCTGAAGAAGGACGGCAACTCCTGGCGCGTGACCGTGAAGAACGTGCATACCGGCGACAAGAAGGTCACCAAGGCCCGCTTCGTCTTCGTCGGCGCCGGCGGCTACGCCCTGGACCTGCTGCGCAAGGCAGGCGTGCCAGAGGTCCGCGGCTACGCAGGCTTCCCCATCTCCGGTATGTGGCTGCGCTCCACCAACCCAGAGCTGATCGGGCAGCACAACGCCAAGGTCTACGGCAAGGCCAAGGTGGGCGCTCCACCAATGTCGGTGCCTCACCTGGATACCCGCGTGATCGATGGCGAGAAGGGTCTGCTGTTCGGCCCATACGGTGGCTGGACCCCGAAGTTCCTCAAGGAAGGTTCCTACCTGGACCTGTTCAAGTCCATTCGCCTGGACAATATCCCGTCCTACCTGGGCGTTGCGGCAACCAACTTCGGCCTGGTGAAGTACCTGGTCGAGGAAGTGATGAAGGACTTCGACGCGAAGATCGAAACCCTGAAGGAATATGTCCCCTCCGCTGAGGGCTCGGATTGGGAGACCATCGTTGCCGGCCAGCGCGTGCAGGTGATCAAGCCATCGGCACCACCACGTTTCGGCTCCCTGGAGTTCGGCACCGCGCTTGTGAACAACCAGGAAGGCTCCATCGCCGGTATCCTCGGTGCATCCCCTGGTGCGTCCATCGCACCGGCCGCCATGCTGGAGCTCATCGAGCGTTGCTTCGGCGAGCACATGATCGAGTGGGGCCCGAAGCTCTACGAAATGATCCCAACCTACGGGGAGCCACTGATCCGCGACCAGTCCAAGTTCCAGGAGCAGTGGGACTACACCCAGAAGATGCTCAAGCTGGACCGCTAAACATCGCTTAACGACGATCACCCCCGCCCGCGCCAACTCCAGTGCAGGTGGGGGTGTAGCGTTTCGGGTATGCAGAAAATTGTGCCCACAATCTGGTGCAAGCCCAGCGCCCACGAAGCCGCCACCTTCTACCGCGAGGTCCTGCCTGATGTGACCGGTGCCGGCGAAGAGATCGTGATCGGCGGCCTGCACATCCTGCTGGCCGATGGCGGTGAGCGGCCGCGCCCGAACCCCGCGATCAACTTCCTGCTCACTTTCAGTGACGCAGAGAAGCTTCGCCGGGTCTGGGCCGGACTGCTCGAGGGCGGCACGGCCCTGATGGACCTAGATTCCTACGCGCATTCCCCGCTCTACGGCTGGGTAGAGGACAGGTTCGGGGTGAACTGGCAGCTGATGCTGAACGAGGACGAGGACGCACCCCGCGCCGTCCCCCAGCTGATGTTTTGCGGTGCCGCGCAGAACAAAGCGGCCGAGGCGACGGACTACTACATTTCCGTCATCCCGCACAGCGCTCCTGGCTCGCGCGTGCGCTATGCCGACATGGGGCAGATGCCGGACAACGGGGCAAACATCGTCTTCTCCAATTTCACCCTGTACGGCCAGTGGTGTGCCGCCATGGACTCCGCCGTGGACCAGAACTTCACCTTCACCGAGGGCCTGTCCCTGCGGCTCTACGCCGCGGACCAAGAGGAGTGCGAGAGGCTGCGTGCGGCGCTGTCTGCGGACCCGGCCGCGGAGGAGGACGGCTGGGTGCAGGACGCCTGGGGCGTGTCCTGGCAGATCGTTGCTGGTTAGGTCCCGCAGAAGGTAGTGAAATCGAGCGGGCCCTCGGGCTGCGCCAACCACTCAGGCCCGGCCTCCGGGTTGAAGGGGTCGGTCACCGCGCCAAGGAGCAGGAAGTAGGGGCCAAACTCGCCGGCTTCCGCAGAGACTAGGGCGTTGGCCAGCATCTGATTGCGGGGGATGAACAGAGGCCCGCCGTGGTGCTCACGGTTAAAGGTGGTGATGTCGTCGGCACGCGCCAGCTCGTCGATCTGTGGCATGTGCTTGTTCTGGGCCTCCTCCCACACCGTGGGGAGCTGGTCGAACAAGTCCTGGGTGGCGTGCTCGTCCAGGTGGTCGCCGAGGGCGCGGGCCAGCACGGTGAGGTTCCACGCCATGATGTCCGGCTGGTTGCCAAAAGCGTAGCGGCCCTGAGTATCGATGGAGGAGTAGACGGCCGACAGGTCGAACTTTTCGGTGAAGGCGCAGGGGCCGTAGTCGATGGTTTCCCCGGAGATCGTTGTGTTGTCGGTGTTCATCACGCCGTGGACGAACCCGATGCGCATCCACTGGGCCACAAGATCGAACTGGCGGCGGGTGACTGTCTCTAGCAGCTCGCGGGCGCTGGCGAAACCAGCGAACTCAATCATGCGCGCCACTAGATCATCGGACTGTGTGGCGGCGAGCTCGAAGCTGCCCACGCGCAGGTGGGATTTGGCCGCCCGGACCAGGATCGCGCCGTTCTCCAGTCCGCGTTCGCGGCGGATCTGCTCGCCGGTGGTCACCGCAGCTAGTGCTCGTGTGGTGGGCACCCCGATCGCGTGCATGAACTCGCTGATCAGGTACTCGCGCAGCATCGGGCCTAGCGCGCCCTTGCCGTCGGAATAGCCGCGGGAAAAGGGGGTGCGGCCGGAACCTTTGGTTTGGATTTCCCAGCCGCCGCGGTCGCCCAGCAGTAAGGCGCGCCCGTCGCCAAGTATTCCGGAGAACTGCCCGAACTGGTGGCCCGCATAACCGGTGGCGTGACCGCCACCGGCGCCACAGAGCCAGGACACTCCTTCGTCGCTGCGCAACCACTCTGGGTCCAGCTTCAAATCGCGGGCCAGCTCGTCGTTAAGCACAACAAGCTTGGGTGCCGGCGGGGTGGCGGCCTCGGTGGCGATGGCCAGTTCGGGTAGCGCGTCGGCGAAACTATGGTGCAGGTTGGGGTAAGCCATAAGCCCCAGCCTAGACTTAAGCCTTATGAGTATAGGAGAAGTAACCCTCGTCGGCGGTGGCCCAGGCGCGTGGGATCTGCTCACGATCCGCGGGCTGCGCGCCCTTGAGGCCGCCGATGTGATCCTGACCGACCATCTCGGTCCTGCCAACCAGTTGGACGATTTCCTCGATACCGCGGGCAAGGAGATCATCGACGTGGCGAAGCTTCCCTACGGCATGCAGGTCGCGCAGGAGAAGACGAACGCCCTGCTGATCGAGCACGCGCAGGCGGGCAAAAAGGTGGTGCGCCTGAAAGGCGGGGACCCCTACGTCTTCGGCCGCGGCTTCGAGGAGTACCTAGAGTGCGTGAAGGCCGGGATCCCGTGCACGGTGGTTCCGGGGGTGACTAGCGCGGTTTCGGTTCCGGCGGCCGCGCAGACCCCGGTCACGCATCGTGGTCTGACGCACTCCTTCACGCTGGTCTCCGGCCACCTTGCGCCGGATCACCCGAAAAGCCTGATCGATTGGGAAGCACTCGCGCGCGTGGGCGGGACGATCGTGGTGATCATGGGCGTGAAGAATGCGCGCGCGATCACCCAGACCCTGGTCGGCCACGGCCTCGAAGCCACAACACCTGCGGTGGTGATCCAGGACGGCGAGACCCCGCAGCAGCGCGTCGTCCGGGCAACGGCCGGTACGCTTGCCGACGAGATGGAGGCCCATTCCATCACTAATCCCGCCGTGTACGTGATTGGAAAGGTTGCTGGTCTTGCGCACTCTTGATGCCCTCATCCTGGACAACACCCCGGCAGCCGACACGTGGATCATCGTCGACGATCCCACCGGCAGCCTCCTTGAGGCCGCGCCGGGGCGCGTGATCTCGCTGCAGTCCGATTTCTCCCAGGCCCAGGCGGCGCGCGCGGCCGGGGCGGAGGTGATCGGGGATGTGCGTTACGACGAGCACCTTTCCGGTTCCGGCAGTGCCGTGGTGGTAGGCCAGATGCCCAAATCTTTGGAACGCCTGGACTATGTGGCACGCGCAGTGGCCGCAGCGGGTTTTGACGAGGTGACCGTGGTGCTGGGCGCGAACAATAAGCATTTGTCGCGCGGCATGAATGATGTGCTGGCGCGCTCCTTTAGTGATGTGCGTGCCTCCCGCGGGCGGGGCAAATTCCGCTGCCTTGTGGCCTCGGGCCCGAAGCCGGGCACGTATGAGCCGGCGGTGCGCGGTGGCCTCGTCGGAGTGGGCGGGGTGTTCAGTGGGGCGAAGGAAGACTTCGGGGGTCAACTTTTGGCTGAGGTGATCGTCGATACGTGCGATCACTCGCGGCGCTTTTTAGACCTAGGTTGCGGCAATGGGTCGGTGGCCAAGCGCGTGCTGGAGGCGTGGCCGCAGGCGCAGGTTCTGGCGACGGATTCGGATGCCGATGCCGTGGTGTCTGCGCGAGCGACCCTTGCGGACTTTGGCGATCGCGCGGAAGTGACGTGGGATGACGCCGGTGCGCAGCTGGAACCCGGGTTTGATGTGATCGCGTTGAACCCGCCTTTCCATGAGGGCACGAGTGTTGACGCGACCCTGGTCCAGCACCTGCTGGACGGCGCTGCGCGGTTATTGGCCGATGGGGGAGAGTTGTTCGTGGTGCATAATTCGCACCTGCGATACCGCGATGAGGTGCAGCAGAGGTTCGCGCGCGTAGAGGAAGTGGCCCGCAATAAGCGCTACTCGGTGTTGAAGGCTCGGGGTTAAACCCATATTTGATACGCCTCTTTCCGCGCATAATGGGGGTAGCGCGGGGGAGGCGTTTTTCGTCGTTAAGCGTTGTGCGCTGGGCGAACACGATTGTAGTGACCTACATCATATGATGTGATTTTTGTGATTTGGTTTCCGGGTGTCAGACTCTGGTCATAACCTTTTTCGTCATATCAACATTGGAGCTGCATGTGAAACGATCACGCCTTGCAACTGCCGGGTTGACCATGGTCGCCGCGCTGACATTGTCCGCGTGCGGCGATTTGGGTGGGCTCAACCTGGAAACCGTAGGTGATCCAGAGAAAACTACCTACGTGAAGCTTGCCCTCAACCAGACAGAGTCCCACCCGTCCTACGTGGCGCTGGAGAACTTTTCCCAGCGCTTCGAGGAACGCACCGATGGGCGCTGGAAGATCACCATTTTCCCTAACGAACAGTTGGGTTCGCAGCAGGAAGTGGTGCAGTTCGTCACTTCCGGTGCGATTGAGATGGCGATCGTCTCCGGCACCCAGTTGGAAAACCTGAACAAGGACTTCCAGGTGCTGAACATGCCCACCACCTTCAGTTCGATCGACCACCAGATGAGCGTGATCCGCGACCAGGACCTCATGGAGCCGCTGTTTACCTCCCTGGAGGATCGCGACAACATCACCGTGATCGGCGGCTTCACCCAAGGAACCCGCAACGTGTACACCAAGGATGCCCCGGTGCGCACCCCGGAGGATCTGGCCGGTTTGAAGATCCGCGTCCAGGAATCAGACATGCACATCCGCATGATTCAGCTCATGGGCGCTTCGGCCACCCCGCTGTCCTACGGCGAGGTGTACACCGCGATCCAATCGGGCGTGCTCGACGGCGCGGAGAACAACGAGGTCTCCTACACCACCCAGCAGCACAATGAGGTCGCGCCCTACTTCAACCAGACGGAGCACCTCGTCGGCCTGGACTACATGATCATGCGCGCTGACCTGCGCAATGCCATGAGCCCCGAAGATCGTGCGATTTTCGACGAAGAGTGGGACAAGGCCATGACCGAGCACACCGAGCTGTGGGCCGTGGAGACCGAGAAGGCCATCGAAGAAGCCGAGTCTGAGGGCGCTGAGTTCGTCGACGTTGACGACGAAGCCTTCCAAGAATCCTTGGCACCGATCCGTGAAGAATTCCTGACTACGGATTTCCAGAACAAGCTTTACGACGACATCCGCGCCGCTGAAGGAGGCCAGTAAAATGCACGGCCTGAAAGTAGGGCTGCGTAATATTCTTGCAGCCGTGTCCATCGTGTTGTTCGCCGTGTTGGTGATCACCACGTCCTGGCAGGTGATTAGCCGCCAAATTCTCAACGCCCCATCCACGTGGTCTGAGGAGTTCGCCAAGATCTGTTTCGTGTGGCTGACCTTCCTAGGGTCCGCGTTCCTCTTCGGGGAGCGTGGCCACATCGCCGTTGACTTCCTGGCATGCAAGCTGCCAATGGGCGGCCAGCGCGCCACGCAGATCTTTGTCCAAGCGATGATCCTGATCTTCGCGGCCGTCGGCATGGTGTGGGGCGGCATCCTGGCCGCCAGCAATGCGTGGTACCAGAACCTGACGGCGCTGCCTTTTGCGATCGGCTGGGTCTACATTGTGATCCCCATTGCCGGTGTGTGCATCGCCATCTTCGCCTTGATTGATCTGATCGAGGTCGCCAACGGGAGCCTCGAGCCTTACCCAGAAATTGAGGACGCGGAAGAACTTGCCGCGGTCGAGGTCACCCCAGAGAACACGTCTGCGACAGGAGAGAAGAAATAATGTCACCCGCAGCAGTTGCAGCTCTCATTTTGCTTGTTGGCGTCGTCGTCCTGATCGCCAGCTCGGTCCCCATCGCCATCGCTATCGGCCTGCCGTCGATGCTGGCCGCGATGGCCGTCCTGGGCGTGGAAAACGGTGCCGCCGCGATTACCCAGCGCATGTTTACCGGCGCCAACTCCTTCTCGCTTCTGGCTATCCCGTTTTTCGTGCTGGCCGGCGCGTTAATGAACTCCGGCGGTATCGCTTCACGTCTGATTGATGCCGCACGGGTGATCGTCGGCAAGCTTCCTGCGTCGATGGTGCAAACCAACGTCGTGGCCAACGGCCTGTTCGGATCTGTGTCTGGTGCTGCCGTTGCGGCGGCGTCTGCTGTCGGTACCGTGATGACCCCGCAGATGCGCCGCGACGGTTATTCGCGACCATTTTCCGCGGCCGTGAACGTGGCCTCCGCCCCGGCGGGCATGCTGCTTCCACCGTCGAATACCTTCATCGTGTACTCGCTGGTCTCATCGACATCGATCGCAGCCCTGTTCATGGCGGGCGTTGGTCCCGGCATCCTCTGGTTGATCGCAGTGTTGATCGTCGGCGTGTGGCTTGCGCGCAAGGAAAACTATCGACGAGACGACGTGCACCCCACCGTTGGCCAGGCCATGCTGGTGATCTGGCGCGCGGTGCCCTCGCTGCTGATGATCTTCATCGTCGTCGGCGGTATCCTGCTCGGCTGGTTCACCCCAACCGAATCCGCCGCGATCGCTGTGCTCTACTGCCTGGCGCTCGGCTTCATCTACCGCGAACTGAGCGTCAAGGATCTGCCCAAGGTCCTGCTGAATGCCACGCGCACCACATGCATCGTGATGATGCTGGTCGCCGCATCGTCTGCGCTGTCCTGGGTGATGGCGTTCGCCGGCATCCCAGCGCTGATCTCGCAGGGGCTGTTGTCCGTGTCCACCAGCAAGGTGGTCATCCTGCTGATCATCATGCTGATCTTGCTGGTCATCGGTACCTTCATGGACCCGACACCGGCCATCTTGATCTTCGTGCCGATCTTCCTGCCGATCGTCACCGAACTCGGCGTGGATCCGGTCCACTTCGGTGCGATGGTCGTGATGAACCTGTCGCTCGGCGTGATCACTCCGCCCGTGGGCAACGTGCTGTTCGTCGGCGCCCAAGTGGCCGGCCTACGCATCGAGCCGGTGATCGCGCGCCTGTGGCCATTCCTCCTAGCGCTTATCATCGCCCTGTTCATCGTCGCGTTCGTGCCGGCGCTGTCCACGTGGCTGCCGACCACGCTGGGTCTGATGGCGCCCGCCTAATCTAGTTCACCCTTTGTGGCCGCTGCTCGCGGCGCAGGAATTCGCCCAGGTAAGGCTGGGCGAATTCTACTTCGCCCCACCCGGCGGCCACAATCAGATCGCGGTCAATCAGCTTGCTCCGCGTATCCGATAGCGCCGTCGTCGGCCGCTCCAGCGCAGTAGTCAGGTCGGTCGTCGACACGCGCGAACGCCCCGTCTGAACCTGGATATGCGCCATCGCATCCAAGTACTCGCGCTGCCGCGGAGGCACGGACCGCAGGCTGGGTTGATGCACTTGCGTCCCCAGGATCTCAATCGCCTCCTCGCTTATCGACGACACATCCGCCCGCGTGATCTCCGAATTCTTTGCCGCGTTCCACGCCAAAAAGCCAATGAGCTGCACCAAATACGGATAGCCCTGCGTGAGTTCGCCCGCATACTCTGCGGCGCCGGAGGTGAAAGGTTTGCCAGCTTCTGCCGCGGTCTCCGCCAGCGTTGTGGTGGCATCGTCGACGGTTAAAGGGCCAAGCTCATAGTGCCGGGCGCGGCGCAGAAAAGTCGCGCCGGGCAAGTTGAGAAGCCGGTTGATGCCCTGGGTGAGCCCCGCCATGGCTAGTGAAACTTCGGAATCGTCACGGATGAGGTCCTGGTAGGCGACAGCGATTTCGGCGAGATCGTCAGGGTTAGCGTCCTGGATTTCGTCGATGGTGATCAGCACGCCGGTGCCCTTGAGCAGGTTGAGTAGCTCATGCAGGCGGGTGACCAAGCGGGGGACCACGGGTTGATTGTCGTTAAGTTCGCTGCATACCGAGCCGAGTCCCGCAACCGAGACCCCAGTCACATGGCGTTTGGCGCTGGGGTCGATGGATTCCATGAGCTCTGGGATCGTGGAATTGGTGAGCGTTTCGGCCATGCCTTGGCGGCCTGATGCGCGGACGACCACCCAGCCTTGCTTGCGCGCGAGATCTTCAAGTTCGGTAAGCAGGACCGTTTTGCCGATGCCGCGCGAGCCCGAAATGATCAGTGAACGGTTGGGGTGGCCGGGGCCGGCGTCGATAGCTGTGGAAAATTCGTCGAGGACCGTGGCGCGGCCTGCCCAGACTTTAGGGCTTGCGCCGAACGTGGGGCGGAATGGATTGCGAGGCGGCATGGTGATCAGTGTAGCGCGGGGCACAGAACGTGATTGATAAATTGATAAATGGGGCGGGGTGATTCTGCAGCTGCAGAATAAGGGCGAGAGTTTCGTTGTCAGAGGCCGGGTGTCGAAGATCGTTGGTCTGCAGAATGGCGACAAGTTTTGAGGTAGAAAAAGACCGTTTGTAGTGCCACGCTGACCCAAGTCGATCTAAGTGGTCTGGAGCTGCAGAAAATTTGGTTCGCAAGTATCCGCTGTTCCTTGTCGGTATTCTGACGAATATTCGGCAGAATGCGGCTGGGCTTCGTGGTCGGGGAGGGATGCGTTTTAGCCATTGGGTTTTTGATGGTCGTCAGTCTACAAATTCTGCAGCTGCAGAAAAATCACGGGCGGAGCAACTGTTTCAGGGTCGCTGTCTGCTGGTCCGCTTTGAAGGAGGTCATTCTGCAGCTGCAGAACGTGAGTGATGTCTGCAGCGGGCGATGTCCACGGGTATGTCCGGCCCTTCAGTTAGTTGACGTAGAAATTCTGCGGCTGCAGAATACGAACTTTTCTGTAGTCGAGCGAAACCTGTTTCTTTGGGGGGCACTGCTCAAATCGGCCTCTACATTCTGCAGAAAATTCTCAAGGCGAGTGTTTCATTTTGGCGCCTGGTTTTGGCGCTTGTTGGTCTGAAAATTCTGCAGCTGCAGAATATCGGCGGGGCCTGGGGCTAACCAAGTAGAGGATGAAGGCCTTTCCAGTTTAGTTGACGCGGGAATTCTGCAGCGGCAGAATCCCTTAACCCCAAAACACGACTATTGACAATCGTTTGCACTATGCCCCCGGGGGCACTAGTCTAAGGTTCGTGATGACGCGTACACAAAAGCAGGGTGGTGCAATCCCGCCATTGCTGTTGACGGTGCTGGCACTGGTGTCGGCAATTGAACCGTTGACGATCAACATGTATCTCTCCGGCATGCCGCAGCTGTCGCGGGACTTAGGCGTGGATCAGACCGCAGGCCAGCTCACACTGACCGCATTTATGGTGGGTATTGCGGTGGGGCAGATCGTCGTCGGCCCAATCTCTGACTCAGTTGGCCGCCGCCGGCTCTTCGTCGGCGGAACGCTGGCTCTCATGTTCGCATCAGTGCTGGCGGCAATCGCACCCAATATCTGGGTGCTGTACGTGGCTCGCGTCGCCCAAGGCCTGGCAGGTGGCACAGCAGTAGTGCTGGCTCGTGCGGTCGCAGGCGACCTTGCCCGCGGTAAAGAACTCGCTCGCGTCTTCGCCTTGTTAATGATGCTCGGCTCCGTTGCGCCCGTCGTTGGCCCGATCCTCGGTGGCCTGATCGTGGACTTCGTGGGCTGGCGTGGCGTGTTCTGGGTGCTGGCGGCACTCAATCTAGTGATCTGGCTCGGCGTGTGGCGCTTCGTTCCGGAATCCCTGCCAGTAGAGAAGCGGCGCCCCTTCACTCTGAAATCGGGGCGCGATGCCTTCGCTCAGCTCACGAAAGATCGCGAGTTCGTGGGCTTTTCGCTGGGCTTCATGTTCTCCTTCGTCACCATGTTCGCCTACGTCTCCGCGTCGCCTTATGTGCTGCAGGAACACTACGGTTTCTCGCCGATCCAATACGCGATCATCTTCGCCGTGAACACCACAGGCTTGGCGATCCTCACTATCATCAACCGCCGCATTGTCGGACGCACCGGCCCTCTAATCTTAGCGCGCATTTTCAACGTGGTGCAGCTTGTCGCCACCATCTATCTCGGAGCGGTGACCGTCCTGGAACTGAATCGCTGGTTCATTCTGGTTGGCCTGTTTGTCGTCGTGGCGTCTAATGGCATCAACCTGAGCAACAACTCGGCGCTGGCCATCGACCGCGCCGAGGGCGTGACCGGCACCGCCTCCGCGATCATGGGCGCGGGCCAGTTCCTCTTTGCGGGAATCGTCAGCCCGGTGGTGGGCATCGTCGCAGGTTTCGGCATGTCTCAACCGATCGCGATGGCCATCGTCATGTTCCTCGCCTGCGTGGTGGCCACCATCGGAGTGCAGTTGATCGGGGCCCGCGCTGCTAAGGCTTAACGACGAGGGTCAGCTCGCTGCCCGTCACCTCAACCTGCATGCCGGCGGTCTCGGCGATTTCGGCCACGCCCTCCACCGAATCCGCGTTCTGTGGCGACCCCGCCAGCACCCGGGCCAGCTCGCCCTTATAGAACTTGTTGAAGTGGCTGACCACCTTGCGCGAGCCGTCGTCCTGCACAGACTCGACACGAACCGTCATCGCGCCGGGCACTTTTCCTAGCTGCTGGTAGGCGCCCGATCGCATATCGACGATAAACCCGCCCGTGTCCTGCAGTGCCTTAGTGATGTGGGATCCCCACCGCGCCTTCATTGTTGGCGTGCTTCCATCGGTGCGGCGGGGCAGTTTCGATCCTGCGGAGAGGCGGTACTTGGGGATCATATCGTCGGCACGCACCACGCCAAACAGGGCGGAACCGATAGCTAAGCGTTTGAGGGCTTCGTCGGAAAGCGAATCGGCCTGGAGCGCGTCGTAAAGCACGCCGGTGTAGCGGTAGATGGCGGGCATGACCGGGGCAGTGGTAAGGGTGAGGTTGGCTTCGGCTTCGGGGCGTTGCCGATCGCTGAGTTTGAGAGCGGTGAGTTGCTCGTCGATAGGCAACGCGGCGAGGTCCGCCATGATGTCCTCGCGCACCGGATCAAGCTGTGGGAATGACAGCGACATCGGGTCATGTTCGCCGCCGGAGGCCTTCGTTTCGGAAGGGGGCAACACAATAAGCATGGGTCCAAGCCTAACGGGTACGATAATCCCCATGATTACCCGCATGTCTGAGCTTTTCCTGCGCACTCTGCGCGAAGACCCTGCCGACGCCGAAGTCCCCAGCCACAAGCTGCTGGTGCGCGCCGGCTACATCCGTCGCGCCGCGCCTGGCATTTATAGCTGGCTGCCGCTGGGCCTGCGCACCCTGCGCAAGATCGAGGGTGTGGTGCGCCGCGAGATGGACGCCATCGGCGCCCAGGAAATGCTGTTCCCAGCTCTGCTGCCGCGTGAACCCTATGAGGCGACCGGGCGCTGGGACGAATACGGCCCTGAGCTGTTCCGCCTGAAGGACCGCCGTGGCAATGACATGCTGCTGGGCCCCACCCATGAGGAAATGTTCACCTCCACGGTGAAAGACCTGTACACCTCCTACAAGGACTTCCCGGTCACGCTGTACCAGATCCAGACGAAGTACCGCGATGAGGCCCGCCCCCGCGCCGGCATTCTGCGCGGACGTGAGTTTGTGATGAAGGATTCCTACTCCTTCGACATGTCCGACGAGGGCTTGGACGAGTCCTACGCGAAACACCGCGAGGCTTATCGACGAATCTTCGACTCCTTGGGCGTGCGCTATGAGATCTGCCAGGCGACTTCTGGGGCCATGGGTGGCTCCGCGTCGGAGGAGTTCCTAGCGTACTCGGAGAACGGCGAGGACACTTTCGTGATCTCCACTGCTGGCGACTACGCGGCCAACGTGGAAGCGGTGACCACTGTGGCCCCGCAGCCGCGTTCTGTTGAGGGCCTTCCTGAGGCTGTGGTGTACGAGACCCCGGACTCTGAAACGATCGAGACCCTGGTGAACTGGGCCAACAGCGCCGGTGTGCAGGTGGAGGGCCGCGAGGCCGTCGCCGCAGACACCCTGAAGTGCATGGTGATCAAGATCGACGCGGGCGAAGGCCCAGAACTTGCCGGCGTGCTCATCCCCGGCGACCGCGAACTTGATGAGGACCGCCTCGACGCAGCACTGGAGCCTGCAACCTGGGAATTCGTCTCCGATGAAGAATTCGCGAAGTCGGACTTCCTAGTCAAGGGCTATGTGGGCCCGCGTGGCCTGCAAGCCAACGGCGTCAAGATCTTCGCAGACCCCCGCATCGTTGACGGCACCGCATGGATCACCGGCGCGGACCAGAAGCAGCGTCACGTGGTCGGCCTCGTCGCTGGCCGTGACTTCCAAGTCGACGAGACCATCGAAGCCGCCGAAATCCACGAAGGCGACCCGGCGCCAGTAGGCGAGGGCACCCTGGAGCTGGCACGCGGCATTGAGCTGGGCCACATTTTCCAGCTGGGTCGCAAGTACACCGAGGCCATGGACGTGCAGATCCTCGACGAAAATGGCCGCCAAGCAGTACCGACCATGGGTTCCTACGGCATCGGCATCTCGCGCATGATGGCCGTGCTGGTGGAGCAGATGCACGACGACAAGGGCCTGGTCTGGCCAGCCGAGGTTGCCCCGTACCAGGTGCACGTGGCCGTGGCCAACAAGGACAAGGAAGCACTTGAGGCCGGCGACAAGCTGGTGGCTGAACTCGACGCGGCGGGCATCGAGGTGCTTTTCGACGATCGCCCCAAGGTTTCCCCAGGCGTGAAGTTCAAGGATGCCGAGCTTTTGGGCATGCCATACGCCGTCATCCTGGGCCGTGCGTTCAAGGACGGCAACGTCGAACTGCGCATCCGCGGTGGCGAAACCACCGAGGTTCCATACAAGGAGGTCGTCGCCAAGGTGCTTGGCTATGTTCGCGGCTAAGGTACTGCGTGCATGCGCACGTCGGCGATCTTCCGCACCAGGAGTATCCGTGGTCAGCTGACCACGCGAATACTGAAGGGTACGATCCGTGCGCAGCATTGTCGTGGATCGTGGTCCCCATCTATGGCGGCACCGGTGGGTCACCGGACCAAATTATGCTCTACAACTACGGCGAATTTGCTCGGCCGGCCACCGATGAGGTCTACAGTTTTCCTCAGGCGGTTACGCGTGTCGACGATTCGACGATCAGCGTGACCTATCGCTTCGTACAAGACAGCGACCCGAGTCCACGTTCACGTGGGATGAGGAAGCGGGGAAGGTCCAGCGAACTGGAGACCTTCCGCCAACTTCTTAAACGTTGTAGTAGAGCTCGAATTCCTTCGGGGTCGGGCCCTGACGCAGCGGCATGATCTCATTGTCGTACTTCAACTTGATGTACGTGTCGATGAGATCATCGGTGAACACGTCGCCCTCGGTGAGGAAGTCGTGATCGTCGGCAAGCGCGTTCAGAGATTCCTCGAGGGAGTGCGGCACCTTCGGCACATTGAACTCCTCCTGGACCTCTAGCTCGTAGAGGTCCTTGTCCACTGCCTCGCCTGGATCGATGCGGTTCTTGATTCCGTCTAGGCCCGCCATCATCTGGGCCGTGAAGCCCAAGTATGGGTTGCCGGATGGGTCCGGTGCGCGGAACTCCAAGCGCTTCGCCGAAGGCGAGTTACCCGTGACCGGGATACGAATCGCGGCCGAGCGGTTGCGCTGGGAGTAAGCCAGGTTCACTGGAGCCTCGAACCCGGAGTACAAGCGACGGTAGGAGTTCGTCGTCGGGTTGGTCAGGGCCATGACAGCAGGGGCGTGCTTGAGCAGGCCACCGATGTACCAGCGGGCGATGTCGCTCAGGCCGGCGTAGCCGTGCTCGTCGTAGAACAGTGGCTTGCCGTCCTTCCACAGGGACTGGTGGGCGTGCATGCCGCAGCCACCGTCGCCGTCGAGAGGCTTCGGCATGAAGGTCGCGGTCTGGCCCATCTTCTCAGCGGTGCCCTTGACGATGTACTTGAAGGTCTGCAGATCATCACCCGCGCGCAGCAGAGTGTTGAAGCGGTAGTTGACTTCCTGGATGCCGCCGGTAGCGACCTCGTGGTGGAAGCGCTCAATCTTGAAGCCCACCTGGGTCAAGATGGCCGCAATCTCATCACGGACAGGAATCGTCTTATCGTAGGGAGCGGTGGGGAAGTAGCCGTCGTTGACACGGATCTGGTTACCGCGGTTCGGGGTACCATCGATCATCGTGTCCGCGCCGGAATTCCACCAGCCCTCGTCGGAATCCACCTTGTGGAAAGCGGCGTTAATTTCGGTGGAGTACTGGACGGAGTCGAAGACGTAGAATTCCGCCTCCGCGCCGATGGAGCAGGAGTCCGCGATACCGGTTTCCTGCAAGTACTCTTCGGCCTTGCGCGCGACGTTGCGTGGGTCGCGGCTGAAAGGCTCCATCGTGAATGGGTCGTGGACGAAGAACTTCATGTTCACCGTCTTGCGATCCCGGAATGGGTCCACGTGTGCCGTGCCAATGTCGGGCACCAAGGTCATGTCGGAGGCCTCGACAGTGGTGAAACCCGCGACCGAGGAACCGTCGAAAGCGAAGCCGTTTTCTACAGCATCGTCATCGAATTCGTGGACAGGCACGGTCAGAGCGTGCTCCACTCCGGTCAAGTTCGTGAAGCGAATGTCGAGGTATTCCACCTCCTCGTCCTTCATAAACTTGCGGAGTTCTTCGGCTGTTTCAAAAGCCATGGGAGCTAACACTCAATTCTGTGGTGGTTGGTGGTGAATCGTTTAGGACAGCAGTGGGTCTTCCCACAGGTTCAGCTTGGTGCCGATGCCCTTCTTCATCGCATTCTCGTAGAGGTCGGTCGCCCAAGCGACGTCCTCGACGGGCATGCCGCCGATGGAGTAGAGGAAGATCTGGTCATCGTTCTCGCGGCCAGGTGCCTTTCCGTCGGCGATGTCGCCGATGTTGACCAGCTGCTCCTCCTTCAGGGAGCCTTCTTGGATCATGTCCCACCAGCGGTTACCTGGAATGCCCAGCAGGTCCTCGTAGGTGACATCCTTGCCGTTCTCGTGGAACCACTCGGAGTACAGGCCACGGTAGTCCACAACCAAGTTGGCCTTGTCGGAGGAGACGAAATCATCGTCGAAACGCGCGGCAGCGGGGCACAGCACCAGTGCGCCGGGCTTGAGCCACTCGGTCTTGAAGTATGGGAAGCCGGATGGGCCATCCTTCGAGGTGGAGGTGCCGCCGATGAGGATGTCCGAATCCTCGATCGCTGCCTGCTCAGAGTCGACGACGGTCACGTTGACCTCTGGGAACTTTTCGCGGAACCAGTTCGCAGCGCGCTCGGTGGACTCAGGAGAGCGGCCCTTGATCTTCAGGTTCTTGATGCTTGGGCGTTGGGACATTGCCGACGAGAAAATCGTGCGGCTCATCACGCCTGGGCCGATGATGCCCACGGTCTCCGCGTTTTCCACGGCGAGGTGCTTCACGCCGACCCCTGGGACAGCGCCGGTGCGGTACGCGGACAAGGTGTTGGCGCTCATGACGGCCAGCGGCGCGCCGGTATCGGTGTCATTCAGGATGAACAGGTGGATGGAACGTGGCAGGCTGCGCTTGCGGTTCTCCGCGTTGGAGCCGTACCATTTCACGCCGGTGTTGCGGAAGCGCCCGCCAAGGTAGGCCGGCATCGCCATGAAGCGGCGATCCGGGCCATCGGCGGGCATGCCCTCGTGTTCTGGATCCTTCGGGAAGTTGATCTGGGCGCCGTGAGAGTTAGCGGACGCGCCGGCCATGCGGTAATCACCGCGGGCCAGAAGAATAAGGGTTTCTTCCATGGTCTCAACACACTTGGCGGCGTCCCCCACGCCGGCTTCGACCATGTCCGGCTCGGACAGGTAGATGAAATCGATACGGTTATCAGGCTGTGTCGTCACAGTCGATAATTTCCTTTCTTTGGCGGGCCAAAGAGGGCAGTGCCGGTATTCCGGAATTAGGGCACGTTCCCCGGTGACCGAGTAAAAACTCGCGTTCGGATGTCGTACTCACAACGCTAGCGATTTCCTGTGTGGAGCGTCGGTCATATCTGCAGGCAGGGAATTTTTTTCAACCGAGGAAAGTCGGCTAAACGGCAGGTAAGGGGGTGGTCTTGCGGGGGTAGAAAAAATCTTTTGCCAACAAGAAAGCGCCTCCCCCTTTTCGGGGGAGGCGCGGGTTAAAGAAGGAGTGTTACTTCGCCGCGTGGTCAGGGCGAGCCGGCCACCAGAACTTCTCGCCCAACAGCCGGACGATGCTGGGCACCACCAGCGAGCGGACAATCAGGGTGTCCAGGAGGACGCCGAGACAGATAACAATGCCCACCTGCGCCAACACTACTAGCGGCAGCACGCCGAGGGCTGCGAAAACCGCCGCCAGCAAAATACCTGCCGACGTAATCACGCCACCTGTAGCAGACAGCGCGGTGAGAATTCCGCTGCGCGTTCCCTCATGTGTTGCGGCCTCGCGTGCGCGGGTAACAAGAAATATTGTGTAGTCAATACCCAGCGCCACCAAGAACACGAAAGCGTAGAGCGGAGTAGTGGAATCGAAGCGCTCAAAACCGAACAGTCCGCTGGAGACCCACCAGCCCAGGCCCAAAGCTGCCACGTTGGTCAGCAGAACCGAGGCCACCATGATTGCCGGCGCCACCAGAGAGCGCAGCAGGAAGACCAGCGCCACAAATACCAGGCCCAGCACGAGCGGGAAGATGAACATGCGGTCGCGCTCGGCGGCCTGCTCCGTGTCGTACAGTTCTGCATCCGCGCCGCCAACCTTCGCATCGGTACCGCTTAACGACGATCGCAGCTCCTCTGTCGTGCCGCCAGACACCTGGAGTAGCCCGTCGCTCTCGGTCACGGTGTAGCCCTCTGCTTCCAGCAGCTCCGTGGCTTCGGCCGGTTCGGAAGTAGACACAAGTGCAGGGGTTGCAGAAACGTCGGGGAACTCGTCGGGAAGCGTCTCGGCGGCGGCGATGGACTCCGGCTTGTCGATGAACTGGTCGGACTGCGTCAGGCCCGTCGTGATCTGGAAGTAGCCCAGGCACAAGATGCCCAGGAAGACCAGGGAGGTGGTCAAGATCGTGCCGGGGCGCTTGGCCACCTGATTGCCCACGGCATCGAATACACGGTGGGTGGTGACGTCGCCGACCTTCGGGCGCTGCGGCCAGAAAATCCAGCGACCGAACAAGACCAGCACGCCAGGCAGCACGAACGCGCCGAAGAGGAAAGCGATCACAATGCCGAAAGCCGCCGCGGTGCCGAGTGCGCGCGTGGTCGGGGTGAGCGAGACCAGCAAGCACAGCACACCGATGACCACTGTGGACGCAGAAGCCAAAATGGTCTCCACCGTCGGCTTCCACGCCCGGGCCATTGCCTCGAATCGGTCCTCATAATTGGTCAGCTCGTCGCGATAGCGGGAGATCAACAGCAACGCGTAGTTGGTGCCGGCACCAAAGACCAGCACGGACAGGATGCCGCCGGTCGACTCGTTCCACACCATGCCGAAAGCGTCGAGGAACCAGGTGTACGCGGTGGCCACTACGCGGTCGGCAATGCCGATGACCAGCAGCGGAATGATCCACAGAATCGGGGAGCGGTAGGTGACGATCAGCAGGATCGCCACAATGATCGCCGTCACCGCAAGCAAGGTGAAGTTAGCGCCCTCGAACACGCCGGACAGGTCCGCATCGATCGCTGCAGGTCCCGTGACCTGCGCCTCAACCCCATCCGGAAGACCTTCGGCCGCGTTCGCGCGCAGCTCTTTCACCGCGTCAACGTTGCCCAACAGGGAATCGGAGCTCACCTCAACGGGAACGATGGCGGAATCCATCTCCTCGTTCGGGATCAGCGGCCCGCCAAGTTCCTCGGCCTTGGCTTGCAGCTCACCGAAGGTCTCGGGGCTTAAACCGGTGAAAAGCACCACGGCGGCGTTACCCGAATCTTCGGAAGAGGCGGCGCGCTCTTCGGCAACCGCGGTGGACTCGGCGTCATCTGGGAGCATGCTTGTCGACGAAGGCGGCGCCTCGGCAGGGCCTAGTGTCATTAAGAAAATGGCCACCGCAATGATGGCCAAGGATATCCAGCGCATCGTTCGAACGGACGAAGCGTTCACAATATGCTCCTTAAGTTATAGAATAAAAACCACCCGTATTATTCACCACGTTGAGCATGGGCTGCAAAGTGGCTGGCAGCATACTGCCACTCCGCCGAGGAGGCTTCCGCCGCGGTGGTGCGCCACTGGCCCACAAGGTTCGCCTCGAGCTCGTCGACAAGCGCGGTCGCCGCCACCGTCGTTGTAGGTGACTCTAGCTCCTGAAACTCATAGCCGGCCGCCAAGGCGGAATCCTCCGGCTGGTCGGCACCAAGCAGTGTCAGAGCAGTGACCCGGTCCTGCGATGTGTCGTTGAGCATATCAATGCGTTGTTGCAAACCGTCGTCAGCATAGGCGCTGGCCAGGCCGAGGCCATACTGCAACGCGTACTCGCGTTCCAGCATCGCTTGCGCGGCCTGGAGGTCCTGCTCATCAGTAATTTCGCCCAGGTTTTCCGGCAGGCTTACATCTGTCGCGGCCAGCGTATCGACGACGTGCGAGACCACTAGGTCGATGGAATCCTCCGGCAGCTTCGCCCTATTTTCAGCCACAAACCGTGCCATCTCCTCGCCGGACTGCGCCAGGGAGGTAGCGCCGGTGGCCTCATTGGTGGAGCGGTCCACCGTGCAAGATTCTGGAGACTGGCCTTCCGGATCGACTCCGCAGACGCGCAAGATCTCGTCGTAAAGCTCCCGTGCCTGCTTGTCGCGTAAGGCTGTGGCCTGTTCGTCGTCAAGCGTGGACGCGTCGGCCTCCGCCTGCTGGGCCAACTGCACCAACTCTGCGTCCGGGCGGGGGCCGAACACCTCGACCACTTGCGAACAGCCGGTCAGAGACACGGCGGTGAGGGGGATGGCGGCGAGAACGGTGGCGAACCTGCGGGAGCTAAACACACACAAGATGGTACAGCCTGGCGGCGCATCGCTACGATGGCACCATGGCTTTTCCCACTGTTGAAGAACTGACCACCCTGATCCAGCCCATCGCGGACGCGCACGCGATGGACATCGAACACGTCGGGGCAACGCGAGCAGGCAAGAAGTCTGTCGTGTCGATCGCTCTGGACTCGGATACCCGCCCCACGCTCGACGAGCTTGAGGTGGTCTCCAATGAGATCGGCGAGCTTTTCGACGAGGCCGAAGCCGCAGGCGAGGTCAATTTCGGTGCAGGTTACAGCCTGGAAGTCACCACCCCTGGCATCGAGCATCCGCTGACGTTGCCGCGGCACTGGCGGCGCAACCGAGGGCGGTTGGTGCAAGTGATGGACGAGCACGGTCAAAAAACGCTGTGGCGCATTGGTGCGCTCAGTGATGATAGTGGCGAGGTGATCGTCGTGAAGCACAACGCGCAGAAGAAGACGGCCAACCCCGAGGTAGCGGTGCTGCCGGTTTCCGAATCGACGCGCGCGGTGGTAGAAATTGAGTTTGGTAAGCCACCGGTGGCCGAAGTTGAGGTCGCCGAAGAATCGTTCGAGACTGCCGTAGCCCGGCGAGAGGAAAACAAGTGAATATCGACATTTCAGCGCTGAACGCCATCGAGAAGCAGGAAGGCATCGGCGTTGATGACCTCCTTGAAACGATTGCGCAGGCGCTGCTGTTCGCATACCGCGACTCCAAAGAAGCGCCCGCCGAGCCCGGCACCTCCGCGCGGGTAGATATTGATACCATGACCGGCGATGTCGCCGTGATCGTCAGCGAGCTTGACGACGAAGGTGCCGTGATCTCCGAATATGACGACACCCCAGTGAACTTCGCCCGCATCGGCGCCTCCGCCGTGCGCGAAGCCATTGTGAAGCGACTGCGCACCTCAGAGGCTGAGAAAGCCTACGACGAATACGCCACTTTCGAAGGCCAGATTGTCTCCGGTGTGGTGCAGCAAGACGTGCGCGCTAATGAGCGCGGCATGATCATTGTGCAGATCGGTACCGAGGCCGAACCGCAAGACGGTATCCTGCTACCCGCCGAACAGATCCCGGGCGAGAAGCTGAAGCACGGCGATCGAGTCAAGGCCTACGTGGTGGGCGTCAACCGTGGGGAGCGCGCGATCCAGGTTAACCTGTCGCGTACTCACCCAGAGCTGGTGCGCGGCCTATTTGCGCTTGAGGTGCCTGAGGTGGCCGACGGCGCGGTCGAGATCGTGTCCATTGCACGTGAGGCAGGGCACCGCTCCAAGGTGGCCGTGCGTGGCGTGGCGAAGGGCATCAACGCCAAGGGTGCCTGCATTGGACCGAAGGGCTCGCGTGTGACCAACATTATGAAGGCACTTGGAGGCGAGAAGATCGACATCATCGACTACTCTGAGGATCCTGCTGTGTTCGTCGGAAATGCGCTTGCCCCATCGAAGGTGGTGCGCGTGGAGGTAATTGATGCCGAAGCGCAGACCGCGAAGGTGGTCGTGCCGGACTACCAGCTTTCCCTGGCAATCGGCAAGGAAGGCCAAAACGCGCGCCTTGCTGCGCGGCTGACTGGGTGGAAAATCGACATCCATTCTGACGTGGAAGCCTAGGGCCATGCGGGTGCGTCAGCGCGAGTAAGTTCAAATTCTTGTAA
This sequence comes from Corynebacterium pilosum DSM 20521 = CIP 103422, assembly GCF_000373805.1. Lineage (GTDB taxonomy): Bacteria > Actinomycetota > Actinomycetes > Mycobacteriales > Mycobacteriaceae > Corynebacterium > Corynebacterium pilosum. The sequence goes on along the minus strand of NZ_KB892438.1, from coordinate 8,729 downwards.
CTTTAGCGTAGGCTGGGCGATGGCCCATTTGAGCGCTCCCTATTTTCAGGGAGCGATTGCCCGGGCCGTGACGTGGAATTGACCAGTGAGGAGCCCTTTGAGTATTAGGCAACGCACCTGCATAGCTTTGAAGCGGGTAATGCCTGACACCCAACTCCTGCGCTGCGTGATTGATCCCGCGGATGCGGCACGAGTGATTGCAGACCCAGCGAGGCGGTTGCCTGGCAGGGGAGCGTGGATTAGCCCAACATGGGAAGCATTTGAGCTTGCGGAGAAAAGGCGCGCTTTTGGGCGTGCGCTCCGCGTGTCCACTCCTGTGGACGTAAGCCATGTACGCGAGTACATCGCAGAACATGCAGATAGATATGCAGATGGACCCAAGATTGTAAGGAAGACCGAACACTGATGAGCGCAACACGATGAAGCATCAGCGATGAAAGTCAATAAAAGCGACTAGAGGGTGGTCCCGTTTTCCGCGGCCACTTCTCTAGCTGAACTAAGAGGAGACAAGTGCCCGGAAAGCTACGTGTACACGAGCTCGCAAAACGACTCGGCGTAACAAGCAAGGAACTACTCGCCGCACTCAAGGAGCAGGGAGAGTTCGTTAAGACCGCATCAAGCACCATCGAACCACCGGTGGTCAAGAAGATGACGGCGCTCTACGAGCAGAAGCACCCGTCCGACAAGGGCGGCGAGACCGCTGAATCACAGGGGTCGAGGGATTCGAAGGCATCCAAGGCACCGAAGCCTGGGGTAAAGCCCAGCGCTGCGAAGCCTGGCCCTGCCAAGCCCGGTCCAGCAAAGCCTGGCCCCGCGAAGCCTGGCCCTGCCAAAACGCAGGCCAAGCCGCAGCCGGCGAAGCCAGCAAAGAAGGCCGAGACCCCGGCAGAAAAGAAGCCCGCAGCATCGGCGCCGAAGCCCGGTGCGGACAAGCCTGCACGCACCATCCCGAAGCCTGGCGAAACCGCAAAGAAGCTAGCGGAATCCCGCGAGGAAGATGCAGCAGCGAAGCCAGGCGCAATGCCACGCCCACGCCCGAAGCCAGGCGGGGCACCACGTGTGGCCAACAACCCATTTTCCACTGGCAGCTCCGGCGGCGGCCGACCAGGCCCACGCCCAGGAGGTGGCCGTGGTGGACAGCAGAACCGTCGCGGTGGACAGGGCCAGGGTAGCCCGAAGCCAGGAGGTAACCGTGGTGGCCAGCAGCGCCAGGGCGATCGCCCGGCACCACGCCCGGGTGGGTCTGGCGGCGGTCGTCGTCCAGCGCCAACACCTGCGGATATGGCAGCGGCGGCACCAACACCAGGTGTGATGCCACAAAAGACCAACAACCGCAGCGGTCGCCGTGGTGGCGGCCAGGGCGGCCCTGGTGGCCGTCCAGGCGGCGGTTTCCGTGGACGCGGTGGACGCCGCGGCGGAACCGCTGGTGCATTCGGACGTCCGGGTGGCGCACCGCGTCGCGGACGTAAGTCGAAGCGTCAGAAGCGCAGCGAGTACGAGGAGCAGCAGGCACCAAACGTAATCGGTGGCGTGCGCCTCCCAGATGGCGGCGGCAAGACCGTACGTTTGCGCCAGGGTGCAACCCTGTCGGACTTCGCGGAGAAGATCGGTACCGAGGCATCGAACCTGGTCCAGGCACTGTTCAACTTGGGCGAGATGGTTACCGCGACCCAGTCCGTGCCGGAGGAAACTCTCGAGCTGCTGGCTGCGGAGATCAACTACGAAGTCAAGATCGTCTCCCCAGAAGATGAGGACCGCGAGCTGCTCGAGTCCTTCGACCTGCAGTTCGGTGAGGACGAGGGCGACGAGGAAGCTTTGGAACAGCGCCCACCGGTGGTGTCTGTCATGGGCCACGTCGACCACGGTAAGACCCGCCTGCTGGATACCATCCGCCAGGCCAACGTGGGCTCCGGCGAGGCCGGCGGCATCACCCAGGGCATTGGCGCTTACCAGGTCAATGTTGAGGTTGAGGGTGAAGAGCGCACTCTAACCTTCCTGGATACCCCAGGCCACGAAGCCTTCACGGCGATGCGTGCCCGTGGTGCCCAGTCCACTGACTTGGCAGTCCTTGTTGTCGCAGCGGATGACGGCGTGATGCCGCAGACCGTTGAGGCGATCAACCACGCGAAGGCAGCAGACCTGCCGATCGTCGTGGCAGTGAACAAGGTGGATAAGGAAGAAGCGCAGCCGGAGAAGATCCGTGGCCAGCTCACCGAGTACGGGCTGGTGCCGGAAGAGTACGGCGGCGACACCATGTTCATTGACATCTCTGCAAAGCAGGGCACGGGTATCGACGATCTGCTCGAGGCCATCACCTTGACCGCAGATGCAGCACTTGAACTGACCGCGAACCCGGACATGGACGCGCAGGGTCTGGCCATCGAGGCTCACCTTGATCGCGGCCGTGGCCCTGTCGCGACGATTCTGGTGCAGCGCGGTACCTTGAACGTCGGCGAGTCCATCGTCGTTGGTTCCACCTTCGGCCGTGTGCGTCGCATGTCGGACGAGTGGGGCAATGACGTCGAGTCTGCTGGTCCATCCCGCCCAGTGCAGGTCCAGGGCCTGAACGGTGTTCCCGGTCCTGGCGACAACTTGCTCGTGGTGGAAGATGACCGCGTGGCACGTCAGATCGCGGCGCAGCGTGATGCTCGTCAGCGTTCGGCGCTGCAGGCGCGTCGTCAGAAGCGTGTGTCCCTGGAGAACCTGGATCAGGTGCTCAAGGAGACCAACCAGCTCAACCTCATCCTCAAGGGCGACAATGCTGGTTCCGTCGAGGCACTGGAAGATGCGTTGCTCAAGATCGAGGTGGACGACGAGGTCGAGGTGAACATCATCGACCGTGGTGTTGGTGCCGTGACCCAGACCAACGTGACGCTGGCAGCAGCCTCCGATGCTGTGATCCTGGCGTTCAACGTTCGCTCCGAGGGCAAGGCCACCGAGGAAGCCAACGAAGAGGGCGTGGATATTCGCTACTACTCGGTCATCTACCAGGCGATCGAGGACGTCGAGAACGCTCTCAAGGGCATGCTCAAGCCGATCTACGAAGAGCGCGAAGTCGGTTCCGCCGAGATTCGCCAGATCTTCAAGGCATCCGCTGTGGGCCTCATCGCAGGTTGCATGGTCACCGATGGCAAGGTCGTGCGCAATGCCAAGGCTCGCTTGGTCCGCGACGGCACGGTCGTCACCGAGAATGCGACCATCACCTCGCTGCGCCGCGAGAAGGATGACGTCACCGAGGTGGAGAAGGGTTATGAGTGCGGTATGGTGCTCAGCTACCCGAACATCGAAGTGGACGACATCATCCAGGTGTACGAAATGGTGGAAGTCCCACGCGATTAATATCGCTTAACGACGAACGCCCCTCCTCATTTTCTGCAGCTGCAGAATCAGAGGAGGGGCGTTTTTCTGCGCGGTGCGGTATCTGGCACTGTGTTAGGTACACTGGGAGAGCTAAAAGACCATTAACCCTTTAATTTCTGCGAGGAGATGACATGGCTGAGAACCCACGTGCGAATCGAATGGCCAAGAGGATCCAGACGATCGTCGCGAGTGCGATCGAACACGACATCAAGGATCGCCGCATGGAACTGATCACCGTCACCGACACGCGGGTGACTGGCGACTTGCACGATGCCACCGTCTACTACACGGTGCGTGGCGTCAACATTGACGACGAGCCCAATTATGATCAGGCGGCTGAGGCCCTGCACCGTGCGCGGGGCCAGCTGCGCAAGATCGTCGGCGACGAGCTGAGCGTCCGATTTACCCCGACGCTGAGCTTTGAGCTGGATACCGTGCCCGAGGCATCGGCCCGCATGGAAGAACTGCTGGCCAAGGCGCGTGCCCGCGACGAAGAATTGGCTGAGCTGAAGAAGAATGCGAAACCGGCCGGCGATGCCAACCCATATAAGACGGAAAGCGACGAGGTGTAATGTCTACCCCTTCAGCCGTCGATAGCGTTGGCGCAGCCCGGATTCTGCAGGAGGCGCCACGGGTGGTCGTCGTCACGCACATCCGCCCTGACGCCGATGCCATCGGCTCCGCCACAGCCCTGGCGCGCGCGCTGCGCAGCCTGGGCAAAGAGGTGATCGTGCAGATTGGGCAGCCCCACCCATTCCCGGAAAACCTGCACTGCATCCCCGGTGCGGATGAGGTTCAGCTGGGAGACGAGCTTCACGACGATGCCTTGGTTGTCACTGTCGACTGCGCCTCTCTGGATCGCACCGGCATGCTTGCTGATGCGATTGCTGCGGCACCGCAGGTGCTGGTTATTGATCACCACGTAACCAATCCTGGTTTCGGGCACCACAACTTCGTCGCGGATGCCGAATCGACCACCACGCTGCTGCGCGACGTGCTGACACACCTTGGCGTGCCACTGGATTATGAGCTTGCATATTGCCTCTATGCAGGCCTGGTCACCGATACCGGCAGCTTCAAATGGGGCACCCCGCGCATGCACACGTTGGCCGCAGAGCTGATGGAGTTTGGCCTGGATCCGCGCCAGATTTCGATGGACCTGATGGACCGGATATCGGCGACGGACCTGCACCATCTGGGCAAAATTATGTCCGGGGTACAGATCCGCGAGGCGCACGGGCACCACGTTGCAGTGTTGGTGGTGGATGCTGCGGCCAATGACCACATGTCTCAACCAGCAATCGAGACGGCGATTGATTATGTGCGCGTGCTCGAAGGCACTGATATCGGAGTGGTGTTGAAAGAGATGCACCCGGGGTTCTGGTCCGTCTCTCTTCGTTCGAGTAGTACGGACGTGTCCAAGGTGGCGGCGCGCCTCGGTGGGGGCGGTCATGAGCCAGCCGCTGGCTATTCGGCAGCAGGGAGTGCAGAGGAGGTCGTCGATAAGCTTATCGATGCCCTCCGCGAATCGTGACGCTCAAGGCGAGCGAGATTTCAGCACGCACGATCTTCTCGCTTGCTTTCCCCGCGCTCGGCGTGTTGGCAGCAACCCCGCTGTACTTGCTGCTTGATACCGCCGTGATTGGCAGGCTGGGTGCCGAACAGCTGGCCGCCCTGGCCGCCGGCACGACCGTGCAATCCACCGTGACCACACAGCTGACGTTCCTGTCCTACGGTACTACGGCGCGCGCCTCCCGGCTTTACGGGCAGGGCAAACGCGACGAAGCAGTGGCTGAAGGCGTGCAGGCGACCTGGGTGGGGATCGGAGTTGGGCTCTTGCTGGCCACCTTGGTGTGGATCTTCGCGTATCCCATCGCTTTCGCCCTGACGGGCAATGCGGACACGGCGTCCCGCTCGGCTCAATGGCTCCATGTCTCCGCTTTCGCGATTCCGCTCACTCTGATTGTGATGGCCGGAAACGGTTGGCTGCGCGGCATTCAAAATACGCGCTGGCCACTGTATTTCACGCTGGCCGGTGTGATCCCCGGCGCGATCGCCATCCCCATCTTCGTGAACTGGTGGGGGCTGGTCGGCTCGGCCGCGGCGAACGTTTTGGGGGTGACCATTACCTCTAGTTGTTTCCTCATCGCTTTGGCGCGAAGCCACAACGGCAGTTGGGCCCCGCGGTGGCATGTGATGCGCCGTCAGCTGGTGCTGGGCCGCGACCTGATCCTGCGTTCTTTGTCTTTCCAGGTGGCGTTCATCTCTGCGGCGGCGGTGGCGGCCCGGGTGGGCGTGGTGGCGCTGGCTGCACACCAGATCATGCTGCAGCTGTGGAACTTCATCACGCTGGTGTTGGATTCCTTGGCGATCGCCGCGCAAACGCTGACCGGTTCAGCCTTGGGTAGCGGCAACGTGGACGATGCGCGCAAGGTGGGCACTAAGGTGACCTTGTACTCCACGGTGTTCGCTGGCGGGCTCGCGCTGGTCTTTGGTCTGGGTGCGCCGTGGATCCAGTCGATCTTTACCAACGACCAGGCGGTGCTGGACCAGATGGCTGTGCCGTGGTGGTTGTTGCTTGTCATGATCGTGGCCGGCGGCGTGGTCTTCGCCCTGGATGGTGTCCTGCTGGGTGCTAGCGATGCGGCGTTCTTGCGCAACCTCACTATCGCCTCGGTGCTGCTGGGCTTCTTGCCGGGCGTGTGGATCAGCCACCTCGTCGGTGGGGGACTGACCGGCATTTGGGTGGGCCTGCTCGCCTTCATTTTGATTCGTTTGGTCGGCGTGGTCATTCGCTTCCGCTCGATGGCGTGGGCCGTGGTAGATCTGTAACCATGGCCACCACCCCCACCACGCTCTGGGCCGTCTCCGATCTTCACGCGGCGGCCAAAGCTAACCATGACAGTATCGACGGTCTTGTCCCGCCCAATCCGAAGGACTGGCTGATCGTCGCAGGTGATGTCGCGGAGCGCACAGAGCTGGTCGTCCGGGTACTCAAGGACTTGACCCAGCGCTACGCGAAGGTGATCTGGGTGCCGGGCAACCATGAGCTCTTCTCCCGCACCACGGACCTGCACCAGGGGCGGGCCAAATATGAGGAGTTGGTTCGAGAGCTGCGCCAGGTCGGCGTGATCACCCCGGAGGATGCCTACCCCGTCTTTGGTGGTGTGACCGTGGTGCCACTGTTTACGCTGTATGACTACTCCTTCCGCGGGCCGGGGATGAGCGTGGAGGAAGCCATTGCCGCGGCGAAGCAGAAGCAGATCATGATGACGGATGAGGTGGCCATCGCCCCCTTCGTCGATATCCGCGCGTGGTGCTGGGATCGGCTGACATATTCCATCAAGCGACTGTCGCGCATCAACGGCCCAACCATTCTGGTGAACCACTGGCCGCTGGTGCAAGAACCGACCATGGCGATGCGCTGGAGTGAAATCGCCCTGTGGTGCGGCACCCGGCATACCCGCGGGTGGGCCACGCGCTATAACGCTAAAGCTGTCATTTATGGGCACCTCCATATGCCGTCCACGGACATCATCGATGGAGTCAAACACATCGAAGTGTCCCTGGGTTATCCCAAGGAGTGGGAGAGGGAGGGCCACCACTCGCAGCCCTGGCCTTACCCGGTGATGGAGGTGAAACAGTAGTGCAAGATACGGAACTGTTTCCATCAGCCGCCCGCTACGTCTACATTCTCACCGATCCAAAGTCGAAGGACATGGCTAATTTCGAGATCTTGGATCCGCAGGAGCAGACGTTGGTGAGTCACTCAGTGGATCGTCGAAAAGCGGAGTTCGGTGACGCGCGCTGGTGCGCTCACCGGGCTCTAGCCGAACTAGGCGTGGTCGATGCCGGGCCGATCTTGAAGGGTGAGCGCGGCATGCCGCTGTGGCCTGCAGGCTTCACCGGATCGATGACGCACACGGAAGGTTTCCGTGCAGCGGTGGCCGCGCCGATTGCCAAGGTGCGTTCGCTTGGCATCGATGCTGAGCCCAACAGTGTGTTGCCGGAGGGCGTGTTGGAGCAGATCGCGCGCGCAGGTGAGCTTGAGGGCCTCTTGGCGCTTCATGACGATTTCCCCGACCTCCACGTGGACCGGTTGCTGTTCTGCGCCAAGGAAGCCACGTATAAGGCGTGGTTCCCTATGACGCACCGCTGGCTTGGCTTCGAGGAAGCGCAGATTGATGTGCGCGCTGATGGCACCTTCATCGCCTACCTGTTGGTGCGGCCGACGCCGGTGCCGTTCATTGAAGGGCGGTGGGCGGTGCGCGGCGATTTCATCATCGCCGCGACCTCCGTACTTTAGCTGGCGTTCTGGTAGCGGTGGCGCACTGCCTGTTCTTGGCGGGCGGCGACCACACACCCGATCTGCAGCATGCGGATGGCGCGCTCGGTGGCGTCGATCAGCAGCTTGCGGCCGTCGCGTACCGCGTCTTCCAGAGCCATCGGCACCGTCATGATGGACTGAATGGCGGAAATGCCGACTTCATAAACGTTGTCCGCGCCCTTGCCCAGCGAGCCGGCCAAAGCGATCACCGGAACGCCGGTGTTCTGCGCGCGGCGGGCGATTTCTGCGGGCACCTTGCCGCGGGGAGTCTGGAAGTCAACCGCGCCTTCCGCGGTAATGACCAGGTCCGCCTTCTCAATCAGGACGTCGATGTCCTCTGGGGCGGGCAGGTCGCCTAAAAGCACGTCGAAGCGGTCGCGCGCGGTCGCACCGATCGCCATCAGCCCTGCGCCTAGCCCACCGGAAGCTCCGGAGCCGCGCCCGGAATGGATATCGGCCTGGGGCTGGAACGTATCGACGAGCAAATCAGCGAAGTGCTCCAAACCCTGTTCCAGCTGCTCAACCTGTTCTGGAGTAGCGCCCTTCTGTGGTCCGAAGACGCGGGCCACACCACGTGGGCCGGTGAGGATGTTGTGGATATTGCAGGCCAGGGTGATCTCTGCTTCGGCGAGTGCGGGGTGCATTCCGCTGGCGTCCAGGCTGTGTGCCTGAGCAAGTGCCGCGCCACCCTGGGGGATTTCCTCGCCGTGTTCGTCCAGGATCTTTAGCCCGAGCGCGCGCAGGGCACCAGCACCGCCATCAGAGGTACCGGAATCGCCGCAGCCCACGACGATGCGGCGAATGCCGTGGTCGAGAATCTCTGCCAGCTGCTGGCCCACACCCGTCGTCGTGGTGGCGCCTGGATCGCGCATATTGAACCGTCACGGGTTTCTTGCCGCCTTCCGATAAGGAAGGATCACCAGCATGAAAAAGTCCTACGACCCCGAGTTCAAGACCCGGGCCGTCCGGATGGTCCAGCAGCACCGCGAGGACTACCGATCACTGACCGCCACCTGCACCGCCATCGGCAGCGAGCTCGGGG